>NZ_JBXGSE010000011.1:0-81441 GCF_056790235.1 Pseudomonas sp. VMV1
AAGAAAGTCGAACGGAGTTCGGGCATGCCGTTGCTGAACCTGCTGAGTGATGGAAAATTTCATTCCGGCGTCGAGCTTGGTGAGGCCTTGGGCGTCTCCAGGAGTGCCATCTGGAAGCGGCTGAAGACGCTTGAAGAAGACTTTGGCGTCGAGGTGTTCAAGGTTCCGGGGCGGGGTTACCGCCTGGAGGAGCCCCTGTTCCTGCTCGATGCCGAGCGCATCGCTCGGCAGGGTGGGTGGCCAGTCACCGTCCTGGCTTCGATAGATTCCACCAATGCCGAGGCGCAACGCCGGCTGCACCAGCACGAGCAACCACCCTTCGTCTTGCTGGCCGAGCATCAGCAGGCCGGGCGCGGACGTCGAGGTCGTGCCTGGGTCAGCCCCTATGGCAAGAATCTCTATCTCACCGCCGTGGTGTCCAGCCAGGGTGGCATCCAGAAGCTGCAGGCACTGAGCCTGACCATGGGCCTGGCCGTGATCCGTACCCTGCAACGGCTGGGTGTCGAAGATGCCTGGCTGAAGTGGCCCAATGACGTCCTGGTTCGTGGTCGCAAGCTGGCTGGCATTCTGATCGAGCTGTCGGGTGATCCGCAGGACGTCTGTCAGGCAATCATCGGAATTGGCATCAACGTCAACATGCGCCTGGCCGAGAACATCGATCAGCCGTGGATCTCCATGGCCGAGGCGCTGGGTGGCCTGCAGGATCGCAACGAGGTCGCCAGCCTCCTGCTCCAGGAGATAGACAACCTGTGGCGTATTCATCGCCAGTCGGGATTCACCGCCCTGCGGGACGAGTGGGAGCGTTATCATGGCTGGCAAGGTCGAGCGGTAACCCTGTCTTCGGGGGTTCGCTGTATCCAGGGCACAGTGGAAGGAGTTGCCGAAGATGGGGCTATCCTCATGCGCGTAGACGGGCAGACGCAGGCTTTCAGCGGTGGCGAATTGAGCCTGAGCCTAGATCATGATTCTTGAACTCGATTGTGGTAACAGCCTGATCAAGTGGCGGCTCTTGGCCAAGGGTGGCGACGTGGTCGCTACCGGCATCGTCGACAGCGACGAAGCCCTGATCACCGCGTTGTCCCAACCGGACACACCCGCCCTGACGGCCTGTCGCCTGGTCAGCGTGCGCAGTGACGAAGAGACCCAGCAGCTCAAGGAGCTTCTCACGGCGACCTTCGGTATCGTCTGCCACCAGGCCTTGCCAGTAGAGATCTGGAACGGCGTGCGCAATGGATATCGGGACCACCAGCGCCTGGGCATGGACCGTTGGCTGGTGATCCTGGCAGCGGTGCAGTTGGCAGAAGGCAAGGCTTGTGTAGTGCTTGACCTGGGTACTGCGGTCACCGCCGATCTGGTCGACGCCCAGGGCGAGCATCAGGGTGGGTTCATCTGTCCGGGTATTCCGTTGATGCGTCGGGAACTGCAGACCCATACCCGTCGTATCCGCTACGATCCACATTGGGCCAGTGGTGAACGCTACGAGGCGCCGGGACGTACGACCATCGAGGCCGTGGAGCGTGGGTGTCTATACATGCTCAAGGGTTTCGTCCGTACTCAGTACGAACTGGCTCAGGATATGTTCGCCGAAGGTTGCGAAGTGTTTCTGACCGGGGGTGACGCAGAACTGGTCAAACATGTCGTTCCGGGTGCGCGAATCGTGCCCGATATGGTGTTTGCTGGATTGGCATTGGCGTGTCCGCTCGAGAACGAATGATGCGTTGGTTGTTTCTGCTATTGGCGGTACTGAACGTTTTCTACTACATATGGCACCAACAGCAGGCGCCTTTGTTAGGTAAGGAAATCGCCCCTCTGGCGTTGTACAAAGGCGAGCGTGAGAACATTCGCCTGTTGAACGAGACGGCATCCGGTGACGCTGTGCGGCGTCAGTGACGGCGGTACCCTTCGATGAGGAGCGAAGATGCTGACGCTAGGTAATCTCTGCCTGTTACTGGGCGCAGTCGGCATTGGTCTGTGGTTCTGGCATGCCCATGGCATTCGCGAACAGGCTCTGAGGTTGGCGGAGCAGGAGTGCCGCCGCCGCAAGGTCATCCTGCTCGATGGCGCTGTGGCTTTTTCACGTTTTCGCTGGATGGCCGATGCCAAGGGGCGCAAGCGCCTGGCGCGGCTATTCGCCTTCGAGTTCACCGTGACGGGTGAAGAGCGGCTGAACGCCTCTCTTGCGCTGTTTGGCAAGACGCTGGCCAAGGTCGAGTTCGCCTCCTTCGTGGTACCCGAGGTCGAACGGCCGTCGTCGGACTCAGTGGTGGCTTCGGCTCCCGTCTATCAGGCCAAGCCCGAGCATGGCCAGGTGGTCTATCTGGATCAGTGGCGGCAGCGCCAGCGTACCGATACCAGCAGGCGCCAAGAGCCGGAGTAAGATCCGGCGCTTCTTTCAAACCCTTTCCTTTCTTGGTCTCGACGATCAGCGCGTGCTGGTCCGTTCTGGCTTTTCGCTTCCTTTCATGTGATCCCTGATGTTCAGCCCTCTAGTTACCTTTCCTGCGCTCTATTTCGCCACCCTGTTGATGTTGGCCGGCTCCGGTCTGTTCACCACCTATATTGGCCTGAGACTCACTCAGCAGGGGGCTGGCGACCTCTGGACCGGCGCCCTGATGGCGGCCTATTACTTCGGGCTGGTGTGCGGGGGCAAGTTCGGCCACCGGCTCATCGCCGGAGTCGGCCATATCCGCTCCTATGTGGCCTGTGCCGGTGCCGCCACGGTCACCGTCCTCATCCATGCTTTGGTCGACGACCTGAACGTCTGGATCGCGCTGAGATTCGTCATGGGCATAGTGATGATGAACCAGTACATGGTGATCGAGAGCTGGCTCAACGAGCAGGCGGAGAATCATCAGCGCGGCAAGGTGTTCGCGGGCTACATGGTTGCGGTGGACCTGGGTCTGGTGATCGGCCAGGCGCTGCTGGCCTGGCATCCGCAACTGGATTACAAGCCGCTGTTGCTGGTCGCGATCTGCTTTGCCTCTTGCCTGATTCCCCTGGCGATGACGCGGCGGGTACACCCGGCCAAGCTGGTGGCGGCGCCCCTGGAGATCCGCTTCTTCTGGCAGCGTGTACCTCAGTCGCTGGTGACCATCTTTACCGCGGGACTGCTGGTGGGCGGCTTCTATGGCCTGGCACCGGTATTCGCCAGCCGTAGCGGGCTGGACACGGCGCAGTCGAGCTTCTATGTCGGGTTGTGCATCGTGGCGGGTTTCTGCGCCCAGTGGCCGCTGGGTTGGCTGTCGGATCGTCTCGATCGCTGCAAGCTGATCCGCGCCAATGCGGTATTGCTGTGCCTCGCGGCGGTGCCGCTGTGGGGCCTGATCACCTTGCCCTATCCCTGGCTGCTGGCCGCGGGATTCGTCTCGGGGATGCTGCTGTTCACCCTCTATCCGCTGGCCACGGCCTTTGCCAATGACCATGTCGAGCCCGAGCGGCGGGTGGAGTTGTCGGCGATGCTGCTGACCACCTATGGCGTGGGTGCGTGCATTGGTCCTCTGCTGGCCGGCGCCGCCATGGAGCACTTTGGCCCGGGCATGTTCTATGTGCTGACCTCGGCCTATGCGCTGATCCTGATCTTCTTCGTGCAACCGCGCTTCGTGAGTGGCGAGCACCGGCTGGACGCGGCGCCGTTGCATCACGTGGCCATGCCCGATTCGGTGAGTCCGATGGCGGCGGCACTGGACCCGCGGATCGACGAGGTGCCTCAGGAGCTGAGCGTGGACGCACCCGCCAGCATCGGGCCGGGCAGCGAAAAGATTCATTGAGCGAGCCCGGCGCAAGGCCGGGCAGGAAGGCGCGGATAAGGCTTAGGCCTGGCGGGTCTGGCCGGCCTTGATCAGGCGGTCGAGGGTCTGGGCCGACCCATTTTCAGCCACTTCATCGCTATCCAGGCGCTGTTGCTGGTCTTCGATGACCTGACCCAGTGGGCGCAGGCTGGATTCTTCGGCGACCCGGTGTTCCTGCAGCTGCCGTTGCTGCTGCTTGATGATCTGGCCCAGGGGACGCAGGCTGGATTCCTCGGCGAGGGTGTGTTCCTGCAGGCGCTGCTGCTGTTGCTTGATCAGCTGGCCCAGCGGGCGTTGGCTGGATTCCTCGGCGATCTGGGTCGCAGCGCTCGGAGCAGAGACGAAGTCCTGGGCGAAGGTGTTGAGGGCAAGAGCGGTCAGGGCAAAACCGAAGGCGATACGCAGGTTCATGGTGGTGTCCTCTGGGGAGACTGGTCTGGAGTGAGTTCAGTATCCCGAGCAGGGCCGCCCGAAAAAAATAGACTGGCGAGATAGTGACTATCAGCGCCGTCGATGGCTTTGCGAAAGTGTCTAGCCTCCTGTCGATGATTCTCGCTTTTCCGCTTCGCTCAGGTGCGCGCCACCGAACAGTTCGCGCAAGGCGGCGGCATAGTCGCGCGTGCCGATCACCATGCTGTTGGAGTGAGTGCCGCCCGGGATCAACAGCAGCCGCTTGGGCGGTTGCGCGGCTGCATAAAGCGCCTCGCTGAAGCGGGGCGGCACATAGCGGTCGTCGCCGCCGTGGACGATGAGCACCGGGATATGGATTTCCGGGATCTTGTCCAGGGAATCGAATTTCTCCGACATCAGCCAGCGCAGGGGAAAGCGGGTGTCGACCACTGCCGAGGCGGCGTCGGCCAGGGTTGTGAAGGTGGATTCGATGATCAGCCCGGCCGCGGCGGGATAGTCGCCTGCCGGATCTCCGTCGCGGGCGATGCGCCAGGCAAGGTCCACCGCCACCGCACCACCCAGTGAATGGCCATAGATGTATCTCTTGCGGGGATCGGGCTGCAGGCTCTGCAGGTGCTTCCAGGCGATGCGGGCATCTTGGTAGACGCTGCGCTCCGACGGGACGTCGCCAGGGCTTTCGCCGAAGCCGCGATAGTCGATGGCCAGCACCGAATAGCCGAGTTGTCGCAGGGTGGCGATGCGCCGGACCTGCGCCG
Source organism: Pseudomonas sp. VMV1 (assembly GCF_056790235.1). Classification (NCBI taxonomy): domain Bacteria; kingdom Pseudomonadati; phylum Pseudomonadota; class Gammaproteobacteria; order Pseudomonadales; family Pseudomonadaceae; genus Pseudomonas; species Pseudomonas sp. VMV1. Next base: position 4,955 of record NZ_JBXGSE010000011.1, read on the forward strand.
TGAGGTTCCAGCGGGTACCGTGCAGATAGAGCAGGGTGGGGGCGTCCGGACGGCGGGCGGGCCACCACCAGGCGTGGAGGTAGTCGGTGCCGGTCAGGCCACCCGGGACGGGAAGGTTGAACTGGCGGACGCCTTCCGGCACGCCAGTGAACCAGCTGGCATTGCCGGGCTCGATGCTGAACACCCACTGACGTTCGCGATAGGCTAGTTCCGAGCAGCCATAGGGGACACCTACACCTACCAGCAGGATGACGAAGAGCAGCGGGATCCAGCGGCGGCGGAGCAGGGCGGCAAGGGACATGGCGTTCTCTGAAGACTAAGGCGGGGGACAGGAGCGTTCGTCGCCTGGCGCGAACCCCCGTTTCGGTTGGACAGTCATCCTAGAGTCAACGACTGCAATGTCTCCAACTTGAGGTGAGCCATGAGTGCCACGGCCAAGAAGAGCGACCCCGAACTCTGGGAAAAGGTGAAGCAAGAAATTACCGCGGGCGACAAAGGCGGCAAGCCCGGTCAGTGGTCGGCGCGCAAGGCGCAGCTGGCGGCCCAGGAGTACCAGAAGCGCGGTGGTGAATACCAGGGCGGCAAAGGCAAGGACAACCATCTGCAGCAGTGGACCGACGAGAAGTGGGGCACCCGCTCCGGCAAGAAGTCCGAAGCGACCGGTGAACGCTATCTGCCGGAAAAGGCACGGGATTCCCTGAGCAAGGAAGAGTACCAGCGCACCACCGCGAAGAAGCGTCGCGATACGCGACGCGGTAAGCAGCATTCCAAGCAGCCTGCCGATGTGGCACGCAAGACGGCGACCGCGCGCGAATCGGGCCTGGCCGGTCTGACCAGGGACGAGCTGATGAAGCGTGCCGCGCGCCGCGAGGTGCGGGGCCGGTCGCGCATGAAGAAAGACGAACTGGTGAAAGCGTTGCAAAAGGCAGGTGAAAAATGAGCACCAAGAAAGCTTCCGACGACGACCGGAAAGAAGTACGCAGTGAATTCAAACAGGTGGTCAACATGACCCCGAGCCAGCTGCGCAAATGGCTCAGCGGTGACACCAGCAAGGGCGTCGGCATGACCAAGGGCGGCAAGAAGGTCACCGCAGCCAACGACGGCAAGGCGGTCGGCCACGCCATGGGCGAGCGTATCCTGGAGCTCAAGGGCAAGCGCCAGGCCGAGCTGGAAGACGATGACTACCAGGCCATGCGCAAGGTCATCGGCTATGTCCATCGCCATCTCAAGCAGCGGCCGGAGGGCGATATCGAGGATTCGCGCTGGCGCAAGTCGCTGATGAACTGGGGCCACGACCCCCTGCGCGACAAGCGCAGTGCCTGATCCCGACTAACCGCAGCCCAGGCTGCGGTTTTTCTTTTGCAGAGAGTGACTGGCCGATTTTGTGGGCAACTGTGACGCCGCAGCGCGGACACAAAGGAGTAGGGTAGCCGCCTATCTATCTGAACGCGTTCAAGGAGTTGTCGATGGCACCCCGGGATCTGTTGCTGGCACTGGTCGTCATCCTGGCCTGGGGGGTGAACTTCGTCGTCATCAAGCTCGGGCTGCATGGGGTGCCGCCCATGTTGCTGGGCACCTTGCGCTTCTGCCTGGCGGCCTTTCCAGCGATTCTGTTCGTGCGGCGACCCCAGGTGTCTTGGCGGCTGCTGCTGGCCTACGGGCTGACCATCTCCCTGGGGCAGTTCGCATTCCTGTTCTCGGCCATGTACGTGGGCATGCCGGCCGGCCTGGCCTCGCTGGTGCTGCAGGCGCAGGCCTTCTTTACCCTGGCGTTCGCCGCCACGTTGCTTGGGGAAAAGGTAAGACGTGCCAGCCTGGTAGGGCTGGCGGTGGCGGCCCTGGGGCTCTTGCTGATCGGTACCGAGCATGGCGTCACCATGACCCTGGCTGGTTTCCTGCTCACCCTGGCGGCCGCAGCCATGTGGGGCCTGGGCAATATCGTCACCAAGAAGATCGGCAAGGTGGACATGCTCGGTCTGGTGGTCTGGGGTAGCCTGATTCCGCCGCTGCCCTTCCTGGCCCTGTCGCTGCTGCTGGAAGGCCCGGAGCAGATCTTCACTGCACTGACGTCGCTGTCGGGCGGGTCGGTCTTCGCCATCGTCTACCTGGCCTTTATCGCCACCCTGGTTGGCTACGGCATCTGGAGTCGGCTGCTGTCGCGCTATCCGGCCGGTCAGGTGGCGCCCTTTTCGCTGCTGGTGCCGGTGGTTGGCCTGACGTCAGCGGCCGTCGTGCTGGGCGAGCAGATGACCACTCAGCAACAACTGGGTGGGCTGGCGGTCATGCTGGGCCTGCTGATCAATGTCTTTGGCGGTCGCTGGCTGGATGCTCGGAAAAGCGTGTCACCTAACGCATGATGTTGCACGTTTGTATTTGATTGTGCATGATCTGCTGATCCTCTTGGAGTATCGGTATGAGTGCAGCCATCCATCTTCCCGAAGAACGCCAGGCCGCGATCCTGGCCCTGTTGCGTGAGCAGGGACGGGTCCTGTCCGCCGAGCTGGCCGCGACCTGGGGCATTTCCGAAGACAGCGTGCGCCGTGACCTGCGCGAGCTGGCCCGTCAGGGCCTGTGCCGACGGGTATACGGAGGGGCGCTGTCGCTGTTGACGGCGCCGGAGCCGCTGCCGACCCGTATCGGCCAGGACGAAACCGCCAAGCAGTCCCTGGGGCGGGCGGCGGCCCGGCTGGTGCAGCCGGGCCAATTGCTGCTGCTGGACGCCGGCTCGACCAACCTGGCCATCGCCCAGGCGCTACCGGGCGATCAGCAGTTGACCGTGGCGACCAATGCGCCAGTAATCGCGGCGGCGCTGCTGCAGCGCCAGGGTATCCGGGTGCTGATGATCGGCGGGCTGGCCGCTCCGGAGTCGGGCGCCTGCCTGGGTGCACGCGCGATGCGCGATCTGCGCGGTGTCCGTGCGGACCTGGCTTTCCTTGGCGCCTGCGCCCTGGCAGTGGAAACCGGGGTGACCGGCTTCGATCTGGAGGAAGCCGAATTCAAGGCAGCCGTGGCCGAGCAGAGCAGCCAGGTCGCCGTCGCGGTGACTGCCGAGAAGCTCGACAGCGTGGCCTTCTATCATGTGCTGAAGCTCGATCAGGTGAACCACCTGGTGCTGGAGCCGGGTCTGAGCGAGGGGCGCCTCCAGCCCTATCGCGACGCCGGTCTGCAGCTGCATTCGCTCGCCAGTGACCGTTAGCCTCTCGCCCTAGGATCCCCATGACCACTGCCGTCTTGCGTCGCCAGCGCCGCGCCACCTTTACCGTCTTTCTCGCCAATGGTTGCGGGATTGGCGGCTGGGCGGCGGCCATTCCCGAGCTCAAGCGCAATCTGGCACTGGGGGACGGTCAGTTGAGCCTGGTGCTGCTGGCCGTCGCCCTGGGCGCCATGCTCACCATGCCCTTCGCCGGGGTGCTGGTGCCGCGGCTCGGCGGCACCGGACGCCTCACCCGCTTGAGTATCCTGGCCTTCGTATTGGTGCTGATCTGGCCCGGAGTGGCGCCGTCACTGGCCTGGCTGCTCCTCTGCGCGCTGCTGCTCGGCGCCTGCAATGGCCTGATCGACGTGGCCATGAACGCCCATGCCAGTGATGTCGAAAGCCGTTGGGACAGGCCGCTGATGTCGTCTTTCCACGCCGCCTTCAGCCTGGGCGGCTTCCTCGGTGCCGGCCTCGGGGCGCTGGTGCTGCACCTGGGCGCCTCGGCATTGCTGGTGCTGCTGGCCGCGGCGCTGGTGGCGCTGGTGCTGGCGTTGCCGGCCGCCCTGGCGCTGGACCAAGGTGACCGCAGTCCGGTGAGCCATGCCCTGCGGCTGCCGGATCGACGGGTGCTGGCGCTGGGGTTGATCGCCCTGGGCTGCCTGATGCTCGAAGGCGCCATGACCGACTGGAGCGCTGTCTACCTGGGTCAGGTGGGTGGGGCGACGCCGGTGGTCGCCACCCTCGGCTACGCCGCCTTTTCGCTGACCATGCTGGTGGGCCGTCTGTTTGGCGATGGCATTCGCCACCGCTTCGGCGGGCCCCAGGTGATCTTTGGCGGGGCCCTCCTTGCCACTCTTGGCCTGGCACTGGCGGTGATCCTGCCGGCGCCCTGGAGCGCCATCCTCGGCTTCGCCCTGGTGGGACTGGGTCTGTCCAACGTGGTGCCCGCAGCCTTCAGTGCCGCAGGCCAGGTGGCCGAGACCCCGGCCGCCGGTATCGCCATGACCGCCACCGCCGGCTATCTGGGCTTCCTGCTCGGCCCGCCGCTGATCGGGGCCGTGGCGGGGCAGGTGGGACTGCGCGGCAGTCTGCTGCTGCTGACCCTGATCGGGGTGGCGGTAGCGCTGCTCGCCCTGCGCCAGCGCAAGGCATGACGTCTATCCAGGGAACCCCGCTGCGCTGAGCAGACCCAAGAGGGAACGGAAATCCAAGGAGGCGGCCATGACGCGCCCACGCAAGATCCTCGCCTGGCTGCTGGGAATCATCCTGCTGCTGCTCGTCCTGCTGGTGGTGGTCCTCGCCACCTTCGACTGGAATCGGCTCAAGCCAACCATCAATGAGCAGGTATCGAGCGCTTTGCACCGACCGTTCGCCATCGAGGGTAACCTGGGCGTGGTCTGGCACCGCGAGCCGGACCAGGGCGGCTGGCGTGCCTGGATCCCTTGGCCGCACATCGCCGCCGAAGATCTGACCCTGGGCAATCCGGACTGGGCCAAGGAAAAGACCTTCGTTCATCTCGACCGGGTGCAGTTGCGGATCTCGCCGCTGGCGCTGCTGGCCAAGCAGATCTATATCCCGCGCATCGACCTCACCGGGCCGGTGGTCAATGCTCAGCGGCTGGCGGATGGGCGCAACAGCTGGACCTTCGAGACCGCTGAAAAGGATCCCAAGGCCGAGCCTTCGGCCTGGACGGTGGACATCGGCACCATCGGCTTCGATGCTGGCAAGGTGGGCTTCGACGATGCCCAGACCGCCACCCGGCTAAAGGCGCGCATCACCTCCCTCGATGCTCCCATCGCCTATGCCGACCTGGTCGGCAAGCAGGGCACCTCGCGCCAGCGGTCCAACGTCAAGCAGACCCAGGCCTTCCAGTTCGCCCTGGCGGTGGAAGGCAGCTACAAGCAGGTGCCGGTCAATGGCCGTGGCCAGATCGGTGGTCTGCTGGCCTTGCAGGATGCCGACACGCCGTTTCCCATCCAGCTCGATGCCCGGGCGGGTGAGACCCGGGTGCAGGTGTTCGGGACCCTGACCGATCCGCGACGCCTGGGCGCCCTTGATCTGCATCTGGTGCTGGAAGGCAAGAGTCTGGCGCAGCTCTATCCGCTGACGGGCGTCACCCTGCCGGAAACGGCACCCTATGCCACCGACGGTCATCTCACCGTCAAGCTCAACGATCCGGCTGGCGCCCGCTTCAGCTACGAAGACTTCAACGGCCGGGTAGGCAAGAGCGATCTGCATGGCGAGGTGCTGTTCACCGGTGGTAAGCCACGACCCAAGCTCAGCGGGACGCTGCGCTCCGATCAGTTGCTGTTCGAAGACCTGGCACCACTGATTGGCGCCGATACCAAGGAGCAGCAGGCCGCCAAGGGTGAAACCAGCCAGCAGCCGACGACCAAGGCGCTGCCCGTGTCCGAGTTTCGCACCGATCGGTGGCGCGCCATGGATGCCGACGTGCGCTTCACCGGTAAGCGCATCGTGCAGAACGCGCAGTTGCCGATCACCGACCTCAACACCCATGTACGCCTGACCGATGGGGTGCTGTTGCTCGATCCCCTGCGCTTTGGCGTGGCAGGGGGCGACCTGAACACCACGGTACGTCTGGAGGGCGACAAGACCCCACTGCGGGGGCGTGTCGACCTGCATGTACGACGGGTCAAGTTGAATCAGCTGTTCCCTACTGTGGAGACGATGAAGCGCAGCATGGGTGAGCTCAATGGCGACGCCACCCTGAGCGGCACCGGCAACTCGGTGGCGGCCCTGCTGGGCACCAGCGATGGTGAGCTCAAGCTGCTGATGAACGATGGCCGCATCAGCCGCAGCCTGATGGAGCTGGCCGGCCTCAACGTCGGCAACTACCTGGTCGATCGGCTGTTCGGCGATGACGAAGTGGAGATCAATTGCGCGGTTGCCGATCTCGACTTCAAGAAGGGCCTGGTGCAGCCCCAGGTGTTCGTGCTCGACACCGAGAACGCCCTGATCAACATCACCGGCACCATCAACCTGGCGAGCGAACGACTGGATCTCACCGTCGATCCCCACAGCAAGGGCTTGCGCATCTTTTCCCTGCGCTCGCCGCTCTATGTGCGCGGTACCCTGAAGAATCCTTCGCCTGGCGTGAAGGCGCTGCCTCTGGCCGCCCGGGGTGCCGTGGCGGCGCTGCTGGCGACCTTCGCCGCGCCTGCCGCCGGTCTGCTGGCGCTGGTGGCGCCCAGCAATGAGCAGGGTGCCCAGTGCAGCGCGCTGCTCCAGCAAATGCGGGCCGCGCACTGAGGTAAAGCCGCTGAAAAGGAACTTGACAGGCGACCGTTCGGCGGCGTCGGACGAGCGGAAAAGAACCGGTTTGGTTGGTCGAGTTCTATAACAATAACCCGAGTCGGGCAGCCTTTTCGCGGAGACCCCTCATGCGTGACGACACCGATAGCCATTACGAAATTCACTACAAGTTGCTGGGCGAAAGCTATACCGACCGTATCAGCAATCTGGATGTACCCATCACCGACGTGGTCCGCGATCTGGCCTGCCGGCACCTGGATGCCATCAACGATGAGCGTTTCCAGTTGGCCGACATCGAGTCCGGTCAGGCGCTGGTGGCCCTGCATGATGTCTCCATTCATCGTGTCTCGCCGGAAGCGCCATGAGTCGCCTGGCAAGCGGTGGCGTGCTGGCCCTGACCCTCATGGGGCTGGCGGCCTGCTCCACCGAAACAGTGGTGACCCTGCAGGATGGCACCCAGTACATCACCGAGGATCGTCCCACTACCAAGACGGCTGACGGCTTTTATGAATTCACCGATGTGGCGGGTCGTCACGTGCGGGTGAAAGCCGGTGAAGTAGCCACCATCAAGGCTGAAGACTAATCGGGAGATTGCCATGCCTCGCGGCGACAAGTCCAAGTACAGCGACAAACAGGAGCGCAAGGCCGAGCACATCGAGGAGAGCTACGAGAAAAAGGGCGTCTCCAAGGATGAAGCCGAAGCGCGGGCCTGGGCGACGGTGAACAAGCAGTCCGGCGGTGGTGAAAAGGCAGGTTCCGGCAAGGCCAAGAGCGGCACCGCCAAAAGCGCGGATCGCAAGGATTCCGCCCGGCGGGCGGTGGCCACCAAACAAGGCCAGTCGCCCAACAGCGGACGTGCAGCGGCGCGTCGCTCGCGCAGTGGTAGTACCTCGCTCAGTGACCTGACCCGCGACGAACTGGTGAAGAAGGCAGCCGAGCAGAATGTGCGGGGTCGTTCGCGGATGAAGAAGGACGAGTTGATCCGCGCGCTCAGCTGAGGTTTGAACACGCACAAAAAAGCCGGACCTGGTCCGGCTTTTTCTTGGCCTGGCGTCTTAGCTGGGCAGCAGACGGCAGGTGAGGCTCTTGATGTAGCGGGTTTCCGGAATGGCCGGGTGTACCGGATGATCCGGGCCCTGGGCGCCGCGTTCGAGGATCTGCAGATTGCGATCCAGATGGCGGGCGCTGCCGAGCAGGATGTTCTGCAGGTCGTCTTCGGGGAGGTGCATGGAGCAGGAGGCACTGACCAGGATGCCGTCCTTGTTCAGCAGACGCATGGCCTGCTCGTTGAGGCGACGGTAGGCGGCCTCGCCGTTCTTCAGGTCCTTGCGCTTCTTGATGAAGGCCGGCGGGTCGGCAACGATGACATCGAATTTTTCTTCACCGGCCTTGAGTTCCTTGAGCGCCTCGAAGACATCGCCCTCGACGCACACCAGCTTTTCCGCCAGGCCGTTGAGAGTGGCATTGCGCTCCACGCCGTCGAGGGCGAAGCCCGAGGCGTCCACGCACATGACTTCGCTGGCACCGAAGGCCGCGGCCTGCACGCCCCAGCCGCCGATGTAGCTGAACAGGTCGAGCACCCGCTTGCCTTCGACATAGGGCGCCAGGCGCGCACGATTCAGGCGGTGGTCATAGAACCAGCCGGTCTTCTGGCCTTCACGCACCGGGGCCTCGAAGCGCACGCCGTTCTCTTCCAGCCCCACCCAGTCGGGGACCTCGCCGTAGGCCACTTCCACATAGCTGGAAAGGCCCTCGGCCACACGGGCGCTGCCATCGTTCTTCCACAGCACGCCCTGGGGTTTGAATACCTGCAGCAGGGCGGCGAGGATGGCGTCGCGCTGGCGCTCCATGGTCGCCGAGGCGATCTGCACCACCAGGATATCGTTGAAGCGATCCACCACCAGGCCAGGCAGGAAATCCGAATCGCCATAGACCAGGCGATAGCAGTGGCTGCCGAACAGCCGCTCGCGCAGGCTCAGGGCGACCTTGAAGCGATGCACCAGCAGCGACTTGTCCAGCAGGTAGCCGGTGTCGCGGGAGAACAGGCGGGCGCAGATCAGGTTGTTGGGCGACAACGCCACCAGGCCCAGCGGCTTGCCGCTGGTGGTTTCCAGGATGGCCTGGTCGCCTGGTTCGAAGGCGGTGAGCGGCGTGGCGACCACGTCCACCTCGTTGCTGTACACCCAGAGGTGCCCGGCGCGCAGACGGCGGTCGGCATTGGCTTTGAGGCGCAGGCGAGGCAGGGTCATGAATCACTCCAACGAAGGGGGGCAAAAGCGCGGAATTATAGCGCAAAGCCACCTGCCTGGGCCGGCCGTCAGTCCCGCTGGCTGATCTCGATGTCGCTCAGTCCGGCTTCCTGGGCGCGGCGGGCGATGCTCGGCTGGGCATGACGCTCCCAGGGTGCATCGACCACCACCTGGGGTTCCTCGACGTGCTTGATGAGCAATTGCAGCAGCGCTTCCTCCTCGGTGACCGGCTCGAAGCTCTCCAGCTCGTGGCTGAGTGGCTCGCCATTGAGGCGATAGCGGATCTGGTAGTGGTGCAGGGTCTGCATGGTGGTGCCTCGGTAGCGGGGGGATAACCGATGGACCCCGCTGGGCGGCAGCGGTTGCGTCAGCCGCCCAGGCTATCGAGGATCGGGCAGTCGGGGCTGGCATCGCCGTGGCAGCAGGAAACCAGTTCGCCCAGGGTGCTGCGCAGCCGCGTCAGCTCGGCGATCTTCTGGTCCAGCTCGGCGATGTGCCGCTTGGCCAGCGCCTTGACGTCGGCACTGGCACGCTGCCGGTCCTGCCAGAGACTGAGCAGCTGGCGGATCTCCTCCAGGCTGAAGCCCAGCTCCCGCGAGCGGCGGACGAAGGCCAGCACCCGCAGGTCTTCGGCGCCGTACTGGCGATAGCCGCTGTCGGTGCGCCCGGCGGGTGCCAGGAGGCCGATGCGCTCGTAGTAGCGCAGCATCTTGGCGGTAAGCCCGCTGGCCTTGGCGGCCTGACCGATATTCATGACGGGGAGTCTCCGGACGGGCGCCAGCGGCCGAGCAGCAGGGCATTGGCCAGGACACTGAAGCTGGAAAAGGCCATGGCGGCTCCGGCATAGACCGGGTCGAGCAGGCCGAAGGCCGCCAGGGGCAGGCCGATGACATTGTAGACGAAGGCCCAGAACAGATTCTGGCGGATCTTGCGCTGGGTACGCCGGGCGATGTCCAGCGCCGCGACTACCTGGCGCGGGTCCTCCTGCAGCAGGGTGATGCCGGCGGCATGGCGGGCGGCCGCGGTGCCCGAGCCCATGGCGATGCCCAGCTCGGCAGCGGCCAGTGCCGGGGCGTCGTTGAGGCCGTCGCCGACCATGGCGACGCCCCCCTGGGTCGCTTGCAGGCGGGCGACCACCGCGGCCTTGTCGGCGGGCAGTACCTCGGCCTCCCACTGCGCGATGCCCAGCGCCTCGGCCACCTGGCGGGCGCTGCCGCGGTTGTCACCGGTCAGCAGCCAGCTGTCGATGCCGTCCGCGCGCAACTGGGCGATGGCCTGGGTGGCGCCCGGACGGATCTCGTCGCCAAAGGCCAGCAGCCCCAGCACCCGCGCCGGGGCACCGGTCTCCAGCAGCCAGGACAGCGTGAGGCCCTGGTCTTCCCAGTCGCGGGCCGCCTCGGCCAGCGGGCCGGCAGCCAGGCCCTGTTCGGCCAGCAGCCGGGCATTGCCGAGGAGCAGCGCGCGCCCCTGCCAGCTACCGCCCAGGCCGCGGCCGGGGAGGGCGCGGACGTCGCTGGCTGGTGGCGTATCCAGGCCATGCGCGCGGCAGGCCTTCAGCACCGCCGTGGCGAGGGGGTGTTCGCTGCCCCGTTGCAGGCTGCCGGTCAGGCTCAGCAGCTCGTGTTCCTCGATTCCTGGCGCCGTGGCCCGCTGGCGCAGGCGCAACTGGCCGGCGGTCAGGGTGCCGGTCTTGTCGAACACCACGGTGGTGATGCCCTGGGCGCGTTCCAGGGTTTCGGCGTCCTTGATCAGGATGCCGTGGCGCGCCGCCACCCCGGTACCGGCCATGAGCGCGGCTGGCGTCGCCAGACCCAGGGCGCAGGGGCAGGCGATGACCAGTACGGCGACGGCGGCGAGCAGGGCGGGTTCCAGGGCGTGTCCGGTCAGCAGCCAGCCAGCCAGGGTGAGGAAGGCCAGGCCGATCACTACCGGGACGAAGATCCGGCTGATGCGATCCACCAGTTGCTGGATGGGCGCCTTGCTGGCCTGGGCGTCTTCCACCAGGCGGATGATGCCGGCCAGCACCGTCTCGCCGCCCAACGCGCTGACCTCGATGTGCAGATTGCCCTCGCCATTGATGGCGCCTCCGACCACCTCGTCACCGGGGCCTTTGGCGACCGGGCGGCTCTCGCCGGTGAGCAGGGCTTCGTCCACCTGGCTTTCGCCCAGCAGGATGCGACCGTCGGCCGGAATGCGTTCGCCCGGGCGAATCTGCAGGCGGTCGCCCAGCCGCAGCCGATTCAGCGCGACTTCTTCTTCCTCGCCGTCCGCGTTCAGGCGCCGGGCCTGCTCGGGGCGCAGTGCCTCCAGGGCGCGCAAGGCGGCACCGGTACGGCGCTTGGCGCGGGCCTCCAGGTATTTGCCCAGGCGGACCAGGGCGATGACCATGGCCGCCGTCTCGAAATAGAGATGGGGACTGTCCTTGACCAGCCAGAGGTAGAGGCTCAGGCCGTAGGCAGCACTGGTGCCCAGGGCGACCAGCACATCCATGTTGCCGCTGCGGGCGCGCAGGGCATGCCAGGCGCCGCGATAGAAGCGGGCGCCGACCAGGAACTGTACCGGTGTCGCCAGCAGGAATTGCAGCCAGGCCGGTGGCATCAGGTGCCAGCCGAAAGGTGCCAGCAGCATGGGCAGGATCAGCGGGGCGGCCAGCAGCAGTGCCAGGGCCAGCTCCAGTTGCTCCCAGGGCAGCCCCGCACGCCCCGGGGCAGGGCGGTCATCCTCGGCGAGGCGGTCCTGGGCGCCGTAGCCTGCGGCTTCCACCGCGGCGATCAGGGCGCCGGTCTCGACCGCGGCCAGGGTTTTCACACGGGCACGCTCGCTGGCGAGATTGACCTCGGCCGACAGGACCCCGGGCACGGCGCGCAGGGCCTTTTCGATGCGCCCCGCGCAGTTGGCGCAACTCATGCCGGACAGCGCCAGGTCGTGCTCGGCCTCGGCTACCCGGTAGCCGGCCGCCGTGATGGCTTCGGCCAGGGCCGGGGCCGCCTCGGGTGGTGCGCTGACGCGGGCCTTTTCGCTGGCGAGGTTGACCCCGGCCGCGCTGACCGCCGGCACCTTCTGCAGGGCGCGCTCGACCCGCCCGGCGCAGGCTGCGCAGGTCATGCCGCTGATGGAGAGTTCGAATTCGTGCATGGGCACCTCCTGACATCAGTGTTGACCTTGACCACGGGTCAAGGTCAACACTGGAACCCGGTCCTGGCGTTTGGCGTCAGGAGAGATAGGTTTCGTCAGACAGGAGCAGACCATGCATGTCATCAAGGTAGTCGGAATGAGTTGCGCCCACTGCGTGAGCGCGGTCGAGGCGGCGGTCCTCAAGGTCGATAGCCGGGCCCGGGTCGAGGTGGACCTGCAGGCGGGCGAAGTGCGCATCGACAGCGCCGAAGTGGATGCGCCTTTCCGCGCGGCCATCGAGCAGGCGGGTTATACCGTCGCTGACTGAGCCCAGTCGCGCACGATGGCGCGGAAGAAGGTGGTGAACACCTGCTCGGTGGCCAGCAGCGGCGCGAAGGTCTGTTCGTCACGCAAGAGATCGGACAGGGTGCCAAGAAACAGGCTGTGCAGCAGTCGGCTGGCCAGTTGTGGTGTCACGCCCGGCTGCAGCCGGGCCGCCTGGGCGGTGAAAAGGGCGTCGGTGATGCGGATGAACTGACGCAGGAACTGCAGATCGCGTTCCTCCGCCTCGCGCAGTTCCTCGGTGAATTCGCAGCGGTGCAGCATGATCGTCATGACCCGCTGTTCACGTCCGGGCTTGGTGAATTTTTCCATGCCTTCGATACAGAGCTTGAAGAGTCGCTGCAGGCTGTCTTCCTCGCCATCGACGCGCAGACGCTCGGTCAGTTCGTCGGCTGGGATTCTTATCTGGCTAAGCATTTCGTGGAACAGGTGGGCCTTGTTCTGGAAATGCCAGTACACTGCACCCCGGGTGACGCCGCATTCGCGGGCGATCATTTCCAAGCTGGTACGCGCCACGCCATTGCTCAGGAACAGGGCTTCCGCCGCATCGAGAATGGCTTGGCGAGTCTGTTCGGCTTCTTCTTTCGTACGACGCATGGGCGATCTGATTGGCAGTGGGTCTGCCATGCAGTTTAGCGCGCCTTGGCACTTTTACAAACATCATTGTATGTAACTGCGCGGCATTTCCGCTTCCACCGGATTGGCTTTCATGACCTTTCGCTTACTGTTGATTCTCGGGGCCCTCTCGGCCTTCGCTCCTTTCGCCATCGACATGTACCTGCCCAGCTTTCCTTCGCTGGCACTGTCGTTCGCCACCGACATCGAGCATGTGCAGCTGAGTCTGGCGGTGTATTTCGCCGGCCTCGCCAGCGGCCAGCTGTTCTACGGTCCCCTGGCAGATCGCTTCGGCCGACGGCTGCCGCTGCTGATCGGCATCGGCCTGTTCTGCCTGGCCTCGCTGGGTTGCGCCCTGGCGCCGAGCCTGCCCTGGTTGATCGCCGCGCGCTTCGTCCAGGCCCTGGGCGGCTGCGCCGGCATGGTGATCGCGCGCGCCGTGGTGCGCGATCTCTGCGAGCCGGTGGCGGCGGCACGGGCCTTCTCGCAGATCATGCTGGTGACCGGTATCGCCCCCATCATCGCGCCCTTCGCCGGCAGTCTGCTGCTGAGCACCTTCGGCTGGCAGGCCATCTTCGTCAGCCTCGCGCTGTTCGCCGCCGCCTGCGGCACCGCCGTGGCGCTCTGGTTGCCTGAATCCCTGCCGACGCACCATCCGCGGCCACCGCTGCGCGGGGCCTTGCGCAACTACCTGCGCCTGCTGCGCGATCGCGGCTTCATCGGCCATACCTTGACCGGTGGCATCGCCATGGCCGGCATGTTCGCCTACATCTCCGGCTCGCCCTTCGTGCTGATCGAACTCTATGGTGTTGCCCCCGAGCACTACGGCTGGGTGTTCGGTCTCAATGCCGCCGGCTTCATCCTGCTCGGCCAGCTCAATGCGCGTCTGGTGGTTCGCCAGGGGCCGGCCTTCTGGCTGCGTCGCGCGGTGGTGGCCTATGCCGCGGCGGGGCTGATCCTGCTGCTGGTCGGTGCCTTCCAGCCCAAGGCGTTGCCGGTGCTGATGATCCCGCTGTTCTTCGCCATCGCCCTGCTCGGCGGCATCGTGCCCAACGCCTCGGCCTGCGCCCTCGCCGGGCAGGGCGCCAATGCCGGCAGTGCCTCGGCGCTGATGGGTAGCCTGCAATTCATCCTGGCGGCGCTCGCCTCCAGTAGCGTGGGCGCGCTGCACAACGGCACCGTGGTGCCCATGTGCGCGGTGCTCGCCCTCTGCGCGGTGGTGACCGCTTTGATGGCGCGCTGGACCCACAGGCGCACGCTGGCCTGAGTCGGAGGGATTTTTCCCGGTGCGGCGGGTCAGATAGGCGAACCCTCAACTTCCAGGGACGCCGACATGACCTTTGCCTACTGGTGCATCTTCCTCGTCTACCTCCTGCCCTATGGCGCGGCCTACTATGCCAAGTTCAAGGGCAGCGGCTTCACGCCCGAGGACAACCGTGATCCGCGCGGCTTCCTCGGCAAGCTGGAAGGCGCCCGGGCACGAGCCAACGCCGCCCAGCAAAACGCCTTCGAGATCAATCCGCTGTTCGCCGCGGCGGTGATCGTCGCCCACGTCACCGGTGGCGCCGACCAGGGCACCATCAACTTTTGGGCCTTCCTCTTCCTGCTCAGCCGCATTGCCTACACCTGGCTGTATATCCGCGACCATGCCACCCGCCGTTCCATGGTCTGGGCCGGTGGTATGTTCTGCTGCCTGTGCCTGTTCATCGCCGCGGCCTGAGCAGACTGAACGCCAACGCTGCCAGTCTTGACCGGCAGCGTTGGCTGCGGCTTCATTAGCGGCCTATCTTTCCTGACGTGCCGTCATGACCGTTGCTTCGCCCGCCCAGCAGGTGCTGGAGCATTTCGCCGATCTGGCTCGAACCCGTGGCTACACCCTTGATAGCGCCCAACAGGCGGCCATCGAGCGCTTCGCCGTCTTGGCCGACGAGCTGCTGCGCCCGCGGCTGTTCCGCCGCCAAGCGCCGCGCAGCCTCTACCTCTGGGGGCCGGTGGGGCGTGGCAAGAGCTTCCTGCTGGACGGCTTCTTCGCCGCTCTACCATTCGCCGAGAAGCGCCGCGTGCACTTTCATGCCTTCTTTCGCGACCTGCACGAGCGCATGTTTCGTCAGCCAGCGGGTGGCGATGCCCTGGCCGCCAGCCTGGACGACCTGCTGGAAGGTTGCCGACTGCTCTGCTTCGATGAATTCCATGTGCATGACATCGGCGATGCCATGCTCATTACCCGGCTGTTCAAGGCGTTGTTCAGCCGCGGCGTGGTGCTGATCACCACCTCCAACTATCCGCCCGAAGGGCTGCTGCCCAATCCGCTCTACCACGAGCGCTTCCTGCCGGCGATCCGGTTGATCGAGACGCGTATGGACATTCTCTCGGTGGCCGGCCCCCAGGACTACCGCAGTGCCAGCTCCGTCGAGCCCGATCCCTTCGGCGTTGGCGCCTATCTCTGGCCGGGTAGCCCTGATCAGCGCCGCGCCCTGGGGCTGCCGCCGATGGCGGAGACGCGGGTGGAGGTAGCGGTGGGGCATCGCCATCTCCCCGCCATCAGCGCGGCGGATGGGCTGCTGCAGTTCAGTTTCGCCGAGCTCTGCGAAGGCCCCACGGCGGTCCTCGACTACCTGACCCTGAGCGAAACCTGGCACCGCTGGCTGCTCGACGAGGTACCTCCGCTGCGCGAGGCCAGCCCCGCCGCGCGACAGCGTTTCATCAACCTGGTGGATGTGCTCTACGACCGCCGGCTGGCGCTGTTCCTGGTCAGCGCCGCGCCTCTCGACGAGACCCTGGCCGACAGCGAGATCGCCGACATGTCGCGTACGCGCAGTCGGCTGTCCCAGCTGCGGCAGATCGGCCCCGGTTAGCGCTGTTGCCGTAGCTTCGCACTGTCCAGATGCCAGCGGCGCTGTTCGGCCGAGGCGCCATCGACGTCGTTGACCCGGCGCACCTGATAGCTGCCGCTAAAGGTCTGGCGAGTGCCGTCGACCAGGCGCGCCCTTACCGTGACCGGAACGCTGACATAGCTCGAGCCCGCCGCGCCCTCGACCGGACCGGGCTGACCGAGGGTCACCTGCACGCCGCGGGTCCGGGCATAGCCCTGGCGGAAGCGCTCGTAGCTGTTGCCGGGCTGGCCGTCGCTTCCCCATTGCTGCCAGGCGGTACCGTAGTCCCGGGCATCCAGCGCGCGGTAGTAGCGTGCCACCACTGCCGCAGCCGCTTCGGCGCTGCTGGGTAGCGGACCGCAACCGGGCTGCTTGGCAGCCTCGTCGTCACCGAACAGGGCGCAACTGCGGGCGATTTCGTCCTGCATCAGCGCGCAACTGTTGGCGGCGTTGCAGGGCGGATGCGTCGCGGGGGAGAGCGCCCGACAGGTCGTGGCCAGCGCCTGGGCCGGCTTTTGCCCCAGCTCCTGGGCGCAACTGCGCGGGGCACGCTCGGTGGCGGCCAGGGCACCGCTGGCAAGGGACCACAGCAGAAGAGGACAGAGCAGCAAGCGTGGGGGCATAGGTGCGATCCTTGGGCAAAGGCCCAGCCTAGCAGGCCGAGGTCGACACGGAAAAAGGCACGCGGCGGTCATCCGTCGTCTGGTCTCAGGGCTGACGTAAAAGCGTCATGCAGCCGGCGCAGGGTAGGCAGATCCCGTGTCGGAGTTCGCCCCATGCCTTCGTCCAGTCCAGCCGCCTCCCTGTCACCGCTGTCCCATCCCCTGCACAGTTCGCGCAAGCCCGGTCCGCTGCGGATCGTGCTGTTCATCGTGCTGCTGCTGACCGGTCTGGCGGTCACTCTCGGGGGTATCCACAGCGACGTCAGCGATGCCCAGTCGCCGCCCACCACCTGGCTGCCTTTCGCGGGGCTGGCGCTGGCGCTGGTGATCGCCCTCGGCTTCGAATTCGTCAACGGCTTCCACGACACCGCCAATGCCGTGGCCACGGTGATCTACACCCACTCGCTGCCGCCCAATGCGGCGGTGCTCTGGTCCGGCTTCTGCAATTTCCTCGGGGTGCTGTTCTCCAGCGGCGCGGTGGCCTTCAGCGTCATCGCCCTGCTGCCGGTGGACCTGGTGGTGGAAATGGGCGCGGGCCGGGGCTTCGCCATGATCTTCGCCTTGCTGATCGCCGCCATCATCTGGAATCTCGGTACCTGGTGGCTGGGCTTGCCGGCGTCCTCGTCCCATACCCTGATCGGCTCCATCATCGGCGTCGGCCTGATGCACGCCTGGCTGGGCGGCCTGGATGGCAGCAGCGGCGTGGACTGGGGCCAGGTGGCCAAGGTCGGCTATGCGCTGCTGTTCTCGCCGCTGATCGGCTTCGTCTGCGCGGCCGTGCTGCTGGTGCTGCTCAAGCGGATCGTGCGCGACCAGACGCTCTACCAGGAGCCGAAAAGCGCCGAACCGCCGCCGCCCTGGATCCGCGGCCTGCTGATCCTGACCTGCACCGGGGTGTCCTTCGCCCATGGTTCCAACGACGGCCAGAAGGGCATGGGGCTGATCATGCTGATCCTGGTCGGCGCCCTGCCGACCGCCTATGCGCTCAATCGCGCGGTGCCGGCCACCGCCACCCCGGCCTTTGCCGCTGTGGCCGAGGTCACCGCCAGCGGCCTGCGCCAGGCGGCGCCCCAGGCTGCGCCAGCCGATCCCCACGGCGTACTACTGGAATTCGTGCGCAAGCGGCAGAGCAATCCCGAGGTGCTGCCGGCGCTGGCGGCCATCACCGACGACATCGCGCGCGAGGTGCGTCAGTACGGCGCCCTCAACAACGTGCCGGCGCAGAGCATGCCCAACGTGCGCAATGCCATGTACCTGGCGTCGGAATCCATCCGCCTGCTGGAGAAGGAGCACCTGCCGGGCCTGGCGCCCAAGGCGCAGGAGGACCTCAAGGAATTCAAGCGGCAGATCGATCAGGCCACCCGCTTCATCCCGCTATGGGTGAAGGTGGCGGTGGCCATCGCCCTGGGCCTGGGCACCCTGGTCGGCTGGCGGCGCATCGTCATCACCGTTGGCGAGCGCATCGGCAAGACCCACCTGACCTATGCCCAGGGTGCCTCGGCCGAGCTGGTGGCCATGGGCACCATAGGCGCGGCGGATGCCTTCGGCCTGCCGGTCTCCACCACCCATGTGCTCTCTTCGGGCGTGGCCGGGACCATGGCCGCCAATGGTTCCGGATTGCAGTGGGCCACGGTGCGCAATCTGGCGCTGGCCTGGGTGCTCACCCTGCCGGTAGCCATGGCGCTGTCCGCTTCACTCTACTGGTTGCTGGTGCAGCTGTTCTGACACGGCCTCGGTCAGGCACTGGCGAAACAGCGCCACCGCCGGCAGATCGCGCCCGGCGTGGCGAGTGATGACCTGCAGTTCGCGATGGAAGGTGAGGGTGCCGAGCGATAGCCGGCGCACCCGCGCATGCTCCAGCCAGAGGCCGGCGCAGGGCACCAGGGCCACCCCCAGGCCGTGCTCCACCATCTTGACGATGGCGTCGAGCTCGTCGAGTTCGAGCACCTGGCGCACCGTCAGGCGCTGCTCGCGCAGAAAGGCGCTGACCCGGCGTCCGCCGAAGGAGTGGCGGTCGTAGCGGATGAAGGGTTGGGTCTCCAGCAACAGCCGGGGATCGTCACCTGTCAGCCCTGGCGGGACGATCAGCACGAAGGGTTCCTGCAACAAGGTGGTGGCGTGCAGCTCCTTGGGCAGCTCGAAGGGCGGGCGGATGAGGATGGCCAGGTCCAACTCGCCGGCGTCCACCTGGCTGAGCAGGGCGAGCGACACCCCAGGCACCAGGCGGGGCTCCAGGCGTGGCGCCCGCTGGCGCAGCCGCACCAGGGTGCCGGGCAGCAGGCCGGTCTGGACGCTGGCGATGGCGCCGATGCGCAACTCGCCCTGGATCTCGTCCCCGGCGCCCGCCATGCGGGCGTAGGTAGCGAGGATTTCCTCGGCCAAGGGCAGGGCGCGGCGTCCCGCGGCATTGAGCAGGGCGCTGCGTCCGTTGCGGTCGAAGAGATCCACGCCCAGGTTCTGCTCCAGATTGCGGATCTGGGCGCTCACCGCCGAAGGCGTGAGGCCTACGTGCAGACCGGCCGCGGCGAAGCTGCCATGGCGGACGACGGCGAGAAAGGTCTTGAGTTCGCGAAGCATGGCGGATGCCCGATGCCTGGATAGGGCACTGTAGCGAGCCCAGCGTCGAGCGACAAAAATTTCGATGCTCGGGGGCAGGAATATGCGCTTCATGCGCAGGAAAACTTGAGGTGAGAATGAGCCATCCATCCTCCATCAGGAATTCCACGTATGGCCCTGTCGCCCTTTCACCTCGCCATTCCCGTCTACGACCTGGCTGCCGCGCGGCATTTCTACGGGGAGGTCTTCGGCCTCGCCGAAGGCCGCTCCAGCGACCACTGGGTTGACTTCGACTTCTATGGCCACCAGTTGGTGATCCACGAGCATCCCAAGACCGCTTCCCAGGACGAAGCTCACACCAACGCCGTGGACGGCCACAACGTGCCGGTGCCGCACTTCGGCATCGTGCTGGGCTGGGACGAGTGGGAAGCCCTGGCCGACCGTCTGCGCGCCCGCGAGACTCAATTCGTCATCGAGCCCTACATCCGCTTCCAGGGCCAGGTGGGCGAGCAGGCCACCATGTTTCTGTTCGACCCCTGCGGCAACGCCCTGGAGTTCAAGGCGTTCAAGGACATGAGCCAGCTGTTCGCCAAATAGCGCGGCTCGGCCGGCCTGCCGTCGCGAAACCTAGGCAAAAGACGTGGCAACGGCCATCCTTGAGGTCTTGCCCGTCGCCCGGTCGCCGTCATGAATGCCCGCCAGCCCTTTCTCGATCCCTATCACCAGACCATTCGCCAGCTGTCCGACCGCATCGTCGCGGCCCAGGCGCCGATCCGCATCCTCGATGCGGTGAAGTGGGACGACGAGGTGCGCCAGGGTTTCCTGGATGGCAAGGGCAAGCGCCTGCCTGCGGTGGATCGCGCCTTCTACGACGGACGTCCGCTGGGGTTCGATGCCGATGCGCTCAAGGGCGAATTCCAGAGCATCGAGCGGGAGGTGACCCGCCAGCTCGGCCAGTTCAATCCGGTCGGCCAGATCATGAGGCGCATGTGCCGCGAGTACCGCATGGTGATTCGCATGTTGCAGGCGCGTGGCACCCCGGATTTCGGGCTGATCTCCCAAGAGCTCTATGGCGCCGCCTCGGACGCCTTTCATGCTGGCGATCCGACCCTGGCCGACCTGGGCATGATGATGTCCAGCTACCTGGACAACATCGCCCATCGCGGTGCCCTGGAGGACGAGCCCAAGACCCTGACCGCCAAGGACGCCGTGCCCATCCTGCAGGAACGGCTGAATCGGGTCTTCGGCGAGACGGAAGGCACCATCCGGGTGTTCGAGTCCGACGGTATCGTCGCCGACGCCGCGGCGGGCGCCGACTACATCAAGGTGCGTGCCGACGCCCTGTTCAACGAGCGTGACGTGCGCGCCCTGGAAGTCCACGAGGGCCTGGTGCACGTCGGTACCACCCTCAATGGCCAGAACCAGCCGATCTGCACCTTCCTGGCCAAGGGTCCGCCGTCGTCCACCGTGACCCAGGAGGGCCTGGCGATCCTCATGGAAGTGATCGCCTTCGCCTCCTATCCGACCCGCCTACGCAAGCTGACCAATCGCACCCGCGCCATCCACCTGGCCGAGGACGGCGCCGATTTTCTCGAGGTCTTCCGCTTCTTCCAGGAGCAGGGCTACGACTTGGAGTCGGGCTACCAGAACGCCAGCCGGGTGTTCCGCGGCTCGACGCCGACCGGGCTGCCCTTCACCAAGGACCTGTCCTATCTCAAGGGCTTCATCCTGATCTACAACTACATTCAGCTGGCGGTGCGCAAGGGCAAGCTGGAGCAGATCCCGCTGCTGTTCTGCGGCAAGACCACCCTGGAGGACATGCGCATCCTGCGCCAGCTGGTGGACGAGGGCGTGGTGGTGCCGCCCAAGTACCTGCCGGCGCAATTCCAGGACCTCAACGCCCTGGCGGCCTGGATGTGCTTTTCCAACTTCCTCAATCACCTGAGCCTGGATCGGATCGAGGCGGACTACGCCAACATCCTTTGAGAAGCTGGCAAGGATCTGAACAGGCCCTGACATGAAAAAGCCCCGGCAGACCAGGGCTTTTCTTTGCCAGGACCAGAGGTCGCCGGGATCAGTCGCCCTGGAAGGCCGCGGCGATGCTGGGTTCGCTGTCGCCTGCACGCTCCGGCAGGTGGGCCAGGGCACGGTTGAGAGCGCCGCAGGCTTCCCGGCCACTGGCGCGGGCGATGGCTTCGGCCACGGCGCTGCCGGGGATGGTCTCGTCGCGCAGCAGTTGCTCGGTGATGTCGTCCAGTGCCGGCTTGAGCTCGGTGATCAGCGCCAGGCAGCGATGATCCAGGCTGTGCAGCAGCTGATCGGCGGAGGCGATGCTGGGCGCGGCGTCGAACTCGATCCCGGCGTCGCGCAGGGCCTGCAGGCTGAGCAGCGAGCCGCTCGGGCCCATGCCCAGGGAGGCGACCATGGACAGCGCCAGCTTGGAGGCTTCCTGCAGGTCCTGGGCAGCGCCCGAAGAGACCTCGTTGAAGTACAGCTGCTCGGCGCAGCGGCCGGCCAGCAGCATCTGGATACGGCCTTCGAGTTCCGACTTCAGGTGCAGGCGCTTGTCTTCGGTGGGAGTGATCAGGGTCACGCCCAGGGCCTGGCCACGGGGCAGCAGGGTGACCTTTTCCACCCGGCCGACATTGAGCACGGCAGCGACCAGGGCATGACCGGCTTCGTGCACGGCGATGCGGGTGCGCTCGGCCGAACCCAGCGGGGTGACGCCGACCGGTTGCTCGCCGATCCGGCAGGTCTCGATGGCCTCGACGAAGTGGGCCATGGTCACGGCGCTGGCATTCTCGCGAGCGGCCAGCAGGGCGGCGTGGTTGCTGATGTAGGCGATGGCCGCCGGGGTCAGGCCCACGGTGCCGCGCGACAGGGCGGCCAGGTCCAGTTCGCCTTCGCAGGGCAGCTTGCCGGCATAGAGTTCGAACAGGGCGCGACGGTCTTCCAGGCTCGGCAGCGGCACGGCGATGGTACGGTCGAAGCGACCTTCGCGGCGCAGCGCCGGATCCAGGGAGTCGGCGAAGTTGGTGGCGCCCAGGACCAGCACGCCACTGGTGCCGTCGAAGCCGTCCAGTTCGGTGAGGAACTGGTTGATGATGCGGTTGGCTTCGGCATCGCTGGAGCGCGACTGCTCGGCGCGGCGACCGATGCCGTCGATCTCGTCGATGAAGATGATGCAGGGCGCTTTCTTGCGCGCCGTGCGGAACAGCGACTTGACCTTCTGGATGCCGACACCAAAGAACATCGAGGAGAAGTCGCTGCCGGTCACCTGAATGAAGTGGGCGTTGCACTCGGTCGCCAGGGCCTTGGCCAACTGGGTCTTGCCGGTGCCGGGCTCGCCGGTCAGCAGTACGCCCTTGGGCGGACGGGCGCCGAGGGCGGCGAAGGCCTCGGGATTGCGCAGGCAGGTGGTGACGTCTTCCAGGGCGCGCTTGGCTTCGGCGGCGCCGACCACATCTTTGAAGGAGATGCCGGTGCCCTTGCGGTGCAGCTTGAAGGGGCTGGCGAAACGCAGCGCCAGGGGCACGGCCAGCAGCAGCAGGAGCAGGTAGCCCGGCAGGTTGAACAGCAGGGCATCCAGCCAGGGGTGGCGCTGGCCGGACTCGCTCCAGGTGGCGATCGGGAACAGCGGCTCGGCTTGGGTGGCGTAGTCGGCCAGCAGCCGGTCGGTCAGGCGACCGCCATTGTCGGTCACCGCGTAGTGCTCGCCGCGGGTGGTGTCGATGTAGAGGGTATGGTCACCGATCACGGCGCCACTGATGACCTTGGCGCGCAGATCGGCCAGCAGCACGGAGAAATCGCGAGGCTCCTGGGTCCAGTGTTCAGGCGTCTGCTGCACACTGGCGAGCATGGCCGTGGCGGTCGGAGCCGGGGTGGAAGGCTTGAGCCACCACCAGCAGGCCAGGCTGACGAGGGTGACGAGGGCGAGAGCACCGGCGATCAGCAGGCGCGGATACTTGGAAACGACGGACTTCTTCATTCACATACCGTTGGGTAGGAGCGACATCGGACGCGGACTCCCGGATTATCGGCCTGTGGGAAAAAGGGTGAACCTCGGTTCCCGGGAAAACGATGAGCGGACTCACCATCCGTCGAGTATCGTCACACTTTCGGCCTTTTTAGCGGTCCGCAAGACCCCCTTGTGTTGCCTTAGATGTCAGGAGCCAGCGCCCTTATGCCCGATCCCTTCGATTGCCGGTCCGGACTCGCGCCGCTCCCCGAGGTCCTGCTCGATCGCTTGCGACAAGCCGACGAGGTGCTGGTGCTGACCGGCGCCGGCGTCTCGGCGGAGAGTGGCATAGCCACCTTTCGCGAAGCCCTGACCGGTCTCTGGGCGCGCTTCGATCCGGCGCAACTGGCCACCGCGGAGGCCTTTCAGGAGGATCCCGCGCGGGTCTGGAGTTGGTACGAGTGGCGGCGTGCCCAGGTGCTCAGGGCCGAACCCAACCCGGCCCATCGCGCCCTGGCGGACTGGGCCGACCGCCAGGGGCGATTGCGGCTGGTCACCCAGAATGTCGACGACCTGCATGAGCGGGCTGGCAGTCGCGACGTCATCCATCTGCACGGCAGCCTGCATGAACCACGCTGCTTCGATTGCGCGAATCCCCTGGCGGCGGCGCCACCCGTGGGCGCAGAGGCGCAGCTGCTGGCGCCGCCGACCTGTCCGCTGTGCGGCGGCTTGGCGCGGCCCGGGGTGGTGTGGTTCGGCGAGTCCTTGCCGGAAGCGGCCCTGGCTACCGCCTGGGCGCTGGCCGAGCGCTGCGACCTCTGCCTGGTAGTAGGCACGTCCGGTTTGGTGCAGCCAGCCGCCAGTCTGCCGGTGGTGGCGCGCCAGCAGGGGGCGACGGTGATACGCATCGACCCGCAGCCGGCGGCGGATTTCCAGGCGGACTGGCAGTTGCTGGGGGCTGCGGGCCTGATCCTGCCAGCGCTGCTGGAACGCCTCTAGGACATCAGTGCAGCGCCTGGCCGCCGGTGCCCAGGGCATCCAGGGTGCGCTTGAGCGCGGTGTAGGCCTGGCGCTGGTCCTCGTCTTCGGTCAGCAGGCCGTCGAACAGGGTGGCCACCAGCGCCGGATCCTGCGCCACGAAGCGGTCGATGAGGACATCGTTGTCCTGGCGACCCGCGGTGATCAGCAGCACGGCGAGCTGGGCGACATAGCGTGCGGCGAGCGGATAGGCCTTGAGGAAGACCTTGAAGGGTGCATCGGCCAGACCCGGCGCGAAGCCCTTGGCCAACCCCTGCTGGGCGGCGGCGATGGCCTGGCGGACGGCGTCCTGCCAGTTGCCGGCGGTTACCGCACCGGCAGGCAGGGCACGGCGCATCTGGCCGAGCAGGCTGTTGAGGAAGATGCGGCGATTGGCTTGATAGTCATGATCGGTATCGAGCAGTTCGCTGCGGATGCGCGTCAGGACGCGATCGTCTTCGGCATCGGCGGTCACCGCCTGCTTGAAGGCCAGGGTCAGCTCGCGATCCAGCAGACCCGGCTTGCGACCCTCCAGCTCGGCCTGCAGCAGCGGGCCGCTGGAGTCGGCGAAGAAGAAGCGCTCGGCATGGGGCGCCAGGCGCTCGCGCAGGCGCGGCCAGAGATCTGCGGCAAACAGCTGCTCGGCCGTACCGCCGGAGACGATGACCCGGTGCTGCGGCGCCTCGGCCAGATAGTCGAACAGCGCAGGGCTATCGAGCGCGGTGCGATCGACGATGAGATAACGGTGCTTCACGGTCACTCCTGAATACGACGGCCGGACCTTTCGAGGCGCGGCGGGATGGCCATTAGTCTATAGGAAGGCGGGAACGCTTGGCCCGGCCTTTGGCCTAATCCACCAGGGTGCAGCCCGCGACACCCTTCCTTTCGCGGCAGGAGGACACCACGATGCGCAAGACCCCGCTGATACTTGCCCTAAGCGCCGCCCTGGCTCTGGTAGCCGGCCCTAGCCTGGCCGCCAGCAACAATGACGCCGGTGTGACCGGTAATGGCATCGGCGCGCCGGGCAGCTCCAACACCGGCAAGCGCGACAGCGCCGACGATACCTCCACGGCCAATCCAACCACCCAGAAAAAGACCGGCAAGACGCCCGCCACCAAGCAGGGCAGCCAGCAGAAGCGCGAACTCAACGATTGACGGTCACGAAAAAGGCGCCTCTTGGGGCGCCTGTTCGACAGCGGTTGCCAGACTCAGGACGCGCGGGTGTAGCGCACTTGCCAGTCGAGGCGTTCGTGGGTCGCCCGCTCGATGCGGGCACGGCTGTCGCAGATGAAGGCTTCCAGCAGGGAGTTGTCGAGCAGATCGACCCGGGCGATGCGTCGCTGCAACAGTGCCGTGCCGTTGGGTGCATAGACCTCGACGTTGAAGGTCGCCTGATCCTGGGCGGTCATGGCGCACAACATGGGTTGGAAAGCGCCCTTGATAATGGTGTTCGCATCCGTGAACTTCAGCGGCTCGGCCATCGCAATCACTCCTGTCAGCTATAACGCTTCGACCGATTCTTGCGGTACCCGTTCGACTTTCGCCACGACCGGCTGGCAGATTTGTGATGCAGGTGCTAGCGCGCCTCGTGCAGAAGACAACCGGTCAGTTGATCAGGGTGCCAAAGGCCTTGTCGGCTTCGATGACCTGGGGCAGTTCGGCCAGCAGTTCGTCCAGATCCACGCCTTCCAGCAAGGCGTTGCCCAAGGCGACCTTGGCCTGTTCGTTGATGCCGCCATGGCGACGCAGGACAAAGGAGACCAGGCGGGCCTGGGCCACCAGCCGCGCCTGGGTGGGGTCGTCGGGGGCGTCCTGGGGGTGCAGCTGATAGGCGATGGCGTGCTGGATCACCACGGGCAGCTGCCAGCGGCGAGCCAGCTCGGCACCCACTTCGGGATAGCCGAAGCCGAGGGCTTCCCCTTCCACGAAGGGCGCACGCTGCTCGGCATCTATTCGCGCGGCGATGTCGGGTGCTGCCGTCCTGATCAGCAATTCGCCGATGCTGTGCAGCATGCCGCAGGTAAAGGCCGTTTCCGGATCGGCACCGACCTGGCGGGCGAGGACGCGACAGATGCTGGCCACGTCGAAACTGTGCTGCCAGAAATCTCGCGGGTCGAAGGCCGGGTTATGGCGGAAGGCTGCCGTGACCGCCGACGCCAGCACCAGGGTACGCAGGGCATCGAAGCCCAGGCGGATGGCCGCGCCTTCGATGCTGGTGGACGGGCGGACGCCGCGAAAGCGTACCGAGTTGGCCAGGCGCAAGACCTTGGCCGAGAGCACTGGATCCAATGCCAGGTTACGAGCGATGCCTTCGATGCTGCTGCGGGGATCGTCGAACTGCTGGATGAGCTCCTGCGCCACCTTGGGAATGCTGGGAAGGGTATGCAGGTGGTCGAACAGAGCATCGATTTCCATGATGGCGCCTGGTGTGTTCTATGCCGGTAGAAAAGGGGCTTGAGGTCGCTCGAAGCATGAACGACGGCTTGGGCACTGCCAAGCCTAGCCGAAAATCTCAAGCGCAGAGCTTAGCGGGAGGGGCCTGCGGGTTCGCAGGGCGAGCTGACCGGTGGCGTCTTTTCGCCGCCGTTCGTTTCGTCGGTGCGGTGGAGAAAGCGGTCCTATGCTGTCTGGTCAGAGGCAGGGTGATGTTCAGACGTCTATCGTCTTGCTTGAATCCGCTTTTCGCCGACGAAACGCAACGAATGGGATAGCATCTAATGATGTCAGTTGGCCACTAAATTTGGCGTTCGAGTTATGCAATGACCTATCAGACTCATATTCGCCAAATGCTGCAGTTGCCCAATGTGCTGGCGCAGACCACTGGCATCCTGGGTTGGTTGATCAGTGTGCTGATCAACCCCTTCCTGAGCGCTGGGGTCCCGCTGTGGGGCTGGCTGGCCTTTGGCGGGATGGTCGGCTCGTGCCTGACGATGGCCACGGCGCGGCGCTTTGTCGTCTGGCGCTTGTTCGCCTTGGTATTCGTGCTCTTCGAAGCCCTGGCCTTTCGTTTCCAGATCCTGCAGATGGGCGAGCCCGGCCAGGCCTGGATGATTCCCATGGCCATCGTCATCACCCTGGGCTCGACCATCCTCTTTTCCCATGTGCTCGACTACGGCATCGCCGCCGCTGCCGTCTGGCTGCTGCTCTTCTACGGGCAGATGGACCTGGTCGCAGCGATGGGCCTGCCGCTGTTCGTGGTGATGCTCGGCGCCAGTTTGGCCCTGGGCGTGCTGCTCAATGCCACCTTCGTGCGTATCGTCGCCAGCACCCTGGAACTTAAGGAAAACTACCGGCGGCAGGCGGAGACCGATGCCCTCACCGGCATCAGCAACCGACGGGCGCTGATGCTGGACATAGAGCAGATCTGCGAGGAGGCCTCGCCGTCCTGGTATTTCGCCATGCTCGATATCGATGACTTCAAACGGATCAACGACCGCTTCGGCCATGACGTGGGCGACCAGGTACTGAAGGAAATCGCGACCATCCTGGGCCGGCATTTCCCCGCTGGCCGCTTCGGCCGCCTGGGCGGCGAGGAGTTCGGCATGTTGCTGGAGGCCGAGGACGAGCGGCACCTGGCGCAGCGGTTGCAGGCGCTGCTCGATGACATCCGCAGCAACACCAGCACCGGTACCTGCTTTTCCTTTAGTGCGGGCGTCGCACGCCTGGCCCCGGGTTATCAGCCTTCCGATCTGCTCAAGCAGGCCGATGGCGAGCTCTACCAGGCCAAGCGCGCCGGCAAGGACCGGGTGCACTACCGCGGTGGCATGATCTGCGGCTGATCGTCGTCGGGGTCCACCGATGGGTAGGTGCGATTACGCCCCAGGTGCTTGGCGCGATAGAGGGCGGCGTCGGCATTGGCCAGCAGCTCGGCGGGCTGCGGCGGCTGCAGCCCCCCGGGTGTCTGGACGGCGAAGCCGAGGCTGACGGTGATGCGGCCGAAGGCGCTGGTGGCGTGGGGTACCTCCAGAACCTGCAGCCGCTCCTGGACCGCAAGGGCCACCTGCTGGGCACCGGCCGCGTCGCAGTTGGGTAGCAAGAGAGCCATTTCCTCGCCACCGTAGCGCACCGCCAGATCGCCCGGGCGCCGTGCTGCCGAGGCCACTACGCCAGCTACCGCCTGCAGGCAGCGATCACCCGCCGGATGACCGTAGTGATCGTTATAGGCCTTGAAGTGATCGATGTCGATCATCAGCAGGCTGAGCGGTTGATGGTTGCGCTGCGCCCGCGCCAGTTCCACCGGCAGCAGGGTGTCGAACTGCCGGCGATTGCCCAGGCCGGTCAGGCTGTCCTTGAGCGTCAGCTTGTGCAACTCATCATGGGCCAGGCGCAGGGCCACTTCGATACGTTCGCTGGCGCGGATTTCCCGCAAGAGGCTGAAGCCGAAGATCAGCATCCCAAGGATGATGAGGCCCACCACCGTCACCGAACGCAGCATGTCCTGGCGCCAGCTGACGAGGATATCGCTCTTGGAGATGCCGGCCAGGGCTACCAGCGGATAACCTTCCAGATGCTGGAAGGCATAGAGGCGCTCGCGCCCGTCGATCATGGCGCGTACCAGGGCGGTACCTGTGGACGCCTGGGTCACGTACTGGCGAAACAGCACGCTGCTGGCCAGCGGCGTGCCGACGTGCTCGGGCACATAGGGGCGCCGTACCATCAGGGTGCCGTCGTCCAGCGCCAGGGTGATGGCGCCTCGGCCGTCCAGTTTGAAGCGGGCGTAATAGTCTACGAAATACTGCAGGCGAATGGTGGCGAGCAGGACCCCGGCGAAGTGGCCAGCGCGGTCTTCCAGGCGCCGAGACACCGGAATGATCAGCTCATGAGTGCTGCGGCTTTCGATCACGGCGCCGACGTGCAGCCGGTCTTCCGGATGCTCCCGGTGAAACTGGAAATACTCACGGTCGGCGTTGCTGGCCTGGGGCGGGTTGCTGCTCTTGTCGGTCACCCGCCAGTTGCCGTCGCGATCGTAGATGAACAACCCGTGGAGCTGCGGCAGCAGAGTCGCCTGGCGTGCCAGCAGGCGATGCACCCGCGGGCGATCCAGCTGGTCGAGCGGTTGGTCCTCCAGGCGGTCACGGATGCTGACCAGCAACGAATCGGCTTCCTTGATGGCATCGTCGGCGTGCTGGGCCGCTGCCAGGGCGATGTTGCCGACATCGCTGCGCGCGCTGGCGAAGGCATTCTGGTAGTTGCGCCACACCTGCCAGGACTCCAGTGCCAGGATCACCGCGACGGCGCAGACGAGCAGCCAGAGTGCCAGGCGCTGGGTGGCCGGATTACGGGGCGGAGCGGGGTGATCGGCAGCGTCGACCATGGCGGGGCAGCTTCCTCGTCCTCGGTGTGCAGGAGACCGCAACCCGGCCGATTGAGACGTCATGAAAGTCGTAAAGTCATACAAGTCTACAGTTTCGTCGGAATCTTGCAGAGAGAACGAATCCTCTCGCCGTGCTCGTGGTCATTAGCGAAACAGCCGTCCATGGGGATGGTGAATCAGCCAGTACCTGACCAGGAGGTCACAGATGTCGCAGATCGCCGAACAAATCGTCGAAGACGCCATGCAGCGCATCGAGGAGAACGAGCTGCAGCATGCCGCCGATCCTGTACGCAGTTTTTCCCTGACCCTGACCGATCCGGCGGAAATCCAGGTCGGCGCGGAGATCTACTTTCTCTTCGAGCAGCGCCTCAAGGGCTTCTATCCCGATGCGCGCGTCGTGGTCCGTGGCCATGCGGCCGAGGGCTACAACATCACTGCCCAGGTCGAACGTCGCCGTTCGGCCTAGGCCCCGGCGTCCGCACCTCGTGCTAGGTGCGGGCGAGCTTGACCAGCTGCCGGGCCAGTAGTGGCCCGGTCAGTACCACGCCGATCAGCCGCAGTGCCTGCATGGCCAGTACCAGACCGACATCGGCATGGGCATCCACCGCGATGATGGCCATCGAATCCAGTCCACCCGGGCTGGTAGCCAGGTAGGCGGTGAGAAAATCGACGTGCATCAGCCGCGCCATCAGCAGCGCCGACAGGGCGCACAGGGCGATGAGCAGCAGCGAGGCGAAAATCATCTTGGGCAGGGCCCGCCAGACATAGCTGACGGTGGCCCGGTCGAATCTCAGGCCAACATAGCAGCCCATGGCGCCATAGGCCGCCGCGAGCAGCAGGTGGGGCAGCGTGATATCCAGCCAACCATTGAGTTGCAGCAGGGTGCCCAGGGCGATGGGTAACAGCAGGGCGCCGGCGGGAAACAGCCGTCCGCCCAACCAGCTGCCGGCCAGGGCTACTCCCAGGGTCAGCGCCAGGTTGAAGGCGAAGTGTCCGTCCAGGCTGATGCCAGTGGCCTGATGACCCGTGCCGCTGCCTTCCGCGCCCAGTAGCCGGCCCACCAGGGCACTGATGAGCACCACGCAGACCACGCGCACGTATTGCATGGTGGCGACGATACGGGGGTCGGCGCCGTATTCCTCGGCCATGGCGACCATGGCGGCGGCTGCACCTGGCGTGGTGCCCCAGGCCGCGGTGCTACCGGGCAGGCCGCCAAAACGTACCAGCAGGGCCCCGGTGAGCAGGCTGAGCAAGACGGTCAGGGCGGTGGCCAGCAGCATCACCGGCCAGTGCTCGGCAACGGTGAGCAGTACCGCGGCGGTCATGGCATGGGCGATCAGGCAGCCCACCACCCCCTGACCGGACTGGAACAGGCGCCGTGGCAGACGGATGCTGGCGCCGCTGACGCCAAAGGCGATGGCCACCAGCATGGGGCCCAGAAAGAGCGCGGCGGGCACCTGCAGCCAGCTGAGTCCGCCCCCGACCAGGGCCGAGCAAAGGATCAGGGCAAGCCATTGCAGCAGGGGAGGACAGGGCAGGTTGGCGGGCGGGATGGGCAAGACGGTCTCCAAACGGCGAGGGGCCGGCGAGGCGTACCGACCCCGGGGCCGGCACGGGGCCGACCCTGAGAGCGATTATACGACGTCTATCGCTTTCAATGGCCTTTCAGTCTACGAAAAAACCACCTTCTAGCGTACCAGGTGCAGGAACTGCAGGTGGCGTTCGTACTGATCGAGCATGTCGTTGAGGATCTGCTCGCGGTTGTAGCCCACCAAGTCGTAGTCCTGGCTGCCCTCGGTGAGGTGCACCTCGGCGCGGTAGTAGCGACGGTTCTTCAGGTGCAGCCGGCCGATGCCGGCACGGGCGAAGGAGGGCGTGAAGTAGCCCTGCATGATCACCTGGTAGATGAAGGGGTGCTCCTCGCCGTGGCCGATGGTCAGCTGCAGGTTGGCATTGGTGGAATCGAACTGGGTTTCCACCACCAGTCCCTTCTCCCGCGAGACCTCGACCATCTCTTCCATGGCCGGCCGCACGAGGCTGTCCATGAAGCGGTACACCTCGTCCCGTGAGGGGAAGTACACCGCCTGGGACAGCCGCTGGCGCCAGCCGCCGTGGCGGGCCTTGCCGTTGGTCGCCACCGGTGCCAGGGAATGCAGTCGCGCGCGCTGGCGTTGGGATTCCAGGTGCAGTGCCTTGTGCAGGCCCCACATCATCAGCAGGACGACCACCGAGAAGGGCAGGGAGGTCAGCACCACCGCCGATTTGAGCGCATCCATGCTGCCGGCGAACAGCAGCCCGCCGGTGACCAGGGCCACCGCGGCGCCCCAGAACACCCGTAGCCATCTGGGCCCGTCTTCGTCCGCCTCGCCGCCCTTGGACGACAGGGTCGACAGCACCACGGTGCCGGAGTCGGCCGAGGTGACGAAGAAGACGAAACTCACCAGCACGGCGACGCTGATCACCACGCGGCTGGCCGGATAGGTTTCCAGCACCTGGTAGAAGACCATGGCGGGATCGGTGAGCGCCGTCTGTGCCAGGCCGGTCATGCCTTGGCCGAGGACCAGTTCCAGGGCGCTGTTGCCAAAGATCGACAGCCAGGCCAGGGTGAAGCCCAGCGGGATGAACAGGACGCCAAAGACGAATTCGCGGATGGTGCGGCCGCGCGAGATGCGGGCGATGAACAGCCCGACGAAGGGCGCCCAGGCGATCCACCAGGCCCAGTAGAACACCGTCCAGCCGCCGAGCCAGTCGGAGGGCTTGTCATAGGCATAGAGGTCGAAGCTCTTGCCCGGCAGCGCGGCGAGATAGTCGCCGATGTTCTGGATCAGGGTGTTGAGCAGATGTTGGGTAGGGCCGGCGAACAGCACGAACAGTAGCAGGGCGACCGCCAGCACCATGTTGATGTCGGACATGATCCGCACGCCCTTGTCCACGCCGGACACGGCCACGGCGATGGCGGCGCCCATCATCAGCACGATGAGCACCAGCTGTACCCAGTGGCTGTGGCTGATGCCGAACAGGTAGTCGAGCCCGGCGTTGAGGTGCAGCACCCCGAACCCAAGGTCGGCGCCCAGGCCAAAGATGGTGGCGATGATGCCGAAGGCGTCCACGGCATGCCCGATGGGACCGTTGATGCGCTTGCCGATCAGCGGATAGAGTGCCGAACGCAGGGCCAGGGGCAGATTGTGCCGGTAGGCGAAATAGGCCAGGGACATGGCCACCAGGGCGAAGACGCCCCAGCCATGCAGGCCCCAGTGCAGAAAGAGGATCTGCATGGCCTGGCGGGCCGCTGCCGAATTACCGCCTTCACCTGCCGGGGGCTGGGTGAAGTGGGTAAGGGGTTCGGACACGCAAAAGAAGAACAGGGTGATGCTGATGCCGGCGGCGAACAGCATGCCGGCCCAGGACAGGTAGCTGAACTCGGGTTGGTCGTGGTCGGCACCGAGCTTGATCTTGCCGTAGCCGGACAGGGCGGTGACCACCACGAACACCAGGTAGAGCGACATGGCGAGCAGGTAATACCAGCCGACCGTGTTGGCAGCCCAGGTCTGCGCCTGCAGCAACCAGACGCCCGCTTGATCGGGCCAGCCGATGACGACCAGGGAAAACAGCAGGATCACTGCCGCCGCGCAATAGAAGGCGGGGGGATTGAGCTTTACGGTGCCGGATGAGGGCGTCGCACTCATGGGGACTCCTTACGAGCTGCCAAAGGGGATGGGGTTCTTTTTTTATTGATCGTTCAAACAAGAAAGAATATCACAGCGGGTTCTTGAGGTGAACGCCCAGGTTCAGCGAAACGCTGGAAAAATACCGCTTAGAGGGGTTGCCACTGCCGGTGGTCGACTTTGGTCGAGACTGGGCCAAGCAGCCAGAACCGCGCCTGTTTGGCAAAGTCTGTTTGTTATGACACAAGCATCTTCCCTTCTCGGCGGCTATCGTCCTCTACTGTTACTGGTGGAGGATGAGCCGTTGCTGCGGGAACTGGCCACCGAAGCGCTCGAATCCCTGGTGGACCTGCAGGTGGTGGCCGTGTCCACCGCCGATGCGGCGCTGAGCTATCTGGAGCAGAACGGCGCTCGCATCGACGTGCTCTTCACCGATGTGCGCATGCCGGGCCGGCTGGATGGCGAAGCGCTGGCCCAACTCGTCTCCCAACGCTGGCCACATATTCCGGTAATCCTCACCTCGGGTGATCGCCTGACGGTCCCACGCGGCGCCGGCCGGACCCGTTTCATGCCCAAACCCTGGCACATCGACGACATGGCCAACTGCGTCAACGAGGCGCTGGGGCAAAGCCGGGTGGCGTGAAGGGTTAGCTGACTTTCCCCCAGTGTTTGAGCCATTCCACCTTTCAAGTTCCAGCAGCGAAGCCCTTTCGTGATCCTTCCGTGAATGATGCTGCGCCGTCATCCAGGCTACGGGTCGCACTTCTGTCAGAGCAGTCGCTCGATGCGCATGTAGGAGCGGCCCATGGCCGCGATGGATTCGGCGCTGTAGCACCAGTGTGGAGAGGATAGCGGGAGGGGAAGCTTGCCTATCGCCAGCGCCCGGCCTCTTCATGATCATTTCGGCTACTGACGGCATCGCGGCCATGGGCCGCTCCTATGGATACCTCAGGAGCGACCCAGGACCGCGATCCAGAGCAACCTAAGGTTGCCACTGCGGATCCCGGCCGCTCAGTTTGCGATCCAGGAAGAAGGCGGTGCTGATCAAGGCCAGGTGCGACAGGGCCTGGGGCACGTTGCCCAGGGGATAGCCGCGCTTGTCCAGCTCCTCGGCGTACAGGCCCAACGGGTTGGCATAGCCCAGCAGCTTCTCGAACTCCAGGTGGGCTTCGTCGACCCGGCCGGCGCGGGCCAGGCACTCGACGTACCAGAAGGCACAGGCGACGAAGGCGCCTTCCTCGCCCTTGAGGTTGTCCGCCGGGGTATCGACCGGGTTGTAGCGGCGGATCATGCCATCGTAGGCCAAGTTGGTCTTGATGGCGTCCAGGGTGGCCAGCCACATGGGATCGGTGGCGCTGACGAAGCGCACCAGGGGCATCAGCAGCAGGGCTGCGTCCAGGCTCTTGCCATGGCGCGTCGAGGTGAAGTGCCCCAGCTCGGCGTTCCAGAAGTTTTCCCAGATGTCTTCCTGGATGGCGGCGCGGGCGGCGTACCAGCGCTCGTAGGGCATGGGCAGCGAGCGCTTGACCGACAGCCGCATGGCGCGGTCGATGGCTACCCAGCACATCAGGCGCGAATGCAGGAAGTGCTCGGGATCGCCACGCATCTCCCAGATACCGGCATCCGGCTGATTCCAGTTCTCGCAGACGTGATCGATCATCCGCACCACGTCCTTCCAGCCGTGATGGGAGATGGCCTCGCCATATTTGTTGGACAGGTAGATGGCGTCCATCAGCTCGCCATAGATGTCCAGCTGGACCTGCTTGTAGGCCTCGTTGCCGATGCGCACCGGACTGGAATTGGCATAGCCCGTCAGGTGGTCCAGGGTTTCCTCGGGCAGATCCAGGCCACCGTCCAGGCGATACATGATCTGCAGCTTTTCCGGGGCGTTGTGGCTGTTTTCCACGCACTGACCCACCCAATGGGTGAAGTCCTTGGCCTCCTGGGTGTAGCCCAGACGCATGAAGGCGTAGACGGTAAAGGAGGCATCGCGGATCCAGGAGGCGCGGTAGTCCCAGTTGCGTTCGCCGCCCAGGGCCTCGGGCAGGCTGAAGGTCGCGGCCGCGGCGATGGAGCCGTGCTTGCAGGAGGTCAGCATCTTGAGCGCCAGGGCGGAGCGGGTGACCATCTCGCGCCAGCGCCCCTGGTAATGGCTCTTGGCGGCCCAGCGGGTCCAGTAGGAGTGAGTCTCCTCGAAGCAGAGATCGCTCTGCCCGGTGACGACCTTGTCGTCCTCTTCGCAGCCAAAGACGAAGTCCAGTTGCTGGCCCTGTTCCAGCTCGAATTCACCGTAGGCGATATTGCTCTCCACCTGCAGGGTGACGCTGGAAGCCAGGCGCAGGGTCGGCTGGCCGTCGGCTTCGAACAGGGCGCCGCCGTCCACCAGACGCGCCCGGGTCTGGGCCCGGGCGTAGTCGTGGGCCGGGGCGCAGACGAGGCGGAAACGGCAGCTTCCGGCCACCGCCTGCACGCGGCGCACGATGCGTGGCTTGGTGTCGTCGCTGCTGCACACCGGCATCAGGTCGGTGACCTCGGCAACGCCGTCCGCCGAAAGCCAGCGGGTCTGCAGGATGTTGGTGTCCGGCAGGTAGAGCTGTTGTTCACGGGCATCCTCCCAGACCGGCGCCAGGCTGAAGTAACCGGCCTTTTCCGAGTCGAGCAGGGAGGCGAACACCGAGGGACTGTCCAGATTCGGCCAGCAGAAGTGGTCGATGGTGCCGTCGGTGGCGACCAGGGCGCAGGTGCGCAGGTCGCCGATGACACCGTGGGCGCCGATACTGCGGCGGGCGTGCACGGAGGAGGAATCAGCCATTGTCTTCGAATCCCGGATAGAGGCACATGCCGCCGTCGACGAACAGGGTCGTCCCGACGATGTAGTCGGCCAGGTCGCTGGCCAGGAAAACCGCCACGTTGCCGATATCATCGACATGGCCGACCCGCTTGTAGGGGATCAGCCTGAGCAGCTCGCGCGCCTTGGCCTCGTCACCGGTCACCTCTTCGTTGATGGCGGTGGCGATGGCGCCCGGGGCGATGCTGTTGACGCGGATGCCCTCGGCGGCGACTTCCTGGGCCAGGCTGCGCATCAGCAGATTGACCCCACCCTTGGAGGCCGCGTAGTTGACGTGTCCAGCCCAGGGAATGACCTCGTGCACCGAACTCATGTGAATGATCTTGCCGAGGGCGCGGGAAATGTTCTCGTCACGGCCCTGCTTGCGGAACTGTCGGATCGCCGCCCGGGCGCAGAGAAACTGGCCGGTCAGGTTGGTGTTGATCACCGTGTTCCAGTCCTTGAGCGACATGTCGGCGACCGCCGCATCCTTTTGCAGGCCGGAATTGGCGACCAGGATGTCCAGCCGGCCGAAGGCTTCCAGGGTTTGGTCGAACAGGGCCTGGACCTCGGCCTCGTCGCCGACGTCACCGCCGACGGCGATGGCGCGACCGCCGGCATCCTCGATACGCTTGGCTAATTCCTCGGCCGGCTCGGCGCTGGAATGGTAGTTGATGGCGACGGCGGCACCGGCCTTGGCCAGGGCTTCGGCGACGGCGGCGCCGATCCCGGAGCTGCCACCGGTGACCAGGGCGACCTGACCGTTTAGGGAAAGCTGCATGTCCAGACTCCTGTGCGGGAAAAGGTGTCTGACTGCTGACCGTCACGCTTGCCGCTAGGTTCAGCCCGGGAGCGTTGCCGGATGTTCAGGTCTGGGCGGTGCGGAACAGACTCATACGGCGTTCCAGATCCTCGGCCAGTTCTGCCAGTTGACGGCTGGCTCCGGCGATCTGCTGCGAGCCACTGGCGGTTTCCAGAGTGGCCGAGTGGATACGGTTGATGTTCTCGTTGACCTCTTCGGCCACGGCGGTCTGCTGGGCGGCTGCGGTGGCGATCTGGGCATTCATGGCGTTGACCGAGCCAACGTCGGCCCGAATGGCCGCCAGGGCCGTGACCGCGCGCTGGGTCAGCTCGGCGGTCTCATGGGCCTGGCTGCGGCTTTCTTCCATCTGCGCGGAGGCGCGGCTGGCGCCTTCCTGCAGGGTGGCGATCATGCCGCGGATCTCGCGGGTCGACTCCTGGGTGCGGGTCGCCAGGTTACGTACCTCGTCGGCCACCACGGCGAAGCCGCGGCCCTGCTCACCGGCACGAGCGGCTTCGATGGCGGCATTCAGCGCCAGCAGATTGGTCTGCTCGGCGATACCGTTGATGACGGCGACGATGTTCTCGATGCTGGCACTGTCGCTGGACACCTGCTGCACGGTCACGCTGGCCTGCTCCAAGGCCTGCACCAGCTGGCCGATGGCCTGGCCGGAGCTGGCCACCAGCTGGTTGCCGGTGTCCACCTGGGTACTGGCATTGCCGGTGGCCTGGGCGGCCTGAGCAGCGTAGCCGGCGACCTCGCCGATGGTGGCGGCCAGTTCGGTGATCGCCGCCGCCATGTGCTGGGCCTGGTTGGACTGGACATCGGTGTGCCGCTGGTTGGTTTGCGCGGTGTTCTGCAACTGGGCGGCAGCCGCGGCGACCGAAGTGGCGGTGCTACGCACCTGGACGATGGTCTCGCCCAGGTGCGCCGTAGCGCTGCCCAGGGTGCCCATGACGCTGTCCGGGTGACGCGTGGCAGGACGGTCGTCCAGGCGGCCCTCGGCCAGCCGGCGGATGGCCGCGGCCACGGCGTGGGGCTCGCCGCCCAGGGTCGCACCCATCTGGCGAATGAGCAGAATGGAGACGGTCACGCTCAGCAGCAGGGCGATGGCGCAGGTCACCAGCATCAGCCAGCGGAAGCCGCCGGCGATGGTACGAACCTCGCCCAGATGGCCGCTGGCGATGGCTTCCTCGTGATCGATGAGCGCATTGATGCGCTTGAGCCACTCGACGTAGGCCGGCGAGACGCGGTCGAGCAGGAACACCCGGGCGCCTTCCAGATCACCGGCCTGACGCAGCTGCAGCAGGCGATCGGTCAAGGGCAGGGCGATGCCTTCGATCTCCTTGATGGCCGCGAGCAGGCGCTGCTCCTCGGGGGTGGCGCCTTGGCTGGCATAGAGCTGATCCATGGGGGCGGCGGACTGGCTATAGAAGGCCTTGAGGCGATCGATGTCGGCCAGGCGGTTCGCCAGGGGGGCGGCGTCGTGGATCAGCACCGTATCGCGGATGGCGATGGCGCGGTCGTGGACGCTGCCGCGGAAGTTGATGGCGTAGCGCTGCTTGACGCTGGCGCCCTGGCTGACGGCTGTCAGGGTGTCGTCGATGACGTTGACGCGCTGGACGCCGACCAGGGTGATCAGCAGCATCAGCACCAGGATGAGGCCGAAGCCCAGACTCAGGCGAGCGGCTATGGAAAGGGGGGTACGCATGGAAACCTCAAGACTCGATCGGTATGTGACATGGATCACATTTTGCGATTAAGGTTTGCGCGATAAATGTCCCCTGGGCCGAACGGTCGTTCAGGGCGGATGAACGACCGTGGCGGTGACGGGCGGCTCAGCTGTCGACGCGGGGCTCGTGCAGGCGATCGCGTTTGGCCAGACCCGGGAACAGCTTCATCCAGGCCCCGGTGATGACCAGGGTGCCGACGCCGCCCAGCACCACGGCGGGCACCGTGCCGAAGAAGTGCGCGGTGACCCCGGACTCGAATTCGCCGAGCTGATTGGAGGCGCCGATGAACAGGCCATTGACCGCGCTGACCCGGCCGCGCATGGCATCCGGGGTTTCCAGCTGGACGAAAGAGCTGCGGATCACCACGCTGACCATGTCGGCGGCACCCAGCACCACCAGGGTGCCCAGCGAGAACCACAGCGAGGTGGATAGCCCGAAGGCGATGGTGGCCACGCCGAACAGCGCCACCGAGCCGAACATGACGCGCCCGACGTGACGATTGAGGCTGACGTAGGCGAGCAGGAAGGACATGCCCAGGGCGCCCACCGCGGGTGCCGAGCGCAGCAGGCCGAGGCCCCAGGGCCCGGTGAGCAGGATGTCGGCGGCGAACACCGGGAGCAGAGCGGTGGCGCCGCCTAGCAACACGGCGAAGAGATCCAGGGAAATAGCGCCGAGCACGTCCGGGCGACTCTTGATGAAGCGGATGCCGGCCAGCAGGTTGTCCAGGGTCGGCTTTTCCTTCTGGCTGGGCGTCTGCCGTGCCGGCAGGCTCGACACCAGCAGGATGGCGATGCCATAGAAGAGCACGGCCGGGCCGTAGACCCAGGCAGCGCCCAGGGCATAGAGCAGGCCACCCAAGGCGGGCGCGATGATGGTGGCGCCCTGCATGGCCGAGGCCGCCGCGGCGATGGCGCGGGGAAAGATCGCCGGTGGCACGATGTTGGGCAGCAGCGCCTGGGTGGTCGGCTGCTCGAAGGCGCGGGCGGTGCCCAGGCAGAAGGCCAGGATGAAGATCAGTTCGCGGGTCACCGCCTGGTTCAGGCTGCCCACCAGCAGCACCAGGGCGATCAGCCCCTGGCCGGTCTGGCAGAGGGCCGCGACCCGGCGGCGATCGTAGCGATCGGCGACATGGCCGGTGTGCAGCATGAACAGCACTCGCGGCAGGAACTCCACCAGGCCCACCAGCCCCAGGTCGAGTACGTTGCCGGTGAGGGAATAGAGGTGCCAGCCGATGGCCACGGTTAGCATCTGGAAGCTGCCGGCAGTACAGACGCGGGCGAACCAGAAGGCGACGAAGGGACGATGGTGACGCAGCTGCAGGGTATCGCCGGACATGGCTGGGGCTCGCGGGGGCAGAGGCGGCATCTTAAGCCACCTGGAGACTAATCGTCAGACAACCTGGCGGGGTGGTTCAGGCGTTCGTGAAAAATGGGCGAGCGATTTTCTGCGGTTCGGTGCTCCGCTGGCGAGGCCAGGCGCCGCGGCGGCTCATGGCAGGGCTATGGTGAGGAGTGGCAATGCCGCCGCTGCGGACGAAAAAGCCCCGCTGCAATGACGCGGTCGACGGCTCAAACAGCGCACCTGGGGTGCGACAGCCTGCCCAGTGCGACATCGAACCGCGTAAGCAAATGTATCCAAGAGGTCTACTCTAAAGCCTGACGTTGATCCACGTCAGTTTCCGGGCACGCCTGATCGGCTAGCCGCGCCACCTTTTTAGCGTCCCGCTAGAACCGCTGGCGATGCCTGGGGCTCGAACCTCGGTCAGCGTCATCTCGACCGGCTGCCCTCGACAGCCGGCGTGCCTGAGAGGAATAGCTATGTTCGGCCTCGAAGCCCTGGATCTCGCCCGGATCCAGTTCGCCTTCACCGTGTCCTTCCACATCGTCTTCCCGGCGCTGTCCATCGGTACCGCGAGCTTTCTCGCCGTGCTCGAAGGGCTCTGGCTGAAGACCGACAACCACGTCTACAAGGATCTGTATCACTTCTGGCTGAAGATCTTCGCGATCTTCTTCGGCATGGGCGTGGTGTCCGGTCTGGTGATGGCCTATGAGTTCGGCACCAACTGGAGCGGTTTCGCCGACTATGCCGGCGCCGTGACCGGTCCGCTGCTGACCTACGAGGTGCTCACCGCGTTCTTCATCGAGGCCGGCTTCCTTGGCGTCATGCTGTTCGGCTGGAATCGCGTGGGCCGCGGCCTGCACTTCTTCTCGACGGTCATGGTCGCCATCGGCACCCTGATGTCGACCTTCTGGATCCTGTCGTCCAACAGCTGGATGCACACCCCGAGCGGCTACGAGATCGTCGACGGGCGCATCGTCCCGGTGGACTGGCTGGCGGTGATCTTCAACCCGTCGTTTCCCTTCCGCTGGGCGCACATGACCATCGCCGCCTACCTGTCGGTGGCCTTCCTGGTCGGCGCCTCGGCGGCCTGGCACCTGCTGCGCGGCAACGACAACCCGGCCGTGCGCAAGATGTTTTCCATGGCCATGTGGATGGCCCTGCTGGTGGCGCCCATCCAGGCCTTCGTCGGCGACGCCCACGGCCTCAACACCCTGGAGCACCAGCCGGCCAAGATCGCCGCGATGGAAGGCCACTGGGAGAATCCCCCCGGCGAGGCGACCCCGCTGATCCTGTTCGGCTGGCCGGACATGGAGCGCGAGGAAACCCGCTTCAAGCTGGAGATCCCGGTACTGGGCAGCCTGATCCTCAAGCACAGCCTCACCGAGCCGATCCCGGCGCTCAAGGACTTCCCCAAGGAAGACCGGCCGCCGGCCTATGTGGTGTTCTGGTCGTTCCGCATCATGGTCGCCCTGGGCATGCTGATGATCGCCGCTGGCCTGTGGAGCGCCTGGCTGCGCTGGCGCGGCAAGCTGTTCGAGACCCGCGGCTTCCTGCGCCTGGTCACCTGCATGGGCCCGGTCGGCCTCATCGCCCTGTTGGCCGGCTGGTTCACCACCGAAGTGGGCCGCCAGCCGTGGATCGTCTACGGCCTGTTGCGCACCAAGGACGGGGTGTCCAACCACAGCGTCACCCAGCTGAGCATCACCCTGGTGGCCTTCGTGGTGGTCTACTTCGCCGTGTTCGGCATCGGTACCCTCTATGCCCTGCGCATGATCGGCAAGGGTCCGCACACCGGTGAAGGCGACCTGCCCACCTCCGGCGGCCCGGGCACCGATCGCCATCCCAAGCGTCCGCTGTCCGGCGCCGATGGCGGCCTGGAAGAAGAAAACCCCACCGACCAGCTGACCGGAGACCGCACATGAACGGCATCCCTGGCATCGACCTCCCGCTGATCTGGGCGATCATCATCATCTTCGGCCTCATGATGTACGTGGTCATGGATGGCTTCGACCTGGGCATCGGCATCCTCTTTCCCTTCGTCAAGGGCAAGGAAGACCGCGACGTCATGATGAACACCGTGGCGCCCATCTGGGACGGCAACGAGACCTGGCTGGTGCTGGGCGGGGCGGGGCTCTATGGCGCCTTCCCGCTGGCCTACTCGGTGATCCTGCCGGCGTTGTACCTGCCGCTGATCTTCATGTTGATCGGCCTGATCTTCCGCGGCGTGGCCTTCGAGTTCCGCTTCAAGGTCCAGGAAGGCAAGGAAGCCCTGTGGGACAAGTCCTTCATCTTCGGCTCGCTGCTGGCCAGCTTCTGCCAGGGCGTGGCCCTGGGTGCCTTCATCGAAGGCTTCCCGGTGGAGAATCGCCAGTACGTCGGCGGGCCGCTGGATTGGCTGACGCCCTTCTCGATGTTCTGCGGCCTGGGCGTGATCGTCGCCTATGCCCTCCTGGGCAGCACCTGGCTGATCATGAAGACCGAAGGCCCGCTGCAGGCCACCATGCGCCGCCTGACCAAGCCATTGCTGTTCCTGCTGCTGGCCTTCACCGCGGTGGTGAGCATCTGGACGCCGCTGAGCCAGGCGGCCATCTCCGCCCGCTGGTTCAGCATGCCCAACCTGATCTGGTTCCTGCCGGTGCCGATCCTGGTGGCCGTGGTGACCCTGGCCCTGCTGCGCGCCATTCTGCGCGAGGACTCGCACCATGCGCCCTTCCTGCTCACCCTGGCGCTGATCTTTCTCGGCTACAGTGGCCTGGGCATCAGCCTCTGGCCGAACATCATCCCGCCGGCAGTTTCCATCTGGGAGGCGTCGTCGCCGCCGCAGAGCCAGCTGTTCCTGCTCATCGGCACCCTGTTCATCATTCCCATTACCCTGATGTACACCTTCTGGGGCTACTACGTGTTCCGTGGCAAGGTCCGGACGGGGGAGGGCTATCACTGATGGTCGGCCGCTCGCGCGAACCCAATCCCGCGGACAACAAGCCGCTCTGGCAGCGGCTGGCCTGGATGGCCGCCATCTGGGCCTGCAGTCTGGTGGCCCTGGGCGTGGTGGCCTGGGTGCTGAGATTGGTGCTGACGGCGGCGGGGCTCAAGTCGCACTGACCCTTCCGTGTGTTGGTGGATGAGGCTGCGCCGTCATCCACCCTACGCGAGGTGCGATCCTGTGCTGGAAAGCTACCCTTTACGCCAGACGCCCCCTCTCCCGCTTGCGGGGGAGGGTTGGGGTAGGGGGTGGCTCAACCTGCCGAGCTGATTTGCGGTGTGCTCGGTAGGCTTTTGTTCCGCCCTCGCCGGGCGGGTTACTTTTTTCAGTCGCAAAAAAATTAACCAAAAACGCTCGCCCCGACTGGCCGGTCCTGCGCCTTGTGCAGGATGCCCTCACGTCAGCGTCGCTCCAGCGGGCCGGGGCCGAAGGGCCGTCCTGGCCCTCGGCCCCTTTCGCGGCATCCATGCCGCTCACCCGCTTCCGCGACACTGCCGTTCGGCCGGCCAGACGGGGCACTGGGGTGCCGGCTGACACTTCGAGTTATTCGGTCTGTGTTGGCCCGTCGTAGTACGTCTTCTTGGCACTATTGCTTAATGCCATACCGAAAAACGCGAAGAGCTGACCAGTTTTCAAAGGGACCTTCAGCCGGCACCCAGCGCCCTGTTCAGTAGGCCGAGCACAGCCGTTCTGTAGGTGGGTGAGCGGCAAGGATGCCGCGAAAGGCGTCGAGGGCCAGGACGGCCCTTCGACGACGGCCCGCCGGAAGGACGGCGGAGCGAGGGAACGCGGCGCGTAGCGCCGGGCCGGATGACCAGGGCAAGCGTTTTTGGTTACTTTTGCCGCGTCTGGCAAAAGTGACCCGCCCGGCGGGGGCGGAATAAGAAGCTTCCTAATACACCGAGAGTCAGCTTGGCGAGAGCCCCCCACCCCAGCCTTCCCCCACAAGCGGGAGGGGGGGCGGTCTAGTGTGGAGGAGGCATCCGGCGTACAGGGACCATCAGCACAGGGAATCCACTGGTTCCGCGAATCAGCCAAACTCCCCAAACCTACAACTTTTCCCAGTTATCCCCCTGCCACCCGCCCGCTAGCCTGACCCCGTTCCCATCCAGACGAGGAAGGCATCCATGCAGGTTCGAGAAGGCTACGCCGATTTCCAAGACCACCAGACCTGGTACCGGGTCACCGGCGACCTGGCCAGCGGGCGGCTGCCGCTGGTAGTGGCTCATGGCGGTCCCGGTTGCACCCATGACTATGTCGACAGCTTCAAGGATCTGGCCGAGCACGGCTGGCCGGTGGTGCATTACGACCAATTGGGCAATGGCCGTTCCACCCACCTGCGCGGCATCGATCCGGGGTTCTGGACGGTGGCGTTGTTTCTCGACGAATTGAACAACCTGCTGCGCCACCTGGGCATCGTCGAGTACGTGCTGCTTGGTCAGTCCTGGGGCGGGATGCTGGCTGCCGAGCATGGGGTACGCCAGCCAGTAGGGCTGAGGGGACTGATCATCGCCAATTCGCCGGCTTCCATGGCGCTCTGGCGCGCGGCGGCGGCTGGACTGCGGGCTGAGTTGCCAGCCGAGGTGCAGGCCACCCTGGAGCGCCACGAGGCGGCCGGTACCACCGCCTCACCGGAGTACCGCGCCGCCAGCGAGGTCTTCTATGCCCGCCACGTCTGCCGGGTACAGCCCCTGCCGGCCGAGGTGGCGCGTACCTTCGCCGCCATCGACGCCGACCCCACCGTCTATCACGCCATGAATGGCCCGACCGAATTCCATGTGATCGGCAGTCTCAGGGACTGGAGCGTGATCGAGCGGCTGGAGCGGATCCGGGTGCCGACATTGCTGATCTCCGGCCGCCATGACGAGGCGACGCCGGCCTGCGTGGAGCCCTTCGAGCGGCTCATACCGGACGTGCGCTGGCGCATTTTCGAAGACTCCAGCCACATGCCCCATGTGGAAGAGCGCGAGGCCTGCATGGCCCTGGTGGCAGACTTTCTCGC
Source organism: Pseudomonas sp. VMV1 (assembly GCF_056790235.1). Lineage (NCBI taxonomy): Bacteria > Pseudomonadati > Pseudomonadota > Gammaproteobacteria > Pseudomonadales > Pseudomonadaceae > Pseudomonas > Pseudomonas sp. VMV1. The sequence continues at coordinate 49,477 of NZ_JBXGSE010000011.1, forward strand.
CGAGGTGGAGCGCGGCTAGGCGTCCGCGTCCAGGGCCGCAGCGATCTCGTCGATACGGGTCTGGCGGTCGTCGGCCTGCAGGCGCGGACGCGGATTGAGCGCCGACCATTCCGGGTGGGCCCGCGCCACCTGCACGGCGGCGGGCAGCTTGCCCTCGCGCCAGCGCTGCTCGTCAGGCGCGGCCACTTCGATGGCGCCCTGGGCGGCGTGGCCGCGGATTTCCAGCGCCGCCAGCAGCTGACGCTGCCGTAGCGCCAGCAGGCGCAGCACGGCATCGTCGATGGACAGCTCCCGCCCGCCGCGCAACTTGCCGAACAGCCGCCGGCCGTAGTGGCCGCCGGTCTGCGCCAGGCCACCGGCCAGGGCACCCAGCACCGTGGCGGCGCCCAGGGTCAGGCCACCGGCGAGCAGGTCGAGCCCGACCCCCGCCGCGGCGCCGGCCGCCACGCCGCCGCCCAGGCGAATGCCCAGCAGGCGCAGGGTTTCCGGATTGAACAGGTCATCGCCCCAGCGCCCGTCCAGCAGCGGCAGGTCGCTGGCATGGGCATCGCCCGGGCGAAAGCCGAACAACCGCAAGAGTTCTTCCACACAACGTTGTTCGCGGCTGCGCAGGGCATCGCGCAACTCGGCGGTCGCGGTGCTCACCTCGGCTTCGCCGGGCGCCACGCTGCGCCGCGCGGCGGCGGCGTCCACCAGCAGTTCGGCGATCAGGCGCACGCCCTGCTGATGGCGGCGCCGGGCCTGTTCGGCATGGTCGGCGATCAGCCGTTGCAGCGCTGGGCGGCCGCTTTCCAGCAGGGTCGCCAGGCTTTCGTAGAGACGGGCCTCGCCGTCTGCCGGCGGCGCGACGCTGTCAAAGCGCACCAGGGCATGCAGGCCGAGGCGGGCCAGGGTCGCGCGCCAGTCGTCGGCGCGGTGGCCCTCGGCGGCGACGAAATTGAGTACCGGCACCAGCGGCCGGCCGCAGCCGGCCAGCACCGCCAGCTCGTCGCGGTACTTGGCCAGCACCGGCTCGCGGGCGTCGATCACATAGAGACCGGCATCGGAAGCGCGCAACTGGCGGATCACCTTGGCTTCCTGCTCGAAACGCTGGCGAGCTTCCACGCTGTCGAGAAAGCGCTCGAGCAGGGTGGCGGCGTCCAGGCGTTCGCCGGGGCGCTCCAATTGCTCCAGATAGTCGCGCAGGGCGATGGCGTCTTCCAGGCCGGGCGTGTCGTAGAGCTCCAGCAGGGCCTCGCCATCCACCGACAGCCGCGCGCCCTCGACGTGACGGGTGGTGCTGGGGCGATGGGAGACCTCGCCGAAGTCGACGTCGCGGGTCAGGGTGCGCAGTAGCGAGGTCTTGCCGACATTGGTGTGGCCAACCAGCGCCAGGCGCAGGGGGCCGCTCATGGATTCGTCTCCAGCCAGGCCAATTCTGTTTGATCGCCTTCGCAGTGTGCCAGATGCAGGGCGTCCAGTGCCTGGCGCCAGTCATCCAGGCGGATCGGATCGAGCTTGCTACCCAGGGGTGCGGGCAGCAGCCAGATGCGGGTCGCCGTGGCGCAGCGCGACAGTTCTGCCAGCAGCGTCAGGGTACCGCGATCCGGTGAGCGGCGGGGATCGCAGGCGATCAGCAGGCGGCGGGCCGGATAGCGGGTCAGCTGTTCGAGCAGGTGCCGGCGCCCCTGACCGTCGTCGAGGACGCCGGCGTCTCGCACGCCCTCGGGCAGCGGCGGCGGCCAGATATGGTCGCTGAGCTCGATGCCTACCAGCAGCGCCTCGTCGCCGGTACGGGTAAGACCACCGGCGTCCTGCTGGGGCAGGTGCGCGGGGGCGGCGTCGTTCACGCCCAGGCGTTCGCTGGTGGGCAGCAGGCGTTCACGCAGTTGCAGATAGCCAGGGCGCTCCACGTCCAGGCGCAGCCGCTGGCGGCCGCGCTGCCAGCGCCACAGGCAGAGCAGGGTCAGCAGCAGGCGTGGCAGCAGGCCATAGACCAGCACCACCCCGAGCAGCCAGCCAGCCCAGGCCTGGCGTGCAGCGGCCAGGGGGCTGGCCGCATCGCCACTGGCGGCGATGCTGGCCGGATCGGGCAGGGGAAAGCCCAGCAGGTGGGGCAGGGCGCCCAGCACCTGGGTCAGGAGCACGAAGGTGTCACTGCCGAGCAGGGTGGTCTCCCAGACGAACAGGTAGCTGCGTCCGGAGAGCAGCGCCAGCAAGGTCGCCAGGGCACTGCCGAGGATCAGCAGCCAGAGGCCATGGACCAGGCCGCCCAGGGCCCAGGGCAGCAGGCGGGCGCGGCCGAGCAGGCCGACCAGTGCCGGCCCCAGGTGCAGGGCCCGGGCATCGCGCGCCAGGCGACCGGATAGCCACAGCCAGAGCCGCGCCAGCGGCGAGGCCAGCTGCCGTCCGCCCCCCAGCAGGCCAAGGGCCCAGACCGCGAGGCTCAGCAGATTGAGACCGAGCAGACTGCCCAGCGCCCAGAACACATTGACCGGGCGACTGCCGTCACCCAGGGCGCCAGCGGCGAGGCCGGCGCCACAGAACAGCGCCACGATGCCGAGCAGCCAGGCGGCCAGCACCGCGCCCTGGCGCCAACGGCGCCGCGCGGCCAGCAGACCGTCACGCTGGCCGAGCAGCCGGGCGCGGGTCACCAGGCGCGTCTCGAAGGCACCACCGGCCGCTCGTGCCTGGCGATTGGCCTCGGCGTCTTCCAGGGGGCCGCTGTCTTCCTCGGTCAGGCGCAGGGCTTCGGTCAGCCAGAGATCTTCGAAGGCGGGAGAAGGGGGTGCGGTCACGCGGGGACGCCCTTGCGGCAAAAACGCCGAGGACAGTCCCTGGCGTCCCTGCTGTTAACGCCTCTGTTATGCTCTGTCACCATGAAAACTTCTCTCCCCCTTAGCCTGATCGTTGCCGTGGCTGATAACGGCGTCATCGGCATCGACAATCGTCTCCCCTGGCACCTGCCGGCGGAGCTCAAATATTTCAAGGCCGTGACCCTCGGCAAGCCGCTGGTCATGGGTCGCAAGACCTGGGACTCCCTTGGCCGCCCGCTACCGGGACGGCTGAATCTGGTGGTCTCCCGTCAGACTGATCTGGTGGCCGAAGGTGCCGAGGTCCGCACCTCGCTGGCGGCGGCGGTCGAGCGCGCCGAGGCGTGGGCCCTTGAGCACCAGGCAGCCGAGATCATGCTGATCGGTGGTGCCCAGCTGTTCGCCGACGCCCTGCCCCAGGCGCAGCGCCTCTACCTGACCCGAGTCGCCCTGGCGCCGCAAGGCGATGTCTTCTTTCCCCCATGGCAGGAGAGCGACTGGCAGCTCGTCTCGCGGCAGGAGCATGCGGCCGAGGACGATCGTCCCGCCTATGCCTGCGAGGTCTGGGAGCGGCGGGGCTAGCGCCTGTCGCCTGTGTCTTTCCCGCGTCGCGTCTCCGATCTTTGCCCCGGCCTTAAGTAAAACCTAAGACGGGTATGGCATAAAGATGCTGAGGCAGGCCGCCTGGGCGGCCGGAGGGCACGACCATGAGGGCGATCGACAGCCAGACTTCGACGGCAACGACAGGGACTCAGCCTGCCAATCCGAGCGCTACCGGCAATCAGGGCGCACCCGCCGCCGATTCCGCCAGCGCGGGGGGAACCCCAGCCGGCACCGATGTCGCGGTGGACCTGTCGCCCGCCGCCCAGCTCATTGCCAGGCTGTTGCCGGGCCAGTCGAACGGTAACAGCGATCTCGACAGCTTCATGCAGATCCTCCAGCAACAGATCCGCAGCCAGGGTACCGACGCCGCCGTGCTCGGCGAGATGCCCGAGGGGGCCAGTCCCGACCGTATCCAGTTGGCGAAGCAGGCGGCCAATCACCTGCTGGTGAGCTATTACCATGACGACAGTCGCTATGCCGACGCCTCCACCCAGGATCCCTTCGCCAACCTGGACAGCGACAGCCTGACGCGTATCGCCAGCGACGATTCGGGCACCTTCACTTCGGCTGAACGTCAGCTTGCCTATTTCGAAGGCGCGCAGCGTGGCACCGATGCGGCCAACGTGGCCTTCTCCGGGCTTTCCCCGCAGGATCAGGGTGCCGCGTCCTGGAACTGGGCTCCCGCCGCCACGGAAGATGCCGGCATCCTCGGTACGCTGAATCCCGGCATGCCGGATTGGCATCCCAATCAGTTGAGCAGCCAGCTCATCGATGGCCTCAGCCCTGGCGGCGTGGCGACCGCTGCCGCTCAGGAAACCGCCCAGTTGTCGGCGCCGACCTTCAACGTCAGCACCGGTGCCGATGGTGCACCCCAGTGGACGGTGCTGCCGGCGGACGGACAGGGCGCAGGGGCAAACACCGCGCTGGATGGCAGTATCCTCACCCAGATGACCAGCAGGACCACAGCGCCAGCCCTGTCGCTCTATCGCCAGATCGCCGCGTTCGGTTGAGTGGGGCTGTTGGGCTCAGGCCTGCCTGTTGGGCTTCGACGATGAAGCCGTCTCAACCCAACCTACGAGTCGGTAGGTTGGCGCTGAGCGCAGCGAAGCCCAACATCGTGGCGCTCAGGTCTGGCTGTTGGGCTTCGACGATGAAACCGTCTCAGCCCAACCTACGGGTCGGTAGGTTGGGCTGAGCGCCAGCGAAGCCCAACAGCGTGTCGTTGCTCAGATCGCCCGCAGTTTCTTCGCCGGCAGGTAGTCGCGATGGACGCGCTCTTCCACCAGGTACAGCCAGCAGGGGCCTTCTACCTGGGGGAAGAGGCGTACTTCCTGGATGCTGCTGGGCTTGGGTTCGCCATTGCCGACCTGCACCGCCACCGTCTGGCCGAGGCGGAAGCGCGGGACCACGCCGGCGTCCACCACGCTCTGCTCGGCCTTGGTCGCCGGGCGGCCCAGGTATTCGCCCAGGTCCACCGGGCCGGAGGGGCCTTCGGCCACGGTATCCACGTGGAAGCTGTAGGCGGTGGCCAGGCCTTCGTCGCCACCGTGGGTCTCACCCTGCTTGATGCGCGACACGGCCTGGTCGAGGGCGGCGTCGAGCGTCAATTCATTGTTCGATTGCAGGGTGATGACGATGCGGCGTTCGAAGGGGTACTGGCTCATGGTTTCGACTTTTTCGGCAGATAAGGAAAAGAAGGGACATCTTGTGCCCCCTTTGGCCGGCCGCTGTCCAGCCGGGGGCGCCCGATCGGTGATCGCGTTTGCAACCCCAGGTGTCCAGGAGGCTCGACGGTCATTCGCCGATGACCGTGCTCGCTGCGCTCAGGCTAGTCATTGCGCCGCTTGAGCTGGTCCTTGAGCTGGCTGGGCACCTCGCGAATGATCAGCAGGTCCTGGCCTTCGTCGTATTCGATACGCGAACCCAGGAGGTGCGCCTCGAAGCTGATCGACAGTCCCTCGGCGCGGCCGGTGAAGCGGCGGAATTGATTGAGGGTGCGCTTGTCCGCCGGGATTTCCGGAGCCAGGCCATAGTCCTTGTTGCGGATGTAGTCGTAGAAGGCACGCGGGGCCTGGTCGTCCATCAGCTCGGAAAGGGCGTCCAGGGCCATGGGCTCGCCGCGCTTGGCCTGGCTGCTGGCGTAGTCCACCAGGGTATCGGTCTTCTCTTTGGCGGCTTCCTCGGGCAGGTCCTCGCTTTCCACGTAGTCGCTGAAGGCCTTGAGCAGGGTGCGGGTCTCGCCCTTGGCGTCGACGCCTTCCTGGCAGCCGATGAAGTCGCGGAAGTAGTCCGAGACCTTCTTGCCGCCCTTGCCGCGGATAAAGGAGATGTACTGGCGCGACTGCTTGTTGTTGCGCCATTCCGAGAGGTTGATGCGCGCCGCCAGGTGCAGCTGGCCCAGGTCCAGGTGCTTGGCCGGGGCCACCTCCAGGCTCTCGGTGACGGTCACCCCCTCGCTGTGGTGCAGCAGGGCGATGGTCAGGTAGTCGGTCATGCCCTGCTGGTACTGGGCGAACAGCACATGGCCGCCGGTGGAGAGGTTGCTGCTCTCCATCAGGCTCTTGAGGTGCTCCACCGCCTGGCGACTGAAGGCGACGAAGTCCTGCTCGCCTTCCAGGTAGGCACTGAGCCAGCCGCTGAAGGGGTAGGCGCCGGATTCCTCGTGGAACAGGCCCCAGGCCTTGTTGGGCTTGGCGTTGTAGCTGTCGTTGAGATCGGCCAGCAGGTTCTCGATGGCCTGGGAATCGGTAAGGGTGGCGTCCCGCGCGTGCAGGGTCGCGGGCTGGCCGTCGGGCTTCTTGTCGATCAGATGGACGATGGCGTGACGGATCGGCATGGCGGACTCGGGTGACGGGAAAAGTCCACCAGTCTAACGCCCCCGCGCCCTGGCGGGCAGGCCCTTGGCGCCGCAGGCTCAGCTCGCGGGCGCCGTCAGCTTTTCCTGCAGCGCGTTGCCGAGATGCAGGGTCATGAAGGCTGCCGCGTCCTCGCGGCGGCCCTCCAGCAGCAGATCGATCAGCTGCAGATGTTCCTGGCAGCGGCGCTGGGCCTGCTGGCGATCCACCGACTTCTGGTACTCGATCAGCCGGCGCAGGCGATTGAGGCGGCGCAGCGCATCGAGGATGAAGGCATTGCCAGAGCAGCGGGCGATGGTCTCGTGCAGGCGGGTGTTGGCGTCGAAGATTTCCGCGGGCGAGGCCTCGAACACCCGGCCCGCGGCCAGCAGCGCCTGCTCATCGCGGCAGCGCCGCAATTCACCGGCATCCAGGGTGAAGCCGGCGTCGCGGATGCCGGCGGGTTCGATCAGCAGGCGGAAGGCATAGCTCTGGGCGTAGGCGTCGGGCGAGGTGAGGCCTTCGACGAAACTCCAGCCATAGCCCGGCAGGCGCTCGGCCCAGCCTTCCTGGACGATGCGTCTGAGGATGTCGGCCAGTTGCCCACGAGTGACCTGGTAGCGGCGGATCAGCTCGTTTTCCGTGACCTTCAGCGGCAGTTCGCCCTCGATCCGGTCGCGGGCGATGGTCAGGTACAGGCGCTCGCTGGCGGACACCTCTTCGCGCGCCTGGGGCGTGGCGTCCAGGGCCGCGGCGGCCACGGCGAAGCCGCCTTCGGGATGGCGCGCCAGCAGGGCCTGGTCGGCCATCTGCTGCAGGGCGCTGCGCACCGGCGAGCGGGAGACGCGCAGCCGCTCGGCCAGGGTACGTTCGGGTAGTCGCGTGCCCACCGCCAGCTGGTGCGAGGCGATGTAGGTAAGGATCTCGGGGATCAGTTGGGAGGCGAGAGTGTTGCCCATGGCAGCGCTGGCGAGTCGACTGGAAAGGTCAGGATGCTAGCACGGGACCCGCCGGGCGCAGCCGGCAGGTCCCGCTGGCGGTCGCTCAGTCCCCGCTCGGACTGACGTCCATGTCCTTGAGCTTCACCAGGCGGCTGCGGTGCTTGAAGCGGTAGCCCAGCCAGACGGCGAGAAACAGCGGCAGGCTGATGTAGGTAGCGGCCAGGCCCAGCCAATCGACGCCGTTCGGCCCGAACAGGGCGGCATAGTTCTGCCCCAGGGTGATCACCAGGCAGAGGGCGAAGGCCAGCAGCGGCCCGAAGGGGAACAGCTTGGCGCGGTAGGGCAGGTCTTCCAGGCGGCGACCCTGGGCCAGGTAGCCCTGGCGGAAGCGATAGTGGGAGACGGCGATGCCCAGCCAGGCGATGAAGCCGCACATGCCCGAGGTGTTGAGCAGCCAGCTATAAAGGGCCTTGTCGCCGACCAGGGAGGTAAAGAAGCACAGGGCACCCACCGCGGTGGTGGCCAGCAGGGCATTGCGCGGCACGCCATTGCGCGAAACGCGGGCGAACAGCCGCGGCGCCTTGCCCTGTTCGGCCAGGCTGTGCAGCATCCGGGTCGAGGCGTACATGCCCGAGGTGCCGGCGGAGAGCACCGCCGAGAGGATCACCGCGTTCATCAGGCTGGCGGCGAAGGCCAGGCCGGCGCGCTCGAACAGCAGGGTGAACGGCGAGACGGAAACGTCGGTGGCATCGTTCTGCAAGAGGCGCGGATCGGTGTAGGGAATCAGCATGCCGATGACGAAGATCGCCAGCACATAGAACATCAGGATGCGCCAGAACACCTGGCGGATGGCGATGGGCACGTTCTTGCGCGGATTCTCCGATTCACCGGCGGCGATGCCGATCAGCTCGGTGCCCTGGAAGGAGAAGCCGGCGATCATGGCCACCCCGACCATGGCCTGCAGGCCGCCGACGAAGGGCGCTTCGCCCTGGGTGAACACGGAAAGTCCCGGCGGTTCGATGCCGTTGAAGATGCCGAGGATGGCAGCTAGGCCCAGGCCGATGAAGACCACCACGGTGGCCACCTTGATCAACGCGAACCAGAATTCGCTCTCGCCGAAGCCGCGTACCGACACCGCATTGAGCAGGAACATCAGTGCGAGGAACAGCGCACTCCAGATGAGCCCCGGCACCTCGGGAAACCAGAAGCCCATTACCAGCTGCGCCGCCACCAGTTCGGCAGCGATGGTCACCGCCCAGTTGTACCAGTAGTTCCAGCCCAGGGCGAAGCCGAAGCCGTCCTCGACGAAGCGACTGCCATAGATGGAGAAGGAGCCCGACACCGGCTGGTAGGCGGCCATTTCGCCGAGGCTGGTCATGAGGAAGTAGACCATCAAACCGATCAGCGCATAGGCCGCCAGGGCGCCGCCGGGACCAGCGGTGGCCACGGTGGCGCCGGAGGCGACGAACAGCCCGGTGCCGATGGAGCCGCCGATGGCGATCATGTTGAGGTGACGGGGCTTGAGCCGGCGCTGCAGACTCGGAGAGGCGGTGGACATGGAATTTCCAGCTGGCAGTTGAAGGGGCCGGACGTTGGCTCTGGCGGCCATTCTCGGTCATGGGGTGCAGGGCGGTGCACCCACCGCCTGCGGCGACCTGCACGGGCAGGTGGCAAAAAAGCGGCGAAGCTTAGCAGGCTAAGGGCGTCAGGTGGGATGGCGGTCGTCGGTGCGAAGCTGTCGCAGTCCGATCATCGCCAGGCTGAGCTTCGGCTAGCATGAGCCCAAGGTCGGAGAAGGCAGCACAGCGTGATCGATTCAAGAACCTTTGGTAGCGGTATCCAGGGCAAGAACTACCTGCAGTTGCAGTCGACGCGGCCACGGCCGGAGTTTTCCCGGCTGGTCGGCTTCATCCTGCTTGATCACTTTTCCCTGCCGTCCTTCACCCAGGCGCTGGATACCCTGGTCACCGCCAACCTGCTGGCCGCCGGGACCTTCGCCACCCGGACCTACAGCCCGACCGGCGCCGAGGTGCTCAGTGACCTCGGCATCGTCATCCGTCCGGACGGCGACTACCGCGCCGCGGAGAGCGCCCGCTTCGATCTGCTGGTGGTCTGTGGTGGCCTGCGGACGCCGCTGGAGCTGGACCCGCGGCTCAAGGCGCTGCTGGTGCGCGCGGCCAAGCAGCAGGTGACCCTCTGTGGCCTGTGGAACGGCGCCTGGCAACTGGGCCAGGCCGGGATGCTGGACGGCTATCGCTGCGCCATCCATCCCGAGCACCGCAGCGCCTTCAGCGAGCGGGTGCGTGGCTGCAAGACCTCGGCGGAAAGCCATGTACTGGATCGCGACCGGCTGACCGCCGCCAGCCCCAGTGGCGCCTTCCACCTGTTCCTCGAATGGATCGGTGCCCAGTGCGGCAGCGCCCTGGCCGATGGCCTGGTCAATATCCTGGCTTTCGAGGAATCGCGCTTCCGCCAGGTCAATCCCACCCTCAAGGTGCAGATGACGCCACCGCTGCGCGAGGTGGTGACCCTGATGGAAGCCAACATCGAGGAGCCCCTGACCATCGAGCAGCTGTGCGACTACGCCGGCCGCTCGCGGCGTCAGGTCGAGCGGCTGTTCCGAGAGCAGCTCGACACCGCGCCCATGCGCTACTACCTGGAACTGCGCATCACCGAGGGCCGTCGCCTGCTGCAGCATTCCAGGCTGTCGGTACTGGAGGTGGCGGTCGCCTGCGGCTTCACCTCAGTCACGCACTTCAGCAAAAGATATTCGGCCTACTTCGGCTATCCGCCCTCCAAGGAACGGCGACTCAAGTACTAGGCAGGTCGTTCTGGCAGCAACAATCCTTGCGGCAAAGGACCTGAATGGTCGGGCCTCTTCGTCGCGCACGGTGAACGGCCGCGCGCGGTCAGGATCGAATCATCACCCCGGTGCAACACTGCCCGCATGATGCGTCGATGGGTGTCCGAATGACTTTCAAGCCAAGGAAATCCCATGACCGATCCCCGTAACGTCGCCCACGACAAGAAAGTGCAACAAGAGAAGAAGCATCATGGCGAGGACATCGCGCCCGATGCCGAGCACGCGCCACAACCAGGCAAGAAGCCTGCGCTCAAGGATGACGACGACTAGGCCGACGACAAGGCCTGATCCGGCGCGCGCCTCGCGATGAACGAGGCGCGTGGTGATGCTGACGGCTGTCAGCATCACGCTTTCCAGTCAAAGCTTCTGCCCCGTGCCTGCCCAGGGTGGAAGCAAGGCCTGGGCCGGCATGAAAGGTCATACCAGCTTGCAAAGGCCCTGCTGACGCACCCTGAGCTGTCTTTATAAGTAGGGAAGGGTGACGCCGCATACGGCGCGGCGATGCCGTCATCTGTCCATTGCAGGCTCCAGTCGGCCAGTGCGCTCCGCCGCATTCAAACAGAGCAACCCCGCCAGGGCAAACAGCAGGCCGAGCAGCATGCCCGGTGCCAGGGGCTCGTCGAAGCAGGCCCAGGCCCACAGCAAGGCTACCGGCGGACTGAGGTAGAGAGCGCCGCTCACTGCCTGGGGGCTGCCCTGGCGCAGGCATAGCCAGTAGAGGCCGAAGCCGAGCAGGGTAGGGATCAACAGCCAGAGTACCGCCAGCGCGAAGCCGAGGGTCAGCGGAGGTGTCAGGGGACCTTCTATCCCAGCCACTCCCAGCATTACCAAGCTGCTGGCCGCGAGCTGGATGAACAGCTGGGTCCGCAGGGCCAGGCGACTGGGGGGCAGGCGACTCTGTACCAGGGTCGCCAGGGCCAGCGCCAGGGCGCCGCCCAGTGGCAGGGCATAGGCCCAGCGCGGTGCCACGCCCAGTCCCAGTCCTGCCCCGGTGGCGAGCAACACCCCCGCCAGCCCCAGGCCTAGTCCGAGCCACTGGCGTCCATTGGTGCGCTGGCTAGGCAGCAGGCAGCAACCCAGAGCCACCAGCAGCGGCGAAAGATCCGAAAGCAGCGCCGCCAGCCCAGGCGAGACGCCCAGTTCGATGGCCTTGGCCGCTGGCGCCGCCGCGCCGGCGAAGGCGAGCACTCCAATGACCGCCTGCTGACCGATGACTTTCAGTGGTAGGCGCCGCACGTCGGCCCAGGCGAAGGGCAGCAGCAGCGCGGCGGCCAGGAGCAGACGCCAGAAGGTCACCAGCAGGGTAGGGGCCTGGTCCGCGGCATAGCGATAGCCGACGAAGCCAGCGCTCCAGCACAGTACCAGGGCGAATTGACGTAGCAGGGGGGAAGAAAGGGCGCGGGTCATGGCCAGGCTCCTGGGGACGGGATGCCTTGAGCCTGGGCCAGACTGGTAATACACTCAAACGACATTATCAGCAGATATGATTCGATAAAGGTGCATCATGCCGGCTCCCCTCAACATCGACGTCCTGCGTACCTTCCACACCATCGTCCGGTTGGGGCAGTTCCGCGCAGCCTCGCTGCAGCTCAACCGCAGCCCCTCGGCGGTGAGCAGCCAGATTCGTCGGTTGGAAGAGCAGACCGGTGGTCGGCTGTTCGAGCGCGACAACCAGGCCGTGACCCTGACCCCGCTCGGGCGCCGCGTGCTGCTGGAGACCGCCGACCTGCTGCAGGCCCACGACCGTATCCTTGCGGGTCTCACCGGTCAGCCAGTGGTGGGCGAGGTGCGCCTGGGCGTGGCCGAAGACTATGCGGCCCGCTTGCTCAAGGCGGTGCTGCCGCGGTTGCAGGGCGAGCACCCGGGAATCGTGCTGGAGGTGCTGACCGGCAACAGCAGCCAGCTCCGTCGCTGGCTCGGCCAGGGACTGCTGGACCTGGCGCTGCTGGTCGGGCCGCCCCGCAGCGATCTGGCGGACGGCCAGATGTTCGCCCACACCCAGCCGGTGTGGGTCGCCGGGCCTGGGCTGCATCTGAATCCGGATGCCAGCGTGCCGCTGGCCTTGCACGGCGAAGGTTGTAGCTATCGCGAACTGGGCATCGACCTGCTGACCGGCCAGGGCCGTCGCTGGCACGCGGTAGTGACCAGCGCCGCCTCTTCAGCGCTGGAGGCCGCGGTCGAACTGGGTCAGGCGGTGGCCATCACCGACCAGGCGCGCATGACCCCGCCGATGCGCGAATTGTCGCCGGAAGAAGGCTTCCCCAGGCTGCCGGTGCACGAATTGCGCTTGGCCTCGCCACCGGGCGAACGCAGCCCCGCCTGCGCTCACCTGGCCGGGCTGATCGCCGAGGGTTTTCGGATCTGAACCCCTCTGTATCAGGCGTTTCCTTGCGATTCGGCTAGTGCCTCCGCTGTAGCCTTGCTGTCATCTTGCCCTGGCATGTTGCCTTGCGAACGAGAGGAGGCGCGATTTCGCGCTTCCTGCTTCTAAACCATCGGCAAGGGCGGCACAGACATGCAGGCTTCGCTTCGCGGTATGACGTTGGGATTGGTTCTTGGGCTGATGAGCAGCGGTCAGGCACTGGCGGCGACGCCCATTCCCTTTTGGCATTCGATGGATGCGGAGCTCGGCAAGGAAGTCGATTCCCTGGCCCAGCGATTCAACCAGGCGCACCCGGAGTTCCAGGTGCAGCCGGTGTACAAGGGCAACTACGAGCAGAACCTGGCCGCCGGGATCGCCGCCTTCCGTACCGGCAAGCCACCGGCCCTCCTGCAGGTCTACGAGGTGGGCACGGCGACCATGATGGCGTCCAACGCCATCGAGCCGGTCTACCAGGTGTTCAAGGATGCTGGCCTTGCCTTCGACGAGTCGCGCTTCGTGCCTACCGTCGCCAGCTACTACAGCGATGGCAAGACCGGGCAGCTGCTGTCGCAGCCCTTCAATAGCTCGACGCCGGTGCTCTACTACAACAAGGACGCCTTCAAGAAGGCCGGCCTCGACCCGCAGTCGCCGCCCAGGACCTGGCAGGAGCTGGCCGAGGACAGCGCCAAATTGCGCGCCGCCGGCATGAAATGCGGCTACACCAGTGGCTGGCAGAGCTGGGTCCAGTTGGAAAACTTCAGTGCCTGGAACGGCTTGCCGTTCGCCAGCCGCGACAACGGCTACCTGGGTACCGACGCCGTGCTGGAGTTCAACAAGGCGCCCCAGGTCAAGCACATCGCCCTGCTGCAGGAGATGGGCAAGAAGGGTGATTTCACCTATGTCGGGCGCAAGGACGAACCCACCGAGAAGTTCTACAACGGTGACTGTGGCCTGCTCACCACCTCGTCCGGCTCCCTGGCCAACATCCGCCACTATGCCAAGTTCGATTTCGGCGTGGCCATGATGCCCTACGACGGCGACCTCAAGGGCGCACCGCAGAACGCCATCATCGGCGGGGCCAGCCTCTGGGTGTTCAAGGGCCAGGACGCGGCGGTGAAGCGCGGCGTGGCCGAATTCCTCGCCTTCCTGGCGCAGCCGGAGATCGCGGCCGAGTGGCACCAGCAGACCGGCTACCTGCCGATCACCAAGGCGGCCTACGACCTGACCCGCGAGCAAGGCTTCTACACCAAGAACCCGGGGGCCGACATCGCCACCCGGCAGATGCTGAACAAGCCGCCACTGGCCTTCACCAAGGGCCTGCGCCTGGGCAACATGCCGCAGATCCGCGCGGTGATCGATGAGGAGCTGGAAGGCGTCTGGACCGGCAAGCAGGCCCCGCAGCAGGCGCTGGACGCCGCCGTGCAACGCGGCAATGCCCTGTTGCGTCGCTTCGAGAAGTCCAGCCAGTAAGGCTGATGTCTGCCCCGGCGCCGGCATGCTTCCTGCCGGCGCCGGCCCTTCTTCTCGCCACGACTTTCCTGCCCATGTCCACATCGCGTCAGGTCTTTCCCTCCGGCTGGCTGCCCTATGCGCTGCTCGCGCCGCAGCTGGCGATCACCGCCGTGTTCTTTCTCTGGCCGGCCGGCAAGACGCTTTGGTATTCGCTGCAGAGCCTCGACCCCTTCGGGCTATCCAGCCAGTTCGTCGGCCTGGACAACTTCAGCCAGCTATTCCATGACGCGCTGTACCTGGCCTCCTTCTGGACCACCCTGAAGTTCAGCGCCCTGGTGACCGGCTGCGGCCTGCTGGTCTCCCTGGTCTTCGCCGCCCTGGTCGATCTGGTGGTGCGCGGTAGCCGGCTGTACCAGACCCTGCTGTTGCTGCCCTATGCGGTGGCTCCGGCCATCGCCGCGGTGCTGTGGATCTTCCTGTTCAACCCCGGCCTTGGCCTGCTCACCCTGCTGCTGGAACACTACGGCTACGCCTGGAACCACGCCCAGAATGCCGGCCAGGCGATGTTCCTGGTGGTGCTCGCCTCGGTGTGGAAGCAGATCAGCTACAACTTCCTGTTCTTCTTTGCCGCGCTGCAATCCATTCCACGCTCGCTGGTGGAAGCCGCCGCCATCGATGGGGCCGGGCCGTTGCGCCGCTTCCTGCAGTTGTCCCTGCCGCTGATCGCGCCGGTGAGCTTCTTTCTGCTGGTGGTCAACCTGGTCTATGCCTTCTTCGACACCTTTCCGGTGATCGATGCGGCCACCAACGGCGGGCCGGTGCAGGCCACCACCACCCTGATCTACAAGATCTATCGCGAGGGCTTCACCGGTCTCGACCTCTCGGCCTCCGCCGCCCAGTCGGTGGTGCTGATGCTGCTGGTCATCGTGCTCACGGTACTGCAGTTCCGCTATGTCGAACGCCGGGTACGCTATCAATGATCGAGAATCGCCGTGGGCTGACGCTGCTGTGCCACTTGATGCTGGTGCTGGGCATCGCCGTTATCCTCTTTCCGCTCTATGTGGCCTTCGTTGCCGCCACCCTCGACGACCAGGCGGTGTTCGCCACGCCCATGACGCTGGTGCCGGGTCGCCACCTCTGGGACAACCTCAGCCTGATCTGGACCCAGGGCGTGGGCAACAGCACGGCGCCTTTCTGGCTGCTGCTGCTCAACAGCTTCCTGATGGCGCTGGGCATCACCCTGGGCAAGCTCTCGGTGTCCATCCTCTCGGCCTTCGCCATCGTCTGGTTCCGCTTCCCTCTGCGCAACCTGGCCTTCTGGCTGATCTTCATCACCCTGATGCTGCCGGTGGAGGTGCGCATCTTTCCCACCGTGGACACCCTCGGCCAATTGGGCCTGGTGGACAGCTACGCCGGCCTGACCCTGCCGCTGATGGCCTCGGCCACCGCCACCTTCCTGTTCCGCCAGTTCTTCCTGACCCTGCCGGATGAATTGCTGGAGGCCGCGCGCATCGATGGCGCCTCGCCCTTGCGCTTCTTTCGCGACATCGTGCTGCCGCTGTCACGGACCAACCTGGCGGCGCTGTTCGTCATCACCTTCATCTATGGCTGGAACCAGTACCTCTGGCCGCTGCTGATCGTCAGCAACCCCGACCTCGGCACGGCCGTGGCGGGCATCCGCAGCATGCTCTCGCTCGGCGAGCGGGCGCCGCAGTGGAATCAGGTGATGGCGGCCATGCTGCTCACCCTGATCCCTCCGGTGACGGTGGTGCTGGTCATGCAACGCGCCTTCGTACGCGGTTTGGTGGATAGCGAAAAGTAACCATGGCAAAACTCGAGCTAAGAGCCGTTTCCAAGAGCTGGAACGGTGGCAAGACCCAGGTGATCCAGCCCCTCGACCTGGAGGTGGCGGACGGCGAGTTCATCGTACTGGTGGGGCCCTCGGGCTGCGGCAAATCCACCCTGCTGCGACTGGTGGCCGGCCTGGAACGGGTCAGTGCCGGCAGCATCCATATCGGCGGAACCGACGTGACCGCGCTTGAACCCAAGGCGCGCGGCATCGCCATGGTGTTCCAGAACTATGCCCTCTATCCGCACATGAGCGTGGCCGAGAACCTGGCCTGGGGCCTGAAGATCGCCGGTCTCGGCCGCGCCGAGATCGCCAGCCGGGTCAAGGAGGCGGCGCGCATCCTGGAACTCGACAAGCTGCTCGAACGCCGGCCGCGGGAACTGTCCGGTGGGCAGCGACAGCGGGTGGCCATGGGTCGCGCCATGGTGCGCGATCCGGCGGTGTTCCTGTTCGACGAGCCGCTGTCCAACCTGGACGCCAAGCTACGCGTGCAGATGCGCCTGGAGCTGCAGCAGCTGCACCAGCGCCTCAATACCACCAGCCTCTATGTGACCCATGACCAGGTGGAGGCCATGACCCTGGCTCAGCGGGTGGTGGTCATGCAGGGTGGGGTGGTCGAGCAGCTCGGTACGCCAGTGGAGGTCTATGAGCGCCCGGCGACGCGCTTCGTCGCCAGCTTCATCGGCAGTCCGGCGATGAACCTGCTGGACGGCCAGGTGAACGCCGCCGGCAGCCACTGCGAATTGCCGGGTGGCCTGGGGCTACCCCTGGGTCCGGGCTATCGCCATCTGGCCGGGCGCTCGATCAGCCTGGGCATCCGGCCCGAACATCTGCAGCCCTGCGGCAATCCGGGGCAGGGGCTGCCACTGGTGGTCCGCACGCTGGAGATCCTTGGCGCCGACAACCTGGCCCATGGCCGCTGGGGCGACCAGTCGCTGGTCGTGCGCCTGCCCCATCAGCAACGCCCGGCGCCGGGTAGCCTGCTGCAGTTGCGCGTGCCGGAAGAGCACCTGCATCTGTTCGATGCCATCTCCGGGCAGCGCCTCGAATCCCAGGGTTGAACGGGCTCCGGCGAGGACGTGGCAGGGTTCCCCTCCGGCGCCCTTGAGGAGCATAAGGCGCTCCTTGTCACCTTGACCTCGCCGACCCAAGGGCAACCTTCCGCTGTGGTATCTGCCTGTCTTGACCAGCGGATCGGCCGCTGCAGTGGCGTCGTCGTGATGACGAAATCGGCCTGTTGCACGGCGACATTCCCTTCGTCAGACCGCGCGACCCGGTGCGGAGCCAGACGCCGCCTCGTTGACCGAGCGGCGTCGTAGCCACTAAGGTGCCCGCCTTGCCGCCCGCCCTGGCGCTGGTCGACCGCGACCCGCCGCAGGGGTAGGGCACCGCTCGAACGCGCCGGCGAGCCCCTGTGGCGGGCCCGCGCGCTCGTCCACCACGGCAGGTCCAGAGGGCCTCGTCGTCGCCTCCGGGGCTGGCCCCGTACCGCCTGTCTCGCCTCTCTGCCGGAATGCTTTCCTCGCCATGAATGCCTCACCCGCCATCCCTCGTCTCGTCTATCTGCTGGCCCTCACCATCTTCGCGCTGACCACCGCCGAATTCATGGTGGCTGGCATGATGCCGGCGCTGGCCACCGATCTCGGCGTTTCCATCGGCCAGATCGGCTATCTGATCTCCTGGTACGCCCTGGGCATGGCCCTGGGTGGTCCCCCGCTGACCCTGCTGCTGCTGGCGTTGCGGCTGGCGGAAAAGTCGGCGCTGCTGTGGCTGCTGTCTCTCTATCTGATCGGTGCCGTGGTGGCCGCGCTGGCCGCCAGCTATCCGGTGATGGCGGCGGGTCGAGTGCTCATGGGGGTCGCCAGTTCCGCCAGCATCGGCCTGTGCCTGACCCTGGGTGCCTCCCTGGTCACGCCGGACCGCCGCGGACGGGCGGCCTCGCTGGTGCTGTCCGGTCTCATGCTGGCGCCCGTCTTCGGTGTGCCGGGTACGGTATTGATCGAGCAACAGGCCGGCTGGCGGGCCAGCTTCTGGGCGGTCGCGCTACTGGCAGCCTGCTGCACCCTGCTGGTCGGCTGGTACGTGCCTCGTGCACCGGCCCACGCCGTCGGGCAGCTGGGACGGGAACTCCGTACCCTGCTCAGTGCCAGGCTTTGGGCCGCCTACGTGACCAGTGGCCTGATCATCGGCGCGACCTTCGCGGGGTTCAGTTATTTCTCACCCATCCTCATCAAGGTGACCGGGTTCGCGCCCACCACCATTCCCTGGTTGCTGATGGGCTATGGCATCGCCAATGTGCTGGGCAATCTACTGGTAGGTCGCTTGGCCGATCGTCACACCCTGAAGGTCCAGGGCGTTGGCCTGGCCGTGCTGGCTCTGGGTTTCGCCCTGTTCGCTCGCGGCGCTGAACAGCCGGCTGTCAGTCTGGTGGCCCTGGTACTCATCGGCGTGACCGGGGTGGCACTCAATCCGGCGATGGTCGCCCGGGTAATGGCGGCGGCGACGCCAGGGCCACTGGTCAACACCCTGCATACCTCGGTGATCACGGCGGGACTGGCGGTGGGAGCCTGGGCGGGCGGTGCGGCCATCGACGCCGGCCAGGGCCTGCAAGCCCCGCTGTGGGTCGGTCTGGGGATGGCGGTGCTGGGTCTGCTCAGTCTGGCCCCGCTGGCCGTGAGGCGGAGTCGTCGCACGGCCAGCCAGCCGTGCGAAGGATGACAGACCGGTCCGCTGCCGATCGCTCGCTAGCGGGTCGTGGCGCTCGGTATTTCCCTCCCTGCGGTGGGAGGAGGATACTGCGCCCTTTGCCGCGTTGACCTCGCCTGCCCATGGAAAACCTCCCGCTGTTCGATCTGCTCGCCGCCTCCGCGGAAAAAACCAAGTCCAAGCGCGCGCGCAAGGCCACCGCCCGTGGCGGCCTGCGCCTGCTGCACACCTCCGACTGGCACCTGGGGCAGCACTTTCTCGGCCGCACCCGCGAGGCCGAGCATCGCGCCTTTCTTGTCTGGCTGGTGGCTCAGGTGGAGGAGCAGGCGGTGGACGTGGTGCTGGTGGCAGGGGACATCTTCGATACCGCCACCCCACCGAGCTATGCCCGCGAGTTGTACAACGGCTTCATCGTCGCCCTGCGTGGCACCGGCGCCAGCCTGGTGGTGCTCGGCGGCAACCATGATTCAGCCGCGGTGCTGGCCGAGTCCCGCGAATTGCTGGCCTGCCTGGACACCCGGGTGATCCCCTGTGTCAGCGAGACGCCGGCGGATCAACTGCTGGAATTGCGTCGCCGTGATGGCGAAATCGGCGCGCTGCTCTGTGGCATTCCCTTCGTCCGGCCGCGTGACGTGGTGCAGAGCCAGGCCGGGCAGAGCGCCGATGAAAAGCGCCAGGCGCTGCAACAGGCCATCCAGGGGCACTATGCCGAACTCCATGGCCTGGCCGAGGCGCGCCGCGCCGAGCTGGGCGTCGCCCTGCCGATCATTGCCACCGGCCACCTGACCACCGTGGGTGCCAGCGCCAGCGAGTCGGTTCGGGAGATCTACGTTGGCAGCCTCGATGCCTTTCCCACCAGCGCCTTTCCGCCGGCGGACTACATCGCTCTCGGCCACATCCACCGGCCCCAGCGGGTCGGAGGGCTGGAGCAGGTGCGCTACAGTGGTTCGCCCCTCTGCCTGAGCTTCGACGAAGAGCGCGCCAAGGAGGTCCTGCTGGTGCAGTTCGGCGCGGGTCTGGAGCAGGTCACGCCGCTGGCCGTACCCTGTTTCCAGCCCCTGGCGGTGGTGCAGGGCAATCTGGATACCCTGGGCGCGGCCCTGGCTCAGGCGGCCGCCGACGGCAGTCCCGAGTGTCCGGTGTGGGTCGAGGTGGTGGTGGCCGGTGACGACTACCTGGCCGATCTGCAGCCACGCATCACGGCCCTGGTAGCCGAGTTGCCGCTGGAGGTGCTACGCGTCCGCCGGGCACGTAGCACGGTGGCGCCGACCCTGCAGGGCGTCCAGCGCGAGACGCTGGATGAACTCAGCCCGTTGGACGTCTTCAGCCAGCGCCTGGCCGAGGAGACCCTCGACGACGAGCTGCGCACCCGGCTGGAAGGCCTTTACCGCGAGGTTCTTGGCGAGTTGCCGACCTGATCGCAGCGAGACGCGTCTATCGGGCCGATTTTCCCCTTCGGAACAACGTCCCACGCGCTGGGGTCACCCTCTCTATGTAGCCCATACCGGAGGAGACCCCATGCACGACCTATCCCAACCCCTCGCCGCCACGCGCCATGAGCGTTCCGACAACCAGGTCCCCAACGTCCAGGGCACCGAACGTGTGGTTTCCCTGCTTGGCGGCGGTCTGCTGATCCTTGGCGGCCTGCGCCGCGGTGGCCTGGCCGGCTGCGTGAAGATGGCCCTGGGCGCCATGGCCCTCAGCCGGGGTGTGCGTCAGCGCTGCGAGCTCAAGGCCGCGCTGCAGCCGTCGCCCTTCGAGCAGGCCCTGGCCGAGCGCTGGGGCTGGCGCAATCCCACCGCCATCCAGCGCAGCGTCACCATCGCGCGGCCGCGTGAAGAGGTATTCGCCTACTGCGCCGACCTGCAGAAGCTGCGCGAGCTACTGCCCTTCGTCGACCGCATCGAACTGGGCGCCGATGGCGACAGCCACTGGCATGCCTCCGGTCCCCTGGGTCGCACCCTGAACTGGACCCTGGAGCAGAGCGAGCGCCGCGAGAACGAGTTCCTGCTGTGGAGTACCGTGCCCGGCACCTTCATGGCCCACAAGGCCAGCCTGACCTTCAGCGATGCGCCCCAGGGCCGTGGCACCCTGGTGCAGGTCGTGCTGGCCTGCGAAGCCCCGGCCGGCCTGCTCGGCCATGCCGTCACCGAGGGCATCAGCCGCTTCACCGGCAAGGCGGTCAACCTCGGCCTGCGCCGCCTCAAGCAGCAACTGGAAACTGGCGAGATCGCTACCCCCGAGGTCTCGCGCAGCGGTCGCCCGCTGGCGCCACCCCATCCGCCGGTGACTCGCCCGGCCGACGAACCTTCGGCTGACATCGACGCCGGCCTCGGTACTCCGGGGAGGGCGAACTGATGCGTGCCCTGACCTGGCAAGCCCCCAACCGTCTGCAGGTGGAAACCGTCCCGGATCCGGAGATCCTCAATCCGCGGGATGCCATCGTGCGCATCATCATGTCCTCGGTGTGCGGCTCGGACCTGCATCTCTTGGGCGGTTATGTCCCGGCGATGAAGCCCGGCGACATCATCGGCCATGAGTTTCTCGGCGAGATCGTCGAGTTGGGCAGTAGCCTGCGCAACCAGGGCCTGGCCGTGGGCGATCGAGTGGTGACCGTCTCCATCATCGGGTGCGGGGACTGCGAGCACTGCCAGCGTGAGGATTACAACTGCTGCGACAACAGCAATCCCAAACCCGAGATGACCGAGCTGGCCTATGGGCAGCCCTGTTCCGGCATCTTCGGCTACAGCCATGCCTTCGGCGGCTATGCCGGCAGCCATGCCACCTACGTGCGGGTGCCCTATGCCGACGTCAACCTGTTCAAGGTGCCCGACGGCGTCAGTGATGCCCAGGCAGTGTTCGTGTCCGATGCCGTGCCCACCGGCTACTACGCCGCCGACATCGCCGACATCCAGCCCGGCGACACCGTGGCGGTCTGGGGCTGCGGTGGCGTCGGCCAGATGGCCATTCGCAGCGCCTACCTGTTGGGCGCGGAGCGGGTCATCGCCATCGACCGCTTCAGCGATCGTCTGCAACTGGCGGCCGAGAAGGCCGGCGCCATCGTCCTCGACTACGAAACCACCAACGTTCACGAAGCCCTGCTGGAACTGACCGGGGGCCGTGGCCCGGATCGCTGCATCGATTGTGTCGGCATGGAGGCCCATGGCACCCAGCTGGATTACGCCTACGACAAGACCAAGCAGATGCTGCGCCTGCACACCGAACGCGGCTCGGCGCTGCGCCAGGCCATCCGCGCTTGTCGCAAGGGCGGTACGGTATCGGTGATCGGTGTCTATGGTGGCTTGATCGACAAGTTTCCCATGGGCGCCATCGTCAACAAGGCCCTGACCCTGAGGTCCGGCCAGCAGCCGGGGCAGCGCTATGTGGAGCGGTTGTTCGAACACATCCAGAAGGGCGAACTGGATCCCTCCTACCTGCTCACTCATCCGATGAGCCTGGAGGAATCGCCCTACGGCTACGAGCTGTTCAAGTCCAAGGACAAGAACTGCATGAGAGCGGTGTTCATGCCGTAATGGACAGCCCGGCGATTCTGGATCGCCGGGCTCTTTCCCGCTAGACCAGCCAGGTCAGCAGCGGCTGCCAGAGCGCGACGGTCTTGTGACTGCCACTGCAGCTGACCAGCGCCAGGATGCCCAGACCGACCAGCAGGGGCATGCCGAGGAAATCGAAGGGAGACAGGGGCGAGCGCACGGCGGATCCTCCCGGAAAAGGTAGTTGCAGAGCGATACCTTCCTGTTGAGAACCTCTGCGGGCACAAGTTCAGCAGCGGGTACGACCTCAGGTCGAGTGGTCGGTTGGCATGGGCGAGCGCGCCCAACAATGCCAGAATTGGCGGTTCGCCGAGTCGACCTGGAAAAGCCCGATGAAGATCCTCACCCTGCGCCTGAAGAATCTCAATTCCCTCAAGGGTGAGTGGAAGATCGACTTCACCGCCGAACCCTTCGCCAGCAGTGGCCTGTTCGCCATCACCGGGCCGACCGGGGCGGGCAAGACCACGCTGCTGGATGCCATCTGTCTTGCGCTCTATCACCGTACCCCGCGCATGAGCAAGGTGGGCGGCGAAAGCAACGAACTCATGACCCGCCATACCGGCGATTGCCTCGCCGAGGTGGAATTCGCCGTGCGTGGCAAGCGCTATCGTGCCTTCTGGAGCCAGCGACGGGCTCGGGATCGCGCCGATGGCGCGTTGCAGCCGCCCAAGGTCGAGCTGGCCTG
The DNA here is from genome assembly GCF_056790235.1 of Pseudomonas sp. VMV1. Classification (NCBI taxonomy): domain Bacteria; kingdom Pseudomonadati; phylum Pseudomonadota; class Gammaproteobacteria; order Pseudomonadales; family Pseudomonadaceae; genus Pseudomonas; species Pseudomonas sp. VMV1. Next base: position 72,115 of record NZ_JBXGSE010000011.1, read on the forward strand.
GCTCGACGGCACCATCCTCGCCGAGAAGACCGGCGACAAGCTCAGGCTCACCGAAGAACTCACCGGCCTAGACTTCGAGCGCTTCACCCGCTCCATGCTGCTGGCCCAGGGTGGCTTCGCCGCTTTCCTGGAGGCCAGTGCCAGTCAACGTGCCGAACTCCTCGAAGAGCTGACCGGGACCGCCGTGTACGGCCAGATCTCCCAGCGGGTCTACGAGCGCGCGCGGGAGGCCAAGGGCGTGCTGGATGGCCTGCGCCAGCGTGTCGCCGGCGTGGAGGTATTGGACGACGAACGCCGCCAGGCGCTGGCCGCCGAGGGTGCCAGCCTGGCCGCTCGCGAGGGCCAATTGAGCGAAGACCTCAAGGCCTGGCAGACCCAGCGGCAATGGCTGACCGCATTGGAGCAGGCGGCGGCGGGGGAGCAGGAGGCCCAGGCGCGCCTGGCCGGGGCGCAGCAGGCCTGGGACGCCGCCGAGCCGCGACGCCAGCGCCTGGCGGCGGCTGAACCGGCGGCCCGGCTGCTGCCCATCGAGCAGGCCTGGCGCGAGGCCGAGGCGCGCGAACAACGCAGCCAGGAAGAACGGGCGCAACTCGATCAGCGCATCCAGAGCCTGGCCACTCGCCGCGCTGCTGCGCTGGCCGACGGCCTGGGCGCCAGTCTCGAACAGCTGCGTCAGGCCGAGACGGACCAGGCGCGCATCCTCGACGAGCAACGGCGCCTGGACGCCAGCCTGGCCGAGCGTACCGGCCATGCCGAGCTGGGCGAGCGCCTGGGCGACTGGCGCAGTCAGTTGGCCCTGCGCGACGAAAGAGCCGAGGCGCTGGCGCGTCTGACCCGGCGCCAACAGGAACAGACCCGTCAGCTGCAGCTCCTGGCCGAGGAGCGCGAGGCCCAGCAGGTCGCGGTGGCGCGCGCCCGCGAGCAGGCCACCCAGGCCCAGGCGGCGGAGCAGGCCCAGGACGAGCGCTGGCAGGCCGCGCTGGACGGGCGCGACGAAAAGGCCTGGCGCGCGCTTTGGCAGGCCGCGCTCGGACGAGTCAACGAAGTGGACCAGCTGGATCAGCTGGTCGAACGCCGGCGGCAACTACAGACCCAGCTGGAGCGTCTGGCGCGCAGCCAGGGCGATCGCCAGCGTCAGCATGGCGAACACCAGGTGCGGCTGGATGCCCTGCGCGGTCGCTACCGCGAGGTGGCCCAGCAGGTGCGCGAGCGCGAGAAGCTGCTGGAACAGGAAAGGGTCATTCGCAGCCTGGAGGCCCAGCGCGCCGACTTGCGGCCCGACGAACCCTGCCCGCTGTGCGGTTCCCGCGACCATCCGGCGGTGGCCGACTATGCCGCCCTGGACGTCTCGGCCACCCAGACGGCCCTGCAGGAGGCCCGGACCGAACTGGAGCGGCTGACCCAGGAGGGCAAGGAACTGGGCGAGGCCCTGGTCGCCCTCAAGGCGCAGCTCGACCAGGCCAATGAGCAGCAGACCGAGGCCAGCCAACAGCTGGAGCAACTGGGCGAACTCTGGCGCCAGCGCTGCACGGCGTTGGGCGCCGATCCCGAGGCGCCCGGCGCGGTGGCCGAGTTGCGGCGGCGGCAGGATCAGGAGCTGGCGCGTATCCAGCAGGTGCTCGCCACCCTGGATGGCCTGCGCCAGCAGGGCGAGGAGAATCGCCAGGAAGCCCTGCGCCTGGCGCGCCAGCAGGCCGATGCCGAACAGCGCTTGGCGCTGGCCGAGGCGGCCTGGGAGCGAGCACGTCAAGGCCTGGCCGAAGGCGCCGAGGAACAGCGCGCGGCCCAGACGCAGCAGACCACGGCGGAGCGCCAGCTGGCCGAAGACCTGGCCCTTTGGGGCTACGAGCTGCCCAGTCGCGCCGCCGAGTGGCTGGATCAGCGCGAACAGGAATGGCGTCGCTGGCAAGCCGATCGCCAGCGCGCGCAGGAGCTGCAGCAGCAATCGAAGGATATCGCTCAGCGCCTGGCCAGCCTGGCGCCCCTGGTAGCGACCTGGCGCGAGCGTGCCGCGGACATCGCACCGGCCACGGTGGCACCGGAGGCCGCGGCGATGCTTCTGGGCGAGGCCACCGCGACCTGGGAGGAATGCCGTGAACAGGGTGCAGCCCTGCAGGGTAGCCAGCAGGCCCTGAACGAGCGATTGGCCGGAGAAACGCGCCTGGCCCGAGAGGCGGGCGAACGTTGGGAAGCGGCCCTGGCCGCCAGCGCCTTCGCGGATGCCGAGGCCTGGCGCGCCGCGCAACTGGATGATAGCGAGCGCGATGCCCTGGACGAGGAGCGTACCCGCCTCGAGACCGCCCTGACCGAGTCGCGTGCCCTGGCTGGAGCTGCCCGGGAACGGCATGCCAGCCTAGGCGCCGTGCCCCTTACCGAGCGCACCGCTGCCGAGCTGGATGCCGATCTGGCCGCCGCCACTGCCGAACTCCGCACCCTTGGTCAGCGCCAGGGCGAGGTCGGTGCGACCCTGCGCGAAGACGACCGCCGACGCGACGGCCTGCAGGCCCTGCTGGGCGAGATCGCCGCCCAGGAGCGCGATCATGACCTCTGGCAGCACCTCAACGGCCTGATCGGTTCGGCCGATGGCGCCAAGTTCCGCAAGTTCGCCCAGGGGCTGACCCTGGATCACCTGGTGCACCTGGCGAACGACCAGCTCAGGCGCCTGCATGGCCGCTACCAGTTGATCCGGCGGCAGGCGGCAGAGCTGGAGCTGCAGATCCTCGATACCTGGCAGGCCGATGCCCTGCGCGACATCCGTACCCTTTCCGGCGGTGAGAGCTTCCTGGTCAGCCTGGCCTTGGCGCTGGCCTTATCGGATCTGGTCAGCCAGCGCACCGGCATCGATTCGCTGTTTCTCGACGAGGGCTTCGGCACCCTCGATGGCGAGACCCTGGAGGTCGCCCTCGATGCCCTGGACCAGCTCAATGCCGGCGGCAAGACCATTGGCATCATCAGCCACGTGGAGGCGCTCAAGGAGCGCATTCCCGTGCAGCTCAAGGTGCGCAAGGGCGTCGGTCTGGGCCATAGCGGTCTGGAGCGGCGCTATGCCGTGGAGAAAAACGCGACCGAGTGAGTACTTTTTCTGGCGCAGTGGTCGAAGGCCAGCGCGAAGCGAAACGCTGAAACTGTTAATTTAGACGGGTTTCCTCTGTTCGCCCTCGCGGTGACTCTTTTCTCCTAACCGGCCACCTACCTACCATGTCCCAATTCCTTGCCGTCGGCTTGTTCGAATACGATTCCTGCCGCGCCGAATGGCGAGCGGACGCCACCTGTGCGGCCATGCTGGAATGGGACGCCGAGCTGCTCGCCCGGGGCCTGGCGCCCGCCGAGCTGCTGGCCGGCCTGCAGAGCCGCACCGCGCCGCCCGAAGGCCTGCTGCCTGCTCCAGGAACGGTGTGGGAGGCCTGGCGCCAGGGCGCGGACGGTCAGCTGCGTTGCCTGCAATTCCAGCGCCGCGAGGCCGGTGGCGTGATGCTGGACGTTACCGCCCAGCGCCGTCACGAGGCCGAACTCTGGCAGGGTGAGGCCTTCAAGCGCAGCGTCATGGTCTGCAGTGTCGACTGCATCAAGCTGATCGATCTCGAAGGGCGCCTGGAATACATGAATCCGGGCGGCCTGATGGTCATGGAGATCGATGACTTCATTCCCTTCCAGGGCCGACCCTGGGCCGAGCTCTGGCCCGAGGGGCAGCGTCACGAGGTGGTAACCGCCATCGAGGCGGCGCGGCAGGGCGGCATCGGTCGCTTCACCGGGCTCGCACCTACCGCCAAGGGCACCCGCCGCTGGTGGGACGTGGTGGTCACGCCGATTCTCGACGATGACCAGCGTCCCATGAAGTTTCTGTCCATCTCCCGCGACGTCAGCGAGACCGTACGGGCCCGCGAAGCCCTGGACGAACTCAATCGCAACCTGGAAGAGCGTATCGAGGCGCGCAGCCGGGAGCTGGTGGCCCTGGAAGAAGAGCTGCGCCAGGCGCAGAAGATGGAAGCCATCGGCCAGCTCACCGGTGGCATCGCCCATGACTTCAACAATCTGCTGACCGGTATCGTCGGCTCGCTCGACCTTATGCGGCGGCGGGTGCAACAGGGGCGCATCCAGGAGCTGGAACGCTACCTGGACACCGCTACCCGCTCGGCGGAGAACGCCGCGGCCCTGACCCAGCGGTTGCTGGCCTTCGCTCGTCGTCAGGTGCTCGAACCCCGCGCGGTGGATGCCGGGCAGCTGGTGCAGGACATGCACGAGCTGCTGCGCCATAGCCTGGGCAAGAAGATCCGCAAGGAGGTCCAGCGCGCCGACGATCTCTGGCTGCTGCACTGCGACCCCCACCAGCTGGAAAACGCCATCCTCAACCTGGCCATCAACGCCCGTGATGCCATGCCGGACGGCGGCAGCCTGAGTATCCGTGTGGAAAACGTCAGTGGGCCGCTCAGCGTCGGCTTGCCGATCGAGACGCTGGAGGGCGATTTCGTCCGCATCCAGGTCTGCGACACGGGGACCGGGATGGATGCCGACACCCTCAAACGTGCCTGCGAACCCTTCTTCACCACCAAGCCCAGCGGTCGCGGAACCGGCCTCGGGTTATCGATGATCTACGGTTTCGTCCGCCAGTCCGGTGGCCAGGTGGAAATCCACTCGGTGGTGGGCGAGGGCACCTGCATCAACCTCTATCTGCCGCGGCTGCTGGCTCAGCCTGAGGTACAGCCCGCTGCCAACGACGCCGAAGGCCCGGTGCTGCCGGAGGTATCCGGCGATTGCGCACTGATCGTCGAGGAAGAGCGCGAGGTCCGCGTCATCATCGGCGAGGTATTGGCCGAACTGGGGTACACGCCGCTGGCGGTGGCCGACAGTGCCACGGCCGTGGCACTGATCGCCTCCGGCAGCCTGCGCATCGATCTGCTGGTGACCAGCCTTGGCCTCGCCGGGCTGGATGGCCGGCAGCTGGCCGAACAGGCCCGTGCCACCACCCCTGGGCTGCCAGTGGTCTACCTGTCCGGCCAGGCTGATCCGGCGTCCCTGCCGGAGCTGGCCGAGGAGGGCGTCGAACTCATCGGAAAACCCTTCGGCCTGGAGGAGCTGGCGCGCTGCGTGAGGCGTCTGCGACCAGGCGCCTGAGGCCGTCGCGGCGAACTGTCGCGGCGCTCCAGGGTCGATCCTTTCGTGTCGCAACGTCCGTTGCGGCTGCTGTCGTGTCGACAAGAAAAGGAGCGCTTCATGAAACGCCTGCCACCTGCGCCACCCGCGCGGATGCTCGTCCTGTCCCTGTCCATCGCCTTTCTCGCCGGCTGCGCCCATGAGGCGAGCAAGCCGGAAACCTCGACCTGGAGTTGGCGCGACGCCAGCAATGCCCGCGCAGTACCGCCGGACCAGGCCTATCCCGAGCTGTTCGCCGCGGTGCAGCAGGGCAAGCTGTTCACCGACCAGAAGCACTTCGTCGATGCACTGCCCAAGCGCAACCCGGCCGACATTCGCCAGGACTACCTGAGCCAGCGCGACAAGCCCGGCTTCGACCTCAAGGCCTTCGTCAGCGCCAATTTCGAAGAATCCGCTCCGATCAAGGCGGCACTACCCAAGCCTGGCGCCGACCTGCCCACCCACATCAAGGATCTCTGGCCGGTACTGACCCGCCACTATGAAGAAGTACCGGCCTACAGCAGCCTGCTGCCGTTGCCCAAACCCTATGTGGTACCGGGCGGGCGCTTCCGTGAGGTCTACTACTGGGATTCCTACTTCACCATGCTCGGCCTGGCCAAGGACGGACGCACCGACCTGGTCCGCGACATGGTGGACAACTTCGCCCATGAGATCGACGTCTACGGCCATATCCCCAATGGCAACCGCAGCTACTACCTGAGTCGCTCGCAGCCACCGTTCTTCGCCTACATGGTCGACCTGCAAGCCAGCCTGGAAGGCGACTCGGCCTATCGTCGCTACCTGCCGCAGCTGCAGAAGGAATACGCCTACTGGATGGCGGGCGCCGAAGGCCTGCAAGCGGGCCAGGCCAATGCCCATGTGGTCAAGCTGGCCGATGGCACCCTGCTCAATCGCTACTGGGATGCCCGCGACACGCCGCGTCAGGAGTCCTATCTGGAAGACCTGGCCACCGCCGGCCAGGCCAAGGGCCGTCCGGCCGGCGAGGTCTATCGCGACCTGCGCGCCGGCGCCGAGAGCGGCTGGGATTTCTCCTCACGCTGGCTTGGCGATGGCAAGACCCTGGCCACCATCCGCACCACCTCCATCGCTCCGGTGGATCTCAACAGCCTGCTCTATCACCTGGAACAGACCATCGCCAAGGCCTGTGAGAAGACCGGTGAGGCCAGTTGTGTCCAGGCCTACAGTCAGAAGGCCAAGACCCGCCAGCAGGCCATCGACCGCTACCTGTGGAATCCGGCCGGTTACTACACCGACTTCGATTGGCAGGCCAAGCGTCGTACCGACAAGGTCACCGCCGCGGCGCTGTTCCCGCTGTACACCGGGCTCGCCAGCCAGAGCAGTGCCGACCAGACCGCCGCGACGGTGGCCAACCAGCTGTTGCGTCCCGGTGGCATCGCCACCACGACCGTCAAGACCGGTCAGCAATGGGACGAGCCCAATGGCTGGGCACCGCTGCAATGGGTGGCCGTGGATGGTCTGCGCCGCTACAAGCAGGACAAGCTCGCCGAGGACATCGGCACCCGCTTCCTGACCCAGGTGCAGAATCTCTACGCCCGCGAGCAGAAGCTGGTGGAGAAATACGACCTTACCGGGGGCCAGGGCGGTGGTGGCGGCGAGTACGAGCTGCAGGACGGCTTTGGCTGGACCAATGGCGTCACGCTCAAGCTGCTCGAACTCTACAAAGCGCAACCCGGCTCGAAATAAGGCCAAAGAAAAGGTCCGCCACGGCGGACCTTTTTCATGATGTGAAACCCGGTAGGTTGGGCTGAGACAGCTCCATCGTCGAAGCCCAATGTCTCAGTTAATGGTGGCAACGTTGGGCTTCGCTGCGCTCAACCCAACCTACGGGCCACCATTCACCCTCTCCCTCAGGGAGAGGGCTGGGGTGAGGGCAAATCCAACTCCAGATCCATCAGACGGCATACTACGGCGTCACAGCGGATCCACGGGCGGCGCATCGTCTTCGTCCGCCGGCAGCTCCGCAGGATGCAGCCCTTCCGGATCTTCATCCTCGGGCAGCGGCAGGATGGCGTTCATCAGCTGTACTCCGGATCGCGCGGATTCTTTTGCGGCAGGCGCTCTTCCACCGGCCGGTCTTCCGGGTCATCGCCCACGGGCTCTTCGGGATCGGGCGCGATGTCCGGATCGATGTCCAGGTCGTCGGGGTTTTCCTTGATCTGATCGTTCATGCGGCCTCCGCGAGTGGTTGTTAAGGTTGGGCAGAGCGCCCTGCGCGAAGTTCGCCACCGGCGATCAGCGATACCCTCGGGCCTGCAGATCGAACAACTGGGCATAGCGACCGCCGCTGGCCAGCAATTGGTCATGGTCGCCGCGTTCGCGGATCTCTCCGCCTTCCAGCACCAGGATCTGATCGGCGTTGCGCACGCTCGAGAAGCGGTGCGAGATCAGCAGGGTCATGCGCTGCTGCGCCTGGGCCCGAAAACGCTCGAAGATCACTGCCTCCGCCGCAGCGTCCAGGGCGGCGGTGGGTTCGTCCAGCACCAGGATGTCGGCGTCTTCACGCATATAGGCCCGCGACAGGGCGATCTTCTGCCATTGCCCGCCAGACAGCTCCTGGCCACCGAGAAACCAGCGGCCCAGCTGCGTCTCGTATCCCTCGCGCAAACCGGCGATGACGTCGTCGGCCAGGCCCTGTTCGGCCGCCTTGCGCCAGCGCGCTTCGTCAGCGAAGGCGGCGGTGTCGCCGACCCCCAGGTTCTCGCCCGCGGTGAGCTGGTAGCGGATGAAGTCCTGGAAGATGACCCCGATGCGTCGGTGCAGGGCCGCTGGCTGCCACTCCTGCAGATCGCTGCCATCGAGCAGGATGCGCCCTTGGGTAGGGGCATGCAGGCGGGTCAGCAGCTTGATCAGAGTGGTCTTGCCGGAGCCGTTGGCGCCTACCAAGGCCAGGCTCTGGCCCGGTGCCAGATGAAAGCTGATGTCCTCTAGCGTCGGCGCGGTCGCGCCTGGATAGGTAAAGCCGACCCCTTCGAATCTCAGCCCGTCGCCAGGGTGGCTCCCCACCGTCAGGCTGCCGCCCTCGGCGCTGGTTGGCTGTCCGAGGTAGTCATAGAGGTTGCTCAGGTAGAGGCTGTCTTCATAGAGACCGCCAAGGGCGGTAAGGCTCGCGCTGACCGCCGCCTGGCCCTGGCGGAACAGCGTCAGATAGAGGGTCATCTGGCCCAGGCTCAGGCGACCCCGCACGGTATCGAGCACTACCCAAGCGTAGGCGGCATAGAAGGCGAGGGTGCCCAGGAGGCCAAAGACGAAACCCCAACCGTCGCGTCTCAGGGTGAGGCGGCGATCCTCGGCATAGAGTTTGGCGAAGGTGGTGCGGTAGCGCTCCAACAGCAGCGGCGCCAGGCCGAACAGCTTGACCTCCTTGATGTAGGCCTCATGGGAAAGCAGGGTTTCCAGGTAGGTCTGGCGACGGGTCTCGGGCGCGCGCCGGCTGAAGAGACGAAAGGCATCACCGGAAAAGCGCGCCTCGGCCAGAAACACCGGCAGGGCACCCACCACCAGCAGCAGTAGCGCCCAAGGCGAGAAATGCACCAGTAGCACGGCGAAGCTGACCAGGGAGATGAGGTTCTGCAACAGGGTCAGGGACTTGGTCACCAGCGCCAGCGGCCTTACCGACGCCTCGCGCCGGGCCCGCACCAGCTTGTCGTAGAAGTCGGCGTCCTCGAATTGCGCTAGCGACAGGGTCTGGGCCTTTTCCAGGATCAGCAGGTTCACCGTCTGCCCCAGGCGTACCCGCAGCAGCGATTGCTGCACCGACAGCAGACGCTGGGCACCGGCCAGGGCTGCCAGGACCCCGGCTTCCGCCAGCACGAACTTCAGCACTGGCCACAGAGGGGCCTGACCCTGCTCGGCATGCAGCCGCATCGCGGCCACCACGGCATCGACGATACGCTGACCGAGCCAGGCGGCCAGGGCCGGCAGCAGGCCGGCGACCAGAGTCGCCAGGGCCAGGCCGACCAGCAGCGCGGGGGAGGTGCTCCAGACCAGGCCGGCAGCACGGCGCATCTGCAATTGCACGATAGCGAAGGAGGTAGAGAGGGTCATGAGAGATCTTCGGCTGGAATCAGCATTAGTCGAAACGACGGTCGCGGTGTTCCCGGGGGTATGGCAAAAGGCTTACACGGCGTGGTGTCACCTGGCCATGTTGCGGTCCCG
>NZ_JBXGSE010000012.1:0-66354 GCF_056790235.1 Pseudomonas sp. VMV1
GAAAAGTTTGGCGAGACGCTAAGGCGTGTGGGCCGATAGCCCTGCCAGCGTAAGCCGGGCAGTCGCGCGGCTGAGGTTGCCCTCACCCTCCCCCTATCCCTCTCCCGGGGGAGAGGGAACCAGGAGCGGTGCGGCTGGGCGCTTGAGGGCTACCTGACAGCCAAGGTGCTGCTTGGGGCCTGCAAGAGCACCGACAGCCCGGCTACGCCGGGCTGTCGGGTTTGAAGCGCGCAGGACTGGCGTAGGTTGGCGCTGAGCGCAGCGAAGCCCAACAGGCGAACGCTGGGTGTGCGCAGTGAGCTTTGGAAAGGAAGCCTGGGCCGAGCAGCGGGGTGAGGCCTGGATGTTGGGCTTCGCTTCGCTCAACCCAACCTACGAGAGCAACAAAAAGCCCGGCTTGTGCCGAGCTTTTTGCGTTCTGGTCGATACTCGGGACTACTCCCGATCACGCTCCAACAAGGGCTTGAGGAAGTGGCCGGTATAGGACTTCTTGTTGGCCGCGACGTCTTCCGGGGTACCCGTCGCAATGATCTGGCCACCCTTGGAGCCACCTTCCGGTCCCAGGTCCACCAACCAGTCGGCGGTCTTGATGACGTCCAGATTGTGCTCGATCACCACCACGGTATTACCGTGATCCCGCAGTCGATGCAGCACGTCCAGCAGTTGCTGGATATCGGCGAAGTGCAGGCCGGTAGTGGGTTCGTCCAGGATATAGAGCGTTTTGCCGGTATCCCGCTTGGACAGCTCCCGCGCCAGCTTCACACGTTGGGCCTCACCGCCTGACAAGGTCGTAGCGCTCTGGCCCAGGCGGATATAGGACAGGCCCACATCCATCAGCGTTTGCAGCTTGCGCGCCAAGGCCGGTATGGACTCGAAGAAGGTATGGGCTTCTTCGATGGTCATGTCCAGGACCTCGGTGATGGTCTTGCCCTTGTACTTCACTTCCAAGGTCTCGCGGTTGTATCTCTTGCCCTTGCAGACATCACAGGCGACGTAGACGTCAGGCAGGAAGTGCATCTCCACCTTGATGACTCCGTCACCCTGGCAGGCCTCGCAGCGACCGCCCTTGACGTTGAAGGAGAAGCGCCCTGGAGTGTAGCCACGGGAACGGGATTCCGGGACGCCGGAGAACAGCTCGCGGATCGGAGTGAAGAGGCCGGTGTAGGTCGCCGGGTTGGAGCGCGGTGTCCGGCCGATGGGGCTTTGGTCGATGTCCACTACCTTGTCCAGATGCTGCATGCCATCGAAGCTGTCGTGGGCTGCAACTTCCAAGGTCGTTGCGCCATTGAGCGCCGTGGCGGTCAGCGGGAACAGGGTGTTATTGATCAGGGTCGATTTCCCTGAGCCGGATACCCCGGTCACACAGGTCAGCAGGCCTACCGGAATCTCCAGATTCACGTTCTGCAGGTTATTGCCTCGAGCGCCTTTGAGCTTCAGCAGCTTTTTCTTGTCTCGCGCCGTACGCTTGGCAGGCACGACGATCTTCTTGCGACCTGATAGGTACTGACCCGTCACCGAGTCAGGATGCTTCATGACCTGGTCAGGCGTGCCTTCCGCGATGATCTGGCCGCCGTGTATGCCAGCGCCGGGGCCGATGTCGATGACATAGTCCGCCAGGCGAATGGCATCCTCGTCGTGCTCGACAACGATGACGGTATTGCCCAGATCACGCAGGTGGGTCAGGGTGCCCAGCAAGCGCTCGTTGTCGCGCTGGTGCAGCCCGATGGAGGGCTCGTCGAGGATGTACATGACGCCCACCAGGCCTGCCCCGATCTGACTGGCCAGGCGGATACGCTGGGCCTCGCCACCGGACAGGGTGTCCGCACTGCGATCCAGCGTCAGGTAGTCCAGGCCAACGTTGACCAGAAACTGCAGGCGCTCGCGGATCTCCTTGAGAATCTTGTCGGCGATCTGCTGCCGCTGACCTTTGAGGCTGAGGTCCTGAAAGTATTGGGTGGCATCGCCTACCGGCAGGCGGGTGACCGCTGGCAGGGTCTTGTCGCCAACCCAGACATGCCGGGCTTCGCGCCGCAGACGAGTCCCGTTGCAGTCGGGGCAGTGCTGGGTGCTCAGATACTTGGCCAGCTCTTCACGCACGCTCTGGGATTCGGTTTCGCGGTAACGCCGTTCCAAGTTCGGCAGGATGCCTTCGAACGGATGGGCACGCTTGACGATATCACCACGGTCATTGAGGTAACGGAAGTTGACGCTTTCGCGCCCGGAGCCGCTGAGTACCGCCTTGCGATGCCTGTCGTCGAGGCTCTTGAAAGGTTCGTCCAGGCTGAAGCCATAGTGGCTCGCCAGCGAGCCGAGCATCTGGAAGTAGTAGACATTGCGTCTGTCCCAGCCACGAATGGCGCCCTCGCTGAGGCTCATCTCCTCGTTGACCACGCGGCGGGCATCGAAGAATTGCTTCACGCCCAGGCCGTCGCAGGTAGGGCAGGCACCGGCGGGGTTGTTGAAGGAAAACAGCTTGGGCTCCAGCTCGCCGATGGAGAAGCCGCAGATCGGGCAGGCGAAGCGTGCGGAGAAGACGATCTCTTCGCCGGTCTCCCCCTCCATGGGCGCGATGATGGCGATGTCGTCAGCCAGCTTCAAGGCGGTCTCGAAGGATTCCGCCAGGCGCTGCTGCAGGTCTTCACGTACCTTGAAGCGATCCACCACCACCTCGATGGTGTGTTTCTTCTGCTTGTCGAGCTTGGGCAGCTCGTCCATTTCGTGCAGACGCCCGTTGACGCGCACGCGCACGAAGCCCTGGGCGCGCAGCTCCTCGAATACGGATAGATGCTCGCCCTTACGCTCGCGCACGATGGGGGCGAGCAGCATCAGTCGCTGGCCTTCCGGCATGGCCAATACCTGGTCGACCATCTGGCTGACGGTCTGGGCTTCCAGGGGCACGTCATGCTCCGGACAGCGCGGTGTGCCGACTCGAGCATAGAGCAGGCGCAGGTAGTCATAGATCTCGGTGATGGTACCCACGGTGGAGCGTGGGTTGTGCGAGGTGGACTTCTGCTCGATGGAAATCGCCGGAGACAGGCCTTCGATGGTATCCACATCGGGCTTTTCCATCATCGACAGGAATTGCCGGGCGTAAGCCGACAGGGATTCCACATAGCGGCGCTGGCCTTCGGCATAGAGGGTGTCAAAGGCCAGTGAGGATTTGCCGGAGCCGGACAACCCAGTGATGACGATGAGCTTGTCCCGGGGAAGGGTAAGGTCGATGTTCTTCAGGTTATGGGTGCGGGCCCCACGGATGAGGATTTTATCCACGTAAACTTCTGCCTCGTTTTGGCGGCGCTTCAATAGGACTGGAGCCTCGTCCTGGGCTGCGGCTATCTGCCGCGCCTGTGAGAGAGGGGTCAAGGCTGGTAAAATTGCTGGCCCGATAGCGGTGATCGGGCGTTCGTGATCCTGGCGGTCGGGAACGTTCGGACGAGCGCTCGGCTATCTTCACCGCTTCCTCCCTAAATGGTCATTGTCACGACTGTTTTAAAGCTGTTTGGCGACGTAAAAGCCTGTCGCCGACGAGAGGATTATCAATGCTCGACAAGCGCAGTGAAGCCATGAACGGCGTCGAACGCCGTGCCGCCCTGGGGCTGGCCCTGGTCTTCGCCTTTCGTATGCTCGGTATGTTCATGGTGCTTCCGGTCCTGGCGACCTATGGTCAGGAGTTGGCGGATGCGACTCCCGCACTTATCGGTCTTGCCATAGGTGCCTATGGTTTGACCCAGGCAGTACTGCAAATTCCCCTAGGCACCCTGTCTGATCGAATCGGTCGGCGACCCATCATCATAGGTGGACTGCTGGTGTTCGCAGTTGGTGCCGCCATTGCCGCCAATGCCCATTCCATTTGGGGTGTCATCGCCGGTCGCATCGTGCAGGGTGGCGGCGCCATTTCCGCGGCCATCATGGCGCTGCTGTCGGACCTGACCCGCGAACAGCACCGGACCAAGGCCATGGCCACCATCGGTATGAGCATCGGTGTGTCCTTTGCCGTGGCGATGGTCACTGGGCCGCTGCTGACGCGAGCCTATGGGCTTGCTGGCCTGTTCTGGGCCACCTGTGGGCTGGCGCTGATTGGTCTGCTCCTTGTGCTGTTTCTGGTGCCACGCCATGCCTCGCCCTTCTCCCATCGGGAGTCGAACCTGGCCCGGCAGGCGTTGGGCGCCACTCTGCGCAATCGGGATCTGCTGCGGTTGGACTTTGGGATCCTGTCACTGCACGCCGTACTGATGGCCAGTTTCGTCGTCCTGCCGCTGGCGCTGGCCGACCATGCCGGTCTACCCAAGGAAGAGCACTGGTGGGTCTACCTCACGGCGCTGGTAGTCGGCTTCTTCGCTATGGTCCCTTTCATCATCTATGGTGAAAAGAAGCGGCGCATGAAGCGCGTGCTGGTGGGTGCCATCAGCGTGCTGGTGCTGTGCGAGCTGTACTTCTTTTTCTTCAGCGGCAGCCTGGTGGCCCTGGTCATTGGCATCGTGGTGTTCTTCACCGCCTTCAATTTGCTGGAGGCCTCGCTGCCGTCGCTGGTGAGCAAGGTGGCGCCAGCCGGTGGCAAGGGCACCGCCATGGGGATCTATTCCACCAGTCAGTTCCTTGGTTCCGCATTGGGCGGTATCCTCGGTGGCTGGCTGTTCCAGCATGGTGGTCTGTCCACCGTCTTCCTGGGTTGTGCAGCGCTTTGCCTGGGATGGGCGGTGATAGCTGGTACGATGCGGGAACCGCCCTATGTCACCAGTCTGCGTTTGCCGGTTGCGCCTGAGCTAGTCAACGACCAAGGATTGGTCGGACGCCTGTTGGCCCTGGCTGGAGTGACCGACGCGGTAGTGGTGGCGGAAGAACAAGCCGTCTACATCAAGATCGATACTAAAATCGTCGATCGAGCGCAATTGGAGCGACTGGTAAGCCAAACGCCAGTCGCCGCTTGATCGACAGCCTCACCAGGAGATTCATATGGCCCGTGGCGTCAACAAAGTCATCCTCGTCGGCAACGCCGGCGCCGATCCCGAAACCCGTTACATGCCCAATGGCAATGCGGTGACCAATGTCACCCTGGCCACCAGCGAAAGCTGGAAGGACAAGCAGACCGGCCAGCAGCAGGATCGTACCGAATGGCACCGCGTGGTGTTCTTTGGTCGTCTGGCAGAGATCGCCGGCGAGTACATCCGCAAGGGCTCCCAGGTCTATGTCGAAGGCAGCCTGCGTACCCGCAAGTGGCAGGGTCAGGACGGTCAGGATCGCTACACCACCGAAATCGTGGTCGATATCAACGGCAACATGCAGTTGCTGGGCGGCCGCGGTGGCAATGCCGGTGGTAACGACGAATACAACCAGAGCGCACCTGCGCCCCAGCAGCAGCGTGCTCCCCGTCCGCAGCAGTCGGCACCGCAGTACGACAATGGTGGTAATGGCGGCAACGGCAACAGCCGTCCCCAGCAGCAGCCCAAGCCGCAACAGCAGCCGGCTCAGCAGGACTACGACAGCTTCGATGACGACATTCCCTTCTAAGGAACTCGTCGATCGGGCAAAGAAAAAGGGCAGCCAGTGGCTGCCCTTTCTTTTTGGTGGAGGCGGGGGGATTTGAACCCCCGTCCGCCAGCTCTCCGCTATCGGTTCTACATGCTTAGCCCTGTCTACTGAGTTAACCCATTGCGGCCCGACGGGCAGGGTGCTTTGGGCGAGCTGTATAAGTTTTAGCCGTTACGTCTACAGCGAACTTGGCGGCGATCCTGTTCTATCTGACAGTCGTTTCGGGTTTACAGGCATCCCCTAGCGACTGCTAGCCGCGTTAAGCAGCTAGAGCGTAGTTGTCGTCGTTGGCAACTATAAGTTTGCAGCAGCGAATTTACGAGTTCTGCTACCAGCTCGGCATGCCCCTCAAGTTTCGTTACCGGCGTCGAATCCTAATCGCCCCCAAAACTTGCTGGTCGTTCACTATAGGAATTCCAGCCGTCCTACGCAAGTCATTGTCGACGAAACGTTTTTCGACCGCTCTATCACTTGGCGTCCTTGCGGATGGCGCGCTGGATCTCGCGATCGGAATCGCGCTCGCGTTCGGTGGCGCGCTTGTCGAATTCCTTCTTGCCCTTGGCCAAGGCGATTTCGCATTTGACCAAGTGCTTTTTCCAGTAGAGCGACAGGGCGACGCAGGCGTAACCCTTCTGTTGCACGGCGCCGAACAGCTTGCCCAGCTCACGCTTGTTCAGCAGCAGTTTGCGGGTCCGGGTCGGATCGGCGATGACATGGGTGCTGGCCGTCTGCAGCGGGGTAATGTGGCTGCCGAGCAGCCAGGCTTCGCCGTCCTTGAGCAGGACATAGCTATCAGTCAGCTGCGCCTTGCCGGCTCTCAGGCTCTTGACCTCCCAACCTGCGAGAGAAACACCCGCTTCGAAACGGGTGTCGACGAAGTATTCGTGTAGCGCTTTTTTGTTTTGCGCGATGCTGCCGGGGGAGACTTTCTTTTGCTTGGCCATGATTCCAGGGTACAGCGAGTCGGGGGAAATGTCGCCACGCGCTTGAGCGGGTATGAGCAAACACGGACAATACCGCGGTTCTGGGCCGCGGCAGGCTGGTGCGGGAGTAAATTGCGTGCGCCGCCCTCAAATTCAAGGTCCGACACCGAATTCGCTATTCTACGAGGTTCCGATGAGCACGCACATCCAACGTTCAGCGTTGCTGCCCTATCCAGCTTCAGCGCTCTATGCGCTCGTTAATGACGTGGACCGTTATCCGGAGTTCCTGCCGTGGTGCTCGTCCGCCCAGATCCTTGAGCAGGACGAAGGCCTGATGCGCGCCGGTCTCACTGTGGCCAAGGGTGGCCTCAGCCAGCAGTTCACGACCCGCAATACCCTGGTGCCGGACGAGTCCATCACCATGGATCTGGAGAAGGGGCCCTTTAAGCAGCTGCATGGCGTCTGGTCATTCAAGGCACTGGGCGACAAGGCCTGCAAGATCTCGCTGGATCTTTCCTTCGAATACGACAGCGCCATCGTGCGCGCGACCTTGGGGCCGCTGTTCAATCAGGCGGCCAATACCATGGTGGATGCCTTCTGCCAGCGTGCGCGAGCCCTCTATGGCTGAGTACCTGCCCATCGAAGTGGCGCTGGCGCTACCGGAACGGCAGTGGCTAGTGAGTGTGCAGCTGGAGGAGGGTGCCACGGTCGAGCAGGCGGTGCTGTCTTCGGGGCTGCTTGAGAAATTGCAGCCCGGCCAGCGCGCGCAGTGCCAAGTCGGCATCTTTGGCAAGCGGGTCATCAACACGTCTGAGCGAAGGCTGGAAAAGGGAGATCGGGTGGAGATCTACCGCCCGCTGCTTGCCGACCCCAAGGAGAGTCGCAAGCGGCGCGCAGAAAAGGCCAGGTCGAAGACCGGCCTCTAGTCGAGGATCACTGTCCTTCGGTACGGATGCGCTCGGGCGTCGGGACATCGGCCGGACGAGCACTGTCGATCTCTTTCTGGATGCTGTCTTCGGTCGAGCCGGGGATCGCGGGCGTTTCCGGCGCTGCCGCAGGGGCAGTAGGTTGCACCGGCGCAGTGGAGTCCACTGTGGTGCCGCTGTCAGTGCCCATGATCCGTTGTTCGCGACTGGTGCCCGGCATGAAGTCACCGGCCAGGCCGCTCAACTGATTGTCGCCATTGAACACCAGGCTGACACGCTCCTGCTTACGCTGGCCACCGGCGGCCTGCAGGCTGTACAGATAGTCCCAGCGATTGGGATGGAAGGTGTCCTGGATCAGTGGCGAACCCATGATAAACCGGACTTGTTGTCGGGTCATTCCGGGGCGCAACTGGTCTATCATGTCCTGGGTGACGACGTTGCCCTGTTGGATGTCGATCTTGTAAACCCCCGGCAGAGAGCAGCCGGCGAGCATGGCTAGGCCCATCAGAGAGAGCCCGGTCAGCGTTTGCTTGAGGTTTTGCATCGGTGGGAGACTTCCACTATCTTGCTGGGCAACGAAGCACCGATCATACCCGTATTCCCGAGGGCTGCGAAAGCACTCGGCACCGAGAAAGAGCATGGTAGAGAACAACGAACTCCGCAAAGCGGGTCTGAAAGTGACCCTGCCGCGCGTCAAGATATTGCAGATGCTGGACACCACCGAGCAGCGCCACATGAGCGCTGAAGACGTTTACAAGGCGCTGATGGAAGCAGGCGAGGACGTAGGGCTGGCAACGGTCTACCGGGTCCTCACCCAGTTCGAGGCGGCTGGTCTGGTGGTGCGTCATAATTTCGATGGCGGCCATGCCGTGTTCGAGCTGGCTGATACCGGTCATCATGATCACATGGTGGATGTGGATACCGGCGAAGTCATCGAGTTCACCGATGCGTCGATCGAAAAGCGTCAGCGCGAGATCGTTGAAGAGCACGGTTTTGAGCTGGTCGATCACAACCTGGTGCTGTACATCCGTCAGCGCAAGTGAAGATCCAGACATGAAAAAGGCGACCCGGAGTCGCCTTTTTCATGTCTGGTGCTGTGGACGGCTAGCGGCTGACCACCAGTTTGCGGGCGTGGGCGAGGGATTCGCGGGTGAGGTCGACGCCGCCGAGCATGCGCGCCACCTCTTCCACGCGCCGCGCCCGGTCCAGCTTGGCGACCGCAGTGCGCGTCTCGTCGGTGCCGCGCTCCTTGTGCACGAACAGATGCTGGTGACCTTGGGCTGCGACCTGGGGTAGGTGGGTAACCGTCAGCACCTGGCCACGCTCACCCAGTTGCCGCAGCAGTTGGCCGACCACCTCGGCCGTCGGGCCGCCGATACCGACGTCCACCTCGTCGAATACCAGGGTCGGGGTGCGCGAGGTCTGGGCGGTAATGACCTGGATGGCCAGGCTGATACGTGACAGCTCACCACCCGAGGCGACCTTGGCCAGTGGGCGCAGGGGTTGGCCCGGGTTGGCGCTGACGCGAAATTCGACGCCCTCGTTGCCCAGTGGCTGGGGTTCACCGGTACTGCCCGGCGTGAGCGTGATACTGAAGCGGCCGCCCGGCATGCCCAGGCGCTGCATTTCCGTCTCGACCGCTGCTGCGAGCTCTGGCGCGCGCTGCTCGCGCAGGCGACTCAGTTCGCCAGCCTTCTCCTGGTAGTGGCGCTCGAAGGCGGCCAATTCTTCTTGCAAGCGCTCCAGCGCGACATCGTCGGCGTCCAGGGATTGCAGCTCATTGCGCAGCTGGTCGTGCAATTCCAGCAGGGCTTCGGGCTGCACCCGATGCTTGCGGGCAAGGCTGTAGACGCTGTCGAGACGCTCCTGCACGGCCTGTTGGCGCTCCGGATCGGCTTCGAAATGATCGACGAAGCGATTCAATTCATTCATCGCCTCCTCGATCTGGATCTGGGCGGAGGCTAGCAGGTTGCTGGCTTCCTGGATCTGCGCAGGCGGGCGGTCGAAGGCAGTCAGGCGTGCCACGCTGGCATTGAGCGCTGACTGGGCGTTGCCCTGCTCGTTCTCGGTACAGAGGTCCATGGCCTGGCGGCAGGCCAGCAGGATGTGCTCGGCGCTCGCCAGGTCGCTTTGCTCCTGTTCCAGTGCCTGCAGCTCTCCCTCGGCCAGGGCGAGATTGTCGAGTTCTTCCAGCTGATAACTGAGCAACTGGTGGCGAGCACGCTGTTCGTCACCGTTGCGGGTAAGACGCTCCAGGGTCTGGCGCACCTGGCGCCAGCGCTGGGCGGCAAGCTGGACCTGGCGAACCAGTTCGCCCGCGCCCGCGTATTCGTCCAGCAGGCGGCGATGGGTGTCGAGACCGAGCAGCGACTGGTGTTCGTGCTGGTTGTGGATGTCGATCAGCAGGCCGCCCAGGGTCTTGAGGTCGGCCAGTGGGCAGGGCGAGCCATTGATATAGCCGCGCGAGCGTCCTTCGCGGGTGATGACGCGGCGCAGCAGGCAGGGGCCGTCCTGCTCCAGGTCTCGCTCGGCGAGCCACTGGCGCGCCTCGGGGATGTCGGTGGTGTCGAAGCTGGCCAGGACATCGGCCTTGTCGGCACCAGGCCTGACCGCATCGCTGTCGGCGCGGTCGCCAAGGGTGAGGCCGAGGGCGTCGAGCATGATGGACTTGCCAGCGCCGGTTTCGCCGGTGATCACGGTCATGCCGCGCTCGAGGTCGAGGTCGAGGTGTTCGACGATGGCGTAGTTGCGGACGGACAGATGCACCAGCATGCGACGATCTCCGGAGACGGTTTTCTGGTTGTTTATACAGTGCCTCTCGAGCACTGGCAATCCATACAGCTCTTGAAGCGCCGGCCGGCGGCCCCATATAGGCGCCATCGATCAAGGCGTCGTCCATTAGAGGGCGCGCCCACCGGCATTATCACAGGAGGACTCCATGGCCGACGAACAGAACTCCCAGACTCCCGAGCACGAAGCAGCCGCTCAGGGCGACGTCCAGCACGAGGATCTCGCTGCCCGCGTTGCCACGCTCGAAGAGCAGCTCGCTGCTGCCCAGGATCAGTCGCTGCGCAGCGTCGCCGACCTGCAGAACGTGCGTCGTCGCGCTGAGCAGGATGTGGAGAAGGCGCACAAGTTCGCGCTGGAAAAATTTGCTGGCGATCTGTTGCCGGTACTCGACAGCCTGGAGCGTGGCCTGGAGCTGTCCAATGCCGCGGACGAAGCCTTGAGGCCCATGCGCGAAGGCATGGAGCTGACCCTGAAGATGCTGCAGGACACGCTCAAGCGCTATCAGGTCGAGGCCGTCGATCCCCACGGCGCGCCTTTCAATCCGGAACACCACCAGGCCATGGCCATGGAAGAGAGCGCCACCGCCGAGCCGGGCAGCGTGCTCAAGGTGTTTCAAAAGGGCTATCTGCTCAATGGTCGCCTGCTGCGGCCGGCGATGGTGGTCGTGAGCAAGGCCCCTGCCGCACAGCAGCCGAGCATCGACGAAAAGGCTTGAAATTCTTTCGCTCGGCCCCATC
Source organism: Pseudomonas sp. VMV1 (assembly GCF_056790235.1). NCBI lineage: Bacteria > Pseudomonadati > Pseudomonadota > Gammaproteobacteria > Pseudomonadales > Pseudomonadaceae > Pseudomonas > Pseudomonas sp. VMV1. The sequence continues at coordinate 10,906 of NZ_JBXGSE010000012.1, forward strand.
TGGTAGGCAAGCGAACATCAAAGGCCCCCTGAGCGGGCCGCGCGGAATCTGAGATTTCTGGAGAAGACTACATGGGCAAGATTATCGGTATCGACCTGGGGACTACCAACTCCTGCGTCGCGATCCTCGAAAACGGCAACGTCAAGGTACTGGAAAACGCCGAAGGCACCCGTACCACGCCGTCCATCATCGCCTACACCAACGATGGCGAGACCCTGGTTGGCCAGCCGGCCAAGCGCCAGGCGGTGACCAATCCGCAGAACACCCTCTATGCGGTCAAGCGACTGATCGGCCGGCGTTACGAAGAAAACGTCGTGCAGAAAGACATCCAGATGGTCCCTTACAAGATCGTCAAGGCAGACAACGGTGATGCCTGGGTCGAAGCCAAGGGCCAGAAGATGGCGCCGCCGCAGATCTCTGCCGAAGTCCTGAAAAAGATGAAGAAGACCGCCGAGGACTACCTGGGTGAGACTGTCACCGAAGCGGTCATCACCGTGCCGGCCTACTTCAACGACAGCCAGCGCCAGGCCACCAAGGATGCCGGTCGGATCGCCGGTCTGGACGTCAAGCGCATCATCAACGAGCCTACCGCGGCAGCCCTGGCCTATGGCCTGGACAAGGCCAAGGGCGACCACACCGTGATCGTCTATGACCTGGGCGGCGGTACCTTCGATATCTCGGTCATCGAGATCGCCGAGGTCGACGGTGAGCATCAGTTCGAGGTGCTGGCCACCAATGGCGACACCTTCCTGGGTGGTGAAGACTTCGACATCCGCCTGATCGACTATCTAGTCGAAGAATTCAAGAAAGAAAGCGGCATGAACCTCAAGGGCGATCCGCTGGCCATGCAGCGCCTGAAGGAAGCTGCCGAGAAGGCCAAGATCGAACTGTCTTCGGCTACCCAGACCGACGTCAACCTGCCGTACATCACGGCCGATGCCAGTGGTCCCAAGCACCTGAACGTCAAGGTCTCCCGCGCCAAGCTGGAGTCCCTGGTGGAAGAGCTGGTCGAGCGCACCATCGAGCCGTGCCGTACTGCCCTGAAGGATTCCGGCCTGGACGTCTCCGACATCCACGAGGTCATCCTGGTGGGCGGTCAGACCCGTATGCCGCTGGTGCAGAAGCGCGTTGCCGACTTCTTTGGCAAGGAAGCGCGCAAGGACGTCAACCCGGACGAAGCCGTCGCCATCGGTGCCGCCATCCAGGGCGCCGTGCTGGCCGGTGATGTCAAGGACGTGCTGCTGCTGGACGTTACCCCGCTGACTCTGGGCATCGAGACCATGGGTGGCGTGATGACCGCGCTGATCGAGAAGAACACCACCATCCCGACCAAGAAGTCGCAGGTGTTCTCCACTGCCGACGACAACCAGGGCGCCGTGACCATCCACGTGCTGCAGGGCGAGCGCAAGCAGGCCGCGCAGAACAAGTCGCTGGGCAAGTTCGACCTGGCCGAGATCCCGCCGGCGCCGCGTGGCGTGCCGCAGATCGAGGTGACCTTCGACATCGACGCCAACGGTATCCTCAACGTGTCCGCCAAGGACAAGGCCACTGGTAAGCAGCAGTCCATCGTCATCAAGGCATCCTCCGGGCTGTCCGAGGACGAGATTCAGCAGATGGTGCGTGACGCCGAGGCCAATGCCGACGAGGATCGCAAGTTCGAAGAGCTGGCCGCGGCTCGCAACCAGGGCGATGCTCTGGTGCACGGCACTCGCAAGATGCTGACCGAGGCGGGCGACAAGGCCACGGCCGAAGAGAAGAGCACCATCGAGAAGGCCATTGGCGAGCTGGAAGTCGCCGTGCGCGGTGACGACAAGGACGCCATCGAAGCCAAGATGAATGCTCTGTCCCAGGCCTCCGCGCCGCTGGCCCAGAAGCTCTACTCCGAGCAGGGCGCTGCGGCAGGTGCCGAAGGCGCCTCGGCCAAGGCGGACGGTGATGCCAAGAAGCCCGGTGACGACGTGGTCGACGCCGAGTTCGAGGAAGTGAAGGACAACAAGTAAGCCCCGTGCTTACCGCACCTGACGGGCTTCGGCCCGTCGGATCCGCCACGCGGGAGCCTGCTCCCGCGTTGGCGTGTCTGGAGGGTGAGAAAATTTAAGGTGCAGAAAGTCTATGGCCAAACGTGATTACTATGAGGTGCTCGGGGTTGAGCGCGGCGCCAGCGAAGCCGAGCTCAAGAAAGCCTACCGACGCCTGGCGATGAAATACCACCCGGATCGCAATCCGGGGGACGCAGCTGCCGAAGAGCAATTCAAGGAGGCTGCGGAGGCCTACGAAGTGCTGTCCGATGCGGGCAAGCGCTCGGCCTACGACCAGTACGGCCATGCTGGCGTCGATCCGAGCATGGGCGGCGGCGGTTTCGGCGGCGCCGCAGGGGGTGCGAACTTCTCCGACATCTTCGGCGACGTCTTCAGCGACTTCTTCGGCGGGCGCGGTGGTGCCGGTGGCCGCGGCGGTCCGCAGCGCGGTGCCGATCTGCGCTATACCCTGGATCTGGACCTCGAAGAGGCAGTGCGCGGGACCACGGTCACCATTCGCGTGCCCACCCTGGTCGAGTGCAAGGTGTGCGACGGCAATGGCGCCAAGCCAGGTACCTCGGCGTCCACCTGCCCCACCTGTGGCGGCATTGGCCAGGTGCGGATGCAGCAAGGTTTCTTCTCGGTGCAGCAAACCTGCCCGCGCTGCCACGGCAGCGGCAAGATCATTCCCGAGCCCTGCACGGCCTGTCATGGCCAGGGTCGCGTGGAAGAGCAGAAGACCCTGTCGGTCAAGGTGCCGGCGGGCGTCGACACGGGCGACCGCATCCGTCTGACCGGCGAAGGCGAGGCCGGGACCCTGGGTGGCCCCAGTGGCGACCTCTACGTGGTGGTCAATGTGCGCGAGCACTCGATCTTCCAGCGTGACGGCAAGCATCTCTATTGCGAGGTGCCGATCAACTTCACCGACGCCGCCCTGGGGGGGGAACTGGAAGTGCCGACCCTGGATGGCCGCGTCAAGCTGAAGATCCCCGAAGGCACTCAGACCGGCAAGATGTTCCGCCTACGCGGCAAGGGCGTGACGCCCGTGCGTGGCGGTGGCGCTGGCGATCTGATGTGCAAGGTGGTGGTGGAGACCCCGGTCAACCTGAGCCGGCGTCAGCGCGAGCTGCTCGAGGAGTTTCGCAACACCCTGCAGAGCGACAGCTCCCATTCGCCCCGGGCCAGTGGCTGGTTCGACGGCATGAAGCGCTTCTTCGACGACCTCTAAACCGGCAGGGGCGCCGTCGCGAGGCGGCGCCCGGCCAGCAGCCTGGAGCTGATGATGCGACGTATAGCTGTAATGGGCGCCGCGGGGCGCATGGGCAAGACCCTGATCGAAGCGGTCCAGCAGACCCAGGGCGCTGCCGGCCTGACTGCTGCGGTGGATCGTCCCGAGAGCAGCCTGGTGGGTGCCGATGCCGGCGAACTCGCCGGCATCGGCCGTAATGGGGTGATGCTGTCGGGTGACCTGGCGCGGGTGCTGGATGACTTCGATGTCGTCATCGACTTCACCCATCCCAATGTGACCCTGCAGAATCTGGCGCTGTGCCGCAAGGCCAGAAAGGCCATGGTGATCGGCACCACCGGCTTCACTGCCGAGCAGAAGCTGACCCTGCTGGAAGCGGGCAAGGAAATTCCCATCGTCTTCGCCGCCAACTTCAGCGTCGGCGTCAATCTCTGCCTCAAACTGCTGGATACCGCTGCCCGGGTACTGGGTGACGAGGTCGATATCGAGATCATCGAGGCGCACCATCGGCACAAGGTGGATGCGCCCTCGGGTACCGCCCTGCGCATGGGCGAGGTCGTGGCCCAGGCGCTGGGGCGTGATCTGGAGGAGGTCGCCGTCTATGGCCGGGAAGGCCAGACCGGTGCGCGGGATCGCCAGACCATCGGCTTCGCCACCGTGCGTGCCGGGGACGTGGTGGGCGATCACACGGTATTGTTCGCCAGCGAAGGCGAGCGGGTCGAGATCACCCACAAGGCCTCTAGTCGCATGACCTTCGCCAAGGGCGCGGTGCGTGCGGCCCTGTGGCTGAAGGACAAACAGCCAGCGCTATATGACATGCAGGACGTGCTGGAGTTGCGCTGATCAGCTCGCAGGGGTGCAAGGCGTGATCAATTCGTGTACAATGCAGCTTTAGTGTATCCACTAAAAGCTAGCGCAGAATGAAATCACAACATTAAAACGGGATGACTCTTCGAGATGTCATCCCGTTTTTTTGCACCCTGCGTTTGCCCGCCAAGGCTTGATTTTCGGAGGTCTTCTTGACTAAGCCAGCCATACTCGCACTTGCCGATGGCAGCATCTTTCGCGGTGAATCCATCGGTGCCGACGGCCACACGGTCGGCGAAGTGGTGTTCAACACCGCCATGACCGGCTACCAGGAAATCCTGACCGATCCTTCCTATGCGAAGCAGATCGTCACCCTGACCTATCCGCACATCGGCAATACCGGCACCACGCCGCAGGATGGCGAGGCCGCTCAGGTCTGGGCTGCCGGGCTGATCATCCGCGACCTGCCGCTGCTGGCCAGCAACTGGCGTAACAAGCAGTCGCTGCCCGACTATCTCAGGGAGAACGGCACCATCGCCATTGCCGGGATCGACACCCGTCGACTGACCCGCATTCTCCGCGAGAAGGGCGCTCAGGATGGCTGCATCCTGACCGGCGAAGACGCCACCGAAGAGCGTGCCCTGGAATTGGCTCGTGCCTTCCCTGGCCTCAAGGGCATGGACCTGGCCAAGGAAGTCAGCGTCAAGGAGCGCTACGAGTGGCGCTCCAGCGTCTGGTCGCTGGAAACCGACAGTCACGCCGAGATCCCCGCCGAGCAGTTGCCCTACCACGTGGTGGCCTTCGACTATGGCGTCAAGCTGAACATCCTGCGCATGCTGGTGGCCCGCGGCTGCCGCATCACCGTGCTGCCGGCCCAGACCCCGGCCAGCGAAGCCCTGGCGCTGCAGCCTGACGGCATCTTCCTGGCCAACGGCCCGGGCGATCCCGAGCCCTGCGACTACGCCATCAAGGCGATCCAGGATGTCCTGGAGACCGAGATTCCGGTATTCGGCATCTGCCTGGGCCATCAGCTGCTGGCCCTGGCCTCCGGCGCCAAGACGGTGAAGATGCCCAACGGTCATCACGGTGCCAACCATCCGGTGCAGGATCTGGATAGCGGCGTGGTAATGATCACCAGCCAGAACCACGGTTTTGCCGTGGATGAGGCCAGCCTGCCAGCCAGTGTGCGTGCTACCCACAAGTCGCTGTTTGACGGCACCCTGCAGGGTATCGAGCGTACCGACAAGGTCGCTTTCAGCTTCCAGGGTCACCCCGAGGCGAGCCCTGGCCCGCACGACGTGGCGCCGCTGTTCGACAAGTTCATCCAGGCCATGGCCGCGCGCCGCTAAGGTTAGAGGAGGGTAGAGCCCATGCTGGCGAATCTGGGTGTCATCGACTTCTGGACCTATGTGGTCGGGACCCTGTTCGTCATCCTGTTGCCCGGCCCCAACTCCTTCTTCGTGCTCGCCACCAGCGCCCAGCGCGGCATCCGCAGCGGTTACCAAGCGGCTTCCGCCGTGTTCCTTGGTGACGCCGTGCTGATGCTGCTCTCGGCTCTGGGCGTCGCCTCGCTGCTCAAGGCCGAGCCGCTATTCTTCCAGGTCCTCAAGTATCTGGGCGCGGCCTACCTGTTCTACCTCGGCTGGGGCATGTTGCGCGGCGGACTCAAGTCCTGGCGCAGCCCGGCCCAGAGCCAGGCCGAGGCGACCCTGCGCGAAGACGTCCATCAGCCGTTCCGCAAGGCGCTGCTGCTGAGCCTGTCGAATCCGAAGGCGATCCTGTTCTTCGTCTCCTTCTTCATCCAGTTCGTGGACCCCGGTTACGCCCATCCGGCGCTGTCCTTCCTGGTGCTGGGCGCGGTACTGGAAGCGATCAGCTTCTGCTACCTGTCGTTCCTGATTTTCTGCGGCGTTCGCCTGGCGGCCTGGTTCCGTCAGCGGCGTCGCCTCAGCGCAGGCGCCACCGGCGGCGTCGGCGCCCTGTTCGTTGGTTTCGGTGTGAAGTTGGCCACCGCGACCCTGACCTGATTACCTGCATTCGAGAAGCCCATGCCTAAGCGTACAGACATCAAGAGCATCCTGATCCTCGGAGCCGGCCCCATCGTCATCGGCCAGGCCTGCGAGTTCGACTATTCCGGCGCCCAGGCCTGCAAGGCCCTGCGCGAGGAAGGCTTCCGCGTCATCCTGGTGAACTCCAACCCGGCCACCATCATGACCGACCCCTCCATGGCCGATGCCACCTACATCGAGCCGATCAAGTGGGCGACGGTGGCCAAGATCATCGAGAAGGAGCGTCCCGACGCCCTGCTGCCGACCATGGGTGGCCAGACCGCGCTGAACTGCGCCCTGGACCTGGAGCGTCACGGCGTGCTGGAGAAATTCGGCGTCGAGATGATCGGTGCCAACGCCGACACCATCGACAAGGCCGAGGATCGCTCGCGCTTCGACAAGGCCATGAAGGACATCGGCCTGGCCTGCCCGGTCTCGGGTATCGCCCACAGCATGGAAGAAGCCTACGGCGTGCTGGAGAAGGTCGGCTTCCCCTGCATCATCCGTCCGTCCTTCACCATGGGCGGCACCGGTGGTGGCATCGCCTACAACCGCGAAGAGTTCGAGGAGATCTGCAACCGTGGTCTGGACCTGTCGCCGACCAACGAGCTGCTGATCGACGAATCCCTGATCGGCTGGAAGGAATACGAGATGGAGGTGGTCCGCGACAAGAAGGACAACTGCATCATCGTCTGCTCCATCGAGAACTTCGATCCCATGGGCGTGCACACCGGTGACTCCATCACCGTGGCTCCGGCTCAGACCCTGACCGACAAGGAATACCAGATCATGCGCAACGCCTCCCTGGCGGTGCTGCGCGAGATCGGCGTCGAGACCGGCGGCTCCAACGTCCAGTTCGGCATCTGCCCGAACACCGGGCGCATGGTAGTGATCGAGATGAACCCGCGGGTGTCCCGCTCCTCGGCGCTGGCCTCCAAGGCCACCGGCTTCCCCATCGCCAAGATCGCCGCCAAGCTGGCGGTGGGCTACACCCTGGACGAGCTGCAGAACGACATCACCGGCGGGCGTACCCCGGCGTCCTTCGAGCCGGCCATCGACTACGTGGTCACCAAGATCCCGCGCTTCGCCTTCGAGAAATTCCCCAAGGCCGATGCCCGCTTGACCACCCAGATGAAATCCGTGGGCGAGGTCATGTCCATCGGTCGTACCTTCCAGGAGTCCCTGCAGAAAGCCCTGCGCGGCCTGGAAGTGGGCGTGGTCGGCTTCGATCCCAAGCTGGATCCGGCCGATCCCGAGGCCGACAGCACCCTCAAACGTGAGCTGACCGTGCCGGGCGCCGATCGCATCTGGTACATCGGCGATGCCTTCCGTCAGGGCTACAGCCTGGACAAGGTCTTCGAACTGACTCGTATCGATCCCTGGTTCCTGGTACAGATCGAAGACCTGATCAAGGACGAGGAACGCATCAAGACCCTGGGTCTGGCCGATCTCGACTACGACTTGATGCGCAAGCTCAAGCGCAAGGGCTTCTCCGACGCGCGCCTGGCCAAGCTGCTCGGCGTCACTGAGAAGAACCTGCGTGCCCATCGCCACAAGCTCAAGGTGCTGCCGGTATACAAGCGGGTGGACACCTGTGCTGCCGAATTCGCCACCGACACCGCCTACCTCTACTCCACCTACGAGGAAGAGTGCGAGGCCAAGCCCAGCGGTCGCGACAAGATCATGATCCTGGGCGGCGGTCCCAACCGCATCGGCCAGGGCATCGAGTTCGACTACTGCTGTGTGCACGCGGCCCTGGCCATGCGTGAAGACGGCTATGAAACCATCATGGTCAACTGCAACCCGGAAACCGTCTCCACCGATTACGACACCTCCGACCGCCTGTTCTTCGAGCCGGTGACCCTGGAGGACGTGCTGGAGATCGTCCGCGTCGAGCAGCCCAAGGGCGTCATCGTCCAATACGGCGGCCAGACCCCGCTCAAGCTCTGCCGGGCCCTGGAAGAGGCTGGCGTGCCCATCATCGGCACCAGCCCCGACGCCATCGACCGCGCCGAAGACCGCGAGCGCTTCCAGCAGATGGTGCAGCGCCTGAATCTGCGCCAGCCGGCCAACGCTACCGCACGCAGTGAAGACGAGGCCCTGGCCCTCTCCAAGAACATCGGTTATCCGATGGTGGTTCGTCCCTCCTACGTACTGGGCGGCCGGGCGATGGAAATCGTCTACCAGGAAGAAGAACTCAAACGCTACATGCGCGAAGCGGTGAAGGTGTCCAACGACAGTCCGGTGCTGCTCGACCACTTCCTCAACTGCGCCATCGAGGTGGATGTGGATGCGGTGTGCGACGGCCAGACCGTGGTGATCGGCGCCATCATGCAGCACATCGAACAGGCCGGCGTGCACTCCGGTGACTCCGCCTGCTCGCTACCGCCGTATTCGCTGCCCAAGCACATCCAGGACGAGATCCGCGAGCAGGTCAAGAAGATGGCTCTGGAGCTCGGCGTGGTCGGTCTGATGAACGTGCAGATGGCCGTGCAGGGCGAGGACATCTACGTCATCGAGGTCAACCCGCGCGCCTCCCGTACCGTGCCCTTCGTCTCCAAGTGCATCGGCGAGTCCCTGGCCAAGGTGGCCGCCCGCGTCATGGCCGGCAAGACCCTGGCCGAGGTCGGCTTCACCCAGGAAATCATCCCGCCGTTCTTCAGCGTCAAGGAAGCGGTGTTCCCCTTCAACAAGTTCCCCGGCGTGGACCCCATCCTCGGCCCAGAAATGAAATCCACTGGCGAGGTGATGGGCGTGGGCGACAGCTTCGGCGAAGCCTTCGCCAAGGCCCAGCTGGGCGCTAACGAGATCCTGCCGAACTCCGGTTGCGCCTTCATCAGCGTACGGGACGACGACAAGCCCGAAGCCGTGCAGGTTGCTCGTGATCTGGTCGGCCTCGGCTTCGAAGTCGTCGCCACTGCAGGTACCGCGCGGGTGATCGAGGCGGCTGGTCTGCCGGTACGTCGCGTGAACAAGGTGACCGAGGGTCGCCCTCACGTGGTCGACATGATCAAGAACGACGAAGTCACCCTGATCATCAACACCACCGAAGGCCGGCAGTCCATTGCCGATTCCTATTCAATCCGCCGCAACGCGCTGCAGCACAAGCTCTGCTGCACCACTACCATTGCCGGCGGCCAGGCCATTTGCGAAGCTTTGAAATTCGGCGCCGAAAAGACCGTGCGCCGGCTGCAAGATCTGCATGCAGGAGTTAAGGCATGACCAAGTACCCCATGACCGTCCAGGGTGCTCGCGCCCTGGAAGACGAACTCAAACACCTCAAGACCGAGCTGCGTCCGCAGATCACCCAGGCCATCGCCGAAGCGCGTGAGCTGGGTGATCTCAAGGAGAACGCCGAATACCACGCTGCCCGCGAACAGCAGGGCATGGTAGAGGCGCGGATCCGCGATATCGAAGGCCGGTTGCAGAACGCCCAGGTGATCGACGTAGCTGCCCTGCCGCATACCGGCAAGGTCATCTTCGGTACCACCGTGGAGATCGCCAACACCGAGACCGACGAGACGGTGACCTACCAGATCGTCGGCGACGATGAGGCTGATATCAAGCAGAGCAAGCTGTCGGTGGGTTCGCCCATCGCCCGCGCGCTGATCGGCAAGGAAGAAGGGGACGTGGTGCTGGTGAAGACCCCGGGCGGCGATGTCGAATACGAAATTGTCGCCGTCCGTCACGTCTGATCACCGCGCCGGAGGCTGGCTCGCCAGGCTGCTCGCGGCAGCCTGGCAGCTGGCCCAGGTGTTCTGGGTCGGCCCGCTGGTAGCCCTGCACCTGTGCATCCCTGTGGCGCTCGCCCAAGCGGGCTGGGCGCCGCTGCTGATCCAGTCCGGGCGCGAGGAATTGCTGCGCATGATGCTCAGCGCTGCAGCCGGGGGGGTCTTTACCCAGGTCGTGGTGCTGGTGTGGTGGGCCGGCTTCAGCGCGCTGTGGCGCGATCTGCGCGGTCAGCTGCTGCTGGCCAGTGCGCTAGCCGTGGTGCTGCAGAACGAACTGGCGCGCTTCTGGACCGGACCGACCGCCCTGGCCGGCTACCTGGTCCTGTTGCTTTGCGGTCTGATCCTGGTGCTGCAACCCGTTCCCGGGCGTGCGCCCGAGGCTCAGGCGGTATAGCGCACCACGTTGGACAGGTTGCGATTCTGTTCGCGGGCCTTGCGATAGATCAGGGCCATCTTGCCAATCACCTGCACCAGCTCGGCCTTGCTCGACGCGCACAGTTCGTCGATCAGGGCCCGGCGGTCTTCGCGTTCGGTGACGGCCAGCTTGATCTTGATCAGTTCATGGTCGTTCAGGGCGCGTTCGAGTTCACCCAATACGCCTTCGCTCAGGCCGTTCTCGCTGATGGTGACCACCGGCTTGAGTTGATGACCGATCGCCTTGAACCGCTTTTTATGCTCGTTGTTGAGCGCCATAATTCACCCCAGATAAAAGCCGAGCAGTTTATCCCAGCTGTCCGGTGCCGCCCAGCGATACAAGAAAACTTACCGTGGCCTGCGCTCAGTCCAGCGTGCATGGGCTCAGGGAACACACGGGCAACGCCTGCGTCAAGCAGGCTCGGAAGGGCGGCTGGTCAATCGCCGGAAAATTTGTGCCATCGCTTGCGAGAGACTGCCGGATGTGACATTGCCGCCGTCGCTGGCAGTGCCGGATCCGTCTGATTTACAGGGGCGATTGATGGCTATCCGCGAGGCCTTGTTATTTTCAGCAGAGCCCCCATATGAATGGCCTTGATGTGGTAGGCCAGTCCAGGGCTGTCTATCCTGGTGCGCTGGCCATGAGCCTCGTGCGCCGGGTTGGTATCCGGGTAGGCTGTCTGATCAGGGTCTTCCAGCGAGAAGGCTGCACGAATTTCCTCAAAGAGGGGCGTGGAAGCTTCGCTGTGGAGGTTAGGTGCGCTCTTTTCGCTTCGCGGGACGTGTCGCGCCAGCAGTATCTATTGGGTCGCGGTTTCAAGGGCGATTGAGAGAATTGATGGCCGCAACATCTGCCTTGCCCTAGAGTCAAAGGCAGAAGACTCATATAGCGTTACAGACGATGTCTGCCGTGGGCCAGGCTTTGTGTAGTAACTTACCGGTCACTGCCGGTTTCGCTTCGAACGGTTTACCCACGAAACCGGCGCAGAGGGTAGTCAATTGAACGACATGGCAAAGAATCTGATCCTGTGGCTGATCATCGCCGCGGTGCTCGTCACCGTGATGAACAACTTCTCCAGCCCCAACGAACCCCAGACGCTCAACTACTCCGACTTCATCCAGCAGGTGAAGGACGGGCAGATCGAGAGCGTGACCGTGGATGGCTATGTCATCACCGGCAAGCATCGCGATGGCGACCCCTTCAAGACCATACGTCCAGCGATACAGGACAATGGCCTGATCGGCGATCTGGTCAATAACAGCGTTACCATCACCGGCAAGCAGCCCGAGCAGCAGAGCATCTGGACTCAACTGCTGGTGGCCAGCTTCCCGATCCTGGTGATCATCGCCGTCTTCATGTTCTTCATGCGCCAGATGCAGGGAGGTGCCGGCGGTCGCGGTGGTCCCATGAGCTTTGGCAAGAGCAAGGCGCGCCTGTTGTCGGAAGACCAGGTCAAGACCACCTTCGCTGACGTCGCCGGTTGCGACGAAGCCAAGGAAGAGGTCACCGAGCTGGTTGAATTTCTGCGCGATCCGGGCAAGTTCCAGCGCCTGGGTGGGCGTATTCCCCGTGGCGTGCTGATGGTCGGTTCGCCCGGTACCGGCAAGACCTTGCTGGCCAAGGCTGTTGCCGGTGAGGCCAAGGTGCCCTTCTTCACCATTTCCGGTTCGGACTTCGTCGAGATGTTCGTCGGTGTCGGCGCCAGTCGCGTACGCGACATGTTCGACCAGGCCAAGAAGCACGCTCCCTGCATCATCTTCATCGACGAGATCGATGCGGTTGGTCGCCATCGTGGCAACGGCATGGGCGGTGGTCATGACGAACGCGAGCAGACCCTGAACCAGCTGCTGGTGGAAATGGATGGCTTTGAAATGAACGATGGCATCATCGTCATTGCCGCTACCAACCGTCCCGATGTCCTCGACCCTGCCTTGCTGCGCCCCGGTCGTTTCGACCGTCAGGTCGTGGTCGGGCTGCCCGACATCCGTGGTCGCGAGCAGATCCTCAAGGTGCACATGCGCAAGGTGCCGGTCGGTGATCGCGTCGATGCTAGCGTGATTGCTCGGGGTACTCCGGGTTTCTCCGGTGCCGACTTGGCCAACCTGGTCAACGAAGCTTCCCTGTTCGCCGCCCGTGCCAACAAGCGCATCGTCGACATGCGTGAGTTCGAGCTGGCCAAGGACAAGATCATGATGGGCGCCGAGCGCAAGACCATGGTCATGTCCGAGAAGGAGAAGCGTAATACCGCTTACCACGAAGCCGGTCATGCCATCGTCGGTCGCCTGGTGCCCGAGCACGACCCGGTCTACAAGGTCTCCATCATTCCTCGCGGCCGTGCTCTGGGCGTAACCATGTTCCTCCCCGAGGAAGATCGTTACAGCCTGTCCAAGCGGGCGCTGGAAAGCCAGATCTGCTCGCTGTTCGGTGGCCGTATCGCCGAGGAAATGACCCTAGGCTTCGAAGGTGTCACCACGGGTGCCTCCAACGACATCATGAGAGCGACTTCCCTGGCGCGTAACATGGTGACCAAGTGGGGCCTGTCCGAGAAGCTCGGTCCGCTGCTGTACGGCGAGGAAGAGAACGAAGGCTACCTGGGTCGTTCCGGCGGCGGTGGTGGTGGCAACATGTCGGGCGAGACTGCCAAGCAGATCGACGTGGAGATCCGTCGCATCATCGACGACTGCTACAACACCGCCAAGCGTCTGCTCGACGAGAATCGTGACAAGCTCGAACTCATGGCTGATGCTTTGATGAAGTACGAGACCATCGATTCCGATCAGATCGACGACATCATGGCTGGTAAGGTCCCGCGTGAACCGCGCGACTGGCACGATCGCGGCGGTCCGACCGGGGATGCGCCCGCATCGCCGCAGAGTGGCAGTGACCGTCCTGAGACGCCCATCGGTGGTCCGGCTGGAGAACACTGAAACACCCATGTTCAATCCGTTTCCTTCGACCCGATTGCCTTGCGGCAATCGGGTTCTTGTTTTTGACACGCCCAAAGTCATGGGCATCCTCAACGTCACCCCTGACTCCTTTTCCGATGGCGGCCGTTACACGGCAGTGGAAAGTGCCCTGCGTCATGCGGGAGCAATGGTGGCGGCCGGTGCGGCCATCATCGATGTAGGGGGTGAGTCCACCCGGCCAGGGGCCCCAGCGGTATCCGAGGCTCAAGAGCTCGATCGGGTAATTCCGGTGGTTCAGGCGATCGCTCGGGAGCTGGATGTCGTTATTTCCCTGGATACCTCCGCGCCAGCGGTCATGCGCGAAGGCGCTCTGGCTGGTGCCGGCTTGATCAATGATGTGCGCTCGCTGAGGCGTCCTGGCGCCCTTGAGGCGGCTGCCGCTACCGGCCTGGCGGTTTGCCTGATGCACATGCGTGGCGAGCCAAGCACCATGCAGCAGGCGCCCGTTTATACCGACGTTGCGGGGGAGGTTGGCGCCTTTCTCGGCGAGCAGATCGCACGTTGCGAGATGGCTGGCATCGCTCGCGAGCGTCTGGTGCTGGATCCGGGGTACGGCTTCGCCAAGACTCTGGAGCACAACCTCGAACTGTTTAAGCGGCAAACCGAATTGCTCGCCTTTGGGCTACCCTTGCTGGTGGGTGTCTCGCGCAAGAGCATGATCGGCGCGGTCACTGGGCGGCCCGTGGAGGGCCGCCTGGCGGGTGGGCTGGCGCTGGCGGCCCTGGCGCTGACCAAGGGGGCTCAGATCCTGAGGGTTCATGATGTGGCGGAAACAGTGGACGTGGTGAAGATGATCACTGCGGTCGAAGGCTTCAGGCAGGAACAGAACTGATGGCAAGAAAGTATTTCGGAACCGATGGCATTCGCGGCAAGGTCGGGACCTATCCCATTACGCCGGATTTCATGCTCAAGCTGGGCTGGGCGGCGGGCATCGCCTTTCGCAGCCGCGGCGGCTGTCGGGTGCTGGTCGGCAAGGACACGCGCAACTCGGGCTACATGTTCGAGTCGGCGCTGGAGGCCGGTCTGTCCGCCGCCGGTGCGGACGTCATGCTGCTCGGTCCCATGCCGACACCGGGTATCGCCTATCTGACGCGAACCTTCCAGGCCAGCGCCGGCATTGTCATCAGTGCTTCGCACAATCCTTACTACGACAACGGCATCAAGTTCTTTTCCGGCGCCGGCACCAAGCTGCCCGATGAGCTCGAGACCATGATCGAGGAGCTGCTCGATACTCCGATGACCGTGGTCGACTCGGCGCGGATTGGCAAGGTCTCGCGCATCAACGATGCGGCCGGTCGCTACATCGAGTTCTGCAAGAGCAGCGTACCGACCGGTACCAGCTTCGCTGGGATGAAGATCGTGCTGGATTGCGCCAACGGTGCGACCTACAAGATCGCGCCCAGCGTCTTCCGTGAGCTCGGTGCGGACGTCAGCGTGCTGGGCGTGCAGCCAGATGGGCTCAACATCAACAAGGACTGCGGCTCCACTCACCTGGAGGGCCTACAGCAAGCGGTGCTCGACCAGCACGCCGACATCGGCATCGCCTTCGACGGCGACGGTGATCGGGTCCTGATGGTGGATCACACCGGGGCGGCAGTGGATGGCGACGAGCTGCTCTATCTGATCGCGCGCGATCTCAAGCGCCGTGGTCGCCTCGAGGGTGGGGTGGTGGGTACCCTGATGAGCAATCTCGGTCTCGAGCTGGGGCTGGCCGAGCTGGATATCCCCTTCGTGCGGGCCAAGGTCGGCGATCGCTATGTGATGGCCGAGCTGCTGGAGCGCAATTGGGTGTTGGGCGGTGAGAACTCCGGGCACGTGGTCTGCTGCCAGTACACCACCACAGGTGACGCCACCATCGCCGCCCTGCAGGTGCTGATCGCCCTGCGCAATGCCGGTCAGACCCTGGCCCAGGCACGCATGGCGCTGCGCAAGTGTCCGCAGGTGTTGATCAACGTGAGATTCGGCGGCGGCCAGGATCCTCTGGAGAATCCCCGGGTCAAGCAGGCCAGCGCAGAGGTGACCGAGAAAATGGCCGGCAAGGGACGGGTGCTGCTGCGTAAATCCGGTACCGAGCCGTTGGTCAGGGTCATGGTCGAAGGCGAAAACGAGCGTGAGGTTCGTGCCCATGCCGAAGCGCTCGCTCAATTGATAACTGAGGTATGTGCTTGATTTGCTTGCATGCCTGTTTTCGATTGAGTAACATCTGCGCCCACTTCGCTCCCTGAGGTAAAACGCATGCGTCGTTCCCTGGTTGCCGGTAACTGGAAAATGCATGGCTCGCTGCAGAGCGTGTCCGCATTGGTCGCAGGCTTGAAAGGGTTGGACGGCGTGTCTGGTGTCGATGTCGTGGTGATTCCGACATTAGTGCATCTGCCGGGGGTGGCTGAAGGTTTGGCGGCGACGTCGCTGATGGTGGGGGCTCAGACCTGTGCTCCCGTCGCTGGCGAGAAGGCCCTGACTGGCGAGGTATCCTCGACGCAGTTGGTGGAATTCGGTTGCCGTTACGTGCTGGTGGGGCATTCCGAGCGGCGTGCCCTGCTGGGCGAGGATGACGAGGTGGTGGCGAAGAAATTCGCGGCCATCCAGGAGGGCGGGATGATTCCCGTGCTCTGCGTCGGTGAAACCCGTGAAGAGCGGGAGGCCGAGCGTACTCTGGACGTGGTCGGTGGCCAGCTGAAGGCGGTCATCGACGCAGTTGGAGTCGCGGCTTTCACCCGTGCCGTGGTGGCCTATGAGCCTGTTTGGGCGATAGGTACCGGGCTCACGGCGACGCCGGAGCAGGCGCAAGAGGTTCATGCGGCGATTCGCGCCCTGGTGCGTGAGGCCGATGCTGAAGTCGCTGAAGGGCTTCAGCTGCTGTATGGCGGTAGTGTCAAGGCCGCCAATGCTGCCGAGTTGTTCGGCATGCCGGATATCGATGGGGGGCTGGTGGGTGGTGCCTCCCTGAATGCTGAAGAGTTCAGTGCGATTTGCCGCGCTGCAGGACGTGGATAATGTTGGAAACTGCAGTTGTAGTGATCCACTTGCTGATGGCGCTTGGCCTGATCGTGCTGGTGTTGATGCAGCAGGGCAAGGGTGCTGAAGCAGGTGCATCCTTTGGTGCGGGTGCCTCGGGTACCGTTTTTGGTAGTCAAGGTTCTGCTACCTTTCTGAGTCGTTTTACTGCTATACTAGCTGCGGTTTTTTTCGCGACTAGTCTGGGTCTGGGGTATTACGCCAAAGACCGTGCGCTGGGTCTGCGTGAAGTGGGTCTTCCCACTCAGCCAGTCCAGCAGGCTCCTCAGCCGAAGCAGGATGGTAGCGATGTTCCCCTGAGCCAGCCGCGTGCTGCTCAAGGCGGTACTTCCGGGGACGTGCCCCAGGAGTCCAAGTAGGTTTCAAAGGTTTCATGCCGAAGTGGTGGAATTGGTAGACACGCTATCTTGAGGGGGTAGTGGCCACAGGCTGTATGGGTTCGAGTCCCATCTTCGGCACCAAATAGCAAAGACGTCCAGCAGGACGCGGCGAGAGAGTAGGTTGACTCTTATAGTAGAGTTGAATATAATCTCGCTCCAGCTTTGACGCGGGGTGGAGCAGTCTGGTAGCTCGTCGGGCTCATAACCCGAAGGTCGTTGGTTCAAATCCAGCCCCCGCAACCAGTTTTTTAAAGCCCCTTTATAGGGGCTTTTTGTTGGCTGGACAGTTCGGGTCGCGCTTTCTTGCGCAGACCTCTTAGGGATGGGCGTAATGCCCATTTTTTATTCTCAAAAAACGCGAGGCAACCAGGTGTCGAGCAAGCTAGAACAGTTGCAGGCCTTGCTGGCCCCCGTCATCGAGGCGCTTGGCTATGTCTGCTGGGGTGTCGAGTACATCTCCCAAGGGCGGCATTCGCTACTGCGTGTCTACATCGATCATCCCAATGGCATTCTCGTAGAAGACTGCGAGAAGGTCAGCCGCCAAGTCAGTGGCGTACTCGATGTGGAAGATCCCATCACCAATGAATACACCCTCGAGGTGTCTTCCCCCGGTATGGATAGGCCCCTGTTCACGCTGGAGCAATTCGCTGCCCATGCCGGTGAGCAGATAAAGGTCAAACTTCGGTCGCCCTTCGACGGGCGACGTAATTTCCAGGGTTTGCTGCGCGGTGTGGAAGACCAGGATGTCGTGGTGCAGGTGGACGAGCATGAGTATCTGCTACCCATCGAGATGATCGACAAGGCCAACGTCGTTCCCCGTTTCGAGTGATTTGAGCGCGAGACCGCGGATCCCAAGGATTGCGAATACGAGGCGTAAGATGAGCAAAGAAGTTCTGCTGGTAGTGGAATCTGTTTCGAACGAGAAGGGTGTTCCACCCGGCGTCATCTTCGAGGCACTGGAGTTGGCTCTCGCCACGGCTACCAAGAAACGCTACGAAGAAGATGTGGATCTGCGGGTGTCGATCAACAGACACAACGGCAGCTACGAGACCTTCCGCCGCTGGACCGTGGTGGAAGACGAAGACTATCAGCTGCCCGATTCGCATCTGACGGTGGAAGACGCCCAGGAAGAGCATCCTGGGGTCAAGGCCGGTGAAGTGATCGAAGAGAAGATCGAGTCCATCGAATTCGGTCGGATCGCTGCCCAGACCGCCAAGCAGGTGATCGTGCAGAAGGTGCGCGAGGCCGAGCGGGCTCAGGTGGTGGACGCCTATCGCGAGAAGGTCGGCGAGATCATCTCGGGAACCGTCAAGAAGGTCACTCGTGACAGCGTGATCGTCGACCTGGGCAACAATGCCGAGGCGCTGCTGCCGCGTGAGCACATCATTCCCCGTGAGACCTTCCGCATGGGCGTGCGTCTGCGCGCCCTGCTCAAGGAGATCCGTACGGAAAACCGCGGTCCGCAACTGATGCTGTCGCGTACCGATCCGCAGATGCTGATCGAGCTGTTCCGCATCGAAGTACCGGAAATCTCCGAGCAGCTGATCGATGTCATGGCAGCCGCTCGGGATCCGGGCTCGCGGGCCAAGATCGCCGTTCGCTCCAAGGACAAGCGCATCGATCCGCAGGGCGCCTGTATCGGCATGCGTGGTTCGCGTGTCCAGGCGGTATCCGGTGAACTGGGTGGCGAGCGTGTCGACATCGTCCTCTGGGATGACAATCCGGCGCAGTTCGTCATCAACGCCATGGCTCCGGCCGAAGTCGCCTCGATCATCGTCGACGAAGACAGCCGTACCATGGACATCGCCGTCGCCGAGGATAACCTGGCCCAGGCGATCGGCCGTGGCGGCCAGAACGTGCGCCTGGCCAGTCAGCTGACCGGTTGGACGCTCAACGTGATGACCGAAGCGGACATCAACGCCAAGCAACAGGCCGAGACCGGCGACATCATCCAGCGCTTCATCGACGAGCTGGATGTCGACGAGGAACTGGCGCAGGTGCTGGTGGAAGAAGGCTTCACTTCCCTCGAGGAAGTGGCCTACGTGCCCATGGAAGAGATGCTCAACATCGATGGCTTCGACGAAGACATCGTCAACGAGCTGCGTACCCGGGCCAAGGATCGCCTGCTTACCCGGGCCATCGCAACGGAAGAACAGAAGAGCCCCAGCGAAGATCTGCTGACCCTCGACGGCATGGATCCCCAGCTCGCCAGCGCGCTGGCCCAGCGTGGCGTGGTCAATCGCGAAGAGCTCGCCGAGCAGTCGATCGACGACCTGCTCGACATCAACGGCATGACCGAAGAGCGTGCCGGCAAGCTGATCATGGCTGCCCGTGCCCATTGGTTCGAGTAAGCGGCGCAGTCTGAGGAGAGAAGTGCATGACGCAAGTCACGGTGAAAGAACTGGCCCAAACGGTCAATACGCCGGTGGAACGTCTGCTACAGCAGATGCGCGAGGCAGGTCTGACGCATAGCAGCGCCGAGCAATTGGTGAGCGATGCGGAGAAGCAGGCGCTGCTGACGCACCTGAAGGGGACTGCGCAGCTCGACGAGCCAAGCAAGATCACCCTGCAGCGCAAGACCCAGACCACACTGAAAGTGGCCGGCAGCAAGACCGTCAGTGTCGAAGTCCGCAAGAAGAAAACCTTCGTCAAGCGCAGCCCTGCCGAGCTTGAAGCCGAGCAGCGCCGCGAGCAGGAAGCCCAGCGTGCCGCTGAAGAGGCTGCCGCCCAGGCGCGCGCCGAGGAAGAAGCCCAGCGTGCTGCTGAAGAAGCTGCACGTCAGCAGGCCGAAGCCGCTGCCCAGGTGGAGCAGACGCAGGCCGTCGCTACCGAAGCCGCAGCCCCGGCTGCGCCGGAAGCACCTGCCGTGGTGGCCGAGCAGCAGCCCGCTGCCGAAGCTGCCACCGAGGCCAAGAAGGCCGATCCGGCTGGCGAGCGCAAGCGCGAAGAACCGCGTCGTCCCGTGCATCCTGCCCCGAGCAGCAAGCGCGAAGAAGACGAGCGTCGTGAGCGCAAGAATGCCCAGCATCGCCCGTCGATCAAGGACAAGGTCGCAGCTCCTCGTACCGTGCGCAGTGGCGACGACGAGGAAGAGGGCTTTGGCCGGCGTGGCGGTCGCGGTGGCAAGTCGCGACTCAAGAAGCGAAACCAACACGGGTTCCAGAGCCCGACAGGACCTGTAGTGCGCGAAGTCAATCTAGGTGAGACCATCACCGTCTCTGAGCTAGCTCAGCAGATGTCGGTGAAGGCCGCCGAAGTCATCAAGTTCATGTTCAAGATGGGGTCTCCCGCCACCATCAACCAGGTGCTCGACCGCGAGACGGCGCAGCTGGTGGCCGAAGAGCTGGGCCACAAGGTCAAGCTGGTCAACGAGAACGCCCTGGAAGACCAGCTGGCCGAATCCCTCAAGTTCGAGGGTGGCAAGGCCCTGCACCGTGCGCCGGTAGTGACCGTCATGGGTCACGTCGACCACGGTAAGACCTCGCTGCTGGACTACATCCGTCGCGCCAAGGTCGCGTCGGGCGAAGCCGGTGGCATCACCCAGCACATCGGTGCCTACCACGTGGAAACCGAGCGTGGCATGGTGACCTTCCTGGATACCCCTGGTCACGCCGCGTTCACCGCGATGCGTGCCCGTGGTGCCAAGGCCACCGACATCGTCATCCTGGTCGTCGCGGCCGATGACGGCGTCATGCCGCAGACCGAGGAAGCCATCCAGCACGCCAAGGCGGCAGGTGTCCCCATCGTCGTGGCGGTCAACAAGATCGACAAGCCCGATGCCGATCCGGATCGCGTCAAGCACGATCTGGCCGGTCGTCAGGTCATCCCGGAAGAGTGGGGCGGCGATACCCAGTTCGTGCACGTCTCGGCCAAGGCCGGTACCGGTGTGGACGAGCTGCTCGAAGCCATCCTGCTGCAGGCCGAAGTCCTGGAGCTGACCGCTACGCCGGAAGCACCCGGTCGCGGTGTGGTCATCGAGTCGCGCCTGGACAAGGGCCGTGGTCCGGTCGCTACCGTGCTGGTACAGAACGGTACCCTGCGGCAGGGCGACATGGCCCTGGTCGGCGTCAACTTCGGTCGCATCCGTGCCATGCTCGACGAGAACGGCAAGCCGATCAAGGAAGCCGGCCCGTCCATTCCGGTCGAGATCCTTGGTCTGGACGGTACCCCGGATGCCGGTGACGAACTCACCGTGCTGACCGACGAGAAGAAGGCCCGGGAAGTGGCGCTGTTCCGTCAGGGCAAGTTCCGCGAGGTCAAGCTGGCTCGCGCGCATGCCGGCAAGCTCGAGAACATCTTCGAGAACATGGGCCAGGACGAGAAGAAGACCCTCAACATCGTGCTCAAGTCCGATGTGCGTGGCTCCCTCGAGGCGCTGCAGGGTTCGCTGTCCGGTCTGGGCAACGACGAAGTCCAGGTACGTGTGGTCGGCGGTGGCGTCGGTGGTATCACCGAAAGCGATGCCAACCTGGCGCTGGCCTCCAATGCCGTGCTGTTCGGCTTCAACGTCCGGGCCGATGCCGGGGCGCGGAAGATCGTCGAGCAGGAAGGCCTCGACATGCGTTACTACAACGTCATCTACGACATCATCGAAGATGTGAAGAAGGCGCTGACCGGCATGCTGGGCAGTGACGTCCGGGAGAACATCCTGGGTATCGCCGAGGTGCGTGACGTCTTCCGTTCGCCCAAGTTCGGCGCCGTCGCCGGCTGCATGGTCACCGAAGGCATGGTGCACCGCAACCGTCCGATCCGCGTCCTGCGCGAAGACGTGGTCATCTTCGAAGGCGAGCTGGAATCCCTGCGTCGCTTCAAGGATGACGTGGCCGAAGTGCGTGCCGGCATGGAATGCGGTATCGGCGTGAAGAGCTACAACGACGTCCGCGTCGGCGACAAGATCGAAGTGTTCGAGAAGGTTCAGGTCGCCCGTTCGCTGTAACGGCGAGACTGCACCAGGACGGCAGGTCGCGGACCTGGCAGAACCCTGCCAGGTCCGGACTTGCCGTTCGCGTTTCCAAGGTTCATGGCTGGCAGGCCTGACGTCTGCGGCCTTTTGTACGAGAGTTTCGACATGGCCAAAGAATTCAGCCGTACCCAGCGTATCGGTGATCAGATACAGCGCGAACTGGCGCTGTTGATCCATCGCGAAATCAAAGATCCACGGCTGGGTATGGTGACCATCACCGGCGTGGACGTGGCACGCGACCTGTCCCATGCCAAGGTGCACATCACCGTGCTGGGCAAGGACGATGACCCCGAGGCGATCAAGCAGAATATCGCCATCCTCAAGGATGCCTCCGGCTTCCTGCGGCAGCAGTTGGGTCGGGCGATGAAGTTGCGGACCGTTCCGCAACTGGGTTTCCAGTATGACGAGAGCATCCGTCGCGGCGCCCAGCTGTCGGCGCTGATCGAGCGGGCGGTCGCCGAAGATCGTCGGCAG
Source organism: Pseudomonas sp. VMV1 (assembly GCF_056790235.1). Lineage (NCBI taxonomy): Bacteria > Pseudomonadati > Pseudomonadota > Gammaproteobacteria > Pseudomonadales > Pseudomonadaceae > Pseudomonas > Pseudomonas sp. VMV1. Next base: position 32,969 of record NZ_JBXGSE010000012.1, read on the forward strand.
GACGGGGAGGAGTAGGGTGGCCCAGGTCAAGCGTATTCGCCGGCAGGTGCATGGCGTGCTGGTGCTGGACAAGCCGCGCGGCTTTTCCTCCAATGCCGCCCTGCAAAAGGTCCGCTGGCTGCTCAACGCCGAGAAGGCGGGCCATACCGGCAGTCTGGATCCCCTGGCTACCGGTGTGCTGCCGCTGTGCTTCGGCGAAGCGACCAAGTTTTCCCAGTACCTGCTGGACGCCGACAAGGGTTACAGCACCGTGGCGCAGCTGGGCGTCACCACCACCACCGGCGACGCCGAGGGTGAGGTGTTGGAGCGACGGACGGTCGATGTCGACGAAGCAGCCATCCAGGCGGCGCTGCCGGCCTTTCGCGGCCAGATAGAGCAGATTCCGCCGATGTACTCGGCGCTCAAGCGCGACGGTCAGCCGCTCTACAAGTTGGCGCGTGCCGGGGAAGTAGTGGAGCGCGAGGCGCGTTCTGTTACTATTGCCCGTCTGGAACTCCTGGCGTTGCAGGAAGATCGCGCGACGCTGGAAGTGGCCTGCAGCAAGGGGACCTATGTGCGCACCCTGGTCGAAGACCTCGGCGCCCGTCTCGGTTGCGGGGCCCATGTGGCTGAGTTGCGACGTACCCAGGCTGGTCCCTTTGGCCTCGTGCAGGCCATCAGCCTGGACGAGCTGGAGGCGGCCCATGCCGAAGGCGGTGCCGAAGCGCTGGATCGCTTCCTGCTGCCGGTCGACAGCGGCCTCGAACATTGGCCGCTGGTGCAGTTGACTCAGCACAGCGCCTATTATTGGTTGCACGGTCAGCCCGTTCGGGCAGCCAATGCACCGAAATTCGGTTTGATGCGGGTGCAGGACGACCAGGGTCGTTTCATCGGCATCGGCGAGATAGATGACGAGGGGCAGGTTGCTCCTCGTAGACTGATTCGGTCCTAGACCGATACCGAGGGTGGCTGTCAGCAGGCACGGTCACACCTCTTTCCTTAAGCACGGGATCCATCCCGGCCTGTTCCTCAGAGGAGCCCTATCATGGCACTGAGCGTTGAAGATAAAGCCCAGATCGTAAACGAGTTCAAGCAAAGCGAAGGCGATACCGGTTCGCCGGAAGTGCAGGTTGCCCTGCTGTCCGCCAATATCGACAAGCTGCAAGGTCACTTCAAGGCCAACGGCAAAGACCACCACAGCCGTCGTGGTCTGATCCGCATGGTCAACCAGCGTCGTAAGCTGCTGGACTACCTGAAGTCCAAGGATACCTCTCGTTACAGCGCACTGATCGCTCGCCTGGGCCTGCGTCGTTAATACGATGCGGACCTGCTGCAAGCAGTCTGAAGCTGGAGGTCGGCTCGCGCCGGCCTCCGGCTTTTTTGCTTGAGAGGCCGACAGAATCGGCTTGCGTCACCCGGAGATCAGCGAGGGTCCGAATCCCTCTGGTCGCCTCGATTTCCCCCAAGGCAATAAAGAGAAGGAAAGACTGTGAATCCAGTAATCAAGCAATTCAAGTTCGGTGAGCAGACCTTCACCCTGGAAACCGGCCGCATCGCGCGCCAGGCGACCGGTGCGGTGCTGGTCTCCACCGATGACGTCAGCGTACTGGTCACCGTGGTCGGTGCCAAGCAGCCCGCCGTTGGCAAGGACTTCTTCCCGCTGTCCGTGCACTACCAGGAAAAGACCTACGCCGCTGGCCGCATCCCCGGTGGTTACTTCAAGCGTGAAGGCCGTCCTTCCGAGAAGGAAACCCTGACCTCGCGCCTGATCGATCGCCCGATCCGTCCGCTGTTCCCCGAAGGCTTCCTGAACGAAGTCCAGGTTGTCTGCACCGTGGTCAGCACCAACAAGAAGTCCGATCCGGACATCGCCGCCATGATCGGCACCTCCGCCGCCCTGGCCATTTCCGGTATTCCCTTCGCCGGCCCCATCGCCGCTGCCCGCGTGGGCTACCACACCGAGCTGGGCTACCTGCTGAACCCCAGCTACGAGCAGCTGCAGAGCTCCAGCCTGGACATGGTCGTGGCCGGTACCCGTGACGCCGTGCTGATGGTCGAATCCGAAGCCGACGAGCTGACCGAAGACCAGATGCTGGGCGGCGTGCTGTTCGCCCACGAAGAATTCCAGGTGGCCATCGAGGCCATCAGCCAGTTCGCTGCCGAAGCCGGCAAGCCGACCTGGAACTGGCAGGCGCCTGCCGAGAACACCGCCCTGATCGAAGCCGTCAAGGCCGAGGTCGGCGAGGCCGTGTCCCGTGCCTACACCATCACCATCAAGCAGGATCGCTATGCGGCCCTGGGTGCCCTGCGCGACCAGGCCATCGCCAAGCTGGCCGGTGAGAACGGTCAGTACAGCGAAGCCGAGGTCAAGGAGACCTTCGGTCTGCTGGAATACCGCACCGTGCGCCAGAACATCGTCGACGGCAAGCCGCGTATCGACGGTCGCGACACCCGCACCGTACGCCCGCTGCAGATCGAAGTCGGTCCGCTGAAGAAGACCCATGGTTCGGCCCTGTTCACCCGTGGCGAAACCCAGGCGCTGGTCACCGCGACCCTGGGCACCGCCCGTGACTCGCAGCTGCTGGACACCCTGGAAGGCGAGCGCCGCGACAGCTTCATGCTGCACTACAACTTCCCGCCCTTCTCGGTCGGCGAGTGCGGTCGCATGGGTAGCCCAGGCCGTCGCGAGATCGGTCACGGCCGTCTGGCCCGTCGTGGCATCCAGGCCATGCTGCCGACCCAGGAAGCCTTCCCCTACAGCATCCGCGTGGTCTCCGAGATCACCGAGTCCAACGGCTCCAGCTCCATGGCGTCGGTGTGCGGTGCCTCCCTGGCGCTGATGGACGCCGGTGTGCCGGTCAAGGCGCCGGTTGCCGGTATCGCCATGGGTCTGGTCAAGGAAGGCGAGAAGTTCGCCGTTCTGACCGACATCCTGGGTGACGAAGATCACCTGGGCGACATGGACTTCAAGGTGGCCGGTACCGCCAAGGGCGTCACCGCCCTGCAGATGGACATCAAGATCAACGGCATCACCGAAGAGATCATGGAAATCGCTCTGGAGCAGGCGCTGGAAGCGCGTCTGAATATCCTGGGTCAGATGAACCAGGTGATCTCCGAGTCGCGTGCCGAGCTGTCCGAAAATGCTCCGACCATGCTGGCGATGAAGATCGACCAGGACAAGATCCGCGACGTGATCGGCAAGGGTGGCGCCACCATCCGTGGTATCTGCGAAGAGACCAAGGCGTCGATCGACATCGAAGACGACGGCACCATCAAGATCTACGGCGAGACCCGCGAAGCCGCTGAAGCTGCCAAGCAGCGTGTCCTGGGCATCACCGCCGAGGCCGAGATCGGCAAGATCTACGTCGGCAAGGTGGAGCGCATCGTCGACTTCGGCGCCTTCGTCAGCATCCTGCCGGGCAAGGACGGTCTGGTGCACATCTCGCAGCTGAGCGATCAGCGTATCGAGAAGGTCACCGACGTGCTGAAAGAAGGTCAGGAAGTGAAGGTGCTGGTGCTGGACGTGGACAACCGCGGTCGCATCAAGCTGTCGATCAAGGACGTGGCGGCGGCGGAAGCCTCCGGCGTCTAAGACGACCCTGAGTAAAAAACCCGGCCTCGGCCGGGTTTTTTTATGGTTGGTGAACACAGGTGGTAGATTGGGTTGAGCGCAGTGAAGCCCAACATGACAACGCAGGCCAGCCTCCACTGCTTGAAAGCGGCGTGGAGCCAGGGACTGTTGGGCTTCGCTGTGCTCAGCCGCAACCTACGGGCACTACGCCTTCTCGCGAATCCATTCGATGAAGCTGCGCACCTTGGGCACCTCGGCCATCTGTTCCGGATAGGCCAGCCAGTAGGCGTGGGGGCTGGCGAGGCGGTGGGGCCAGGCGAGCACCAGGCGGCCGGAAGCCAGTTCTTCGGCGACCAGGAATTCCGGCAGCAGGGCCACCCCGCAACCTTCCTGGGCGGCGCGGGCGCAGAGGGTAAAGGTGTCGAAGCGCGGACCGTGATGGCTGTGCACTTCCTCCCGACCCTGGCTGGCGTACCAGTCGTGCCAGGATTCCGGGCGGGTGGTGTTCTGCAGCAGGACGAAGTCCACCAGTTGCTCGGGTCCGGCGATGCCTTCGGCGGGCAGCAGATCCGGCGCGCAGACCGCGACCATGTGCTCGTGCAGCAGCAGTTCGCATTCGGCACCCGGCCAACTGCCGTGACCATAGAACAGCGCCACGTCGTGGCGGGGGTCGCGGAAGTCCACCGGTTCCAGGGCGCTGGAGACATCCAGGTGAATATTGGGAAAGCGCAGCCGCCAGCCCTTCAGCCGCGGGACCAACCAGCGCTCGCCAAAGGTCGGTGGGGTGGCCACGCGCAGCACCTCGGTCTCGCCGCCATAGGATCTCAGGTAGCGCGCCGACATCTCCAACTGGTTGAGGATCTTGTCCACCTCGGCCAGGTAGAGGGCACCGGCCGGGGTGAGTTGCAGGCGGCGCCGGACCCGGCGAAACAGGCTGTGCTGCAGGAGATCTTCCAGCTGGGCGACCTGTTTGCTGACGGCACTCTGGGTCAGCGCCAGTTCGTCGGCCGCGCGGGTAAAGCTCAGATGACGGGCCACCGCCTCGAAGCACTGCATGGCGGTGATGGACGGCAGGTGGCGACGTTGCATGAGCGGACTCGCGGCATGAAAAAAGGGAATGATATGCCGAGCAAAGGTCGGTTGTCCGGCGCCGCTGGCCTGACCATACTCAGGGACGATTTCCTTTCTGCGGAGACCTCAGCATGAGCAAGGCCCTGTTGGAACGCCTCGGCGTTTCTGCCCAGCACTACACCCAAGGCGAGCATCGGGTGCATTCCCCCATCGACGGTAGCCAACTGGGCAGCGTCGCCCTGGAAAGCGCCGCCGAGGTGGAGCAGAAGATCTCCCGCGCCGACCGTGCCTTCCAGGCTTGGCGCGCGGTGCCGGCGCCGCGCCGTGGCGAACTGGTGCGGCTGCTCGGCGAAGAGCTGCGCGCGCACAAGGCCGATCTCGGCGAACTGGTGTCCTGGGAAGCCGGCAAGATCACCCAGGAAGGCCTGGGCGAAGTCCAGGAGATGATCGACATCTGCGACTTCGCCGTTGGCCTGTCGCGCCAGCTCTATGGTCTGACCATCGCCTCCGAGCGTCCGGGTCACCACATGCGCGAAAGCTGGCAGCCGCTAGGTGTAGTCGGCATCATCAGTGCCTTCAACTTCCCGGTGGCGGTCTGGTCCTGGAACGCCGCCCTAGCCCTGGTCTGCGGCAATCCGGTGATCTGGAAGCCTTCGGAAAAGACCCCGTTGACCGCGCTGGCCTGCCAGGCGCTGTTCGAGAAGGCCCTGGCGCGCTTCGGCGATGCCCCCGCCGATCTCAGCCAGGTCATCGTCGGTGACCGCGCCGCCGGTGAGGCCCTGGTGGACGATCCGCGGGTGGCGCTGGTGAGCGCCACGGGTAGCACCCGCATGGGTCGCGAGGTAGGACCGCGGGTTGCGGCGCGCTTCGGCCGCAGCATCCTCGAACTGGGCGGCAACAATGCCATGATCCTCGCGCCGAGTGCCGATCTGGACATGGCCGTACGTGCCATCCTGTTCAGCGCCGTGGGCACTGCCGGCCAGCGCTGCACCACCCTGCGCCGCCTGATTGCCCATCGTTCGGTCAAGGACGAGATCGTCGCCCGGTTGAAGACCGCCTATGCCAAAGTCCGCATCGGCCATCCGCTGGAAGGCAACCTCATCGGTCCGCTGATCGATGCGGCCAGCTTCCAGGCCATGCAGGGTGCGCTGGAACAGGCGCGTGGCGAGGGCGGGGTGGTCTACGGCGGTGAGCGTCAGCTGGCTGAGCAGTATCCCGAGGCCTACTACGTGGCCCCGGCCATCGTCGAGATGCCCGAGCAGAGCGAGGCGGTACGCCACGAGACCTTCGCCCCCATTCTCTATGTGCTGACCTACGACGATTTCGACGAGGCGGTAGCGCTGAACAACGCCGTGCCCCAGGGCCTGTCGTCCTGCATCTTCACCACCGACGTGCGTGAGGCCGAGGCCTTCATGTCGGCGACTGGCAGCGACTGCGGCATCGCCAACGTCAATATCGGGCCTAGCGGTGCCGAGATCGGTGGCGCCTTCGGTGGCGAGAAGGAAACCGGTGGCGGTCGCGAATCGGGCTCCGACGCCTGGAAGGCCTACATGCGCCGCCAGACCAACACCGTCAACTACTCCCGCGAACTGCCGCTGGCCCAGGGCATCGTGTTCGACTGAGTGGATCCGCCAGGAGCGCCGAGAATGCAGTTGCGTGAGGAGTGCCTGTGGGAGCGGCTGTATCCGGCGATGCCCGGAGCGCCGCTGCAAGGCGAGCGTGACACCGAGGTCTGCGTCATCGGCGGTGGCTACACCGGCCTGTCCACCGGGCTGCACCTGGCGCAGGCCGGGCGACGGGTGGTGGTACTGGAGGCCCATGGCGTCGGCCATGGCGGCTCCGGGCGCAATGTCGGGCTGGTCAATGCCGGCATGTGGATCCCGCCGGACGAGGCGGTGGCGACCCTGGGACAGGAGGTTGGGGAGCGCTTGCTGGGGGTGATGGGCGATGCGCCGAGTCAGGTGTTCGGTCTCATCGAGCGCTATGGCATCGACTGCCAGCCACGCCGCGCCGGCACCCTGCACATGGCGCACAGCGCCAAGGGCCTGGCCGATCTGGGTCAACGTGCCGAGCAATGGCAACGGCGCGGTGCGCGGGTCGAGTTACTGGAAGGCGAGGCCTTCTACAGCGCTTGCGGCACGCGCGATATCAGCGGGGCCCTGCTCGATCACCGCGCCGGTACCCTGGTGCCCATGGGCTACGCCCTGGGACTGGCCAGGGCGCTGCGCCAGGAGGGCGGCGAACTGTTCGAGCAGAGCGCGGTGCAGCGCCTGCAGCGCGTGGGTGATCGCTGGCAGGTGGAAACCTCCCAGGGGCGGGTTACCGCCGACCAGGTGGTGATCGCTTCCAACGCCTACACCGAAGGCGAATGGACCCGTCTGCGCAAGCAGTTCTTTCCTGGCTACTACTATCAGGTGGCGTCCCAGCCTCTCGGGGCGGAAGCGGACTTCATCCTGCCTCAGGGGCGTGGCTCCTGGGATACCCGGACGGTGCTCAGCAGCATCCGGCGCGATGCCGATGGCCGCCTGCTCCTGGGTAGCCTCGGCAACATGGCGGGACGCCCGGCCGGTTTCATCCGCGCCTGGGCCGACCGCATCCAGCGGCACTATTTCCCCTCGCTTGGCCGGGTGGAATGGGAGTGCACCTGGACGGGCCAGATCGGCTTCACCCCCGATCACCTGATGCGGCTGTTCGAGCCGGCACCGGGGTTGCTCGCGGTGACCGGCTACAACGGTCGCGGAGTCACCACGGGCACGGTGGTGGGGCAGGCCTTTGCCCGCTATCTGTGCAGTGGCGATCGGCAGGACCTGCCCATGCCGCTGGCTTCGCTGGATTCCAACCCGGTAGGACAGTGGCGCAGCCTGATGTACGAGGCTGGCTTTACCCTCTATCACGCGGGGCAGTGTCTGCGCGTGGTGCTCTAAAGACCTTGCAGCCCGCCCGGCAACCGCTCTGGTCGGGCCACTCAAGCGGCCGATTTGCGCATCCCAACCTGTGCAAGTCGGCCGTTTTCTTTTGCTGTTTCGTTGATCTGGCCAATAGCCGGAACCGATTGATCCGCCTCGTTACGTCCGATACAGACCATGGTTACTTTGGTGGCGCAGGATGGGGGCGATGTTACGTTTTGGTGCGAAACAGGTGCAACCGGGTTGCTATCTGGTAACAAACCTCTGCCTTTTACCCGTTCTACTGCTACCGCTGCAGGTCTTTATCCCGGCTAATATCCTGACTAAGACGAAAGTCTAAAACGGCGACGGGTCCACTGGTTGCGGCCCTCGCCATGGCAGGCCAGGACATTTCGCTCCCTGTCGTACCGGCAAATGGCCTTTGCGCCAGGGACACAGCTGAGTGATGGCATAGGCTTTGCTCTGGCGAGAGAGCCAACCACCCTCTGGAGCAAACCTCCCATGTCGAAGATTTACAGAAAAGGCATTCTGGCTCTCGCTATCGGTTCTGCGTTCACTCTCTCCTCCCTGGCGCATGCCGACATCGTGATCGGTGTCGCGGGTCCCTATACCGGGGCCAGTGCCGCCTACGGCGAGCAGTTCTGGAAGGGCGCTACCCAGGCGGCGGAGGACATCAATGCCGCCGGTGGCATCAATGGCGAGAAAATCAAGCTGGTGCAGGGCGACGACGCCTGCGAGCCCAAGCAGGCCGTGGCCGTGGCCAACCGCCTGGTGGACTCCGAGAAGGTCAAGGCCGTGATCGGCCACTTCTGCTCCTCCAACACCATGCCTGCCTCGGAGATCTACGACGAAGCCGGCATCATTTCCATCACCCCCGCGTCCACCAACCCCAAGATCACCGAGCGCGGCCTGACGGGCGTGTTCCGCATGTGCGGGCGTGACGACCAGCAGGGCATCGTGGCCGGCGACTACATCGTCGATACCCTCAAAGCCAAGAAGGTCGCCATCATCCACGACAAGGACACCTACGGTCAGGGCCTGGCCGACGCGACCAAGGCGCAGCTCAACAAGCGCGGCGTGAAAGAGGTGCTCTACGAGGGTCTGACTCGCGGCGAGAAGGACTTCAACTCCCTGGTCACCAAGATCCGCGCCTCGGGCGCCGACGTGGTCTACTTCGGCGGTCTGCACCCCGAGGCCGGTCCGCTGGTCCGCCAGATGCGCGAGCAGGGTGTGACCGCCAAGTTCGTTTCCGGCGACGGCATCGTTTCCCTGGATCTGGTCACCACCGCCGGTGGTCCCCAGTACACCAAGGGCGTGCTGATGACCTTCGGTGCCGATCCGCTGAAGAATCCGGCTGGCAAGACCGTAGTGGAAACGCTGCGCAAGTCCGGTTACGAGCCCGAGGGCTACACCCTCTACTCCTACGCCTCGCTGCAGGCGGTGGCCGCTGCCTTCAACGGTATCAAGGGCACCGATGGCACCAAGGCCGCCGAGTGGCTGAAGGCCCACAGCGTCAACACCGTGCTGGGTGAGAAGAGCTGGGACAGCAAGGGTGACCTCAAGGTCTCCGACTACGTGATGTACGAATGGGACGACAAGGGCAAGTACAACCAACTGCCCTGATCCTCGCGTGAACCCGCCGGCCGCCCTCTCGTCTCCGCCCCAGGACGAGGCGGTGGCTGGCGGCCCTCGTCATCCATCCAGCGCGAGACTGCAAACGTGGACGGTATCTTCCTGCAACAACTGGTCAACGGCCTGACCCTGGGCTCGGTCTACGGACTCATCGCCATCGGCTACACCATGGTCTATGGCATCATCGGCATGATCAACTTCGCCCACGGCGACGTGTACATGGTGTCGGCCTATCTCGCCGCCATCGGCATCGCCCTGCTGAGCGTGTTCGGCCTGCATTCCTTCCCCGTGCTGATCCTTGGCACCCTGATCTTCACCGTGGTGGTCACCTCCGTGTACGGCTGGGCCATCGAGCGCATCGCCTACAAGCCGCTGCGCAACTCCACACGGCTGGCGCCGCTGATCTCGGCCATCGGCATGTCGCTGATCCTGCAGAACTACGTGCAGCTCGCCCAGGGCGCACGCCAGCAGGGCGTACCGACGCTGCTCGACGGCGCCCTGCGCCTGCATATCGGTGATGGCTTCGTGATCATCACCTACACCAAAATCTTCATCATCGTGGCCTCCATCATCGGCATGGGCCTGCTCACCTACGTGATCCAGAAGACCACCCTGGGCCGCATGTGCCGGGCCACCCAGCAGGATCGCAAGATGGCGCAGATCCTCGGCATCAACACCGACCGGGTGATCTCCTACGTCTTCATCATCGGCGCGGCCATGGCGGCACTGGCCGGGGTACTCATCACCCTCAACTACGGCACCTTCGACTTCTATGCCGGCTTCATCATCGGCATCAAGGCCTTTACCGCGGCGGTGCTCGGCGGCATCGGCTCACTGCCCGGTGCCATGCTCGGCGGTATCATCCTCGGCATCTCCGAAGCCCAGTTCGCCAGCCTGGTGAACTCGGACTACAAGGACGTCTTCAGCTTCTCGCTGCTGGTGGCGATCCTGATCTTTAGGCCCCAGGGGCTGCTCGGCAAACCCCAGGTCACGAAGGTGTGAATCCATGAGTCAGACGTCTTCCTCCTTCGATCTCAAGGTCGTACTGCGCGACACCCTCATGGTCGGCCTGGTCTCGCTGATCCTGTTCGGCCCCATCGTCGGCATCGTGCTCGACGGCTATGGCTACAACGTCCAGCCCGGGCGTGTCGGCATCATGGTCGCGGTGGTCATGGCCGGTCGCTTCCTGCTCAGCCTGTTCAGCCAGACCGCCAAGGGCCGCGACTGGATCGAGTCCTTCAAACGCAACGACGGCGGCGTCCATGTGCTGCCGCCGGGGCACAAGTCCAACCTCAGGTTCATCCTGCCCATCATCATCCTGTTGGCCATCGCCTTTCCCTTCCTGGCTACCAAGTACTGGCTGACGGTGATCATCCTCTGCCTCATCTACGTGCTGCTGGGCCTGGGCCTGAACATCGTGGTGGGGCTGGCGGGGCTGCTCGACCTGGGTTACGTCGGCTTCTATGCCATCGGCGCCTATGGCCTGGCGCTGGGTTACCAGTACCTGGGTCTGGGCTTCTGGACCATGCTGCCGCTCGCCGCGGTGCTGGCCGCGGTAGCGGGGGCGATACTGGGATTCCCGGTCTTGCGCATGCACGGGGACTACCTGGCCATCGTCACCCTTGGCTTCGGCGAGATCATCCGGCTGGTGCTCAACAACTGGCTGGAAGTGACCAAGGGCCCCAACGGCATCGCCGCGCCCTCGCCGACCTTCTTCGGCATCGAGTTCGGGCGCCGGGCGAAGGAGGGCGGGGTGCCCATCCATGAGCTGCTGGGCATCAGCTACAACCCCAACGCGACGATGATCTTCATCTATACCGTGCTGTTCCTGGTGGTGCTGCTGGTGCTCTACATCAAGCACCGCCTGACCCGCATGCCGGTCGGTCGCGCCTGGGAAGCCCTGCGCGAGGACGAGATCGCCTGCCGCGCCATGGGTCTGAACCATGTGCTGGTCAAGCTCTCGGCGTTCATGATCGGTGCGTCCACCGCGGGCCTCGCTGGCGTGTTCTTCGCCACCTACCAGGGCTTCATCAACCCGGCTTCGTTCAACTTCTTCGAGTCGGTGCTGGTACTGGCCATCGTGGTGCTGGGCGGCCTGGGCTCCACCGTCGGCGTGGTGGTCTCGGCTTTCGTCATGACCCTGCTGTTCGAGCTGCTGCGCGAATTCGGCGACATCCGCATGCTGGTATTCGGCGTGCTCATGGTGGTGATGATGATGTGGCGGCCGCGCGGCCTGATCCGTATCGCCCGCAGTGGCTTCGCGATTCGCAAGGGAGTGGCGCCGTGAGCGATAACATTCTGACCGTCAACGGTCTGGGCATGAGATTCGGGGGCATCAAGGCGCTTTCGGACGTGTCCTTCGAGATCAAACGCCAGTCCATCACCGCGCTGATCGGCCCCAACGGGGCCGGCAAGACCACGGTATTCAACTGCCTGACCGGCTTCTACAAGGCCACCGATGGCGAAATCCGCCTGGACACCGCCGATGGTCGCTCGACCCGCGTCGGCAAGATCATGGGCGAACGCTTCCAGGCGGCCGACTTCGTCAATCCGGTGCAGTTCGGCAGCCGGCTCTGGTACAAGATGTTCGGCGGCACCCACCTGGTGAATCGCGCCGGTCTCGCCCGCACCTTCCAGAACATCCGCCTGTTCAAGGAAATGTCGGTGGTGGAGAACCTGCTGGTGGCGCAGCACATGCAGTGCAACCGCAATCTCATCACCGGTATCCTCAATACCCCCGGCTATCGCCGCGCCGAGGAAAAGGCGCTGGACACGGCCTTCTACTGGCTGGAGGTGGTGGACCTGGTGGACCACGCCAACCGCCTGGCCGGCGAACTCTCCTACGGCCAGCAGCGTCGCCTGGAAATCGCTCGGGCCATGTGCACCCGCCCGGAGATCGTCTGCCTGGACGAGCCGGCCGCCGGCCTCAACCCGGCCGAGACCGAGGCCCTGGCGGGCATGATCCGTCTCCTGCGCGACCAGCACCGCATCACCGTGGTGCTGATCGAGCATGACATGGGCATGGTGATGAACATCTCCGACCACATCGTGGTGCTGGACCATGGCCAGGTCATCGCCCGCGGCCTACCAGCTGATATCCGCAACGATCCCAAGGTCATCGCCGCCTACCTCGGCGCCGAAGAAGAGGAGGTGGCATGACCACGCCGATCCTGGAATTTCGCAACGTCGACGTCTTCTACGGGCCGATCCAGGCCCTGAAGAGCGTCTCCCTGTCCATCAACGAAGGCGAGACGGTGAGCCTGATCGGCTCCAACGGTGCCGGCAAGTCCACCCTGCTGATGTCCATCTTCAGCCAGCCTCAGGCGCGCAACGGGCAGATCCTCTACCGTGGCGAGGACATCACCCGCAAGAACGCCCACTACGTGGCCTCCAACGGCATCGCCCAGTCGCCGGAGGGGCGCCACGTGTTCCCCGACATGACGGTCGAGGAGAATCTGCTGATGGGCACCATTCCCATCGGCACCCGCTGGGTGGACGAGGACATGCAGCGCATGTTCGAGCTCTTCCCGCGCCTCAAGGAGCGCCGTAACCAGCGCGCCATGACCATGTCCGGAGGCGAGCAGCAGATGCTGGCCATCGCCCGGGCGCTGATGGCGCGACCCAAGCTGCTCTTGCTCGACGAGCCCAGCCTGGGCCTGGCGCCCATCGTGGTGAAGCAGATCTTCCAGATCCTGCGCGAGCTGGCGAAGAGCGGCATGACCATCTTCCTGGTGGAGCAGAACGCCAACCATGCCCTGCGCCTGTCCGACCGCGCCTATGTGATGGTCACGGGCGAAATCCGCATGACCGGTAGCGGCCAGGAGTTGCTGGCCAATCCCCAGGTGCGGGAAGCCTATCTAGGCGGCCACTAGCGGTGGACGCGGTCCGCGGTCGCGCTCTGGTCGCGGGCCATGCCCGGGGACGTCTGGCCTGGGCGTCCCTGGGCCTGAGTTTCTGGGGTGGCGTCGATCCGGCCAGCGGCCGGGTGATCGATCGCCACCATCCCCTGCACGGTCTGGAGCTGGCCGGGCGCATCCTGGCCATCCCCAGCGGACGTGGCTCCTGTACCGGCAGCGCCGTGCTCCTAGAGCTGTTGCTGGCGGGACGCGGGCCGGCGGCCTTGCTGCTGGCCGAGCCGGACGAGATCCTCAGCCTCGGCGCCATCGTCGCGGAGGAATTGTTCGGCTGTTCCCTGCCGGTGGTCAGCCTGGGCGCCAAGGCCTTTGCGGCCCTGGCCGAGCAGGACGAGATCGCGGTAGCCGATGACTGGGTCGGAACGCCGGATAGCTACTTTCCCGAAATGGAACCGCCTGACATCGCCGAGCTCCAGCTGAGCGTGACCGACCAGGCGATGCTGGATGGCGCCCAGGGCAAGGCCGTCCAGGCGGCCATGAAGATCCTGGTACGCATGGCACAGCTGCAGGGCGCCCGCGAACTGCTCGACATCACCCAGGCGCACATCGACGGCTGTATCTACACCGGCCCGGCCAGTCTGGCCTTTGCCCAGCGGCTGGTGGAGTGGGGCGGTCGGGTGCGGGTGCCCACCAGTCTCAATGCGGTGTCCGTGGACCAGCGTCGTTGGCGTGAGCAGGGCGTCGACCCGGCGCTGGGCGAGCCGGCCAGTGCCCTGGCCGAGGCCTATGTAGCCCAGGGCTGCCGTCCCACCTTTACCTGCGCGCCCTATCTGCTGGACAGTGCTCCCGCGCTGGGCGAGCAGGTGGTCTGGGCCGAATCCAACGCCGTGGTCTTCGCCAACAGCGTGCTGGGCGCGCGCACCCAGAAGTACGCCGACTTCCTCGATATCTGCACCGCCCTGACCGGGCGGGCGCCCCTGGCCGGCTGCCACCTGGACAGCGGTCGCCGCGCGGCCAGGGTGTTCCGGGTCAGCGTACCTGCGGGCCATGACGACGCCTTCTATCCGCTGCTCGGTTACTGGATCGGCCTGCGCTCACCCACCGGGATCCCCGCGGTGCTGGGTCTGGAAGACGCCCGGCCCAGTCGCGACGATCTCAAGGCCTTTGGCGCCGCCTTCGCCACCACCTCGGCAGCACCGCTGTTCCACCTGGTCGGGGTGACGCCCGAGGCGCCGACCCTGGCTGCAGTGGCCGCGCCTGAACTGGAAATCGAAGACATAGGCCTGGCTGACTTGCGCCAGGCCTGGGCCGAGCTGGATAGCGCCTCCACGCGCGAGGTGCAGTTGGTGGCCTTGGGCAACCCCCATTTTTCCGCCGAGGAATGCCAGCAGCTGGCCGATCTCTGCCGCGGCCGGCACCGGCATCCCCAGGTGGCCCTGGTCATCACCCTGGGTCGCGAGGTGCGCGCCGCCGCCGAGCGCAGTGGTGCCCTGGCCCAGCTGGAGGTCTTTGGTGCCCAACTGGTGGGCGATACCTGCTGGTGCATGCTCGGCGAACCCCTGGTACCGCCTCATGCCCGCACCCTGCTGACCAACTCCGGCAAGTTCGCCCACTACGGTCCGGGCCTCACCGGCCGCGAGCTGCGCTTCGCCGGCCTGGCTGCCTGTGTGGAGGCGGCCTGCACGGGCCTGGCACCGCCAGGACCACCCGACTGGCTCGCGCCGGTGGACTTATCCACCTAGCCACGGGGCCGAGTTCTGTGCAGGAAATCCGTGGATCGTCCTGTGGATAAGCTTGGCATAGCCGGTCGCGAGGCCCAGGGTGCCTGGCCCGGCAGGAACTGCTCAAAAAATCGCCAGTGCACAAAAAGCTGTTGGCTACCAAGGCGTTATGGCTGATCGGTCGGATTCCGTCCGATCTGGGTATTCGCCTGACCAATGTCCCTGAGCTATCGTGAGCCTCGGCCAAAATCCCCTCGCAGAAGGAATCTTTCATGTCTTCGATCTTCATTACCGGTGCCACCTCCGGTTTCGGCGCCGCCACCGCTCGCCGCTTCGCCAAGGACGGCTGGTCGATCGTCATCACCGGCCGCCGCGAGGATCGCCTGCACGCCCTGGCCGAGGAATTGTCCGGTCAAGCCAAGGTGCTGCCGCTGGTGCTGGACGTCCAGGATCGCGCCGCCGTGGAAGCGGCGGTCGCCGGCCTGCCCGAGGAATTCAACCAGCTGCGCGCCCTGGTCAACAATGCCGGTCTGGCGCTGGGCAACACTCCGGCGCAGAGCTGCGACCTGGACGACTGGGACACCATGGTCGATACCAACATCAAGGGCATGCTCTATTGCACCCGCCTGTTGCTGCCGCGGCTGATCGCCCATGGCGCCGGCGCCGGCATCGTCAACCTGGGCTCGGTCGCGGGGGACTATCCCTATCCGGGCAGCCACGTCTATGGCGCCACCAAGGCCTTCCTCAAGCAGTTCAGCCTGAGCCTGAGATCGGACCTGCTGGGCACTGGGGTACGGGTGACCAACATCGAGCCGGGCCTATCGGAAAGCGAATTCTCGGTGGTGCGTTTTGGGGGTGACAAGGCCAAGGCCGATGCCGTCTATGCGGGCACCGAGCCCCTGACGCCGGACGACATCGCCGAATCCATCCACTGGACGCTGAACCAGCCCAGGCACGTCAACATCAACCGCATCCAGTTGATGGCGACCTGCCAGGCGTTCAACAACTTCAACATCCACCGCCAGAGTTAAGGGCGCTCGCTAGAGCACCTTCACTGCCCGGCCGATGAACTGGATCGGCCCGGTGGGTCGGCCGGTGGGCGAGCCGCCCTGGTCTTCCAGGGTGAGTTCGAACAACTGGTTGGCTTCCAGCGGCGGCAGCCGGTCCAGCGGTACCTGCAGAGTACGCCCAGGCTGGACCAGCCCCAGAGATACCGGGCTCTGCCAGGTATCGGCCTTGGTCCAGAATTGCAGGGTCTTGCCGCTCGGCACGGCATCGCGCCCCAGCGGAATCAGCTGCAGGTCATGGGCGCTGGCAGTCTGGATCACCCAGCCGGGCGTGCGATCGCTGGGCGCCGCCAGCACCACCAGGTAGCTTGGCGTGGGTACCGGGCGCAGCAGTAGCAGCACCGCGAGCACCAGACTGGCGGCCAGCCCTGCCGCACTCAGACCCTGCCAGAGCGCCAGCCGTTGCCACAGCGACTCGCGCCGGATGACGACCCGGGTGTCGGCCTCACGCAGACTGCGCTCGATGCGCGGCCACAGATTCGCGCCGGGCTCGACGGGTGGCACCCGCTCGGCCAGCGGCTGCAGGCGCGCCTCCCAGCGCGCCACGGCGGCGGCCAGCAGGGCGTCCGTCGCCAGCGCAAGCTCCACGCGACGACGCTCTTCGGCGTCCAGGGTACCGAGCACGTATTCGCCGGCCAGGCGTTCGCGTTCTTCGTCCGGGGGCAGGGTGGTGTCGCTGTTCATGTCATGCACTCCCTGAGCGCCTTGAGACCACGCGTGATCCAGCTCTTCACCGTGCCTAGGGGTGCCTGCAGGCGCTGGGCGATCTCGCCATGGGAGCAGCCGTCCAGGTAGGCGGCCAGGATGGCCTCCCGCCGCGGCGCTTCCAGGTTCTGCAGGCAGCCCTCCAGGCGGCTGCCGTCGGCTTCTCGCGCCGGATCGGCAGACTCGGCCAGGGGTTCCCAGTCATCCCCCAAGGGCACCAGGCGCTGCCGATCACGCAAGGCGTTGAGCGCCAGATTGCGGGCCACGCTGCACATCCAGCCGCGGGCCGAACCGCGCTCCGGGGCGAAACTGGCGGCGCCGCGCCAGATGCGCAGAAAGGCGTCGTGGAGGATGTCTTCGGCCAGCCCGCGATCGCGCACCAGGCGCAGGACGATACCCAGCAACAGCGGCGCCTCGTTCTGGTAGAGCCGCTGCAGGGCGGCACGCTCTCCCCGGGCACAGGCGGCGAGCAGGACGGCTGGATCGGGGGAACGTTCGGTCACGAGGGTGCGCGCCAGGCTGGGGACGCCAGGGTGGCGACCGGATCAGCCGAGCCTAGCCGATCCGCTCCTGGCTGTCCCCTGGACCTCAGCCCTTCTTCCAGAACAGATAGTCGGCCTGGTAGTTCACGGTCTGCTGTTCGCCCTTGTTGGCCGAGGTGCAGGCCTTGGCCGGCGCGACGCCACCCTTAAGCGCGGTGCGCTGGATGTAAGTGGTGCCCTGGAAGGCGCCCTTGCCCTCGGCGGGCGCGGCCTCCACCAGCTGATAGGGCAGGTTGCCGGCGCCGGCGGGAGCGATGGCCAGTTGCTTGCCGACCACCTTGGAGCCGTCGGCAGCTTCCCAGGTGGCCGGCGGACCGTAGTAGCGCCCCACCTGCTTGCCCTGGCGATCATGCAGGTCGGCCTTGGGGCCGACAAAGAACCACTCGGTCTGGCCGGGCATGTCCTTCTTGTCGCGGCATTCGTAGACGATGGTGCCCTTGCCCACGGTTTCCAGCATCAGGCTGTTGCCGGCGGGCACGCGGACGGCCTCGGGCAACTCGCCCTGGGCCAGCAGCGGGGTGCTCAGCAGGGCGGTCAGGACCAGGATGCTGCAACGGCTGGAGGTGTTGTTCATGCGCTTGCTCCGGATTGAGAGGGGGCACAGTCGGTTGGACTGTAGGTGCTATACCCGGCAGCCGGCGCTTTGGATGCAGCTGTCATGAAAAATCTTCAATTCATCGGCATAGTCGCGACCGCCTCCTAACCGAACCGCTCTGTTCTGGGGTTCCTGTCAGCCTGCCGTCAGCCTGGTTTCAGCGATCCCTAAGGTTGTTCGGCGATAGTGGCGCCGGGTCGCGAGCCCGTCCTTCCCTGCCTGCCGGAGTCCTGCCGCGTGTCGTCCATCCCGAGCCCGGCGCGTCTGCGCCTCGAAAGCCTGGCGCTGTGCCTGCTGGCGGTGCTGCCGTTCACCCTGGGGCTGTGGGAGCAGCCCTTCATCGGCTTCGACGGCCGCTTCGCGCTGTTCGCGCAGGAGATGTTTCGTCACGGGGCCAGTGCCTTCCCGACCAGTTACGGACAGCCCTATCCGGACTATCCCGCGACCTCGACGCTGCTGATCGACGTCTTCGCCCAGCTGTTCGGCGAGGTCAATCGTCTGGCCACGGTGATTCCCACCGCGCTGGCCTCGGCGGCCATCGTCGGCCTGCTCTATCGCCTGCTGGCCGAGCGGTCCCGCGCCTGGGGCCTGCTGGCGGTACTGGTGCTGCTGCTCACCAATGGCTTTCTGGCCAAGGCCCGCTCCATCTGCCTGGACCAGTTCGTCACCCTGGCCGCACTGGGGTGTTTCTATCTGCTGTGGAGCGCTGATCAGCGCGGCCTGCCGCGACGGCGCGTCTTGGTTTTCTGCTGCATGGCGGCAGGCTTCGCGGTACGCGGTCCGTTGGGGTTGATCGAGCCCTGCGGGGTAGTCTGTCTCTACTGGCTGTTGCAGGGCGACTGGCGGCGCAGCCTTGGCTATGGTCTGGTCGGGGCCCTGGTGCTGGCGCTGTGCAGCGCGGTTTTGCTGGGGCTGGCCTGGCGTACCGGCGGCACGGTGTTCGTCGAAGACGTGATCCGCATGCAGGTCTCCGGGCGGCTGGACGATACCGACGGCGCCGGCTATCCCTGGTGGTACTTCCTGCAGCTGGGCCTCTATCGCTATGCGCCGGCCTTTCCCCTGGCGCTGTTCGCCCTGCCGACGCTGAGGCGTCACTGGAGGCTGCGCCATGCGCAGGCGGACAGCCGCCTGCTGATCCAGCTGGCCGGCTTCGCCGTGCTGATCGTGGTGGCCCTGTCGATACCCACCTTCAAGAAACCCTATTACATCCTGCCGGCCATTCCGGCCTGCGCCGCCCTCGGCGCCTGGGTGCTGCTGCAGGGACAGGGTGCCCTGGCCTGGGTACGGAGCCTGTTCCTGCCGCTGCTGGTGGTTTTCCCAGTGCTGCTCGGAGTGCTGGTCAAGCTGCAGCAACCCCGGCTCCAGGCCGCGGGTTGGTGGCCGCCGCTGGACATGCGGCTGCTGCTCGGCGCCTTCGGCATTCTGGCGCTGTTCGCCCTGGTCGCCGCCTGGCGTGAACGGGGTGCCTTCCGCCTGGGCATGCCGCTCGCCGCGGCGGCGCTGGCGCAATGGCTGCTGATCGTTCTGGCGCTGGATCCGATGCAGGCGCTGCGCTACGACACCCGCGCCTTCGTCACGCGTCTGGAGAGTCTGCGTCAGGGGGAGCCGGGCCAGCTGGTGTTCTTTGGCCTGGGCCAGGACACCAAGGCCTTCCGTTACCTGATGAACCTCGACTACGACGCGCCCCTGCCGACCTTCATCGACATCGGCCAACCCGGGCAGTTGGCCCAGGTTGCGCGCCCCGCCTATGTGCTGCTCGACGCCGACAGCCTGGCGGCCCTGGCGGGTACTCCGCTGGCCAGCCGCCGACCGGTGCTGGAAGGCCGCTTCAACGACAATCGCTGGCAGGCCTACTACCTGCCCTGAGGCCGCTGTGATGACCGATTCGCCCGATTTCCATCGTCGCCGGCTGTGCCTGGCGCTGGCCGGTCTGCCGCTATTGGCCGCGTGCAAGCCGACCCAGCGCTATGGCCTGCCAGAGCACCGCGCCCACTGGTTCGAGCGCCACAGCTTCACGCCGCTCAGGCCATTGCCGTCGCGTACCAGTTTTGTCATGGGCGTGCTGCCCGATACCCAGTACTACAGCGAGAACAACCACGAGATGCAGCCCAACGGTCGGCGCGTAGAGCGTTATGGTCACCTGGGCTATTCGCCGGCACTGGCCTTTCATGCCCAGACCCATTGGCTGGCGCACAATGCCGCGGCGCTGAACCTGCCGTTCGTGGTGCACCTGGGCGATCTGGTGGAAAACGCCGAGCAGCGTGGCGAATGGCTGCTGGCCAGCCACGCCATGGCACGTCTGGAACGGGCCGGGGTGCCCTACAGCGTCATGACCGGGGATCACGATGTCGTCGAGCTCTACACCGAGGATCGCCTGCGCGACGGTCGCGAGCTCTTCACCCAGTATTTCGGTCGCGAGCGGGCGGCACGCCAGGCCACCTTTCTCGAACGCGATGTCACTGGCCTCAACGAGGCCCATCGCTTCTCGGCGCTCTGCCAGGGCTTTCTGTTGCTGACGCTGGACTGGTGCCCCTCGGAGCAGAGCCTGGACTGGGCCCAGGGGGTGCTGGATCGTTATCCGCACCTGCCGACCATCCTCGCGTCGCACAACATCATCGACCTGGTGAACGGTCAGGCGGTGCTCTCCACCCGCCGCAACGACACCGGGGTGCGGCTGTGGAACCGCTTGATCCGTCGTAACGACCAGATCTTCCTCACCCTCAACGGCCACAACCACGGCAGCGGTCATCTGCGGCTGGCCAACGACCTGGGCCATCCGGTGGATCTGCTGCTGATCAACTATCAGACCGAATACGCGGGCGGCAACGGCCTGCTGCGGCTGCTGGAGCTGGATCTGGCGCGCGGGCGGCTGGAGGCCTTCACCTATTCGCCCTGGGTCGCCTATCGCCAGCAGAGCGGCGACCTGCCCGTGCGTCTGGGCAGCGATCCACGCGATACCTACTCTGCCGAGGTCCTGGCGCCCCTGGCCTCGCCGCAGTTCGATAACAGATTCGTGCTGGAGGTGGACTTCGCCACGCGCTTCGCCGGCTTTGGCGGTTATACCGCGCAGATGCCGGCGGTGGCGGAAGAGGGCGTGCTGGCGCGGCTGCGCCAGCAGTTGGGGATCGCCTGACGGATCAGGCGGCGAGCAGCCAGCCACCGGCCACGGCGGTGGCGATGCCGGCGAGTCGTACCAGCGGCGCGGCGGCCTGGGGCAGGTAGCGCACCACGGCATAGCCCAGGCCATGCAGGGCGGCGGTCGCGGTGACGAAGCCCAGGGCGTAGGCCCAGGGATTGCCCATCTCCGGCAATTCCAGGCCGTGGGCCACGCCGTGGAAGAGGGCGAAGGCGGCGGTCAGGCCAACGGCGGCGGCGACCGGCGGCCGGGCGGCCAGCGCCACCAGCAGTCCCAGGGCCAGCACCGAGGCGGCGATGCCGGTCTCCATGAAGGGAATCTCCAGGCCAGTGAAGCCCAGCAGGCCACCGATCAGCATGGTGCCGACAAAGGTGCAGGGCAGCGCCAGGCGCGCCTTGCCCTGCTGCTGGGCGGCCCAGAGACCCACGGCGAGCATGGCCAGCAGGTGGTCGAGACCGGTCAGGGGATGCAGCACCCCGGCGGCCAGGCCGTTCTCAGCGTGCCCGGGGTGAGCGAAGGTCAAGGCCGGTGCGAGCAGCAGGGCGGCGGTGGCGAGGATCTTGGCGTGTCTCATGGGAGCTCCTTGGAGGGGTGAAATCCTGGGTTCAGGCAGCGGTCAGCAGACCCTGTTTCTCGATGAAGGCAATGATGTCCTCAAGGCCCAGGCCGGTCTTCTGGTTGCTGAAGACGAAGGGCTTGTCGCCGCGCATCTTGCGGGTATCGCGATCCATCACTTCCAGGGAGGCACCGACCTGTTCGGCCAGGTCGATCTTGTTGATCACCAGCAGATCCGACTTGCAGATGCCGGGGCCGCCCTTGCGCGGCAGCTTGTCGCCGGCCGAGACGTCGATGACATAGAGCGTGAGGTCCGACAGCTCCGGGCTGAAGGTGGCGGAGAGGTTGTCGCCCCCGGACTCCACCAGGATCAGATCCAGCCCGGGAAAGCGCCGGTTGAGCTGGTCGACCGCTTCCAGGTTGATGGAGGCGTCTTCGCGGATGGCGGTGTGCGGACAGCCGCCGGTTTCCACGCCCAGGATGCGCTCGGGCGCCAGGGCCTCGTTGCGCACCAGGAAGTCGGCATCCTCGCGGGTGTAGATGTCGTTGGTCACCACCGCCAGGTTGTAGCGCTCGCGCAGGGCGCGGCAGAGGGCCAGGGTGAGGGCGGTCTTGCCGGAGCCGACCGGTCCGCCGATACCGACGCGCAGGGGTTGGGTAGTCATCAGAGGATCTCCTAGGAACGGAACAGGCGGCTGTACTGCCGCTCGTGGGCCATGCTGCTGAGGGCAAGGCCGAAGGGGGCGCCGCCCCAGGCCGCTTCGGGCAGGGCGGTAGCCTGCTCGGTCGCGGTGGCCAGGGTCGGCAGCAGCAGGGAGGTGAGGCGTTGGGCGGCTTGCTGGCCCAGCGGCAGGGTCTTCATCAGCACCGCCAGCTGGTTTTCCAGCCAGGTCCACAGCCAGGCTTCCAGGGCGGCCTGGGGCGTGATCGCCCAGGCGCGGGCGGCCAGCGCCCAGCCCAAGGCGAAGGTCGGTGGCAACTCGCTCAGCAGGCGCCGACTGGCATCATCCAGTTCCGGCAGGCCGAGCAGCAGCTGCGCCATGGAATAGCCGGTCTGGCGGCTTTCCAGCTGGAATTCCGCGGTCTCGCGACTGGCGCGGTGCCGGTCGGCCAGCTCGCTCAGCCTCGTCCAGTCCGCCGCAGCCGCGGCTTCGCAGTGGGCCAGCAGCAGGGGTGCTTCGAAGCGCGCCAGGTTGAGTTCGAGGCTGTCGCGTAGCCAGACCTCGGCCTCCGCCGCGGTGCGGATCAGGCCGCTGTCGATGGCCAACTCCAGGCCCTGGGAGTAGCTGTAGCCGCCGATGGGTAGCTGAGGGCTGGCCAGGCGCAACAGGGCGAAGGGCGGATTCACGTACGCACGCCGAAATGGTGCAGCTTGGGTGCGTAGTTGAAGCCCTCTTCGCCATGGTGCGAGTGGTGATGACCGCCACCGTAGGCGCCATGCTCGGGCTGGAAGCCGGTCTCGATCTCGCTGACCTGGGCACCCAGCTGTTCCAGCATGGCCTTGAGCACATAATCGTCCAGCAGCCGCAGCCAGCCATCGCCGATCTGCAAGGCCACATGACGATTGCCCAGATGATAGGCGGCGCGAGTCAGCTCGAAGGCGCTGGCGCAGGTCACGTGCAGCAGCTTTTCCGGGCGTGCGACGATTCGTACGATGCGGCCGTCGCGGGCTTCCAGACAGTCGCCATCGGCCAGCGGCGGTTGCCCGCGCTCAAGAAACAGGCCGACGTCTTCGCCGGCGCTGGTCATGGCTCTCAGGCGACTCTTGCTGCGAGCGTCGTAGGTGAGGTGCAGTTCGGCGTCCCAGGTGTCCCGGGGGGCGCAACGGTGGTGAACGACCAGCATGGCAGGGCTCTTGGCAGTTTTGCCCAGCTCTACAGCAAGTGGCCTGCCAAACCCGTTGATTCGCCTGGTTCTGGGGCACTCGACGTGGCCAGCGTACTCAAGTTGCGCCGATTTGGTGCGCCATGGCGCTGGCCAGCAGGCCGATGCCCTCCTTTGGGGCGTCAGTGCGCTCGGTACGCCGCCAGTGCTTGCTGCCGATCAGGATCAGCTTGAGCTGCTGCACCATCTTTGCCGCCGGCCACAGATGACGCGGCGTGGCAGCGGGTGGCGGATCGATCAGCTCCGGCAGGGTGGCGAACACCGTCTTCACCACCAGATCGGCCAGGACGTCGATCTGCGACGGCGTCAGGTGCGGTAGACGGCCCAGGGCGAGCAGGTCGCGGGCCAGGTCCTGGGTGATGCGCTGACGCAGATCGGCGATCGCCTGGCGCACCGCCAGGGAGCCGCCGTATTGTTCGCGGGCGAGAAAGAGGAACTGGTCGCGGTTGTCGCCCACCGCACGGAGAAAGATCTCCACCGAGGCCTCGATCATGCCGCGCTGTTGCAGTTCGTGATGCCGCACCTGGCGCAGGGCCGCGCGAAAGGTGTCGCCCACTTCGGCCACCAGTGCCAGGCCAAAGGCTTCCATGTCGGCGAAATGGCGATAGAACCCCGCCGGAACGATACCGGCCTGGCGACTCACCTCGCGCAGGCTGAGGCTGCCGAAGCCACGGCCGCTGTTCATCAGCAGGCGCGCCGACTCCAGCAGCGCCTGGCGCGTTTGCAGCTTCTGCTGGGCACGAATCGACATGGGAGCTATCCAGAAGGCGAGGCGGCACTGTAGCAAAGGATGCCCTTGCTGACTGCAAGGCTTTTGGCCGACCGCCGGGTGGTAGTCTCTGGCCCGAGTCTTGCCATGAGCGCACCATGAATCTCGACAACCGTATCAAGTTCCGGCATCTGCTGTGCTTTCTGGAGATCGCCCAGCAGCGCAGCTTCGCCAAGGCGGCCGATGCCATCGCCGTGTCCCAGCCCGCCATTTCCAAGACCATGCGCGAACTCGAGGAGATCCTCGAGGTGCGTCTGTTCGAGCGTGGCAAGGGCGAGGTGGTGCCGACCGAGGCGGGCCTGCTGTTCCTGCGCCATGCCGGTCCCTGCGTCCAGGCGCTGCGCGAGGGGATGCAGCTGGTGCGGGGCGGCGAGGCCGGCGGCCTGGTGCGGGTCGGGGTCCTGTCGACGGTGGAAAGCCAGGTCCTGCCCGAGGTCCTGGCACGCTTGCACGCTCGCCATCGGCAACTCATCGTCAATGTCGGCACCGGACCCAGCGCCTACCTGTTGGGCCAGCTGCGGGTCGGCGATCTGGATCTGGTGGTCGGCCGCATGACCGACAGCCCCGACATCCACGGCCTGGATTTCGAGCACCTCTATACCGAGGCCCTGACCCTGGTGGTCCGTCCGGGGCATCCGCTGAGCCAGGCCCTGCCGGCGGACCTCGCGACCCTGGCGCGCTATCCCTTGGTGTTGCCACTGCCTGGCACCACCATCCGCCGCCACGCCGAGAGTCTCTTTGTGCAGTGCGGCATCCCGCTCAGCCCCCAGCGGCTGGAAACGCTGTCGCCGACGCTGAGCCGCCAGTATGTCCGCCAGAGCGATGCCCTGTGGGTCGCCCCGCTGGATGCGGTGCGTCGCGACCTGGCCACCGGCGAACTGGTCGAGGTGCAACTCGGGGTTCGGGAAGCCGGTGGCTCGGTGGGCATCTGCCGCAACGGCAGCCTGTCCATGTCCCTGGCTACCCAGAGATTCTGCGATGTCCTGCGTGAGGTTGCGGGTGAGCTGACCCATAACCCATAGGTTATGTAGGGAGGCGCAGCTTTCAATTCAGCCGGATAGCCCAGTGGTCCACACTGGGCTCAGCCAGTTCCTGGCCCCGATCCTTCCGTGGAGCATTCCAATGCATAACAAGCCCCACGACGTACGCTACGTCGCCCGTGATCGCGCCTGGCATCCCCAGGCCTATACGCCCGCCTACAAATCCTCGATTCCCCGCTCGCCGCGCCAGGCGCTGGTGAGCCTGCAACATCAGACGGCGTCCGAGCGCACCGGCCCGGACTTCTCGCGGTTGCCCCTGGGGCCGCATGACAACGATCTGCTGCTCAACTTCGGCACCGGCCAATTGCCCCAGGGCGAGCGTATCGTGCTGTTCGGTACCCTGCGTGACCAGTTTGGCAAGCCGGTGCCCAATTCCCTGGTGGAGATCTGGCAGGCCAATGCCGGTGGCCGCTATCGGCACAAGAACGACGTCTACCTGGCACCCCTGGACCCTAACTTCGGTGGCGTTGGCCGCACCCGCACCGACAGTCAGGGCAACTACGTCTTCCGCACCGTCCGCCCCGGTCCCTATCCCTGGCGCAACGGTAGCAATGACTGGCGCCCGGCGCACATCCACGTCTCGGTCATGGGTCCGGCCATCGCCACCCGGCTGATCACCCAGCTGTACTTCGAGGGCGATCCGCTGATCCCGCTGTGCCCCATCGTCAAGTCCATCGCCGATCCTGACGCCGTGCAGACCCTCATCGCCCGCCTGGACATGAGCATGGCCAACCCCATGGATTGCCTGGCCTACCGTTTCGACATCGTCACCCGCGGCGCGCGGCAGACGTTCTTCGAACATCACTGAGGACGCGCGAGATGACGCCCAACTATCAAGCTCTGCTGCCGGAAACCCCCTCCCAGACCGCCGGCCCCTATGTGCATATCGGCCTGGCCCTGGCGGCCGCCGGTATCCCTACTCGCGACGTCGAGATCTGGAACGAATTGGCCAAGCCTGGCGCCCCTGGCGAGCACATCCTGCTCACCGGCCAGGTGTTCGACGGCAACGGCAACCTGGTGCGTGACTCCTTCCTGGAGTTCTGGCAGGCCGATCATGAAGGTCAGTACGATCCGGTCTACGACGTCGAGAAGGCCTTCAACGGCTTCGGCCGCACCGCCACCACCTTCGACGCCGGCGACTGGACGCTCCACACCATCAAACCTGGCCAAGTCGCCGACCAGCGCGGCCAGCCCATGGCCCCGCACATCAACGTCACCCTGTTCGCGCGCGGCATCAACATCCACCTGCAGACCCGGCTCTACTTCGACGACGAAGCCGAGGCCAATGCCCGCTGCCCGGTCTACAACCTGCCGGAGCCGGAGCGCCGGGCTACCCTGCTGGCGCGCCGTTGCGAGATCGATGGCCGCTTGGCCTATCGCTTCGACATCCACTTGCAGGGTCCGCAGGAAACCGTCTTCTTCGATATCTAGCGTGCAGACAGCAAAAAGCCCTGCCTTGGCAGGGCTTTTTCATGGGCGCGATCCGCAGGTCAGATGCGGTAGGTGGTCTTGGTCATGACCTTGGACATCAGGCTCATGCCGTATTTGACCGGCGTGGGAAAGCGCCAGCCACCGGCCGCCAGGGCGTGCTCGGCATGCTGTTCCTCGTCGATGCGCATCTGCTCCAGCACCGCCCGCGACTTGGCGTCGGCTGCCGGCAGCTTTTCCAGGTGCTCATCCAGATGGCGGCAGACCTGGTCCTCGGTAGCGGCGACGAAGCCCAGGCTCAGGCGATCGCTGATCAATCCGGCACCTGCACCGATCCCGAAGGACAGGCCATAGAATAGCGGATTGAGCAGGCTGGGGCGCTCACCCAGGGCGCGGATGCGCTGCTCGCACCAGGCCAGGTGGTCGATCTCTTCGTCCGCCGAACGCTCCATTTCCTCCCGGACTTCCGGCAGCTTGGCGGTCAGCGCCTGGCCCTGGTACAGCGCCTGGGCACAGACCTCGCCCGTATGGTTGATGCGCATGAGGCCGGCCGCGTGGCGCCGCTCCTCGTCGCTGAGCTCGGCATCCTTGAGCGGAATGGCCGGCGAGCTGCGCGTGGGAGCGCCGCTGAAGGGTGTCAGGGTACGCAGGGCGGTATCGGCCTGGATCAGCAGCCGATCGAGCGGGGAGTAGAGGCGCTTGGAGCGCATGGTGATCTCCTTGGCGGGCGAGGGAAGGGCAGGGCGATACTCAGCCCGGCGGCCAGGTCATCTGCCGCTTGCCCAGCACATGCATATGGATGTGATAGACCGTCTGGCCACCCAGGGCGTTGCAATTCATCGCCACACGGAAGCCTTCCTCGCACCCCTGCTCCTGCGCCAGGCGCTGGGCGGTGAAGAGGATGTGCCCGGCAAGCTGCTTGTCGTCGGCCTCGCTGAGGTCGTGCAGGGTCGCGATGTGCTTCTTGGGTATGACCAGAAAATGCACGGGTGCCTGTGGGGCGATGTCATGGAAGGCCATGACCTGATCGTCCTCGTAGAGCACCTTGGCCGGAATGTCCCCGGCGACGATCTTGCAGAACAGACAATCCACGTCGATCTCCTGCTGGCTGAATAGACCTGAAGTGTAACAGCGGCTATGCCCTGGGGTCAGGTGCCACCCGTGAGTTCACCCTTACGCCGGCTGAAAGAGTTTGCCGACCCGCGCCGCGATCACGCGAACGAGGGCACGAGGGAAGATGCGCGGCAACAGGCTGCCCAGGCGATTGCGCCAGCCCGGCACGATCACCGCCTGGCGCCGCTCCAGCCCGCGGACGGCGGCCAGGGCCACCTCCTCGGCGGACATCAGCAGCTTGCCCTGCTCCATGCGCCCGGTATGCAGGCCGGCGTTCTTGAAGAAGGCGGTCTTGGTCGGACCTGGGCAGAGCACCGACACCGACACCCCGCGTCCCTTGAGCTCTTCGCGCAGACCCTCGGAGAAATGCAGCACATAGGCCTTGGTCGCCGCATAGCTGCTCATGTAGGGAATGGGCTGGAAAGCCGCGGTGGAGGCCACATTGAGGATCTGACCGCCACCCTGGATCGCCATGTGCTGGCCCAGGGCGTGACAGAGGCGGGTCAGCGCCAGGATGTTCAGCTCCAGCTGTTCCTGCACCCGCGGCCAGTCTGCTTCGAGAAAGTCCCCGCCGCTGCCGATCCCGGCGCAGTTGACCAGCAGGCCGATGGCGCGCTCGCTCTGCTCCAGCTCGTGCAGCAGCCCGGTCAGGTGCAGGGGCTCGGACAGGTCGCAGACGCGGTAGAGCACCTCCACGTCGAAGCGCTGGGCCAGTTCGGCGGCGATGCTCTCCAGCTTGTCCTTGCGCCGGGCGAGCAGGATCAGGGGCTGACCCCGCCGCGCCAGGGCCTCGGCCAGGGCCAGGCCGATCCCGCACGAGGCGCCGGTTACCAGGGCATAACGCTGCATACTGCTTTCTCCAGGATAGTGCCGGTCGTCGGCGAGGTCCGCCACGGACCTAGTAGGGTTTGACCACCACCAGGATGACGATGGCGATGAGCACCAGCACCGGTACCTCGTTGAACCAGCGATAGAACACATGGCTGCGCTTGTTCTCGCCGCGCTCGAATTTCTTGCGCATGGCGCCACAGACATGGTGATAGCCGATCAGCACCACCACCAGTGCCAGCTTGGTGTGCATCCAGCCCTGGGTCAGCCAGCTCGGATTGATCACCAGCAGGCCGATGCCGAACACCAGCGTGAGGATCATCGCCGGCAGCATGATGCCGCGGTACAGCTTGCGCTCCATCAGGCAGAAGCGCTCATGACTCACGGCGTCGCTGCTCTGGGCGTGGTAGACGAACAGCCGCGGCAGATAGAACAGGCCGGCGAACCAGCAGACCAGGGCAATCAGGTGAAAGGCTTTGAACCAAAGATAGAGCATCGGGGCGTTCTCCTTATCAGGCGGCGCGATATTAGAGTGGCGCTGCCGGCAAGTCATTCACTCCGGTCGTCTCGGCTGACAGCCCACGGTCGCGCAATAGTTGACCGTTTTGCTCGGGCAAGCGGATAATTTCGAGACTGAATTGTGTTCGGCGCAAGCCGGGAGACTACGGCAATGACCATTGAAACCTTCACCCCGACCCCCCTGCAGTTCACCCTGGGCGCGGCCAGCAAGGTGAAGAACCTGATCGAGGAAGAGGGCAATCCCCGCCTGAAGCTGCGCGTCTTCGTCACGGGTGGCGGCTGCTCGGGCTTCCAGTACGGCTTCACCTTCGATGAAGATTCCGCGGATGACGACACCGTCATCGAGCGCGATGGCGTGCATCTGGTGGTGGACCCCATGAGCTTCCAGTACCTGGCCGGCGCCGAGGTGGATTACCAGGAAGGGCTGGAAGGCTCGCGCTTCGTCATCAAGAACCCCAACGCCGCCACCACCTGCGGCTGCGGTCAGTCCTTCTCCATCTGATCTGAGCCGTGCCCGGTCTAGCGTGGGTAGAGTGCGCCCAGGACCCGGAGCCCGCTGGCTCCGGTGACCTCGGGGCAATTGCCGGGTAGCCGTTCGCAGAAGCGCTGGGCCAACCAGGCGAAAGCCATGGCTTCCATCCAGTCCGGCGATACCTCATAGGCCGCGGTACTCTGTACCTTCGCGGGCGCCAGGTGCCGGGCCAGGCGCTTCATCAGGTCGACATTGTGCGCACCGCCGCCACAGACCAGCACCTCGTCCACCGTCTGGGCCGTGCAGATGCTTTCGGCGATGCTTCTGGCGCTCAGCTCGGCCAGGGTGGCCTGGACGTCAGCGGGATCCAGGGCGGCGTGCTGTCCAAGATGCTGCTGCAACCAGCGCAGATTGAAATGCTCGCGGCCGGTACTCTTCGGTCCGCTCTTCACGAAGAAGGGATCGCTCAGCAGCCGCTGCAGGAGCGTTGGGACGACCTGTCCCTGCGCTGCCCAGGCGCCGTTCGCGTCGAAGTGCAGCCCCTGGCTGTGATGGATCCAGGCATCCAGCAGTACATTGCCCGGTCCGCAATCGAAGCCGCGCACTGGCAGCTCCGGCGCCAGCAGGGTCACATTGCTGAAACCGCCGATATTGAGCACTGCGCGTGGGCGATCCAGGCCGAACAGGTCGGCATGGAAGGCTGGCACCAGGGGAGCGCCCTGGCCACCCGCAGCGAGATCACGACGGCGGAAATCGGCCACCACGTCGATACCGCTCAGCTCGGCCAGGAGGGCGGCGTCGCCGATCTGCAGGGTATAACCCTGCGCCGGCAGGTGGCGAATGGTCTGGCCATGGCTACCCACGGCGCGGATGTCGTCCGGTGTCAGCCCCTGTTGCTCGAGCAATTCGGCGATGCCTTGGGCGGCCAGCCTCACCCAGGCCTGCTCGGCCTGGGCGATGCGCTCGATCTCGTTGTCCCCAGGCGCGCACAGGGCCAGCAGCTCGCCACGCAAGGCGTCGGGCATGGGCATGCCCAGGGCGGCGACGAAGCGGGTCCGTTCCTCCTGCTCGATCAGGGCGATATCCAGTCCATCCAGACTGGTGCCGGACATCACCCCCAGGTAGCGCGCCATCCTAGCGCTTGTTCATCGCGAGGAGCGAAGCCCGCTCCTGGTCCATGCGGGCCATGAGCGGCTGGCTCTGGGCCAGGAAGCGCGAGATCTCGTTCTTGGCGATGGGGTCAGCCATGGGCAACTTCACCCCAAGCGGATCGACGTGGTTGCCGTTGATGCGGAATTCGTAGTGCAGGTGCGGCCCGGTTGCCAGCCCGGTCATGCCCACGAAACCGATCACCTGGCCCTGCTTCACGGCCGTACCGGCCCGCATGCCCTTGGCGATCCGGCTCATGTGGCCGTAGACAGTGGTGTAGGTCTTGCCATGCTGGATCATCACCACGTTGCCGTAGCCATTCTCGCGACCGGATTTGACGATCTTGCCATCACCGGTGGCATGGATCGGCGTTCCGGTCGGCGCGGCGTAGTCGACGCCCTTGTGCGCCCGCATCTTGTTCAGCACCGGGTGGAAACGGCCCATGGTGAAGCGCGAGCTGATCCGCGAGAACTCCACCGGGGTACGGATGAAGGCCTTGCGCATGCTGCCGCCTTCCGCCGTGTAGTAGTTGGTGGTGCCGTTCTTCGCGGTATAGCGCACCGCGGTAAAGGCCTTGCCCTTGTTCACGAAGCGAGCGGCCAGGATGTTGCCGTAGCCGACGTGCTTGCCGTTGACCACCTTGTCCTCGTACACCACCTCGAATTCGTCGCCTTCCTGGATGTCCAGCGCGAAGTCGATGTCGTAGCCGAAGATGTTGGCCAGCGCCATGGTCATGTCGTGCGACAGTCCCGCCTTCTGCGCCGAGGCGAACAGCGAACTGCTGATCCGACCCTGGGCATAGGCCTTGCGGATGTCCGGCGTAATGGTCTTGTGCTCGACCTCGTAGCCTTGGTCCGACTTGACCAGCGACAGGGTCTGCAGCGCGGTGAGTTTGGTGCGTACCGCCAGTAATTCGCCGGAGGATTCACGCTGGAATTCGATTTTCTGGCCTACCCGCAGGCGGGTCAGCTTCTTGGCTTCCTTGCTGCTGGCAATGACCTCGTGCACGACGGCGGCGGCAAGGCCGGCCCGCTCGAACAGTGTCGAGAGCGTATCGCCCTTGCGCACCGTCTCGGTCGTCCATTGCGGCTCGACGCTTTCGGTGGCGACGACTTCTTCTTCGGCAGGAGCTTCCTCGGCGTTCTGCTCGGCCGGTTGATCCGGGGAGATCTGGGCAAAGGGGGAGGTGGCCTGGGTGTCCGCACCTTGAGTATCGGAGAGCACTTGCTCCTTTAGATCATCCTGATCCTGCACGGCGCGCCTGGCGTCGTGTTCCACATCCAAATTGATGAAAGTACGTTTCGCCTCGACCTGCTGAGAGGGAAACACGAGCAAGGCCAGACTCAAGAGTGCGGCCACCCCGCTGGCGGCCACGAGGTGGCTTTTGGGGTAGAACGGACTTTTGGGGATTGGCTTCGTCATTTAGCTACAGTGATGATGTGACGTTAAAAGAAGTGAATAACTGCCTAAAATATAATCAAAAGCTAGCTGTCACAACCCTTTGGGGCGGTTGATCCGACGTGCCGGCTGGCGGCTACCAGGGGCATCTTGATAAGGTTCACGCTTTCGAAATTCAGAGGCAAAGCCCCTATGAAAACGGTCCAGGAGCAGCTGGCGGTCATCAAGCGTGGAGCAGATGAGCTGCTCGTCGAGTCAGAGCTTGTAACAAAACTGGAGCGCGGCACCCCGTTGCGCATCAAGGCAGGCTTCGATCCGACCGCTCCGGATTTGCACCTCGGCCACACTGTGCTCATCAACAAGCTGCGTCAGTTCCAGGAGCTGGGCCACCAGGTCATCTTCCTGATTGGCGACTTCACCGGCATGATCGGCGACCCCAGTGGCAAGAGCGCTACCCGCCCGCCGCTGACCCGCGAGCAGGTGCTGGAGAATGCCGAGACCTATAAGGCCCAGGTATTCAAGATCCTCGACCCGGCACGTACCGAAGTGGCCTTCAACGCCACCTGGATGGATCAGCTGTCGCCGGCCGACTTCATTCGCCTCTCTTCTCAGTACACCGTGGCGCGCATGCTGGAACGCGATGACTTCAGCAAGCGCTACGCCGGCAATCAGCCCATCGCCATCCACGAGTTCCTCTATCCCCTGGTCCAGGGCTATGACTCGGTCGCCCTGCGCGCCGATGTCGAGCTGGGCGGTACCGACCAGAAATTCAATCTGCTCATGGGGCGTGAGCTGCAGCGTGCCTACGGCCAGGAAGCCCAGTGCATCCTGACCATGCCATTGCTCGAAGGCCTGGATGGCGTCAAGAAGATGTCCAAGTCCCTGGGCAACTACGTAGGCATCCAGGAAGCCCCCGGCGTCATGTACAACAAGCTGGTGTCCATTCCCGACACCCTGATGTGGCGTTACTTCGAGCTGCTCAGCTTCCGCAGCCTGGAAGAGATTGTCCAATTCCGCAGCGACGTGGAGCAGGGCGCCAATCCCCGCGACATCAAGATCAAGCTGGCCGAAGAGATCGTCGCCCGCTTCCATGGTGAAGAAGCGGCGCAGACTGCCCATCGCTCTGCGGGCAATCGCATGAAGGAAGGCGAGCTGCCGGAGGACCTGCCTGAGGTCGAGTTGGAAACCGATGCGCCATTGCCGGTCGCCGCCGTCCTCAACAAGGCTGGCCTGGTGAAGAACGCGGCGGCCGCCCGGGACCTGCTGGCAGCCGGCAGCGTCAAGGTGGATGGCGAAGTGGTTGATCGTGGCTTCCAGTTCGAGATCGGTCGTACCTATATATGTCAGGCCGGCAAGAAGGCTTTTGCCCGCATCAGCGTCCGTCAGCAATAAAATTGAAATAACCTGTTGACGCCCTCTGAAACTCCCCTATAATGCGCCCCACTTCCGGCG
>NZ_JBXGSE010000013.1:0-31708 GCF_056790235.1 Pseudomonas sp. VMV1
AGAGGCGCTAAGCATCCTAGGAGGGTTTTCCACCTAGTCATAAGCATGTTTATTATTCGGACGCCTTCCCTTATGTCACGCGATTGACGCGGACAGTCAGTAGGTGGA
The DNA here is from genome assembly GCF_056790235.1 of Pseudomonas sp. VMV1. NCBI lineage: Bacteria > Pseudomonadati > Pseudomonadota > Gammaproteobacteria > Pseudomonadales > Pseudomonadaceae > Pseudomonas > Pseudomonas sp. VMV1. Next base: position 109 of record NZ_JBXGSE010000013.1, read on the forward strand.
GCCCAGGCGGAAGGGGTGACGGGAGCTAGGGGTATGGGCGGGGAAAGTATGTTTCAGGCGGGGTGCACGCGGGAAATATCACGGAGTGTCATGCTGAGAGCTGATATCGGAGCACAATGGACCTTTGAACTGTACTCAGCGGTGACGCCCATATGGAACTCCGTCAGCTACGCTACTTCGCCAAGGTCGTCGAAATGGGCAGCCTTGGCCGCGCGGCACTGGAGCTGGGTGTCGGCGCCTCGGCGCTGAGTCAGCAGCTCACTCGATTGGAGCTGGAACTGAGCATCCGCCTGCTCAACCGGACCTCACTTGGCGCCACGCCCACGCCGGCCGGACTGGCCTTCCTTCATCATGCCCAGCTCACCCTGCGCCAGGCCGACTATGCTGTGCAAGCGGCCCAGCGCGACCGTCTGCGCGGGTATGTCAGCGTCGGCCTGCCGCCGACCGTAGCCAGCGTACTGGCGCTACCGCTGATCCAGACGCTGCAGCAGCGCTATCCGGATATCCAACTGCACCTGGTGGAGATGCTGTCGGGCTATCTGGGGGCTCAGCTCAACGCCCGGCAACTGGATCTCGCCGTGGTCTTCCAGCCCGATCCGGGCAGGCGCTGGACGCTGCATCCCTTGCTCGATGAGGCACTGATCCTGCTGCATGCGCCAGGCCTGCCGGGCGTCCCGACGACCGCCAGCCTGTCGCTCGCCGCCCTGGGCCGATTGCCGTTGGTGCTGCCGAGCATGCAGCACGGCCTGCGCAGCGGTCTGGCAGCGGCCATGGAGAACCTCGGACTGGACGTCAATGTGGTCATGGAGATCGATGGCCTGGCGACCCTGATGAAGGTGGTCCGCCAGGGCCTTGCCGCGACCATCCAGCCGGGCTCGGCCGCGGCCCACGCCTACGCCGAAGGCCTGGGCACCATCCCCTTGCGCGATCACCCGCTGCAGCGTCGCAACCTGCTCGCCAGCCTGGCGGATGACGAACTTTCCCCGGCCGCGCTGGCGACGCGGGTGGTGATCCTCGAGGTGGTCCGCCGACTGGTCCAAGAAGGCCGCTGGCCGGGCGCCTGCTTGTTGGATACCAGCACCCCGACCCTTTAGCAAAACTAAAGCCCTCCCCCCGGCCGGCCCCTGTCGGCCACCTCCCCCTCTTGGCTAAGGTCCGTGGCAAACAAGGCCGCTGTGGCCAGCCAATGAGGATTCACGATGATCGACGTCCTGGTGGTCGGGGGTGGCAACGCCGCTCTTTGCGCCGCGCTGATGGCCCGGGAAGCCGGAGCCAGCGTCCTGCTCCTGGAAGGCTCGCCACGCGCTTGGCGCGGTGGCAATTCCCAGCACACCCGTAACCTGCGTTGCATGCACGACGCGCCCCAGGATGTGCTCGTGGAAGCCTACCCCGAAGAGGAATACTGGCAGGACCTGCTTAAGGTCACCGGAGGCCTCACCAACGAAGCTCTGGCGCGCCTGGTGATCCGCGCCTCCGCCACCTGTCGCGACTGGATGCGCCGGCACGGCGTGCACTTCCAGCCACCGCTCTCCGGTGCCCTGCACGTCTCCCGCACCAATGCCTTCTTCATGGGCGGGGGCAAGGCGCTGGTGAATGCTTACTACCGCAGCGCCGCCCGGCTCGGGATAGGCATCCGCTACGACGCCTCGGTGTCCCACATCGAACTGCAGGACGGCCGTTTCGTAGCCGCCCATCTGGGCGCGCGCGAGGTGGACGGCATCGCCCTGCCAGCCGAGCGCATCGAGGCACGGACCTGCGTGCTGGCCGCCGGCGGCTTCGAATCCAATCGCGACTGGCTGCGCGAGGCCTGGGGGCAGAACGCCAGTGGCGAATGGCCGGCGGACAACTTCCTGATCCGGGGCACCCGCTACAACCAGGGGGTGCTGCTCAAGCAGTTGCTGGCCGAGGGCGCCGACGCCATCGGCGACCCCACCCAGGCGCACATGGTCGCCATCGATGCCCGGGCGCCTCTCTACGACGGAGGCATCTGCACCCGCATCGACTGCGTATCCCTGGGCGTGGTGGTCAACCGTGAGGGCGAGCGCTTCTATGACGAGGGCGAGGACTTCTGGCCCAAGCGCTATGCCATTTGGGGTCGGCTGGTGGCCGGGCAACCCGGGCAGGTCGCCTACTCCATCATCGATCGCAAGGCCATCGGTCGCTTCATGCCGCCAGTCTTTCCCGGCACCCTGGCCGGCAGTCTGGAAGAACTCGCCAGCAAACTCGAGCTGCCGGTCGCGGCCTTTCTTGCCACTGTTTCCGCCTACAACGCCGCCTGCCAGCCCGGTCACTTCGATCACACCACGCTGGACGACTGCCACACTCAGCGCATCAGCCCAGGCAAGAGCCATTGGGCACTCCCCCTGGATACGCCGCCCTACTACGCCTATGCCCTGCGCCCAGGGGTGACCTTCACCTACCTGGGACTCAAGACCGACGCCAGCGCCGCGGTGCATTTCGCCGGCCAGCCCAGCCCCAATCTGTTCGTCGCCGGCGAGATGATGGCGGGCAACGTGCTGGGCAAGGGCTACACCGCCGGCGTGGGCATGAGTATAGGTACCGCCTTCGGCCGCATCGCCGGCGCGCGCGCTGCCGCCGCCGCCGGCCATCCCTCTACCTTCGTCGAACGGGGCTACGACCATGCAGCCGCTTGATACCCACCCACTTGAGGACCAGGCTCCGCAACTCATCGACCTCCTCACCCTCGAAGAAAGCGAGGTCGATCGGCAGCTGCACATCTGCAATGCCTGCCGCTATTGCGAAGGCTTCTGCGCGGTGTTTCCGGCCATGACCCGGCGCCTGGAATTCGCCCGTGCGGACGTCCATTACCTGGCCAACCTCTGCCATAACTGCGGCGCCTGTCTGCACGCCTGCCAATATGCGCCGCCCCACGAATTCGCCGTGAACATCCCCAAGGCCATGGCCAAGGTGCGCGGCCAGACCTACGCCCACTACGCCTGGCCGGCGGCCTTCGGTCGGCTCTACCAGCGTAACGGCCTGACCCTGGCCAGTGCCACGGCCGGCGGGCTGGCGCTGTTCCTGCTGCTCGCCCTAGCGGTCCGCGGCACCCTGTTCCCCGGTCCGCTGGCGGGCAATTTCTATGCGATCTTTCCCCACAACCTGCTGGCCCTGATGTTCGGTGGCGTCTTCGCCCTGGTGGTCCTGGCCCTGGCGATCGGCGTCGGCCGCTTCTGGCGCGGCGTAAGTCCGCCTACGGCGCCACGAGATCCTGTGTCGCCGCTGGCCGCCGGTGTGGAGACGGTGGATGCGGTGCTGCGCCTGAGATACCTCGACGGCGGCCATGGCGAGGGCTGCAACAACGAAAGCGACAGGTTCACGCTGTGGCGCCGGCGCTTTCACCACCTGACCTTCTACGGCTTTCTGCTGTGCTTCGCTGCCACCTCGGTGGCCACCCTCTATCACTACCTGCTGGCTTGGGAGGCGCCCTATCCGCTGTTCAGCGCGCCGGTGCTGCTTGGCACCGCCGGCGGTCTCGGCCTGGTGATAGGCCCGTTCGGTCTGCTGTGGCTCAGCCTGCGGCGCGATCCGCAACAGGGCGACGTGGCGCAGCGCCCCATGGATCGGGCCTTCATCCTGCTCCTGCTGCTGGTCAGCCTCAGCGGCCTGGCCCTGTTGGCCGGGCGCGACAGTGGCGCCATGGCCGCCCTGTTGGCCATTCACCTGGGCGCCGTTATGGCGTTCTTCCTCACCATGCCCTACGGCAAGTTCGCCCACGGCATCTTTCGCAGCGCGGCGCTGCTCAAGCACGCCATTGAGAAACGCCAGCCCGATCATCTGCGCCTTGGCGCCGACTAATCCGCTTGCCCCCACTACAACAACAATGATGGAGCACCGATGAAAGCCTCAGATATCCCCCGCCAGCCCTCGAAGGTCGGCGCCATCCTGCGCGTCACCAGCGGCAACTTCCTAGAGCAATTCGACTTCTTCCTGTTCGGCTTCTATGCCACGTATATCGCCCGAGTATTCTTTCCCTCCGATAGCGAATTCGCCTCGCTGATGATGACCTTCGCCGTGTTCGGTTCGGGTTTCCTGATGCGACCGCTGGGTGCCATCGTCCTGGGCGCCTACATCGACCAGGTGGGTCGGCGCCGCGGGCTGATCGTCACCCTGGCGATCATGGCCAGCGGCACCGTCCTCATCGCACTGGTCCCCGGCTATGCCCAGATTGGCCTCTCGGCGCCGGCCCTGGTGCTGCTCGGCAGACTGCTGCAGGGTTTCTCGGCCGGCGCCGAACTCGGTGGCGTCTCGGTGTACCTTTCGGAGATCGCCACACCCGGGCGACGCGGCTTCTATACCAGTTGGCAATCGGCCAGCCAGCAGGTGGCCATCGTAGTCGCCGCGGGGCTGGGTTATGTCCTCAATGCCAGTCTGAGCGCCCAGCAGCTCACCGATTGGGGCTGGCGCCTGCCCTTCGTGGTCGGCTGCCTGATCGTTCCCTTCATCTTTTTCATCCGCCGCTCGCTGGCGGAAACCGAGGATTTCAAGAAACGCCGGCATCATCCCAGCGTCCGTGAGGTGTTTCGCTCGATGCGGCAGAACTGGGTGCTGGTCGTGGCCGGTGGTCTGCTGGCCTCCATGACCACCACCACCTTCTACCTCATCACCGTCTACACCCCGACCTTCGGTCGCACCGTGCTGCACCTGAGCGCCAGTGACAGCCTGATCGTCACCCTGTTCGTCGGGGTCTCCAACTTCATCTGGCTGCCCATCGGCGGCAGCGTTTCCGATCGCATCGGTCGTCGGCCGCTGCTGCTGGGCATCGCGAGCCTGGCCCTGCTCACCGCCTATCCGGCCATGGCCTGGCTGGCCGCCGCGCCCAGCTTCGAGCGGATGCTGGCGGTGCTGCTGTATTTCTCGATGTTCTTCGGCTGCTACAACGGCGCCATGGTGGCGGCCCTGACCGAGGTCATGCCGGCCGAGGTGCGCGTCGCCGGCTTCTCGCTGTCCTTTAGCCTGGCCACGGCACTGTTCGGCGGCTTCACCCCGGCAGTCTCGACCTTTCTGGTCAATGCGACAGGCGATAAGGCCTCGCCGGCCTTCTGGCTGATGTTCGCCGCGCTATGCGGGCTGGGGGCGACCCTAGTCCTGTATCGGCGCCGCCAGCCCCTGGGCGGGTTGCGAGAGGCGCCTGCCGCCCCCTGAGCCAGGTCTTCACGCCAGACCCTTCGAGCTCGATTGCAGGGATCTGGCGCGCGCTTGCGTTTTGAGTACCGGCCCGCTGGTCGCGCGCCGGGGGTGCACGATGACTACCAGCAGGCCAACTTGGTAATCGTGCTGCAGGCCCAAGCCTATGCCCTGCTGTTATTCTGTCTGCGAATCTCAAGGCCTGTCCGATTCTTGCCGTGGGGACTGCCGGCAATCCTCGGATGCCCTTGCCCAGGGCGGCCATTGACATCCGGACCATGCTACCGCGGTATCGCGTTTGGCAGCATGGCCACCTGGTGGCGGAGCCCACGGACATTGAAGCCTATTGGCGGGAGGATTCCATGCTCATCCTGCTGGGCTGCAGCCACACCTTCGACGCGCCGTTGCGCCACGCAGGTATTGAGGTCAGCAGCGCGGCACCGCCGGTCTACAGCACCACGGTACCCAACACGCCGGCCGGCGCTCTGGGCGGGACTTTGGTGGTGAGCATGCGACCGGTACCCCGGGTGCTGCTCAGTCAAGCAGTGCTGGTGACCGCGCGCTATCCCAGCGGCCATGGCGCGCCAGTTCAAATCGGCGATCCTGAGGCGATAGGCATCACCGATCTGCAGGCGCCGGACTTTGGCGTGGTGCCGCCTATGGGCCCAGACGACGTGCCGGTGTGCTGGGCGTGCGGGGTGACGCCACAGCAGGTCCTGCCTCAGCTGCGAAGCGCCTATTGCATCTCCCACTATCCTGGGCACATGTTGGTGCTGGACCAGCGTCCGGAGGCGTCCAGATAGGTTTGACGCTGCAAAGCGCTATGCTGGCGCTCTGGGTGCGTTACAGGTACTTATCGTTGTGCTGTGTGACGGTGACGATCTCCGCCAGGCTGGGGAGATGTCTTCGGCAACTGGGATCTGTCCCTTAGTTGCGATGGCAATCTGGCAGTTCAAGTGATGACAAATATCGCCAGCTGTATTACGTCACACCTATCAAACCCAGTCTTCGTACACGAGGCCGGGGACCCGGCTGAACTCACGCACATTGTTGGTCACTAGGGTGCAGCCGATAGCGATTGCATGCCCCGCAATGGCTGTGTCGTTCGGCCCGATCGGTGTACCCGCCGCATTGAGCTGGCGCATGATTTCAACCGTCGCATCGACCGAGCGCAGGTCCCAGGCGATCAACGCGTCCAGTCGCCGAACGAACTCGTCCACCAGAATCTTGTGTTTGGGTGAGGCCTTCTTGCCGATCTGGCCGTAACGCATTTCCGCGTAGGTGATGGCCGAAATCACGATGCGGTTACCGCGTTGGACCTCAGCAGCAAGGCGTCTGATTACAGCATCTGGATGCTCCCGCATGATGAACGAGCAAATGCAGGTATCGAGCATGTAGGTGGTCATAGAGTGAACCTGCCCTCATCACTGGCCACTGCGGTGCGCTCCCGCAGGAAGTCAGCGTTAGCCTTAGGCAATTCCGCCAGAGACGTCCAGGACGGGCGAACAGGCCGCAGGGTGATGACGTCACCCTCCTTCGAGATTTCGAGCTCGCCGATGCCGTCAAAAGCCATATCCTTGGGCAGCCGGACTGCTTGATTCCTGCCATTCATGAAAATCGATACGGTACGCATGATCTGCTTCTTTGGCCTATGCCTGACATAGGCAAATGTAGCGCGCTGTTCAGGCATGTACAAGGCATATGCCTTCGAATGGTGAGCCCGCGTACTTAGCACAGGGGCAGTATCAACTCCCCCTCAGCGCTATTTCCAAGCGCAGGTGAACTGGATCATGGCCGACTTCCGCCTGTGCGCCGCACTGATTATGCTGTTCCGGGGCGGGCTATCGGATCGACTTGGCCGGCGGCGGGTGCGGACCCTGGGCTTCATTGCCGATGTCGTACTGGTGATCCCGATGATGCTCTCACGGCCCAGGGCAACATCTGACTCGCGGCGCTGGCGATGCTAGTGGCCGCGCTACCGACGCCCATCGTGCAGTTGGTGGGCTACCCCACCTATGCCGAGCAGCTCCCCACCCGGGTGCGCTACACCGGCATGGCCATCGCCGGAGTCCTCGATGACTACCAGCAGGCGAACCTGGTGATCGTACCGCAGGCCCAGGCCTATGCCCTGCTGTTGTTCTGTAACGTGCCAACTTGACGTACAACGCAGCGCGAGAAATTCTTAGGCGGGCCGCAGTCTGCTCGCGCCAGGACTTCAGCCGACACGCGGGCCAGCCGCGGGCGCACCGACAAGCTGAAGCTGCTCGCCGCATGCTGGAAGGCCTGGGCATGGGCATGGCCCATGAAGCCGGTGCCGATCAGACCGATGCCGATGTCGCGCATGTTTTTCTCCGTGAGGGTGGTAGAAAGACCCGGCAGGCGAAGCCTTAGCCTGCCGGGTAAAAGGATGGGTGAGCGGTGGAAGGGCGCTCTCACCCCAACCCTCTCCCGGGGAGAGGGGGAAAGGCAGTTGGGTGCGGGCTTGTCCCTCACCCCGGCCCTCTCCCAGAGGGCGAGGGGGAAAAGCGGCGGGTACCTGTGCGCCTCAGCGCTTTGCCTTGCGCTTGTTGCGGTACTGGTCGATGACCACGGCGATCACGATGATCAGGCCCTTGATGATGTCCTGGACGTAGGCGTCCACCCCGAGGAAGGTGAAGCCGCTGGCCATGGTGCCGAGGATCAGGGCGCCGATCACGGTGCCGGTGATGCGCCCTACCCCGCCCGCCAGGCTGGTGCCGCCGATCACCGCCGCGGCGATGGCGTCCAGTTCGTAGGACATGCCCATGCCGGCCTGGCCGGTGGCGGCGCGGGCCGAGGCCACGACCCCGGCCAGGCCCGCCAGCAGGCCGGCGATGCTGTAGACGATGATCAGGTGCTTCTTGACGTTGATGCCGGAGATGCGCGCGGCCTGCATGTTGCCGCCGATGGCATAGGTGTACTTGCCGTACTTGGTGTAGCGCAGGGCGATGTGGAAGATCACCGCCACCACCAGGAAGATGATCACCGGCATGGCCCCGGCGCCGATGGCGGTGTAGTTGTCGGACAGCATGCTGATCGGCTGGCCTTCGGTGTAGTAGCGCGCCAGGCCGCGGGCCGAGACCATCATGCCGAGGGTGGCGATGAAGGGCGGGATGCCGGTGACGGCGATGATGCTGCCGTTGATGGCGCCGGCCAGCAGCCCCACCCCGAGGCCGGCCATGACCGGCACCCAGACCGGCAGGTCGGTCAGCGAGGGAAACACCGCGCGGCCGAAGTCCGAGCCCTGGGCCAGACTCGCCGCCACCATGGCCGACAGCGCCAGCACCGAACCGGAGGAAAGGTCGATGCCGGTGGTGATGATCACCTGGGTCACGGCGATGGCCAGCAGGCCGATGATCGAGACCTGCAGGATCATCAGCACCAGGCGCTGGGAATTCATCAGGAAGCTCTGGTCACGCAGGACCCAGCCGAAGGCCTCGAAGGCCAGGCCGATGCCCAGCAGCACCAGCAGGATGCCCAGCTCGGTGGGAATGCGGCGCCGCGGGCGCGCGCTGGGTAGCTCGGCGGTTTTCTTGTCCAGGAGGGCACTCATCTTGTTCTACCTCTTGTATGCCGGGAGCGATGGGGACGGGCCCACCGCGCGAAAGCTGCGCTAGTGCAGTACGGGATTGCCCGAGGCCAGGTGCATGACCCGCTCCTGGGTGGCTTCGCCGCGATCGAGAAAGCCGGTGACGGTGCCTTCGTGCATCACCATCACCCGGTCGCTCATGCCCAGGACCTCGGGCAGTTCGGACGAAATCATGATCACCGCCAGGCCCTCGGCGGCCAGCTTGGCGATCAGCCGGTAGATCTCGGCCTTGGCGCCGACGTCGATGCCGCGGGTGGGTTCGTCGAGGATGAGGATGCGCGGCCGGGTCATCAGCCAGCGGGCGATCAGCGCCTTCTGCTGGTTGCCGCCGGAGAGATTGGCGATGCACTGGTCCAGCGAGGGGGTCTTCACCCGCAGTTGCTGGCGCATCTCCTCGCAGAGCCGGTCGAGGCGCTGCTGCTGCACGAAGCCGCCGCTGGCGAAGCCGCCCAGCACCGCCACCTCCATGTTTTCCCCCACCGACAGGCAGGAAAAGATGCCGGTGTCCTTGCGGTCTTCGGTGAGCAGCGCCAGGCCTTTCTGGATCGCCAGATGAGGATCGCTCATCCGTACCGGCCGGCCGTCGATGCGGATCTCGCCCGCCGTGGCCGGGGTTACCCCGAACAGCGTCTCGGCGACGTTGGTGCGCCCCGAGCCCATCAGTCCGGCGATGCCCAGCACCTCGCCGGCGCGCAGGTCGAAGGAGACGCCGGAGAACACTCCGTCCAGGCCCAGGTCGCGCACCGACAGCAGTACCTCGTCGCGCGGCGCGGTGCGCTCCGGGAACAGCTGGGTCAGTTCGCGCCCCACCATCATGGCGATCAGGCCGTCACCGTTCATACTGTCGGCGCGCTGCAGGCCGATGTACTGGCCGTCGCGGAACACCGCGACCTCGTCGGCGATCTGGAACACCTCGTCCATCTTGTGGGTGATGTAGACGATGCCCTTACCCTGGGCCTTGAGGTCGGCGATGATGGAAAACAGATGCGCCACCTCGGTCTCGGTGATGGCCGAGGTGGGTTCGTCCATGATCAGCACATCGCTGTCGTAGGACACCGCCTTGGCGATCTCCACCATCTGCCGCCCGGCGATGGACAGGCTGCCCACGCTGTCTTCCGGGTCCAGGGCGATGCGCAGCCGGTCCAGCAGCGCCTGGGTCTGGCGCCGCATCTTGCCGTGGTCCACCAGATGCAGGGCATTGAGCGGTTCGCGACCCAGCCAGATGTTCTCGGCGATGGTCATGAAGGGCATCAGGTTGAGTTCCTGGTGGATCATGGCGATCCCCGACTGCAGCGCCTGCAGCGGTGTCTCGAAGCGCACCGGCACCCCGCGCAGCCGCACCTCGCCGGCATCGGGCTGGTAGATGCCGGCGATGATCTTCATCAGCGTCGACTTGCCCGCGCCGTTCTCGCCCATCAGCGCCAGCACGGTGCCGGGACGCACCCGCAGTTGCACGTGGGACAACGCCTTGACGCCGGGAAACTCCTTGGTGACGTCGACGATTTCCAGCAGGTATTCGCTGGACGCCGCGGTGGCTGGCAGGGCGCCCGGCGCGGCGGCGGTGGCGGAACTTAGCATGGTCACGCTCTCCTCGCGGCCCGCCACCGGGCGGCCCGCGGCTTAGGTCATAGACGCTGGAACTGCGGATAGGCGTCGGGGGCGGCGGCGGTAGCGGCTGGATCGACGCTACGGTCCTGGAGCTGCTGGGCGCGGATCAGGTCGGCGAGGGAATGGGTGACGGCGACGCCCAGGCGCAGCGCGGCCGCGGCGGCCCCACTGCAGGTCAGCAGCAGGCCGAGGCAACGGGTGAGCGGAATGCGGACAAGCGCGAGCGCCAAGGGAGCGGACGACATGATCACACCTTCTTATTGTTGTAGCGGCCTTCGCGAGCGAAGACCTCATCGGATCTAGCCAATGCCCCGACTTTGATTGGAATTTATTTTCCAGTCAACATATTTTTGGAAATTATTTTACTAGCGGTGAGCCAATAAAAAAGGCCCCTCGCGGGAGCCTTTTTCGGCAGGGAGCCACCCTCTCCAGGATGCCCCTGAGCGTCACGCCCGCAGCTTTGCGGACATGACGGGCAGCGCCATTCCCTATTGCTTGAGCATGGCCTGGAACTCGGCGACATTCTCTGGAGTGATGAGGCGATAGGGAATGGTCACGTTCTGTTCCACGTTTTCCTTCTTGGCCAGCTTCTCGGCGGCGTTGAGGGCGCCTTCGGCCTGGCCACGTGCATCCTGGTACACCGACACACTCATCAGGCCGCGCTTGATGGCCGCCAGGGCATCGGGGGTGCCGTCCACGCCGCCGACCAGCACGCCCTGCTTGCCGGCCTGCTTGAGCGCCATGGCCGCGCCGATGGCCATTTCATCGTTGTTCGACAGGATGCCGTCGATCTCCTTGCCGGCCAGCAACCAGTTGCTGGTTAGGTCCATGCCCTTGTCGCGCAACCACATGCCGGTCTGTTCCTCGACGATCTTGATGCCGGGATACTTGCCGAGGATCTCCTTGAAGCCGGCCGTCCGCACCTGGGTCGAGTTGTTCGACAGCTCACCCAGCAGGATCGCCACCTGCCCCTTGCCGCCCAGCTTGTCGGCGATGTACTGCGCCTGCAGATGCCCGGCCTCGCGGTCGTTGGAGGTCACGGTCACCACCCCGGCCGGCAGCTTGGCGTCATCCGGCTTGCGGTTGACGAACACCAGCGGAATGCCCGCCTTGCTCGCCGACTCGATCAGGTTGCGCGTGGCTGCGGTATCCACCGGGTTGACGATCACCGCATCGACCTTCTGGCTGATGAAGCTCTGCACCTGGTTGAGCTGCTTGACCACGTCGTTGCGGGCGTCTTCGAACTGCAGCGAAATGCCACCCTGCTTGGCCTTCTTGCTCATGTTTTCGCGCAAGTAGGTCAGGTAGTTGTCATCGAAGGTGGGCATGCTCACGCCGATCTTCAGATCGGCCAGCACGGAGGTGCTGGCCAGGAGCAGAGACACGGCGAGGGCGGTGAGGTGAGGTTTGCAAGGCATGGAAACACTCCGTTCTGGGCGGGATGGCAAAGGCACAGCGCGGCGCCGACGCGAGACACCCCCGCGGGATCGCCGACCGGGAGCGGTGGCGCCGCGGTAACTGGGTGCGCGCGGGTCAGCCGCGCGTCACTTGAGTCGATAGAGGACAGGCGCGCCAGGCATGGCGCCGATCACGGCATCTGCGCGCTCGTGACTGCACAGCCGGAGTAGCCAACCCAGGATGGCCGGCAGTGGCGGGGAGAGTTCGGACGCAGGAGTCGCGCTGACCGCAGGGGATACGGAAGTTTTCATGGGAAGGGCACCTGATCTTGTTCTTGTTGGTTACGCATTGGCCAGGCGGCGCAAGGTCGTGTTCGTGCAGCTACCTGAAACCACTGTATTGGAATTTTATTTCCAATACAAATGTTCTGGAAAAAATATACAGGCTGCTTTTGGAGCCGGCGTAAATCCGTGTTGCAGGCTGCCGCCCGTCATAGGCGCAGGCTTTGTTCCTGGCGTCCAGCGGGCTACCGCCAGACGTGCTGGATACCGCGGCCCGGTCACGAAAGCGCTCCGGCAAGGTGTCGCGCGCGTCTCGCCGCGGCACCTGACGCCAGCGGACGACGGTCAGCCGTAGAACGCCGGTCGGCTGGGCAGGGTCACCGGCTCGATGGCGCCGCTGTCCTGGGCCTTGATGCAGGCGTCGGCGGTGACCGCGGCGATGTAGCCGTCCCAGGACGACGGCCCGGTCAGCTGGCCGGCGGCGAGGTCGTCGATGAAGGCCTGCAGCTCCACGTCATAGGCGGCGATGAATCTGTCCTTCCAGTCCATGAGGATCTCGTTGGACAGCCGCGCCTCGCTGCGCAACTGCACCGAGGTCGGCTCCGGCAGGCGGGCAATGCCGCGCTCGCCGACGATCTCGCACTGGATGTCGTAACCGTACTGGCAATTGACGAAGACCTCGACATCGATGCGCACGCCCTTGGCCGTTTCCAGCAGCACCACCTGGGGATCGCGCAGGTGCTCGCGCGCCGCTGGCGCCTTGCGCGGAAAGACCACCTGGGCGGACACGTAATGATCGTCCAGCAGCCAGGCCAGCACGTTGATCTCGTGGATCAGGGTGTCGGTGATGGCCATGTCGGTGCTGTAGTGCTCGCTCACCGTGGGATTGCGGTGGGCCGCATGGATCATCAGCGGCGCGCCGATGCGATCGGCGTCGAGCACCGCCTTGAGCTGGCGATAGCCGGCATCGTAGGGCCGCATGAAGCCCACCTGCACCAGGCGCTTGCCGTGGGCCTGCTCGGCTTCGACGATGCGCCGGCAGCCCTCGGCGGTGGTCGCCAGGGGCTTTTCGCAGAACACCGGCTTGCCGGCGGCGATGGCGGCCAGCACGTACTCCTCGTGGGTCGGCCCCCAGGAGGCGACCAGCACCGCCTGGACGTCCGCCGCGGCGATCAGCGCATGGCCGTCGGCATAGACCTCCGCGGTGATGCCCAACTCCTGGACCACCCGGGCGGCCTGGTCGGCGTTGATGTCGGTCACCGCCACCACGCGACTGCCCAGCAGGGTGTGGCTCAGGCGGCGGATGTGTTCGCGGCCGATGGCGCCGGTCCCGATGACACCGATGTTCAAGGTCATGACTTCATTCTCCGATTTGGACTTGTTATGGAATGAGTGGCGCTCAGTATTGGCGGGCCTGGGCGGCATTTTCCCTGAGCACCCGGGCGACGGCGGCGATCTTTTCGCTGGTGGAGACCTCGGCGCCGCCGACCCGCCACCAGGACAGGTAGCCGTGCAGCATGGTCTTGGGCAGCACCTTGATGTCGATCAGGGTGGAGACCGTCTGCCGACGGGCATCGGCCAGGGCCGCTTCCAGCTCCTCCAGGGTGCGCACGCTATAGGTCTTGCAGCCGTAGGCGGCGGCGCTCATGGCGAAATCCACCGGCACGAAGTCGCCGTCGAGCTGGCCGGTCTCCGGATTGCGATAGCGGAATTCGGTACCGAAGCTGCCCATGCCGTGTTCCATCTGCAGGTTGTTGATGCAGCCGAAGGTCATGTTGTCGAGCAGCACCACGTTGATCTTGCGCCGCTCCTGGATGGAGGTGGCCAGCTCCGAGTGCAGCATCTGGTAGGAGCCGTCGCCGACCAGGGCATAGACCTCGCGCGCAGGCTCGGCCAGCTTCACGCCGAGGGCGGCGTTGATCTCGTAGCCCATGCAGGAATAGCCGTATTCCAGGTGGTAGGTGTTGACGCCCTTGCTCTGCCAGGCGCGCTGCAGGTCGCCGGGCAGGCTGCCGGCGGCGGCGACGATGATGGCGTCGTCGTCCAGTCGTTCGTTGAGGCGGCCGAGTACCTGGCTCTGGGTCAGGGACGAACCGGTCAGGCGGACGAATTCCTCCAGCACCGCGCGCGGCAGGTCGTCGTCGATCTCCGGGACGAAGTCGGCGCCGGTATAGCCGACCGCGTAGACCCGCTCCACCTCCTGGCGATAGCGCTCGCGCGCCTCCCCCACCTGGCCGCCCCAGCCGGCGCGGTAGTCGGTAGCCCCTAGCGCCTCGGTCAGGGCATCGAGGGCTTCGCGGGCATCGGCCACCACGGCCAGGCCATCGAGCTTGCCGGCGTCGAAGGCAGCCACGTTGAGATTGAGGAATTCCACCTCGGGATGCTGGTAGAGCCACTTCGAGGAGGTGGTGAAATCGGTGTAGCGGGTGCCGACGCCGATGATCAGATCCGCTTCCCTGGCCAGCAGGTTGGCGGCCAGGCAGCCGGTCTCGCCGAGGCCGCCGACATTGAGTTCGTGGCTGGAGACGATGGCGCTCTTGCCGGCCTGGGTCTCGGCGAAGGGAATCTCGAAGCGCTCGGCGAAGCGCTGCAGGGCCGCGGCGGCGCCGGAATACTTCACCCCGCCGCCACAGATCAGCAGCGGCTTGCGCTTGCGCCTGAGCAGTTGCACCGCGTCTTCGATGGCGGCAGCCACCGGCGGCCGGCGATCCAGGCGGTGCACCCGCTTGGCGAAGAAGTAGTCGGGATAGTCGTAGGCCTCGCCCTGGACATCCTGAGGCAGCGCCAGGGTCACGGCGCCGGTCTCGGCCGGATCGGTCAGCACGCGCATGGCGTTGATCGCCGCGCTCATCAGCTGCTCGGGGCGGTTGATGCGATCCCAGTACTTGCTCACCGCGCGGAAGGCATCGTTGGTGCTGATCGACAGGTCGTGGAATTGCTCGATCTGCTGCAGCACCGGATCGGGCTGGCGACTGGCATAGACGTCGCCGGGCAACAGCAGCAGCGGGATGCGATTGGCGGTGGCGGTGGCCGCGGCGGTCAGCATGTTGGCCGCGCCCGGACCCACCGAGGAGCTGCAGGCATAGATCTGCCGACGCAGCTTCTGCTTGGCGAAACCGGTGGCGGCATGGGCCATGCCCTGCTCGTTGCGGCCCTGGTGCACCACCAGTTCACCGGCCTCCTGCTCCAGCGCCTGGCCCAGGCCGAGCACGTTGCCGTGGCCGAAGATGGTAAAGACGCCGGCGACGAATCTGGTCTCGACGCCATCGACGCTGAGGTACTGGTTGTCGAGAAATTTCACCAGGGCCTGGGCCATGGTCAGACGTTGGGTGCTCATAGCTTCTCCCCGGTCACTTGGCGGTGGGCATGCTGAATTCGGCGCCCTTGGCGATGCTGTCGGGCCAGCGCTGCATCACGCTCTTGTAGCGGGTGTAGAAGCGCAGGCCTTCCTCGCCATAGGCGTGGTGGTCGCCGAACAGGGATCTCTTCCAGCCACCGAAGGAGTGCCAGGCCATGGGCACCGGGATGGGCACGTTGATGCCGACCATGCCCACCTTGATGGTGCGGGCGAAGGCGCGGGCGATGCCGCCATCGCGGGTGAAGCAGGAGACGCCGTTGCCGAATTCGTGGGCGTTGATCAGCGCTACCGCACTGGCGAAGTCCGGCACCCGCACGATGCCCAGCACCGGGCCGAAGATTTCCTCTTTGTAGATGGTCATGTCCGGGGTCACGCCATCGAACAGGGTGGCGCCGACGAAGAAGCCGTGCTCGGCGCCGGGCACCTTGAAGTTGCGGCCATCGACCAGCAGCCTGGCGCCCTCTTCCACCCCCTTGGTGATATAGCCCTCGACCTTGGCCTTGTGCTGACCGGTCACCAGTGGGCCCATGTCGGCATCGGCTTCCACGCCGTTGCGTACTCGCAGGGCATCAATGCGCGGCAGCAGTTTTTCGATCAGGGCATCGCCCACCTCGCCCACCGCCACGGCGATGGAGATGGCCATGCAGCGCTCGCCGGCCGAGCCGAAACCGGCACCGATCAGGGCGTCGGCGGCCTGGTCCAGGTCGGCGTCGGGCATCACGATCATATGGTTCTTGGCACCGCCCAGAGCCTGGACGCGCTTGCCGCGGCGGGTACCTTCCTGGTGGATGTATTCGGCGATGGGGGTGGAGCCGACAAAGGAGATGGCCTCCACGTCCGGGTGCTGCAACAGCGCATCCACCGCCACCTTGTCACCCTGGACCACGTTGAACACGCCATCGGGCAAGCCGGCCTGCTTGAGCAGCTCGGCCAGCAGCAGGCTGGCGGAGGGATCGCGCTCGGAGGGTTTGAGGATGAAGGTGTTGCCGGTGGCCAGCGCCATGGGAATCATCCACAGCGGCACCATCACCGGGAAGTTGAAGGGGGTGATACCGGCGCATACGCCCAGCGGCTGGCGCAGGTTCCAGTTGTCGATGCCGCCGCCGATGTTGTCGCTGTAGCTGGTCTTGGCCAGATGCGGCGCGCCGCAGGCGAACTCCACCACCTCGATGCCGCGCGTCACCTCGCCCATGGCGTCGGACAAGACCTTGCCGTGCTCGCGGGTGATCAGCGCCGCCAGTTCGCGGTGATGCTGGTCGAGCAGCTCCTTGAAGCGGAACAGGATGCGCGCCCGGCGCAGCGCCGATTGCTCGGACCACTCGGGAAAGGCCGCCTTGGCCGCCGCCACCGCCTGCTCCACGGTCTGCGCCGTGGCCTGGGCGACCCGCCCCTGGACCACGCCCTCGGCCGGGTTGAAGACGTCGCTGAAGCGCTCGGCCTGGGTCGAGACCGCGCCGTTGATGTAGTGCCCGATGACGGGGGTGTCGCTCATGTCCTGAATCCTCGTGTCCTGGGGTCGCCGCCCACGGCAAGCGAAAAAGGGTTAGCGAGTCAGCAGCCACTCGTGCTGCGGATCGTTGTGGAATTTCCAGACGCGCCGGGGGCCGGCCATCACGTTGAGGTAATAGGACTCGTAGCCATAGGGCACGCTGACCGGGTGATAGCCGCGCGGCACCAGCACCACGTCGTGGTCTTCCACCGCCATGGCCTGGTCCAGGTCGCGCTCGTCGGTGTAGACGCGCTGGAAGACGAAGCCCTGCCCCGGATCGATGCGGTGGTAGTAGGACTCCTCCAGCAGACTCTCCGCCGGCAGGTTGTCGCGGTCATGGCGATGGGGTGGATAGCTGGAGGAATGCCCGGACGGGGTGCGCACCTCCACCACCAGCAGCGAATGGGCCGCCGCCGTGTCCGGCAGGATGTCGCAGACATAGCGGGTGTTGGCGCCCTTGCCGCGGGTGGATCGCCGCATGCTCGCCGGCTCGATCAGCCGCGGTGGCAGCCGGTCCGCCACCAGCGGATTGCCGGGCGAGGTGCAGACGGCGATTTCGGCGGTGCTGTCGGCGGTCACCCGCGCCTCGCTGCCGGGCGGCAGGTAGGCGGCATAGGGCGAGACGTCTTCGAAGACGCTCTGGCGACCGGCCAGCCCGCGCCAGGCGAAGTCGCCCAGCTGCGGATGCCCGCCCTCGATACTGGCGCCGCCGCTGAGCAGCACGATGCAGACCTCCAGATCGCCCGCCAGCACCGGCAGGGACTCCCCCGGTTGCAGGCGATGGGCGGCGAAGCCGACGTAGTCCAGGGCACCGGCCGGGACGCTGACGATGTCGCGGGCGCTACGGTCGGCTTTGACGAGCAGATTCATCGGATTCCTCCTCAGGCAGTGGCCTGCGCCACCAGCTGGCGCAGATGGTCGTAGCCCTTCTTGGCGTATTCGTAGGCCGGCGCCACGGCCGGGTCCTGCTCGGCCTCCACCACCAGCCAGCCTTCATAGCCGGCGGCCACCAGCACCTTGAGCAACGCCGAGAAATCGATGTCGCCGTCACCCGGCACGGTGAAGGTGCCGTTGAGGATGCAGTCCGGAAAGCTCCACTGGTGGTTGCGCGCCAGCTGCACCACGGCCTTGCGCACGTCCTTGAAGTGCACGTGGCAGACCCGGTCGATATGTTGCTGCAGCACGCTCAGGGGATCGCCACCGCCCATGTAGCAATGGCCGGCATCAAACAGCAGACCGACGTCCGGAGAGGTCAGCGCCAGCAGCCGGGCGATGTCCTCGGGCGCCTCCACATAGGCGCCCATGTGGTGGTGATAGGCCAGGCGCAGGCCCTGGCTCAGGGTGAAGGCGGCCAGGCGATCGAGCTTCTCGGCATAGGCCTGCCAGGCGGCGTCGCTGTGGAAGCGCGGTCGCTCGATCAGCGGCCGGCGCTGCCCCTGGATGGAGCCGGCCACCTCGCCGTAGACCAGCACCTTGGCGCCGTTCTCGGCCAGCAGCCGGCAATGCGGACGGATCGCCTCGATCTCGGCCTCGACATCCCGGTGCGCCAGGCCACTGGAATACCAGCCGGACACCAGCTCCAGGTCATGCTGGCCGAGCACCTCGCCCAGCGCCTTGGGCTCGCTGGGAAACTTGCCACCCAGCTCGAAGCCCTGGAAGCCGATTTCCTTGCCCTCGCGCAGGATGGTCGCAAGCGGGGTGTCGCCGCCCAGGGCCGGCAGGTCGTCGTTGGCCCAGGAGATGGGGTTGATGCCGATCTTGAGTTGTTGTTGTGCGGTCATGTCGGAGCTGCTCGTCAGGAGGCGATCAGGCGCGGGCGTCGCGCCAGGCCTGGATCAGGAATTCGAAGTTGCTGCGGATCTGCGCGACCAGCGCACGGTCGTCGATCTCGCCGGCCAGCCAGGCCCGACTCGGCTGGGCGAAGATGGTCCGGCCCACGGCGAAGCCCTGGCAGCGCTGGCTGGCGCTGGCCTGACGAAAGCCTTCGGCCAACTCCTCGGCCGGGGCGTTGAGACCCAGCACCACCACGCCCTGGCAATGGGGATCGCGCTCGGCGATCAACTGGTCGAGTTGCCTCCAGACGGCGGCCGGCTGCGCCTCGATCTTCCACCACTCGGGATAGATGCCCAGGTTGTACAGCCGCTTGATGGCGCGATAGAGCACGTCCGGCCGGCTGGAGGCATGGTTCTTCGGTGGGATGACCTCCAGCAGGAGTTCATGACCGCTGGCCTGGGCCGCTTCATACAGCCCCTTGAGCTGAGCCTCTTGCTCCAGCCGCAGCAGCGGCTCGTCATCGGGGTGGAATTGCACCAGGCACTTGATGATCTGCTCGCTTGGCCAGCTCAGCAGGGTGCTGCCCACCGAACGGCCAAGCTCGAAGGCCAGCGGCCGTGAGTTCTGCAACTCCACCGGCCGGGCGATCCACCAGCCACGGCCGCTGGCGGCATTCAGGGCGTCCTGGCCGAAGCGCTCGTCGGCCAGCAGCCCGACGTCGGCGGCCACACCCTGACGCTGCAGGTCCTGTTCGACCTCGGCGATGGCCTGGACGAACAGCTGCTTGAGCGCCGGAATCCGCGCCGGGTCGGCCCCCACCTGCTGGGCGCTTTCCACCAACTGGTAGCGGTGATCGAAGGCGAAGATGAACAGCTGGCGCCACTGGCGGCGCCGCGTGCCGACCCGGTGCAGCCGGGTCAGCACCGGATCCAGGTCGGGCCGGGTGATGGGCACCGGACTGTGCTTGAGGTAATCGAGCTCGGCCAGGGTCGGCATGGCCGGGGCGCAGCCATGGCGCGACACCACCAGCCCGCCGCAGGCATTGGCCAGCCGGCAGCATTCGGCATCGTCGCCGCCGGTCAGCCAGCCGCGCAGGAAGCCGGACATGAAGGCATCGCCCGCACCCAGCACATTGAGCACCTCGACGCGGATGCCGCGATGGATCTCGCCGTCCTCGAGACGCGCCGGAATGGCGCCCTGGATCACCGTGCAGCCTTGGGCACCGAGCTTGACCACCAGGGTCGCCGCGGTCACCTCGCGGACCCGGCGCAGGGCGGTGAGCAGGTCTTCGCTGCCCCCGGCGATCTGGAATTCCTCTTCGGTGCCCACCACCAGGTCGAAGCGCGGCAGGATGCGCTGCACATGGGCGCTGACCTCGGCACTGGCGATGAAACGGGTCTCGCCATCGGCCTTGCCGGTCAGCCCCCAGAGCACCGGGCGGTAATCGATGTCCAGCACCCGCTTCACACCGTTGCGCTCGGCGTAGTCCAGCGCCCGGCTGCTGGCCTGGAACACCCCCTCGGTGGAGAAGTGGGTACCGGTGATCAACAGCGCCTTGGCGCTGGCGATGAAGGCCTCGTCGAGGTCGTCGGCGCCCAGCGCCATGTCGGCGCAATTCTCGCGATAGAACACCAGGGGAAAGGTCTCGCGGTCCTTGATGCCCAGCAGCACCAGGGCGGTGAGGCGCTCGCGATCCACCTGGATGCCGCGGGTGTCGCAGCCTTCCTGCGCCAGCGTCCGGCTCAGGAAGCGGCCCATGTGGTCGTCGCCGACCCGGGTCAGCATCGCCGACTTCAGCCCCAGGCGCGCGGTGCCGAAGGCGATGTTGGCGGAGGATCCCCCCAGGTACTTGGCGAAGCTGCTGACGTCTTCCAGCGGCGCGCCGATCTGCTGCGCATAGAGGTCGACGCCCAGTCGTCCCAGACAGATGACGTCCAACTGGCGCCCGCTGGCGAAGAAATGATCACCCATGGGTGGCTCCTGCTTATTGTTATTGCCACGATCGCCGTAGCAGGATCGCGCATGTTCGGAATGGACCCAGGCTAGAACGCGCACCTGCAAAAATCAATATTTTTTTCAAATGCAATTTTATAGAATTAATTTTCCAATCAATCGCCCCGTGCTCGGGTGTTCGGCGCTTCGACTCCATCCGGCGAATGGGTTACCGTGCCGACAGTACCGATAAGAGAGCTCCCCCATGTCCGCCGAGACATTGCCTGACGACCTGCCTATTGGCGGCCCCCACGCCGAACCACCCACCAGCGTCGAAGCCCTGCTGGCCGCCATCGCCAACGACTACGAGAGCCTGCCGCGCCAGCTCAAACGCGTGGCGGTCTATGTCAGCCAGCAGAGCGACCGGGTGATGGTCGACCGCATCAGCGATATCGCCAGCCAGTGCGAGGTGCATCCCTCGGCCATCGTGCGCTTCTGCCAGCGATTCGGCTTCAAGGGCTTCAGCGAGATGCAGGCGCTGTTTCGCGAGGCCTATACCCACAAGACCACGCCGGTACAGAACTACCAACAGCGCATCCGCACCCTGATCGCCAACAAGAGCAAGAACGAAAGCGGCAGCGATCTGGCGCGGGAATGCATCAACGCCACGCGCTCCGGCATAGACCGGCTGGGCGAGGAATTCGACGACGCGGCCTTCGACCAGGCCATCGAGCTGCTGGTGAATGCCGAGAACATCTATGTGGTGGGGGTGCGCCGCTCTTTCGCGGTGGCCGACTACCTTGTCTACAACCTGCAGCACACCAAGAAGCGCATCCACCTCATCACCGGCCTGGGTGGCGGCTATCGCGAGCAGATGCGCAGCATCGCCCAGGGCGACCTGCTGATCGCCATCAGCTTTAGTCCCTACGGCAAGGAAAGCCAGCAATGCGCGCGCATCGCCCAGCACCACAAGGCGAAGACGCTGATCATCACCGACAGCACCCTGTCGCCCCTGGCCAAGCGCGCCGACGGCCTGCTGCTGGTCAGCGAAGGCAGTGCCTTCGCCTTCCGCTCGCTGACCGCGACCCTGTGCCTGTGCCAGGCGTTGTTCCTGGCGCTGGCCTATCGTCTGGAACTGAAGATGGACGATATCCAGCTCGCCCAGGACGACGAGGAATGAACGTCTGGACCGGCCAGGGCCCAGGCTGAACGAATACTGAAGTCCAAAAATATTAAAATGGAAATTTAATTCCAAATAAATTTCACAAAAGGTACAGTCATGCCATCCGCCTTATCACGACAATGACAAAACAAGGGGTTGGCCATGGATACCAGCAAAGCATCCGCCCTCTACGCGGCGCCCACTGCCGCCAGCCGCGGCGAGAGCCGGCGCAAGCTGCAGATCATCACCACCCTCGCCACCTTTGGTGGCCTGCTATTCGGCTATGACACTGGGGTCATCAACGGCGCGCTGCCCTATCTCAACCGGGATTTCCAGCTCACGCCGCTCACCGAGAGCCTGGTGGTCTCCGCGCTGGTCTTCGGCGCGGCCATAGGGTCGCTGGTGTGCGGCAAGATCGCCGACCGACACGGCCGGAGACGCGTCATCCTGCTGCTCTCGGTGATCTTCATCCTCGGCACCCTGGGCTGCACCTTCGCGCAATCGACCGAGGTCATGATCGCGGCCCGCCTGGTACTCGGCCTGGCGGTCGGCGGCGCCTCGATCACCGTGCCCGTCTACCTGGCGGAGATGTCACCCAAGCAGCTCCGCGGCCAGTTGGTCACCCGGCAGGACTTCATGGTGGTCACCGGCCAGTTGCTGGCCTTTACCAGCAACGCGGCGATCGCGCATTTCTACCAGGGCGACCACACCTGGCGCTGGATGCTGGTGGTCGCCACCCTGCCGGCGGTGGTGCTCTGGATCGGCATGCTAGTGATGCCCGAATCGCCGCGCTGGCTGGCCGCCAAGGGCCGCTTCGGCGAGATGTTGCGCATCCTCCGCCAGGTCCGCGAAGAACATCAGGTGGAAGCCGAGGCCGCGGAAGTCCGTCAGCAGGCCGAGGCGGACGCCAAGCAGCAAGCCGGTGGCTGGCAAGATCTGAAGACGCCCTGGATCCGCCGCGTGTTCCTGCTCGGCTTGGGCCTGGCGGCAGTCCAGCAGATCACCGGCGTCAACTCCATCATGTACTACGGTACCCAGATCCTCACCGAATCGGGCTTCGACACCCAGGGCGCCTTGATCGCCAACATCGCCAACGGCGCCATCTCGGTGGTCGCCGCCCTGTTCGGCATCTGGCTGCTCGGCCGCGTTAACCGCCGCCCCATGCTGCTGATCGGCCTGCTCGGCACCACCGCCTCGCTGCTGCTCATCGGCGTGCTGTCCCTGCTGCTGCCGCCCGGGCTGACCCGCGGCTTCACCATCCTGTCGCTGACCGTGGCCTTCCTGGCGTTCCAGCAAGCGGCCATTTCGCCGGTGACCTGGCTGATGCTCTCGGAGATCTTCCCCATGCGCATCCGCGGCTTCGCCCTGGGCATGTCCGGCTGCATGCTCTGGCTGGTGAATTTCCTGGTCGGCTTCTTTTTCCTACAGCTGGTGGCCTGGTTCAGCATCGCCACCACCTTCTTCATCTTCTTCGTCCTGGGCGTCGTAGCCCTGCTGTTCGTCCATCGTTACCTGCCGGAAACCCGCGGGCATTCGCTGGAATCGTTGGAGCGCCATTTCCAGCAGCAAGGCTGACACCCCGGCACGCAAAAAGCCCGGCCTGCTACCTGCAGGCCGGGCTTTTAAGTGGCAGCGCAAGACGTCAGCGCGGCCAGTGGCGGTCCACGTACTTCTGGATCTCCTGACGCATGAAGCGACCGGACTCGTCGGCCTTCTCTTCCCAGCCGAACACGCAGGAGGTGACGATGCCGTCGAATCCCACCTTCGCCAGGGAGGCGAAGAACAGGTCCCAATCGATCTCGCCCTGATACAGGTTCATGTGCTGGTGCACGGTGACCTGGGCACCGGGCGGATTGACGATATAGCGCAGCCCGGAAGAGGCCTTGTGGTTCCAGGTGTCGGCGATATGGACGTGGCCGATCAGCGAGCCGGCGTCCTGGATCATCTGCGCCATGTCGTCGCCGAAATAGAAGGTATGGGGCGCACAGTAGAGGAACCTGACGTTATTCGAGCCGAGGCTCTTGAGCATGTCGATGGCCGGGTGCAGCGTCTCGCACCAGTCCTCGGGATGCGGCTCCATGTTCAGGGTGATGCCCTCGCGCTCGAAGATCGGCACCAGTTCCTCCATGGAGCGCCACCAGGCCGCCTCGCTGGATTCGTGGCTGTGGCTGCCACCGCAGCAACTGATCCGATGGCCCCGCTCGGGCGAAGGACCGCGGCCGAATTCGGAGTTCATGGTGTCGCAGCCCATCTCCACGGCCACCTGGATGGCTTCCTTCCAGTAACCCACGGCGGCCTGCCGCTCGTCTTCATGAGGACTCGCCCAGCGGTACATGGGTAGTAGCGAGGCCAGTTGCAGGCCATGGTCCTTGAGCGCCTGCTTGAACTCGGCGATGCGCTCCCGGTGCGCGCGCGGACGCTTCCACCAGGGCAGGAAGTCTTCCCGTGGCGACAGTTCGAGGTACTCGAAGCCCGACTCCGCCACGTGCCGGCAGGTCTCCGCCAGGCTCAGGTTGCGGTACATGTAGGGATCTATGGCTATTTTCATGGTGCTTTCCCCTGAGGTTCCATTCGCCGGACCGGCTCCCGCGTGGAGCCGGTCCTGGGCATCAATAATCGATCCAGACCCCACCGCGATCGGCGGACTCCACGCAGCGCTCCACCCAGCGCACGCCCTCGACCCCGGCATGGATGTCCGGATAGCGCAGCCCAGCCAGCGCCGCCGTATCGCCGCGGTCCGCGGCATCCATCGCGAGCGCAAAGCGGTAGTAGAGATTGGACCAGGCCTCGAACAGCCCCTCGGGATGACCGGCGCCGATGCGGTCGTCCAGCAGCGCGTTGGCGTGCAGATAGCCCATGCCGCGCTCGAGCACCTGCGCCGGCTGCCCCTGGACCTCGAAGCTGAGCTGGTTGGGCCGTTCGTCCCACCACTCGAGACTGGCCAGGGAGCCGATCACCCGCACCTTCTGGCCGTGCATGGAGCCGGCATTGACCGCACTGGACCAGACCCAGCCCATGGCGCCACCCTCGTACTCCATCAGGGTGTAGGCGTTGTCCTCCAAGGGCGCGCGGCTCTTGACGAAGCTCTGCCGGTTGCACTGCAGCCGCTTGATCTTGAGCTCCGGTAGCAGGGTCTCGGCGATGTACAGCGGATGGGTGCCGACGTCGCCCAACACATAGCTCGGGCCGGCCAGCCGCGGATCCACCCGCCACTTGGTGGCCTCGCTCTGCGCCTCCACCGGCGCACTGTGGAAGCCATGGGCGAATTGCAGGTGCACCATGCGGATCTCACCGAGCTGACCCGCGGCGATCATCTCCCGCGCCTGCTCGATGAGCTGATGGCCGGCATAGCCATAGGTCACGCCGACGATACGGTTATGTGCCTGGGCGATCTCGCGCAGGGTTTCGGCTTCCGCCAGGGTGAAGCACAGCGGCTTCTCGCAGACCACGTGCAAGCCGGCCTCCAGGGCGGCCTTGGTGATCGCGAAATGGGTGCCGTTGGGAGTCGCCACGGAGATCGCCTGGACGCCATCCTCGCGCCCGGCTTCCCCGGCGATGAGACTCCCGTAGTCCGCATAACAGCGCTCCGGCGCCACGCCCAGGGTTTCGCCGAAGGCCTGGCCGCGAGCCGGATCTATATCGAAGGCGCCCGCAACCAGGGTGAAGTTCTGGTCACGCAGGGCGGCGGAGCGATGGATGTAGCCGATCTGGCTGTTGCTGCCGCCACCGACCATGGCCCAACGCAGGGGACGGGCGATACGTTTGCTGCCGTTGATCATCTTATTGTTCCTTATTGGAAACCGGCACGGGTGAGATAGGCGCGACTCTCGGCCACATCGTCCAGGCTGCCGTTGGCGTTGCGCGGGTCGCGCTCCTGTTCCACGGTGATATAGCCCTGATACCCCAGTTCCTGGATCAGGGTCCGCAGCGCGGGATAGTCGATGACACCCCTGCCGAGCGGACACATCACACCCTGGGCACAGGCCTCGAAGAAGCGGATACGTTCGTTCAGCACCCGATCGAACACCGCTTGATCGATGTCCTTGAAGTGCAGGTAATCCAGGCGCGCCTCGTACTGTCGCAAGGTGGTGGCGGGGTCCATGCCGGCGTAGTAGAGATGCCCGGTATCCAGGCAGAGGCCGGCGATCTCGTGCGGGATGTCGTCCACCAACCGCGCCAATTCATCGGCGAATTCGATATAGCCACCGGCATGGGGATGGATCACCGCACGCACGCCGTACTCCTGCCAGGCCAAGGTCGCGATGGCAATAATGTGATCCATCATGGTGTTCCAGGCTGCATCTTCCAAGCGGGGCGCGCGATCGGAATGGCCGGCAGCGTAGTCACGCTCGTCATGGCCCCAGTCGATCACCACCAGGTAGGGGAGCGGGAAACGCTGTCCGGCTTCCGGGTCCATCGCCGGCAACTGCTTGAGCAGGGCACAGATATTGTGGGTCTGGGTCAGCAGCGAGGGTAGATTCGCCGGATCGACCAGGTCGTCGAAGATGGTGCCGGCCACCACCTGCAGGCCATTGTCGCTCAACGCCTGGCCTACCTCGGCGGCATCCAGCGGCAGGTAACCATAGGGCCCAAGTTCGATGCCGCGGTAACCAGCCTGACCGGCCTCGCGGAGCACCTGGCGCCAGGGCGGCAAGAAGGGATTCCTGACGTCATCGACCCCCCAGCAGCAGGGGGCAGTCGAGATATGAATAGCCATGGAAAGCTCCATTATTGTTGTTTTAATGCCCTAGTGGGCGTGCTCCGGATGCTAGGGCATTCCTGTTGACGCTGCTATAGTGCTTCACGCAAACCTGTCAAAACCCCTCACCATCAGACTAGGAGCGTGTCATTTGATGTCAGATTCCGGAAATGTACGTCGCCCTACTATGGTCGACATAGCCCGAGAGGCCGGAGTAAGTTTGTCAACGGTTGACCGAGTACTTAATCTTCGCGCTGGAGTACGAGCAGATACCGCACAGCGAATCGCAAACGCTGCCACAAAGCTCGGTTTTCGTGCACATGGGGTCATCGAACAAAGGCTTCGGCATGAGCGACCGACAATCCGTCTCGGTTTCCTTCTTCAGAGAAGTGGCGTGGCCTTTTATCAGGAACTCGCTCAGGCATTAGCCGAAGCGGCCGCGGCAACCGCGCATGCCCGGGTACGGGTGATGATCGGCTATCTAGATGAGCTGGATCCGCTGGCCGTAGCCCGGCGCATCGAAGCGCAACGCGGCGAAGTCGACGCACTTGGCGTAGTGGCGGTCGATCATGTGGCCGTACGTGAGGCAGTATATGACCTGCGCTTAAACGGCATGCCAGTGCTTGCAATGATTTCCGAACTAGCAACTAGGGCAGGAGCTGGTTATCTGGGGGTAGACAATCGTCGGATGGGGCGCGTGGCCGGCTGGTTTATAACCCATCTCGCATGCAAGCCCGGGCCGGTAGCGGTTATGGTCGGTAGCCAAAGATTCCAGTGTCAAGAACTATGCGAACTCAGCTTCAGAACCTATTTTGCGGATATTGCTGGAGACTGGGAGATTTTGGGGTCACGTTTAACGTTGGAGGACGATCGCTACGCATACGGGAACACCATAGACTTACTTAGTTCCTACCCTGAACTTGCAGGTCTCTATGTCGCAGGCGGTGGTATTGAAGGCGTTGTTCGAGCTTTAGAGGAACTAAAAGAAAAGTCAATCAAACTACCCTTTGTGGTATGCCATGACCTCACCACAATCACCCGCGGCGCATTAGCACAAGGGTTAGTTCATGCCATAGTGTCTCACCCCATGGAGAAGCTAGCGCGCAGGGCTATTGATTCTCTCGTATCAGCACATATCGAAAAGGAGCAACCTGGGCACGAACTACTACCGCTACAGCTGGATATTCCTGAATGCCACTGAGTCTCGTAGCACATCCATTCAACGTCGTTGCCGTAGCGCCACTTCCTGATTATCGATTAGTTCGCCCTTCATCAAAAATGCTGCCATAGGTTACTGGCCGACAGTTCCTACAATATCCAGCATTCATTCCCGATACCGGGGCCGGTTCTGAATTAGACCTGTAAATCCCCAAAGCACAGCAAAGTATACTTGGACCCCAACTCCGCATCTATTGTCCGTTCTAAATATCGAAATAAAGGGTAGCTGAGCGAGAGAATGACTCACAAACAACCATTACGTTAGCGCTCATCACGACAAGCATGCGAGAAACTTTATGCTTATGCATTGAGATGCCTAAGGCAGTACTGTCGTATTTATCCAGCTGACATAACATATACACATAGTGCGCCTGCCGATCTGGCATGAAATACTTTTACCAAAGATAAATTATTTAATTACTCCCCCTTGCCTTAAATAAAATTTTAAATAGCAATGTAAAACGCCCTCATTTTCTACGAGCGACTTTCTAGTCGCTATAACTTTTATCAGCAATCAGTGAGTATTTGATACCCCTTAAACCAGCGATCGCAAAACCTTTCAAGTGGTCGGAAAGCGTATGCGAGGGCATAGCAAGTATGCTTATAACCGGTGGAGGCGCAGCCTCGCCCCCGACGAGCAGCATTAAACATGGCGCCATAACATTGACCATGCAGCGCGTAACCACAGGGTCACCTTTTGGTAGGCCGATAATAGCAGCAACGAGGCCGCAAATTATTTCCGCCTTGGGCATAACACCGTCGTTTATCAATACATCCGAATGAACGGTTGGAGAAAGCATTTCGCGAGCGCATACCCGTATTGGCCAGCCGCGCTCCAAATAGATGCGTTCTACTAAATGGTCAATGAGGCGACCGAGCTTTTCCTCTGCAGAGTCTTGCCCTGCATCGATCTGCTGTAAGTCATCAATACTGATAAGACGCCGATGTCCTTCGAGCAACACAGCTTGGTAAAGGCCAGCGCGGCCCCCAAAGTGATAATTGATAGCGGCAACGTCGACCTGGGCAAGGGCCGCAACGGCTTTGCTAGAGGTTTCAGCGTACCCGGCATGAGCGAAAAGCTGCCCAGCGGCTTCTAGAATTCTACCGCGTGTCAGGTCTCCGTCCCCCCTCGGGATACGACGCGAAGCAGTCATTCCAGCTCCTAGATAGGCAAGATAGACGAATTATCGCTCGAAGGCGCTGACGAGCCAAGACGAAGACGGAAAAATTTGCAATTTAAATCGAATTTAAACTATCCTTGAAGGGTCTATAGGGAGGCACGTCAAAATTCCTGCTTGGAGGTCTCATGAACACAGATGCCTATCCACATCCATCTACATTAGATGAAAACGCCTTATCTCGATTAGATACGAGCATTCAGGACGACATTGACAACGGCCAAAATTTTGGCGCCTCCATCATTGTCGCGCACAAAGGCGTGGTTCAACACCGCAGGACGTTCGGCACGGTAGCTCCTGACCGCAAAGCTAAGGTAGATGACCTCTATTTGATGATGTCGCTATCAAAGTCATTTACGGCCGCCTTGACACTGCGAGCCATCGATCACGGTCGCTACTCACTGGACACGCGCATCGCCGATTTTATCCCGGAATTCGCAGCTGGCGGAAAACAGCGCGTTACAGTGCGACATCTGCTTACCCATACAGCAGGCACCTATGCCAATTTTGCTCCACCGCAACCACTCCTGCCGAGCGAACTTGGAAACCTGGCGAAGAACGTCGCGGCAGTGTCGGCATTGCCTGCTGCAAATATTCCTGGTGAACGGGTGGTGTATAACCCATTTGCCGGTTACGCAATGCTTGGACAGTTGCTAGTTGTCACAGATCCACTCAAACGCCGTTTCGCCGATATTGCACACGAAGACTTATTCGAACCGCTGGGGATGCACAATACATCCTATGGCCTAGCACCTGATGAACCCCGTCGAGTACCAGTCGCTTTCACGAAGCGCAATAGCAACAAAACAACTAGTCAGACGGCAAAGCTGCTCAACCAATATCTTGACGAAAGCAGTGAGCACCCCGCCGGCGGAGCATTTAGCACTGTCGATGATATCTTTCGTTTCGCCGAAGCCTTGCGGCCATACGCAAATGAGTCAGGGAAACAGTTCATTTCGCCGGCACTGCTTTCCTACGCAACGCAAAACCATACCGGGAATATGGGGAACGGGGCGTGGGATTTCTATCGAGAGGCGCATGGGCTGCCAGAATACCCCGCAAATTTCACCTTACTAGGTGGATATGTCCGCGGTGACGGGCATTTCATCAATGGTGCGGGATTTACCGCATCGCCCCAGACCTATTACGCAGTAGGCGGAGGGTCTACGATGTGGTGGGTCGATCCAACACGTGAACTGACATTCGTTTTTCTTAGCGCAGGATTTATCGAAGGTCTAGCGCACTTCAACCGATTACGACGGCTGGGCGATCTCGTATTGGCGTCTTGGATTCGTTGAATGCCGGCCTGGATCGCCTTATTTCAGGGTCGACTCTGCCGCTGTTGCGTTGGCGGACGGCGCGTTATCTCTATCCATATTCATACTCGCAGGGATTATTGAGTAATCGGACTTATTAGGTGCATTATCTTGAATGGGATTACCGCTCTGACCAAATTGCAGGAAACTGCACAAAATGGTTCGCGCCGCAGCTAGTAAGAAACCGGAATTTAGGATTTGAAGCATACGTACTGTCGTAGTCGGACAATCACTCTGGACATGCCGTGCACTTCATTCGTTACCTCGATGCTGGCACGGCTTTACATAACGTAAAGTAGAAAAAATTGCATACTTAAAACCAGGAACGCTGACTTTGTCTAGGTTCTATCCTGGATGAAGATACCATTTGGCTACTAGCATGGCTGTTGATAATAGTTTTGCCCTGTAGCTCATATTTTTTAAATGAAAAGGTTAGCCAGACAAAAAAACGGCACGATTATTTTACCCGCACTTGCTCGATCTTTGGCTACTTTTATTTGTACAGTTGCCACTTTGTCGAGTGTTCTATGTTTTGAGGTGAAAGCTAATCCTATGATATTCAGGTGCAATAGGAATATTGACTCGTCCATAAAGGAGTACCTATGCGCGAAGAAAAAGGCGTCTTTATCCGGCAAGTGCCTATGAAAGTTAGAGGCGATGATAAGTATGCGGTATGGCATAGACGACCATTGCCACTATAGGCGCCACGGGCGCGCTACTTCGGATTCGCGTAGGAAACCGTTTTGCTTAGAAAAGGCGAAATACGGCGTGACGGTGCCATGCCATTGCTCTGTGATATTTACCTTGATCGCAACGTGCCGGTTATACTAAGCGATGGCATAACTATCTTCACCGACGTGTTCTGGCCAGTTCATAGCGGTAACTATCCTGCAATTGTCTCATGGAGCCCGTATTGAAAAGAGGTCGGTAGCGAGTCGGTCGACGACTTTCCCGAACGGTCCGGCGTAGCGTTGGGCCGCCTTTCGGAGCTAAATAAGTTTGAGGGTATCGATCCGGCCTTCTGGGTAAACCGCGGATACGTCGTCCTCCAACCTGACTCCAGAGGAGCTTATAAGTCTGAAGGTAACCTAGTGTATTGGGGTACACAATTGGGGGAAGACGGCTACGACTTTGTGGAGTGGGCTGCGGACCAAAATTGGTCAAATGGAAAAATTGGCATGGCAGGTAACAGACCGTGTCGGTATTCAACCCGTCATTGCCCGACGCAAGATGCGTCGTAAGCCCCGCCCTGGCTTACCTCGGCTCTTCGATCAACCGACGTACCGCCAGCGTAATGCGATCGAACGCCTGTTCGGCTGGCTCAAGGAAAAACGTCGGCTCTGCACCCGATTCGACAAGCTGGCCAGCAGCTTCAAGGCGATGGTCACTCTGGCCTGCATCGATCGCTGTTGGCGCGTCGACTTTTTAGACAGAGC
>NZ_JBXGSE010000014.1:0-31247 GCF_056790235.1 Pseudomonas sp. VMV1
GCACCCTCCTGCTTACGCAGGATTTAGTGTGTTGCGTTCACCGGTTGAATCCACAGGTGAAAGCTCAGCCTCCCGGAAGAGAGGCTGGCCAGGATTACGCTCAAGCCTTGCGAGCTTGCGCCTTTACCGCGTTGATCGCGCCCCGCCGGGGTGCGAAGTAGATCGCCGGCGCCTGCTTGGCAGCGCTGGCGAACTCAGCAGCGAAGGATTTGAAGAAACGCACTAGGTGATGTCGGAGCATGGTCGGCTCCTCGCCAGTACATGTCCTGAGCATACGCCCGGGCTGGTGCCATCACAACGGCTTTGTGCCACTGTTTTGGTGGCAGTTTTGCAGCTGTCGCCATTGCAAAATGACACCGGTTATAGCCCCGCGTAACGGAGCGAAGTAGATGCGCGGTGCCTCGCGGGCCGCCGTCATGAACTCCACTACCGCCCTGATTACCTTCGCGCCTTCGATGAACATCTTTCATCTTCTTAAATGCCCTTTAGGACGTAAGGCCCACGTAGGAGAGCCACAGCAAGGCATCGACAGCCAGGATGGTGTGCAAGGGAGCAAATGTTCGAATCACCCCGTCCTGACCACATAACCTTAGAGAATCCACCCGTGTCATTCTTTGAAACCTCCCCCCTCTCACTTCATCAATCGAATCTGAGATGAAGAGTCTGAAGCAAAACCTCAGGCCAAAAATCGTAGCGCTGCGATTTAAGATGCAGTAGGCTCTTTTTGAAACGCAGCGCTACGATTTTGCTTGTGGTGCTTGATTGATCAACCCTCAGGAAGTCGCTATGACAACTGCTATCACTCCGCCCACCTTCTCAAACTTGTTGCAACGCCAATCTGCGCCGCTCGGTACCTGGCTCATGTCTGCATCGGCGAGTACAGCAGAGGCGCTGGGTTACGCAGGCTTCGACTGGCTGCTTGTGGACATGGAACACGTACCGATCGAATTCCGCGATCTTTGGCATATCTTGCAGGCCATCCAGTGCAGCGGTGCGCAGCCGATCGTGCGAGTGGCTGCCAATGATCCAGTGCTGCTGAAGCGCGCACTGGACCTGGGTTCGACCAATGTGATGGTGCCGTTCGTGGAAAATGCCGAGCAGGCCAGGGCTGCGGTCAGTGCCGTGAAGTACCCGCCCATGGGTACCCGTGGATTTGCTGCCGTGCATCGGGCCAGTCGCTACGGAACATGGAAGGGCTACGGTCAGCAGGCTAATGACTCGGTGTGTTGCATCCTGCAGATCGAAACCGCGACTGCACTGGCCAACCTTGAAGAAATCGCAGCCGTGCCGGGAGTTGATGCACTGTTCCTTGGCCCGGGTGACCTGTCCAGTGTCTGTGGCCATATCGGCAATCCGGCGCACCCTGAAATCCAGGCCATGATCAGCGACGCGGTTGCGCGCTGCAAAGCTATCGGCATGCCACTCGGCATTGTCGGCGGCACGCCGGAACTGGTTGGTAGCTACTTGGAGCAAGGTTATGCCTTCGCCGCCGTGGCCTCTGACATGGCGATGATGATGAGCAAGGCTAACGAACTGCTGGTGGCCTTGAAAGGCCGTCAGGCGCCCGAAGCGGTAGCGACGGCCTACTGACCGATTCCGCGCTGCGCTGAACATAGGCTACCCCACAAAGGGGTAGCAAGTGAGCATCCCTACAAGAATAACAATCCGGCGCCATTGTGCGCTGGAAGGAGTCTCGATGAACCAAGCACCTGTTTCCGGCCGCATCGCGGCGAGCGCCGCTGCTGCCGTAGCGCCTTCACGCACGCGCTACTGGATCATTCTCATCCTGTTCCTCGTCTCAACGCTGAACTATGGCGACCGGGGCATCCTGTCCATTACCGGCTCCGCTATCCAGGGTGAGTTCGCTCTCAGCCCTGTTCAAATGGGCTGGATCTTCTCGGCGTTCGCCTGGGCCTATGTGCTAGGCCAGTTGCCAGGTGGCTGGCTGCTGGACCGATACGGCTCCAAGCGCACCTATGCCGTCAGCATTTTCTGCTGGTCGCTTCTGACCCTGGTCCAGGCGTTCAACGGAGGCTTCAACGTCAGCCTGGTGGTCACAGCATTTTTTGCCTTGCGCTTCCTGGTCGGTCTGGCTGAAGCGCCGGCGGCGCCAGGCAACAGCCGGATGGTCTCCTCGTGGTTCCCGGCCAGTGAGCGGGGCACGGCATCCTCAATCTTCAACTCCGGGCAATACTTCGCGATCGTGCTGTTCGCGCCAGTCAGCGGCTGGCTCATCCACGCTTACGGTTGGCGCTCGGTTTACCTAATGATGGGCGTGTTAGGGTTCATCATGACTTGGGTCTGGGTACGCAAAGTGCATTCGCCGCTGGAGCACCCGCGTATTAATCAGGCCGAACTGGACTACCTGCGTGAAGGCGGTGCGGTGGTCGATATGGATGCCTACCTTGGCAAGCAGCGCAAAACCGACGACGCCTTGAAATTGCCGGCGATTCTCAAGGGCCTGTTGAGCAGCCGGATGATGGTTGGGATTTATATCGGTCACTACTGCTTCTCTACGATTACCTATTTCTTCACCACCTGGTTTCCGATCTACCTGGTGCAGGAGCGCGGGATGTCGATTCTCCAGGCCGGCTTCCTGGCCTCAATCCCGGCAATCTGTGGCTTTGTTGGCAACCTGCTGGGCGGGCTCTGCTCCGACGGCATCATGCGCAAGACCGGCTCACTGAGCCTGGCGCGCAAAGTACCAATCATCGTCGGGTTGCTGGCCTCCACCAGCATGATCATCTGCAACTATGTGTCCTTACCCTGGATGGTCATCGCAATCATGGCGTTTGCCTTCTTCGGCAAGGGCTTCGCATCACTGGGCTGGGCGGTCATGGCCGATGCCGCACCCCGGCAGGCCGGAGGGGTAACGGCTGGGCTGTTCAACACGTTCGGCAACATCGGTGGCATCACCACTCCCATCATCATTGGCTTCATCGTGCAGGCCACCGGCTCCTTCAACATGGCACTGGTGTTCGTCGCGGCCAATGCACTTCTGGCGATGCTCAGCTACCTGGTGGTGGTCGGCCCGTTGCGCCGTCTTGAACTGACTCCGACAACACCTGACAAGAGAAAGATTCGCGATGTCTAATACGAAACCGCTGGTGCTATGCGTCGGGCCCCTGCTGCCTGCCTTGCAGTTACAACTTGAACAACACTATCAGCTGCTAGAACTGTGGCGCTGCGATTCGCCTGCCGCGCTCCTGGCCGAGCAGGGCGCGGATGTTCAGGTGTTGGTGACCACGGGCGTGCACGGCGCCAGCGCAGACCTCATCGGGCAGTTACCAGCCTTGCGCGCCATTGTCTGTTTCGGTGTGGGAACCGACGCCGTGGACCTGAAAGCAGCCCGCGCCCGGGGTATTCAAGTCAGCAACACGCCAGATGTGCTCAACGATTGCGTAGCCGATGCTGCCATGGCCCTGCTGCTTGCCGTCGCCCGGCAAGTGGTGGTGGCTGACCGTTTCGTCAGAGCCGGGCGTTGGGGCGCAGAGCGCTTTGGCTTGTCCACCGCGCTGGGTGGCAAGACTTGCGGCATCCTCGGCATGGGGCCGATCGGCCAGGCGATTGCCCGGCGTGCCAGCGCCTTCAGCATGCAGGTGATTTATTCGAGCCGCACGCCAAAGCCGCAGTTGGCATACACCTACCATGAGTCGTTGCTGACGCTGGCCGAACGCAGTGATTTCCTGGTGCTGGCGGTGCCCGGTGGCGGCGCTACCGACGGCCTGGTCAACCAGCCGGTGCTGGAGGCGCTGGGCGCCAATGGGATGCTGGTCAACGTGGCGCGTGGCTCGGTGGTGGATCAGCCCGCGCTGATCGATGCGCTGATCAATGGCCGGATTGCCGGGGCGGCACTGGACGTGTTCGCGGACGAACCGCATGTGCCTGCTGCCTTGCGTGAACTGGATACGGTCGTGTTGTCGCCACATGTGGCAAGTGGCACGAAGGAAACGCGTCAGGCCATGGCCGATAGGGTGCTTGCTAACCTGGCAGCGCTGTTTGCCACCGGATTGGTGCTGCACCCGGTGCGTGAGGGCTCGCACTGATGGAGCTGTGGCAGCATCTTGGTTTCATGCTGTGTGTCGTCGTCGCTACCTTCGCCCAGAACGCCACCGGCTTTGCGTTCGGCCTGTTGTTGCTAGGGCTGACCGGCATATTGGGCCTGGCGCCCATGGAAACCGTAGCGAACGTGAGCTCGATCCTGACGCTGGCCAACGCGCTGGTCATGGTGCGCAAGTGGCCGGGGCTGCCGCGCCAGCTGGTACTGCTGGTGCTAGCCTGCAGTCTGGCGGGTGTCGTGGGTGGCGTGCAATTGCTGTCATTGCTAGGCACGCATGAGCGGGCCCTGCTGGAGATCATCCTCGGCATCACCATCATCGTATGCAGCTTCATGCTGGTCCTGCAGTCCCAAGGGCGACAGCAGATGTCGGGCCGGTTCGGTTTCGCCTTTTTCGCCAGTATTTCCGGCGTGATGGGCGGGCTGTTTTCCAGCGCCGGGCCGCCTTTGGTCTACCAGCTCTATCGCCAACCACTGGCTGTGCAGGTCATCCGCGACACGCTGATCGTGGTGTTCGCGGTCAATGCGTTGATGCGCCTGAGCGTGGTGGTAGCGACACACCGATTCGAGCTGCAGGCAGGCTACCTCTCGCTGGAGGCATTACCAATCGTGTTCCTGCTGACATGGTGGATGCGACGACACCCACTGGCCATTTCACCGCGGGTGCTGCGTCTGGCGGTATTTGGTCTGTTGCTGCTGGCCGGTGCGAGCCTGATCGCCAAGGTGCTGGCTGCCGCTTAGTCTGGCCGGCGGTACTGCGTGCGCCTCTTACTGGCGCACGCTGCTCTCGCGTACGACGAGCTCGAAGCCCAAGTCGATGACCTGGGGCTGATCGGGCAGAGTGCCAGCCTCGATCCAGCTCAACAGCCGGGTGGCGACGGTACGCCCGATTTCGCCAGGGTAGGGGCGCACGGTGGTCAGGCGCGGTGCACTGAGCTTGCTCAGTGGCAGGTCGCCAAAGCCGGCGATTGCCAACTGATCCGGCACGGCAATGCCGCGGCGCCGCGCTTCAAACAAGGCAGCGATGGCCAGTACATCGTTCGAACAGCACAGACCTTGTGGCCCGTCGCCGTGACGGGCAATTTCATCGAACACCTCGTTGAGTTCGTCCTGCGACGTGTTTTGCTCCAGCGCGATCACCTGTGCGCTCTGCCCCTTGCCAGCCAGCCAGGCACTGAACCCTTCAGCGCGCTGGCGGGCGCGGTGGTCGAGGTGCATGCGGGTTCCAACATAGACGAAGCGCTCCAGCCCCTGCGCGTACAA
This sequence comes from Pseudomonas sp. VMV1, assembly GCF_056790235.1. NCBI lineage: Bacteria > Pseudomonadati > Pseudomonadota > Gammaproteobacteria > Pseudomonadales > Pseudomonadaceae > Pseudomonas > Pseudomonas sp. VMV1. Next base: position 5,321 of record NZ_JBXGSE010000014.1, read on the forward strand.
GTGCTCAGCCAGGGCTGCACCGACGGCTTCGTGGTAGAAGCCGACCTGCAAATGGAACGGGTCGTTACCCAGTTCCCACATCTGCGCCACGGGAATACCGGTGGCTTCGAGTAGTGGGCGGGCGGCGGTGTGATCGCTACCGGTAACGACCAAAGCTGCCGGTGACCAGGACAGGTGAGCGCGCAGTAACTCCAGCTCGCGTTGTGTGTCGTAGTCGCTGTTGCTTATCAACAACTGGTAGCCACGACGTTCGAAGACTTCTTGCATGGCTTGCAAGGTTTCCGAGAAGAAGGCATTGATCATCGACGGCACGATCACTGCGACTGCGCGGCTGTGGTTACCAGCCAGCGCGCCGGCTAGGCGATTGATGGTGTAGCCAGTGTCGGCGATGGCTTTGCGGATGCGTTCAGCACGCTTGCTGGAGACCGAATCCGGGTCGCGCAGGAACAGCGATACCGTGCTGGGGGAGACCTTGGCCTGTTCAGCAACCACGCCCATGGTTACCCGGTTGATCCGAGGGCGGCGTGCCGCGCCGTTGCTGATTTCGCTGTCTGATCTGTCGCTCATCGCCACCTCATTTTTCGAAGGCAAAAGCATGCGAGCCTGACGGGACCAAGTCAATCTCAAAGCGTATCGCTGGGGTGCTTGCGTGTTCGTTTTCGAAAATCAATGTGTCATTTCGAAGGTATTCGTAGCGCTACGATTTCACCTACGCTACGCTCAGTAGGTAATTTTGCAGCGCTGCGATTTTGCCATTGCAACGCTGCCCAACCCGCGTTGGAGAACAAATATAAAAATGAGCACGTCCCTTTTTACCTTCCTGAGCATGCTGTTTTTCACTGTCCTGGTTGCAGTGATCTCCTATCGGTTTACCCGCCAGGCCAAGGACGTTGGCGCCCATGGCTACTTCATGGCTAGCGGCGGTCTGAATGGCTGGTTCATCGCCGGATCGATGATGCTGACCAACTTGTCAATCGACCAGCTGGTGGGCCTCAACGGTGATTCGTACGCCCATAACCTCAGTTCCATGGCCTGGGAGGCGACTGCCGCCGTTTCGACCATCGCCTTGGCCCTGTTCTTCCTGCCGCGCTACCTACGCGGTGGTTTCTCGACCCTCCCGGAATTCATCGAGAAACGTTATGACCGCAGCACGCGCCGGGTGGTCAGCGCGCTGATGGTTGCCACCTATACCCTGGTGCTCAACCCGGCCTCGTTGTACCTGGGGGCGATCACCTTCAACCAGATCTTCGACCTGCAGGGAATCCTCGGCTGGTCGTATCCGGCCACCATCAGCCTGCTGGTTGTCGCCACCGGGGTGATCGGTGCCGCCTATGCGGTACTGGGCGGGCTGCGGGCGGTGGCCGTGTCGGACACCATCAACGGCATCGGCCTGCTGGTGGTGGTGATCCTGATCCCGATCATCGGCCTGTGGACGCTGGGGCAGGGTGATGTGCTGTCCGGTGCCCAGACCCTGCTGCACGACAACCCGCAAAAACTCAACGCCATCGGCGGCAGCGAAGACAAGGTGCCGTTTGGCGCCGTGTTCACCGGGATGATCTTCGCCAACCTGTTCTATTGGTGCACCAACCAGGCCATCGTGCAGAAGAGCATGGCGGCCAAGAGCTTGGCCGAGGGCCAGAAGGGCGTACTGCTGTCCGGTTGCCTGAAACTGCTGGTGCCGCTCGCCATGCTGATGCCCGGGGTGATCGCCTGGCACCTGTTCCGCGACCAGCCCCTGGCCAACTCGGACCTGGCCTACCCGGCATTGGTCGCGGCGCTAATGCCCTGGTGGATGAAAGGCTTCTTCGTGGCGGTGATCTTCGGCACGGTGATGAGCCACTTCAACGCGATCATCAACGGCACGGCGACCTTACTGACCTATGACTTCTACAAGTCGATCCGGCCCATGGCCTCGGACGAGACACTGGTGCGCTTCGGCAAGCGTGTCAGCGTGATTGCCGCACTGGTTTCATTGGTAGTCGCACCGATGCTGATGTACACCCCGGAAGGCATCTATGCGGTCCTGCGGCGCTTTACCGGCTTCTTCAACATGCCGATCATCGCCATCATGCTGTTCGGCTTCTTCAGTGCCCGCGGCGGTGCGACGCCGGCTAAGCTGGTGCTCGGCCTACATGCGGTGTGCTACGCGGTACTGGTGCTGGGGCTGAAGATCGACGCCCGCCTGGGGATCAGCTTCATCCATGTCATGGGCATCATGTTCGCGGTAGAGATGGCCTTGCTGGTGCTGCTACGCAAACACTTCGACCGCGCCACCCCCTATGTCTCGCCCACCCCGGCACGCACCGTGGATCTGACGCCATGGCGGCATGCGGGTAGCTTCAGCGTGCTGCTGTTCGCCGCCCTGGTGTCTATCTACCTGACCTTTTCACCCCTGGGTATCGCCCGTGTCGGCGGGCCTGCCGGGCTCTACCTGTCGCTGCTGGCGTTGACCTGGCTGCTGGCTTTTGCCGGCGTCGCGCTGTGCCGTCGCCGCTTTCGACGCCTGACTGTCACCCAAACTCTGCCTGACTACGAGATCAACCCACGATGAATAGCGTATCCATCCCCCAGAAAGTGAATCTGCACCAGGCAGGCGAGCAGGTCCTCCTGGAAGTGGACGGGCGCCTGCTGTGGTGCCACAGCCCGATGCAGCCGGCGGTGTTCGCCGGCTACGGCGAGGCCGAGATGGAAATGCAGCGTGGTAACTTCCGCATCCGCGACTACGTGCAGGAGCGCGTGGCCCTGCGTCATGCCCGCCTCGATGCCCAGGCCGGGTTGATCGAGATGCGCGCCTGGGCCGAAGGTCCGCTGCTACTGACCCTGCGCCTGGACTGCCAAGGCGAGCGCGTGCGCCTGCTCATGCAGGCGCCGCAGCCAGGTTGCAATCGTCTTTGGCTACGCTTGCCCGCCGAGGCCGACGAGCAGGTCTGGGGCAGCGGCGAGCAGATGTCTTATTTCAACCTGCGCGGGCGCAACTTCCCGTTGTGGACCTCCGAGCCGGGCGTTGGCCGGGACAAGTCGACCTGGCTGACCCTGCAGGCTGACAACGAAGCCAATGCCGGTGGTGATTACTATCACACCAACTACCCGCAACCGACGTTCATCTCCTCGCGGCGCTACAGCGCACACCTAGTGACTAGTGCGTATGCCGATTTCGACTTCCGCCACGGCGACTTCCACGAACTGCAGGTGTGGGCGGTGCCCGAGGCGCTGGAATTCTTTGTCAGTAACAGCTACATCGACCTGGTTGGCGCCCTCAGCCGCTATTTCGGCCGCCAGCCCCGCCTGCCGCAGTGGGTGCTCGACGGTGCGATCCTCGGCCTGAAGAATGGCCGTGAGCACGCCGAACATCACTTGCAGACTGCGCTCGAACACGGCACTAAGGTCAGCGCGCTGTGGTGCGAGGACTGGGAAGGGCTGCGCATCACCTCGTTCGGCAAGCGGCTGTTCTGGGACTGGCAATGGAACGCCGAGCGCTACCCCGACCACCAGGCCTGGGTCGGCAGCCTGCACGAGCGCGGCCTGCGCTTCCTCGGTTATGTGAACCCTTATCTGTGCAACGACGGCCCGCTGTTCGCCGAAGCCGAAGCGGCGGGCTTCCTCGCCACCAGCGCCGAAGGCGGCACTTACCTGGTGGACTTTGGCGAGTTTCTTTGTGGCGTGGTCGACTTCACCCTGCCAGCGGCGGCGCAATGGTTCGAAACCCGGATCATCGGCCAGGAGATGCTCGACAAGGGCCTGTCAGGTTGGATGGCGGACTTCGGCGAGTATCTGCCGATCGACGTCAAACTGGCCGGTGATGCCAACCCCATGCTCGAGCACAACGCCTGGCCAGTGCGCTGGGCCGAGGTCAATGCCCGCGCTATCGGCAACGCCGGGCGCACTGGCGATGCACTGTTCTTCATGCGCGCCGGCTACAGCGGCGTGCAAGCGCATTGCCCCTTGCTGTGGGCGGGTGACCAGTCGGTTGACTTCAGCCGCCACGATGGCCTGCAGACGGTGATTTGCGGCGCGTTGTCGTCCGGCTTGCTGGGCAATGCCTATCACCACAGTGATATCGGCGGCTACACCAGCCTCTATGGCAACTGCCGTACCGCGGAGCTGTTCCAGCGCTGGGCGGAAATGGCTGCGTTCACCCCGGTGATGCGTACCCACGAAGGCAACCGCCCGGACCAGAACCTGCAGTTCTGGCAAGACCCGGCCACCCTGGCGCATTTCGCCCGCATGACCCAGGTGTTCGCCGGCATGAAACCCTACGTCGAAAGCCTAATGGATGAGGCTCAGGCCAGCGGCCTGCCGTTGCAGCGGCCCCTGTTCCTGCATCACGAACAGGACGCCGGCTGCTACGCCGTCCAAGACCAGTACCTGTATGGCCGTGACCTGCTGGTGGCGCCCGTGCATGCCGAGGGCAAGGCGCAATGGAGCGTCTACCTGCCGTCTGGCGAGATCTGGCAGCACTGGTGGAGCGGCGAGCGCTTCGAGGGTGGGCAGCGTATCGAGGTCGCGGCGCCACTGGGACAACCGCCGGTGTTCAGCCGCGTGGGCAGCCGCTGGCAAGCCCTATTCGAGAGCCTGTCCGTGCTCTGATCCGGCACGCCTACCTGAAATTGTCCCATTGCGCGCCTGCTGCGGCAGGCGCGTCGGCCCACTGCGGCCATGAAAGAGCGCTGCTGACATGAATAACAAGAATCTACGTGTCCTTGGCTTCACCCTGCTGGCCAACGTCTGCGCACTGCCCAGCCATGCCGAGCCGATCGTCTGGAAGGCCGGCAACCTCAGCATCAACCCCTACGGTATTCTCGATCTGAACGTGCAGACGGGCTCGTTCAGCAAGACTGCACCTGACCACACCATGGTCTCGGACGGCAACCTGCAGGCCTCGCGTTTCGGGGTGAAGCTCGACTACGCCTTGGGCGACAGCGGTTATGCCCTGCAGGCGTTCGGTGAGCGCGGGCTGGTGTTGCGCCGCATCTGGAAGGGCGGACAGGTCTCGACCAACCGCGGCTATGGCGTCGGCGTCAGTGGCCCGTTCGGCTCGGCGGCCATGGGCAGCCTGTACATGCCGATCTACTGGGTGTTCCTGGATTCGGACGTCGCCCTATATGGGTTGTCGAACATGGCGGCGATCATGAGCCTGGAGCACACTGCGGTACTGGGTAAAAGCGGCACGGGCGGGTTCTACGACACCACGGTGCGCTACCGCTCGCCTGAAGTGAACGGTTTTTCTACCGAACTTGGCTACTCCTACGGCAACTCCAGTATCGTAAACGGCCCCAACCAGAACCGTACTGGTGGCTTCAACGTGCGTTATCGCAATGGTTTCACCAAGTTGGGTTACGGCTACAACCGCCATGACTCGGCTCCTACCGAAACCAGCAGCGAGCTGTACACCCAGACGACCCACGTGGTGTCGGGCAATTACCTGTGGGGCGGCGTGATCTGGGGGGCCAACTATGTGTACTCCAAGCGCGACACCGAGGCTCGCTGGTTCGCCTCGGCGAAGATGGTCAATGCGCGGATTGTCGTCGACGACCACAATGACCTGACCTTCGGCGTTTCCCAGCGGATCGAGGCCGAGGGCGCCCGAGCCTGGGCGGCCCATGCCGGCTACATCTATTCGTTCAACCCCAATACCCAGCTGTATACCTATGTCTCGCACATCAACAACAACAGCCACTCCACCCAAGGCTTCTCGCTGCTCAGCGAAGATTACCCGAGCGTGGCGGCCGGCTATGACCCATGGGCTGGTACCTTAGGTCTTCGCTGGAGTTTCTGAATCTTGATTGTTATGAGCTCTGCCTTGCATCCGCAACTGAACCTGAGCTGCGGCGCCCTCAGCGCCGGAGTGCTGCCGAGCCTCGGCGGTGCCCTGGGCTACCTGCGCCTGGGCAGCTTCGAGTTGCTGCGCCCCTGGGACGGCAGTGACAGTGTGCGGCGCAGTGCCTGCTACCCGTTGGTGCCGTATTCCAACCGCATCGCCCACGGGCGCTTTAGCGCCAATGGCCTACTGCAGCAACTGCGCGGTAACTTCGGTGACCATCCGCATCCGCTTCACGGCCTTGGCTGGCAGCGGGCATGGCAGGTTGATGCGCACTCGCCGCAAAGCTGCTGGCTCAGCCTGCGTCACCATGCCCACGGCGCCGATGCCGAGGACTGGCCATGGGACTTCGTCGCTTGGCAGAGCATTGCTCTGAGTGAGGAGGGCTTGCACCTGCAGCTGGGGCTCACCAACCTCAGTGGGCAGCCGATGCCCGCAGGCCTTGGCTGGCACCCGTATTTCGAGCGCCAGGGTGAACTGCGGCTAGCTTTCAGCGCCACGCGGGTATGGCAGGCCGGGCCAGATGGCCTGCCGGCAGAGCGTACGGCAGTGCCCGAGACATGGGACTTCCGCCAGCCCCGGGCGGTAGGCGCAGTGGGCCTGGACAACTGCTTCGATGGCTGGGATGCCCACGCAAGCCTGTTCTGGCCCGACGCTCAGGTCGGCCTGCGTCTGCAGGCCGGGCCCGGCCTTGAACACCTGGTGGTGTTCACGCCGTCAGCACCTGCGGGCTTCATCGCGGTCGAGCCGGTCAGCCATCTGAACAATGCCATCAATTTCCCCACGCCCACGGCGCACGGTCTGGTCTGGCTGGCCCCGGGGGCGTCGACCGAACGTGCGCTGCGCCTGCTGCCGAGCAGCGCCAACCTGGAGAACCCTGCATGAGTGAAACCCTGACCTGTGTGGTCCGCCAGCCGTCGGAACTGGGCGAATGCCCGGTCTGGTCGGTTCGTGAGCAAGCCCTGTACTGGGCCGACATCCTCGCCGGGCGGCTGCATCGCCTCGACCTGCGCGATGGCCATGTGAGCAGCCTGCAGTTGCCCGAGGAACTGGGCTGTTTCGGCCTGCGCGAGCAGGGCGGCTTCATTGTCGCGCTGCGCTCCGGCATCTACCTGCTCGATGCTCAGGGGCAACTGGGCGAGCGCCTGGCCGACAACCCCAGCGGCGCCGAGCACAGCCGCTTCAACGATGGCCGCGTCGACCCTTGGGGGCGCTTCTGGGCCGGCACCCTGTGGCAACCGCGTGACCGCAATGGCGGGCAACTGGTGCGGGTGGATGCGCAGCGCCGTGTGCAGGTTATGGCCGGCGATGTGATGGTATCCAACGGCCTGGCCTTCAGCCCAGACCGCGCGTGGGTCTACCACAGCGACACCCCCAATCATGTGCTGTACCGCTACCCGCTGGATGCCGATGGCCACCCTGGCCCACGGCAGTTGCTCCGTGAGTTCTCGCGTGGCAGTGGCGGGCGTCCGGATGGCGCGGCATTCGACAGCGCGGGCTGCTACTGGAGCGCGCAGTTCGACGGCGGCCGGGTGTTGCGCCTGAGCCCTGACGGTCAGGTGCTCGCAGAAGTCCAGGTGCCGACGCGTTGGCCGACCATGGTCGCCTTCGGTGGCGAAGACCTACGTACGCTTTACATCACCAGTTCGCGCGAGAACCGCAGCGCCGAGGATCTCGCGGCCTGGCCCCTGTCCGGTTGCGTGTTCGCCATCCGTGTCGACGTACCCGGCTGCCCCGAGCCGCTGTTCGCCGGTTAAGTCCTTTCCATTAGTTCACGAGTACCCTTCACCATGAATCGTCATACCGATACGCAGTACCCCAGACTGGCCGGCAAAGTGATCTTCATCAGCGGTGGTGCTTCGGGCGTCGGCCGCGCCTTCGTCGAAGCGTTCGTCGCACAGGGCAGCCGTGTCGCCTTTCTTGACCTGGATGCCGACGTTGGGCAGGCGCTAGCACAGACGCTGGGCGCCAACGTGCTTTTCTTACGGTGCGATGTGCGTGATATCGAGCGCTTGCAGGCGTGTGTGGCCGAAGTGGAACACACCTGGGGTGGCATCGATGTGCTGATCAACAACGCTGCCCGCGATGACCGCCATGCCTTGGCCGATGTCAGCGTCGAGTACTGGGACGAACGCATGCAGACCAACCTGCGTCACGCCTTCTTCGCTGCGCAGGCCGTCACGCCCGGCATGGCGCGGCGAGGCAGCGGGGCAATCATCAACATGGGCTCGATCTCGTGGATGCGCGGGCGGCCCGGGATGATCTGCTACACGACCGCCAAGGCAGCGCTGAACGGTATGACACGTACCCTGGCGCGTGAACTGGGCGCGCAGGGTATCCGGGTCAACAGCCTGGTGCCGGGCGCCATCCGTACCGAACGTCAGGATGCTATGTGGGCCGCCGACCCGGCCGGCCTGGAAGCGGCGAGCCAAGCTTTCATCGATCAGCAAATGCTCAAGTTCCGCCTGGATGCCAGCGATTGTGCGCGCCTGGCTCTGTTCTTGGCCAGTGACGACAGTCGTGGCTGCACCGGCCAGAACTTTGTCGTCGACGCAGGACTGTCGATTCAGTAACCCCCAGATCGTCTTCAGGCACTTATTTTGCGAAAAATCGTAGCGCTGCGAAATCGATCTAAGTATGCTCCGATTATCCAGTTCGCAGCGCTACGATTTCGCGTGGTGCCCTTGGCAAAAGGCTCAGCTCATGTTTGAAAAACACAAGAAAATCGAAGAACTGCGCAGCCAGCGATGGTTCGCCCCAGACACTATCCGTGCATTCGCTCATCGCCAGCGCCTGCAGCAGATTGGCCTGCGTCGTGAGGAGTTCATGGGAAAGCCAGTGATTGCCATCCTCAACACCTGGAGCGAGATGTCGCCCTGCCATTCGCACCTGCGGGAGCGTGCCGAAGCGGTCAAGCGCGGTGTCTGGGCAGCGGGAGGCTTCCCGGTGGAGTTGCCCGTGCAGTCAGTGGGCGAGGTAATGGTCAAACCGACCACCATGCTGTACCGCAACCTGCTGGCGATGGAGGCTGAAGAGCTGCTGCGTTCGTTACCAATCGACGGCGCCGTGCTGCTGGGCGGCTGCGACAAGTCCACGCCTGGCTTGCTGATGGGCGCACTGAGCATGGACCTGCCAGTGATCTACTGCCCGGCGGGGCCGATGTCCAACGGCCAGTGGCGTGGCGTCAAGACAGGCGCCGGCACCCACACCAAGAAGTACTGGGACGAGCGCCGCCTGGGGCTGATCGACACGATCGCCTGGGAAGAACTCGAAGGCGCCATGACCCGATCGATCGGCACCTGCAATACCGTCGGCACGGCCTCGACCATGACCAGCATCGCCGACGCCATGGGCTTCACCCTGCCCGGCGCATCGAGCATTCCCGCCGCTGACGGCGCCCACCCGCGGATGGCCTCGCAGTGTGGCTCGACCATCGTCGACCTGGTCTGGCGCGACCGCCGTCCTTCGACCTGGCTGACCGACAAGCACGTGGCCAACGGCGTGGCGGTGTACATGGCCATGGGCGGGTCGACCAATGCGGCGATCCACCTGATTGCCATCGCCCGGCGCGCCGGCATTGACCTGACCCTCGACCAGCTGGCTGCTGCTGCCGCGAAGATCCCGGTGCTGCTCAACCTGTTCCCGTCCGGCACGGCGCTGATGGAGGACTACCATTTTGCCGGCGGGCTGCGTGCGCTGATGCGCAAGATCGAACCGCTCCTGCACCTGGAATGTGAAGGCGCCACCGGGCAGAGCTGGGACAGCCTGCTGGCGGATGCCCCGTGTTACGACGACGACATTATTCGCCCACTCGACAACCCGGTGGTCAGCCTCGATCAAGGCGCGACCCTGGCGCTGCTGCGCGGCAACCTGTGTCCTGACGGCGCAGTGATGAAGTCCTCAGCAGCCGACCCGCGCCTGCGCCGCCACAGTGGCCCGGCATTAGTTTTCGATGACCATGAAACCCTCAGCCGGATGATCGACGATCCAGCGCTGGAGGTCACTGCAGACACCGTGCTGATCCTGCGCAACGCCGGCCCCGTGGGCGCGCCAGGCATGCCCGAGTGGGGCAACCTGCCAATCCCCAAACGCCTGCTGGAAGCCGGTGTGCGCGACCTGCTGCGCATCTCCGATTCGCGCATGAGCGGCACCCATTATGGCAGCTGCATCCTGCACGTGGCGCCTGAGGCCGCTGTTGGCGGGCCGCTGGCGCTGGTGCGCACGGGCGACATCATCGACCTCGACGTCGCTGCCGGCACGCTGAACATGCGGGTCAGCGATGACGAACTGGCGCGCCGCCGCGCCGAGCATGTGCCGCAGCACAAAACTTATGGCCGCTCCTTCGCTGCGCTGTACCAACAGCATGTGACCCAGGCCAACGAAGGTTGCGACTTCGATTTCCTTCAGGCCGGCGAAGCCGTGCCTGAGCCACCCATCCACTGAACCTTGCCCAGGAAACTGACTGATGCTCGAACTCAACGATCCTTCTTTGCTCAAACAACAGGCGTTCATCGACGGCCAATGGGTAAGTGCCGATTCCGGCGAAACCTTTGTCGTCACCAACCCCGCCACTGGTGAGGTACTGGCGCGTGCTCCGCAGATGGGCGCCAGCGAAACCGAGCGCGCGGTGCTGGCCGCGCACCGTGCCTTCAAGCCTTGGAAGCGCAAGACCGCCAAGGAGCGCGCCGAACTGCTGCAGCGCTGGTACGCGCTCATGGTCGAACACCAGGAAGACCTTGCCCGCCTGCTGACCGCCGAACAAGGCAAGCCACTGGCCGAAGCCCGTGGCGAGCTGGCCAACGGCATGTCCTTCGTGCAGTGGTTTGCCGAGGAGGCCAAGCGCGTGTATGGCGATACCATCCCGCAGCCCTCGGCCGACAAGCGCATCATCGTCATCAAGGAGCCGATCGGCGTCGCCGCAGCCATCACTCCGTGGAACTTTCCCCACGCGATGATCACCCGGAAGGTGGCCCCGGCCTTGGCCGCCGGTTGCCCGATGGTGCTACGCCCGGCCAGCCAGACGCCGCTCTCGGCGCTGGCCCTGGCTGCCCTCGCCGAGCGCGCGGGCATCCCCGCCGGCGTGTTCAGCGTGGTCACCGGCAGCGCGACCCAGATCGGCAGCGTGCTGACCGGCCACCCGCTGGTGCGCAAGTTCAGCTTCACAGGCTCCACGCCGGTGGGCAAGCTGCTGATCGGACAATGCGCCGAGACCGTGAAGAAGGTGTCGATGGAGCTGGGCGGCAACGCGCCGTTCATTGTCTTCGATGACGCCGACCTCGACTTGGCCGTAGAAGGCGCGATGCTGTCCAAATTCCGCAATGCCGGGCAGACCTGCGTCTGCGCCAACCGCATCTACGTGCAGGACGGCATCTACGACCGCTTTGCCGAGAAGCTCGCCGCTGCCGCCGCGGCCCTTCGCCTGGGGAATGGCGCCGAGGCCGGCATCACCCAAGGCCCGATGATCGACGAGAGCGCTGTGCGCAAGGTCGAAGAACACATCAGCGACGCCCGCGAGAAAGGCGCCCGGCTTATCGCCGGCGGCCAACGCCACGCCCTGGGTGGCAGCTTCTTCGAGCCGACCGTGCTCACCGAAGTCACCGCGCAGATGAAGGTGGCCCATGAAGAAACTTTCGGGCCACTGGCGCCGCTGTTCCGCTTCTCTAGCGAGGACGAGGTGGTCGAGCGGGCCAACGCCACGGAATTCGGCCTGGCCAGCTACTTCTACAGCCGCGACATCGGCCGCGTGCTGCGTGTCAGCGAGAACCTCGAATACGGCATGGTCGGCGTCAATACCGCAGCCATCGCCAACGAGATGGCGCCGTTCGGTGGTGTCAAACAATCGGGCCTTGGCCGCGAAGGTTCGCGCTATGGCATCGAAGACTACCTCGAAATCAAGTACGTGTGCCTCGGCGGCGTCGACCGCTGAAGTTTGGCAAAGGGGGCCGTTGCTGCCCCCTTTGACTGAGCATCCATAAGAACAATATGCCCTGCATGGAGTAGCCCCATGTCCGATACCCTAATGCGCGCCGCTGCGTCTGGCGAGGCGGCCTGGCGCTCATCCCACTGGTGTCGCTCGCCAGCCACGGCGTTCCGAACGCTTTCGGCCATACACTTACTAAGCCAGCCAGCGTGCATCAGCCGCCAGATGATCATCGACTTCGGTTCTTGGCCACCTATGAATAGGCGTTCGTCCTGGTGGCCTACGAGCACCCAATCCCCACCAATAAACTCGGGCCCTTTCGCAGTCGCCTGGGGCGTCCCCGCGTTAATCGATGTTCAGATGCACACACCTTATGGCCCCAGCGCGTTATTCTACAGCTAGGGCCCATTCATCACCGATCGTTTGCCGGAGCTAGCCTATCAGGGCCATCTCGCGCCCCCCGACATACTGCGGTTGGGCATTGCCGGAAGTAATAAGTGATGCAGGCACACGCACCGCAAACTCTGTGTAGACCTCTACAGCCTGTGCATGTGCAGGTGTCAACTACACCGTCTTCATCGAGCGCATGATCGAGTGAAAGATTCTTACAACGCGGCCTGGCTTCAGGTGGCTGCCACAAACATCTCAGGCGCAGCTGGTCGAGCAGGTTGCCCTGGTGCTCGATCCAGTTGAGCAGTGCCTCTGCGAGAACCGGAGAGAATCCCTGGTCCAGTGCGGTAGCAGCCAGTTCAGCCACGAGCCTGGAAGGCAGCATCTCAATGGACGCGTCCCCCAAGTCAAAGCACGACGGGACCACCTCTCGCGGGGTGCCCTCGAGCTCGTCGAACTCAGCGCCCAGGACATCCATCAGTTGCGCGAGCGCGAGATATTTGGCCTTCAGCTGCGGATCACCTCCACCCTGGTGGGTGGCAGCGAAGTATTGCAGCGCTTCGAGCATCACCGATGGCTCGGGAATGCCGGCCGCTTCATTTGGCACGAAGTGCCAGCAGTGCACGAATGCACCCCGCTCGCTACGCGACACGACGGTTCTGTCATCGAACTCGATGTCGTCGTCCGGCATTGCCTGCGCAGCGCTCACGAACGCGTTTTCCTCAGGCGTCACACCGAAAGCGTTGATGCAGTCACCGAAGGTCAGCCCTCGTTCGATGGCGGCCTGCAGCAGCTGTTTGGCGTCGAGCGCGCGCAGCGAATGCACGAGCTTCAGGACATCCGCTTCGGCACAGGGACGTACCGCATTTTCGTGATTCATGGTCTAGCTCCTTAGTAGAGCCAGGCCGTGTCCCTACCGGGACTAGGCCCGGCTGGGTGGGGTTATGAGTAGATGATGCGTTCGATGGACACGAGCGGTATCAGGGTCTGCTTGAGCAGCTCCATTGGGGTGTCGACGATCAGCACGTGATCGCCAAGGGCCTCCGGGAACAGACACAGCAACGTGCGCCCATCCGTGAGGCGGGCGCGAAAGCTCGTGTGGACATCCACCTCTCCTTCGGCAAAGTTGATTCTGGCCCAGGGATACACCTGGCAGAGCCGTTCACGCTCAACGTCGGAAAACGTCGAGACGAAGCCTGAGTAGAGATAATTCGCAAGGTGGGGAGCGGTGACTTCCATGGTCTCTCCGGTAGAGGGCGAGACCAGTCCCTGCGGGAGAGCTCCCGCCAGGGTTTATCGATGTGCTGATAGAGGATCAGCTGCCTTTCGACGCGGCCACCATTGGCCACGCTGAAACCGCTTTGCAAAGGCCTGCTTTGCGAAACGGTTTCCGATCCGTCGATCCAGAGCCACGAGGGCCCTGGATCGACATCGGCGTTCCCAGCAAGAGGAACGGGTGCAGCGGCGCAGGCAAGCCTGGACCGCCGCTGATGTAGAAGGAAAGCTCTATTTCTCTGCCTGATTAGCCTTGCGGATCAGATCGTCCGTAGTGCTCGACAGCAGTCTCCACAAAGCCACGGCGGGCGCCCAGTAGCCGTACATGGTCTGTCTGGCGCCGCGCTTGAAGCCACGAATAAAGTCATTCATAGCAATTCCTCTCAGTACTACACATGTGGAAGGCCGCGATACGGCCTATCAACTCGTTTTAGTCTAGATTCTTGCAGGCTTTGATGGTGGATTTTATCACCCACCAGAGCAAAAAAATGCAGTCTCCAGCCAAAATCACTTTTTCCAGTACGGTCAGTATCGGAACAAGTGGTCTGCCAAACTCGAACGTCCCTATGAGGTAGGTAAACCACGACAGCAGGAGCGCCGCCGACGCAAGGACAAGAAAGAACATCACACCAAAAAACGTGTGTGCGATGAACTCTCCAAGAACGTCATTTTTTTTCATCGTGTTATCTCCGGTTATGGCGGAGATAACAACGCCCTGACGGGGTTGTTAAACCCCGCCGGTTTAGTGAGTGCTGGTGGTACCAGCTTTTCAAAACAGACCACCATGGGTCTGCCTGAAACCGCTTGAGCAAGCTGCTCTTGCCGAAGCGGTCTCTGCCCCCCTCAGCCAGGCTGAAGGGGGGCGAGATCGTCATACCGCGAGTCGATAGGTGCCAGGCGAGACGCGCTCGAAATAGCGCTCGTCCTGGACGACCTGCCGAATCTTGGCCTCCCAGTGGTTATTCGCCCGGGTAGCCGCGTAGGCCTCGAGCTGCGTGTTGATCTCCTTGAGGTGCAGCGTCTTGCCACCCTGCAGCAACCGACGCACTGCGGCTCGCCAGGTGATGCCCTGCATGGCCTGAGCGCGCTGCTGGACCTTGGCCAGGAAGTGCAGTGAACCGCGCTCCTTGCGAAAGACCAGCAGCTTCTCGTGCGCGATGCGTACGACGTTGCCGCTGTAGGTTCGCCGGTCCGAGACGCAGTTGTGCTGCGCCTTGATCAGCTCGTCGATCAGCTTGCCGGGCGCGACCCGCTCCACCAGCGAGGAGAGATTGAAGTACTCCCCCTGCCGGCGCAGGTTGCCCATCAAGATGCCGTAGGTACCGCCGCGCTCCATGGCGTCGTGGATGTTCATCAAGGCCAGCTCCAGCGCCTCCACGAACTCCCTCATCGCCATGCGGCTCATGTCCCACCGGTTGGGTTCACCCCAGACGTTCCCGCTGTACTGGATCATGTCCAGGTACGCCGGGTGCCAGAAGCACGAATGTGCCTCCTCGCACAGGAACGTCTGCAGATCATCCAGCAGCAGGTTGAAGCCCTGGTGCAGGTCGGTACCTTTGAAACGCAACCCCATCTCCTGAGCCACCTCGACAGAGGTGCCCCCGCCAATGCTGGGATCGAACGCCAGGCCATCCTTGCGCCGGTGGTAGGTCGCAAAGAAGCCCTGAATGACGTGGCCACTGCAGTTCCCGCGGTAGCGGCTATTACCCCAGGGTCCACGGTCCGGGAAAGACAGGATCGAGTTCGGAAATTTCATGATGTGCTCCAGTTAAAGGAGGCACACCCCCTATCGGGGGTAATGCCCCGATAGGGTTGAGTTGTTGATCAGTCGTTCGGCGGCACGTGACTGAACGCCGCCAATAGCTCGGTGACATCGGTGGGTTTGCACACGATGCGCTGGACATAGAGGTCGAGACCACCCACAGAAACGCAGGAGTTCGGCTTTTCCTCGTCATCCCAATCGCTATCTCCATCCTGCAGGAAGAAGAGATTGATCGGGCTGTCTGCCTCGACCAAGACCTCCCCGCCGTTGTTGTAGCGAACCAGGACATTGACCGTACCGGTTTCGCCTTGCTGGGCTACCGTCAGGGACCAAGGCTGCTGCTTACCGACGCCACCGCTCAGGATGAATGGATCCAAGCTGTGCGCCTCAGGAATGCGTTGAAGGTCGTCGACGACGCCGATATTGAACCGCTGCGCCGCCAACGCTCCCATGCCGTCCATTAGGAACCGCCTGGCGGCATCTTGCATGTCGTAACCGACCGCTTGATCAACCAGTTTGAAACCGCGGGATACGAGCGAGCAGGTGTAGGTGAGTTTCATGACTATCTCCGGGAGTAGGAGGTGGCCATGCCCCGAGGGGGACATGGCCACCCAGGGGATTAGGAAACGCAGACGCTGCGACGGGCAACCGCCGAAGCATCGAAGCAGAGGTCGTCGACGGCCTGAGTCGAGAGACTCCAGGCCGAGACAAGGCACCGGGGCTTACCGAACTGATCGCGCGCCGGGGTGCGCCACAGCGGTAAGGCCATCACGTACCGGCTGCCATCGAAGAAGCCGATGATGGAACCGGCGGCCGATGCCCGCGGTGCGATGTGGCGAAATAGCCGTTTGCCGAAGGGAGACACGACGAAGCGACTCGCCGCGTCGACCGTGCTCAGACCAGCTACCTGGGCAGTCACCCGGTAGTCAGCCATTTCAAACGTGCAGTGGTAGAGGTTCATGCCGATCGCTCCAGAGTGAAGCGAGGCTATGACCCTGCAGGGCCAGTAGCCCCGCAGGTGGGTGAGGTGCTGACCAGGTCAGCTGAGGAATCTGCCACCGCACATGCGGGGGGCAGAAAAGATCACTTTCGCAAGCTGGGCTTGGGAAAGCGATCTCGAACGGATAGGGAAAGGTGCTGGGCTGCCAGCTCAGGCGTCGATGCGCGGTCCGACTATAGCGAAGCGGCAAGGCCAATGCCAGCAAAGCCCCCTCTGGACGCCTAAGCGGCCAGAGGGGAACGTCTACGCAGCTGCGTAGCGGTTGGGGCTGAAGACCCGGGCGCGCCCGCGCTCGTAGAACACCAGCAGGTCGTCGAAGCCGTCAGCGCGTTCACGGACCTGGGTGAAGCGCGGACGCTTCCCGGGTGCCAGTTCGCGGAGGAGCTCGAGAACCGCACCGTCTGATAGCTCCCAAAGCAGGATCTTCATCGTATCGGTAGTGACGCTCGCGCGCCGGCCGATCTGGCGTGGCCCCAACAGCCTTGCGGCTTGAAGAATGATGGTCATGCATGCACCTCGAGAAAGGCGGGCACGCACGCCCCTAGCGGGCATGAATGCCCGCTAGGGTTGAATCTCAGGTCACGCCGGTGAGGACGCGCTGAGTTGGCCGATCACGCTCATCACGCGATCGGGGTATTGGGTGTAGCTGCAGCCGACGCTACGCATGAGAGGCAAAGCCTCCTGCACGCGCACAGGCGGCCCAGAGCTACCGCGTTGCGAGATGCATCAGGTCGTCGACGCTGTCGATCTGTTCCAGCTCGGGCGTGACGTCTTTGACGTAGATGCGGTTGTGCCCGGTGGGCATCACAAGCGTACCCAGCTCGCCAGGGCCATACAGGCTCAGGTGATCGAGGCAGACTTCGTTAAAGACCTGGACACGCGCGCCAGCCGGCAGGCCGGTGGCATGGATAAGGGTCGGTTTGCCATCGTCCAAGAGGACAGCGACACCAAATCCCTCCCTTTTAACGCTCAACCAGGAATCCTGGCCGGCGCCGCCGGCGTTCAGGTGACTCTCGATGAGGTCATCGATCTCCTTCGAGGAGAGCGGGTCGACCTCACCGTCGTTGCTGGCCACATCCACCAAAGGCGCTGGATGCTGGCCCTCGTGCAGCTGCCAGAAACGCAGAGCGGCGATGACTGTGTGAAGGGTACGTTCGTTCATGGTCTGCTCCTTGATGCGAGGCCATGATCCCCACGCGGGATCATGCAGCCCCGCGCTGGGTTGGTAATGTGCTGACTAGGCGTCAGCTGGCTTTCCCGGCATCGACATCGATGACGGAGAAGTCTGCTCAGCAAGCCTTCGCTTGCTCAAAAGACTCGGTAGAAGGCCCGCCCCCGGGCGGGGGCAGGTGTGTCACGCAACAGTCAGCAGGGCGGAATGCGTCCGCCGTAGCGTCTCTCGGGATAGCAACATGCCGCGGTCAGTCCCGGTGCCTAAGCACAGGTCCAAACCGAACTCGGCGATCAGTTGGGAAGCGTTGCCCGGCGCTGTAACCGCGGCGCCGGCGAGGCAGCTGCTCAGCAGCTGAGCAACCTCTTCCCCGGGCAGCGTGCTGGTGACCACGTCGTCGCCGGTGTGGTGGTCCCGCACGATCAGCTGATCGGCTGCGGGCGCAGTCGTGAGCAGCTTGCGCAGCGTCGGCGACAGCCTGGGGATCACCTCGGGCGAACCCAGGTGATACTCCTTGAGCAGCGTAGGCTGTCCGAAACGGACGACCACCTGGCCAATATCACCGTAGTGCGCCAGCTGGCGGCATCCGGTGAGCGCCTGGCCGAGGCCGCCCCAACGAGCGTTGCGGCCCGTCTGATCGAGGATTCCCAGGATCCGATAGCCTTGGAAGCTATGGACGAACGGGACCACGATGCGGTTGCCGAGGCGACCACGGCCGACGACGGTGAAGGACCAGAAATCGGTCCCGCAATGCGAGGGCTGCCGGAGGCGCACACGCGAACCTGCTCGCTTGAGTAACAGCTGGCAGACCAGCAGGGCTTGATGGGTATTCATGGTTTTGCTCCTGGGTGGGAGCGGGACCATCCCAGTGCGGGGTGATCCCGCAGTGGGTTAAGGGTGTTGCGTACCGTCTACCGCTTCGCTGGCCGGGATACCGCTGAGAGCCAGTACCTCGTCGAACGTGTGGAGCCGAGACCAGCCGGCCTCTTTGCTCCACACCCCGCCTAGGTACACCTGAAACGGCTCAGGCGTGTAGTGGCCATACTTCTCAGGCTGAGCCAGGATCAGATCGATCTGCGCCTTGTATTCGTCGTAGCGTGACCGGTTGAACCCGGCAACGGCTTCTAGCGACAGCGGCAACCCGCAACGCACCAGCCCGACCGATCCGTTGACGTCACGCTCGAATTCCTCAGGCGAGCAATTTGAGTATGCGTCGCGCGTCCTGCGCTCGGTCTGCACCTCAAACCGGCACGACGCGCCGTCCAAGAAACAGTCGAACGAATGGCGGCCTTGGTAGCTCGAGCGCCAGCGGACCCGAAGGTTGAGCATGGTTCGCTTGAGCTCAGCAGAAGGCTGCGTTTGGGTAGTCGTCATGGGGTAGCTCCTAAGGAGTGAGCGGCCCCTCCCCCGACGGGAGAAGGGCCGCGAGGGGGGCGTTGATGCCCGATTCGCCGGCGGCGATCAGGCGTGTTTCTGCAGAATGCGGCCACGCCAAATATTGCGCGTAACGAGCTTCTTGCGCGTGCCGGTCGGGTTGCCATCGGCGTCGATGATTTTCTCATCGACCTCGACAGACTCCTTTCCCATACGCTTGAGTTGAACTCGATCACCCGCCTCGATGTTCAGCTCATTGACGACCTGCTGCAGCTCGATGCCCCACACATCGCCACCGGTATCCAAACGGACCAGGTAGGAGAACGAGGCATTTCGCTCGAAGCGGTAGCGGTGCCGGCCATGCCGTTTGACTACCCCTTCCTTTGCGTCGGACCAGTCGATGACGTCCGAGGACGCCGCCGATGCGGTCGCCCGCCGCTCCGCCTTGGGCGGGGCAGCAGGTGACTCGTCGGAGACCGGCAGCTCCTCGCCGACGTCGAAGCCCTCATAGTCAGCAAGGCTAGCCGGCGGCGCTGCGAAATAGTCCTGCCCGGTGGCCGAGGTAGACCTCTCGAACGGGATGAACTGCGCAGCGTGATGGAAGCGCGGCAAATCGTGCCAGGTGGTGTCAGCTACTGGCGAAGGGAAGCTTCGCAGCGAGCAGGGCCCGCTTTGCATGACCCCATGAAGGCGCTGCGCGAATTCGCGCTGCCGGTCTTGCAGTGCTTCACGCTGAAGCCGATCAAGCTGCTCGTAATCCGCCCGGGTGCGATAGGCCTCCGGAGCACGATAGGGAAACAGCAGGGCATCGACCACAGGTGACTGGGTGGGTAGATAACGCATGGTGAACTCCTCGTAGAGAGGAGACACGTCACCCCTAGGGGGAACGTGCCCCCTAGGGTGTGATGCTCCGGACGGGCCGGAACGATAGGTGCTGGAAACCTCCAGCTGGGTATCTCTCGACCAACAGAGGTCGAGGAGAATCTGATCGGCGCAGCCTGGCGCTCTGCCCATAAGACTCGAGAAAAAGCCTCCCCCGGTGAGGGGGGAGGTGTCAAGCAATCACACCGTCAGTTGCTCGAGAACCTGGTGCTTGGTGAGGGTTCGAACCAACCCCTCGCGCAGCAACTCACTGTCGACGCCGGCGAAGTAGGCCAGGGTCTTGAACGAGAAGGGACCGAAGTCCTCCTCGTCCATCACCCAGGCCCAATGCTCCTGGCGAGACGCCAGCGAATTGCGCCGGTCCAGCAGAACGCCCAGCGCGTGATGCAGCATGTATTCGCGAACGCGATCGATGTCTGCGTCAGTCCAGACGTAGGTGTCGACCTCGCTGTCCGGAATGGCCAGCAGGTCGAAATACAGCTGCTCGATATCAACCGCGGTGTTCGTCTTGCGAGGCGCCCGTTTGACCCGCGGCCTGGGCAAGCGCTGCGGTAAGGGAAATTCGCAAAACGAGCTTTCGGTGAAAGAAAGCGCAAGTTGCATGGTATGCCTCCGGTTAGGAGGAGACACACCCCCCACCAGGGGGTATGTCCCCTGGTGGGTTGTCCGCCGTGAGGCGGTTGGTAGATCAGCGGCCGCGGTTAGGCGGCCTGGGTCAACACACGCTGCACGAGCGCCTGGAGGGCGCTGCGCAACTGTCCGAGGTCATCCAGCAGCTGCCAGTGACCGGTGCCAAACATCAGCTGCAGTTTCGTGGCCTTCGCCTCGCCATAGGCGATCGCGAACACCTCGATTCCTGAAGCGCGACACCGGGCAACCATATCGATCACGTCGGTCACGTTCCGCGGGTCGCCGTCGGTGCTGATGATCAGCACCTTCCGCTGTCCCTTGGCGCGCAGCAGATCACCGGCGGCCGGCCATATGGCGCTGGCCAACGGTGTTCCACCGGAAGCGGTCAGGCCGAAGCGTTGTTCTGCCACGGCGCTGGCCAGGTTCTGGCCGTGCCGTTTCAAAACGCCGACCTGCTCGCGATCTCCCCGAGGGAAAACCATCGCACCACTGGTAACGCCGGCAATGCCCTCCAATGCCGTGAGCATCGCAAAGCACGCCTCCTCCGCAACCTGGATAGGCTTGCGCCCGCCGGTCTTCACACCCATAGAGCCAGAGCCATCGAGCAACAACTGGATAGCAGCATTGGTGCGCTGCACGGGTTCCTGTTTCCGGAAGATCCGGTTTTCCCCAACCCTCACCCGTGCAAGGCTCGCTGTATCCAGGCGACTGCCCGTTTTACGCACGGTGACCCGTGCGTTCTGGCTGCCCTGAATGAGACCATTGAGCACCTGGCGCAGCCCCATGGAGGCGGCGCGTCCGTTGATGACAACGTCCTGCTGCAGAGCCTGTGAACCGACAGCGTGCGCCAGCACCGAACTCGGCTTGGAGCGTGTGCCGCCGGCGTTGGCGCTGATCAGGGTAGCGGCTTGGGATGAGACATCCCCAAGCGCATCCTGCATGGCCTGTGAGTCAGCGTTTACCACCCGCTGCTTGAGGCTTGGCTGAGCGCCCTGCTGATCGGCGCCAGCCTGGCCGGACGTCGCTTGCGCGTCGCCTTGACCTGCCTGATCGCCGCTGCTGGAGTCACCCTGGTCTCCCTGACCAGGCTGATCCTGACCTTGCGGCGCAGGATCTGGATTCGCGCCAGCATCAGGCTGCTGAGGCTCCTCTTCATCCAGCACATCGAGTATCCGATGCGCGAGCTGATACACCCCTGCGGTATCCGGCAAGCCGGTGACCGTGGACAGTAGCCCCAGGATCTTCGCGCGTCGGCCGGCACCAAAGGTGTTGGCCAACGCAGCGTCCAGGACAACGGCGACCTCTTCGATCGGCTGATTGAGCAAGCGCGCCCGGCCGATGATCAGGCAGGCGTCGTGCAAAACCACCGCCTCGGATTTGCCGTCGGCGCTCCAAGGCTTCTGGAACACCTCCTGGGCGGTCACCCGCAGTGGCTCGATGGCGCAGTAATGGTCTTCCATCATGAGCTTCTCGATCCGCAGATCTTCGAGCAGGTTCAGAAGGCGCCCCATGAAGGGGCTCTCCGCGTTGGCCAGCTCATAAGGCTCATCGTCCGTGTACTTGATGTGTGCCGACTCATGGGCCGTCCACCCGAGGGTGACGTTGACCATGCGTGGCGACTCATCTTTGAGCACCGGCAGGTAAATCACCTTGTCCTGTGTGGCCGGCTGGTTTCCACCAAACTCGATGCGCACCCCCAGGTCGTCGCAGAAGTAGCGCGCGATGATCGGGAAGGCGTTGCTCAGAGAACGTTGCATAGCTGTCACTCCAGTAGTGGAGGACACACCACCCCCAAAGGGGGCAGGTGCCCCCGGGGGGTTGGTTTACATGCAGAAGTCCAAGGCGTCCTGGGTAGTCGGCATTGGGATATTGGCAATAGACGTAGCAACGCCCAACGCCGACATCTGGGCATCGATCGCCTGCCCGTCAATGGCCCGGGCCTGCAGCTCTGCGGCTACCGAGCTCAGCTCCTGAAGACCAGGTGCTGCCTGTTGCCCGGCGATCTCATCCAGCAGCTCGCCGACGGACATTCCGTCGTCGTCCGCGCGGGACGGCGACAGCTCGCTATCAGGAGCCGAAGCTACGACGGCAACAGCCGCTGCCGGTGCCTGGTCGATCACGACACTCGCCGCCGGCACGCTAACGGTGGTAGCGGTCTGCGCAGCAGAAGCCGCGAAGGAGGCTGCCAACTTCGAGATGTTGCGCTCGTCACTCAAGGACAGCATGAGTGTCTGCAGCGTCTGGAAATGCCCACCCTCGTACGGCCCCTTTTTGGGGAGCTGCTCGATGACAGACATCATGTGCTCGGCGACCAGGTGGATCCCAGGATTCAAGAACGCGAGCGAAGTGAGCTTGCGGTGAATCTTCAGGATCGCGCTGACCGCCTTGCGGCTGACAGAGGACTTGTTGGCGAAACTGCCATCCACCAGGTCCTCGGCCGCGTCCGCGATCTCCCGGAACAGCTGTCCGGAAAGACCCTCCACTTCCTGCTCCAACCCTTTGCTCAGGGCCGGATCGGATTTGTCGGGTACCACGCGCACCAGGGTGTAGCGAAAGCCTAAACGTTGGGCCACCACCTCTTTCGGGGTCTTGGCCTTTTCGATCGCAGCTTGCCACTTCGGATCCTTGTCCCACTTCAGCGCCCACGCGTCGAAGTTCGAGTCGTAGTTGTCGAGGAAGGATTTGATCTCAAGGCCGAACTCGCGCTGGATGTCATCGAGCTCCTTCGCGATGGCCGGAGCCGCGTCGTTCGGGATGCCGTAGCCGCCCAGGAAGCGCACGCCTTCGCTCTCGAGGAGACGATGGGCGCGCCGCTTCAGGTTGTCGAACCGCTTGATCTGCTCGGGATCCATGATCCGCTTGCTACCCAGCGATGCGAGCTCCGCCGGCGGCAGATCCACACCAGGACCGAGGTCCTCGATACGGAGTTTTTTGCGGCCGGACCAGATGTTGACGTCGAGACCTACCAGCAACAGCTTGCTGAGGGTTTCGATTTCCTTGATGGGTTGAGCAGTTTGCATAGCGAAGACTCCGGTTTAGGCGGGAGTCTTCCCCGATGGGGAGAGACCCCCATTGGGTTTGAGATGAGCTGCTGGTGATTTGAGTGCCCAGCTGGCACTTCACAGCTGCCTCCACATGGAGGCGGCCGAGAACCGGATTTGCTATAGCCGACTATAGCAAATCGGGCTCAGAGAACGGGGGCCCGAAGGCCCCTATTCACCAGTCAAACGTGGGCAGATCGTCCTCGACTTCAGCGTCGCGGTCGAACGCCAGGTACATGATCGCGCCGTCGTGGGCATTCTGGCAGTAGTCCAGGATGTCCTTGAAGGCTTTCGATGCGCCGGCCTCAATGAGGCCTTCGATCGTCCTGCTGCCGATACAGATGACATAGCCATGGCGAGTTTCAAGCACCGCTGGCACGAACGGGTCGTCGGTCTTGAGGGTGTCGCGATAGTCGGCGGCCATCCGGTCCAGCAGCAGGAAGTCTTCCTGCGTGACGTGGGCATTGGACAGCTCGATCGACTTGGTGAGGTTCAGTTGCATTGCATTGCTCCATCGTAAGGGACGGAGGCCACCCCAGCGGGATGGCCCCGCCAGGGTGGTTTAAAAGCAGAAGGACGTCTCGCCTGCAGCAGCCACGTCGGCGACCACAAGGCTCGAAAGGTCCATCGGTCTTGGCATAACGCCCAGGGTAACCAGGGCATCACGCCATTTCGGCATCGACGCATCGGTGAGGTTGCAGACGCGCTGCAGCACCAGGTCCCAGCCATCCGGCCGGGTAGCCTCCAACTCGTCGCCAGCATCGTCTGACAAAGTCAGCCGAGCCGGTTCCTTTAGAGACACCTTCAGGGCGATGAGCAAAGCGACTTTCTCGACCTCGTATTCCGGATCGACATTGCTTGCCGCAAGCTTCCCGAAGGAAGCCTGCACCGCCTGCAACGCGTCGGCGAAGCCGAGCGATTCCGCCGCGTTGCTCAGATCAGACAGCGCCTGCTTTGCCCACCATTCGGTGTTCATCTGCTCGACGTTGTTCTGGCCCTCGGAGTCCATCGCGAAGAAAAGCGTCACGATCAAACCCCCGGAGCAACGACAGGATCGTTTGCCCAGGCCGTGCCGAACTTGTCCTTGGCGATGGTATGGATCACCAGTCGCATGGGCTTGTCCGTCCGGTTGGTCAGTGCTTCGCGCAGCGCCTGCGCCAGAGGGCAGGCGAACGGGAAGTTCGCTTGCCTGCTGGCAGCGGTGCTGTAGGTCGTCGCGATACGGGCCCAGCGCAGCAGGGTCCGCGTCGAGAAGGTGACCGTCAGCCCCGATTGGCCAGCTTGAAGCGCCTGGTCGGGATTGCCGATGAACTGCTGACGCACTCCATTGGCAACATCGATCATGGTGCTCAGGATCGTTGCATCGACCTGCGGAAGCGTCGCCTGCAGAACCGCGAGCTCCTCCTCCTTGGTCAGGTAGGAGACTTCCAGCATGCGGTACCGATCCCAGGACGCGAGGTTCTGGGACAAGGTACCCGTGTAGAGGCCCGTCTCATCACCTTGGCCCCGCGTGTTGCAGGTGATGATGAAGCGGAAGTTCGGGTGCGGCACGATGACCTCACCGCGGTTTTCAGCCAGCACCAGGGCGCCGCCTTCCAGTACCGCGTTGAGGCCGGCCATGACGGCCGGATCCAGGAAGTCAGCTTCATCCAGGAGGAAGATGCTGCCCTCTTTCATCGCCAGCGCCAGCGGCCCGTGCGCGAACACGGTCTGCTGATCACCGGTGACAGGATCACACTGCAGCGACATCTGACCAATGAGCTCCGGCATTTCCATGCGGGAGTGGGCATTGACCTTGCGCAGTGGGTACCGCATCCGCGCCGCGATCTGCTCGACGACGGACGTTTTGCCGGCGCCGGTCGGACCGACGAGTGCCAGCGAGTCACCGCCCGACGCTGTCAGGAAGTTCATCACGGGCATACGCAGTTCGGTGCGGAACAGGAATTGCGCGTTGTGCTTGGGTACCAGCTCGAGCAGCGGGTGATTCTCGGCGGCGAACGCAGGCGACATAGTGTCAGCGTTGTTACCAGTAACACCGTAAGCGGACATCGGGACGCAAGGGGTAAGGTTCATGGTGGATCTCCAGTAAGTTGGAGGCGCACCATTCCCCTACGGGGCGTGGTGGCCCCTGTAGGGTTTCAATGATTGCTGTGAAGACGCACAGCTGCGTTATCGCTCTCGGGCCGCATAGCCAGAGAACAGATCCGGGAAAGCTCTGGTAAACCGGTGGTTTACCGCAGCGTTCCAGGCAAGAGACAGGGGCGCTTTCGCGCCCCCTCATCCTCACAGGCAAAATGCCTGAGATTCTGTCTCCTGGTCAACCGATGGCAGCCTCATGGCCTCCAGCGCGGCAGTCGTGATCGGGTGATCCGAATCGAGGGTGATCCGGACCCGCTCAGACGGTGCCTGCCGGAAGCGCTGACGCTCCTCCTCAGTCGCCTGCAGCTTCCGGCTCTCGAAGAGATCCTTCCACCGCATGTTGCCGGCCTGCTGATAGCGGACAATGCGAACGCCCTCTGCCTCTGCCAGCATGTATCCGCCCATCTGCTCGACGAGATCCGCCTGCAGGGCTTCCCGTTGGCCCTTTAAGGCCTTCAGCTGTTCCTGCAGCGAGCTCGACAAGGCATCGACGTCGCGTACCTGCTGCGCCGTTGCTGCCCAGCG
>NZ_JBXGSE010000015.1:0-24058 GCF_056790235.1 Pseudomonas sp. VMV1
GTAATCCTGGAATAAAGCTCACAGGTCCTTTCGCCTTAATCGGAGTGATCGTAAATGGATTGATCACTGGTGCTGGATATTTAAGTATCGCTGGATACTTAAATTATTATAAAATAAACATCGTAGAAGCGGAACTTCCGTTAAGTTCATATTTATTCTATGGCTATATTTATATCCTGGATTGGTGGAATTTTCTATCCGGTTCAGGATGGTTTGTGGTTAGCATATTTATAGTTTTTGTTACCTTTTTAATGTGGTTTTTATTAAAAAATGCTATCCTGCTAGATCTAATAGCAATAACATACTGATCGCCTACGGACTTGGCTCGCTAATATGCATTTCCCCGGCTTTTCCGATCATCACGGCTTATCAACATGGTAAAGATATGGCGCATCGGGAGCTGCAGTCGGATTTTAACGGATTTGGACTGCAGGCGTCCAAAGTAGTAAAAACATATTATTTAGAGGGCGGAGAGATGCGAGTCGGCTGGTCTCTATTTACAGGGCCTAAAGCTGCCTGGATTGTAGTTGATGATTCTATTTATAAGATAAATACTTTTGATAGAAATATTTTGTTAAGGATGGATTACAATAAAATAAGACTCCCCGAGCAGGTGGTAAAGGCAGAGCAGAGATTTTGGCAAGCTATCGCGGGAAACCATAAAAGATGCATTTTTTTGAAAAATTTTATTTTCAGATAAAATAAATATTTGGTAAATGATTGACTTGAAGTTGGGCTATAGCGTAGGAGTCAGTCCGAGCAGTTACGATGTCAAGCACTAGGACTGAACCTATACTGACAGATTAGTATTTTTAGGGATGCTGCTCGCGCTTTGGTCTGTAGCACAGGGCGGACGTTCGGCGTTGAAGGCATCTAGGGGTGTATTCATGCCATTGGCATCGGCGGCATGAATAGCGAGAATTGAGATATATTAGAAGGGTAAATCGTTATCGTAGTCAGTCGGTCGGCTCCCATTCGTTTTCTTCAGAACGAATCGCTCGCTATTACTCATTATCCATTCCCAGCCTTTGTCCGTTAGCGTATATCCAGAGGTCTCGTCTTCTGAATATTGAGTTAAGTAGTATTTGCCGCCTATGAAACCAAGTTGTTCCAGTCGCTGCAATGCTAGCTTCGCTGCTAACTGCGTATAACCAGCGCTCTTGATGTCATTATGTATCGTGTAGGACGGTGCGAACTCGCCGCCATCTGGCAGATTTTCGCCAACTGCTGCAAGTGCCAGGATCTCCGCAGGACTAAGCCCCTCTATGTTTTTGATCAACGCGGTGGATGTAGTTTCTGCGAGCGCTTGAGGTTTCTGAAGAATCGCAGTTAAGCGATTGACAATATTTATCCTTAGGGCCTCGAAGTCACGTATCGAGCCGGTACTGTAACGAATGATCGCTCGGTGTTGCACATCGAAGGGAAACTTAGTTTTTCTCTGATCAGAGCAGATTAGTATCACTTCTCTGCCTATGGCTATGGCGTACCCCAGTTCAAACCAGACGTTGGGATTGTCTTCGGTGATCTCAGCAAGGCAAACCCGGGCATCTTTGATTCCGTTTTCAATCTCTTGAATAGGTATACTAACGCTTGGATCTCTATCTACACGGTAAGCTTCAAGCCCTACCGCGGCAATTGCAGGCTCAAAAACATATTCAAACCTGCTGTCATAGGCACCGCCATCGAATGGCTGCATCACAAAGCAATGGGGCATACCTTAACTCCCTATCTAATTCCGACTGATTTTTACTGGCTGATCTGGGAAATCCGATGCTCATTCAACCAACAGGATTACGCTGGAGTTAGCTTAAACGAAATTCGGCGCCGCACACGCATTTTACCCACCGCCGTTCTAAGTATTGCCCTTCATAGACCCTGCAAATCAGCTCATATCAATTATCACCAAGAGGCTCTGCCCGCGCTTGTGAGAAATGGGTGTCCCGGGCAGGTAGCGGTATACAATCGCTTCTCTGACGCATTCAGTGGAAATCACGACTACATGTATCCAATCCCTGCAACAGTCCGCTTATATCCTGCAACCTACCTGCGACCACGTGGAGCACGCCTTCTCGAGTCTCTACCGTGCCATCCACCCGCATCAACTGAGACATTACCAGCTCCGGCCGCTGGCGCTCTGCCAGCGTCCGCCACACCACCACGTTCACCATCCCAAACTCGTCCTCGAGCGTCACGAAGGTCACGCCGCTGGCGGTACCCGGCCGCTGCCGGCCGACCACCAGGCCAGCGATCCGCGCCGGCTGACCGTGGCGCCGCTCCTTCAGCTCCAGCGAGCTCATCAGCCGCCGGGCCGACAGCTCCGGCCGCAGTAGCGTGAGCGGGTGCGGCCCCAGGGTGGTACCCAACGAGGCATAGTCCGAGCAGAGGTCCTCACCCACAGTCGGGGCGACCAGCTCCTGGATTTCTTCCTCAACGACCGCGCCCTCGGCAAAGAGCGGCAGCTGCGGCTCGATCGCAGCCATCGCCCAGCGGGCCTGGAAACGATGCCCAACCAGCCCCTTCAAGGCTCCCGCATCCGCCAGGCACTCCCGGGCTTTGGCATCGAGGCCTGCGCGCAGGCACAGGTCGGTGACATCGCGGAATGACCGCTGCCGGCGCGCTTGCTCAACCGCCCGCCCGGCTTTCTCAGCGAGGCCTCGCACCATACGTAGCCCCATCCGGATGGCCGGCTGCGGGCTATCGGCAACAGGCTCGAGGCTGCAATCCCAGTCGCTGCAGGTCACGTCGACGGTCAGGGTCTGCAGACGATGGCGTCGGGCGTCCTGCAGGATCTGGTCGGGGCTGTAGAAGCCCATGGGGTAAGAGTTGATCAGCGCAGCAGCAAAGGCGGCCGGCTCATGGCATTTGAGCCAGCAGCTGGCGTAGGTCAGTAGGGCGAAGCTGGCCGCATGGGATTCGGGAAAGCCGTAGCTCCCGAACCCCTCGATCTGGCGGAAGATGTCCGCGGCGTACTCGGCCGTGTAGCCGTTTGCGAGCATGCGCGAGGTCAGCCGCTCCCGGTGCGGCTCCAACCCGCCATGCCGCTTCCACGCCGCCATGCTGCGGCGTAGTTGATCGGCTTCGCCCGGGGTGTAGTCGGCGGCAAGAATGGCGAGCTCCATCACCTGTTCCTGGAACAGGGGCACACCCAGGGTCCGGCCGAAGACGCGCTCTAGCGCCGGCGGGTAGCTGATCTCTTCCTGGCCCGTCCGCCGGCGCAGATACGGGTGAACCATACCTCCTTGGATGGGGCCCGGCCGGACGATGGCCACCTCGATCACCAGGTCGTAGAAAGTCTGCGGCTTCAGCCGCGGCAGCATGGCCATCTGCGCGCGCGATTCGATCTGGAACACACCCAGGGTATCGGCCCGGCTGATCATCGCGTAGGTGGGCTTGTCCTCCTGCGGCACCGTCGCCAGCGTCAGCTCCTCGCCCCGGTAGCCTTTGACCAGGTCGAAGCACCGGCGCAGGGCGCTGAGCATGCCCAGGGCGAGGATGTCGACCTTAAGCAGGCCCATCGCATCGAGGTCATCCTTGTCCCACTGTATGACCGTCCTACCCTCCATGGCGGCGTTCTCGACCGGCACCAGGGTATCCAGCGTCTGATCTGCAATGACAAAACCGCCTGGGTGCTGGGAAAGGTGCCGGGGAAAGCCAATCAGCTCGCCGGTAAGCACCAGGATCCGGTGGAGCAGGGGGCTATCAGGATCGAAGCCAGATTCGCGAAGGCGCTCCGGCGGCGGCAGGTTGTCCGTCCAGCGACCGCAGCAGTCCGCCAGCGCGGTAATTTGATCCGGAGGCAGGCCCAGGGCCTTGGCCACGTCCCGCACAGCGCCTGCAGCGTGATAGGTGGATACCACCGCGGTGAGCGCAGCACGCTGCCGGCCGTAACGACGGAAGATGTACTGGATGACCTCTTCCCGGCGGTCATGCTCGAAGTCGACGTCGATGTCCGGCGGCTCGTCCCGCTCGTGGCTGATGAAGCGTTCGAACAGCAGGTTGATCCGGGTCGGATCTAACTCGGTAATGCCCAGTGCGAAACAGACCGCCGAATTGGCCGCCGAGCCGCGCCCCTGGCAGAGGATTCCCTGCTGCCGTGCGAAGCGGACGATGTCGTGCACGGTGAGGAAATAACTTTCATAGGCCTTGTCGGCGATCAGCTGCAGCTCCTTTTCGATCTGGGCGCGCAGTCGGTCCGACAGGCCTTCGGGCCAGCGCCAGGTGCAGCCCTCTTCGGTCAGCACCCGCAGCCAGCTGGTAGCCGTGTGACCCTCCGGCACCACCTCGCTGGGATACTGGTAGCGCAACTCGGCCAGGCTGAAGGTGCAGCGCTCGGCAATGCGGAGGGTCTCCTCCAGCAGCTCGGACGGATAGCACCTCGCCAAGGCCTCACGGGTGCGCAGATGACGTTCCCCATTTGGGAAGAGCAGCTGGCCGGCTTCGGCTACCGGAACGTGATGGCGGATCGCGGTGATGGTGTCCTGCAGGGCCCGGCGCCCGCGGCAGTGCATGTGCACGTCGCCGGCCGCTACCAGGGGGAGTTTCAACGCCTCACCCAGTCGCTTCAGCTGCTGCAGCCGCACCTGGTCGTCCTGATCGAAATGCAGTCCAGTAGCGATCCATAGACGGCCGGGAAACACGTCCAGGAGCCAGCGCGCAGACTCTGCCTCCGCTTCCCGATCAGGTACCCAGAGCGCGAGGAGGCCGGCGACCTGGTCGAGATCCTCGCGCAGCAGTCGGTAGCTGCCCTTATCCGCACGCCGGCGGGCGAGGGTGATCAGCCGGCACAGCTGCTGGTACCCCTGCAGGTCTTCCACCAGCAGCACGAGCTTGGGGCCCTGGGCGACCTGAAACTCCGCACCGACGATCAAACGGACGTCGTGCTTCTCAGACGCCTGCCAGGCGCGCACGATGCCGGCGAGGGTGCACTCGTCGGTAATGGCCAGCGCGTCGTAGCCCATGGCTTTGGCGCGTTCGAACAGCTGATCGACGCTTGAGGCCCCGCGCTGGAAGCTGAAGTTCGACAGGCAGTGGAGCTCGGCATAGCCGGGTGTCACGCGAACCACCCCTGCACCCACCAGCCCGGCCCTTCCGCCGGCGACTGGAAGGCCCAGGCAGTGCGACCGTCGGCGAGCTCGAGGACGTAGTAATCCCGCCGGGCATCCTCTCCGTCCCACCACCCACTCTCGATACGCTCAGGCCCGCTCAGGACCCGTAACTGATCGACATCCAGGGGCTCCGGCGCCGGTAGCAGCCACCCTGGCCGCCGATTCGGTCCCAGCGCCTGGAGCGCGAGCGAAGGCGTGTCGCGCCGCCAGGCCCGTTCCGGGCGGTGATCGCCCTGGGCGCCCACCGCATAGACCGCGTCGTCGCCCAGGCGGGAGCGCAGCCGCTCGCGCAGTTGTTCCCAACTCACGGTCTGTTGGGGGCGCTCATCGAAGAGGCCGCGGTGCTGAGGGACAAAGGAGGGCAGCTCGTCGGCAACCAGGCCGATGGCGAGCACCGGCTCAACTACCTGGGTGGGCTCCAGGCGGCCGCGGGCAAATTCGAACAGCAGTGCCGGGTCGCGCTCCGGTGCGAGCAAACCAACCACCACCTCCGTGGTTGGCGCCTGCCGATGCTCCAGGCGCAGGGTGAAGCGCTGGGCGCCCATGTCCCGGCCGGCGAGGTAGGTGGCCAGGTCCGATGTCAGCCGGCGCAGCGGGAATAGCAGGGCCTGGGTCGACTCGACCTCGAAGTTGAGTTCGATCCGCAGCCTGAAGGTGGTCGGGGGCAGGAAAAACTCTAGGGGTAGGACCTTGCTGCCCAGCATCTGATCGAGGTGATTGAGCAGACTCAGGGGGAAGCGCCGGGCGAGCTGCGCCCGGGGCAGCGCCAGTACTTGATCAAGCTGACGGAGCCCCATGCGGCTCAGGGCCAAGACGATCTCAGGCTCGAAGCCAAGCAGCGCCACCGGCAGCGTCCGCATGGCGCTGGCCAGGCCGGCATCGTCGCGCACGGCAAGGCTATCGCCGGCGTTGGCTAATACCCGTGCGGCCACCGGGTTGGGTGCAATGGTGATCCGGTGGCCAAAGCCCAGCGCCGTGAGCTCCTGGCGCAAGCGAGCTTCAAATCTCGGCCAAGGCCCAAAGAGCGGCAGACTCGACTGCACCTCGAGCACCAGGGCGTCGGCGAAGTGCAGGCTCACCTGCGAGCTGAACCCATAGGCCCAGGCGGCAAGCAGCTCGTGCTGACGCCGTAGCGCCGCCTCGTCGTACTCCACCGTCGCAAACTGCGGGCAGATCGCTTGAGCCGCGGTGTAGGTCATCTCGGGTCGGAGCCCAAGCGCCAACGCCGCCGGGTTCGCCGCCTTGATGATCCGACGCTGTATAGGCCCGTGGAGCAGTACCAGGGGTTCGTCCGGATCAGCACAGTTGCGCAGCACACCGTCCAGCGCGAACTGCGGGAAAAAGATGCAGGCCCATTTCATGGCAGTCGTCCCTCAATGCCAGACCCGATGCGCCAGCGCATTCGCCGGTGGATTGCCGCCGCGGCACTTGAGTACCCGCAGCTGCTGAGGCGAACCCTCGAGCACCAGGCGCAGTGCTGCAGGAGAGGCATTGACGGCTTCCCGCTGGTGGCGGAACGCGAATGCCAGGGTCTGTCCGGTCTCTGCAGCGACCTGTAGCCGGCGCAGCGCGCGATCGTCCGCACGGCTTGGCCAGCAGAGCACCGCACCACAGCTACCGGAGCGCAGGCACTGCTCTGCCGCCCACAGCACGTCCTTGCCCTGCACCTGGATGACGCTCAGCCGGCCAAGATCGACGCCGGCCTGCAGCCACGCATGCGGGTAGAGCAGGTAGGGAGGGGCGATCATCACCACGCGTTCGCCGGCGGCGGTGAGGCGCGCAAGCGTCGGCCACACGAGCGTCAGCTCACCCAGGCCCGGTCGGGAGCTCAGGATTTCGGTAAGCGCTGCATCAGGCCAACCGCCAAGGGGTAGCTGGGCATCGAGCGCCGAGTGTCCGGTTGGCTGAGTGCTGGCGTCGTCGACGTGCGGACTTTGCCCGCGCCATACACGGCGACTATCGAGCAGGGAGTCGAGCGCAACGACGTTCGTGGCGGCGTTATCCATGCTGCACCCCCGTCGGCACCACCTGTGCCGACGGCGTGCTGCCGCGCTCGGTGAGCAGGACCTGCAGCTGTGCGCGCACTTTAAAGAGGTCCGCGTGCAAAACGGAGTTCATCGACTCCAGCCGCAGGATATGACGCTGGGCACGCGAGAGGGGATCGTCGCGGTCGTCCGGGATGAGTCGGTCACCGCGGGGTACGTGGCGTTGGTTCTCTTCCTGGACGAATTGGACGTAGCGCAGTCGGTGGCGCTGCACCTCCGCCGTCAGGACATCCCGCTCAGCGACCAGTATGCGATTGGCCCGCTGGGCTTGCCCTAAGCACTGACGCACCTGGTCCAATTCTTCAGTCAGCAGATCAACAAGGTTGCGGCAGTACATCAGCTCCGTGGGGCGGAAGAGTGACTGCTGCTGTTCGAAACTGTCCTGCTCATCACCAAGCATGTCCATAGCGGCCCACCTGCTCAATCCCTGATGCCATGATCTTCTGGTACTCAACAGAGCGATCGGGACAGCGGTGACAGGATCGAGGGATACGGGGAGAAATGGACATGGGATAGCCTCCTTTGTGATTACTGTATAAATAGACAGTAATCAGGGAGCAACGATCCAGCAAGTTTGACAGCGACAGACGGCAGAGAAGACGAAGCGAAAGATTCTTTCGTTCATCCAGGCGGATGCACATCAGCACCTGATTTCACCTAGCCGGTGTGGCGTGCAATGAGTATGCACCCAGGCAGCAGCGTCGCTATGGAAGTGGCCGCCGTGAGAAGCGCGATTACAGGGTCCGAATCGAACGGCGCGGGAAGCTCTGCTGGCAGCAGTCCGTTTCTGGCTGCATGAAGCCATCGAGCACCTTCGCAGACGATGGCAAATGCCGTTGCTACCAGGCCGGTACCCACCAACGTTCGCGCTACGGACCTTACCGCCATCTGTGTTCCCTCAAATCTGAGAGAAAAAGGATCGCATCGCCGACCGCGGCCTGGCACGCAATCCGCGCCCGATACCGGTCAGCGATAGTGGCGTCAGGTACGGTTGAAACCTTGGACAGGGGCAGCACTGGAGGGCCCGCTACCGGCAGCAAGCTGCCGGCCCCTTTCCAGTTGCCCGCCTGGTATGCATGGTGTCAGCGAATCGAGCCGTGTATGAGCGTGAGATGTCGCCTCGCCGAGACACGCGCTAGCTTCGTCTCTTGTTCGACTGCCCACTCATCCTGGATCTGCCGTGCGGTACCCGTCCGGACGGGCAGCAAGACCGGATACTCAGGCTCTTGCTGATCCACCTGTAGGAGGCCAGCCTCGTGCAGATAGGCATAGGGCTGAGTCAGGAAGTCCGATAGCGGCACCGCGTTCGGGCGGCCGCAGTAGGCTTGAAAGTAGAGGTCAGCCCACATGTCTAGGTCGACACGATCGACGATGACGGGGTGATCCATTTCTGGCGGGCGTTTCATAACGGGTCCTTGCTATCTGGAAAAGGATCACCGTACCGCTAGTTCTGAAAACGCAACTAGGCCACCGGGGGATTGGCGTTCACCTTGCGCTGCTGCAGCAGCAGCTGCTTTCGCACCTTGCCAACGTTTATAAGCTGCTCCCGGATCATGGCCAGCTTGGGCTCATACAGCTGGAACAGCTCGACGAACCACGTCTCCATTCCGAAGGTAACTGTGCTGGCGGCGTACGTATGGCCCAGACCCTTCGCAATCGGACTCCGTGCGTGCTTCTTCTTTCCTCCTTCCCCGTTGAAGAAGTAGACCTTGCACCAGGCAATGGACACGGATCCCTTGCCATTTCCCCGGACATCGATCAGGCGATAGATGATCTTTCCATTGGCTCTTGCCTTGGCATCTTCGAAGTATTCATCTCTTAGCCACACTGCTTCTTCGCGCAGGACTTCGTGGGCTTCGTCCAAAGTAGTCAATGCCAGCCCGTAAAGATGCGAGATACGGCCGTTGCTGGCTTGAGGGTCGATTGCAGGGGGCATTGTCATATCCTATCTATTTACAAGGAGGACGTTCGGGTTGTCATTAGCGAACGAGGGAGAAAACAGGACTGGAAATCCACTTTTTTCGAGAAAACCAACATTTCCGTATAGGTTGTCAATAACTATGCATTTTTCACCTCTAACCGGGGTGTCGGGGGAGAAAAGCCAATACATCCGTTTATATTGTCAATAATTATTGGAAAAATTGGAGCGTCG
The DNA here is from genome assembly GCF_056790235.1 of Pseudomonas sp. VMV1. Taxonomy (NCBI): domain Bacteria; kingdom Pseudomonadati; phylum Pseudomonadota; class Gammaproteobacteria; order Pseudomonadales; family Pseudomonadaceae; genus Pseudomonas; species Pseudomonas sp. VMV1. Next base: position 9,303 of record NZ_JBXGSE010000015.1, read on the forward strand.
CCCTCGGGCGGCACCGTCGGCGTAGTGCTGATTTCGCTGCCTTAGCGCCTGATCGGCGTCAGGTATCGGTTTATTGCGAATTCAATTCATCCGTTTGTATTGTCATTAATTATGCAAATCCGTTGAGCTGCGGCTGCTTTTCTAGAACACCCATACATCCGTTTGTATTGTCATTAACTATGGGAAAAACGTTGCTATGGTGCTCATAATTTCGGATGCAGATACATCCGTATGTGTTGTCAATACAATTAGGTGCATCAATACATCCGTTTAGGTTGTCAATAATTATGCAATTTTTAACGGTAAAGCTATCTCTGCAGAGTACCCAGGGAGGCACTTTTAAGGGTTGAGTCAAGGTTGTAATTAATATTGACAATATTGATAGATGGCCAAGGATTACTGTTTTTTGGCCCGTTCAGGCTGGGCTTTTCCAACGCCCAAATAGTATTTAGGTCGCGGTTTTTACGGAAACAATTTATCCGTTTGTATTGTCATTAATTATGGTTTGAAAAGGGCGTTTCTCGATGCTTCAGGAAAAACAAGACATCCGTTTGTATTGTCAATAATTATTGTTTAAATCCTCGTTAATAGACCAGGTTTTGGGCAACAACCCATACGGATGCCTTGCGATTAGCTGGTGACTCCATTCAAGCATTGCCAAGCCACATGGTTTTGGTGAATTCGAGCCCTTCAAGGGCGCGAATTGGAGAAAGAAGGAATATGGCGACGGGCATTCTTGAACGAGGCGTCCTGAAGGACGCCTCGTTGCCCACCGCAATGGTCGACGTACTTCATAGGCGTCCTATAGGACGCCTATGAAAAGGATGGCTAAGGGGGGGTTGTCCCGATTTGACCGGTAGGCGTCCTACAGGACGCCTCAGGGATAAGCGGCGGTGCCGTTGCCTGGCTGCGCCTGTACCAGGCGTCCTGTAGGACGCCTGGCTGACCATTGCGGAGCGTAACGCGTAGCGAACCCTTTCAAGCGAGTGCACGCATGAGTAAGAAGTCCCAGAACACCCACCCGTATGTGGTTGGCCTCGATATCGGCTACTCCAACGTCAAGCGGGTCGAAGGCTACGCCGACGAGGCCTCGCCACGCCAATTCATCTCTCCCGCCCAGGCGGCGCCGCTGGGCAGCCTCAATGGCAATGCGGTACTCAAGGAGGGGGAGCACTATGTCACGCTTGATGGCGAACCTTGGGCAGCGTTCCTGAGCGCCGGCCGGGCTGGGGTGACACGTGAGTTGCACGCGGACTACCCCTCCTCGAAGAGCTACCGGGCGCTGTTCAACGCGTCGATCAGTGAGGCGTGCCGGGACGGTCGAAGCGGAATCGATCACCTCATCACCGGTCTACCAGTCAGCCAGATGCGCAATCCTCAGCTCGTCGAGCGCCTGATCAAGCAGCTGAGTGGCGTTCATCAGGTAGCGCCGCAGCGTGAGATCACAGTCCATAAGGTCACTGTGCTGCCGCAGCCAGTTGGAACGCTCAATTACATCTACAGCACCTACGAAAGCCCGGACGACCTTGATGAAGGCGTGATCCTGGTACTGGATCCGGGGTTCTTCTCGGTCGATTGGGTGGTCTTCCGGCGCGGGGATATCGTTCGCGATTCCAGTGATTCGTCCATGGAGGCGATGAGCGCTCTGCTTGACGCTATCAACGTCCTGATCGGTCGTGAGTTCGGCGGGCCTGGCCCTGGCCGTGACAAGATTGAGATCGCGTTGCAGCGCAGTAAACCCTACATCCAGCTCTATGGCAGTAGGGTGGACCTGCAGCCTTTCGTTGATCAGGCTGTCATGACTGTTGTGCCTAAGGCGCTATCGAACATGAAGCAGCAGATGCGCTTCCTCGATGGAGAAGCGATTGACTTCGTTTTGATCGGCGGCGGCGGCGGTAACTGTTATAGCGCCGCGGCGAAGGAGATTTTTCCCCTGTCCAAAATTCTTGCTGCGGCTGAGCCGGTTATCTCTAACGCCTTCGGGTATTGGCTCAATCACTGATAAGGGAGCCAGAAGATGAGTGAAGCGTCGGACGATCTTACGCTGAGGCTGAACGTCAAATTTCGAGACGGCACCGCTCCAACGCTTCAAGCCGAGCTGCTGAGGCTCCCGGGGCGGCAGCGGGTGAAGCGTCTGCTGGAGTTGGGCAGTCTGGGACTCATGGCCGAGCGCGTTATATCCGCAGACGGCGGTACCGGGTCTTCCCCAGGGCTGACAACGCCCAAGCTTGATCCCGTCCCTTTGCAGGCCGGAGCGGCGCCAGGTGAGCAACCCGTTGAGAAACTGTCGGAGCCGCCAGTGCCATCTCAAGAGTTGGGCAGCCTGGGACTCATGGCCGAGCGCGGTATGTCTGCAGAGGGCGCTACCAGGTCTTCCACAGGGCTGACAGCGCCTAAGCTTGATGCCGTCGCTCTCCAGGTCGGAGCGGCGCCAGGTGAGCAACCCGTTGAGAGACTGTCGGAGCCGCCAGCGCCATCTCAAGAGTTGGGCAGCCTGGGACTCATGGCCGAGCGCGGTATGTCGGCAGAGGGCGGTACCAAGTCTTTTCCAGGGCTGACAGCGCCTAAGCTTGATGCCGTCGCTCTCCAGGCCGCAGCGCCTCCAGGTGGTCAAACCATTGAGAAGGTGTTGGAGCCAACCGGGCCGTCTCAAGAGGTGGCCAAGATTCCCATCGCAGGAGTAGTGGCAGCGGTAGAGGCTAACCAGTCACCAGATCCTCAGCAGCGCGGTGAGGAGACGCCAGGTTTGTCGACAAGGCCCCGGAGGCGCCCCGGCTTCAACGTCGATCTGACTGGTTAGGGGGCAGGTAGCTGAGGAATTGATGCGGGAGCTTGAGCGAATACGACATGGCAACGCATTCAGGCTCTCGCATTTCCTTCACAACCCAGGCGATCCGAAAGCGTATATGGATCGGCCCGTGCTCAAAGGGACGTCGTGGAAATCTTGAACCTCACCCGGCCTACCACTTTGGGCACCCGCGCCTCGCCGCTGGCGAGTTCCTCAGGCGAAAACGCCATACCGGAATAACGCACGTTGGCGACGTTGAAGCTCATCAGATCACTCACTGGGCTGACGCTGCGCACAATGACCGACCCATGATGAGTCAGGATGAAATTACCTTCGGTCAGAGTCGTGTCTGCGATATCGACAACGACAATCTCGTCCGGCTTGATGTACGGCTCCATAGCGTCGGTGTCGACTCTGGCAGCCCTGGCGTTGCCAGGGCTGATGCCGTATCGCTGCAGTAGCTGGAGCGGCAGCGGAAACGTGCGAAGGAACGTCCCTTCGGAGGCGACGTCAGGCCTTGCTTCCAGCAACCCTTTTTCATAAGCCAGCTCGCGCAGCGATCTGACTATGAGGGTGACTGACTCCGAGGTCTGGTCAGGCTCGCCCACACCGGTAGCAAGGTATTCGACAGTGCTGCCCAACGCGCCTGCGAGCGCTACAAGGCGCTCCCTGTTACAGCTTGTGCCCCGATAGAGCATGTTCTTCGTTGTCCCTTCGTTTTCGTTCAAAGCAAGGGCCAGCTTTTGAACGGACAGACCTCGAGCATCCATGAGGTCCTTAACCCGTGTGACGAACGCGTCGTGCGAAGTGGCTTCGGGTGTGTAGTGCATGGTGGTCCCTTCCTGGTACGGGGCAGCTACGGCTGTCCTCGTGGCATGGTGAAGCGCTGATCAGCAGTCCAATTATCGGCTATTTACACAGATTTTATTTACATCGTTCCCTGAATAAAAGCTGAACGGGTAAATGCTCTAGAAAAGGTGTCGAATTTACGACATCTTTTGCGTAAACGGCAGTTCGTTCCTAACTGAACGTCAATGGAATGACGTCAAGCAATGCCTATCGTGTGGAGCAAATCACGAAAAATTAGGAGTTCCTTAAGCTTACATGTCACTCATCCCGAAAATGAGGCCAGTTAGCCCCCTTCATGGGCGATTGATAGGCAGCTAGCTTGAAACAGTGAGAACCAGAGCACAAAATATGCACAAATTAGAGGTGCACATTAGTGGGCGGTCATTGTGGCGAAGGTTGGTGCAAATTTCAGGAGGCTAGCGGCAGTACTGCTTTGTGCTGCCAGCGCAATCCCGGTCCCTTGCGCTGCCTTCGACCTTACTGGCACCGTCTGGGATAGACCTCTGACCCAGGGATGTCGGCCGTCACCTGAGCTTCTTTACGCGATTGCGTTGGTCGAGTCGAAAAAATACGCAGGCCGAATGGTTACCCCCAATCCCTATGCCCTCAACATCGACGGAAAGGGATTTCACCCGCGCACTCGGGAAGAAGCAGAAAAACTGCTCCGAGAAGCGTTGCCTAGAACTCGGGCAATTGCTGTAGGAGCGATGCAGATCAGCCTCCGCTGGAACGGCGGCGAAGTCAGCGACCCGGCTGATCTGCTCGATCTACGCACCAACGTTCGGACCGCCACGAAAGTCTTCTGCGGTTTTCAAAAACAAGGAGGTGATATGGCGCTGCTGATTGGGCGCTATCACACCCCGAATCCCGAGCTGGTGAGTGTCGCCCGGGCCTATGGAGAGGACGTCCTCCGAGTGTGGAGACGCCTAGTGTTGCTCAAGCAGGAAGGGGAACAAGGATGACAACCGCGACGCCAGTGGGTTGCTTGCTGGAGACGGCACAAGAGTGGATTGAGTCGAAGGACGGTGCGTTCTATCGCTTCTTCGATATCAGCACTGAGGACGGAAAGTGGCTGCTCTCCGCAGCTACAGGCGACATTGAGCGCCTGGCCTGCTTGCCCGCGTCGGTCTTCAAAATCAGCCTGGTATATGCTGACGGCGGAAGCGCCCCCCGCTCCATGCTTAACAGCTACAGCGTCAGTCTCGTGACTAATGTACTGAGCGAGATCCGCGAGGATCTGCGGACCTCGGAGCTGGAGAGCCGAATCTTCTGGGGACTCTCTGAGAAAGATGCCGGCTGGCTCATAGAGAGTTCCTTCAGCCAGCGCAACCTGATTGCCGCGTTAGGCCGTGTGAAATTTAGTGCTCGGGACGGCCTTGTACGTGAGTCCGCCAGTGAGCGCATCGACACCCTTCAGCTTCTGCTTCGCGTCATGAATCCCAGCTATTGAACCTGGGAATCCGATAACACCCTTTGAGATCCGCAGACATGGACAACGCAACTCTGACCCAACAGATGGTGCAGGCGGGCTTTCGCTGCAGCATCATCACCGTGCCAGGACCTGGCAGGTTGGGGATTGGCGGACGATGAAGTGGTCAAGGAACTGGGCTTATCAAACGTCGAGTTTCTGGCTACACGCCGGCTCAACGCCTATGGCGAGCCGGCAAGGCAAGCGATGGCTAAGCGCTATTCGACAGGCAGTGCGCTTGTGAGGGCGCTGACACGTAGCAATAGAGGCGTGGCTGAAAGACGCCTGGCGTAAAGTGCGCTGTGGCAGCAGCCACGACCTTCCATAAGCCGGCAACCTCGCCGGCTTTTTGTTTCCAGGTCCCTTTGCCGGAGTTCGGTCATTGCCGGGGCGACACCTCAAGGAGGCGTCCTGCAGGACGCCTCGCTAAATCCGGCATCCATTCGAAGGCGTCCTGCAGGCGTCCTGGCCTCCTCGATGCGGAAGCGCTTTACCTGCCCACACAAGCTTAGGCGTCCTGGAGACGTCCTGGCGTAACGGCCTGTGAGCCTGACAGGTCCGGCATCGCGAGGAATGTTTCCCAGTCACTCATCAACGCGCGGCGCTTTTCGAGGAGTGGACCTCGGTTGTACGCGGCCTCGGTCTTGGAGCCAATCCTGTGGGCCAGCGCCTTCTCGCAGATTTCCCTCGGGTGTGAGGTAGTCTCTGCTGCCCAGGTACGAAACGTCGAGCGGAAGCCGTGCGGGACCGCTCCCTCAAGTTTGATCTTCCGTAGCGCCCGGCCTATCGCGTTGCCCGGCAGTGGTTTCTTACCGCGGGCGTTGGGGAACACCCAGGTATCGTGCTGACCCCTTTGTTGCCCGAGCACCTCGAGCATTCGGTCCGTCAGGGGCACAATATGCTCCTTGTCCCGTTTCATGCGCTCGGCCGGGATCGTCCATCGTCTCGCCGCAACGTCGAATTCCGTCCACCGCGCCTCGCGAACCTCTGCATTGCGCAGCGATGTCAGGATCAGTAGCTCTGCCGCACGGGCGGCGGGCCCGTCCAGTGAATCCAGGCGGTGCAGCACGGCTGGGCAGCTTTCCGCCGGCGCCGCGGGATGATGCACCACGTTGCGATCGTGGCGAGGTAGCAGCTTGTCGAGGTGCCCGCGCCAGCGAGCGGGATTAGCGCCCTCGCGATACCCCAGCGCTTGGGCGGCATCAAGCACCGACTCGATGCGGTTACGGACGCGCGCGGCTGACACCTCAATCGTGTCCCAGATCGGGCGGAGCACCTGCAGCACCAGGTCGGTATCGATCTCGCCGACGGGACGACGGCCGAGCACCGGAAACGCATAGCGCTCCATTGAGCTGACCCACTGACGGTGATGGTCGTGACTCCACGATACACCGTGGGTGGCAATGTATTGCCTGGCCAGCGTCTCGAAGAGATCTGGCCCGGCGGCCGGCGATAGAGCGGCAGGCAATCGTCGACCCGGTAGCTCCGGAACTCCTTCAGCGATCTTCAGCCGGCGCCTGTCGGCTTCAAGCCGGGCCTGCTTCAACGAAACCGCAGGATAGCCACCCAGCCCAACGTCGTAGCGCTGGCCTTGGAAGGAGAACCTGAAGATCCAGCGTTTGGCCCCGGTCTTGGCCACCCGCAGGATGAGGCCGCGGCCGTCCTGGTAGACGCCTGGTTCGGATAGCTCCTTAACTTGCTTCGGTAGCAACTGGCCCACTGCAATCCTCCTCATCGACCGCCGAAGGCTACCACCCAAACTTGCGTATGCAACTACTCAAACTCTCACAGACTTCACTATTCGGTACGGGGATCCCTTATCCCCGTACCAATTCCGTCGAACCCGCATCACTTCAAGGATGAGGCTTCCTCCTTTTGGTTAGAGCCCACAATGAGCCCCACATAACTGTGGAGGCTGCTTTCGCAGATGAGGCCTACGCCCAGTGTCGATCGTCGCGTCTGCCAACGGCTGTTGATGCCCGGGGCTGGTAAGCACACGCTCGGTCTTAAACTAACGTTAGAAACTAACTAACCAAACTAAACAGGACGAACGTTATTGTTTGTTTTTGATAGTTGGCGCTACCATGCTGTTTTCTTTGACCCGGAGGCGGCCATGGCGGAACGCAAATTTACAGACGCAGAGGTCATCGCTGCCGGCGAGCAGCTGCTGGCAGGTGGGCGCAAGGTCAATGGTTGGGCGCTAAGGACCACCCTCGGCGGGGGACGGCCCGAAACGCTCCTTAGCGTCTGGCAGCGCCATCACACTGGGGTACCGGGTGGCGCCATTCCCACCAAGCCACTGCCAGAAGAGGCCACGGCGATCATCGACACCGCTGTTGCCAAGCAGACCAAGGCGATGCAGGACGCCCTGGCCGGCGCCCTCGACCTGGTAGCGGCAGCGGCGCGCAAAGAGGTTGTGCTGGAGCTCGAGCAGGCGCGGCAGGAGATCGCCCGCCTGGAGGCTGAGCAAGACGATGCCAGCGGCGTGCTCGAAGGCCTTGAGGCTGATCAGGAGCGCAATCAGCAGCAGATGGACGGATTGGCAAACGAGCTTCAGCTGAAGGACAGCCAGCTTAGTGCTATGGCTGAGGAGAACGCCAGTCTCGCCGAGCGGCTTGCCGAGGCAGAAGGGCAGGCGCAACTGGCTCGGGACCAGCTCGCCGAGAGCCAGGCCGAGCTGAGCCTGGCGCTCGCCCAGAAGGCTTCCGCAGAAGCGGCGAGCGCGGAGCATCAGCGTTCCGCCTCCGCAGCCGAGGAGCGTCTTGCCGATACCCAGGCTGAGCTCCGCGATATGCGCAATCGACTTGCCATAGCCCGCTCCGAGGCTGACAACGCCGCGGGACAGATCCAGGAAATGGAGCGTACGCGCGCCCAGGATCTTGAGATCCTCACAGAGCTGCGAGTGGAGAATCGCGCCCTGGGTGACAAGCTTGCCCGGGCCGACGCCGGCCGGGAAGCCGCAGAGCGCTACTTGGAGCGCGTGCAGAAAGACAGCAGTGGCCGAATCGCGGCGTTGGAGCGCCAGCTCGCCAAAGCGGCTTCGAAACCTGCTCCCAGGGGCACCGGTAAGGCACCTCGGGCAGCTAGCCCTGCTGCAGGGGAATGACGGTGGCCAAGCAGTTCGAGGGCTTTCACGTTTACGGCGGATCTGCCGCGCTGAAGTTCGAGGTGGTACTGAATCAGGCGCAGGAAAGCGTGCTCGCGGTGGACGGTGCCGGGCGTAAGGGATCCAGCGAAAACTTCGACTGGTCGGAGAAGCTGACGCTCCAGATTACGCCTCGCGAAATGCCCGCCTTCATGTGCTGCGTTCTTGGGATTACGCCGACGTTCGAAGCGCGCAATCATGGCGCCGCCGGCGACAAAGGGCTGACCTTGGCCAACCAGCCTGAGCGCGGTGTGCTCTACCTTCGCCTGCTCCAGCAACGCGTATCGATCAATGTGCCGATCACCGCAGATAAGGTCTTCCATCTGGGTGCCCTGGGCATCCGTGTGCTGGCCAAGCAAGTTCATCTGGACGTACCGACATGCCTGGCGATGTTGCGCGGTACGGCGGGGCGCCTGCTGGTATCTCAAGGAAGCGAGTAAACTACGAGTTCGAGCTGCGCGAAGCATCTGCTGCGGAAAAGCACCTCAACCGCGATTTACGCGAGGCGGCGAATCGTCCGCTTCGCTGGGCGCTGGCTATCCTGATCCAGCGTCATAGCTTCGCCCTGGCCATGACAGCTGAATCGGCAGTCGTCGGCGCTTTCCTGTGGCTATGGGGCTGAGCCGAACCGGCCTTCATTGACGAGAGCTGGCTCGGCACGTTCCACGCGAGGTTTCCTCCCTCTCCAGGCATGAACTGCTCATATCCGACCGCTAGTGGCAGCGATAATGGTCGTCAAAGCGAGCGACGTCGCCCCGTCTCGGGTAGACATGCCTGGGGTCTGCACTATGGAGCGGTCTATTGAAACCCATACCCATGAAGCAAGAGAGCTACGTCGTCCGTAACTGGCCGTGGCTCGGCCTGCTGCTGTTGGTCCTGTTCATCTGCACGTTCGGTTGGCTCACGCGTGGCCTCGATCCTGCACCGGTTGTTGAGGTGCATCCAGGCTGGTATGGCTTCGTCGTTGCTGAGCTGCTTGGCCTATGTGCGCTCGAGGCGCGAGCGACTGATACTGCGTCCGCCCGGGTAATGAGCCGCGTTGCCGCCGGCGGCGCAGGTGTGGCCATTGTCTGGATGTGCTTTTTCGCCGGCTGAATGGAATTGGCGGAACGGCTCCGACCTGCTGAGCGCTGGCAGGTGTGTCAGCCTTTTGCACGGAAGCACCGGCCTCCCTGTGGTCACCGGTACCCAGTTGCGGGGTAATGCTGGCCGACTACGGATCGCCGCGAGTGGTGAGTAACGGTACGTCTTAACCTGTGAGCAGGTGCCGATACAGTAGCTTCGAAAATACCCGGGCGCTCTTCAGTGATGACGAGGTGCAGGTGGCTGCCGGGGGACATTTCGGTACAGGCCAACTGCCGTGAACGCTGGTATTCTCACCATGCGCCGTTCCGATACCGCATCGGAATGGCAAAACCTTTCTGCAACGCTATTCGGTAAGCTTTTGCGGAAAATGCTTGCAATGTGTCAGGTGTTGCGTACTATAGGTCGCAACAACTAACCCCTTGGCTTGCGTGGCATGACCATCTGGTTGAGGGGAGAGAAAGCCGGCGAAAGCCGGTTTTTTCGTTTCTGGAGTTTGGATATGCAGGGACCGCTGGCTCTCCCCCCTCTGCGCACGCGCGTTTACATCGACGGCTTTAATTTCTATTACGGCTGCTTGAAGGGCACACCCTACAAATGGCTGGACCTGGTCCAACTGTTCGAGCAGCAGATCCTACCCTCTGTCCTGACCAAGGACGTCAATGGCAATCCCCGCCTATCGGTTTTGCTGCCGGATCCTTCGATCAAGTACTTCACTGCGCCTATTCGAGAGAATGTCGCCCGGGCGCCTGACTCGGTGGCCTCGCAAAGTCAGTACCACAAGGCGCTGGCGATGCAGTACCCGGGTCGCGTTGCCTTGATCAAAGGCTACTACGCTGTCCAGGAGATGAAGGTCAAGATCGTCGACGCGGAGGAGCCTCGCCGGCCTCCGAAGGAGTGCCAGGAAATCCTGGCCTGGAAGGTTGAAGAGAAGCAGAGCGATGTGAATTTGGCCCTGCAGGCCTATCACGACGCGATTACCCGGCAGGTGGATCAGGTGGTAATAGTGACAAACGACACCGACATAGCGCCGGCGCTCCAGATGATCCGAGCACATACGCCGGTGACGGTCGGGCTCGTGGTGCCAACTGGTCCTGGAACACGGCGGGTCAATCGGGATCTCGGGGAGCACGCTCACTGGACGCGCGCCCACATCACTCGTGACGAGTTGGCCGCTTGCCAACTGCCTCGGGTCATCCCCGGCCGGCGTGCAGCCATCAAGCCATTATCCTGGTATGCACAACCGGCGTTGCTGCAGGAGATCCTGGATCTGGCAGAGCCTATCCGCGGGTCGATCGCGGCAGTTTTCAAATGGATGGAGCAGCCTTTCCCACGGCTAGGAAACGCCCGCCCCGTAGACATGATCGAGACTGAGGAAGGTGCTCGAGAGGTGCTGCAGTACATCCGGACGTACATTGCGCATGCGACGCAGCAGGTGGAGGCTGCCCCAGGTAGTGGGATAGTGACGCCGGAGCCGCCAGCAGCGGAATAGCCCACTGCTATCGGTCTGCCTACGGCCGATCGTTCAGCTGAGGGCCGCCCTGTAAACCTAAGCGGCGCGGACCGCCCCCATTATCTATCAAAGGCCGCTGACGCAGGCCAAGCCCCCGCCTTTCGCTTTGCCGGCGAAGGGCTTCGAAGACCGCAGGAGTTCGTCACCGGTCTGCTGGTTTGGCATGGCTGCCGACTGCTGCAGCCACTGGAAGCACTTGTGGCTTGATGGGAAGGTATGAGGGTGTGAGGTGCGAGTGGCGGGCGTTAGCGTTGAGGGGCTCAACAGAGCGGCCAACGCTATTGCGGTCAGGGCTAAACGACGCATTTTCGTAACATCTGTGGCTATGGAACGTTCAGCGTGGAGAAGGCGAGCTCGGGATGCCACTCAACTCGGTACAGATCCTTCACAGGGCCGATACCTCCCAGTTGAAGGCCGTACGGGCAGTCGGAAACGTCCATCCCGAACGAGAATCAAGCCAACACCTTGCGCAGCTCTGATCGCCCTAGCCCCGAGCACCTGGCTCATGTCACCAGACGGCTTCGCATGGCCAACCCGCGCATGCGCGGGTTGGCCGTACCGCGCTAGCCTCCGCACGCACGCACGGATTACCAGGATGTCAGTTTCGCCGAGCGCCGCCGCGACATAATCGTGCACGAGCAGCGAGTGCAGGTCCTGCCTCTGCGCATGCTGCTCTGAAGGAATAGTTTGGACAGAAAAATATACCACCCCTACACATGTCCCTCAGTTTAACTCCCTGCCCCCCCCCCCCGCCCGGGCTCTATTCACTATCTGCCCGCGCCCCGCGCGCGATCGAAGGGAAAGGGAAGGAAAAAAGAGAAGGAAGAGAAGGAAGGAAAGGGGGCAGAGCGGGCTGGGGTAGAAGGGGGAGAGGGTGGACAGGGGCTTGCGTTGTACAGGGGTGGTATAATTTAATCGCTTGGAACGTCGCCCGTGGGGAGGGCACCGCCATGTACGAAGGAATCCAGCGTGCACACCAGGTGCTCGTCGAGCAGCTGGCCAGCTTCAATTCGACCTGGCCAGGATTGGTGGTCGACGGCCGCGTATGGCAGGTGCCGCTGCTGAACGAGCAGAAGACGCCTGACGTCCTCGAGGTCCAGGAGGTCGACGGCCAGGCAGCGATCGTACTGGCCACCGCTGCCTTGGCCAGCCATCAGCGCGACGTTGGCCAAGCCGCCGGCACCGTCATGCGCCTGCCGGGCTACTTTCGCCTGCAGGCGAGCGTGCTGCCGCAGGTCCTGGCCATCAATGCGAGCAAGCAGGTGGTCACCGATGAGATCGAGGCGCTCCGGCTCGCCCTGGGCTACACCCCCGAGATGCGGCCGCGGTTGCTTCGGCGTGCCCTGGGCGCTGGCGTCACCACCAAGCAGCTGCAGCGCACGATTCACGCCTTCGACGGCGCACCGCGACGGATCTCGTTCACCTGGGCTGGCCACACCACCAGCAATCAGCGGATACCGGTGGCCACCGTGCGCGAGCAGCTGCAGACGGAAGCCGAGAGTAGGGCGCAGCAGCAAGGGATACCGCTCGAGCAAACGCCCGAATACCAGGATCTGCGCACGATCGCGAACCTGGCGGACGACCAGGTGCTGATCAAGCACAAGGTCGTGGCGCCGCACCCGCGCTGCACGCTCTGGTTCGGGGAGCGCGGCGAGAAGTGGGACGCCATCATCAAGGCCAACCTGCCAGTGTTCGTGCTCGCCGGCGAGGCGGAGCCGAAGATCTCCGCGCTGCGCGACTTTGATCGTGCGGCACGCGGCCGGCAGCGCGGCGACGTGAAGGCGCGGGCTGAGGTCTGGGCGGAGCGCAACCTCTACCTGCCCACCGGAGGCCAACGGATAGATGTGGAGGAGGGTGATCGGGTGCCACTCAGGACGCCTTCAACGTATCGCCTGGGCGGCATCACCTACGAGTCACCGGCCTAGCGCCTGCGCTCAGCTGTGGCGCTGACGGAGATATCCGTCAGCGCCACGGAGGCAATCCTGGTCGGCCCCGCGGGCATCGGTCGGCCCGGCTCCCTGCCTAGATTAGCTAGGGCTGCCATCATCAGAAAGATCACCGTCACCAAGATCGACAGATCGACCAGGTGCTCCCATCGTCGCACCTGTTCAGGCCACCGCTTTCGCAACTGCGCCCTCGCAACGCTCACGATCACTACGAGCAGCGCGGCCAACTTGATCTCTTGATTCGTCAACACACTGGCGTCCTTTCGCTGCTTCCAGGCACTCCCGACGACAACCGGCGCCGCTGCAGAGGCGCTTCGATCGAAGATCCAAACGCTTCGGGGCAGCCGCCTAAATCCCTAGTGCCCTCCGAGCAAAGCGTACCCACCTGAGGCCCTGGCTGCCCAGAGACCGCATTGGCAAGGCGACCGGCGAGCAAAGTAGGTGAAGCAGTGGTGTTCGACTGCGCCAAGCGGACTACGGCGCTCGTTGGCCGCGCCGCCGGCATGGTCATGCGCATGCCAGGCTAACTCCGTTGGCAGGTGTGCGCGCTGCTGCAGGTGCTGGCCATCAACGCGACCAACCAGGCAGTCACCGACGAGATCGAGGCGCTTCAGATCGCCCTGGGCGCCGGCGTCACCATCGAGTAACTGCAGCGCACCATTCACCCCTTTGACGGTGCGCAGCGGCGGATCTTGTTCACCTGGGCTGGCCATGCGATCAGCAATCAGCGGCTACCGGTGGCCACCGTGCGCGAGCAGCTGCTGGCGGAGGCCGAGAGTAGGGCGCAGCAGCAGGGCATACCGATCGAGCAGACGCCCCAGTACCAAGGCCTGCGCACGATCGCGAACCTGGCGGACGACCAGGTACTGATCAACACAAGGTCGTCGCCCCGCACCCACGCTGCACGCTGCACTCTCTGGTTCGATGAGCACGGCGAGAAGTGGGACGCCATTATCAAGGCCAATCTGCCGGTGTTCGTGCTCGCCGGCGAGGCCGAGCCGAAGATCTCTGCGCTGCGCGACTTCGATCGTGCCGGGCGGCGGCCAGCGCGGCGACAAGAAGGCGCGGGCGGAGGTGTGGGCAGAGCGCAGCCTCCACCTGCCTACCGGTGGCCAGCGGCCGCAGGACATTGACCGACCTGCGCTCCTTACGCCCTCGACCTATCGCCTCGGCGGCGTCGCCTATGAGGCCCTGGGCGAGCTAGGCGCTCGCATGGGGGACTAGCGCCGCGGCCGGGGTTGCATTTCCACCACGTCGGATACGTTCTGCTGAGGCACACAGTTACCCCAACCAGCGGACGATCACATGACCAGCTACAGCTTCAAAAAGCGAACCGGAACCGATGCCAGCGACCCTGAGTACGTGCTTCAGCACTGCGGGCAACCGACACGCATCCAGATCCAGGACTCTACAGCCTGGGGCGCCGCTTACGCGGTGTCCGTCGATTATCTGGATGACGAGGTCGAGCCACACCTTCTTTGGGTGGCGCAATCCATCACGAGCTTTGCTGAGGCGGCGCGGGTAGCTATCGGCCATTTTGAGGCGAACCCGCTCGCACGTAATCAAGCAGCCGCGCTTGGCGCAGAGCCTGGCTCGCCATAGCGGCGGCCCGGAGCACGGAGGGAAGGGCGCATCAGCGGCGCGAACGGCGGCTAAGCGACCCTTGCGTTTTTGGGACCTGCGATACCATAGGTCTATCGAATCAGGAGGTGCATCATGCATCCGATCATTGCCGGGGAAGTGCGTAGGGCGGAAGCCCTGCTCGAAGGCTATCTAGGGCTTGTCTGAAAAGTCGTGTTTGCTAGCCTGTTCCTGTGATGGCAATGGAGACAGGCATGACTGGGCGTTACGAGCTTTCAAATCAGCAGTGGGCGTTGATCGAAGACATCGTTTCTCCTCCCCAGAGGATGGGGCGCCCACGCCGTGATGATAGGCAAATGCTCAATGGCCTCTTCTGGATCCTA
>NZ_JBXGSE010000016.1:0-20099 GCF_056790235.1 Pseudomonas sp. VMV1
ACACCCTCCTGCTTACGCAGAATCTAGTGTGTTGCGTTCACCGGTTGAATCCACAGCCGAAAGCTGCCTTGTTATTGACTCACTACGAAGCTTGATTAGCCTTGTGCGGAGAGGCCTATGTAGCACCTGATCAAGTCATTTTCTCGTCGGCGGTTGTGAATGCGCTCCAGACTTCCTGCTGGGTACAGACAGCATGGTAATTTTTTTCAAACCGAAGGCAGTGCCGGCAGGGAAAGCATCCGGGGTTGTTCAAGCCAGCGTTCATCGCAATTGGCAAGCGTGCCGGCACGGTCGACGACCAAGAATTCGTCATCGTTATCCAGCGCCAGTACAGGGTGATGCCAGACGGCTCTACCATAGTTGATGCCTTGGCGGCCGTTGCTCAGAAATGCTCGCAGAGTGCGTTCATCCGGTGTCTCGCCACCAGTGGCCACCACAATCAGGAAGGCTTGGTTTTTCAGGGGAATGAATGCCTGACTACCATTCGGGTGGCGCTCGAGCATGCTTACGGTAAGTGGATAATCCAGCATTTTTGCACGGAAGATACTGATGATGCAGCGGCCATCTTCGGGTCCGGTATCGACCGTTGTCAGTTGATGGTAGCGCCGAGTCGAACCGTTATTGATCATGAAGTAGTCACGGTTCTCGGTTTCGATCACTTCGCCAAACGGGGCGAAGGCTTCTGCACTCAGAGGTTCAATCTTTAAAACTGGATTCATCTTAATTCTCTCGTTGGTCAGTGTGGAGGCGGTCGGCCTCGACGACTGCGAAGCGATCTAGCAGATCATCCATAGCTGCGGCATGTTGCATACGCAGAATGGCTTCGGCCAGCCGTAGGTCCTGGCGCCCCAGGGCATCCAGCAATAAGTGTTTTTCGCGAGCAAAACCTTTCTCTCTGCCCGAGCCGTAGCCGAAGCGCAGACGAAAGGCTCCAATTAGTTCCCAACCACGCAGGAACAGACGCAATGCCTCGGCATTACCGCCGAATGACACGACGCGCGCATGGAAATCGCGGTTAAGGCGCAGCCCCTTGCGAAATTTTCCGGTGTTGATAGCGTCCTGATAAGCGTCAGCCAGCGTTCTCAGCCCCTCGAGTTTGTCCAGAGTAATGCTTCGGATGCTGCGTCGCAGTGCGAAGATGCGCAACTCAGTGTTGATCTCGAAAAGATCGACGATGAAATGCCGATCCAGGGTGCGAACGAACGCGCCGCGGTTCGGCATTATCTCGACCAAGCCTTCACCTTCCAGTTTGCGCAGCGACTCACGCAGGGGCATGGGGCTTAGCGCAAACTGCTTTACCAGGCTAGAGACGATCAGGCGCTCGCCTGGGGCGAAGTGGCCGGAAAGAATGGATTGACGAATCAGCGCCGATGCTTGGTCAACCGAGGTGACGGCAGCTTCATCACCGACTTGCGGTGCGCGCCAGTCTTCTTCCAGCTCCGCCGAAGACTCGTTGTCAGGCCCCACAGAGCGGGGCATGCTCAATGACGCCGTTTGAGCATGGCGGTATGCTCGGCTTCGATAACTACTTCACCCTGCTGGTTAAGTAACCACAGGCGTTCTTCGACAATGCCGCATGGCTTGCTGCGGCTTTCTCGTTTGCCCTCAAAGCGCACTTTCACATGCAGCGTATCCCCCGGGAAGATCGGCGCATTGAAGCGGACATTGTTCCAGCCCAGTGATGCCACTGAGGTGTTCTCAAACAGCCGCAGTTCGGTCTTAAGACCCTCCATCAGCGCCAGGCCGTGCAAACCATGTGCGATTACTCGGCCAAAAGCGGTGCTTCGGCAATAGTCCGGATCAGTATGCAGAGGATGATGGTCACGCGTTAAGACGGCGAACGTTTTTACATCTTCAGCTGTGAGCATATGCGTAGCAGTGGTGATTTCACGGCCGATCTCGATATCTTCGTAATACAGGTCCACGGCCAAGGTTGAGGGCATGGCAGATCTCCTGTCAGTTGCAGCGCAGGCCAGCTGCATCTACGGCCTGGATGATTCGCTGGGCGACGTCGGGACGAATATCCAAGAGTGGTTTGCGAGGTCGGGCGCTGGCGATAACGCCCATGTGCTGAAGCCCGACCTTGAGTCGCGTGTGCATGTCGATCAGCGGCGGCGCGCCGTAAATCGTACGCACCAGCGGGTAAAGACGATCGTTTATCTGGCGCATTGCAGCCAAATCGCCGGCCTCGCTGGCTTGCCACAGGCTGCACAGCAGTTGGGGAATCATGCTGCCCATACCAGATAGAATACCGTCGGCGCCTGTTGCCATCTGAGCAAACATCCAGTGGTAGTTGGACGCCAGGATAGCGATGTCCGGGCGTAAGGCCTTGAGCGTGCGCCAATTGTCTTCGTACACGCCAATGTCGCCGCTACCTTCCTTGATAGCGATGACACGATCACGCTCGGCAAGCTCGACCAACACAGCCGTGCTGAAACCACTGCCCGACGCCAGCGACTGCTGGAATATCGAAACGGGCAGCGAGGTGGCGTTCAGTACCTCGTCCACCAAATCAAGAACATAGCGGGGGTCAGTAGCGGCACCCGCGGCGAATTGCGGCATGGGGAAGATCACGGCAACGTCAACGCCGTTCTGTTCCGCTTCTTTGGCCTGCTCCACAGCATCATTTGTCGAAAAGGCAATCAAGCCGGTCAGCAACGGCGTCGAATCGCCGATGAAGGTGCGTGTTCGCTTGATCACTTCAATGCGTTCCGCAGGAGACAAAGTCGCCCCTTCACCAGCGTGGCCATTGACGAAGATCGCGCTAACGTCCTCGGGCGTTGCGCAGTACTCCAACAGGCGGCTGTAGCTGGTCCAGTCAATCGCCAGGTCATCGGTAAAGGGCAGGACAGTCGCAACGGTAACGCCGCGTAGTGCCGGGTGAGTAACGCTCATACAAACTCCTGACAAGTAGGCCAATGGGTGGGCATCGTTCAGAGATATTCTTTTTCCAGTTGGCGGGCGATGATGAGTCGCTGGATCTGGTTGGTGCCCTCGTAGATTTGCGCCAGGCGCACATCGCGGAAAATGCGCTCAATGCGATATTCCTTCGAGTAGCCATTACCTCCATGGATCTGCAGAGCGTTGGATACGTGCTGCATGGCCATGTCAGTGGCAAACAACTTGGCGTGTGCCGCCTCCTTGGCTATCGGGAAGCCTGCATCGGCCAAGCGGGCGGCGTGATGGATCAGCAGGCGGGCAGCGGCGATGTCCTTGGACATATCGGCCAGCATGAACTGAATACCTTGAAACTTGATGATGGCTTCGCCGAACTGAACACGGCTGGCTGCGTATTCGATCGCATCCTCCATGGCGGCCTGGGCCATGCCCAGCGCCATGGCCGACATCAGCAAGCGCGAGAAATTGAAGTTACCCATGGCCATTTTGAAGGCTTCGTTCTCGCCACCCAAGCGGTTGCTCACTGGTACGCGGACTTGGTCAAAACTGATCTGGCAATCTTCCAAACCATGCATGCCCAGCAGTTCTTCGGACTTGCCCTTACTCACTCCTGGGCGATCAGTTTCGACCAGGATACAGCTAATGCCTTTGTGCCCCGCCTGGCGGTCAGTCTTTGCAAACACCATGATGAAGTCGGCTATGGCGCCGAAGGTCACCCAGGCTTTAGTACCGGTGATTACATATTCATCGCCGTCGCGCTCGGCTACGGTGCGCATAGCAGCAACGTCTGAGCCGCAGTCGGGTTCTGTCGCCGCAGTGGCCGGGATCAGGTCGCCGCTGAGGACACCACCGATCAGTCCGTGATGAAAAGCATTACCGTGCTGGTGCAGGAAGTGCGCCGCTTCGACCGGGATCGCATACGCATTACCCAGGGCTCCCGAGCCTCTGGCAATCTCTTCCATCACGATACATGCGCTGGTTGTGTCCATACCGCTACCGCCCGCGTTTTCAGCCAGCGAGACACCAAATAGGCCTAGCTCGGCCAAACCTTTGTACAGCGCTCGAGGGAATTGGTCTTCACGGTCTATGGCGGCAGCTGCCGGCTTGACCGCCGCTTCGACGAAACGGCGCACGCTGTCGAGCAGCATTTGCTGATCCTGACTATAGAAACGATGCATGGTGAATTCTCCTGATCACTGGTTTAGCGCAGATGGCAGTCTGTTATTCGTCGCAGGCGAGCCTGCCGGCGTGGGCCACTTCATTGGTTTGGCGCTCGAGGAAATACAACGCGATACAAGCGGGAGAAGCCCCATAAGCAGCGGCGACCGATGCTGTGATGAGAACAGCGGCATTTCGGCGCATCTGATCAGATCTGGGGTAGGCGTGCAGCTTTATGAATATTCTTCCCGGTGCCGCCTGATCACCAAAAAAACCTTCATGCCCGTAGTTTTGCGGCGTCACGCTGTGAAAGAACACCGTGATGATGCTGGCGGAGATGTCATAGGCGCGGGCCAGCGAATCAGTGATTGCCCTTGTGGCCTCGGTCCTTTGCGCAGTGTCAGCGTCGAAATCATACACCTCGATGTAAGGCACTCTCTCTCCCCCTCACAGCCGTGATCCGCTCGTTGAAAGCGACCAGCGCCAAATAATGTGGTGATAAGGTTGACATTCGGTTTGATCAAATGTCAATTTAAATACGAGATATTATATCTATGCATGGCGCACTTTGGCGGTAGTCGATCAATCGCTAATTTCGAGGGGGTGACATGGGCGAATTCAGGGGCAGCTACACGGTGATGGTCACGCCCTTCGATGAGGCTGGCCGAGTGGACGAGTCCCGTTTACGCAAATTTGTTGACTGGCAGATTAAGCAGGGTGCGCAGGGTTTGATTCCCCTCGGCAGCACCGGTGAATTCTTGTCGCTCACCCGAGATGAGCGGATTCAGGTTGCGGGCGTGGTCATCGACCAAGCCGCTGGTAGGGTCCCAGTTGTAGTGGGCACCGCTGCAGAGTGGACAGATGAGGCGGTAGCGTTCAGCCAGGAGGCTGAGCGTGCAGGTGCCGATGGCGTCATGGTGGTGCCGCCCTTCTACTCATCACCTAGTGCCGACGAAATCTTCGTGCACTACCAGCGGGTAGCTGAAGCTATAGGCCTGCCGGTTATGGTCTACAACAATCCAAATACTGCCAACGTCGATATCAGCGCAGATCTGGTAGCTCGCCTGGCCGAAATCGACAACATTTCCTACATAAAGGAGTCCAGCGGCAGCGTACCGCGAGTGAACGAGATTCTGCGTTTGTGCGGCGAGCGCGTGACTGTCTTTGCGGGTTACCACCCGTGGGAAAGTTACCTGGCCGGGGCACAAGGATACGTTTCGGTGTTTTCCAACATCGCGCCAGCGCTGTCAACGCAGCTATTCACCACCACGGTCGACCGGCAAGACACCCAAGCCGGACGAGCGCTTTATAACCGTCTACTGCCTTTGCTCGATGCCCTCAGCGGCGATCTTTACGTATCTGCAACCAAGGCTGCGCTGGCCATGATCGGCATGCCGGTCGGTCTGCCGCGAGCGCCTCGCCTACCGCTGCCGCAAGCCCGTATGACCGGGCTGCGCAGTGCATTGGAGGCGCTTGATCTTATCGTCAGGTCGTAGTGACCGCGGATGCGTATCGGATTGCTCAATCACCCCATTTGCAGGAAGACTCATGAAAAAGCTCACCCGTTTGCTCTGCTCGATGCTCGCTGCAAGCAGCGTTTCATTGTCGGCCGTAGCCGCCGAATACAACCTCAAGATAAGCCACTCGGCGCAACCAAGCGAACCCTACCAGATCGGGCTGCAAACCTTCGTAGAGCGCGTAAAGGTTCTGTCAAAAGGCCGCGTCGACGCCACTATCTATCCAAACAGCCAGCTGGGTAATGAGAAGTCTGTGACCGAGGGGCTGCTGCTGGGTACGGTCGATGTCGCTGTGTCGGCCAATGGTGTGCTCTATAACTTCGAACCCAGCGTCGGCATTTTTGATTTGCCTTACCTCTTCCCTGACCGCGCGCATTTTTACGCTGCACTCGACGGGCCGGTGGGTGACGAGCTGAAACAGAAAGTCTCCAAGCGAGGTTTCCATGTACTGGCTTACTACGATGCAGGTATCCGTCATCTGCTTAGCAAAAAGCCGGTCAACAGTATCGATGACTTGAAGAATATGAAAGTCCGCACCATTCAGGTTCCCTCTCATATCGCCGCGTGGAAAGCCTTCGGCGCAAACCCGACGCCAACGAACTACGACGAACTGTACGGTGCAATTGAGGCCGGTGTGGTGGATGGAGCTGAGGCAGCTAACTCCAACTACTACTCACAAAAGTTCTATGAGGTGGCACCGAACTATGCACAGATCTCATGGACGGCATTAGTAGCCGAGTTACTCATTTCCGAGAAGCGTCTCAAGTCGTTCCCCGAGGACATCCAGCAAGCGATCATTCAGGCAGCTAATGAGTCCGCACAAGTCGAGCGTAAGGCTTATGCCGACGGTGATGTAGCCCTGCTTGCGAAACTCAAGGAGGCTGGCGTCAACGTCACCTATCCAGACCTGGCTCCTTTCCGTGAAGCGGCCAAGAGTACATATGCCGAATTCGCCAAGACACCTGAGCAACAGCGTCAGCTGAAACTTCTGACCGGCGCTAACTGATCGGCTCCCTGGGGAATGAATCATGTCAAACAAACTACTGGCCGGTCTGCGTAAGGTAATCGATAGCCTGATTATCCTGCTGTACGGCTTCATGTGCGTGTCGATCCTGGTGCAGGTAATCGGTCGCTATGTGTTCAATTTTTCAACCGGGTCCATCGTCGAGGCCGCCACCTTCGCCCAAGTATGGATGGTGATGCTCGCAGCGGGCGTTGCGATGCGTATGAATCTGCACAACGCAATGGATCTGCTGGCTCAAAAGCTGTCACGACCGGTGTACCGAGCTCTGGTGGTGGTCAGCGCGGCAGCATGCCTGTGGTTTTTGGGAGTGACGTTGCTCGGCGGCTTACCTCTGCTGGAGATCGGCCAGTATCAGACGTCGCCGGCACTGGAAATTCCGATGTCTGTGCCTTACTACGCCATACCGGTGGGTTGCTTGTATTTCGCCCTTGAAATCCTGCTTTATGCAGTCAAGCGCTGGCGTGCCGGCAAGCCTGAAGAGCAGGCGCTCGATCAGATGGAGGTCAACTGATGATCATCGGTTTGGCCTTGGCGGCCTTTGTTGTGTTGATTCTAATTGGTACGCCTGTGGTGTTCTGTCTTGGCATTGCTGCAGCAATAGCCCTGATGGCCAGCGGTGTGCCTATGGCAATCGTCACCCAGCGTATTTATGGCGGACTGGAAAGCTTCACTATTATGGCGATTCCGTTTTTCGTGCTCGCCGGCTTGATCATGGAGAAGGGAGGAATTGCCCGTCGGTTCATCGATTTCGCTACGTCGCTCGTTGGATGGATTCGCGGCAGCCTGCTGTTCGTTTCGGTGCTGGCGTGCACAGGTTTCTCAGCAGTTTCAGGGTCAGGTTCGGCGGATACTGCGGCGATAGGTTCAATGACATTGCCGCAAATGAAGCGCCGCGATTACAACATTGATTTTGCCAGTGCGATCCTGGCCGCAGGCGGTTGTATAGGGGCGGTCATACCGCCGAGCATCATGATGGTAGTGATTGGCGCCATCTCCAATGTATCTATCGGTGCGTTGTTCCTGGGCGGTATCGTGCCGGGGCTGTTGATGTGCGCTGGGCTGATGTTTGCCTGTTACTGGCACGTGCGCAAAGGCGGTGCAGTTTACGAGGACAGTATTCCTTTCTGCTTCAAGCGGGTGATCAGCTCGGCCGTGTCAGCCATTCCTGCCGGCGTGATTGCAATCGTGTTGATTGGTGGGATCGTCGGCGGTGTGATGACGCCTACTGAGGCTGCGGGCGTGGCGGTGTTCATGAGTATTCTGGTCGGACGATATATCTACCGTGAACTGGAGTTTCGCGAGCTGCCAGGGATGCTTTTGCGCGCCTCGGCAATGTCGGCGGCGGTGATGGTCGTCATTTCCACCGCAAGCGTATTTGCCTGGCTGATCACCAGCCAGAACGTTCCGCAATTGCTAGGGGAATACTTGGGCGTCTTCGCCGACGACAAGATCCTGTTCCTGTTGGTGGTAAACGTTATGTTGCTGCTGATTGGCACCTTCATGGAGGGGATCTCGGCGATTCTGATCGTCATGCCGATGCTAATGCCCCTCGCACGACAGGTAGGGATTGATCCCGTGCACTTCAGCGTGATTGTGGTGATGAATCTGTCAGTGGGTATGTTGACGCCTCCTTATGGCAGCACCCTGTTTGTCGCTGCGACAGTGGCCGGGCGGAGTGTGGTGCAAGTCTCTCGACAGGTGGGATTGCCTCTGCTGGTTCTGGTCGTTGCATTGCTGATCACCACCTATTGCCCACTGCTGGTGACATGGGTGAATAACCTTCGTTAAGGAGCTTTGTAGCGCGCGGTATCAAACATACCGAGCGCCATCTCCTTGAATACCATGACTTGGTGTTCGGTAGCCGCTTGTTGCCGAGCCCCAGGCCAGGATGGCAAACCTGCAACGAAGGCAAGGACACCGTAGACCACCAGTGCACGGGTATCGTCGCAGGAGGTATGGGTTCGTACCCACTGCCACAGCGGTATCCGATAGCGCCAGCGAATATCTTCAATATGTCTCTGCTGATCGAAGCTTAGGTGCCTCAACTCCTGAGTGGCCAGTTGGGCCTCACGAGGGTGTAGGAGGACAAAACGGATGTAGTTCTCCAGATAGGTTGCGAGGCTACACCGTCCCGTTGATACAGCCTGATCCAAGGTGTCGGCAAGAGCCTCTTCATACTCCTCAATCAGATCAAATAACAATGCCTGCTTGCCATCAAAATGATGATAGAGCGCACCCACTTGAACACCGACCGAGGATGCCAGAGTCCTCAAGCTGACTGCGGCATAGCCTTGATCGGAGAACAAGATCAGGGCCCCGTCTCGCATGCGTTGTTGGGCAAAACCGGGAGTAGGGTTTTGGCTGTCAGTGTTCAATACAAGCACCTCGGTGAAGTTGATGGGTCGCTGTCGGGCTGGTCGTGGCGGCGGTGCGAAGGGCGAGAATCCACAACAGATTTGGCCCTCGGCGCGAATATTGATCAAATCCAAACAAAAAAACGGCAATGAATATCAAATATAATATTTGACGGCGCCTTTGTCATAAAATAATCTGTTTCCGTCAAGATTTTCAATCCGAAATAAACTTTAAAGTCATTGATTTGATCAAGAGTCGATATTTTTAAGTTAAGTCGTATCAATTTCGCTTGGTTGTCGCCGCCTCTGCCCCTCGGGAGGTAAGCAAACGCGTAACAGAGCCGGAATCGTGTCCACCGCGAATCAATCCAGCCACCCCCAAGTGTCGATGCCTGAGTGCATGCGTCCTGCCATTTATTCAAGACCGACTTTGTTTTGGGGAGCTCCATGCGTAAATTCACTGGTATCAAACTATTGTCCCTGGCCGCGTTGTCCTACAGCGGCTTAAGCAATGCAGCGTCAGACACCGGATTCATAGACGGCTCTACAGCAAGCCTGCAACTGCGTAACTTCTTCATCAATCGTTCCTAGAGTAATGAAGGTAATGCGCAGAACAAATCTCAGGAGTGGACGCAAAGTTTCATCTTCAATTACCGTTCGGGGTTTACCGAGGGCCCGGTAGGTTTTGGGGTAGATGTTTTAGGTAAGTGGGCGCTCAAGCTCGATGGTGGTCGGGGGACCACTGGAACCATTATTCCTGTGCGCGATGATGGTCGTCCGGCTGACGATTTCGGTCGCCTAGGCGGCGCGGCGAAGATGCGCATTTCCAAAACTGAACTGAAGTACGGCGAGTTCATGGTCGACACTCCAGTATTCGCTTCCGACGATGGGAGAGCGATTCCACAGACTTTTGAGGGGGGATTGGTGACATCCCGCGAAGTGGATGGTCTGATACTTTCAGCCGGACGCTTTAACCGCAGTGCGGCGCGGAACGACGACAGTATGGAAAAGTTGACGCTGAACCAGGTCAGCGGAAGTATCGGAGATCATTTTACCGTTGCAGGCGGTGACTACAGCCTCAATAACAAACGCACGACGCTGCGCGCATGGTATGGCGAGCTGGAAGATGTGTATAACCAGAAGTATCTGGCCGTCTACCACAACCAGGCAATCACAGACCAGCTGGCGTTGAGCGCCAAGGTTCAGTATTTCTGGGGCGACGAGGCGGGAAGCGCGAAGGCAGGGGACGTCAACAACAAGACCTTCTCCTCGATGTTCTCCGTACTGTACGGGGCGCATACGTTTTCGCTGGGTCTGCAGAAGGTTGATGGGGATAACGGTTGGTTCAAGGTCGGGAATAATGCTGCGGGGATTCTAGTCAACGATACCTTCAACAACAGCTACGACAATCCGCACGAGAAGTCATGGCAACTGCGCTACGACATCAACATGGCCCCCTATGGTGTTCCTGGACTGAGCTTTATGACCCGCTACCTAAAGGGTACCAACGTAAAGACCTCGCAGGTTGACTATGGGAGCGAGTACGGGCGCGAGTCGGAGGTGGCTTATGTTGTGCAGTCGGGGACCTTCAAGGACCTTTCAATGCGGTGGCGTCAGTCGACAATCCGACGCGATTTCGGCACCAACGAATACAACGAAAATCGGGTTATCGTGAATTACCCCATCTCTCTCTTGTAAGCCTCTTTGCGCCGCCGCTATGCATCGCGCATTGATGCCTGGCGGCGGTCAGCGACGAGATCTCAGTCGGCGCGCTGGGCCATACGTGACATGAGATCCTCAATGGCGCCTGCTTGCTGCAGGCGAATAGCTGACTCAGCCATCGCAATATCCTGCCGGTATAGCGCGTCGACTAATATGCGGTGTTCACGCATCAGGTTGCGTTCCCGATTCGCGCCGTAGCCAAATTGCATGCGGAAGGCACTGATCAACTCCCATCCGAGATTGAAGATACGCAGCGCCTCCTTATTGCCGCCCAGCTCGACCACTCGTGTGTGTAGTTCGCGGTTGATCCTTACGCTCGAAGCGCGTTCGCCACTTTCTACCGCCTCGTCGAAAGCATCACAGAGCCGCTGTAGCTCCTCGATTTTGCTCAGGGTAAGCGTGTGCGCGTGGATGCAGCGTCTGATAGCGAGTATCTGTAGCTCGGCATTAATCTCCCAGCAGTCCTGAATGAACTGGCTGTCCAGTTTGCGCACCGTAGCGCCACGGTTAGGCTCTATTTCTACCAGCCCCTGACCTTCGAGTTTGCGCAGTGCTTCACGCATTGGCATGGCACTTATGTTGAGCTCTTTGGACAGCTCACCGACTTTGAGACGCTCACCAGGTGCGTACTTCCCCGTCAGAATGATGGTTCGGATGCGCTCAACAGCCTGATCGACGGCATTGTTACCGCTCTCGTCCTGTTCGGTATTGCTGCTCATGTATGTGGTTCCGGTTTGGTGCAGAGCCCGTCACACGAGTGCGTGCGAGAGGTATCCTGAGGGTTCAGGCGACTGATTTTCACTGACCGGCGCAGTGCCTTCAAGCGGCGATTGAAAAAAGCTCCGCTGAGGTAGGGAACAGCGGGCGCGGTATACAGCCACCGAGCCCGCAACAGGTGTTAGAGCACCTGAGAAAGGAAGGTCTTGAGCCGCTCAGTTTGCGGCGCGTCGAAGATCTGTGAAGGTGGACCATCCTCGACAACACGGCCATGGTCCATAAACACCAGGCGGTCAGCGACTTGCCGAGCGAAGCCCATTTCGTGAGTAACGCAGACCATGGTCATGCCTGATTCAGCCAGCTCGACCAGGGTATCAAGTACTTCCTTGACCATTTCCGGGTCAAGCGCCGAAGTGGGCTCATCAAAGAGCATCAGCTTGGGCTTCATGCACAGCGCCCGTGCAATCGCTACACGTTGCTGCTGGCCCCCCGACAACTGGCCGGGGTACATGCCGGCCTTGTCGGGAATGCGCACGGTGTGCAGGTAGTGCATGGCCAACTCCCTGGCCTGTTCACGGGACATTTTGCGTACCCAGACTGGGGCGAACATGCAGTTCTCCAGGACAGTCATGTGTGGGAACAGGTTGAACTGTTGGAAAACCATGCCGATATCCGCACGAATGCGGTCCAGCTCGCGTGGTAAGGAAATGTCTGTACGATCAACCAGGATGGTTCCGCCCTGAAATGACTCCAGGCCGTTGATGCACCGCACCAGAGTCGACTTCCCCGAGCCCGATGGTCCGCATACCACGACCTTTTCTGCTTTGCGTACGGTCAATGTCACGCCGTGGAGGACCTGGGTGTTGCCGTAATATTTATCGACATCAAGGATGTCCACAAGAATTGGGCCTTTGCCTGGCGGAGGCATGGGTGTCGTGCTAGTCACTGAGTTCACGCTCATCGTTCGAGTCCTCGCACGGGTTCAGGCAGCGACTTTACAGCGGGAGCGCCTTGGGGTGTCGGGCGGATATGGGCGCGTGAAAAACGCTTCTCCAAGCCGCGCTGGATGACGTCCCACACCGAAGTCAGAATCAGATAGAACACCGCTGCTGCGGCATAAACCTCCAAAACCTGAAAATGTTCTTGCATCAACATGTCACTGCGCCGCATGACTTCTTCAACCGAGATGACTGATGCTAGAGAAGTCGCCTTCAGAAGCGAGTTCACCGAGTTTCCGAGCGGCGCGATCATCAGCCGGAACGCCTGCGGCAATGTAATGCGCAGGGCGATCAGCCAACGGGGAACCCCAAGTGCCCAGGCAGCCTCGCGCTGTCCGTCGGGAATTGCCAAAAATCCGTTGCGCACGATCTCGGCCATGTACGCCGACTCGTTCAGGATTAAACCGATCAGTGCTGACTCGAGCACGCTGAACTTGATGCCGAGCTGCGGCAGTCCTGTATAAATAACAACCAGTTGGATCAACAACGGCGTGCCGCGAAAGAACCAGATGTAGAAGCGCGCAAAGTAAGCGGCAAGGCTATTTTTCGACATGCGCAGCATGGCGATCAACATCCCCAGCAACAAGCCGCCTATGACTCCAGCTATGGTTAGCCAAAGGGTGGTCACCACACCGCCAACAAGGAAATCGTTGAACAGGTAACCGAAGAATGCAGAGATATCGAATTTCATCGCCAGACACTCTCCATCGGTCAGGTCGGGCCGGGGCCGTCAATGCGAATAGTGTCTTGCGCCGGTAATGGGGTCAGACTGAATTTCTCGAACAGGGCCTGGTAGCTCCCATCAGCACGCATTTCGGTCAGTGTCTTGGCCACGGCTTCGGCAACCGCCTTATTACGAAACGCCATTGCAGTGCGGCTCAAGCCTTGACCGGGCAGCACTTCAGTTACGCGCTCACGCTTGACCAGATCGCGGGCAACGCTGTCTACCAGTGCCGAGTAGTCGACCTGTCCGGCGAACATTGCAGAGATCACGTTGGTGGCCGTCGGGAACGAGCGCAGTTCCATTTTCTGAAGGCCTTTGGCAACAAGCGCTTCATTCTGTTTTTGAAGGAAGCTGTACTGGTAGCTGTTGGCCTCGACTGACACCGATTTGCCTGCCAGATCGTCCAGAGAACCCAGTGGCTTGGCGTCCTTCGGGTTGGCAACCACCGACACAGACTGCACGCTGTAAGGCACCAGATACATCAGCTTTGAGCGGTCTGCGGTCCAGAACATCCCGGTGTTCATACCGTCGATTCGGCCGGCGTTCATCGCCGGGATCATCGCGGGAAAGTCCATGCGTACCAGTTCAATGTTGGTGCACAGACGCTTGCTCATGGCCTCCGTCAGTTCAACATTGAGGCCTTGCAGCTTTCCGTCTTTGTCCACGAACTGCTGTGGCGGATTGGTCGGATTGATGGACAGTTGCAACTTGCCAGGCTCAATCAGGTTTTGCTCGGCAATGCCTGGGGTGCAAGCGTTTGCAGCAGATGAAGCCAGCAGCAAGGTAGCTGCGATACCGAAAGCAGGAATACGACTGAACATGATCTTTACCCAAATTGGTTTATTTCACGGATGCAATTATCTCGCCGGGCTGGCCGTATCAACGTCCCGCCCGGCAATTGCGTTCAGGGCAGTTCTTTCAATTGCAAACGGGTGAAGTTCTTGACGAAGGGGGCGAAACGACCGAACCCCTTCACTTTTAAGAATTGCGGGGTGTCATAAGCCCAAGTGCCTTCGACCCTGTACATCGCGGCATATTTTGGTCCCTCCCCCAGAGAGACGAAGCGTTTGATTGGAGTCCAACCCGGGCAGGCCGCAAGGTCTGGAAAGTGCTCATGCTCGTACCAATGATTGAAGTCCTTCTCGTGGGCGGGGTCGATGTCTACTCGCACGATGTGAATGAACGATTCGTCAGTCATCCGGTTGCTCTCATTGGGGCTTGCGTCGAGGGAATTTCAGCGTCGCACGTGCCTTAAGTATTTCTTGGCCAGACTCATTGCACGCGCTCGCCTCCCAGATCAGCGTCCGGTTTTCTTCGACCTTTTCGGCAATCCATACTTCGAAGGTCAGGGTGTCGCCGTAGAACACTGGACCGGTGAACCAGAAGCGATCTTCGATCGACACACCGATGATGCCCGCCAATTCGCTGGTCAGGATGCTGGTGCACAATCCCGCGACCATGATCCCTGGTGCCAGGCGTTGGCCAAAACGGGTGCTGCTGGCGAACATCTCGTCAATGTGCACCGGGCCAAAGTCGCCGGTGGCTGCGATGTAGAGGGAGCCATCGGCTTCAGTGATGGTTTTGCCGATACTGACGCGGTCGCCGACGCTCAGGTCATCAAAAGATTTGAGGTCATACATGCTCAGCCCAACCCGTTGAAAGCAACCAGAGTCGCACTGCCTGTGAAAACTAAGACGCCGGAACCGACCACGGTGCCTGTAATTGTGCAGTGCACAGTGGTGCCATCGATTGCTTCGACCACTGCTTTAGCTTCAAGGGTGTCGCCCACAAGTAAAGGTGCAGGAAACTTGACATCAAAGCTGGCAATACGGCGGCTCGCGCCACCCAGACGATTGATGCAGGTGGTCGCCAGAGATGCGGCTGCCAATTCAAAAACCACCATGTTGGCCGCACCAGCTTGTTGTGCCTTGACCTTGTCCACGTAGAGTGGTGCCATGTTGCCGCTAATGCCGGTGAACATGGCTTGCTCAGCGACGCTCATTGTCTTGCGGAAAGAAAAAGAACTACCCAAGCTGAGCTCATTGATTTGTGACATGGTTCGACTCCTTAAAGGTTCAGGCCGTTCTTGATGGTGCTACGGGCAATCAGCATCCGGTGGATCTCCGAAGTCCCGTCATAGATTCGGGTAACACGTGCATCCCGGTACATCCGCTCCAACGGCAATTCCTTGGCGTACCCCATGCCACCGAAGACTTGGATGGCGCGGTCGATCACCCGGCCCTGCATTTCTGAGGCCGCGACCTTGATCATCGAGACTTTATCTCTAGGCTCCAGACCTTGATCGATTTCCCAAGCAGCGTTGAGCACCATCATCTTCACCCCGAAGATTTCCGTGGCGGAGTCGGCGATCATTTTCTGCACCATCTGGAAATCGCCAATAGGCTGGCCGAACTGACGTCGTTCGCCGGCATACACGCGCATCATCTCCATGGCACGCTGAGCCATGCCCACTGCGCGAGCACCGATGTGGGCCAGACGAATCTGCAACACGCTTTGCATAATCAGTTTGAAGCCGTTACCGATCTCGCCCAGTACAGCGTCTTTCGGAATACGACAGTTCTCGAAAAACAACTCGGCGTGGCCGTAGCCGCGGTGCCCCATCATGGGTTGAGTGCGGGCCATGGTGAACCCGGGATGGCCTTTGTCGATCAGGAATAGGGTGATGCCACCGCGAGATCGTTTTTCCCGGTCGGTCAACGCCATGACAATGGTGTAGTCGGCGATATCCCCGTCACTGATGAAGTGCTTGCTGCCATTTATGACCCATTCATCACCGTCCAGGTGCGCAGTCGTGCTGATTGATGCCGCGTCTGAACCGGCTCCTGGCTCGGTGATAGCCATGGCACAGATTTTCTCGCCACGCACAGTAGGCATCAGGTAGCGTTCGATTTGCTCGCCATGACAGGCCATCAACATCGGATAAACTTGGCCAAATACTCGGCGGATCAATGCATCAGTGGTCTTGCCCAACTGTTCTTCAACTAGGCAATGCTCCAGACATGTAAGCCCACCGCCGCCCACTTCTACGGGCATGTTCATGGCAAACAGGCCAAGCGCCTGAGCCTTGCCACGCACTACTTCAAGCAGCTCGGCGGGAACATGACCTTCACGTTCGACGATGTCTTCGAGGGGCTGCACCTCAGTTTCGACGAAACGCTGGACAGTATCTGCCAGCAACCGGGTGTCATCCGGCAGGGAAAAATCAATCATCATGGATCTCGTATGGTTCAGGAATGGGGTGTGTCGCTACCAGGCGCGCCAACTACGCCTTGCTCAATCAGTGTCTGCTGGCGTTCGGCGCTATAGCCCAGTTCATCGAGCACCGCCTTGCTATCTGCACCCGGACTCAGTGGCATACGCTTGAGTTCAGGAATGTGCCCGTCATAGCGCAGAGGGTGGCGAATCAGCGTGGCTGCCTTGCCGTGGACGTCGATCTGTTCGAAGGTTGAGTTATGAACGGCTTGCGGATCGATCAACAGCTCCTCGTAATCCTGTACCCGCTCATGCCAGATCGAATATTCGTCAAAACGCGTCGCCAGATCGACGAAGCGCCAGGGGGCAAGTATTCGTGCCACAACTTCGGCATAGCGATCGCGTTCCAGATAGCGGTCGATACCTTGGAGTTCACGCAGTTCATCGCTGTCCAGTGCTTCTGCCAGACGTACCGGGTCGTTCATCGACAAAACAATACGGGCGTCCTGTAGCTCATATAGGCCATACGGAGCGTCGTGATACCAACTGCCGACGTTGCGCCCGCGCCTGAGCAACTGCTGACGGTTCGGGCTGGCGTAGTACTTGGTCAGCGCCTCGACCTGCAGGTCGATGGCGGCGGCAAACAGACTGCTCTCGACGCGAGTGCCTTCACCTGTTTGCAGCTTCTTGACGTAGGCTCCCAGAATGCCCATGGCCAATAGTGATGCACCGTGTTGATCGACTACCGCTGCGCCGACCACATTAGGCCCTTGGTCACCGCCGCCGGTGACGGCCACGAGCCCAGAGCGGGCTTGCATCAACAGGTCTTGGCCGGGCCGTTTGGAAGCGGGTCCGCTAGTGCCCAAACCTGAGGCCGATGCATAGATGATTCCGGGATTGATCGCTTTGACCGCTTCGTAACCCAGCCCCAAGCGATCCAGCACGCCGGGGCGGTAGTTTTCCAGCACGACGTCAGCATCGCGAATGAGGTCTTGGGCGATGGCCAGACCTTCGGTGCTTTTGAGATCCAGCGCGAGGCTACGTTTATTGCGGTTGACCGCCAGCGAGAAGGCGCTAACACCTTCTACATAGGAGTTGCCACCGGACCAATGACGCTCGAATGCGCCTTTGAGCGGTTCGACTTTGATCACATCAGCGCCCATGTCGGCCAAGAACTGGCTGCACACCGGACCTTGCAGATAGTGGCAGAAGCTCACGACCCGCATCTTCAAGGCTAACCCCTCACTCATGAGACTGCCCCTATCGCTTTGCTAGCCAGAAGTTGCTCGACCTCCGTATCGCTGTAGCCTGCGGCAGCGAGAATTTCACGGGTTTGTGCGCCAAGTGGTTGCGGTGCCATCCTGATATCCGGGGCTTTGCCGTCAAAACGCGCTGGAAGGCTGATGACCGTGATCGGCGTGCCATGGTCTCCCGGTATTGTCTGGAAAACCTGGTTATGAATAAGCTGCGGATCTTTCTGCAGGTCTGCGTAGTCGTTGACCGGGGCGTTCCAGACGCCGGCGGCATCCAACAGCGGCAACCAGTGGGCGGTGTTTTGCTCAAGCAATCGCGCCCCGACCATAGCGGCGATTTCTTCACGCCGGGAAAAACCTTCGCTTTCGTCGATAACGCTTAGCGCTGGCAAATTCAGTGCCTGCGCCAAGGCGCCATTGGCAG
This sequence comes from Pseudomonas sp. VMV1, assembly GCF_056790235.1. NCBI lineage: Bacteria > Pseudomonadati > Pseudomonadota > Gammaproteobacteria > Pseudomonadales > Pseudomonadaceae > Pseudomonas > Pseudomonas sp. VMV1. The sequence continues at coordinate 18,003 of NZ_JBXGSE010000016.1, forward strand.
CCATGCTAATGGCGATGTATCCGTCCGCGGTGGGGTGGATGCCATGGGCTCCGCCGCTGAACCATGCAGCGATATTGCCGGGACCCCGCGAGTGTTCGGAAGGCGCGCCGTTAAGCCAAGCTGTTAAACCTTCACCTTGCAGGTCAATCGCTGCTTGATACAGGTTAACCTCGACCAGCCGACCTTCGCCGGTCTTGGCTTTGTTGTACAAGGCTGCGCAGATACTCATGGCGTAGATCATGGCGGCGTGTTGATCAACGATCACCGGGCCTGCCGGGGTTGGCTTGCCGTCGGCATCACCGGTTCTTGCAGCAAGACCGGAGAGCGCTTGCAGCAAGAGATCCTGGCCAGGGCGTTGCTTGTAGGGGCCGTCAGATCCAAAGCCACTGGCAACTGCATAGATTAGCCCCGGATTGATCGCTTTCAGGGCTTCGTAACCGAGGCCAAGCTTTTCCATGGTGCCAGGTCGGAAGTTTTCCATCACAACATCGGCGTCGGCGACCAAGCGTTTGATTACCGCCAAGCCTTCTGGACTCTTCAGGTCCACGGCCAGGCTTTTTTTGTTGCGACCGGTGGCCAAGTGATTGACGCTATACCCATCGACGAAGTGATTGGCCACTGCCCAGTTGCGCTGAAAAGCACCTTGCAAAGGCTCGATGGCGATGACATCGGCACCCAGGTCGCCCAGCGTCTGGGCGGCCATAGGACCGGCGAGAAAGTGATTGAAGCTCAGGACCTTGACGTTGTTCAGCACAACAGACCTCACCATTAATGAGTGAAATGTAGAGGGCAGATTTGCAACAACAAGAGTGGGCGGCGTACCGCGACCAATGCACCCATTCGTTATGATCGGAATTACCGGCAGTGATGGATGGCATGGGGATGTCGATGTGTTGAATGAATACTATGGCCTGATTCCCGTAGAGCTAAATATTGGTTTCAATTATTTTAGTGCTATAGTTGATAACCAAAACCTATAGATATTCTTGTCACCTACTGGGAATGCATCATGAATTTGCGTCAGCTGGAGATTCTTCGATCCGTCATGCGCACCCGCTCAACCGTCGCAGCTGCCCGTGATCTGGGCATGTCACAACCGGCAGTCAGCAACGCGATCAAAAGCGTGGAACTGAATCTGGGTTTTTTGTTGTTCGAGCGGATCAACAAGCGCTTGATACCTACACAGGAGGCGCAAATCCTGCTGGAAGAAGCGGAGCCGTTGTTTCTGATCAAGGAATTAATCGACCAGACAGCCACTCAGCTTCGCTCGGGACGGCGAGGGCGAATGCGGATTGTGGCGACCTCCGAGTTGTCCGAATCGTTGTTGCCACAAAGTCTGGCGCGCTTTCGCAGCCTTCACGACAACGTCGACATTTCCCTGGAAACGCTGCGCCTAGACAACGTGCTGGAATACGTAGAAACCGGTGTCGCCGATATCGGCTTCGCTATCGAACCGCAACCACGAAAAACGCTGGAATACCTCCCGTTGGCAGACCTTGACATGGTGTGTGCTTGCCATGTGGAAAGTCCACTGGCAGCGTTCGAGACCATTACACCCCGCGACCTCCGCGGCTATCCACTGATTAATGCGCGGACCTCCAGCCGTATCAGCAATATGGTGTTGGGGGCTTACAGCGAGTGCGAGGAAAATTACACACCCTCCATTGATGTGCGGTTCATGAATGTCGCCGCGCACTTTGTTGAGGAAGGGCTAGGGGTGTCCATCATCGACCAACTGACAGCGTCGTCCAAGCGCTATACCCGACTGCAGGGGGTGCGATTCGAGCCGCATATCCAAGCAACTGTTTCTGCGATCGTTTCACCGGATCGGCTGCAGCAACGCCTGACCAAGTCACTGATCGGCCATGCCCGTGACGAAATTCAACACCGTATTTTGGCCCGTTGAAGTTACGGTCTGAGAAAGTCACAGCTGATTGATTGTCGCCGCTGCCATCATAAAAGTCGATGTACTGTTAAATAACTCGGAATTTAAGCAGGACACTGATTTCGATCTTGTTAAAAACGCCATTCCCAACATTCAGATCGAAATCGATACCGCCCAAAGCAGCCTTTAGCTTGTGGATTCAACCGGTGAAT
>NZ_JBXGSE010000017.1:0-15361 GCF_056790235.1 Pseudomonas sp. VMV1
TTTTTCTTTAGCCACGAGATAAAACCTCTAGTCAAAGCGCTGATTAAGCTTGTTTCTTGATGATGGCTTCGGCGATGTTCGACGGAGCTTCGGAGTACTTGGAGAACTCCATGGAGTAGCTTGCGCGACCCTGAGACATGGAGCGGACATCCGTAGCGTAGCCAAACATCTCGCCCAGCGGAACCTCGGCACGGATGACCTTGCCGGTCACGGTGTCTTCCATACCCTGGATCAGGCCACGACGACGATTCAGGTCGCCCATGACGTCGCCCATGTAGTCTTCCGGGGTCACGACCTCGACCTTCATGATCGGCTCGAGCAGCACGGCACCACCCTTCTGGGTGAGCTGCTTGGTCGCCATGGAGGCAGCGATCTTGAACGCCATCTCGTTGGAGTCGACGTCATGGTAGGAACCATCGAATACAGCGGCCTTCAGACCGAGCAGCGGATAGCCGGCAACGATACCGTTCTTCATCTGCTCTTCGATGCCCTTCTGGATCGCCGGGATGTATTCCTTCGGAATCACACCACCCACGACTTCGCTCACGAACTCCAGACCTTCCTGACCTTCGTCAGCCGGCGCGAAGCGGATCCAGCAATGACCGAACTGACCACGACCACCCGACTGACGAACGAACTTGCCTTCGATCTCGCAGGTGTTGCGGATGGTTTCGCGGTAGGCGACCTGAGGCTTACCAATGTTCGCTTCCACGCCGAATTCGCGCTTCATGCGGTCCACCAGGATGTCCAGGTGCAGCTCGCCCATGCCGGAGATGATGGTCTGACCGGACTCTTCGTCGGTCTTGACGCGGAACGAGGGATCTTCTTGAGCCAGCTTGCCCAGAGCGATACCCATCTTTTCCTGGTCGGCCTTGGTCTTCGGCTCGACGGCGACCGAAATCACCGGCTCCGGGAAGTCCATGCGCTCGAGGATGATCGGCTTCTCGATCGAGCACAGGGTGTCACCGGTGGTGACGTCCTTCATGCCGATGAGGGCAGCGATGTCGCCAGCGCGAACTTCCTTGATCTCTTCACGGGTGTTGGCGTGCATCTGCACCATACGGCCGACGCGTTCTTTCTTGCCTTTCACCGAGTTGATGACGGAGTCACCGGAGCTCAGGACGCCCGAATAAACGCGAGCGAAGGTCAGGGTACCGACGAAGGGGTCGGTCGCGATCTTGAACGCCAGAGCCGAGAAGGGCTCGTTGTCGTCTGCATGACGCTCGTCGGCGATTTCCTCGTTGTCCGGGTTGGTACCCTTGATCGCGGGAATCTCGATGGGCGCCGGCAGGAAGTCGATCACGGCGTCCAGAACCAGGGGCACACCCTTGTTCTTGAAGGACGAACCGCAGACGGCCGGGACGATTTCGCAGGCGATGGTACGCTGACGCAGGCCGGCCTTGATCTCGTCGATCGACAGCTCGCCGCCTTCCAGGTACTTGTTCATCAGCTCTTCGTTGGCTTCGGCCGCAGCCTCGACCATGTTGGAGCGCCACTGCTCGGCGTCAGCCAGCATGTCCGCAGGAATGTCTTCCTCGCGGTAGGTCATGCCCTGATCGTCGTCGTTCCAGAAGATGGCCTTCATCTTCAGCAGGTCGATCTGACCCTGGAAGTTGTCTTCCGAGCCGATTGCCAGCTGAACCGGGACCGGAGTGTGGCCCAGGCGCTTCTTGATCTGCTCGACAACGCGCAGGAAGTTGGCACCGGCACGGTCCATCTTGTTGACGTAGACGATACGCGGTACGCCGTACTTGTTGGCCTGACGCCATACGGTTTCGGACTGGGGCTCGACACCGGAGGTGCCGCAGAACACCACTACCGCACCATCCAGCACGCGCAGGGAACGCTCCACCTCAATGGTGAAGTCCACGTGGCCGGGGGTATCGATGATGTTCACGCGGTACTTGTCGTACTGCTTGGTCGAACCGGACCAGAACGCGGTGGTGGCAGCGGAGGTGATGGTGATACCACGCTCCTGCTCCTGCACCATCCAGTCCATGGTCGCAGCGCCGTCATGAACCTCACCCATTTTGTGGTTCACGCCGGTGTAGAACAGAATCCGCTCGGTAGTAGTCGTCTTACCTGCGTCCACGTGGGCGCAGATACCGATGTTCCGGTAGCGGTTAATAGCGGTTGTACGAGCCATAAGGTCCTCGCTTGATTGGAAGCGCTAGGCTTAGAAGCGGTAGTGCGAGAAGGCCTTGTTGGCTTCTGCCATGCGATGCACGTCTTCGCGCTTCTTGACTGCGGCACCCTTGCCTTCAAAAGCGTCCATGAGTTCACCCGCCAGGCGCAGAGCCATGGACTTTTCGCCGCGCTTGCGCGCGGAGTCCACCAGCCAGCGCATGGCCAGGGCATTACGACGGGAAGGACGAACCTCAACCGGCACCTGGTAGGTAGCACCGCCGACACGGCGGGACTTCACTTCGACCAGCGGAGCGATGGCGTCGAGCGCTTTTTCGAAAACTTCCAGGGGTTCGGCATTCTTGGAACGCTCTTTGACCTTGTCCAGAGCACCATAAACGATACGCTCGGCAACGGCTTTCTTGCCGCTCTCCATCACGTGGTTCATGAACTTGGCCAGGATCTGGCTTCCGTATTTCGGATCGTCAAGTATTTCGCGCTTGGCCGCTACACGACGTCTTGGCATTGATAAGCCCTCAAAACGGTCTTCAGGTTAGCTCGGGACACGCTGCCCGACCTTACTCTTATCGACTCGAACAAAAAGAAAGGTGATTACTTCGGACGCTTGGTGCCGTACTTGGAACGGCCCTGCTTGCGGTCCTTCACACCGGTGGTGTCCAGCGAGCCGCGCACGGTGTGATAACGCACACCCGGCAGATCCTTGACCCGGCCACCGCGGATCAGCACGACGCTGTGTTCCTGCAGGTTGTGACCTTCACCACCGATGTAGGAGGTGACTTCGAAGCCGTTGGTCAGACGCACACGGCAGACCTTCCGCAGTGCGGAGTTGGGCTTCTTGGGAGTGGTGGTGTACACGCGAGTGCACACGCCACGACGTTGCGGGCAGTTTTGCAGCGCAGGCACGTCGGATTTCTCGACGAGACGCTTGCGTGCACTACGCACCAGCTGGTTGATAGTTGCCATCTATAGCTCCACTGATTGTCTTGCGACATAAACGAAATGACAGAACGTTAGTCCTGCCCATTTTCGGGGAACGAAAGTCTAAAGAGCTTAGGCGCTCCAGTCAAGACAAAGCCCCCGGACGCCTGGGGCGCCGGGGGCTTTGTCAAGCTAGACCTGCTACCGAACTCAGCTGGCGCTAGAGTTCAGCGCTTCGGTCAGAGCGGCCTCGGCCTCGCTGGCGCTCACGCGCTGCGGCTTGCCGAGTTCGCGCTGACGCTTGCGCTCGCTGTGGTAGGCCAGACCGGTACCGGCCGGGATCAGACGACCCACCACCACGTTTTCCTTCAGGCCGCGCAGGAAGTCGCGCTTGCCAGTCACGGCAGCCTCGGTCAGGACACGGGTGGTCTCCTGGAACGAAGCAGCCGAGATGAAGGACTCGGTGGACAGCGAGGCCTTGGTGATACCCAGCAGAACACGCTCGTACTTGGCGACGAAACGATCATTGCCGACCAGCTGCTCGTTCTCTTCCAGGACGTGGGTCAGTTCGACCTGGTCGCCCTTGATGAAGCTCGAATCACCGGTATCGCTCACCTCGACCTTGCGCAGCATCTGCCGCAGGATGGTCTCGATGTGCTTGTCGTTGATCTTCACGCCCTGCAGGCGGTACACGTCCTGGATCTCGTTGACGATGTACTTGGCCAGCGCGCTGACACCCAGCAGGCGCAGGATGTCGTGCGGGTTGCTCGGACCATCGGAGATGACTTCGCCGCGGCTTACCTGCTCGCCTTCGAAGACGTTCAGGTGGCGCCACTTCGGAATCAGCTCCTCATAGGGATCGGTGCCGTCGGTCGGCGTAATGACCAGGCGACGCTTGCCCTTGGTTTCCTTGCCGAAGGAGATGGTACCGCTGATCTCGGCCAGGATTGCCGGCTCCTTGGGACGACGCGCCTCGAAGAGATCGGCCACGCGGGGCAGACCACCGGTGATGTCGCGGGTCTTGGAGGTTTCCTGGGGGATACGTGCGATGACGTCACCCACATGCACCTTGGCACCGTCACTCAGGTTGACCAGCGCGTTCGGCGGCAGGAAGTACTGGGCCGGTACGTCGGTACCCGGCAGCAGCAGGTCCTTGCCATTGGCGTCGATCAGCTTGACCGCCGGACGGATGTCCTTGCCGGAAGTCGGGCGATCCTTGGCGTCGAGCACCTCGATGTTGGTCAGACCGGTCAGTTCGTCGGTCTGGCGCTTGATGGTGATGCCCTCCTCCATACCGACGAAGGCCACGGTACCGTCCATCTCGGTGACGATGGGGTGGGTGTGCGGGTCCCACTTGGCGACGATAGCGCCAGCGTCGACCTTGTCGCCTTCCTTGACCGAAATCACGGCACCGTAGGGCAGCTTGTAGCGCTCGCGCTCACGACCGAATTCATCGGCAATGGCCAGCTCGCCGGAACGGGATACGGCAACCAGGGCGCCATCGGCACGTTCGACGTGCTTCAGGTTGTGCAGGCGGATGGCACCGCCGTTCTTGACCTGGACGCTGTCTGCCGCAGAGGTCCGGCTGGCCGCACCACCGATGTGGAAGGTACGCATGGTCAGCTGGGTACCCGGCTCACCGATGGACTGGGCGGCGATGACGCCGACCGCTTCACCAATGTTGACCTGGTGACCGCGAGCCAGATCGCGACCGTAGCACTTGGCGCAGATGCCATGACGGGTTTCGCAGGTGATCGGCGAACGCACCACGACTTCGTCGACGCTATTGAGCTCGAGGAACTCGACCCAGCGCTCGTCGACCAGGGTGCCTGCAGGCACGATGATCTCTTCGGTACCCGGCTTGGGCACGTCACGGGCGATGACTCGACCCAGAACGCGCTCACCCAGGGGCTCGACCACGTCACCGCCTTCGATGTGCGGAGTCATGATCAGGCCACGCTCGGTACCGCAATCGACCTCGGTCACTACCAGATCCTGGGCCACGTCGACGAGACGACGGGTCAGGTAACCGGAGTTCGCGGTCTTCAGTGCGGTATCCGCCAGACCCTTACGGGCGCCGTGGGTGGAGATGAAGTACTGGAGTACGTTCAGGCCTTCACGGAAGTTGGCGGTGATGGGCGTTTCGATGATGGAGCCGTCCGGCTTGGCCATCAGGCCACGCATGCCGGCGAGCTGACGAATCTGGGCCGCGGAACCCCGGGCGCCGGAATCGGCCATCATGTACATGGAGTTGAAGGACTCCTGGTCGACTTCCTTGCCCTCGCGGTCGATGACCTTCTCTTTCGAGAGGTTGGTCATCATCGCCTTGGACACTTCGTCGTTGGCCTTCGACCAGAGGTCGATCACCTTGTTGTACTTCTCGCCCTGAGTCACCAGGCCGGAGGCGTACTGGCTCTCGATCTCCTTCACTTCGGCGGTGGCGGCATCGATGATGCGAGCCTTCTCGTCCGGAATGACGAAGTCATTGACGCCGATGGAGACGCCAGACAGGGTCGAATAGGCGAAACCGGTGTACATCAGCTGGTCGGCGAAGATGACGGTATCCTTCAGACCCACCACGCGGTAGCAGTGGTTGATCAGCTTGGAGATGGCCTTCTTCTTCATCGACTGGTTGACCACGTCGTACGGCAGACCGGCGGGCACGACCTGGAACAGCAGCGCACGGCCGACGGTGGTGTCGACGATGCGGGTGTTCTTGGTCAGGCTGCCGTCCTTGTGACGGATGGTCTCGTTGATGCGCACCTTGACCTTGGCATGCAGTGCGGCTTCGCCGGCACGGAAGACGCGATCGACTTCCTGCAGGTCGGCGAACACGCGGCCCTCGCCCTTGGCGTTGATGGCTTCGCGGGTCATGTAGTACAGACCTAGAACCACGTCCTGCGACGGCACGATGATCGGCTCGCCGTTGGCGGGCGACAGGATGTTGTTGGTCGACATCATCAGGGCGCGCGCTTCCAGCTGGGCTTCCAGCGTCAGCGGCACGTGCACGGCCATCTGGTCACCGTCGAAGTCGGCGTTGTACGCGGCGCAGACCAGCGGGTGCAGCTGGATGGCCTTGCCTTCGATGAGGACCGGCTCGAACGCCTGGATACCCAGACGGTGCAGGGTCGGGGCGCGGTTGAGCAGCACGGGGTGTTCGCGGATGACTTCGGCGAGAACGTCCCAGACCTCGGGCAGCTCGCGCTCGACCATCTTCTTGGCGGCCTTGATGGTGGTCGCCATGCCACGGGCTTCCAGCTTGCCGAAGATGAAAGGCTTGAACAGCTCCAGGGCCATCTTCTTGGGCAGGCCGCACTGGTGCAGACGCAGGGTCGGACCCACGGTGATCACGGAACGACCGGAGTAGTCGACGCGCTTGCCCAGCAGGTTCTGACGGAAACGACCCTGCTTGCCCTTGATCATGTCGGCCAGGGACTTCAGCGGGCGCTTGTTGGAACCGGTGATGGCGCGACCGCGACGGCCGTTATCCAGCAGGGCGTCGACGGCTTCCTGCAGCATGCGCTTCTCGTTGCGCACGATGATGTCGGGCGCGGCGAGGTCGAGCAGCCGCTTGAGGCGGTTGTTCCGGTTGATGACGCGACGATAGAGGTCGTTCAGGTCGGAGGTCGCGAAGCGGCCGCCATCCAGCGGCACCAGCGGACGCAGATCCGGCGGCAGCACGGGCAGCACGGTCATGACCATCCACTCCGGCTTGTTGCCGGAGCCCTGGAAGGCTTCCATCAGCTTCAGGCGCTTGGACAGCTTCTTGATCTTGGTCTCGGAATTGGTCTGCGGAATCTCTTCGCGCAGGCGGCCGATCTCGTGCTCCAGATCAATGGCGCCGAGCAGCTGGAATACGGCTTCCGCACCCATGCGGGCGTCGAAGTCGTCACCGAATTCTTCCAGGGCCTCGAAGTACTGCTCGTCGTTGAGCAGCTGATACTTCTCGAGGGTGGTCATGCCCGGATCGATCACCACGTAGCTCTCGAAATAGAGCACGCGCTCGATGTCACGCAGGGTCATGTCCAGCAGCAGGCCGATACGGGACGGCAGCGACTTCAGGAACCAGATGTGGGCAACGGGCGAAGCCAGCTCGATGTGGCCCATGCGCTCGCGGCGCACCTTGGCCAGGGCGACTTCCACGCCGCACTTCTCGCAGATCACGCCGCGATGCTTGAGACGCTTGTACTTTCCGCACAGGCACTCGTAGTCCTTGACCGGGCCAAAGATCTTGGCGCAGAACAGACCGTCGCGCTCCGGCTTGAAGGTACGGTAGTTGATGGTCTCCGGCTTCTTAACTTCACCGAACGACCAGGAGCGAATCATCTCGGGCGAGGCCAGACCGATACGGATGGCATCGAACTCCTCGAGTTGACCCTGGTTTTTCAACAGATTGAGCAAGTCTTTCAAGGCCTTTCCTCCTCACGGACCGGATGCGGCCGCCGCGCGGCCGCATCCTCTAGGGTCTCGTGTTATTCGGTTTCCAGTTCGATATCGATGCCGAGCGAGCGGATTTCCTTGATCAACACGTTGAAGGACTCGGGCATGCCGGCCTCCATGCGGTGATCCCCGTCCACGATGTTCTTGTACATCTTGGTCCGGCCGTTCACATCGTCCGACTTCACCGTGAGCATTTCCTGCAGGGTGTAAGCCGCGCCATAGGCCTCCAGTGCCCAGACCTCCATCTCCCCGAAACGCTGACCACCGAACTGCGCCTTACCACCCAGCGGCTGCTGGGTAACCAGGCTGTAGGAACCAGTGGAACGGGCGTGCATCTTGTCGTCCACCAGGTGGTTCAGCTTGAGCATGTACATGTAGCCAACGGTGGTGGTGCGCTCGAAGGCGTTGCCAGTGCGGCCATCGTACAGGCGCATCTGACCGCTCTCGGGCAGATCGGCCAGCTTCAGCATAGCCTTGATCTCGCGCTCCTTGGCACCGTCGAATACCGGCGTGGCCATGGGAACACCGCCACGCAGGTTCTTAGCCAGGTCGAGGATTTCCTGGTCGCTCAGGTCGTCCAGCTTCTCCTGGCGGCCACCGATCTCGTTATAGATCTCGTGCAGGAAGCCACGCAGTTCGGCGACCTTGCGCTGCTCTTCGAGCATCAGGTTGATCTTCTCGCCCAGGCCCTTGGCCGCGAGGCCCAGGTGGGTTTCAAGGATCTGACCGACGTTCATCCGCGAGGGTACGCCCAGCGGGTTGAGCACGATGTCCACCGGTGTGCCGTTGGCGTCGTAGGGCATGTCTTCGACCGGCATGATCACCGAGACCACACCCTTGTTACCGTGACGACCGGCCATCTTGTCGCCCGGCTGGATGCGGCGCTTGATGGCGAGGTAGACCTTGACGATCTTCAGTACGCCCGGTGCCAGGTCATCGCCCTGCTGCAGCTTGCGCTTCTTGTCTTCGAACTTGTCGTCCAGCAGCTGGCGACGGTCGGACAGGTAGGCCTGGGCCTTTTCCAGCTGCTCGTTGTGAGCATCTTCCGCCATGCGCAGCTTGAACCACTGACCGCGCTCGAGGCCATTCAGGTACTCGTCGGTGATGACGGCACCCTTCTTGACTGCCGGACCGCCCTCGGCGACTTGACCCACCAAGGCCTGACGCAGACGCTCGAAGGTCGCGCCTTCGACGATGCGGAACTCTTCGTTCAGATCCTTACGGATCTCGTCGAGCTGGGACTTCTCGATGGCCAGGGCGCGGGAGTCACGCTCGACGCCGTCACGGGTGAAGACCTGGACGTCGATGACGGTACCCTTGGTGCCGGTGGGCACGCGCAGGGAGGTGTCCTTAACGTCGCTGGCCTTCTCACCGAAGATGGCGCGCAGCAGCTTCTCTTCCGGGGTCAGCTGGGTTTCGCCCTTGGGCGTGACCTTGCCGACCAGGATGTCACCGGCACCGACCTCGGCACCGACATAGACGATACCCGCCTCGTCCAGCTTGTTCAGCGCAGCCTCACCCACGTTCGGGATGTCGGAGGTGATCTCCTCCGGGCCGAGCTTGGTGTCACGGGCCACACAGGTCAGTTCCTGGATGTGGATGGTGGTGAAGCGGTCTTCCTGAACCACGCGCTCCGACAGACAGATGGAGTCTTCGAAGTTGAAGCCGTTCCAGGGCATGAAGGCCACGCGCATGTTCTGACCCAGTGCCAGCTCGCCCATGTCGGTCGAGGGGCCATCGGCCAGGATGTCGAACTTGGCCACCTGATCACCCTTGCTCACCAGCGGACGCTGGTTGATGCAGGTGTTCTGATTGGAACGGGTGTACTTGGTCAGGTTGTAGATGTCGACGCCGGCTTCACCGGTCTCGACTTCGTCATCGTTGACACGCACCACGATACGGCTGGCATCGACGGAGTCGATCACACCGCCACGGCGAGCCACGACGCAGACGCCGGAGTCACGGGCGACGTTGCGCTCCATGCCGGTACCTACCAGCGGCTTGTCCGAACGCAGGGTCGGCACGGCCTGACGCTGCATGTTGGAACCCATCAGCGCGCGGTTGGCGTCGTCGTGCTCGAGGAACGGAATCAGCGAGGCAGCGACGGAAACGACCTGCTTGGGCGAAACGTCCATCAGGGTGACGTCTTCGGGCGCCTTCACGGTGAATTCGTTCAGGTGACGCACGGCCACCAGCTCGTCGATCAGCCGGTTGTTCTCGTCCAGCCCTGCGGAGGCCTGGGCGATCACGTGGTTGGCTTCTTCGATGGCCGACAGGAAAACGATCTCGTCGGTGGCCACGCCGTCCTTGACCATGCGATACGGGCTTTCGAGGAAGCCGTACTGGTTGGTGCGAGCATAGGCAGCCAGGGAGTTGATCAGGCCGATGTTCGGGCCTTCCGGCGTTTCGATCGGGCAGACCCGGCCGTAGTGCGTCGGGTGTACGTCACGAACTTCGAAACCGGCGCGCTCACGGGTCAGACCGCCCGGGCCGAGTGCGGAGACACGACGCTTGTGGGTGATCTCCGACAGCGGGTTGTTCTGGTCCATGAACTGGGACAGCTGGCTGGAGCCGAAGAATTCCTTGATCGCGGCAGCCACCGGCTTGGCGTTGATCAGATCCTGCGGCATCAGGCCTTCGCTTTCGGCCATGGACAGGCGTTCCTTGACGGCACGCTCTACCCGCACCAGGCCCACGCGGAACTGGTTCTCGGCCATTTCACCGACGCAACGGACACGGCGGTTACCCAGGTGGTCGATGTCGTCGACGATGCCCTTGCCGTTACGGATGTCGACCAGGGTCTTGAGCACGTCGACGATGTCTTCGCGGCTGAGGACACCCGAGCCTTCGATGGCGTCGCGACCGATACGGCGGTTGAACTTCATGCGGCCGACGGCGGACAGGTCGTAACGCTCGGCGCTGAAGAACAGGTTGTTGAACAGGGTCTCGGCAGCTTCCTTGGTCGGCGGCTCGCCAGGACGCATCATCCGGTAGATCTCGACCAGGGCTTCCAGCTGGTTGCCGGTGGAGTCGATCTTCAGGGTATCGGAGATGAAGGGACCACAGTCGATGTCGTTGGTGTACAGCGTCTCGAACCGCACGACATTGGCCTTGGCCATCTTGGCCAGAATGTCCAGGGTCAGTTCGGTGTTGCACTCGGCGATGATCTCGCCAGTGGACGGATGCACGACGGCCTTGGCGGTGGTACGGCCAATGACGTAATCGAAGGGTACTTCCAGCTCGCTCAGACCGGACTTTTCCAGCTGATTGATGTGGCGAGCGGTCACACGGCGGCCCTGCTCCACGATCACCTTGCCGCTGCCATCCTTGATGTCGAAGCTGGCAATGTCGCCGCGCAGACGCTGGGGTACCAGCTCGAACGTCAGCATTTCACCTTTGATATGGAAGGTGTTGGTGTCATAGAACGCATCCAGCACCTCTTCGGTGCTGTAGCCGAGCGCGCGCAGCAGTACCGAGGCCGGCAGCTTGCGGCGACGGTCGATACGGACGAACACAGCGTCTTTGGGATCGAACTCGAAGTCCAGCCAGGAGCCGCGGTAGGGGATGATGCGTGCCGAGTACAGCAGCTTGCCCGAGCTGTGCGTCTTGCCGCGGTCGTGATCGAAGAACACGCCCGGGCTGCGGTGCAGCTGGGACACGATGACACGCTCGGTACCATTGATGATGAAGGTACCGTTCTCGGTCATCAGGGGGATTTCCCCCATGTAGACTTCCTGCTCCTTGATGTCCTTGATCGCCTTGTTCGACGACTCACGGTCGAAAATGATCAGGCGAACCTTGACTCGCAGCGGGACGGCGAAGGTCACGCCGCGCAGGACGCATTCCTTCACATCGAAAGCCGGCTCGCCCAGGCGATAGCCGACGTATTCCAGGGCCGCATTGCCGGAATAGCTGATAATCGGGAAAACGGACTTGAAGGCCGCATGCAGGCCGATATCGCGGAACTGGTCTTTGCCTGCGCCCGCCTGCAGGAATTCGCGGTACGAATCCAGTTGGATAGCCAGCAAATAAGGCACGTCCATGACGTGCGGCAACTTGCTAAAGTCCTTGCGGATACGTTTTTTCTCAGTGTATGAGTAAGCCATCAGCGTTCCCCAGCTTGGTCACCAGCTTGTTTGGCCTCTCCGACGGGAGCAGCCGGAAAATCGTGCAAACCCTTTGGTTTGCCGCACCCCGAGAGCGAGGTGGATAAAGCGCATCTTGTCAGGCGGATATGCTCGCTCTGTACAAAACGGCAAAAGGCCGGTGGCGTTCGCCACCAGCCATCAGCCGAACGTGAAACGTTGCGGCTGTAGACGCAAGAACCGAACTTACTTGAGCTCGACCTTGGCGCCTGCTTCTTCCAGAGCCTTCTTGGCAGCTTCGCCTTCCTCTTTGGAGACGCCTTCCTTGACCACGCCCGGGGCGCCGTCAACGACAGCCTTGGCTTCTTTCAGGCCCAGGCCGGTCAGTTCACGAACGACCTTGATGACGTTCACTTTCTTGTCGCCGGTCTCGGTCAACATGATGGTGAATTCGGTCTGCTCTTCGACGACGGCAGCGGCAGCAGCCGGGCCAGCAGCGGCGGCGGCAGCAGCGGTCACGCCGAACTTCTCTTCCATCGCCTTGATCAGTTCCACCACTTGCATGACGGACATTTCGGATACGGCGTTGATGATGTCTTCGTTGGTCAGAGCCATGACTCTAGATTCCTATAACAGGGTGCGGCTTCAGGCCGCAAATAATAAGAAAGACTTGCAGGAAACGCAGCACGCACGATTAGGCGGCGGCAGCTTCCTTTTGGTCGCGAATGGCGGCGAGGGTACGAGCCAGCTTGCTGGTAGCGCCCTGGATGACACTCATCAGCTGGGACACAGCTTCGTCGTAGGTCGGCAGGGTTGCCAGTACGTCGATCTGGTTAGCCGGGATGAGCTTGCCTTCGAACGCGGCGGCCTTGATCTCGAACTTGTCCTGACCCTTGGCGAAATCCTTGAAGATACGGGCGGCGGCGCCCGGATGCTCCTTGGAGAACGCGATCAGGGTCGGGCCCTTGAAGGTGTCGTTGAGAACGTCGAAAGACGTGCCTTCAACGGCACGACGCAGCAGGGTGTTACGTACGACACGTACATAGACACCAGCCGCGCGGGCCTCTTTACGGAGTCCGGTCATGGCACCCACAGTCACGCCACGGGCATCGGCCACGACAGCGGACAGGGCACCTTGGGCAGCCTCGTTGACTTCAGCGACGATAGCCTTCTTGTCTTCGAGTTTGATTGCCACGGGTTTAACTCCTGGATGTTACCGTTTCGCCCGATGGACTGGGCGGCGTTTTGGTGTCTGACTCGGTAACCGAATCGGGAGCACCATCTGCGTAGGCTGGGGTTTCCCCGGTTTAAGACTTGCGTCCCCTACGGTCTTGGACAGCCCCCGCCAGGCAGGGACCCCAATCTTGACGCCGCGCCCGAAGGCACAGCGACTTGTATCTTGCTTAGGCTTCCAGGGAAGCCTGATCGATCTGCAGACCCGGGCCCATGGTGGAGCTCAGGGTGATGCGCTTGACGTAGATGCCCTTGGAGGTCGAGGGCTTCAGGCGCTTCAGGTCGGCCAGCAGAGCTTCAACGTTCTGCTTCAGCTTCACGGGCTCGAAATCGATCTTGCCAACGGAAGCGTGGATGATGCCGTTCTTGTCGGTACGGAAACGCACCTGACCAGCCTTGGCATTCTTGACGGCGGTAGCGACGTCCGGGGTCACGGTGCCAACCTTGGGGTTGGGCATCAGACCGCGCGGGCCGAGCAGCTGACCCAACTGACCGACAACGCGCATGGCGTCCGGCGAGGCGATGACCACGTCGTAGTTCAGGTCGCCGCCCTTCATCTCGGCAGCCAGGTCGTCCATGCCGACTCTTTCAGCACCGGCAGCCAGCGCGGCTTCGGCGTTGGCACCCTGGGTGAACACGGCAACGCGAACCGACTTGCCAGTGCCATTGGGCAACACGGTGGCGCCACGAACGACCTGGTCGGATTTACGCGGATCCACACCCAGGTTCACGGAGACGTCGATGGACTCCTTGAACTTGATGGTGGACAGCTCGGCCAGCAGGGCCGCAGCTTCTTCGAAGCCGTACTGCTTGCCGGCCTGGATTTTTTCGGCGATAGCCTTTTGACGCTTAGTGAGCTTGGCCATTACACGCCCTCCACATTCAGACCCATGCTACGAGCGGAACCGGCGATGGTGCGCACAGCGGCGTCCATATCGGCGGCGGTGAGATCGGCATTCTTGGTCTTGGCGATCTCTTCCAGCTGGGCACGGGTGACGGTACCAACCTTCTGGCTGTTGGGACGAGCGGAACCGCTCTGGATGCCAGCAGCCTTCTTGAGCAGCACGGATGCCGGGGTGCTCTTGATTTCGAAGGTGAAGCTACGGTCGCTGTACACGGTGATGATCACCGGAGTGGGCAGACCGGGCTCCATGCCCTGGGTGCGGGCGTTGAACGCCTTGCAGAATTCCATGATATTGACGCCGTGCTGACCCAACGCCGGGCCGACTGGCGGGCTCGGGTTGGCTTGGGCGGCCTTAACCTGCAGCTTGATGTAAGCCTGAATCTTCTTAGCCATGTGCTACTCCAATGATGGGTTCAACGCCCCGTGGGGCTCCCCAATTACTTGCTATATCCCAGTGACGACAAAACCCCGCAGCCTGGGCTACGGGGTGAGGGATGTGGACAACCTAGACCTTTTCGACCTGGCTGAACTCGAGCTCCACGGGGGTCGACCGACCAAAGATCAGTACCGCCACATGGATGCGGCTCTTTTCGTAATTCACTTCTTCGACGACACCATTGAAGTCGGCGAACGGACCGTCTACGACTCGAACCGTCTCACCCGCCTCGAACAAGGTCTTCGGCTTGGGCTTGTCGCTGCTATCGGAGACACGACGCAGAATCGCATCCGCCTCACGATCGGTGATGGGTGCCGGCTTGTCGGCGGTACCGCCGATGAAGCCCATGACGCGAGGGGTATCCTTGACCAAGTGCCAAGTCCCTTCGTTCATCTCCATCTGCACCAGGACATAGCCCGGGAAAAACTTGCGCTCGCTTTTACGCTTCTGGCCATTGCGCATTTCCACCACTTCTTCGGTGGGCACCAGAATGTCGCCGAACTGGTCTTCCATTTCGTGCAGCTTGACGCGCTCGATCAACGAACGCATGACATGCTTCTCGTAACCCGAGTAGGCATGCACGACGTACCAACGCTTAGCCACGGCGAACCCTTTCAACCAACAATCGTGGAAACTAGCCAACCGAGCAGGGAGTCGAGCCCCCACAACAACAAAGCCATCACGAGCACCACGGCGACCACGATCAGCGTGGTCTGGGTGGTCTCTTGCCGAGTAGGCCAGACAACCTTGCGAATCTCGGTACGGGCGTCTTTCAGCAAACCGAAGAAGGCTTGCCCTTTGGCGGTCTGCAGGGCAACAAAGGCAGCGATAGCTGCCAGCACCAACAGACCTACCACTCGATACAGGATGGACTGAGCAGCGAAGTAATGATTGGCAACAACACCGATCACCACCAGAACGACAACCACCAGCCACTTCAGCGCATCGAAGCGCGACTCTTTGGCTTCCGCCTTGATGCTCATTGCATGAATCCTGTAAGGAGTGCCAGATATAAATCTGGCAGGCCAGGAGGGAATCGAACCCCCAACCTGCGGTTTTGGAGACCGCCGCTCTGCCAATTGAGCTACTGGCCTGTAACTTGAATCAGGCCGACCATTATGCCGGCCTAACAGCCCAAGATCAATCGATTACTCGATGATCTTGGCAACCACGCCGGCGCCGACGGTACGACCGCCTTCA
>NZ_JBXGSE010000018.1:0-13121 GCF_056790235.1 Pseudomonas sp. VMV1
ACCCTAGACTTCGACGGAAAGAGCAGGCTTCAATGAACGTGATCAACACTGGAGCCCTGGGATTCCCATTTGGACAGTTCAGCGCTCCCACACCCATCTTGCAGAGTAAGAGCCAGCCAAAGCAGCAGCCAGGAGTAGTGAACCTTGGAACAGTCTCCCTTTGTGACACACCGCGGCAAAATCCTACAGCAGGAACGCCTGCAGGCCTTGGTGCTGCACCTCTACAACTGCGACGACTGGCCTTTCAACCTGGGCAACCAGCTGACCCAGCTCGATAGCCAGAACCTGACTATCGTCTTCGCGCTCATGTGGGCCTACCACCAGCACGGCGAGAACGATCCCGACTTCCTGGACCTGGGCCGCCAGCTGGCCAACTACCAGATCGAGCGTCGGCGCCAGGTCGATGCCGAGCTGGCCGAGTTGGACGAGGAAGCCCGGCGCGACTCTTAGGAATAACCCGCCCCAGCGCATATTCGCCGGAGCCGCCGGCCCCAAGGAAACCCGCACATGAGCACAGTCCCCAAATTAGAACAGAACCTTCTTGAAATGGCGGTCAGATGCCTGGGCAATCTGCAGGCCTACCACGCTAAGCGCAAGTTGGGCAGCGCCACCGCTGACGATGCCGAAGCGTTTGAAGAGAATTACACAGCACTTTCCACCTTGCTCCAGTTGGCTCACCAGAGCCCCGACGGTATCTCGGCAGACACCCGCATCGAGCTGGAGGACATCGAGCAGAAGGAGGCGCTGCTGCTGCAATCGTTGGGCGAGGTCAACTAAACAGGACCCGAGGGACTCCCCGCCGGCGACCCCCTAGGGTGAAATAGGACGAATCTCACTTGGTGAGCACCGATTCAACCTACGACCCGGACTTAGGCGAGTGCTCAAACTGCGGAAAAACTGAGGAGGAGGAAAACGAGGTCTTTTGACCTACGCGCCTCGGCGAAAAACGTGCGCCAGGGGCGCCCTACCCGACTCCGTCTAGTGTCAAGGCTAAGTAGAGATGTCGCTGGGCCGGCTAGATAGAAATGTCTGTATCCGCTTACCTGAGAGGACCAAAGCATGAGTGAGCAAGCGTTGGATTACTTCGACAAAGCGCAGTCAATGCTGGCGATGCTCCATGGTTCAATCTCAGGGTATCTCGTAGACATGGATATGCTGGAGAAAGCTAGATTGGAGAATGAGCGATACTTCCTGCTGCTGAGTGAGGTAGAGCCGCCCGATGTTGAGTTCAAGAAAGGGTTGGAGCGGGTCCGGCTGAAGCTCAAGGGAAATGAGCGAGGGATTGAGACCTATAACACACTCATCAACATTGCCGCTGGAGCAATCCTGCAGATTGCTAAGCAGGCACTTTCGATAGCTCATGGCAAGCAGAACGACTGCAAAGAGGGACGCAAGGTCAGCGGTACCTGCGTCAGAGACTTGGTCTGGTACGGCCGCAACCAAGCTATGCACTACGAAGAAACGCGCTTAGAGGATGAACGAGACGAGAATGGTAAGGTCGTTGACAGGCACTATCGTAGTAACTGGGTCGAAACGTTTCAAAGGCTCCACAACCAAAAAAATTACCGTTTCGTTATGGAATACCCATTCAAATCTCTGGCAAAAGATGTTCTCGATGAGCTTGGATGGACCTTCAGCTACACCATGCTCGATAGTGACTTAAGAGAACTCATCTCAGGTTCTGCCAGTCTAGGCGTTGAGCCCTAACTCTCCACCATAAACCTGCGTATCCCGAGGTTCTGCGCATACCGGTTGAGAGCATCCAGCGTCCGAAATACCCTCACCAATTCCCGTCGCGAGCGGAGAGGGAAGTGCCGGCTTTCTTTTGTGTAGCGTACCTGCAGTTGCCATCCCCCCGTCGGGGCTTGGAACGGCTGGCACATGCTATGCGGCCCCAGCCACCACCAAAGCACTGAGTCCTTCACCACTGATCGAATGAGGCATGGTGGCTTCGCTTAGGCAGTGAGCTTTGCTGCAGGGCAGCTAGGATGTCTTCAGGCATCACCTTTTTGGCCTTCTTCTTCGGTGGCTCCTGACGTTGCGCTTTGGTTGGCTTCGGATTGCCCGGTATCGCCTGGGAACGACGGCTATCGCGCTGCGCTTGCATCCGCTGCGGGACCTGCAGGACATGCCCTAGCAGCCAGTTCTCGATGGTAATGCCCCTGTTGTCTTTGGGGAGCTGATTGAAAACCCTTAAGAGCAGAGGGAGCGCCTTCCGATCTGACCTCTATGTGCTCGCATAGATAGCGATAAATTTCCAATATACTTTCCCAATGGATTAACTTAGAAAATTAACAGCAGACTTTAGCTGCCTCCCATACTTCACGAAACCTTTCTTCGCATCACTATCATATCCGCAGCGTTTGAAGAAAGAGTGTGCTGCACTTCGATGCGACGAGCTCATGATCATAATCTTTGAGCAGTTCCAGTAGCGGCATTTATCTTCAATTTCTCTCATGAGATCTTTTCCGACACCATGTCCTCTTTTCTCAAGAGTCACCACTACGTTTTCAATCACGGCGAAGGGCTGATTTTCAAACATAACGTCTTCGCACTTAATGATAAGCGCTGTTCCAATAACTTCCGACGCAGTTTTTGCTACCAATAGGAACGCGCTCTCGCTGATTAGTAATTCATCAATGCGCTGCGGTGTAACCTTTATGTCGAGGCCTGGTACAAGTTGCTTATATAAGGTTTCAATGCCGTGAGCATCTGCTCCAGTCGCTCTGGAAAAGCTAATCATAATTGTCTTTCTCTCCGAACTTTATCGCCTTAGATGAATTTATCCTTCAGCTACACGAGGTTTCTGGAGCTGCCGGATCCGATAATGAATGCCGATTATCGTATTGCCCGCATCAACCATGCTTCTTGCAAGACATGTCCTGGTCGTTTTTTCTACGATAGCATTCTGATCGAGAATGCCAAAAGGCAGGGAAACGTTTCCGATTTGAGCTCTATGCGTCCGCACTCTCCACCCTGAAACTGCGTATTCCGCAGCTCTTTGCATACCGGTTTAGAGAATCCAGGGTTCGGAACACCCTCACTAACTCCCGTCGAGAGCGGAGTGGAAAGTGCCGGCTTTCTTTGCTGTAGCGTACCTGCAGCTGCCATCCATGCCCGTCGGGTCCTGGAACAGCGCGCACATCCCATGCGGCCCCAGCAGCCACCAAAGCACTGAGTCCTTCAGCACTGATCGACTGACGCATGGCGGCTTCGCTTCGGCAGTGGGCTTTGCTGCATAGCAGCTAGGATGTCTTCCGGCATGAACTCTTTGACCTTCTTCTTCGGCAGCTCCTGGCGTTGCGCGTTGGTTGGCTTCGGATTACCCGGTACCGCCTGGGAACGACGGCTATCTCGTTGCGCTTGCATCCGCTGCGCGACTTGTAGGACATGCCCCAGCCGCTTGTTATCGACGATAGCGCCTTGATTTACCTCGGGTAGCTGATCAAAAACGCTAAAGGGCAGGGGAACGCCTTCCGATCTGATTTCTATACGCCCGCATGGATAGTGATAGATGTCCACATAGTGGCCAGCCAGGCCTCGCGTCTGCGGGGTGTCATCAATCAGGCAAAGGCGTTTGTCGTATTGCAGGGTTAGTCTTTTCGAGACTCGCCGGGGCTCGCGCCAGGTGAGGATCAACGATAGCTCTTCATCGTCTCGTACTGGGCGGTGGGCATTGAAGTCCGAGCGAGCCGGTTTGCCGAAGCGACGATTGTAGTCGGCCATGAAGAGCGGCAGATAGGCATTGGCGGCTTCGACGGTGCTGATGTTGCGCAGCCGTAGCTCCTTGACCAGGCGATCCTGCAAGGTGAGATGGGCTCGCTCGACGCGTCCCTTGGCCTGGCTGGAGTTGGCGCAGAAGGTATCAATGTTCAGCTCAAACATGGCCCTAGCGAACTGCGTGTGGCCATCGCCACCCTGAGCACCTTTGCTGTTGACTCGAAACACACTGGCCTTGTCGCTGTAGAGCGCCAAGGGCTTGCCGTGCTGCTCCAAGTAGGCCTGGGTAGCCTGGAAGTAGCTGAAGGTTGATTCGCTGCGCGTGAATGCCAGATGCATCAGGCGACTGGTGGCATCGTCGACGTAGACCAGCAGAGTGCAGGCCGGTGCTCGGTCTTCGAACCAGCGATGATCGCTGCCATCGATCTGGATCAGCTCGCCCAGGCAGGCTCGGCGATTGCGTGGCTGGTACACCTTTGGCGGTCGTTGCCGACGCGGCATCCATAAACCGGCATCCATCATGATGCGTCGGACCGTTTCCTTGGCCAGGCGTAGGCCGTGACATTCGGCGAGCTTCTCGGCCGCAAGCGTGGGCCCGAAGTCCCGGTAATGCTCGCGGATCAGAGCGGCGGCGCGCTGCTCAAGGCCAGGCCGCAGCTGATGATTGCTGGGCTGCCCGCGCTTACGGGAGGTCAGGCCCGAAACGCCGGCGTCCCGGTAACGCTGCACCAGGCGGTGGATCTGCCGGGTACTCAGCTGCAGGCGCTGGGCGGCGCGTGTAGGCGTAAGGAAACCCTCGGCCACCGCCTGGATGACCTTGAGGCGATCGACTTCGCGTAGGCTCATCGTGATCCGCTCGTAGGCTGACATCCCAATCGCTCCGCATCAGCTGCAAAGCCGGTAGGCTAGCCGCCTGGCGTGATCGGGACATTTCTATCTGGCTGGATCGCGACATTACTATTTGGCCGTAACATCTAGACTTCGCATAACGTACCTTATGTTAAATCGGGTGGGACGCATCTAGCATCTATCCTGTCTGGCCAAAAGGCTCAGCGGGAAGGATTTTCGAGATAGGGGCACAGCGGACGGATGGAAACGATGACACAGGACGACGTATCAGGCGACGGGCTGCGCGTTGGCCATGCCGTGTGTATGCGACACAAGACCGGCCAGCTGATCACGCTCTGGTTTGCCGGCAGTTTGGAGATCGACGATGAGGCGGTAGCGAAGCTGCAGCGCTACCACGACCAAAAGTTCGACCTGGGCAACTCCAGAGATATGAGCCCAGATGAGGCATTCAAGCGGCGGGATGCTCTTCGATATGGCGCTTGCAACACCCCCTAGGCGAAAAAGCGATCCTACGACGTGGCGGGGTTCGAAGTGTTGTCGCTGCCGTTCTTGACCCCCGCGAAACTCGCCACCCTGGATAAGCCGCCATGAGCAGCGCCACCGTCGCGCCGGGCAATGCGCTCTATGTGGTGACGGCCATGTTCAACACCCACCGGCAACTGATCGGCTAACATCCCTAACAGGCCAAGGCCGCTCGGATCTGCGCAGGCCTGCAGGCGTACCACGACTAGAAGCCGGAGCAACCGGAGTGGTTGAGGCTAGACCTGGTCCAGTTGCAGGCTGCCTGCAACGTCCTGACTACCCGGGTAGTACTGCACCCATCCGGCATCAATGCCAAACGCTGGCGGAGCTTCGTCGCCACGCCAAGCAAGTGGCTAGACGCCTTAACGTGGTTGACGCCGGCATGAGCAGATAATTCGAAGACAGCGATGCCCTCTACCTAGTTATCTGTGTGCACCTGCACGGTAGATCCACACTTGGAGCGATCGAAGGCAGGCACCAGGCGCAGCATCATTGCCAGAGCCTGACCGACTACCAAAATAGCGCTCCACATGAGCGCAAGCTATACATCAACCAAGCTGAGCATGACGAGTATGCCGCGGAACCACGGTCCTGGCCGGTCAGCTCGCCCAGGGGTACGTACAGCGGCTGGAACGGCGTCCCCTCGGGCGACTCGTCCAGTAGCGTCCAGACCAGTTGCTGACGGACCGTGAGCAATTGGGTGATTTCGGTCAAATCAGCACGGACGAAGCCTTGTAACGACGGTACAATCTGGCGAAGTGGCGTCTACACCACCACGTAGGCGAAAGGCGGTCCTACGACGTGATCGGGTTCGAGACGCCGCTGTTGCCTATACTGACATTCGGCCAAGCTGCCATGGGCGCTGGCATCTTAGCACGCGATGATTTGCCAGTAGGCTTTCAGCGAAATCCAGCGTGTTGGCCACATGGCTAAGCGTCGCGTTGGAAAGCAGCTGTTCTACCGCTCCGCGTCTGAAGGACTTGGGAAAACGTCGTCTAGTCATGTGTCATGAATATTTCCCGCGGCGGACACTATCTAGCTCAGATCAGTGGCCACTCAACGCGGGAGAACGCGGGAGATAACAGTTCACCAGGCTCGGTTGCTCAGACCTATCCATCGCCTCCCTACCCCGTCAAAGCTGCTCTTAAAAAATTCATGTCGCTAATCTCCTTCAAAACGGGAGATTGCGCTTTTGTATCTGTGATTCCAGCGCAATCGTACTCAATAGAATCATTACAGTGACCTAAGGCGAGAACGCCCGCAGTGCGCTCAGGGGATAACAAAGGTTCCGCCATTCTCAAGCTCTGCCTCTATGGGAGATGGACCATGTCTCACCTCAGCACAAAGGTCACCGCGCTGGCCGTCGCCCTCGGGTTGGCAAGTCTTGCGACCGCCAGCGACGCGGAAGAGATCACCTTCGTTTCCCAGGGCGGGGCCTATCAGGACGCCCAGGCAAAGGCCATTTTGGAGCCGGCCGCGCGCAATCTGGGCCTGACGTTGAAGCAGGACAGCTCGCCCAAGGCCTATCCGATCATCAAGACCCAGGTTGAAAGCGGGCGCGTCAGCTGGGACGTGGTCGATCTGCCTACCGGCGACTGCGTCCGCGGTCAGGCCGAAGGCCTGTTCGAGAAGCTGGATCCCCAGCTCATCCCGAACCTTGGCAAGCTGCCCGCTGAGCTGAAAGACGACTACATGGCTGGCTATATCAGCTATTCCACGGTGCTGGCCTACCGGACCGATGCCTTCGACGAGAAAAGCGCGCCCAAGACCTGGGCGGATTTCTGGAACACCAAGGATTTTCCCGGCGCCCGCGCCTTGCGCAATCTACCGCGCCCTACCCTGGAGATCGCCCTGCGCGCCGATGGCGTACCGGCGGACAAGCTCTATCCGCTCGATGTCGATCGCGCCTTCCGGAAACTGGAAGAGATCAAGCCGCACATCACCACCTGGTGGACCTCCGGTGGCCAGTCGGCGCAGCTCATCAGCGATGGCGAGGTGGACATGGTGCAGATCTGGAACGGTCGTGCCTCAGCCGTGCAGGCCGCCGGAGCGCCAGTGGCCTTCACCTACAATGACGGCATCCTGGAGACCAACTCTCTCTGCGTCCTGAAAGGCACCAAGCACCGGGACGCGGCGATGAAGTTCGTCAACGAGGCCATCAGCGCCAAGCTGCAGGCAGCCTTGCCGATGATCATCGACTACGGCCCGCTCAATCCGGAGGCCTTCACGACCGGCACCATCCCGGCGGCGCGGCAAGCCGTGCTGCCCTCCTCGCCGGAAAACCTGGCCAGGCAGGCGGTGCTCTCGGCCAAATGGTGGGCGTCGGCAGAGGGCGTGAAAGCCGAAGAACGTTGGCTGTCCTTCGTCCAGGCCAAATGAGCGGAGGGCCACGCCATGACCCCATTGACGACGATCCAGCCGCTGCCTGGCAACGCGGTGCCAGCACCGCCGCAGAGGCTGTTCACCAGCCCGGCGATAACCCGGGAGGAGCGCCGCGAGCATCTGACGATGGTGCTGCTGCTGATGCCCGCCCTGCTGATGGTGGTCGTGTTGCTGGTCCTGCCGCTGCTCTGGCTGGGCTTGCAATCCGTACAGGGTGAAGATGGCCTGTCGCTGGCCAACTACACCCGCATCTTCACCGAAGCCATCTACTGGGACACCTTTGGCACGACACTGCAGATCAGCGTCATCGTGACCGCCCTGTCCATCCTGCTGGGCTTTCCCATCGCCTATGCCGCAGCCCGTACCCGCGGCCTGCTATCGAGCGTCATTCTGCTGTGCGTGATCCTGCCGTTCTGGACCAGCGTGCTGGTCCGCTCCTATGCCTGGTTGGTGCTCCTGCAGCGTCGCGGCGTGGTCAACCAGACGCTCATCGACCTGGGCGTTATCAGCCGGCCCCTGGAGCTGGTGCACAATGCGACCGGCACCGTGATCGGCACCCTGCACGTCATGCTGCCCTTCATGGTGCTGCCGCTGTACTCGGTGATGAAGAAAATCCCCAACGACCTGCTGCTGGCGTCCGACAGCCTGGGCGCTCGGCCCTTCTACACCTTCCGCCGGGTATTCCTGCCCATGGCCGCCCCGGGGGTGATGGCTGGCTCGATCCTGGTCTTCGTCATCTGCCTCGGCTTCTTCATCACTCCGGAACTACTCGGCGGCGGACGCACCGTCCTGGTCTCCATGCTGGTCCAGCGCAACGTCGAGCTCTATCACGCCTGGGGCGCCGCCAGCGCCGTCGGCCTCACGCTGCTGGCCGTGGTGTTCCTGATCTTCTGGGCGGTGAACAAGGTGATTCCCATCGAACGTGTGTTGGGGGTGCGCTAATGAACATCCGCCAAGCGCTCAAGCCATCGCGCCTGCTGTTCACCCTTCTGGTAGCGCTGATCCTGCTGTATCTGGTGCTGCCGATCCTGATCGTCGTGCCGATGTCGTTTTCCGAAGCACGCTTTCTGCAGTTTCCACCCAAGGCCTATTCGCTGACCTGGTACCAAGCCTTCTTCGACAGCCTGGAATGGATGTCGGCGGCCAAGGTGAGCTTTATCACCGCCCTGGCCACCACGCTCATCAGCCTGCCGATCGGTATCGCCGCCGCCTACGCCATCAGCAATTCGTCGCTGCGGATCATGCGGACTCTGCAGCTCATCCTACTGCTGCCCACGATGGTGCCCATCATCCTGATCGCCGCGGGGGTGTTCTTCGTCTATGCGCGGGTAGGCATTATCAGCACGCTGTCCGGGCTGGTCCTGGCGCACATCATGCTGGCGTTACCCTATGTGATCATTGCCGTGCTGGCCGGGCTGCGCAATTTCGACATGACCCAGGAACTGGTCGCGCGCAGCCTAGGTATGAACCGATTCCGCGCCTTCATGGCGGTGACTCTGCCGCAGATCAAGCCCAGCGTGGTCTCGGCCGCGCTGTTCGCGTTCGTCACCTCGCTCGATGAAACCGTAGTGGCGCTATTCATCTCCGGTGGCAGCAACGAGACCCTCACCAAACGGATGTTCACTGCGCTGCGCGACGAAATCGATCCGACCATCGCCGCGATCAGCACCCTGCTGATCGTCATCACCCTGCTGATGGTGCTGATCGCCGGGCGTGGCGGCAAGGAACGGGCCTAGCCAAGAGACGCGGCCTCCAGACCGACTGGAGGCCGCGTGTTGTAATCGCCACTTTGCCGCCTCAAAGGGCTATCCGCCAGGACCCAAGTAGGCACGCTCCGCCTTTGGCATCCAGGCTCGCGCTCAGCGTTCCCTTTACCTGATTTCTACCTTGCGCATGACCCTGTCCAACAGACAAAACCTTCAAGCCACATCCGACTCGCAAAGACCAGGCCCAGACGGAGGGTCTGGACCTGGATATAGCGGCGGGCTACGACGGGTTCAGGCTGCCCGGGG
Organism: Pseudomonas sp. VMV1; assembly: GCF_056790235.1. Taxonomy (NCBI): domain Bacteria; kingdom Pseudomonadati; phylum Pseudomonadota; class Gammaproteobacteria; order Pseudomonadales; family Pseudomonadaceae; genus Pseudomonas; species Pseudomonas sp. VMV1. The sequence goes on from NZ_JBXGSE010000018.1 coordinate 9,486, forward strand.
TACCACGATAGTGTCTTCCGGATGCAGGCGCAGCGACAACGGAGCGCCGATCTGCGGCAAGCGCAGATTGCCTTCGTGGTGGCTGGACTGGCGGAAGCTGATGCGCTGCTTGCCTTCCAGTTCGACGTAGATCTTCAGGCTTTCGCCCTGGAAGACGATGTCGGTCACCAGACCACGCAGTCGGTTCCAGTCGCCCCCTACCGTCTCGCTGTCTAGTAGCAGCTTCTCGGCCTGGACGGCCAGGAAGATATCTCCGGAAAGCGGAACGGGACGTGCCGTACGCAGGGGCGTCTGACCCAACAGCAATTCGCCGCCGTTACCCCGGGCCAGCGGCACCAGGGTGCTTTCGCCGATGAAGCTGGCGACGAAATCGTCGCCCGGATGATCATGCAGGCGCCGTGGGGTGTCCACCTGGACCAGCCGGCCGCCCTTCATCACGGCGATGCGATCGCTCATGGTCAGGGCTTCACGCTGGTCATGGGTGACATAGACCATGGTGGCACCCAGGCGCTTGTGCAGGGCCCGCAATTCGATCTGCATGACGTCACGCAGCTGCTTGTCCAGCGCGGACAGGGGTTCGTCCATGAGGATCAGCCTGGGCTCGAAGACGATGGCACGGGCCAGCGCTACCCGCTGGCGCTGGCCGCCGGATAGCGCAGCGATATCGCGGTCTTCGTAGCCTTTCAATTCGACCGTGGCCAGGGCTCGCAATGAACGTTCGCGGGCACCGGCCGCCTTCTCCCCGCGCGCCTTGAGCGGAAAGGCAACGTTCTCCAGCACGTTCATGTGCGGGAACAGCGCATAGTTCTGGAACACCACGCCTATGTCACGGCGGTGCGGCGGCATCAGGGTGACGTCGCGCTCCCCGAAGAGTATCCGGCCCGAGCTCACGCGGTTGAAGCCGCCTAGGATGCTGAGCAAGGTGGTCTTGCCGGAACCGGATGGGCCGAGCAATGACATGAATTCGCCCGCCTCGACCTTGAGGTCGACGTTGTCCAGTGCCCTGAGGGTGCCGTAGTGCTTGCATACCCGGTCGATGGTGACGGACTCGAAGCCTTCGTTGAAGCCCTGCATGATTCCTCCTGCGGCCTAGGGGCCGTGAGCCGGTGACGCTGTCATCTGACCATAGGGCCTGCTCGCGCAAATGCTCTTTTGCATCCTGACCCCATCGCTTCATGCTGTTCTGCAGCGGACCACGCACAGATTCTGTGCTAACCGGAGCGACGGGCGATCAGCGTCCGATCACGTCGAGAAACTGCTGCCACCCGGCAGCCAGGCGAACGCCCGGCGCGCGAAAGGCGTGCAGGGGAATTGGATGGAAGCCCTCGGCCACCATCAGGCCGAATTCGGGCTTTTCCCCCAGACTCAGGGCGGCGACCTGCTGGCCCAGATAGGTCGAGAGCGCAACCCCTCCGCCGTTGTAGCCAACGGCATAGAACTGACCATCGTCCAGGCGGCCGGCATGGGGTAGGTAGTCCAGGGTCATGGCGACCAGACCGGACCAGCGATGGTCGATGCGGATATTGGCGAGCGATGGAAATACCGTTCCCAGACTGCGCTCCAGGTCGCGGAAGGCGGCTGCCGAATCGTTGTTGCCGAAGGCGCCGCGCCCGCCAAAGATCACGCGGTCGCCGACCCGGCGAAACCAGCGCAGCATCCGCTTGGTATCACCGCAAACCTGGCCGCCCGGCAGGACCTGGGCGAGCACTTCTGGCGCCAGCGGTCCGGTGGCGATGATGGCGCTGCGAAAGGGAATCAGCCGGCGGTGCAGACTGGCGGTCGCCGGCGTCTGACTGGAGTAGCCGTTGGTGGCGTAGATCACCTGTTGCGCCAGCAGACTGCCCGCCGGCGTGCTCAGGCGAAAGCCGCTACCCTCTCGCTGTATCCGGGTGACCGGGCTGTGCTCGAACAGCCGGCCTTTGTGCTCGAGCAGCGTGCGCGCCAGACCCCGTGCATAATTGAGCGGATGGAGACCACCGGCCTTCGGCGTCAACAGTCCGCCATGATAGAGCGTCGAGCCGGTCAGTTCACGGACCTGCTCCCGGGAGATCATCACCGAGGACGCACCGCCGGTTTCGCGGCTGATCCAGTCGGCGGTGCTCCGCAGCCCTGCCAAGGCATGCTCGGTATGGGCGGCGGCGATATGCCCACCCAGCTGCAGCTGGGCCTCGTGCAGGCCCAGGCGTTCGATGTTTTCCGTCAGGGCATTGATGGCGGCATAACCCAATCGGTACATCTGCAGGGCCGCCTCACGACCGTGCCGGGCCATCATCCCGGCGAAGCTTGCGCGAAACTTGGGCGATACCACGCCGCCATTGCGACCACTGGCCCCCCAGGCCAGGCTGTTCGCCTCCAGCACTACCGGCGCCTGACCGGCCTGCACGAGGTGGTGTGCCGCTGCCAGCCCGGTGAAGCCACCCCCCACGATAGCCACATCGCAGCGGTGATCGCCTTGCAGCGACGAAACGTTCGGCGCGGGTACCGCCGTGGCGTTCCAGAGGGAGTCGGGAATCATCGCAGCCTCTGTCAGGAGAGAAAGGGACATCGTGCCTGCATGGCCTTCAGGCCGAGCGGCTCGAAAGTTCTGCGTCAACGGCGTCCGCCAGTTGCGCCAGCGAGTGGAAGTGATGGGTCGGCTCGGTGCGCTCGGATTCTAGGGTGCCGCCAGTGCCCTGCTTGTCGAAGCGCCGCTCGATCCAGCACGTCGGGTAACCCAGGCGCATGGCGACGCCGATATCGTGATACTGACTCTGGGCGGTGTGGACGATGTCTTCGAACAGGATACCGTCGGCAGACAGGGCGCCCCGGACGAAGGCGAAGTACTGGGGATCGGGTTTCTCGTAGCGCGAGTCGTCGATGGTGAATTCGTAATCGAAGGGGTTCTCCAGGGTCTGGGCCATGAAGTCCAGTGCCCAGCGCTGGGCATTGGTCATGGCTACCAGCTTGAAGTGCTTGCGCAGGCGCTTGAGGGCCTCTACCGAATCCGCGAAGGCCGGCCACTCCCTTACCGACTGGACCAGCCCCTTGGCGTGCGCCTCGCTGTCCGGCAGGCCGAGCTGCGCGGCCATGAGGTGGTAGCAGCGCTCGAGGTCGTCCGGAAACCAGCCTGCTTCCTTTCGGGCGCGGGCATAGCGGTACGCCTGCAGGATATCGTCGTCGCTGTGCGCCTTTCCGGCTTCGCCACTGACCTTGCGTACGTGGTTGAGGATGCCGGCTTCGAAATCGATGAGCGTGCCGACGACATCGAAGGTCATGGCTTTGAAGGGGCGGAAGGACATGGACGAATCTCCTGCGCTGAGCGATGTGAAGTGTCCTAAGTATCCGCGTGCCAGAATCCGCAGATGTTCCGTTTTGATACGAGGGTAAAATACAATCAACTGTTTTTTAGCGCCAAACGAATGCAATGGTCTTTTCGAATTACTGCCTGGCAGCGGCGGCGGTGGTAACGCCATTGTTAATTGTAGCCCGACGATGTTGAAGGATTCGGCTACCAGCCCGTACTGATTTGTGGCGGACGCGCAACTAATTGAGATAACCGTACAAAATGCGGCCAGAGCGTAGAGAACGCGTTCGGCAGCCGCTCGGACCGGACCAATTCGGCATTGGCCACCGCCGGCGCTCCCTAGGCTCTGTCTC
>NZ_JBXGSE010000019.1:0-12294 GCF_056790235.1 Pseudomonas sp. VMV1
GTGCCTGTCACAACACTCTTCCAAGTTTTGGGCAATTTGCTATCAGCTCGCCAGGTGGCAGGGAGGCGTAGGTGACGATGTTGCCCAATGTAGAAGCCATATTCAAAAGAAGCGAGTTAGCCAATGGTGAAATTTAAGCATGACAACACTGACGATAATATCCCCTTGGCCATAATTGCAATCTTGCTGACCGTGCTTGCACTGTCTTTAGGAGACGCGCTCGTCAAGCTGATGAGCAGTACCTTTGTTATCTGGCAGATTTTCGTACTCCGATCAGTATTGATCCTTCCGGTTCTACTGCTGCTTGCTCGGGCAACCGGTGCAAGGAAACTCCCGCTAGGCGTGGGCTGGATTGTACTGCGCAGCGTCATGTTGATTGGGATGTGGGTACTGTACTATCTGTCACTGTCACATTTGACGCTTTCTGCGGCCGCAGCGGCTTACAACACATTGCCGATCTTCATCGCCATGCTCTCCGCGTTAATCTCTGGCGAGCGAGTCGGTGGTATTGGCTGGGTAGCAGTGGTTATGGGTTTTGCGGGTGTATTATTAATTCTTCGACCCGATGCTGAAGACTTTAATTTCTACACGATCTTACCGGTGGGCTCTGCGATACTATGTGCCTGCGCGATGACAATCACTAGACTCAAGTGTAGGGATCAGCACCCAATTATACTATCTCTGCATCTGAATATCGGTTTTATAATAGTTGGGTCGCTGGTCAGCGTGTTATTACTCGAGATGCCCAAGGACTTGCGTCATGGTTTTCTGTTTGCCGCTTGGACACCGATGGGCCATGCCGAATGGCAGGCGATAGTACTTTTGGCACTAGCGCTATTGGTTGGCAGCATTGGTGCTGCTATTGCCTACCAGAAGGGTCCTTCAGCCATGATAGGAACGTTAAATTTCTCTTATGTAGGCTTTGCGGCCATATGGGGTTTTGTCTTTTTGGGAGAAATGCCTGATATAATCTCGACGTTAGGTATGGTGATGATTATAGCTGCGGGAGTCCTTTCTGTACGTCATTAATGCAAGCCACGTCTTATGAAATTTTTACTTAGCCAGCCCAGCGACATCTCTACTTAGCCTTGACACATTACTTGACGCCTAACCAGGCGTGATGTCGGCTCGAAGTTGACCGATTACAACCCAAAACCTTGTGAACTGATACGTTTCCAGCGCAGACATGGATATGCTGAGCGACATCAAGGCCATCCAACTGACGGCCTTAAATGACTGTCAGAATTTTCAGCTTGCCAGCGCATCCACAGCTGCAACAGCGCCGTCTTCTTCACATATTTGACACGCGGTCGTAAAAATCGGTTATCAGATAACTGTGAAGATTCCTTTCATCAAAGTCAGGTGGCCGGGGAAGCTACAGAAGAATTCATAGGCCTCATCGCTCTTCAGACCAGCAAGGGAGAAGGTCACGCTGTCACTCTCACCGCCGCCGATCAAGCGAGTGTGGGCGATCACGCGCGGATCCTTGGGCTTGAGGTAGTCCTCCTCGAACCCTGCTCTGCCGCCGTCCGCATCGATTGCCTCGGCGTCGCTGGCCTTGGCCAGCACCCAGTTGTGCTCCATCACGCTCTTGGGCATGTTGCCCGAGTGGGTCAGGTGGAGCGTGAAGGTCTGGCAACTCCGACTTGCTTCGAGGGCTTGAACGCTGTAGGTCATCATGTCGGTACCGTCCACGGTGGCCTCGCAAGAGGCCGCCTGGGACCAAGGGGCGACGCCGGCCAGGACGATCAAGGTCAGGGCACGCAGCAGCATGGGATATCTCCTTTCAAGGCGTGCGACGAAGAATCTGCAAATAAGGATTAGCCTGGATCTGCCGCTCGGTGAAGGGCAGCGTCAGCCACTGTTGACGGGAGAACAGGAGGGTCTGGTCGCGATGGTGGGCCGAGCGCGGATCGCTGGACTGAGAGAAGGCCAGCACACCCCGGGCCTCGGGGCCAGCCGCGGTGAACCGCACCACCTGGATATAGCTGCTGCCCGCAACCACCTCTCGCTGATCGCCCTGTACCTCGCTCTGGATGGCGTTATAGATGCCCAAATGCCCGTCGCCCCCGGGGATGGCCACCCCGGCACTGCGCTGCACCTCGCCCCAGGCGCGTGGCAGGCGTTCGGCAACGGCCTCGGTCAGCCAGCGGTCCAGCCTCTCAGGGGCACCCTCACGGGCGTAATCGATGCCAGCCGGCGTGTGCAACGGATCGGCGGGGTCGAAGGGGCGCCGCCATAGGCTGCCATCCGCGGTCAGTCGTTGCATGACGCCTGCGAACACCTGCAGACCCGGCCCTGCGATGAGATTGGCGGTTCCGTCCCAGTCCGCCAGCTCCTGGCAAGCGCTGCGTACCGACGGCGGATGAGCTGGCCGCGCGCAGTACGCGAGTAAATCCGGCATCACCCAGACGCCGCTGGCGACCTGATTGGCCACCACCAGTTGGCGCAGCCCTTCGGCGCTGACCTTGGGCATGGTCGCCAAGCGGGCCAGGGCAAAGCGCGTGCGAGCCCCCAGGGGTTCGCCGGCACGACTCACCAGCGGCGAAAAGCCTTCCAGCGGTCGCACGGGATCGGTGAGCCAGGCACTGTCGTTGCTGTTCTGCAGCACGCGGGTGCCGACCAACTGGGGTTGCTGGGCTGCCGGAACGATGCCCGGTTGGCGCGCGCGCGGATCGTCCCGCCAGTGACACGCGGCGAGATCGCCTCGCAGCCCCGGCAGGCCCTGGGCCGCCAGTTCGGGCAGCACTCAGGCTTGAAGCCGCGCGGCGTCCAGGTGTGGCACTACCGACAGGTCAAGGTAGGCAACCTGGCCTTGGTCGTCCGCCGCCAGGGTGTTGACCCAGGGAATGCCCTGGCGCGTGGCGATCGCCCGGGTCAAGGCGGCCGTGCTGTCGGCCCGGTTAATGGCGTCCCACTGGGCGAGTACCCGGGTGTTGTCCAGGTTGGCGTCGCGCAGCGCCCAGGCTTGGGTAGCGGTCTCGTCTAAGGGCCCAGGGAGGCGGATTAGCGGGCCGAAACGCGAAACCCAAACACTGCGCTCGATGGTGGTCAGGTGGCCAGCCGCGGTCCGTACCGCCACCTTGACCACCTCTTCACGCAATGGCAGCGACTGGCCATCGACCAGGTAGTGTCGCGGGCGGCGCGGATCGAGCGTCAGCCGATGCAGGGTGAAATGCGCGGCAGTATCCACCGTGTGAGTCCAGGCCAGATGCCGGTTGAAGCCGATGTTCACCAGCGGCAAACCCGGCAGCGCGGCGCCCATGACGTCGAGCTGCCCCGGCAGGGTCAGATGCAGTTGATAGAAGCGCAACGCGCCGTGCCAGGGAAAATGAGGATTGGCCAGTAGCAGGCTGCGCGCTCCAGCGGCGCGGGCACTGCCAACGGCGACCGCGTTGCTACCTAGCTCCTGGCGCAATCGTCGCGAGCCCGTCTGGACACCTGCCAAACCATCGCGCTGCAACGTGGCCGCGGCGAAGCCCTCGCCGAATTGACCCAGTCCGCCCTCCACCAGCAGCCGATGCGTCAACCGAATGAGATCCTCGCGCACCAGCGGTCTTGCCCAGGGCTCGTTCGCACAGCCCAGCGGGGTGGTAGGTGCTTGCAGATAGCGGTTGAACCCGGCGACATAGCCATCGAGACGGTCGGTCATGCTGACGGGCTGCGCCCGGTCGAAACGGCGCACCGCCGCCGCGTCATTGACCCAGCCGAAGAGCACGTCGGAGGCCAGGTTGGGCAGACCCGTCGAATTGACCCCTCGCTCCCCCAGGTAACGCGCACGTTCGCCTCGGGCGGTCATGGCCTCTTCCAGCAGCAGGCAGGCATTGTCACGGGCGTAGGCGTAGCCGATGCCATAGCCCAGTCCTCGCTCGTCCGTCGCACGGATGTGCGGGATGCCGTATTGGGTCCAGCGGATTTCCACGGGCTGATTCGGCGCGGCCTGGGCACCGACAGCGCCAAGACTCAGCCCCGCCACCAGTGAGAGATAGCGAAATGAACGAAGCACGAAAGGCAAACCTCTACCTGCAAGACCGGACATGCAGAGCAAACGAGCCTTTGGCGGAAAAATTTAAAGTGGGTCGGGCGGTTTGCGTTCCTAACGCAGCCTCATTGTAAAGATGCGGAAAAATAGCCCCAGGGCCTGTACGGTTTCCTCCTGAAACGAGTTAGCCTTGCCACCCTTCAGCGCCACCCGACCCTATCCAACCATGACGCCTTCTGCCGGCCCCCCCGACCATGACATTGCGGACGCCGCCGTCGACTGGTGCATCCGACTGCACGACGCCGAGTGCAGCGCCAGCGACCGCGCGGCCTTCCAGCGTTGGCTGGCGCGCGATCCGCGACATGCGTATGAATACCAGCGGGTGGAGCGCACCTGGCAGCTCAGCGGGCTGATTCCCGCCCAGACCAGCCGGGCACCGCACAGAGTCCGCCGCACGCGCCGTCCATTGGCAACTGCTGCCATGCTCCTGATCGGTCTCGTGCTGGCCGGCTGGGGTGGTTGGGAACAGGGTTGGCTGCCCAACAACTACCACAGGTACCAGGCCGAACGAGAGCTGCAGCGCCTGGTCCTGCCCGATGGCAGCGAACTGGAGCTAGATCAGCGCTCTACCCTGAGCTTCGCCAACTTCAAGGATCGTCGCCAGGTCTGGCTGAGCCAGGGCAGCGCCTACTTCCACGCCAGCCGTGACCAGGCCCACCCCTTCCAGGTGAAGGCCGGTCAGGTAACGGTCACCGTGACCGGAACCCGGTTCAGCGTCCGCGCCCTGGGCGACGAGGTGCGGGTAACCGTCGCCGAGGGCTCGGTGGAGGTCGCCAGCCATGCCGATGGCGAAGACGCCCTGCTCACCCCCGGCACCCAGGCACGCTATCGCAAGGGCCAGGACCGACCCGAGGTCGGCGCAGTGGACCTGGACACCGCCCTGGCCTGGCGCAGTGGTCGGCTGGTGCTCAACGATCTGACGCTGGCCGAAGCGCTGCCGCTGATCAATCCCTACCTGGAGCGCCCCCTGGTGTTGGCCGATGCCGCCACCGGCGAGCTGCGGGTGGGCGGGGTCTTCGGCACCGGCAATCTCCAGGCACTGGTACAAGGATTGCCGCAAATAGTGGGGTAGCCTTCCAGGTACCTTTACGACGCCCCATGACCTCCCTTCGCCATCCCACCCTCGCCTTGGCCCTGGCTGCGGCCTTGAGTCTCTGCGCCATCGCGGCCTGGGCGCTGCTCCCGCGCACCAGCCAGTACGGCCCCACGGTGGTCGCCGACCTCCAGAGTCAGGTGACGGCTCTGGGCACTCTACAGCCGAGGCGCTATGTCGATGTTGGCGCCCAGGCCTCCGGGCAGATCCTGCGCCTGCACGTCGAGCCCGGCAGTGAAGTGGAGGCCGGGCAATTGCTGGTGGAAATCGATCCAGCCACTCAGCGGGCCCGCGTCGAAGCCGGCCATGCGCAGATCGATGCCCTGCACGCCCAGCTCGCCGAACAACGCGCCTTGCAGACCCTGGCCAGCCAACAGCACCGCCGCCAACTGGAACTGGCCCGCGGCAATGCAACCCGTGCGGAAGACGTGCAGAGCGCCAAGGCGCAGCTGGACGCCAGCGCCGCCCGGGTGCGCGGCCTGGAGGCCCAGATTCGCCAGGCTCGCGCCGGTTTGCGCCGCTACGAGGCCGAACTCGGCTACACGCGCATCTATGCGCCCCTGAGCGGCACCGTGGTGGCGGTGGACGCCCGTGAAGGCCAGACCCTCAACGCCCAGCAGCAGACGCCGCTGATCCTGCGTATCGCCCGCCTTTCGCCGATGACCCTCTGGGCCCAGGTGTCCGAGGCCGACATCGGCCGTATCAAGCCCGGCATGACCACCTGGTTCACCCTGCTCAGCGGCGAACCGCGCCGTTGGGAAGGCAGGGTCCGGCAGATCCTGCCCGTCCCTCCTCGGCCTCTGGAGCAGAGCAATCAGGGCGGTGGGAGCCCGGTCGGCGACCAGGCCGGCCAGAGCAGGGTGGTGCTCTACACCGTGCTGATCGATGTCGACAACGAGGATCGCACCCTGATGGCAGACATGACCGCCCAGGTCACCTTCCTGGTGGACCTGGCGGCCGGTGCGCTGAGTCTGCCGGTGGCGGCGGTGCAGGACGATGGCCACGGCAGGGGCCTGGCCTGGGTGCTGACGGCCGATGGCACACCCGAAGCCCGGCGGCTGGAGACCGGCCTCAGCGATCGCCAGCGCTTGCAGATCCGCGCCGGCCTGGCCGAAGGTGAGCGAGTGCTGGTGGATCCGCCACAGGACGTCGCGCCATGAGCCGCGTGCCGCTGATCGAACTGGAGGCCGTGCGCAAGGCCTATGGCGGTGGTGAAACGCCCCGGATCGAGGTGCTCAAGGGTATTTCCCTACGCATCGACGCCGGTGAATTCGTCGCCATCGTCGGCGCTTCCGGCTCCGGCAAATCGACGCTGATGAATATCCTCGGCTGCCTGGATCGTCCCAGTAGCGGCCACTATCGCTTCGCCGGCCAGGATGTGGCGGTACTGGATCGCGATGCCCTGGCCTGGTTGCGTCGTGAGGCCTTCGGCTTCGTTTTTCAGGGCTATCACCTGATTCCCGCCGCTTCGGCCCAGGAGAACGTCGAATTGCCCGCGCTCTACGCCGGCGCCTCGGCCAGCCAGCGCAATCACCGCGCTGCCGCCCTGCTGGGACGTCTGGGCCTGGCGGAGCGCACCGCCAACCGACCGCATCAGCTGTCCGGTGGTCAGCAGCAGCGGGTGTCCATCTCCCGGGCCTTGATGAACGGCGGCCACATCATCCTCGCCGACGAACCCACCGGGGCGCTGGATAGCCACAGCGGCCAGCAGGTCATGGCACTGCTCGATGAGATGGCTGCGGAAGGCCACGTCATCATCCTCATCACCCACGATCGCCAGGTCGCCGAGCGCGCCGCCCGGGTGATCGAGATCAGTGACGGCGAGATCGTCGCGGATCGCCGACTGCGCCCTGCGGGCGAGTCAGGACTTCCCGCCATCGACCCCACCACCCGCCAGGAAACGCCCTACGGCCTCCTGCTCGCCGAAGGCCTCGACGCGCTGCGCGGCGCCTGGCACACGCTCTGGAGCAATCGGATACGCACGGTGCTGACCCTGCTCGGTATCGTCATCGGCGTGGCGTCGGTGGTGGTGATGCTGGCCGTGGGTGAAGGCAGCAAACGCAAGGTCATGGCGCAGATGGGCGCCTTCGGCTCCAACATCCTCTACCTGAGCGGTCGCGCGCCGAGTCCACGCGCCCCCGAAGGGGTAGTGACCCTGGACGACGTGGCGGCCCTGGCGACCCTGCCCCAGGTGCGTCGCATCATGCCGGTCAACGGCGCGGAACTGACCGTGCGCCATGGCAACCGCGACATGCAGGCCTACGTCGGTGGCAGCAACCCGGACTTCCCTAAGATCCTCAACTGGCCGGTGGTCCGCGGCAGCTATTTCAGCCAGGTCGACGAAGCCCAGGCCGCCACCGTGGCGGTGATTGGCGACCGGGTGCGCCGGACCCTTTTCGAGGGGCGCGATCCCATCGGCCAGCAGATCCTTATCGAGAACGTGCCCTTCCGGGTGGTCGGTGTGCTCGCCGCCAAAGGCGCCAGTTCCGGCGATCAGAACGCCGATGACCGCATCGCCATCCCCTACTCCGCCGCCAGCATCCGCCTGTTCGGTCGCCACCAGCCCGAGTACGTGATCATCGCCGCCAGCGACGGTAGCCAGGTCCATCGCGCGGGCGCCGCCATCGAGCGTCTGATGCTGCGCCTGCACGACGGCCGCACGGATTTCGAACTCACCAACGACGCTGCCCTGATCCAGGCCGAGGCGCGCACCCAGGGCACCCTGTCGCTGATGCTCGGGGCCATCGCCGCCATCTCCCTGCTGGTCGGCGGCATCGGCGTGATGAACGTGATGCTGATGACCGTACGCGAGCGGACCCGCGAGATCGGCATCCGCGTCGCCGTGGGCGCCCGCCAGCGCGACATCCTGCGTCAATTCCTTACCGAAGCGGGTCTGCTGGCGCTGATCGGCGGGGTTATCGGCCTGGCCCTGGCCTTGACCATCGGCGCCGCGCTGCACTTGGCCAGCGTGTCACTGGTATTCACCCTGCCGGCGGTGCAGGGCGCCTTCGGCTGCGCCCTGCTCACGGGCGTGCTGTTCGGCTTCATGCCCGCGCGCCAGGCCGCTCGCCTGGACCCCGTCGTCGCCCTGGCCAGCCAATGAAGCTCGTCCTGTTGCGCTGCCTGCCGCTATGCCTGCTGCTCACCGCCTGCACCACCCCACCCCCACAGACGCCCCCCAAGGCGAACGTCCCCGCTCAGTGGCAGGCCGGCCCCCAACCCGCCCGCGAGCGCCTGGACGCCTGGTGGCGTGGCTTCGCTGATCCCCAGTTGGCACCCCTAATCGAACGCGCCCGGCGCAACAATCCCGACCTCAGCGCCGCCCTGGCGCGCGTGGAACAGGCCCGCGCCCAGGCACAGGTTGCCGCCGGCAACCGCTGGCCGACGTTGCAGGCGGGGTTCAACGGTAACCACGAACGGTTGCTGCATGGCCCCGGCTATAGCGGCATCGACACCTACCGCGACGACCGGCGTCTGGAGGTCTTCAGCCTGGGGCTCGCCGCCAGCTACGAGGTCGACTTCTGGGGCGGCGTAGCGGCGCGGGCACGTAGCGGCGTGGCGACCTGGCAGGCCAGCGCCTTCGACCGCGACACCCTGGAGCTCACACTGCTGGCCAGCGTGGCCGCCGGCTACCTCGACCTCAGCGCCGTTCAGGCCCGCACCGCCATCGCCCGGCGCAACCTGGACAATGCCGAGTAGGTGCTTGCACTGGTCAGCACCCGCCAGATCGCTGGCGCTGCCAGCCCCTTGGAGCTGGCCCAGCAGCGCGGCCTGGTCGCCCGCCAGCGCCAGCAACTCGAAAGCCTGCGCCAGGACACCGCCAATGCCCGCCTGGTCCTGGCCACCCTGCTGGGTGAACCGGTGACGCGACTGCAGCTTCCGACTGGCGACTTCGCCCGCCTGCAGGTGCCGGCCACCGGCGTCGGCCTGCCCAGCGAACTGCTCGCCCGCCGCCCCGACGTGGCCCGCGTCGAAGCCCGCTTGGCTGCGGCCCAGGCCGACGTTCAGGTAGCGCGCAGCCTGATGCTGCCGCGCCTCACCCTCAAGGCCAACCTGGCCGTGGGCGCCGATCATCTGGCCGACCTGTTCGCAAACCGCTACTACGACCTTGGCGGCGCCCTGCTCGCCCCCATCTTCAACGCCGGTGCCCTGCGCGCCGGCTACCAGGCCAGCCAGGCGCCCCAGCAGGAACTATTGGAAAACTACCGTAAGGCCCTGCTCGACGCCTTCGGCGACGTCGACCGCGCGCTCAACGACGGCGCCGGGCTGGATCGCCAACTGCATTGGCAAGCCCAAACGCTGGACCAGGCGCAGCAAGCGTTCGGCCTGGCCGAAACTCGCTACCGCGCCGGCGCTGACACCCTGCTCACCCTGCTCGATGCCCAACGCAACCTCTACCAGGCCCAGGACGATGCCATCACCCTGCGCCTGCAGCGGCTCAGGGCCAGCGTGGCGCTGTTCAGGGCGTTGGGGGGTGGGTGGGAAGGTACTGCTGAAAGCATTCCTCAGGTCCGCTAGCCCAAAGGCAGCCAAATCTACCAACGGCCGCAGCTCGGATATCGCGCTTCGCGCGCAGCTTTTTACGTCTACCTCGCAAACGCTTAAAGATGTCGGACATCGGCCGATAAAGCGGCACTATGCCAAGGAAGCTTGACTTTTGAATATGAATTCACCTCTATGCCAGCCAGCTCTACACCCTGCTCGAAGAGGACCCTAAAGCCAGCCTCGCCCAGTACGTGGACGCCATCGACTACACGGTGAAGAAGGTCGGCATCGATCACGTCGGCATCAGCTCGGACTTCAACGATGGCGGCGGCCTGGATGGCTGGCAGAACGTCGGGGAATTACGCAACGTGACCGCCGAGTTGATCACCCGCGGCTACAGCGATGCCGACATCGCCAAGCTGTGGGGAGGCAACTTCCTGCGGGCCTGGGCCGAGGTGCAGGCCCAGGCCAAACACCCCCAGAAGCACGCCGGCCATGAGTGACAGACGCAGCTTCCTCAAGCGGGGCGGCCTGCTGGCGGCCGGTCTGCCGTTGCTGGCGCCGGCGGGTCGCGACACCCTTGCCGTGCAGAGGGCAGGCGACATGGCGCCCCACCTTGCTAAGTGCGCGTGCATCGATCTCAGGGCACAGATCCTCCAGGATGGAATCCCAGCTCCGCACCTTTGCCGCGTCACGCACCGCACTCGCTTTCAAATTTCTCATCATGGACCTCCAGGTAAAGCCCAGCACCGGGGCTTCCCGAAATCCCCGAGACGGGAGCTTGGGGAAGCCCCGGCGCTGGGAAGGGGTCCAGAGAGACTTCGCCCCCAGAGGGGGATAAGCCCCCCTGGGGTTGATTGGATCAGGCTGCCTGCCGCAGGCTCGGTAGGGACAGCGAGTTGAGGTACTGACGGGCAGTATCGATAGCTTCGTGAATGACCTCGCGGCCGGCGCTGCAAACGCGCCGACCGTCCGGAAGCTCTACGCCGTAGACGTGCTTGCCGGCGAGAAGGATGTCGCCACCCTCCTCTTCACCAGTGACCAGGTAGACCTTGGCCTCCAGTGCGCAGAATTGCAGATTTTCTTCCATGACGGCCGTGATTCGCTCATCGAGCTCGTCATCGGCGGTCTGCCATTCGAACGGGTTGTAGGTCTCATCCTCGAAGGCGTTGAGCCACACGAAAGCGATCCAGGCGAAAGGACGCTTTCGCGCAGGTAGCGATCAGTGAGGCATGTAGCCCATGCGCGCAAGCATCGCCCCCGTAGAGACGACGTCCTCTTCTAAGGCCGTCATGAAGCGGTGGAACGCGACCTTGTGCGTAGGGCCGCCGTATACCTCCGCGGCGGTACCCTCAACGCTACGAGCCGACTCGCTCAAGGACGTGGATCGCTCATGTACATAGCGATCTCGGCCCGGTGACAACGTGAGCTCCTCGTGCTGGTCTGCGTTTTCCTTGAGCTCGCGCCAGACCGCCGGAAGGATCTCCGGTACCAGGGGCGGGCCAAGCTTTTCGACGTCGAGCGTACTGGTGAAGTTTGCGCCGTCGCCCTGGCAGTAGCCGAGGGAGAAGCGCACGTCGTCGGACGTGTAGCCAAGCTTGTCGAGCTGGCGGGCCATCATAGTGGTAAGCGCGGTGTTGATAGACATTCCTGGATCTCCGATAAACGCGGAGTCCGGCCCCGGCGGGGACGAAGCCCGCGCGGGTTGAGGATTGGCCAATCAGAACGAAAAGCCGGTGCTGAAGAGCTCAGCTGCTGCATCACGAAGGCGCACCATGGCGCCATCGAGAATTCACTGTGGACTGCCTGAGGGGCACTCCGCAGTAGACTCAAAGCAAGCCCCGCCGCATGGGCGGGGACTCGCTTGAGCAATCGCTTCAGAGAAGCAGATCGAGAACGACAATCACCAGATTGATGATCTCGGCCATGGTGCACCTCCTGGTTGAGAGGGACCCTGCCCCCATCGGGAGCAGAAGTCCCGTGGGGAAAGGCCTTGCGGCCTGCTGATACGTCTATCGGTGAAAGCACAGCCTCCCGGAAGAGAGGCTGGCCAGGATTACGCTCAAGCCTTGCGGGCTTGCGCCTTTACCGCGTTGATCGCGCCCCGCAGGGGTGCGAAGTAGATCGCCGGCGCCTGCTTGGCAGCGCTCACGAACTCAGCAGCGAAGGTTTTGAAGAAACGCACCAGGTGATGTCGGAACATGATCGGCTCCTCGCCAGTACATGTCCCGAGCATACGCCCGGGTTTGTGCCATCACAAAGGCTTTGAGCGAGCGTTTTGGTGACGGTTATGCAGCCATCGCCACCTGTAAGCTATCAGGATCGATCCGCCACTCCCAAAACATAAATCCCCTCGGGGCAGGAAAAGTAAGGGATTGATCATCAGGATGGTGTTCTCGAGGAAGCACAGCTTTGGCCGTGGACGTAGCGACATTGTACTCCCGTAGCCCCTGCGCCGAGAGCCTCAGCGTTACCTCTGGCGTTACGACGAGGAGCACGATGCCAGCGCTAACAAGCCTATGGCAGGCAAAGTGAATTGAGAGGAACGCGGACAGAATGGCCCCTCGTGCTACGGCATCCTAGAGCGAGCTCTCATCAAAAATGCGAAGACTTCCGCTCCATAGAGATAGATGTCTCGAGGTTCGTCGGTGCGCTGTTAGAGAATTGGTTACCT
>NZ_JBXGSE010000002.1:0-974629 GCF_056790235.1 Pseudomonas sp. VMV1
CGTTTGGCGGGATGCCAAGGGGCTTGGGCGGAGGGCCTGTCAGCGGAAGCCGGTAAGCCATGAGCTTGAGGCTGCCCTCACCCTAACCCTCTCCCGGGGGGAGAGGGGACTAGAAGCCGTGCAGCTGAGGTTTAAGCGGCGCTGCTGGATCAGGTGCGGCTTGAGGTCTGCAAGAGCAAAAGCAAAAACAGCCCGGCTACGCCGGGCTGTTGTGGCCCTCGCGGCCATGGCCCTGATCATATAGCTGGATGTTGGGCCTCGCTGTGCTCAGCCCAACCTACGGCGGCGTTACGAGATCAAATAAGAGAGCAATAAAAAGCCCGGCATCTGCCGGGCTTTTTGCGTTCAGGGTTTGCGGGCTATGAGGGTCGCGCGCAAGGGGGCGGGAAGGCCTTCGACGGTGCGGCTGGGATCCTCAGGATGGAGGAAGTCGGGTAGCGACTGAAAGCCCATCCACTCGGTGGAGCGCTGTTCGTCCACGGTCGTCGGGGTAAGGTCCACCAGACGGATATCACGATAGCCGGCGCGTTGCAGCCAGAGTTGTAGGGCGGCAGCGGAGGGCAGGAACCAGACATTGCGCATCTGAGCGTAACGGTCCTCGGGCACCAGAACGGTAGTGGCGTCGCCGTCGACGACCAGGGTTTCCAGGACCAACTCGCCACCGCTGTCGAGGCAGTTCTTCAGGTCCAGGAGATGGTCGATGGGCGAGCGACGGTGATAGAGCACGCCCATGGAAAAGACCGTATCGAAGCCACCTTCCAATGGTGGCAGCTCTTCCAGGGTCAGCGGCAAGTGCCAGGTGGGCAGCTCGGGTAGATAGCGGCGCAGGGTCTGGAATTGGCAGTGGAAGAGCCAGTTGGGATCGACACCTATCACCAGGCCGGCTCCGGCACCTAGCATGCGCCACTGGTAGTAGCCGTTGCCGCTGCCGACGTCCAGGACACGTTTACCCTGCAGATCCAGGTGGGGGGCGACCCGGTCCCATTTCCAGTCCGAACGCCATTCGGTATCCAGGTGCACGTCGAACAACTGGAAGGGGCCCTTGCGCCAGGGCCGCAGCTGCAGCAGCGCTTCGCGCAGCGCCTGCTGTTGCTCCATCGATGGAGTGCCATCGAGGCGCACGGCCTCATGCAGCTCGACGCCTTCCACCTTGATGTCGGGCAAGGCATCGACACCGGCTTGCCAGCGCTGGAGGTCGCCATGGCCGCGCGCGTATTTGGCGGCAAGAACGCCTTCGAGGTCTCGAGACCAGGGGGCCAGTGGCGTATCTGCCAGCGCCTGTTGCAGTGTTGCGAGATAGGCCGGTTGGGTCATGGCAGGGCGATCAGGGAGGTGAAGTTGAGGCATTGGAACCAGGGGACGACGGTGGCGAAGCCGGAGGCCTGCAGGCGCGCCCGGTGTTCGTCCAGGGTGTCGGTCAGCATGACGTTTTCCAGCGCGGTACGTTTCTGGGCGATTTCCAGTTCGCTGTAGCCATTGGCACGCTTGAAGTCCAGGTGCAGGCCATTGAGCAGCTCCTGGTTGGTCGCTTCCGGGAAACGAATCTTTTCCGACAGTAGCAGGGCGCCACCGGGCAGCAGGCTGGCACGCAGGCGGCTGAGCAGGTCCAGCCGTTGTTCCGGTGGGATGAACTGCAGGGTGAAGTTGAGCGCGATCACCGAAGCCGCTTCGAGCGGAGCCTCAAGGATGTCGGCTTCCACCACCTCAACCGGTAGCAACTCCTCATGCATGGAATCCTGGGCGCTCAGGTATTCGCGGCAGCGGGTGACCATGGCGGAGGAATTATCGATGGCTACCACGCGGGTGCCTTCGACGCGGACATGGCGGCGCAGTGCCTGGGTGACGGCGCCAAGGGAACAGCCAAGATCGTAGAGACGGCTGTTGGGCTGGGCGAAGCGCGCGGCGATGACGCCGAGGTTTTCGACGATGGTGGGGTAGCCCGGCACGGATCTCTTGATCATGTCGGGAAAGACACGCACTACATCTTCGTTGAAAGTGAAGTCGGCAGGAGGCTGCGGCGACGCGAACAGGCGGTCGGCTTCGCTCATGGGCGGTACCTGGAAAATCGAAAGGGGGCATTGTACCCCCGGCAGGTAGTAGGGGACGCGGCTTTAGCGGATTTCGATGCGGCAGTCGAAGCGCGCCTGGGGCTCGGCCTCGGCATCCCAGGGTTGGCGGGCCTGGAGTTCGAGGTGGGCGCTGCCGGCGCTCTCGGCGCGGAAACGCCAGAGGGACTGGCCGGCGCTACCGATGCCGCCCTGGTCCTGGCGTCTTTCGCGGAAGACTTCCGGGCCGAGCTGCCTGAGGTTGTCGCTGCGCTGGAGGATGGCCCAGCGGTAGCCGCTGGTAGGGTCGCTGGGCAGGGTCAGGGTCAGCTCCTGGCCGGTATGCATGGCCAGCGGCGTGCAGTCGCTGTCATCTCCGAGAACCAGGTTGCCGCTCGGCTGGGTACTACTGCAACTGGCCAGCAACAGGCAGCTGCAGAACAGGAGACGCGGGGACATGGGAACCTCCAGGGTATGACGGCAAAACGCAGAGCATACCCCAAGAGGTCGAACGGTCAGACTAGAAGAGCACCTTGGCCACGTCGGCGAAGCGGCGAGCGAAGTGCACGGTCAGGCCCTCCCTGAGATAGGCCGGCAACTCCTCGAAGTCGCCACGGTTAGGCTCCGGCAGGATCAGCTCGCTGATCTTCTGCCGCCGTGCCGCGATGACCTTTTCCCGTACCCCGCCGATGGGCAGCACCTGGCCGGTCAGGGTCAGCTCCCCGGTCATGGCCACGTTCTTCTTCGGGGCCTGGTTGCGGGCCAGTGACAGCAGGGCGGAGGCCATGGTGATACCGGCACTGGGCCCGTCCTTCGGGGTAGCGCCTTCGGGGACGTGCAGGTGAACGAAGGCCTGGTCGAAGAAGTTCGGATCGCCCTTGAAGTCCTTGAGATGCGCGGTGACATAGCTATAGGCGATCTCGGCGGACTC
Organism: Pseudomonas sp. VMV1; assembly: GCF_056790235.1. Lineage (NCBI taxonomy): Bacteria > Pseudomonadati > Pseudomonadota > Gammaproteobacteria > Pseudomonadales > Pseudomonadaceae > Pseudomonas > Pseudomonas sp. VMV1. Next base: position 2,977 of record NZ_JBXGSE010000002.1, read on the forward strand.
CTTCATGACATCACCCAGCTTACCGGTGAGCTTGAAGCCCCGATTCAGCGTATGGATGCGCGTCGCCTCGATCGGTAGGGTGGCCCCGCCCATGCTGGTCCAGGCCAGGCCGGTAATGACGCCGACGCCGGACAGCAGCTGTTCCTTGCGGAAGGGCGGCTTGCCCAGATAGTCCTCGAGGTCCGACGCGCCGATCTTGATCTTGAGCTTGGGTTCCTCGATGAGCTTGACCACCGCCTTGCGCACCAGCTTGCCCAGTTGCTTCTCCAGCTGGCGCACGCCGGCCTCGCGGGCATAGCCTTCCACCAGCGCCTTGAGGGCGCTGTCGGTCAGGGTCAGACGGTCCTTGGGTACCCCGGCCTTGTCCAGCTGCTTGGGCCAGAGATGGCGCTTGGTGATGGCCTGCTTCTCTTCGGCGATGTAGCCGGAAAGGCGGATGACCTCCATGCGATCCAGCAGGGGACCGGGGATCGAATCTAGGGTGTTGGCTGTGCAGACGAACAGCACCTTGGACAGATCCAGGCGCAGATCCAGGTAGTGGTCGAGGAAGTCGACGTTCTGTTCCGGATCCAGAGTCTCCAATAGCGCTGAGGCCGGATCGCCCTGGTAGCTCTGGCCCATCTTGTCGATCTCGTCGAGCATGATGACCGGGTTCATGACCTTGACGTCGCGCAGGGCCTGAACGAGCTTGCCGGGCATGGCGCCAATGTAGGTGCGTCGGTGACCCTTGATCTCCGCCTCGTCGCGCATGCCGCCGACACTGAAGCGATAAAAGGGGCGGCCGAGGGATTCAGCAATGGATTTGCCGATGCTGGTCTTGCCCACGCCGGGCGGGCCCACCAGCAGCACAATGGAGCCGGCTACCTCGCCCTTGAAGGCACCCACGGCGAGAAATTCGAGGATGCGGTTCTTGATGTCGTCGAGCCCGGCATGGTGGCGATCCAGCACCTTGCGTGCGTGCTTGAGATCGAGCTTGTCCTGACCATGGACGCCCCAGGGGAGGTCGGTGGCCCAGTCCAGGTAGTTGCGGGTGACACCGTATTCCGGCGAGCCGGTTTCGAGGATGGACAGCTTGTTCAGCTCGTCGTCGATACGCTTCTGCGCTGCTTCGGGCAGAAGCTTGCCTTCCAACCGTTGACGGAAGCTTTCGATATCGCTGCTGCGATCGTCCTTGGTGATGCCCAGCTCCTGCTGGATCAGCTTGAGCTGTTCCTTGAGGAAGAATTCGCGCTGGCGTTCGTTGATCTTGCGATTGACCTCGGCGGAGAGCTCCTTCTGCAGGCGAGCGACCTCGACTTCCTTGCGCAGCAGCGGCAGGACCTTTTCCATGCGTTGCAGCATGGGCACGGTATCGAGCACCTGCTGCAGTTCATCGCCCGGGGCAGTGGTGAGGGCGGCGGCGAAGTCGGTCAGCGGCGAGGGATCGTTGGGACTGAAGCGGTTGAGATAGTTCTTCAGCTCTTCGCTGTAGAGCGGATTGAGCGGCAAGAGCTCCTTGATGGCGTTGATCAGCGCCATGCCGTAGGCCTTTACCTCGTCGCTGGGATCGGGGTTGGGGCGCAGGTGTTCGACTTCCACCAGATAGGGCGGGCGCTGGCGACGGAGCCAGCCGCGGATGCGTACCCGCGACAGCCCCTGGGCGACGAACTGCAGCTTGCCGTCCTGACGAGTGGCATGGTGGATACGTACCAGGGTTCCATGCTGAGGGAGCTGGTCGGGATCGAAGCCTTCGGGATCCTCGGGCGGCTGATCCATGTAGAACAGCGCCAGGCAGTGGTGATCGGTCTTGGCCACCAGCTCCAGGGTTTCGGCCCAGGGCTCTTCGTTGACGATGACCGGCAGGACCTGTGCCGGGAAGAAGGGCCGGTTGTGGATAGGGATGACGTAGAGCTTGTCGGGAAGATTCTGGCCAGGCAGCACCAGACCGGTCTGGCCGGCTTCTTCGCTGAGGATGTCCGCTTGATTGTCCTGATCGCTCATTGGCGTACCTTGGGCTTGGATGTGAAGCCAACATGGGGCGAGGGCGCCGCTTTTTCAACGCAGGCATGGACCTGTCCTTCTTGACCGCCAGGTACCACTCGAAGTGCGACGACCGGGCAAACGAGAAGGCTCTGCCACGATAAAGATTCGTTCCTGACTGCCGCTAAAGCTGAAGTCACGCCGCGAAGCCGGCGAGAGATCCGAAGGTCACGCGGTGGAGAGCAGTGGGTGAACAAGCAACGGGTAGTGGCGGGATTGTTGGCCTTGGGGCTGGGGACCGCGCAGGCGGCAGAGATCAAGGTCCAGGTAACTGATAGCCAGGGCGCGCCCCTGGTCGATGCGGTGGTGATGCTGTCAGGGCAGGGCCTGGTACCCGAGCGACAGCCGGCGGCCATCGACCAGCAGAATCGTCGCTTCGTGCCCCATGTCCTGGCCGTGTCTGCCGGGACGGCGGTGAGCTTTCCCAATTCCGACGATATCCGTCACCAGGTCTATTCCTTTTCCTCGCCCAAGCACTTCGAGCTGCCGCTGTATCACGGCATTCCCAGCGCGCCGGTGGTATTCGACCAGCCCGGCGTGGTGGTGGTCGGCTGCAACATCCACGACTGGATGGTGGGCTATATCTATGTGACCGCTGCGGGACGTTCTGCCGTGACCGACAGTCAGGGTCAGGCGCGGCTGGAGGCGCCGGAGGGTCATTATCGGCTGGCGCTCTGGCATCCCGACCTCAGTGACAAGCAGGAAGTGGCCCAGCCCGACCTGGACGTGAAGGGCCAGCCCGTGACCCTGGCACTCCAGCTGGCGGTCCAGCCGAAGCCTCAGTCCGCGGAACCGGCAAACACGGCATTCGAGGACGCCTTCCACAAGGCGGCGCACGATGAAGCTCATCCATAGTTTCCAGACCCGCATCGCCGGCAGCCTCTTCCTGCTGATGCTGGTGGTGATCACCCTGGTCTATCTGACGGTCAAGGCCGCCACCGAGGCCAGTGCGATCCGTCAGTCCTACGATCAGCTCGACACCGGCGCCCGGGTGTTCCGCCAGGTGCTGGACGGTCGTTGCCGCCGGCTGAACGATGCCGTGCGCGTGCTCGCCGCCGACTTCGGCTTTCGCGATGCGGTGGCCAATGGCGATGTGCCAACCCTGAGGTCGGTGCTGGCCAACCATGGCGCGCGGGTCGGCGCGGGCGATACCTATCTGCTGGATATGGACGGTCGACTGATCGCCAGCACCGTTGCGGCCCATAGCGAGGGCGAGCGTTTGCCCGCGTCGGTACCGGCGGCCAATGACGGCAGCTGCGTGCTGGCAGGTACCGGCTTGCCCCAATTGCGGGTCACCGTTCCGGTGCGGGCGCCGCTGCCCATCGCCCAGGTGGTGATGAGTTTCGTCATGGATCAGGCCATGGCCCGGGAATTTCGCTCGCTGATCAACCTGGACGTGGTCTTTCTTGGCGAAGCTACGATCATGGCCAGCACGCTGCCGGACGAGCAAGGGCGGTTGCTGGTGAAGGAGCTGACGAGTTCAACCCAGGCAGGCGACACCTGGCAGATGACGCTGGGCGGTCGGCTCTATCAGGTCAAGCGCCTGACCCTGGGTACCCGCGAAAGCCCGGTCTACGTCTATCTGTTACGTTCCCTCGACGTGGCCCTGGCCGAATTCGAACCCCTGCTCAGGCAGCTTGCGCTGATCGCCTGCGGGGCGCTGCTGGCGGCCTTGCTGGGCGCGCTGTGGCTGGCTCGCAATCTGGTCCAGCCGCTGCGTCAGCTTTCCGTGGTGTCCTGGCGGATCGGCCAGGGCGACTATGGGGTCAAGGTGGATGTACAGCGGCAGGACGAGTTCGGGCGGCTGGCGCAGGTGCTCGAGGACATGCGCCAGGGGATCGCCGAGCGTGAGCAGCGACTCAAGCACAACGCCCTGCACGATCCCCTGACCGGGCTGCCCAATCGCATCCTGGCCGAGGAACGACTGCGGGTCTTCATCGCTAGCCAGTCCCAGGTGTCGCTGCTGTACCTGGGGCTGGACGGTTTCCAGGCGATCAACGAGTCCGCCGGGGTGGCCGGTGGCGACCGGATCCTCAGGATGGTAGCCGAACGGGCACAGGTCCTGCTGGCCGGTCGTGGCTGCGTGTCGCGCCCGGTGGGCGACGAGTTTCTCGTTCAGGTCTGCCGTATGGGGCTGGAGGGCGCGGTGGGGCTCGCTGAGCAGCTGCGGCTATCGCTGGCGGAGCCGATCGAGTGGGAAGGGCAGCTGTTCCGCCTCAGTTGCCGCATCGGCCTCGCCGAGTATCCGCGCCACAGTGACGACCCGACCCAGCTGATCGAGCGGGCGCGTAGCGCCATGCTCGATGCCGGCCAGATGCCGGATCGCCTGCGGGTCTATGATGAAGGTCGGGATGCGGCCCAGCAGCGACGGCTCCAGCTGGTACACGATCTGCCGCTGGCGGGCGAGCGGGGCGAATTGATGCTGGTGTTCCAGCCCAAGATTGCCCTGCATGGCAGCGGCCCCTATCAAGCCGAGGTCCTGCTGCGCTGGCGCCACGCCGAACTGGGCATGGTCTCGCCGGGCGAGTTCATTCCCCTGGCCGAGCGGAGCGGCAGCATGGCCGGTCTCACCCGCTGGGTGATCCAGGCGGCGATCCGGCAGCTGGCGCTTTGGCAGACCCAGGGACGCGAGGTAAAGGTGTCGTTGAACGTGTCCGCCGTCGACCTGGCCGATAACCGCCTGCCCGAGCGGGTGATCGGCTGGCTCGATGACGCCGGCGTCTCGGCGCGGCAACTGACCTTCGAGATCACCGAGAGCGCCATCATGGCCGATCCCGAGGCCGCCATCGCCTTGCTCACCCGGCTGTCCGTTCTGGGCATAAGGCTGTCGGTGGACGACTACGGAACCGGCCAGGCATCCCTGGCCCACCTCAAGCGACTGCCGGTGGACGAATTGAAGATCGACCAGTCCTTCGTGAAGGAATTGGCGCCGGACAACGACGATGCCGTCATCGTCCGCTCGACCATCGAGATGGGCCATAACCTGGGCCTGGAGGTGGTCGCCGAGGGCGTCGAAGAGGCGCAAGCGCTGGCTCTGCTGCGCAACTGGGGGTGCGATGTGATTCAGGGCTACTACATCAGCCGTCCGGTGCCGGCCGCGGAGTTCGAAGCCTGGATGGAGCGGCAGAGCGTACCGGCGGCGGAGCTGCTCTCGTGACCCGTGCCTGGGGCGTTGGCTTGTTGCTGCTGGCCGCAGGGGCGCAGGCCGATGGCGGCAAGTTGCTGGCCACCGGCGGGGCCAGCAGTCTAGAAGGCGCGGCGGGCGGTGGCATTACCCCCTGGGCGGTGATTGGTGGCTACGGGGAAAGCGGTCAGCCCGGCGCGACGGCCTTCGCCACTCGGGTCTGGACCGGTGACTACCGCCTGGATGTGACGGGCGCGGCGGTGGCCTACGACAATCGGGTGGAACTGTCCTACGCACGTCAGCGCCTGGAGATGCCGACCCTGCGCCGGCGCCTGAACCTTGCCGAGGACAGCCTCAGCCAGGACGTCGTTGGCGCCAAGGTGCGTCTCGCCGGTGACCTGATCTATGACCGGTTGCCACAGCTGGCGCTGGGGATCCAGTACAAGCACCAGCGCGATTTCGCCATTCCTGCCGCGGTGGGGGCCCGCCGCGACAGCGACGTCGAAGGCTACCTGGGCGCCAGCCGGCTGTTTCTGGGCGGTGCCTTCGGCTACAACCTGCTGGTCAATGCCGGACTCAGATACAGCCGCGCCAACGAGATGGGCCTGCTGGGCTTCGGTGGCGATCGCAACGATCATCGTCAGTGGCTCAAGGAAGGCTCGGCCGCGGTGTTCTTCAATCCGCGCTGGGCGGCTGGGGCGGAATATCGCCAGAAGCCGCACAATCTGTCTTTCACCGGGGAGAGCGACTGGATGGATACCTTCGTCGGTTACTTCCCTAACAAGCATCTATCGGTGGTGCTGGCCTACGCCTGGTTGGGTGAGATCGCCACCCTAGACCGTCAGCAGGGCCTCTATCTGTCGCTGCAGGGGAGTTACTGATGAAGGCGAGCCCCTTGGCGCTGCTGGCCCTGCTGCTGACGCTGCTGGGGTGCACGCCCCAGCAACCCTCAGGTGATCGGCTCTATCAGGAGCTGGGCGGCCAACCGGGCATCACTCGGATCGTCGAGGGAATGCTGCTCAATGTGGCGCGTGATGACCGAATCCGGCACTACTTCGTCCGGGTCGACATCGCCCGGCTGCGTGGCCAGCTGATCCAGAAATTCTGCGCTGACGCTGGCGGGCCCTGTCGCTATACCGGGGCAAGCATGGCGGAAAGTCATAAGGGTCTAAATCTGCAACCAGCCGACTTCAATGCGCTGGTGGAAGACCTGCAGCTGGCCATGCGGCACGAGGGTATTGCGGAGCGGGCACAGAATGCCCTGCTGGCGCGACTCGCGCCGCAGCGCGGCCAGGTGATTCGCCAGTAGCCTGCCAGTCGTCGCCGGTTTCGAACCAGGCCTGATCGGAGTCCTCCCTAGGCTATACACCCTCGGGAGGGATGCTTCTTGAGCAAGACGACTTCGGCGGCCGACCTCGGCCTGACCCTCACCGCTGACGATGAACAGGCGTTCTTCGGCTGGTTTCTGGCGAGCTATCTGTTCGGCAAGCGCATTTCCCAGAGCATCGCCGCCCAGGCGTGGTCAGTGCTCTATCGCAAATACGGCCGCGATACACCGCGCAAGCTGCTCAACCTGAGCTGGCAGCAACTGGTCAACTATCTGGGAGAAGGTCACTACCGGCGTTATGACGAGAGCACCGCGACGCGCTTGCTGGGCGCCTGCCATTGGTTGCAAGAGGAACATGGCGGCAGCTTCGCTCGGCTGCGTGATGCCAGTGCTGACCGTAAAGATTTCGAGCGACGCCTACAGACACTGAAGGGCGTAGGCCCCAAGACCTGCGAGATCTTCATGCGCGAGGCGGGCCCCTTGCTGTTTCCCGGCTGAAGGTACGCCGCCGGCACAGGGGCCGGCGGTGGTCGAGACGAGCAGGTCAGCGCTATTTTTTATCCAGGTCGGCCTTGAGTCGGCTGCCGGCATAGGCCTGGGCGTCCTTGGCCTTCTGCACGACCGCAGCGGTACCAAAGAACTCGTGGGTGACGCCTGGATAGACCTTGCGCTCCACCTGGACTCCGGCCTGGCGCAGGGCGGTTTCCAGGAAGCCACCGTCATCACGCAGGGGGTCGATCTCGGCGTTGACGATGGTGACCGGCGGCAGCCCGTTGAGATCGGCCTTGGTCAGGTCCAGGCGCGGGTCCTTGAGGTCATCGGACGACCGGGTCACCTTATCGATGAACCACAGCATCATGGGGCGATTGAGCGGCTTGGCGTCGTCGTACTGCTCGTAGGATTGGGTATGGGTGTTGGTCTGGGCCACCGGATAGACCGACAGCACGTGCTTGGGCGCGGTGAGACCGGCTTTGCGTGCGGCGACAGCGGTCGCCACCGCCAGGTTGCCGCCAGCGCTTTCGCCCGCCAGCGCCAGGCGCTGGGGATCGCCATTGAGCGAGCCGGCGTGGGTGGTCACCCAGCGATAGGCCGCCAGGGCATCATCGTGAGCGGCAGGAAACTTGTATTCCGGGGCCTGGCGATAGCCCACCGAGACCACAATGGCATTGGCCTGCTTGGCCAGGCCGCGGGCGCCAGCATCGTAGACGTTACGGTCAGCGAAGACCCAGCCGCCACCGTGGAAATAGAGGATGACCGGGAAGGGGCCTTGACCTTCAGGGGTGTAGATGCGAGCGGGCAGCACGCCAGCAGCGCCGTCCACGGCACGGTCGACGCTGGTCACGCCAGGCACCAGTGCCTCGGCCTGGGTGGGTCGGCCTTCGTCCTGCAGGACGCCTTTGACGGCATCGGCGATGGTAGGCTGTTGCCGGGCCTGCTGGGCGGTCAGCTTTTCGATCGCCTTGGGATCGAAGCTGGCGTACTTGTTCAGTACCTTCTGCATGTCGGCATCGGTACGTGCCATGCTCTTGGCATTGCTGACCGCCTCGGCACCCAGCGAACGTTTATCCGGATCACGGGCGCAGCCGGCCAGGGCGATGCCAGCGCCCACCAGGGCCAGGGCGAGGAGGGTAGGTTTGCTACGCAAGACGGAAAGCGGCATGGCGGAAATCCTGTGCGAATTCGAGAGGCTTACCTCTAAACCGACAGGGTTAGCGCGCGAGAGGTTCCGGCGGAATGCTGGCAAGACACTGGCCATCGCGCTGCTGGGACTGCTGGCGACGGACGTCCTGGCCGGGCCTGCTGCCTACTGGCGCTGGCGCAGCACCACGGACAATCAGGAATTCTGCACCCAGACCCCGCCGGGGCCGGGTTGGATCAAGGTGGCGGGGCCCTTTCGCGACCTGCAATGCCGTGAACCGGGTAGCGTGTCGCTGCGCCGTTGGGCGGAGCCACCGCAGCAGCGATTCTAGTTCGAGCTTTCCGCTGCCTTGATCAGCGAGGCGCCGATCTCAACTTCGTAGTGCTGCCAGACCGGACGCATGGCCTCGCGCCAGCGCGCCCGCTGCTCGGGGGTGAGGGTCAGGATCTCGCTGCTGCCGGCGGCGACCAGGCGCGCGCGATCACGCTGGTTTTCCGCCTCGGATTGCTTCTTCACTTCGAAGGTCACCTGGTCGATGATTTCTTCCAGGGCGCTGCGCACGGCGAAGGGCAGGGTACGCCAGCGGTCGGCCTTGACGATCAGCATGTAGTCCAGAGCACCATGGTTGCTTTCGGTGAAGTAGCGCTGCTGCTGATCGAGGCGCTGGCTCCAGTAGTTGGACCAGGTGTTCTCGGTGGCGTTGACGGTGCCGCTGGCCATTGCCTTCGGGGTCTGGTTGAAGGGCAGCTTGACCGCCGTGGCGCCGAGCGCCTCGAACTGGCTCTGCAGCACATCGGAATTCTGGATGCGGAACACCAGGCCCTTGGCGTCACCGGGTTCGCGCAGTGGCTTGCGCGCCGACAACTGCTTGAGACCGTTGGGCCAATAGGCCAGGCCAATGATGCCGCTTGGTTCCAGGCTCAGCAGCAGTTGCCGGCCGCTGGGCCGGGACTGGAAGTGGTCGAGGGCGGCACGGCTCTCGAAGAGGAAGGGCAGGTCGAACAGCTTGAGCTTGGGGCTGAGGTCGGTGAGCTTGCTGATCGCCGGTGCCAGGATGTCCACCTTGCCATCCTGCAGGGCCTGCAGTTCGTTGGCATCGGTGAAGGCGGTGCCGCTGGGCATCACTTCCAGCTGTACCTGACCGGCGAGGCGCTGCGCCACCAGCTGCTGGAACAGCAGGGCGCCCTTGCCCTTGGCGTGTCCGGCGCTACCACATGGGAAAACCTCAGGGTGATGACGTCGGCCTGAGCGGCCGTCAGGGGCAGGGCAACGGACAGCAGGGCGCAGAGGCCCAGGATAGACGACTTCATGAGAGCTCCTGGAGGCTGTTTTGGATTCCTTGTCGGGGCGTACTTTACCAGTGCGACGTCGGGTCGCAGGGCCTGTGGGAAGCCTCTGGCTGCCGTTTGGCGGATGACCGGGAGAATCGGCGGCGCGCTGACGTTCCAACAAGGCACACCCATAAGAAGGATGCGTCCATGAATACCGCTCAAACCGTTCGTTTGCCCGATGGCACTACCGTTCCGGCGCTGGGACAGGGTACCTGGCGCATGGGCGAGAACGCCGACCTGCATCGTCAGGAGGTCAGCGCCCTGCGTCAGGGCCTGGACCTGGGGCTCACCCTGATCGACACCGCTGAAATGTACGGCGAAGGCCGCGCCGAAGAACTGGTCGGCGAGGCCATTGCCGGGCGGCGTGACGAGGTCTTCCTGGTCAGCAAGTTCTATCCCAAGAACGCCACCGAGGCAGGGGTTCCGCTGGCCTGCGAGCGTAGCCTCAAGCGGCTGGGCACCGATGTCATCGATCTCTATCTGCTGCACTGGCGGGGCCAGGTGCCATTGATCGAGACGGTCATGGCGCTGGAGAAGCTGCGCGACGAAGGCAAGATCCGCCACTGGGGTGTTTCCAATCTCGATACCAGCGACATGCTGGAACTCGGCGACGACCGTTGCAGCGCCAACCAGGTGCTCTACAACCTGGAGCAGCGTGGCATCGAGCATGACCTGCTGCCCTGGTGCCAACGTCAGCAGATGCCGGTGATGGCCTACTGTCCGCTGGGGCAGGGCGGTGACCTCCTGCGCCATCCTACGTTGGCCACCCTGGCGGAGCGACACCAGGCCACGCCTGCGCAGATCGCCCTGGCCTGGGTGTTGCGCCAACCGGGGGTGATCGCCATTCCCAAAGCGGGCGATGCCGGTCACCTCGAGGAAAACGCTCGCGCCCTGGATCTGCGTCTGACTGATGACGATCTGGCGCTGCTCGATGGTGCCTTCCCGCCACCTCAGAGCAAGACGCCGCTGGCGATCATCTAGCCGCCGCGGATCAACCGACGCAGGGGAAAGCGGTTGGGGTGGCAGGCTTCGGCCACCCGCCGTGCCACGGGCAGGGGTTCGTCGTCCAGCCAGGCCGCCAGCAGTTCGGCGGCCAGTGGCGTGGTGACTAGACCGCGCGAGCCGTGGGCCAGATTGAGATAGAGGCCCGCGCGCCAGGGAGCCGCCTGCTCGGGTACCTGGCGGGCATCGTAGGCCAGCGCCTGGTATCGCTGGGCGAAAAGCGCTTCGTCCACGACCGGGCCCACCAGGGGTAGGTAGTCCGGCGACGTGCAGCGGAAAGCGACGCGGCCTTCCAGGGCGTGCGCCTCATGACTGGCCGCCAGTTCTGACGACAGCTCGGCGAGCAGTTGCAGGTTGCTGAGGTGCTCCGCCTGACTGGGCTCGGTGTCGTCGCGATCGAAGACGAAGCTGGCGCCCAGACAGTGGCGGCCTTCACGCGCCGGGGCAAGATAGCCTTCGCCACACACTACGGTTGCCAGCGCTTGACTGGCTGGGGTTTCCGGCAGATTGGACAGCTGTCCGCGAATCGCCTTGAGCGGCAGCTCGGGTAGCAGTGTTCTGGCCTGGGCGGCACTGGCCACCACGACGACCGTCGCCTGCAGGTCCGCACGAGCAGTGACTACCTGCCAACCGGTCGCGGTTTGCTGCAACGCGGTCACGACGGTCCCGGTGATCAGCTCGATGTTGGGATGCGCCAGCCAGTGCGCGCACAGCGCCGGTGGATGGACCCAGCCGCCTTCTGGAAAGAACAGGCCGCTTGCGGTCAGGCCGATCCCTGCACGGGCGCTGGCGGCGTTGCGGTCCAGCGGTTGCAGCAGATCACCGGGAAAGTGCGCCGCCAATTGGGCCTGGCGCTGGGCATCCTTGGCGGTTAGCGCCAGTTGCAATACCCCACAGGGCGACCAGGCCGCTCCCGGCGGCAGGGCCTGCAACTCACGCAGGGTCAGGCCGAACCCGTCCAGGATCAGCCGGCTGAGCGAGGTGTCATGGGCCGACAGCTTGAGGTAGAGCACGCCCTGGGGATTGCCGGAGGCCTCCTGCGCGGGCGCCCCGTGGCGCTCGATGACCCTGACCTGCCAACCGCGGCGGGCAAGGCTGGCCGCGGTGGCGCACCCGGCGAGGCCTGCGCCTATCACGATCGCCGTTCGCGGACCCTGGCACCGCGGCGGACGCCTATACCAGGGGACGCTCGCGCCGACGGCAGGACGCTCCAGCGCGCCGGCCAGCATCTCCCGCTTGTGGCCGAAACCCGGCACCTTGGCCATGGCGAAGCCCGCTTCGTTGAGGCCTCGACGGACGAAGCCGGCGCAGGTAAAGGTGGCCAGGGTGGTGCCGGGATGGGACAGGCGCACCAGCTCGCCGAACAGCGCGGGCGTCCACATTTCGGGATTCTTCGCTGGGGCGAAGCCATCCAGGAACCAGGCGTCACAACGGGCATCCAGCTCGGGCAGGCGCTCCAGCACATCGCCGATCAGCAGGGTGAGGGTGATACGGCCGTTACCCAGAATCAGGCGCTGAAAGCCTGGGTGGATGGCCTGGTACTGCTGCTGCAGCGCCGTGCTGTAGGCGGCCAGTTCCGGCCAGAGGGCCAGCGCCTGGGCGAGATCGGCGGCGGTCAGCGGAAAGCGCTCGACACTGACGAAGTGCAGGCGCGCACCCTGGGGTGCCAGGGCCTCGAACAGCTGCCAGGCGCACAGAAAGTTGAGGCCGGTGCCGAAGCCCGTCTCGCCGATGGTGAAGACGTCGCCCGGCGACAGCGCCGCGAAGCGCTCGGGCAGCCGATTCTGTTGCAGGAAGACGTAGCGGGTCTCTTCCAGGCCGCTGGCGCGGGAGAAATAGACATCGCCATAGGCGCGGGAGAGGGGTTGCCCGGAGGCATCCCAGTCGAGCTGGGCGTGCTGGAAATCGGTCATGAGCGGCGCGGCCTGGAATTCAGGGCGCGCAGTCTAATGGATCAGGGGCAGCCGGTCAGACGTTGCTGACGGATTGGCGCATCAGGCCCTGTGCGGTTTGCAACCGTTCGACATAGCGGTCGATCTGGTTGAGGGCTTCTTCGCGACTGAAGAAGGGGCCTTCCAGAGTGCCTTCGCGGGTGGTGAAGAAGAATTGACCGTTGACCACGCTGACGCGCTCGCTACGGAAATGGGTGCTGGCACCGGGGTCGTCATTGCGTTTGCCGAACATGAGAATCTCCTCCTCGTCTTGCCAACAGACCATGCCGAGCGCTGCGGGTTGCCCCGCTCGGCCGATTTCCTGTCCGTTGGTCTTCCTTAGGTGTAGCACCCTAGCGGCCGCTGCGCTTGGGTGGAAAAAGCCCGCCGAAATTGTGAGAGTGGTCACGCGGCACAGGACCTCGCCGGGTGGAGATAGCCCTGAACCAGGTGGCTTTCGCGTTATAACCACAGCGTGATCCGATCTTTCCCGCTCGCTCTGGCGAGCGGCATAGTGCCGCTATCCCTACCTGCATCAGGAGAACTGCCAATGACCATCCGTCTGGGCGATATCGCCCCCGATTTCGAACAGGATTCCAGCCTGGGCCGCATCCGCTTTCATGAGTGGCTGGGCGACAGCTGGGGCGTGCTCTTCTCCCATCCCGCCGACTTTACCCCGGTGTGCACCACCGAGCTGGGCCTCACCGCCAAGCTCAAGGACGAATTCGCCAAGCGCGACGTCAAGGTGATCGCCCTCTCGGTGGACGGCCTGGAATCGCACCAGGGCTGGATCAAGGACATCGAGGAAACCCAGGCCACCGCCGTGGGCTTTCCGATCCTGGCCGACGCCGACCGCAGCGTGTCGACCCTCTACGACATGATCCATCCCAATGCCAACGACACCCTGACGGTGCGTTCGCTGTTCATCATCGATCCGCAGAAGAAGGTGCGGCTGTCGATCACCTATCCGGCCAGCACCGGTCGCAACTTCGACGAGATCCTGCGGGTGATCGATTCCCTGCAGCTCACCGACAATCACAAGGTTGCGACCCCGGGCAACTGGAAGGATGGCGATGACGTGGTCATCGTGCCGTCGCTCAAGGACGAGGAAGAACTCAAGCGGCGCTTTCCCAAGGGCTATACCGCGGTCAAACCTTATCTACGCCTGACCCCCCAGCCCAATCGCTGACATCTCGGGTGACAAGAAAACCCCGGCTCAGGCCGGGGTTTTGTTTTTCTGGTTATAACCAAGTGCCTAAAGGATATTTTTAGGGAATAAGAAGCCCTTGCTAAGGTCCGCTCAATCCTTTTCGAGCGGCGCGACACCGCTCCTTTTTATCCTGGAGGCGGCGATGCAGGTGGTGACTTTGGCGGGCAGTCCGGGAGCGCGGTCGCGCTCCACCGGCGTGCTGGATCTGGCGGCGAACTGGCTACAAGCACGCGGCGTGGAGTTGTCGCGCTGGCGTATCCAGGACTTTCCCGCTGCCGACCTCATCGGTGCCCGCTTCGACAGCCCACCGGTGGTGGAGCTGATCGCCCAGCTGCAGGCCGCCGATGGCCTGGTGATCGCCACTCCTGTCTACAAGGCCTCCCTGGCCGGCGCCCTCAAGACCCTGCTGGACCTGCTGCCCGAGCGCGCCCTGAGCCACAAGGTGGTGCTGCCCCTCGCCACCGCCGGCTCCAGCGGTCATCTCCTGGCCATCGACTATGCGCTGAAGCCGGTGCTCTCGGCGCTCAAGGCCCAGGAAATCCTCAACGGCGTCTTCGCCGACGACAGCCAGGTCAGCTACACCGAGACCGGTGTCGCCCTGATCCCGGCGCTGGAGCAGCGTCTCTACGAATCTCTCGAACAATTCCACGCGGCCCTGGCGCGGCGTCCCCGGCCCCTGACCCCCGAGCTCCTGGCCGATCGCATCGGCCAGGCACGCTGGGGCATCTGACCCGGAGCCTCAACCATGCAGTTCTCCTTCAAGCGTTCGCTGCTCGCCGTTTCCCTGCTGACCCTGGCCACCGGCCTGGCGCAGGCGCAAGAGACGGTCCGTATCGGTTACCAGAAGTACGGCACCCTCATCACTCTCAAGGCCCGTGGCACCCTGGAGCAGCGGCTGGCCAGGGACGGCGTCAAGGTGCAATGGACCGAATTCCCCGGCGGCCCCCAGCTGCTGGAAGGCCTCAACGTCGGCAGCATCGACTTCGGCGTGACCGGCGAGACGCCACCGGTGTTCGCCCAGGCAGCCGGTGCCGATCTGGTCTATGTGGCCCATGAGCCACCGGCGCCCACCAGCGAAGCCATCCTGGTGCCCAAGGATTCGCCGATCCGCTCGCTGGCCGATCTCAAGGGCAAGAAGATCGCCCTGAACAAGGGCTCCAACGTCCACTACCTGCTGGTACAGGCACTGGCCAAGGCCGGCATTCCCTACCGCGACATCCAGCCGGTGTACCTGCCGCCGGCCGATGCCCGCGCCGCCTTCGAACGCGGAGCGGTGGACGCCTGGGTGATCTGGGATCCCTACCAGGCCGCCGCCGAGACCCAGTTGCAGGCACGCACCCTGACCGATGCCACCGGGCTGGCCGACAACCACCAGTTCTATCTGGCCACCCGCAGCTTCGCCAAGGCCCATCCCGAGCAGGTCGGCGCCATCGTCGACGAGGTGCGTTCGGTGGGCGAATGGGCCAAGGCCCACCCGGATGAGGTCGCCGCCCAGGTGGCACCGCTGCTGAACCTGCCGCTGGACACCGCCGAACGAGTGGTCAAGCGACAGGGCTATGGCGCCCAGTTCATCAGCCCCGAGGTGGCCGCGCAGCAGCAGAGGATCGCCGATGCCTTCACCGCCCTCAAGTTGATTCCCAAGCCGCTGACGATCCGCGACGTGGTGTGGACGCCACCCGCCAATCTGCAGACCGCCACTGCCCAACCCTGATCCCGCTTCCTGGAGAACGCCCCATGAGTCTCGACATCTTCTGGTTCCTGCCGACCCACGGCGATGGCCATTACCTGGGTACCGCCGAAGGTGCCCGCGCCGTCGACCACGGCTACCTGACCCAGGTCGCCCAGGCTGCCGACCGCCTGGGCTTCGGCGGGGTGCTGATCCCTACCGGACGCAGTTGCGAGGATTCCTGGCTGGTGGCCGCCTCGCTGATTCCGGTCACCCAGAAACTCAAGTTCCTGGTGGCCCTGCGGCCCGGGATCATCTCGCCCACGGTAGCGGCGCGGCAGGCAGCCACCCTGGATCGCCTGTCCGGCGGTCGGGCGCTGTTCAATTTGGTCACTGGTGGCGACCCGGACGAGCTGGCCGGTGACGGTCTGCACCTGTCCCACAGCGAGCGTTATGAGGCCTCGGTGGAATTCACCCGCATCTGGCGCCGCGTGCTGGAAGGCGAGACGGTGGACTACGAGGGCAAGCACATCCAGGTGAAGGGCGCCAAGCTGCTCTATCCGCCGCTGCAGCAACCGCGCCCACCGCTGTATTTCGGCGGCTCCTCCGACGCTGCCCAGGATCTGGCCGCCGAGCAGGTGGAGCTGTACCTGACCTGGGGCGAGCCGCTGGACGCGGTGCGCGAGAAGATCGAGGCGGTCAAGGCCAAGGCCGCCGCCCAAGGGCGCACGGTGCGCTTCGGCATCCGCCTGCACGTGATCGTCCGCGAGACCAATGAGGAAGCCTGGCGGGCGGCCGATCGGCTGATCGCCAATCTCGATGACGCCACCATCGAGAAGGCCCAGGCCGCTTTCGCCCGCTTCGACTCGGTCGGCCAGCAGCGCATGGCGGCGCTGCATGGGGGGCGTCGCGACAAGCTGGAGATCGCGCCCAATCTCTGGGCCGGTGTCGGCCTGGTGCGTGGTGGTGCCGGGACGGCGCTGGTCGGTGACGGTCCCACCGTGGCCGCGCGGGTCAAGGAATACGCCGCCCTGGGCATCGACACCTTCATCTTCTCCGGCTACCCGCACCTGGAGGAATCCTACCGGGTGGCCGAACTGCTGTTCCCGCACCTGCCGGTCAAGCGCCCGACCCGAGTGGAAGGCGCCAACTACGTGAGCCCCTTCGGCGAGATGGTGGCCAACGACATCCTGCCGCAGAAAGCGGCGCAGAGCTGAGGGAGGCCGGCATGAGCAGCACCACCGAACGCCTCTTGCAGCGGCTGGCACCCTGGCTGGTACCCGTGGCCCTGCTCGTTGCCTGGCAGCTGTCGGTCAGCAGCGGCCTGCTGTCGAGCCGCATCCTGCCGTCACCGGCGGCGGTGCTGGAAGCCGGCTGGAGCCTGGTCAAGAGCGGTGAGCTCTGGCAACACCTGGCCATCAGCGGTTGGCGCGCCGGCATTGGCTTCGCCATCGGCGGAGGCATCGGCCTGGCGCTGGGTTTCCTCACCGGGCTGTCGAAGTGGGGCGAGCGCCTCCTCGACAGCACCCTGCAGATGGTGCGCAACGTGCCGCACCTGGCACTGATCCCGCTGGTGATCCTCTGGTTCGGCATCGACGAGTCGGCCAAGCTGTTCCTAGTGGCCCTGGGGGTGTTCTTTCCCATCTACCTCAATACCTACCACGGCATCCGCAACGTCGATCCGGCGCTGGTGGAGATGGCCCGCAGCTACGGCTTGTCCGGCGCGCGGCTGTTCTGGCACGTGGTATTGCCAGGTGCCCTGCCGGCCATCCTGGTAGGGGTGCGCTTCGCCCTCGGCCTGATGTGGCTGACGCTGATCGTCGCCGAGACCATTTCCGCCAGCTCCGGCATCGGCTACCTGGCGATGAACGCCCGGGAATTCCTGCAAACCGACATCGTGGTGCTGGCCATCCTGCTCTACGCCATCCTCGGCAAGCTGGCTGATCTCGCCGCCCGCGGCCTGGAGCGCGCCTGGTTGCGCTGGCACCCGGCCTATCAGAAGGGAGCCCACGCATGACCAGTCTGCAAGCCGTTCCGCCGCTCTCCCGCGGCATCGCCCTGAAGCTGCAACAGGTGGTGAAGACCTTTGGCGAGCGCACCGTGCTCCATGGGATCGACCTGGACATCCCGGCTGGCCAGTTCGTCGCCGTGGTGGGGCGCAGTGGTTGCGGCAAGAGCACCCTGCTGCGCCTGGTGGCCGGTCTCGACCGCGCCAGCAGCGGCACCCTGCTGGGGCAGGACGAACCCCTGGCGGAGCACCGCGAGGACACCCGGCTGATGTTCCAGGACGCGCGCCTGCTGCCCTGGAAACGCATCATCGACAACGTCGGCCTGGGTCTCAAGGGCGATTGGAAACCCCGCGCCCTGGAAGCCCTGAAGGCGGTCGGCCTGGCCGACCGCGCCCAGGAGTGGCCCTCGGCGCTGTCCGGAGGCCAGAAGCAGCGCGTGGCCCTGGCCCGCGCCCTGATCCACCAGCCGCGCCTGCTGCTGCTGGACGAGCCGCTGGGCGCCCTGGATGCCCTGACCCGCATCGAGATGCAGCAACTCATCGAAGGCCTCTGGCAGCGCCACGGGTTCACCGTGCTGCTGGTCACCCATGACGTGGGCGAGGCGGTGGCCCTGGCGGACCGTGTGGTGCTCATCGAGGATGGCCATGTCGGCCTGGACCTCGACGTCAACCTGGCGCGCCCCCGGGCCGCCGGCGATGCCCAGCTGGCGCGCCTGGAGGCCGAGGTGCTGGCCCGGGTGCTGCAGCAACCGCTCAACCCTGATCTACCGGAAATCGTGCAACCCCTGCCCACGCAACTGCGCTGGGCCTACTGATCGCTCATCCAAGGAGTTCTGCCATGACCATCAAGGCCATCAACGTTCGCAACCAGTTCAAGGGCACCATCAAGGAAATCATCGAAGGCTCGGTGCTCTCCGAGATCGACGTCCAGACCGCCGCCGGCATCGTTACCTCGGTCATCACCACCCGCTCGGTCAAGGAGCTGGAGCTGGTGGTGGGCAGCGAGGTGATCGCCTTTGTCAAATCCACCGAGGTGTCCATCGCCAAGTTGTAGGGGCGGTCTGGCCGTGACGAAACCCGCCATGGTGGCGGGTTTTTTTCGTTGTACATCTTTTGCCTTCGCCAAGAGCCAAGGGTATGAGCGAGGATAGGTGTGAGGGCTGGATATCTTCTGGCCGAAAAAGGAACCGAAGGATCGGCTTCAGGTGTGACCTATGGAATGGATACTGAGCTTTCTCTGGAGTTATCTATGCGCCAGCCTCGGCTCATGGCTGCTCCGTAAACTGACCCGCGGTCGCTTTCCAGAGAAGAACGCTTGGCTATCGGATTTACCAGAGGGTGTGGGATGCCTGGCGATACTCCTGATGTTTGCGCTTCTGATTGGCGTCCTGTTGCTTTGGGTAACCATACGCGCCTCCACATGACGGCAGCAGTTGTGGGTTGGGTTGAGCGCAGCGAAGCCCGACGGGGAGGCTGATCCACGCATTGCCACGAATCTGCAACCTGCGTCGGTTCCAATGCCGCTTTTGCCTGGAGGAACAGGGGTGCGGCGACAAAGGGGCGTGGCGCTGCTGATGGCGCTCTGGGCGCTGGCGCTGGTGGCGGCCTTGTTGCCGGTGCTGCTGGCCGAAGGGCGTGCTGAACTGCAGCGGGCGCGGTTGCTGGAGCACGAGACCCTGGCACGGGCCCTGGCGGCCGGCGCGGAGCAGGTGGTCACGCAGGGGCTGGTGCAGGCCGGCGCGCGGCAGCGACCGGAGTTCTGGCAGAGCCTGAGAGGCGAGGTGCTGGCCTATGAAGTGGAGGGTGCCCAGGTCCGCGCCCAGTTACGCGATCTGTATGGCTGCTTCAACGTCAACGCCCTGGCCGGCCCGGAGCGCGATCTGGCGTTGCGGCAGCTGAAATGGTTGCTGGAGCAACGTCCTGGGGCATTGGGCGAGCCGGGGCTGACGGCCCAGGCCTTTGCCGAGCGACTCGCTGATTGGGTCGATGCCGATGGCGAGGCCCACGAATTCGGTCTGGAAACGCCGGAGGCCCTGCGCCTGGTACCGCCGGTACTGGTGCCCAATCTGCCGCTGGCCGAGATTGGCGAGCTGGATCTGATCGTGCCGGCGCGGCCCGGCCGGCATCTGCAGCTGCGCGAACTCTGTGCGCTGCCCGACACCGGTGGCTGGCGACTCAATGCCAATGCCCTGGGGATGGGTCAACTACCGCTGCTGGAGGCGCTGTTTCTCGGCGAGGTGCCGCGGGAGACGCTGCAGCTGCTGATCACCGCGCGGCCTGCGCAGGGGTACGCCAACGTCGAAGCCTTGCGTGAGGCCCTGCCCGGAGTAGGGGAGGAGACCTTCACCTTGTTGACCCAGCGTCTGATGCTCAACAGTGGGGATTTTCTGCTCGGGGTGGAGGTGCGACGCGATGGTCAGGTCTTTCGCCAGGTACGGCAGCTGGCGGCCCAGGGCGTGAGTCGCTGGCACGCGGCGGTACCGGCACAACGGGTGCGCTGGCTGGCGACCCGGGACACCACACTTTGGGTGCCTGGGCCGGGTGGGTCGGAGGCGTTGCAGTAGGTTGAGGGTGGCGGCTATCAGGGCGGCGGTCTGGCGCTGAAACCTCCTGTAGGAGCGGCCCGTGGCCGTGATCACCTGACGATCGATTCGGGCACCGGTGGCAAAGGCCGCACGGTGTTGCACGCTACGACCGAGAAACCAGCGCAGGCTTTTCCACAGGTGACTCCGTTGCACGGGGCATGCCCTCACCCCAACCCTCTCCCAAGGGGAGAGGGGACTGTCGGAGCAGGTGATTGTCTCCATCAGCTCCAGCCGGATCACGATCAGCGGTTATAACCTCGCCCGCAGGAGCGCCGTGTTGGCGGACTGGCATCGCCGTGATTGGCGGATGACCGATTCGGGCAGAAGTGGAAGACGCTGCGCGCTTTTCCCCGCTACGGACGAGAGTCCGGCGTAGGGCGGAAAACGGCGCAGCCTTTTCCGCGGGTGACTCCGTTGCGCGGGGCATGCCCTCACCACAACCCTCTTCCAGGGGGAGAAGGGCTGTTGGAGCAGGCGATCATCTCTAGCTTCTGTGGCTGGATCGCGATGAGCCGTTATGGCTGTGCTTGTAGGCGCGGCCGCAGCGGCGGACCGCCATGGCTGCGATTCCCAGGGCTTGGTGGAAAACGCTGCGCGGTTTTCCACGCTACGGACGAGCGTCTGGTGTAGGGCGGAAAACGGTACAGCCTTTCCCGCGCGCAGCCAGAAGAGGCGGGTGCTGTTTGCCAATCTACGCGACGGATTTCGCATCCGCGGGAAAGCAAAAAGCTCCCGCGATCGTTACCGACCGGGGAGCCTGGCTATCGCCGACTCGATCAGACGCCGATGGGGCCGCCGTCGAGCTTCTGGATCACCACAGTGGAGGCGCGGGGGCGCACCTTGGTGCCAGCCGGGGTGCCCTCGGTGGCGACTTCGCTGTAGGGCCAGTTGTCCGGATGCTGGACGTTGATGAACATGGTCGTGAGGTCCGGCGTCCAGGTGATGCCGGTGATCTCGCAGCCGTTGGGGCCGACCAGGAAGCGGCGCAGGGCGGTCTGGTTGGTGGCCGAGATGGCGACCTGCTTGCCGCTGCCATCCACCACCTGGGCCGGGATGACCGCCAGCAACTGGTCGTTGGTGTACTCGGCCACGGCGTTGTCGCTGTTGTCGGTCTCGATCCAGAGGATGCCGCGGCTGTCGAAGGCCAGGCCGTCGGGGCTGGCGAACTGGTTGAGTTCGGTCAGGCCTGAGCGGTTGATGTCGGGTGCAGCGCCAGCGTCCGCACCAAAGACGAAGATGTCCCAGGTGAAGTCGGTCTGGTTGCTGTTGTCCTTCCAGCGCACGATGTGGCCGTTGACGTTGGGTACCCGCGGGTTGGCGGCATTGGCGGCGGTACGTGCGGAGTTGTTGGTGAGGGTGACGTAGACCTCGCCGGTGAACGGATTGACGGTGGTCCACTCGGGGCGGTCCATCGGGGTCGCGCCCACGGCGTCGGCGGCGCCACGGGTGTTGAGGATGATGCCGGCCAGGTCGCCGTAGAGGGCGCCCAGGGTACGGCCATCCTTGGTCGGTGCATTGACCGTCAGCGGTAGCCACTTGCCGTTGCCGCCGTCGTCGAAACGGGCCACGTAGAGGGTGCCGTTGTCCAGGTACTTGGCGCCGATGGCCAGGCGGTTGGCCGAGTTGGCATCGGCAGGATCCCAGGCGGCGGCGGAGACGAACTTGTAGATGTATTCGTTGCGCGAGTCGTCGCCCATGTAGAACGCCAGCGGCTGACCGGCCACTGGAATGCCGTAGGCCGAGCCTTCGTGGCGGAAGCGACCCATGGCCGTGCGCTTGGTGGCTGGCGCCGCGCTGTCGTAGGGGTCGATCTCGACGATGTAGCCGTAGCCGCTGGCTTCGTTGCGGAAGTCCTGAGTCGCGCTAGCGCCGGTGGGGGTCAGGTCGAAGCGGCGGAATTCGTTGTCCACCTCGCTGGCGTCACCCGCTGCCGTCTCCCAGCCGTAGTTGCTCTTGCTGGTGATGCCGATGCGCTTCTGATCCACCGGCAGGGTGCCTTTGTTGACGAAGATGCCCGGCCAGTTTTCCTCGCAGGTGAGGTAGGTGCCCCAAGGGGTGAAGCCGTTGCCGCAGTTGTTGTTGGTGCCGCGGGTACGGGTGCCATCGGGCGAGAAGGGCGTGACCAGGTTGGCGTTGCCGCGCAGCGGACCGGCGATCTCCATGGGCGTGGCGCTGGTGAAGCGACGGTTGAGCGCATCGTTGGTGACGACCTGCCAGTTGCCGTCGACCTTGCGGATATGGATCACCGCCGCGCCATGGGCGTTGATCTCCTTGCGCACTTCCTCGGCGGGGCGCTTGCCGTTGGTGGTGGTCGGGCCGTTGGGGTGCAGCACCTTCTGGTCGATGTATTCGTAGTTGATGGCCAGCAGGCCGTCGCTGCTGGAGTTGTTCAGCGGGAAGAAGTGCATGCCGTCGTGGTGCATGCCGGCCGCATTGGCCTGGTCGGTGGAGGTATTGCTGCCATCGCTGCGCCAGGCATTGGCCAGGTTGTTCAGTGGGGTACCCCAGGGCGCCAGGATGCGAGCGCTGTAACCGGCGGCCAGGACGATGGCGTCGAGATGGGCACCGCGAATGGATTCGAAACCAAGCTTGAGCTGCGGCGTCGGGCTGGGCTGGCTGGGCGCCGGATCGTCATGGGAGCCGCCACCGCCGTCGAAGCAGGCAGTCAGGCTACCGCCAGCGATCATCGCGATGGCGGCGCCCAGGCCGCCTTTCATGACACTGCGGCGCGACAGGTAACGGTCGACGACGGCGTCCAGCGGTTCGTTGCCGCTTTCGTTGCGGTTACGGTCGTCGCTCGTGAAAGTGCTCATGCGCAAAGCTTCCTTGGTTGATCACGGGAGCCGGCGACTTTAGGAAGCCTCTGTGATGGTCTGGTGACTGAAAGGTTACAAGAGGATATTTACCCCCAGCCGAGCTGTAACAGTTTGTAACCTTCTGTTTTGTCATGAATTTGTAGCTTTTCGCCGCCTAGGATGCCGCCCTCTCTAGCGCGCAAGGCAGACATCGGATGGGCAACTGGGCACGACGCCAGGTCTTGGGTTGGCTCGCGGCGGGCGCCACGGCGCCGCTGCTGGGCGGCTGTGCCCAAGGCTTTTCCAGCCGCCCGGTGGATGCCGATCTGCAACTGCTCTATGTCGCCGATACCCTGGATGCTCGCGAGCCCGGCTGGCCGGTGGTGCCCCGGGTCCGCCTGGGACCGGCTGGCCGCATCGGCGCCGCGCCCTGGCGCACCGGTGCCGATGCGGCGCGTCTTGCGCCTGGGCTCGCGCCCCTGCTCGATGCCAGTCGTGGCGACGGCCAGCGCTACGGTGGCTATGCCGCCCTGGCCGCCCAGTTGGCCCACCTGCGTGCTCGCCAGGGCGCGACCCGCAGCCTGACCCTGGAGAACGGCCAGTGCTGGAACGGCAGCGGCCTGACGCAATTGACCCGCGGCGAGGCTGGAGTCGATGGCAGCCAGTTGCTGGGCAGCGAGGCCCGGGTCAGCAGTGACGAGCGTCTGCTCTGGCCCAAGCGCAGCGCCGCCCTCTATCGCCGCTACGGTCGTCCGGTACTGGGCGCCACCCTCACCGAGGAACAGCGCAGCGCCCTGGGCGTCGCTCCTTTCACCCTGACCGAGCGCGACGGCGTGCGCATCGCCCTGGTCGGGGTGACCGATCCCTATGCCAGCGACCAGCAGGCGCCGCTGGCCGACTGGTATGCCCGGCTGCGCCCGGTGCTGGCCGAGGCACGCGGTCAGGCCGATCTGCTGGTGGTGCTGGCCGATGTCGGCACTGGCCCGGGGCTGTGGCTGGCCGAGCGCCTGGAGGAGGCGGACCTTCTGCTGTGCGCCCGCGGCCAGGATCTCTGGCCGGAGCTGATTCCGGTGATGCGCGGCAGTGGTCGTCCGCTGCCGGTTTGCCTGCCGGGCACCCGAGGCGTCGGTATCTTCGAGATCCGCTGCCGGGGCGGTCGCGATGGCTGGCGCCTGGACGCCGTCTTTCATCCGGTGCAGGCCGAACGCGTGCTCGACCGCACCCTGCTGGAAAACTACCAACGGCAGCTGGCGGTGGCCCGGGCGCCCCACGCGGGCTGGCTCGACCAGCGCCTGGCGCGCGCGCCGGTGGATCTCTGGCGCCGTGATCTGCTCGGCGGCAGCTGGGACGCCCTGATCGCTGCGGCCCTGGGGGGCAGCGAGGCTCAGCCGGTGCTGCTGCCTGGCCTGAGATACGACCTGCCGCTGCAGCGGGGCGACTGGATCACCCGTGAACACCTGATCGCCCTCTGTGGTGGCCATGACGCCACGGTGCTGGAGTTGCCTACCACGGCCGATGGCCTGCGCACGCTCCTGGAAGAGGCTGCCGACAACCGCTTCGGCGAGCCTCTGCTACTGGACAACAGCCAGGACCTGCCGCGGTTGGTAGGTGCTCCGTGGAGCTGTCGCTATGGCGCCCCCCGTGGCCAGCGTATCCCGCCCCTGCAGGTGCCCCTGGGCGCCGCCTTCACCTGTCGCACCTTTGCCCTGGGGCCTGACCTCGGCACCGGCGAGGCGCTCTGGCAACGTCTGGAAGCCTATCTGCGCGCCCGGCCCGCCGACTGGGGCCTGGCGCCGTTGCCGGTGCCACGCCTGGAGTTCGTCGAAGGCCATCCGGGCTGGCATCCGCTGGCCGCCTTGCGCCGCCGTCTGGAGTCTCTGGCCTGATGGCGCGCCTGCTCATCCATCCCCTGGCGTTGCGGCTGCTGACCCTGCTGTGGCTGGGCATCGCCGCCTGGCTGGCGGCGCGGGTGGTCTGCGATCTGCGCCTGCTGTGGCTGCCGACGCCCGTACCCAGTGTCCAGGTCGAGGCGTCTCCCGCCACCGATCTGCTCGCCGGCCATTGGCGCACCGCTAGCCAGGCGGCGCCCAGCACCCTGCCGATCCAGTGGGTCGGGGCGATCAAGGCGGTGCCCATCGACGGCTCGGTGGTGGTCCTGCGCCATGGCGATCGCCAGCGGTCCCTGGTCCTGGGCGACAGCCTGGTGCCCGGCCTGGTGCTGACCGCCATCGACGCCCAGGGCCTGGTCTTCAGCCGCGCCGGCCGCGAAGAGCGGTTGCCCTGGCCGCCGCCGCGTGAGCTGGTGGGCCTCGCGGCCAGCGGTACGGCCAAGCCGACAGCCGTCAAGGCGCCGCCCACGCCGGTGGCGGAGGAGGGCGATCTCGCCAGCCTGCTGCGCCGCATTCGCGCCACCCCGGTCCGCGAGCATGGCGAACTGACCGGCTACCGCCTGCAACCCGGGGCCGAGCCGGCCTTCTTCAGCGGCCTCGGACTTGAGCCCGGGGACGTGCTGCGCCGGGTGGATGCCGTCCCCGTGGCCGATACCCGGGCGCTGCTGCAACGCCTGCCGCACTGGCGCGCCACCGGCGCCCTGACCCTGGAACTGGAACGTCAGGGCCACGCCCTGGCCCTACCCGTGAGACTGTCCCTGTGAAGAAACGCAGCTATTGCGGCCTGCTCCTCGCCTTCTGGCTGCTCGGTGCCCAGGCCGAACAACGCTTCGAGGTCAATTTCGAGAACACCGAGATCGATCTGTTCATCGAGAGCGTGGGACGCATCACCGGCACCAACTTCGTCATCGACCCGCGAGTGCGTGGCACCCTGACGGTGCGCAGCGCCCAGCCCCTGGCCGCCGACGACGTCTATGCCCTGGCCCTGGCCCAGCTGCGCGCGAATGGCTATGCCGCGGTGGAGCTGGAAGACGGCAGCGTGAAGATCCTGCCCGACCAGGCGGCCCGGACCGAGCCGCTGCCGGTGGAGGTGGACGATGGTGCTCCGGCCAAGCCCGGCGCCGGGGATACCGTGGCCACCCGGGTATTCGCCGTGCGCGGTGGCAATCTCGACCAGTTGCTGGGCATCGTCCGCCCGCTGATGGACGCCCGGGTCGGGGTGGCCACGCCCTATCCCGCCAGCAACCTGCTGGTAGTGACCGACTGGCGCAGCAACCTCAGCCGCATTGGCCAGCTGCTGGCGCGGCTGGATCGCGGTCGCGACGAACCGGTGGAAATGATCGTTCTGCGCCATGCCCAGGCGCGCGACACCGCGCCCCTGGTGGAGCGCCTGCTGGCCAGCCGCGGCCAGGCCGGCGGCGGGGTCCAGGTGCTGGCCGACGCCCGCAGCAATGCCCTCATGGTGCGCGGCGACGAAGCCGTCCGCCGCCAGGTACGCCGTCTGGTCGCCGAGCTGGACGTCTCCCGCGACGCGGCCAGCGATACCGAGGTGGTCTATCTGCACCATGCCAAGGCCGGCGAGGTGGTCAAGGTGCTGCGCGGGCTCAGCGGCGAGGTCACCCAGGACGCGCGGATGGAGATTCCCGTGGCAGCAGCGCCCATGGTTAATACCACCCCTGTTGAAGGTGGTGGGGAGGGGGAGGCTCCTCCTGCCAAGGGCGGTGGTGGGACGTTGGCGCCCGGCGCGCCTGGCATTCGCCTGGAAGCGGACATGGGTACCAACTCCATCGTGCTGATCGGCCCGCCGCGAGAGCTGGCCGCCTACAAGCGCATCATCAGCCAGTTGGACATCCGCCGTGCCCAGGTGGTAGTGGAGGCGATCATCGCCGAGATCACCGACACCAAGGCCAACCAGCTCGGCGTCCAGTGGCTGTTCCTCGATCGCAACGGCAACCTGCCGGCAGGCGGCGTCAACTTCACCAACGGCACGCCCATCAACGGTATCGCCGCCGCCGCGGCCAACCAGGACACCAGTGCCCTGGGCAGTCTGCTCTCGGGCATGCAGGGCATCTCCGCCGGGGTCGGTCGCATCGGTGGCAGCGGGCTGAACTTCGTCACCCTGTTGCAGGCCATGCGCAGCGAGAGCGGCTTCAACCTGCTGTCGACACCGACCTTGCTGACCCTGGACAACGCCGAGGCCTCCATCATGGTTGGCCAGGAGGTGCCCTTCGTCACCGGCTCGGTCACCAGCAACAACGCCAATCCCTACCAGACCATCGAGCGTCGCGAAGTGGGGGTGAAGCTGCGGCTCAAGCCGCAGATCAACGAGGGCGACACGGTGCGCATGGAGATCGTCCAGGAGGTCTCGTCGCTGGCCGACAACGTGCGCGCCAGCGACGTGGTCACCAACAAGCGCGAGATCAAGACCACGGTGATGGTGGAGGACAATGGCCTCATCGTCCTCGGCGGCCTGATCAGCAACGAGGGCAACGACAGCGACCAGCGCGTGCCGCTGCTGGGCGACGTGCCGGTGCTGGGCAATCTCTTCAAGTCGCGTACCCGCTCCAGCACCAAGCAGAATCTGGTGGTGTTCATCCGCCCGCGCATCTTGCGCGATCCGGCGCTGGTGCAGCAGATCAGCGAGGACAAGTACCGCGGCATGCGCGCCGCCGCCCCAGCCGCGGCCTTGCCGGCCACGCCGCCGGGTACGCGCGGCGCGCCCACCCTGCAGAGTCTCTATCCCTCGGCGCGGGCGCGCCTGGACGGCCTCTGATGACGCCGACGCTGCCCTATCGCCTGGCCCGCCAGGCCGGCATCGCCCTGGCCGCCGTGCCCGACGGCTATCGGCTGCTGTGCCGCCTGGATGCGGACCTGGCGTTGCTGCAGGAGGTGCAGCGTCGCCACGGTCCCCCGCAAGGCTGCGAATGGCTCCCGCGCGAGGTCTTCGAGCAGCGCCTGGGCCCGCTCTATGAAGCCGGGCAGGCCAGCACCGAGGCGCTGGTGGAGGGCCTCGGCGAGACCGTCGACCTGGCTGGGCTGATGGAGGAATTGCCACGGGTCGAGGACCTGCTCGACAGCGCTGGCGAGGCGCCGGTGATCCGGCTAATCAACGCCCTGTTCGCCGAGGCGCTGCGCCTCGACGCCTCCGACCTGCACGTGGAGACCTTCGAGCAGGCGCTGGTGGTACGGGTGCGAGTGGATGGGGTGCTGCGCGAGCTGCTGCGCCCGCCGCGGGCGCTGTCGGCCATGCTGGTGTCGCGGATCAAGGTCATGGCGCGGCTGGACATCGCCGAGAAGCGCCAGCCCCAGGATGGCCGCATCACCCTCAGAGCCAGCGGTCGCGACGTCGACATCCGCGTCTCGACCCTGCCCGGCGTCCATGGCGAGCGGGTGGTCATGCGCATCCTCGACAAGCAGGCCAGCCTGCTGGAGCTCTCGCGCCTCGGCCTGCCACCAGCCATCGATGCCGGCCTGCGCGGTGCCCTGGCCCAGCCCAATGGCATCCTGCTGGTCACCGGCCCCACCGGGTCGGGCAAGACCACCACCCTCTATGCCAGCCTGGGGCTGCTCAACGAAGGCAGCCGCAGCATCCTCACCGTGGAAGACCCGGTGGAATACGCCTTGCCCGGCATCGGCCAGACGCCGGTCAACCCCCGTGCCGGCCTGACCTTCGCCAGCGGCCTGAGGGCCATCCTGCGCCAGGATCCGGACGTCATCATGATCGGCGAGATCCGCGACGTGGAGACCGCCGGCATCGCCGTGCAGGCCAGTCTCACCGGCCATCTGGTGCTCTCCACCCTGCACACCAACAGCGCCCTGGGCGCTATCACCCGCCTGCGCGACATGGGCGTGGAGCCCTTCCTGCTGGCGTCGAGCCTCAAGGGCGTGCTGGCCCAACGGCTGGTACGACGGTTGTGCAGCTGCGCGGCCTGGCGTCCACTGCGGGCGGCCGAACAGACGCTGCTGCCAGGGCTGGCCGGGCTCGAACGGCTGCGCGAGCCCGAGGGGTGCCCAAGCTGCAATGGCAGTGGCTATCGCGGTCGCCTGGGTCTCTACGAATTCGTCGCCCTAGACGCCGAACTGGCCGAACTCATCTATCGCGGCGCCGGGGAGGGCGAGATGGCCCGGCTGCTGGAGGGCCGCCGCGCCAGCCTGGCCGAGAGTGCCCTGGAGCGCCTGACGGCGGGCGAGACCAGCCTCGCGGAGGTGCTGCGTGCGGTGCACCAGTAGTACCAGCGGCGGAGCGTTGCGCTGATGCCGGCCTACCGCTACCTGGCGCTGGACGGCGAGGGGCGTCGCCAGCGCGATGTCATCCAGGCCGAGAGCGAGCGCCATGCCCGCCAGCTATTGCGCGAGCGCGGCCTCTTTCCCCGCACCTTGCAGGCGGCGGGTCCGGCGCGGGGCGCGCGCAGCCGCGCCGGACGGCTGGATGCCAACAGCCGCACCGACTTCACCCGCC
Organism: Pseudomonas sp. VMV1; assembly: GCF_056790235.1. Lineage (NCBI taxonomy): Bacteria > Pseudomonadati > Pseudomonadota > Gammaproteobacteria > Pseudomonadales > Pseudomonadaceae > Pseudomonas > Pseudomonas sp. VMV1. The sequence continues at coordinate 31,962 of NZ_JBXGSE010000002.1, forward strand.
AGCTGGCGACCCTGGTGGGCGCCGCCATTCCCCTGGCCGACGCCCTGCGGATGCTGGAGCGCCAGAGTCGCCAGGCGGCGCTCAAGGCGCTGCTGCTGGATCTGCTGGGCCAGGTCCGCGAGGGCTATACCCTGGCCGACAGCCTGGGGCGTCATCCGGGCACCTTCGACCCGCTGTACCTGACCCTGGTGGCCGCTGGCGAACGGGCCGGACGCCTGGGCCAGGTGCTGGAACGCCTGGCCGACTATCTCGAACGGGTGCAGCGCCAGCGCCACAAGGCGCGCACCGCGCTCATCTATCCGCTGGCGTTGGCCCTGGTGTCGGTCGCCGTGGTGGCGGGGCTGATGACCTTCGTGGTGCCCAAGCTCACCGAGCAGTTCATCCACAGCGGCCTGCAACTGCCCTGGATCACCCGCGCCCTGGTGGCCGTCAGTGACGGCCTGCTGGTCTTCGGGCCCTGGTTGCTGGGCCTGCTATTGCTGGCCGGCTTAGGTCTGCAGCGCCTGTTGCGCCAGGTCGAGTGGCGGCGACGCTGGCACCGGCAGCTGCTGCGCCTGCCGCGCCTGGGCGAGTTGCTGCGCACCCTCGACAGCGCCCGCCTGACCCGCAGCCTGGCGATCCTGGTCGGCAGCGGCATCCCGGTGCTCGAAGGCCTGCAGGTCAGCCGCGCCACCCTGGGCAATCAGGTGCTGCGCGATGCCCTGGAGGCGGCCATCGAACAGGTCACCTCCGGTACCGGCCTCGGCCGGGCCCTGGACCGCAGCGGCGTCTTTCCCCCCTTGCTGGTGAACATGGTTGCCAGCGGCGAGGCCAGCGGCACCCTCGACGCCATGCTCGAGCGGGTCGCCGATGCCCAGGAGCGGGATTTCAACCAACAGGTGGACCTGGCCCTGGCGCTGTTCGAGCCGGTACTGATCCTCGTACTCGGCGGGGTGGTACTGGCCATCGTGCTCGCCATCCTGCTACCCATCATGCAGCTCAACCAGGCGCTCAACCTCTGATGCGCCCCAAGGAGACTTTCGCGATGCGTTCCCATGCCGTAGCCGCCCGCCAGGCCGGTTTCACCCTCATCGAGATCATGGTGGTGATCTTCATCATCGGCCTGCTGGTGGCCATCGTCGCGCCCAATGTACTGGACAACCAGGACAAGGCCATGCAGCAGAAGGCCCGCGCCGATCTCGCCAGCCTGGAGCAGGCGCTGGACATGTACCGCCTGGATAACCTGCGCTATCCCACCGCCGAGCAGGGCCTCGCCGCCCTGGTGAGCAAGCCGACCCAGGCCCCCGAGCCGCGCAACTATCGCGCCGACGGCTATATCCGCCGCCTGCCGGAGGACCCTTGGGGCGCCGCCTACCGCTATCGCATTCCGGGCGAACACGGCCGGGTGGACCTCTATACCCTCGGCGCCGACGGCCGCGAAGGCGGCGAGGGCAGCGATGCCGACATCGGCAACTGGACGCTCTGAATTCCCATGCCGGGGCGCCAGGGCGGTTTCACCCTGCTGGAGCTGATGGTCGTGCTGCTGATCGTCGGCCTGCTGACCGCCGTAGGCGTGGCGCGCCTCGGCGGTGGCAGTCCGGCCGGACAGTGGCGGCTGGAAAGCCTGGCGAGCGACTTCCAGCTGGCACGGGACACCGCCCGCCACAGCGGCCGCATCCTCGGCTGGCAGGTCGACGCCACCGGCTTTCGCTATCTGCAGCTGGTGGGTGACGCCCGTGGCCCACGCTGGCAGCCCCTGGCCAGCGCCGATCTGCCTGACGGGCACTGGCCGGCGGGACTGCACCTGGCCGAACCGGCCAGCGCTCAGCCGCGCCTGATCTGGTGGCCGAACGGCGATACCCGTGCTCAGCGCCTCGCCTTCGCCGAAGAGGAAAGGCAGTGGCTGCTGGTGGTGGACGCGCACGGTCGCGCCTCGGTGGAACAGCCATGAGGCAGACCGGCTTCACTCTGCTTGAGGTGCTGGTGGCCCTGGCCATCGTCGCCTTCATGGCCGTGGGCGTCAGCCAGGTGATCGGTCAGCGGCTGGACATCGCCGGCGTCGCCCAATCCCGCGAACTGGCCCAGCTCTGCGCTCGCGAACTCAATGCCCGCTGGCAGGTGGAGGGCCTGGCCGCGGGGCAGGGCGAATTGAGCCAGGGCGGCGACCGCTGCTACTGGCGTCTTGAAGCCGCCGGCGGAGCCCTGGGCGCGCAACGGCTCTCGCTCTATGCCGACGCCGCCTTTAGTCGCGCGCTGGGTGACTGGCCGCTCTATGCCGGAGCGCGTCCATGAGCCGCCAGCAGGGCATGACCCTGATCGAGGTGCTCCTGGCCATGGCGCTCACGGCGCTGCTCGCCGTGCTGCTCGGTAGCCTGGTCAACCTCTGGCTCGATGCCCGTGGCCGGCTGGCCGCCCGGGAGTCGACCAATGCGCGGGTGCTGGACGTCTGCGGCCTGCTGGATCGGCGCCTTGCCGGACTGGTCTGGCGACCGCTGCAGGAACAGCGCCGGCCGCTGCACAACGCCGTGCTGGACTGGCACCCCGCCGAGAACCGGCTGGACTGGGTCGCCCTGGATGCCTTGCCGCTGGGCGCGGACCAGGGGGCCGGGCGCTTGCGCCGCCAGCGTCTGGAGTGGAACGCCAGCACCGACCGCTTGCGGCTGAGCCGTAGCGCCGAGCTGGACGCGGTGGATGCTCCCGCCTGGCAGCAGGTCCTCGATCAGCCAGGCGTCGAGCGCCTGAATTTGGAATTCCATGGCGGCGGGCGCTGGCTCGCCTATCCGCCGCTGGCCGAACCCGCCAATGGGGTGCGGCTGACCTTTACCCTCCAGGGCGACGGCTATGTCTGCACCTTTGCCCTGCCTCAGACCGGTTGACGCCATGCACGCCTCCTCGACGCTCGGACGCCTCCTGCCCCTGATCCGCCGCGACTTCAGCCCGGCTCGTACCGGCAATCGCCTGCTGCTGCGCACGCGTCATCCCGGCCCGCCCGGCCCGGACAATCCGGTAATGGCCGCGCATCTGCAGGATGACCAGCTCCAGGCCATGGCCGTGCTGCCGGCGGCGGCCCAGCCGGTCACCCTGCTGCTGCACGGCGAAGACTGCAGCCTGTTCGATGTGGCCGCGCCCAAGGGACTGCGCCCGCACGAGTGGGGGCTCCTGCTGGAGGATCAGTTGCTGGAGGATGCCAGCGGCCAGCACCTGGTCTGCCTGGGTCGCGCGCCCGGACGGCTGCGCCTGCTGGCCCTGGACCAGGCGCTGCTGGACGCCTGGCGCGAACACTGCGCCGCCGTTGGCTGGTCAGTGGCCGCCTGCTGGGTCGACTTCCAGTTCCTGCCTGAGCCATCGGCCGGGGGTGGGATCGGCCTGCGTCTGGGCGACAGCCTGAGATTCAAGACTCGCACCGATGACCGCGAGGTCTGGCTGACCTGGCCAGCCGCGCTCGAAGGCGATCTGCCGCCGGCCCTGGCGGCCCTGATCGACGCGGGACCCGCGGCGTCCGCTGAGCGGCTCTGGCCCGATGCGGTCGCTGGCTCGACGTCCCAGGACCTCTGGCCGCGGCAGGGCCAGCGCCGTCGCCGGCCGTCCCTGGGGCTGCCCCGACCCCTGCTGCTGGGCATGGCTGCGGCGGCCGGGCTGGCGCTGCTGCATCTGGGCGTGCAACAGGTCCAGCACGGGCGCCTGGCGCGGCTCGACCGGGACGTTGTCGCCCAGCGCCTGGGCCTGGCCAGTGACCGTCTCGATGGCGGTCGCGCCGAGCGCGAACTCCAGCTGGCCAGCCGGGCCCAGCGGCAGCTGGAAGGGCAGTGGCGCCTCTGGCAGCGCCTCAGCGGTCCGCTGGGCGCTGCGCTCGGCGCCCAGCCCGGCTGGCGGCTGGTGGAATGGGCGCTGGACGAGCAAGGCATCCGCGTGGTGCTGGACGGCCCCGCCAGCCTGGACAAGGCCCTGCGCACCCGGCTCGGCCAGGAATTCGATACCCTGCAGTGGCAGCGTCAGGCCGGGCGCCTGACCCTGCGCCTGGCTAGCCCCGTGGAGAAGCGACCATGAGCACCATCCTTCAGCACTGGCAGCGCCTGCCCGCCGAGCGCCAGCGGCTGGCCCTTGGCGGGCTGGTCATCCTGGTGCTGGCCGCCATCCTGCTGTTGCGCGCCACCCCGGGTAGCCGCCCAGCCACCACCGATTGGGTGCGCCTCGCCGAAGAGGCCCGGGCGCTGCTCGTCGCCCAGCCGCTGCAGGAGGCGGACTGGCGCGGGGCGGTCGACGGCGTGACCTTCAGCGCCCTGACCCTGGCCGAACCGGTCTGGCAGGTGCGTGGCGAGGCGCTCGACGTGGGCGCCGTGGAACGGTTGCAGGCCTGGGCGCGGGCGCGGGGTTGGCTACCCCGGACCCTGAGAATTCGCAGCCAGCCGACGAGCGTGGCCTTCGAACTGGAAGTCCTGGCGGTACTGGTGGAGCGTGCGCCATGACTCGCTGGCTCGTGCGCCTGGCGTTCACCCTGTTCGCCTGCCTGATCTTCGTCCTGGGCTGCCTGCTCTACTGGCCGGCCGCGGACTGGCTGCCGCGCCTGCTGCCGCCCCAGGTCACGCCGGTCGGCTTGCAGGGCTCCCTGCTCGGCGGCGGCATGCAGCGCCTCGCCTGGCCGGGTGGTGGTGCCGGGCCCTGGCAGTGGCACCTGCGCTGGCCAGGCAAGCTGCAGGTCACGGTAGGCGAGCCCGAGGGCGCGCCCTGGGGAATGAACCTGAGTGGCTGGCCCTGGCAGTGGCAGGCCGATCTCGCCGGCGGCGATCTGCGCTGGCTGCAGGCCCCGGACAGCGCCCTGCTGGCCGGCCGGTTGACGGGCGAGGTACGGCTGGCAGGCAGCTGGCGCCGGTGCCAGGCCGCCAGTGGCAGCTGGCAAGGCGATGCCTTGCAGGTCCTGGTGCCCCGCCGCCTGGCCCTGGGTGAGGCCCGGTTACAGGTGGATTGCCAGACGGCGCCCTGGCTGCAGGGCGTCTTCGAACGCGGGACCCAGCATCATCTGGAGATCCGCCTGAGCCTGGCCAACTGGCGGGGGCAGGTGCAGGGTACGGCGCAGCCCGGCAGCGAGATCGCCCCGGCGCTGCAGAGCATCGGCTGGCTCAAGGCCGGCCAGACCCAGGTCATGGGACGTTTCTGACCTCCGAGCGCCGCTCAGGCGACCCGGAGGCCCTGGGCGGCCCCCAACTTGGCCAGGTGCAGCAGACCTTCTTCCCACTGCCGATGCCCGGAGCGGGTATTGATATGGCCCGCGCCTGGCAGGATGTCCAGGTCGCTGCCCCAGTCGCGTGCCAGGGCTTCGGCCCGGGCGAGGCTGATGGCGTGGTCGTTGTCCGAGGTCACCATCCGTGTCGGGAAGGGCAGCGGTTGGCGCGGCAGCGGCGCGAACCCCACCAGTTCCACCGGGCAGCCGGGTCGCTCCACATCGGCCGGAGCGACCAGCAAGGCGGCGAGTACCCGCTGCCGTCGGGCCACCGGGGCGCTGGCGGCCCAACGCGCGACGGTCACGCAGCCCAGGCTATGGGCTATCACCACTACCGGGGTGCTGGCTTGCCCAATGGCCCGGTCGAGCGCCGCTACCCAGCGCTGTGGGTCGGGACGCTGCCAGTCGTCCTGCTCGACGCGGCGGGCGTCAGGCAGCAGTCGCTGCCAGTGGGTCTGCCAATGGTCGGGACCGGAGCCCTGCCAGCCGGGCAGGATGAGATAGCGGGTCATGGCGGATCTCCGCGGACAAAAGGGGAGAGCCGATAGTGACGGCGGATGTTCTGGAGGAGAAAGAATAAAAGGCGCTTTGGTTATGCCGATGGATTCAGGGGCGGGGTGTGATCGCGGCCATGGGCCGCTCCTACCGGTAGCACCGCGTAGGAGGGGCCGTATCGGTGAACCGCCATGGCCGCGAAAAACCGTAGGTTGAGCTGAGACGGCTCTACCGTCGAAGCCCAACACTGCCGGTATCAAGGCCTCCGCTCCGTTGGGCTTCGCTGGCGCTCAACCCAACCTACCAAGGCCGTTGGGTGGACTACTCGTTCCGCCCCAGCCGTTCCACTTCCTGCAGCCAGCGCAGCCGCTGCTCCTCGTCGGCCGCCCGCACCGGCGAATACTCGTGCACCTGCAGCACCTGGATGCCACAGGCTTCGAGGCCTTCCTGGATGACCTGGCGATGGGGCGCCTGGTTGCGCAGGCGCTGCCAGGGGGAGGGCGGGGTATCGGAGGTGACCAGCAGTTCGGCGCTGCGCCCGGTCAGCAGGGGTTCGCCGCCCCAGGTCTGGTCGCGCTGGGCGAAGGCGAAGCCCGGCTGCAGCACCCGTTCGAGAAAGCCCGCCAGTACCGCTGGCAGGCCGTTCCACCACACCGGGTAGATGAACACCAGGTGCTCGGCCCAATGGATCTGCCGCTGAGCTTCCAGCAGATCCGGCTCCAGGGTCTGGGAGAGGTCATAGCCCTCGCGCAGCACCGGGTCGAACTGCGCGTCGGCCAGCTTGAGCTGACGCACCACCTGGCCGCTGGCCTGGGCGCCCTGGACATAGGCGTCGGCCAGCGACTGGCAGAAGCTGGTGCTCTTGGGATTGCCCTGGATGACCAGCAGGCGCCGGCCATCCCCTTCCAGCGGCGTGGCGCCGCGAGCCTCAGCCACGGCCACCGGCTTCCAGCATGGTCTCCGGGCGTACCCACTGATCGAACTGCTCGTCGGTCAGGTAGCCAAGCTCCAGCGCGGCAGCGCGCAGGGTCTTGTTCTCGGCATAGGCCTTCTTGGCGATCTCGGCGGCCTTGTCGTAGCCAATGTGCGGATTGAGCGCCGTCACCAGCATCAACCCCTGCTCCAGGTGCTCGGCCATCTTGTGCTCATCCGGCTCCATGCCGGTAACGCAATGGGTGTTGAAATTGCGGCTGCCATCGGCCAGCAGGCGGATGGATTCCAGGACATTATGGGCGATCACCGGCTTGTAGACATTGAGCTGCAGATGACCCTGGCTGGCGGCGAAACCGACGGTGACGTCGTTGCCGATCACCTGGCAGGCCAGCATCGACAGCGCCTCGCACTGGGTCGGGTTGACCTTGCCCGGCATGATGGAACTGCCCGGTTCGTTGGCCGGCAACCTGACCTCGGCGAAGCCCGCGCGCGGACCGGAGCCCAGCAGACGCAGGTCGTTGGCGATCTTCATCAGCGCCACGGCCAGGGTCTTGAGGCCGCCGTGCAGGGCTACCAGCGGCTCATGGCCGGCGAGGGCGGCGAACTTGTTCGGTGCGGTGACGAAGGGCAGGCCGGTGAGTTCGGCGATTTCCTTGGCGATGGCTTCGTCGAAGCCCTTGGGCGCATTCAGGCCGGTGCCGACCGCGGTACCGCCCTGGGCCAGCTCCATGACCGCCGGCAGGGCGTTGCGGATGGCGCGCTCGGCCAGGTCCAGCTGGGCGACGAAGGCCGACAGTTCCTGGCCGAAGGTCACCGGGGTGGCATCCATCATGTGGGTGCGACCGGTCTTGACCAGGTTCTGGTAGCGTGCCGACTGCAGCGCCAGGCCGCCGGACAGCTCGGCGATGGCCGGTAGCAGGTCGTTCTGGACCGCCAGGGCAGTGGCGATGTGCATGGCGGTGGGGAAGCAGTCGTTGGAGCTCTGGCCGCGGTTGACGTGGTCGTTGGGATGGACCGGCTGCTTGCCGCCCATGCCATTGCCGGCCAGTTCGTTGCTGCGGCCGGCGATGACCTCGTTGACGTTCATGTTGCTCTGGGTGCCGCTGCCGGTCTGCCAGACCACCAGGGGAAACTGGTCGTCATGGAAGCCATCGAGGATCTCGCTGCTCGCCTTTTCGATGAGGGTGGCGACATCTTCCGGCAATTCGCCGAGGCGCAGATTGACCCGGGCGGCGGCCTTTTTCACCGTCGCCAGGGCATGCACCACCGCCAGCGGCATCTGCTGGTTGCCGATGGCGAAGTTCTCCAGCGACCTTTGGGTCTGGGCGCCCCAGTAGACATCGTCGGCCACTTCGATGGGGCCGATGCTATCGGTTTCGGTACGGCTCATGGCGGTCTCCGCTTAGGAATGGGTGGGTCCAGCTAAGTTGGGCAGCAGCTTAGCGCCAGGGTTCCCAAATGGGAAGTATTCTCAATTGTGCGAGGTGTCGTGAGCAGTTCAGCTGGCATTCAGCCCATCTCTGCCAGACTTCCCGTCCATTTTTCGCATCCCCAAGGACGCCCATGAAAAAGACTCTCCGTACGCTCGGTGCCCTCGTCCTGCTGTCCAGCGCGAGTGGTCTGGCCCTGGCCGACGCCAAAAGCCACGCAGCCGACGCAGAGCGCTTTCTCAAGCTGGCCAACGCCGACAAGCTGACCACGCCGGTCTACGCCCAGGTACAGCAGCTCTTCGCCCAGCACTTCGAGCAGGCCAAGGCGCCGGCCAAGAAGGCCGTGCTGGAAAGCTATACCGCCCGCGCCAATCAGGCGCTGGACAGCACCATCGGCTGGGAAAAGATCAAGCCCGAGATGGTCAAGCTGTACACCGACAACTTCACCGAAGACGAGCTGGAAGGCCTGATCAAGTTCTACCAGTCGGATCTGGGCAAGAAGATGATCGCCACGCTGCCGCGCCTGTCGGCCCAGTCCGCGCAGATGACCCAGGCCAAGCTGGAGCAGGCGGTGCCCAAGGTCAATGGCATCCTCGCCGAGATGGACAAGGAGCTGGGCGTCAAGCCGCCGGCCGGGGCCGGCAACGCCACCCCGCCCGCCAAGCGCTGATTCAGCCTTGCCGCAAAGCCCGGACCCGTTCCGGGCTTTGTCGTTTCCGGGCGGCGCCCAGGCTCGCTAGAATGACGGTTCTCACAGTCGAGGTATCCCCATGAGCATGCGCGAACGTATCCAGTCCAGCCTGGGCCTGTTGCAACCCGAGTACCTGGAGGTGCAGGACGAAAGCCACATGCACAGTCGCGGCCAGGAGACCCACTACAAGGCGGTGGTGGTCAGCGAACACTTCGCCGGCCTCAACTCGGTGAAGCGCCACCAGAAGGTCTACGGCACCCTGGGCGAGCTCATGGGCCAGTTCCATGCGCTGGCGCTGCACACCTATACCCCGGAGGAGTGGGCGGCCCGGGGTCAGGCGCCGGATTCGCCCACCTGCCGTGGCGGCAGCAAGCACGACCTGGCGGGTTGAGTTCAGGGCGCCATTGTTCGGTGCCCTGCTAATTGGTTAAAATTTGACCGGCGCCGGCATCCTTGCCGGCGTTTTCGTCTAACCGGTCCGCCCTTTGCGAGGGCGACCTCTGGGAACCCGAAGATGACCGACAAGATTGTCGTGGCGGCCTTGTACAAGTTCGTCACCCTGGACGACTACGTCCAATTGCGTGAACCCCTGCTGCAGACCCTGCTGGTGAACGACGTCAAGGGCACCCTGCTGCTGGCCGAGGAAGGCATCAACGGCACCGTCTCCGGCAGCCGCGAAGGCATCGACGCCGTGCTCGCCTGGCTGCGCGCCGATGCGCGTCTGGTCGACATCGACCACAAGGAATCCTACTGCGCCGAGCAGCCCTTCTATCGCACCAAGGTCAAGCTGAAAAAGGAGATCGTCACCCTGGGCGTGCCCGGCGTCGATCCCAACCAGCGCGTGGGCACCTATGTCGAACCCCAGGACTGGAACGCCCTGGTCGACGATCCCGAGGTACTGGTGATCGACACCCGCAACGACTACGAGGTGGACATCGGCAGCTTCAGGGGCGCCATCGACCCCAAGACCAAGAGTTTCCGCGATTTCCCAGCCTATATCCGCGAGCACTTCGATCCGGCCCGGCACAAGAAGGTCGCCATGTTCTGCACCGGTGGCATCCGCTGCGAGAAGGCCTCCAGCTTCATGCTGCAGGAGGGCTTTCCCGAGGTCTTCCACCTCAAGGGCGGCATCCTCAAGTACCTCGAAGAAGTCCCGGCGGCCGAGTCGCGTTGGGAGGGCGAGTGCTTCGTCTTCGACAACCGCGTGACCGTGACCCACGAGCTGGCCGAAGGGGTCTACGACCAGTGCCACGCCTGTCGCCATCCGGTTTCGCCCGAGGACATGCAGTCGCCGCACTACAGCCCCGGCATCAGTTGCCCGCACTGCTGGGATTCGCTCTCGGAAAAGACCCGTGCCGGTGCCCGCGAGCGGCAAAAGCAGATCGAACTGGCCCGCCTGCGTAACGAACCCCATCCCATCGGCCGCGATCCGCGGTTGAACGCCACGCCCAGCTTAGAGGAGGTCTAGGATGCCCGGTCGCCTGCTCTATGTGATGGACCCCATGTGCTCCTGGTGCTGGGGCTTCGCCCCGGTGGTGGAGCGCCTGGCCGAGCGGGCGGCTGCCCAGGGCATCTCCCTGCGCCTGGTGGTCGGCGGTCTGCGTCGCGAGCGGGCGGCCCAGGACACCGCCAGCCGGGTGCGCACCCTGGCCTACTGGCAGGCGGTACAGGAGACCACCGGCCAGCCCTTCGCCCTGGACCAGGGCCCGCCGGAAGGCCTGGTGTACGACACCGAGCCGGCGTGCCGCGCTCTGGTCGCCGTCCGCCAGCTTGATGAAGACGCGGTCTGGCCGCTGGCCAAACGCATCCAGCAGGCCTTCTATGTCGAGGCTCGCGACGTCACCCAGCCGGCGCTGCTAGTGGAGCTGGCCGAGGCCTGTGGCCTGCCGCGCATCGAGTTCGCTCCGTTGTTCGATGGCGAACCCGCGCACCAGGCCACTCAGGCGGATTTCGACTGGGCCCTGAATCTGGGTATCGCCGGCTTCCCGACCCTGCTGGCCGAGCGTGCGGGCCAACTGGCTCTGATCACCAACGGCTACCAGCCGCTGGAAGAGCTGGAGCCGTTGCTGGACGCCTGGCTGATCCGCGGCGCGCACCCAGCGTGAGCCTGGTCATCGATGAGCGCCTGACGCTGCCGGAGCAGGAAGTCCAGCTCGTGGCGGTACGTGCCCAGGGCGCGGGCGGCCAGAACGTCAACAAGGTTTCCAGCGCCGTCCACCTGAGATTCGACATCCAGGCCTCTTCGCTGCCGGAAGCGCTCAAGGAGCGCCTGCTGGGTCTGCGCGACCAGCGCATCAGTCGCGAGGGCGTGGTGGTGATCAAGGCACAGCAGTACCGCACCCAGGAACAGAACCGGGCCGACGCCCTGGAACGCCTGGCCGCGCTGATCGCTGCGGCCAACGTTCCGGAAAAGCCACGTCGCCCGACGAAGCCCACCTACGGTTCCAAGCAGCGCCGCCTGGAGGGCAAGTCCCGCCGCAGCGGCGTCAAGGCCAATCGCGGGCGGGTGGATTTCTAGGGTGTGGTCGATCCGGCTTTAACGCACCACGATCAGCGCGCTGCCAGCGGTCTCCAGCATGTTGCGGGTGTTGCTGCCCATGAAGAAGTGGCGCAGGCGGGAGTGGCCGAATGCGCCCATCACCACCAGCTCCAGGCCGTGCTGCTTGCGATAGCGCTCCAGGCCCAGTTCCACGTCGCCATCGGTGATGGCGGTGATGACCTGACGGCCCTGGGCCTGGAGTTCGTCGGCGGCACGGGTGAGGGCAGCACGGCGCTCTTCGCGGTCGCGGCCGACGGTTACCAGGTGGCAGACGAGGCCATCGAACAGGCTGCAGTTGGCCACCCAGGTCACTGCCTTGCGGGCGCTGCTGCTGTCGTCATAGGCCAGCAGCACGCCGCTGGGTTTGACGAACAGGTGGCCGGCTACCAGCAGGGGGCGATGCAGGAGGCGGATGGCACTTTCCAGATGGCGGCCGATCAGTCGCTTGGGTGGACTGTCCTCGCCCTGGCGACCCAGCACGATGAGGTCGAAGTCCTCCTGCAGACTCTCCAGCGAAGTCATCAGATCGCCATGCTGCAATACGGCGCCAGCGCAACGCGCCCGCTGCTCTTCCACCCGCAGCTGGGCGGCGTCGAGCAATAGCCGGCCTTGATCTTCCGCCAGATCGCCGCGCCGGACGTCGAGGGCCGCAAGGTCGGTGAGCAGTTGCTCGCGATTGCCCAGCAGGGGCGCCGGGACGCCGTTGCCGGGGCGGGGAAAGCGGCGCTGATCCAGGACGTGGAGCAGGGTGATCGGGACGTCCAGGGCGATCCCGGCCCAGGCGGCGAAGTCGCAGACGGCGGCGCTCACGGCGGAGCCGTCGAGGCAGGCGAGGATCTTGGACATGGCCGCGGGTCTCCGAAAGCAGGACATTGCTGGGAGAGACCCGAAGGCGCCGTCAGGGGTTCAATCGCCGAGGGCGAGGTCGTCCGTCACGCCGCCACGACGCAGCAGCTGCTTGCAGCGAGCGGACAGGTGCAATACGCGCACCCGCTTGCCGGCCTTGGCATAGCGCTCGTGCAGGGTACGCAGTGCCGCCACGGCGGAGTAATCGACGAAGCTCAGGTGGCTGCAGTCCACCACCACCTTGGGCGGATCGCCGGCCGGATCGAACTGGTTGAGAAAGGTGGCGGTGGAAGCGAAGAACAGGGTCCCGTGCACCTGGTACTTCCTGCTGCCATCGGCTTCCAGATGGCTGTCGGCATAGAGGCGTCGGGCGTGCTGCCAGGCGAAGTTGAGCGCGGCCAGGACGATGCCGCAGAGCACCGCGGTGGCGAGGTCGGCGAACACCGTGATCACGGTGACGGCGATGATCATCAGGGTGTCGCTGCGCGGCACCCGGTGCAGTACGCGCAACGAGGCCCAGGCAAAGGTCTGCTGGGCGACCACGAACATGGTGCCGACCAGCGCCGCCAGCGGAATGCGCTCGATCAGCGGCGACAGGAACAGCACGAAGAGCAGCATCAGGATCCCCGCGACCAGACCCGATAGCCTGCCGCGGCCGCCCGAACTCAGGTTGATCATGGTCTGGCCGATCATGGCGCAGCCGCCCATGCCGCCGAACAGGCCGGATGCCATATTGGCCGCGCCGAGGGCTACGCACTCACGATTGGGCAAGCCGCGGCTCTCGGTGATCTCGTCGGTGAGATTCAGCGTCAGCAGGGTTTCCAGGAGACCGACCAGGGCCATCAGCACCGCATAGGGCAGGATGATCTGCAGCGTTTCGAGCGTCCAGGGGATGTCGGGCAGGGCCAGCTGCGGCAACCCGCCGGCGATGTGGGCCATGTCGCCCAGGGTGCGGGTCGGCAGGTCGAGGAAATACACCGCCAGCCCCACGCCAAGGATGGCCGCCAGCGCTGGCGGCACGGCACGGGTCAGGCGCGGCAGGAGCCAGATGATGGCCATGGTCGCCAGGGTCAGGCCGATCATCAGATACAGCGGGGCGCCGCTGAGCCAGGTGTCGCCCTGCTTGAAGTGTTCCAGCTGGGCCAGGGCGATGACGATGGCCAGGCCGTTGACGAAGCCCAGCATGACCGGGTGCGGCACCATGCGGATCAGCTTGCCCAGACGCAGCAGGCCGAAGGCGATCATCAGCAGGCCGCCCAGCACCACCGTGGCCAGCAGGTACTGCACGCCGTGCTGGACCACCAAGGCGACGATCACCACCGCCATGGAGCCGGCGGCGCCGGAGATCATGCCGGGCCGTCCACCGAAGAGCGCGGTGAGGGTGCAGATGAAGAAGGCGCCATAGAGCCCCATCAGCGGATTGAGATGGGCGACCAGGGCGAACGCGATGCACTCGGGCACCAGCGCGAAGGACGTGGTGAGACCGGCCAGGATGTCGGCGCGGGGAGAAACACTTTTCATGGCGTATCCAGAACAGGCGACGGCACGAGGGGTACGGTCGCGGAGAAACCACAGGGCGGAACGGAAAGGTCACGCGCCGCAGGCGCGGCTACCAGGCAGGATGGTAGCGCGCTCGACTATGGCGGCGTCGGCAGGCGATTGGACATGGCGGAGGGTCCGTAGGTATCGCGAGGAAAGTTAGCGAGCTTAGCATGACTTGCCGATACTGCCGAATCAGCGAGATTGGTGACCGTTTCGTTGGCAGCAAATCGCCATCAGTCAGATCGTTCAAGCTATTGAATTATAAGTATATTGTTCCGGTAGCCTCTGTTCGATCCAGGGCTTGAAGACGCGTTGCGCGACCGGGTGCGCAGCCAACCTTGCAGCGGTTACCGTGCCGCCTGCTTGCCAGGGCTGTCTCGGCATTCCTGGCGCGCCCCGCTCATCCAGAGTGGCGCCACGCCAGTGATCTTGCCGGCATCCCCGAGATCGGCGCCGAACGCGACACCTGCCTGGTCAAGAACAGGCTGTTCCATACCGCCAACGACTGCTCTATCGAGCGGGAAGACGTGGTGCGGCGCCAGGAGCCTTTCCTCCTGATGCTCGACGACCTCAAGCCGCACTATCCGTAACGGGTGACCCTGGATCCCGAGGCGATCACCTGCGATGCCCAGCGCCGCCATTCCGCGCTGGACGGAACGCCGCTGTATCAGGACGGCAACCACCTCAATGTCAGCGGCTCGCGACTGGTTGGCGAACGGCTACTGGAACGGGGCGACAATCTCCTGCAGGCAGACAGCGCGCCGGCTGAACGGGAGGCCAAGGCCATTCGTCAGGCAGCGTCGGGTTAGGGGACAAAAGGATGACTTCCATTGATCGGCGACAAGGGCGGAGCGCTCAATAAGCCAAACGATTGAGTTACTCTTGCCTCAGGGCCTGGCTATGCACCAGGCCTAGCCTGAACGAGGACAAGAAAACGTGGATATGAACCGTCGGCAATTCTTCAAGGTCGCTGGAGTCGGCCTTGCGGGATCCAGCCTGGCGGCGTTAGGCATGGCTCCCACAGCCGCCTTTGCCGACCAGGTGCGCCATTTCAAACTGGCGCACACCGTGGAAACCCGCAACACCTGTCCCTACTGCTCGGTCGGCTGCGGCCTGATCATGTACAGCATGGGTGACCGGGCCAAGAACGTGGCCCAGAACATCATTCACATCGAGGGCGACGCCGACCATCCGGTCAACCGTGGCACCCTCTGCCCGAAAGGCGCCGGCCTGCTGGATTTCATCCACAGCCCCAATCGCCTCAAGTATCCCGAGGTGCGCAAGCCTGGCAGCAACGAGTGGACCCGCATCAGCTGGGACGAGGCGCTCGACCGCATCGCTACCCTGATGAAGGAAGACCGCGATGCCAACTTCATCGCCACCAACGACAAGGGCCAGACGGTCAATCGCTGGCTGACCACGGGCTTCCTGGCCGCCTCGGCGTCCTCCAATGAAACCGGTTATTTGACGCACAAGATCGCGCGGAATCTGGGCCTGTTGGCCTTCGATAACCAAGCGCGCGTCTGACACGGCCCGACGGTGGCAGGTCTTGCCCCGACGTTTGGCCGTGGCGCCATGACAAATCACTGGAGCGACATCAAGAACGCTAACCTCGTCTTGATCATGGGCGGCAATGCCGCTGAAGCGCACCCGTGTGGTTTCAAGTGGGTCACCGAGGCCAAGGCGCACAACAACGCCCGGCTAATCGTGGTCGATCCGCGCTATACCCGTTCTGCCTCGGTTGCGGACTACTACGCCCCCATCCGGACCGGCAGCGACATTGCCTTCCTGGGCGGGTTGATCAATTACCTGATCACTCACGACAAGATCCAGCACGAATACGTCCGTAACTACACCGACGTAGGCTTTATCGTGAAGGAAGGCTTCTCCTTCGAAGACGGCCTGTATACCGGCTACGACGCTGAAAAACGTACCTATACCGACAAGACTCAATGGGGCTACGAGATCGGCGACGACGGCTTCGTCAAGATCGATGCAACGCTTGAGCACCCGCGTTGCGTCTTCCAGTTGATGAAGCAGCACTACAGCCGCTACACCCTGGAAGTGGCCAGTCAGGTATGTGGTACGCCCGTTGAGGCGATCCAGAAGGTCTGGGCCGAGATTGCCGAGACGTCGGCGCCCGGTCGCACGATGACCATCCTCTATGCCCTAGGTTGGACTCAGCACTCCATTGGCGCCCAGATCATTCGTGCCGGCGCCATGGTGCAGCTGCTGCTTGGCAACATCGGTATGCCCGGTGGCGGGATGAACGCCCTGCGCGGTCACTCCAACATCCAAGGCCTTACCGACCTGGGTCTCTTGTCGATCCAGCTGCCGGGCTACCTGACCATCGGCGCCGACGGCGAGCAGGACTACCACGCCTTCATCGACCGACGCGCCAGCAAGCCGTTGCGCCCGGGACAGATGAGCTACTGGCAGAACTACGGCAAGTTTCACGTCAGCTTGATGAAGGCGTGGTACGGCGACAATGCCACCAAGGACAACGACTGGTGCTACCACTGGTTGCCCAAGGTCGATGTCACGGGTGCTGGCTACGATGTGCTGCGCTACTTCGACATGATGGGCAAGGGTCAGGTCAACGGCTATTTCTGCCAGGGTTTCAACCCCATCGCCGCCTTCCCCAACAAGGCCAAGGTGATGCGCGGGCTGTCCAAGCTCAAGTGGCTGGTGATCATGGATCCGCTGGCCACCGAGACCTCCGAGTTCTGGCGCAACCACGGCGATCACAACGATGTGAATACCGCGGAAATCCAGACCGAGGTGTTCCGCCTGCCCACCACCTGCTTCGCCGAGGAAGACGGCTCCCTGGTGAACTCCAGCCGCTGGCTGCAGTGGCACTTCAAGGGTGCCGAAGCGCCTGCCGAGGGCCGAAGCGACATCGTCATCATGTCCGAACTGTTCCTCAGATTGCGCGAGGCCTATCGCCAGGACGGCGGTGCCTTTCCTGATCCAATCCTGGGCCTTTCCTGGCCCTATGCCAAACCAGGAGAGCCTTCGGCGGAGGAGTTGGCCAAGGAGTTCAACGGCTACGCTGTGACCGACGTGCTCGATGCCAAGGGCGCCGTTTCGGCCAAGGCTGGCCAGCAACTTGCCGGTTTCGGCCAGTTGATGGACGACGGCAGTACCGCCTCGGGCTGCTGGATCTATTGCGGCGCCTGGACCGAGCAGGGCAACCAGATGGCGCGGCGCGACAACAGCGATCCGTTCCATATGGGGCAGACCCTGGGCTGGGCCTGGTCGTGGCCGAACAACCGCCGCATTCTCTACAACCGTGCCTCCTCGGATCTTAGCGGCAAGCCGTGGGACCCGAGCAAGAAGCTGGTCTGGTGGAACGACAAGGCGCAGAAGTGGGGCGGTACCGACGTGCCGGACTTCAAGATCGACGGCAAGCCTGGCGACGGGATGAGTCCGTTCATCATGAACCCGGAAGGGGTAGCGCGCTTCTTCTCGCTGGACAAGATGGCCGAGGGGCCCTTCCCGGAGCACTACGAGCCGTTCGAAACGCCCATCGGCGTCAACCCGCTGCACCCCAACAACCGCAAGGCGCTGAACAGCCCGGCGGCGCGGGTGTTCAAGGACGACTGGGCAGACTTCGGCGATCGCAAGGACTTCCCCTATGCGGCCACCACCTACCGCCTGACCGAGCACTTCCACTACTGGAGCAAGCACTGCCGCCTCAACGCCATCATCCAGCCCGAGCAGTTCGTCGAGATCGGCGAGGTGCTGGCCAAGCAGAAGGGCATCGCCGCGGGTGATCTCGTACGGGTCAGCTCCAAGCGCGGCCACATCGTCTGCAAGGCGGTGGTGACCAAGCGGATCCGTCCGCTGCAGGTCAATGGCGAGACGGTGCACCATGTCGGCATCCCCATCCACTGGGGCTTCTCCGGCGTGGCGCGGATGGGTTATCTGGCCAACACCCTGACTCCCTTCGTGGGTGACGGGAACACCCAGACGCCCGAGTTCAAGTCGTTCCTGGTCAACGTGGAGAAAGCGTGATGGCAAGCCAAGATATCTACGCCCGCTCCGCGACGACTACGGCTTATCCGTCCGTGCGCAATCAGGCGGAAGTGGCCAAGCTGATCGATGTGTCCAAGTGCATCGGCTGCAAGGCCTGCCAGGTCGCCTGTTCGGAATGGAACGAGCTGCGCGACGAGGTGGGCCATACCCACGGCACCTATGACAACCCGGCGGACCTCACCGCGGACTCCTGGACGCTGATGCGTTTCACCGAGCACGAGGACGAGGCCGGCAAGCTGGAGTGGCTGATCCGCAAGGACGGCTGCATGCACTGCGCCGAGCCGGGCTGCCTGAAGGCCTGTCCGAGTCCGGGGGCCATCGTGAAGTACGCCAACGGCATCGTCGACTTCAACCAGGACCACTGCATCGGGTGCGGCTACTGCATCGCCGGTTGCCCCTTCGACATCCCGCGGATCTCGAAGAAGGACAACAAGGCCTACAAGTGCTCCCTCTGCTCGGACCGGGTCGGGGTCGGCCTGGAGCCCGCCTGCGTCAAGACCTGCCCGACCGGCGCCATCGTGTTCGGCACCAAGGACGAGATGAAGGAGCATGCCGCCGAGCGCATCGTCGATCTCAAGAGCCGCGGCTACGAGAACGCCGGTCTGTACGACCCGGTTGGGGTAGGGGGCACCCACGTCATGTACGTGCTGCACCATGCCGACCAGCCGCAGCTGTACAACCACCTGCCCAAGGATCCGACCATCAGCCCCACCGTGGGGCTGTGGAAGGGCTTCACCAAACCCCTGGCGCTGTTCGCCATGGGCGCGGCGGTGCTGGCCGGGTTCTTCCACTACGTGCGCGTCGGTCCCAACCGGACCGATGACGACGACGAAGTGGTCGAGGCGCCGCCCCGTCACGAGGGCGATGCGCCCAAGGGCGAGGTTAAGCAGCTGAGTCCGTCCGTGCAGATCTTCGATCCGCACGACAAGCAGCCCTAGCAGGTGTACGCCCCCGGTTAGCCGGGGGCGTCCTGGGAGATCGAGATGAAACCTGAAATCCAGCGTTACAACGCCAACGAGCGGACCAACCACTGGATCGTGGCGATCCTGTTCTTCATGGCCGGGCTGTCGGGACTGGCGCTGTTCCACCCCGCGCTGTTTCCGTTGTCGAGCCTGTTCGGCGGCGGCACCTGGACGCGCATCCTGCATCCCTTCATGGGTGTGGCGATGTTCCTGTTCTTCGCCTTTCTGGTGATCCGCTTCTGGCGGCACAACAAGATCGGCCGCGAAGACGCCCAGTGGCTCAAGCAGATCAACGACGTGCTGAACAACCGCGAGGAGAAGCTGCCGCCGATCGACAAGTACAACCCCGGGCAGAAAATCCTGTTCTGGGTGCTACTGGCCTGCATGCTGATCCTGCTGGTCAGCGGCGTGGTCATCTGGCGGCAGTACTTCGCCCACCTGTTCCCCATCCCGGTGATCCGCCTGGGCGCCCTGGCCCACGCCGTCGCCGCCTTCGTGCTGGTGCTGTCGATCATCGTGCACATCTATGCGGGGATCTGGATCAAGGGCTCGGTGACCGCGATGATGACCGGTTGGGTCAGTCGCGCCTGGGCCAAGAAGCACCATTCGCTGTGGTACGAGAAGGTCACCCGCGAGAAGAAGTGAGCCTGTTGTTGGGCTTCGCTGCGCTCAACCCAACCTACGGATTAGGAGCGCGGGATTTCTCCTGCGCACCGATCTGACCCCCTCTCCCTCCGGGAGAGGGTTGGGGTGAGGGCAGCAGAGCCCAACATCCCGACCCGCCCGCTATCCTGAATCCTCTATCTTCCACCGTTTTCCTAAGGAGCCCTGCCATGGCGGGCCAGATCCTCGAGCCCGGCGAAATCGAAGCCGCGGCCGTCAACCCCGATTTCATCCTCCTGCCTGGTGGCGAGCTGTTCGGCTATCGCGCCGACCGCCTGCGACTGCTGGCCACTGGCAATGCGCTGAGTGACTACCTGCTGCTGATGGCCGACCTGTGCGAGGCCCAGCAAGGGGTCTTCGACCAGCTCACGCCCCTGCCATTGGACGAGGCCCGCAGCGCCCAGAGCCTGGCGCACGGTCTGCCACCCCTGGGTTACGACACCCTGGTCCGCGAAGGTGACTGGTTGCCCGCGCTGGATGCGCTGCTGGAGGCCTTCACGGTCGAGCAGGCGCCGGTACGGGCCGCCCTCGACGCCTTGCGCCAGGCCGATGCCGGCCAGCGCAAGGCCTGGGCCATCGCCCTGCTGGCCGGCAGCTATGAGCTGGTGCCCGCCGGCGTGGTGCCCTTCCTCGGCGCCGCCCTGCAGGTAGCCTGGACCCACTGGCTGCAGCGCAGTGACTTCAGTGCCCTGCGCGAACAGGGCAGCCAGACCCTCTGCCCCTGCTGCGGCGCGCCGCCCATGGCCGGCATCATCCATCACCTGGGCAAGGCCAATGGCCTGAGGTATCTCACCTGCTCGCTGTGCGCCTGCGAGTGGCACTTCGTACGGGTCAAGTGCAGCCACTGCGAGACTGGCAAGGGCCTGGGCTACTACTCCCTGAGCACCGACGACGCCAACGCCCAGAAGGCGCCGCTACGCGCCGAGACCTGCGCCCACTGCAAGACCTACCTCAAGCACCTCTACCGCGACTACGACGCTCGCAGCGAACCCCTGTCCGCGGACCTTGCCAGCCTGGCGCTGGACGTACGCCTGGCGGAAGAGGGCTACGAACGCCACGCGCCCAACCTGCTGTTCGCCCCCGGCTAGGCCGAACGCCACGGCCGCCCGGGGCAGGGCGGTCGTCCTGGCGAACCTTCTTCTACCGGTAGCGGCGGCTACCAGGCACGCTCCTCCGGCAACCGCGGCGGCCCGGCAGTCCTGACGCCAGGCCGCAAATCTTTGCAGGGCCATTGCACGCCGCTCCCATCGCTGGGAACGGGCTATCACGCCGCTGTCACCCGCAGGTCATCTTGCAGAGCCAGTCTATCGACGAGCACAAAACCTTCTATCACGCGGCGCAGGGAAGGCGTCTAGTATGGAGATTGCGCCGCTTCGTCGGCGTGCCCATCTGATGAGGGGATAACAATGACCGCAACGTCCGTTTTGCCCGTGGTAGGGCTCCCGCCACAGCCGACGCCAGCCTGGCCGTCGGGCCGCTAGGCCACTCTGGCCGGAACCACCACTGTGACAGGCCGCGATCTCGTCGCGGCTGACAACCGGATGAACAAGACCCTGAGGTGCCAAGAAGATGTCGACCGAATCCAAGTGCCCGTTCAATCATGCCGCCGGCGGTGGTACCACAAACAAGGATTGGTGGCCGAATCAGCTCAATCTCAACTTCCTGCACCAGCACTCGTCCCTGTCCGATCCCATGGGCGAGGACTTCGACTACGCCACCGAATTCAAGAGCCTCGATCTGGAAGCGGTGAAGGCTGACCTGCGCGCCGTGATGACCGATTCCCAGGACTGGTGGCCGGCCGACTTCGGTCACTATGGTCCGCTGTTCGTGCGCATGGCCTGGCACAGCGCCGGTACCTATCGGGTCGGTGACGGCCGCGGCGGCGCCGGTCAGGGCCAGCAGCGCTTCGCACCCCTGAACAGCTGGCCGGACAACGTCAGCCTGGACAAGGCACGCCGGCTGATCTGGCCGGTCAAGCAGAAGTACGGGCGCAAGATCTCCTGGGCCGACCTCATCGTCCTCACCGGCAACGTCGCCCTGGAATCCATGGGCTTCAAGACCTTCGGCTTCTCCGGCGGTCGCCAGGACGTCTGGGAACCGGACGATGCGGTGTTCTGGGGTTCGGAAACCGTCTGGCTGGGTGGCGACGTGCGCTATGGCGCGCACAAGAAGATGGAGCAGCCCGGTGACGGTGTGCTGACCGCACAGCCCGAGCAGCATCCGGTGGAGCACAGTCGCAACGATAACCCTCAGCGCACCCTGGAAAATCCCCTGGGCGCGGTGCAGATGGGTCTGATCTACGTGAACCCGGAAGGCCCGGAGGGCAACCCCGATCCGGTGGCTTCGGCCCATGACATCCGCGAGACCTTTGGCCGCATGGCCATGAACGACGAGGAAACCGTCGCCCTCATCGCTGGCGGTCACGCCTTCGGCAAGACCCACGGCGCAGGTCCCGCCACCAGCGTCGGTGCCGAGCCGGAAGCGGCCGATCTGGAGCAGCAGGGCCTTGGCTGGAAGAACAGCTATGGCACCGGCAAGGGCGCCGATACCATCACCAGCGGCCTCGAAGTGACCTGGACCTCCACGCCCACCCGCTGGAGCAACGAGTACTTCGAGAACATGTTCAAGTTCGAGTGGGAGCTGTTCAAGAGTCCCGCCGGTGCCCACCAGTGGCGACCGAAGGACGGCGCCGGCGCCAATGCCGTGCCCGATGCCCATGATCCCAACAAGCGTCACCAGCCGACCATGCTCACCTCGGACCTGGCGCTGCGCTTCGATCCGGCCTACGAAAAGATCTCCCGCCGCTTCCTGGAAAACCCGGACCAACTGGCCGACGCCTTCGCCCGTGCCTGGTTCAAGCTGACCCACAGGGACATGGGGCCCCTGGCCCGCTACCTGGGCCCGGAAACCCCCACCGAAGAACTGCTGTGGCAGGACCCGCTGCCCAAGGCCGAAGGCGCGCCCCTGGGCGAGGCCGAGGTCAAGGCGCTCAAGGACAAGCTGGCCGCGTCCGGCCTGAGCGTGTCCGAACTGGTCGGCACCGCCTGGGCGGCTGCCTCCACCTTCCGCGGTTCCGACAAGCGCGGTGGGGCCAACGGTGGCCGTCTGCGCCTGGCGCCGCAAAAGGACTGGGAGGTCAACCAGCCGGCGCAACTGGCCAAGGTGCTGGGCGTGCTGGAAGGCATCCAGCGTGATTTCCACGGGGAGGGCAAGCAGGTCTCCATCGCCGACCTGATCGTGCTGGCCGGTAGCGTCGGGGTGGAAAAGGCCGCCCAGGCGGCGGGTCATTCGATCAGCGTGCCCTTCACCCCGGGTCGCGTGGATGCCTCCCAGGAGCAGACCGACGTCCACTCCTTCGGGCATCTGGAGCCCTGGGCCGATGGCTTCCGCAACTATGTGGGCGGGGAGTTCAAGGTCAAGCCGGAATTCCTGCTGGTAGACAAGGCGCACCTGCTGAACCTGACCGCGCCCGAATTGACGGTACTGCTGGGCGGCCTGCGCGTGCTGGACATCAACGTGAACGGTGCCAAGCATGGCGTCTTCACCCAGCGACCGCAGACCCTGACCAACGACTTCTTCGTCAACCTGTTGGACATGGCCACCGAATGGAAGGCTACTGGTCCGGACAAGGCCACCTTCGAAGGTCGTGATCGCCAGAGCGGCGAGCTGAAGTGGACCGGTACCCGGGTCGACCTGGTGTTCGGTTCCCATGCCCAGCTGCGTGCCCTGAGCGAGGTCTATGGCAGTGCCGACGCCCAGGAGAAGTTCGTCAAGGACTTCGTCAAGGTATGGACCAAGGTGATGGAGCTGGACCGTTTCGATCTGCGTTGATCGCCGCGTGGTAACCAGAAACGCCTCCTCCGGGAGGCGTTTTTTTGTCCGCGCAACCGACCCGCCACTCATCGCCGATCAATGGAAAGTCGCCTTGAAGGCGCATTACAGAGCCTTCCTTGCGTGTGATACGCCACGTCCGACCCGCCTTAAGCAAACCCTAAGCGCCCCTTAAGGAGCGCATAACCGAGGGAATACAGACTGCGCTAAACACCCAGAGGCTGTCCCCATGGAAGCGCTTGCCGAACTCTCCCTCAGTCTGGTCGAAGGCCCCATCCGCCCCGACCTGTGCCGCGATGAAGTCCTCGCCGATCTGTTCGAGGCCACCGCGACGCGGGCGCCGGAGCGGCCCGCCCTGCTCGAAGGCGAGCGCAGCCTGAGCTACGGCGAGCTGGACGCCTGGGCCGATCGCGCCGCCTCGCGGCTGCTGGCGGCTGGCGCCGGGCCTGGCCGCGTGGTCGGCCTCTGGCTGCCGCGCGGCATCGAGTTGCTGGTGATGCAACTGGCCATCGCCAAGACCGGCGCCGCCTGGCTGCCCTGCGATGCCGAGACCCCGGCCGACCGCGTGGCCCTCTGCCTGGAGGACGCCCAGGCGGTCGGTGTCATCACTGGAGCGCCCTTCGCCGATCTGCTGGCGCGTCCCGGGCTTGGCTGCTGGACCCCCGACGAGCTGAGCGTCGCCCTGGCCCAGGGCGAGACCCTGCGCCGGCGTGGCCAGGTCTCCCCGGACAACCTGGCCTACCTGATCTATACCTCCGGCTCCACCGGCAAACCCAAAGGCATCGGCATCCGCCAGGACAGCATCTGCCACTTCTTGCGCAGTGAGAATTCGCTGCTCGGCATCGAGGCCGGCGATCGGGTCTACCAGGGCTTCTCGGTAGCCTTCGACATGTCCTTCGAGGAGATCTGGATCAGCTACCTGGTGGGCGCCACCCTCTGGCTGGCGCCGCGGGAGATCACCGCCGACCCCGAGGCCCTGGCCCGCGCCCTGACCGCCAATCGCATCAGCGTGTTGCACGTGGTGCCGACCCTGCTGGCGCTGTTGCCGGAAGACGTCCCCAGCCTGAGGCTGATCAACCTCGGCGGCGAGATGTGCCCCGAGCCCCTGGTGGCGCGCTGGAGTCGGCCGCAGCGGCAACTATTCAATACCTATGGTCCGAGTGAGGCCACCGTCTCGGCCAGTCTGGCGCAGCTGCACGCGGGCGAACCCGTGACCATCGGCCGCCCGCTGCCCAACTACAGCCTGCTGGTGGTGCCGGCCGATGCCAGCCAGCCGCTGACCTTGCTGCCGCGCGACCAGGTGGGCGAACTCTGCATCACCGGTCCGGGTGTCGCCGATGGCTATCTGGGGCGTCCCGAACTGACCGCCGAGAAATTCCTGCCCAATCCCTGGAGCACCGGCAGTCACGACCTCAAGCTCTATCGCACCGGCGACCTGGCGCGGGTCGACGAACACGGCCAGGTGCATTGCCTGGGGCGGGTCGACGACCAGGTGAAGATCCGCGGCTATCGGGTCGAGCTGGGCGAGATCGAAGCCACCCTGGCGAGGCAGCCCGGCGTCGGGACCGTGGCAGTGGTGCTGCGCGAAGAGGCCGGCGTCGAGCAACTGGTGGCCTTCCTGGTCGGTGATGGCGGCCCGGTGCCGCGCAGCGACCTGTTGCGGACCGAGTTGGCCGGCTGCCTGCCGCTGTACATGGTGCCCAGCCGTTTCGAGTGGCTCGGCGAGATGCCGCGACTGAATTCCGGCAAGATCGACCGCAAGCAGTTGCGCACCCGGCCGCTGGCCATTGCCGTGGTGGCGCCGGTCGCTCCGGCCAGCGGCGCCCTGGGCGCCGTTCTCGCGGCCACCGCCGAACTGTTTCCCGGCCAAGCGCTGCACGCCGAGATGGATTTCTTCGATGACCTGGGCGGTCACTCGCTGTTTGCCGCCCGACTGGTTTCGCGCCTGCGTCAGGACTCGCGCTATGCCAGCGCCACGGTCAAGGCGGTCTATTCCGGTCGCACCCTGGGCGCCATTGCCGACGCCCTGGAGGCGGATGCCGCCGAGGCTGGCCAGGCCACGGCCACCGAGGCCTGGGCCCCACCCAGCCGCTGGCGCCGCTGGCGTTGCGGGCTGGCCCAGGCGGCGGCTCTGCCGCCACTCCTGACCCTGCGCCTGGGACGCTGGTTGGCACCTTTCCTGGCCTTCCCGCTGCTGATCCATTCCGGCACCACGCTGCCCCTGGCCATGCTGACCGCCCTGAGTCTGTTCGTTCTGGCCATCGGCCTGGAATTCGCCGTGGCCCTGGTAGGCAAGCGCCTGACCGGGCGCCTGCAGCCCGGTCGTTATCCGCTGTGGGGCCTGACCTACTTCCGCTGGTGGCTGGGCGAACGCTTTCTCGCCCTGGCGCCGGCCTACCTGCTCAGCGGCTCGCCATTGGCTCGTGGCTGGCTCCGGCTGCTGGGCGCCCAGGTCGGTGCCGAGGCCTTCGTCGGCACCCTGACCTTGCGCGTCCCCGAGCTGCTGACCCTGGGGCAGGGCGCCAGCCTGGGCAATGGCGTCAACTTCGAGAACGCCCGGGTGCTGCGCGGCGAGTTGCTGCTTGGCCCCGTGACCCTCGGCCAAGAGGCCCAGGTCGGCTCCTATGCCATCCTCGAAGGTGATACCGCCCTTGGTGACGGCGCTCGCCTGCAGGCCCAGTCTGCCTTGCGCAGCGGTCAGCGCGTCCCGGCCGGACGCAACTGGGGCGGCGCGCCGGCCCACGACCAGGGTGCCGCCGGTGCCCGCGTCCTGCCGCCAACCCCGGTGTCCTGCATTCAACGTACCTTGCTCAAAGGCCTCTATGCCCTCAGCGGCCTGGTGGTCTCGGTGCTGTTCTTCATGCCGCTGTTTCCCTTGGCGCTGCTGATCGACGAACTGGAAAACCTGGGCGGGTTGCCCTGGTGGCACACCTCTTCGCTGCTCCTCGACGCCCTGCAGTATGGGGTGCTGGCGCTGCCACTGGGCGTGGTCAGCGTCGCCCTGACCCTGCTCGGCTGCGCCCTGGCGCGCCGGCTGATCCTGCCGCGCCTGGACGAAGGCCAGTGGTCGGTCGACAGCCTCTTCTACTGGCGCAAGTGGCTGGCCAACCTGATCCAGGAGTCGGCGCTGCAAAGCCTGCAGGGCCTCTATGCCACCGTGTACTCGGCCCTCTGGTATCGCCTGCTGGGTGCCCGGGTCGGCCGTGATGCGGAGATATCCACCGCCCAGGGCCCGGTGTCCTCGTTGCTGGAACTGGGCGCCGAGACCTTTATCGCCGATGCCGTGATGCTCGGCGACGAACAGGTGGCCCAAGGCTGGATGACCCTCAGGCGCACCTCCATCGCCCGCCGCAGTTTCGTCGGCAACGGCGCCTATGTCGCCGACGGCTGCCATATCCCCGAGGATGCCCTTATTGGTGTCCTCGGTCGGCTCGACGAAGGCGTGCCCCTGCGCCAGGGCGAGACCTGGCTCGGCTCGCCGGCGGTGCGGTTGCCGGCGCGGGAAACCCTCACCGGCTACCCGGAAAGCCTGACGTTCCGCCCGGCACCCTGGCGCCGGATGGCGCGTGGTCTGATCGAGGCCCTGCGCATCGTGCTGCCCACCGGTTTCACCGTCGCCGCCGGCTGCGCCATCGCCGAAGCCCTGGTACCGCTGTGGCAGGCCGGAGCCTGGCTGCAACTGCTGGGCGAGACCCTGCTGGCCGGCAGCGCTTTCGCCCTGGCCAGTTTCCTGGTGGTGCTGGGCCTCAAGTGGCTGGTGGTCGGTCGCTATCGACCGCGCTCGGCGCCCATGTGGACCTTTTTCGTCTGGCGCAGCGAAGCTATCACCAGCCTCTACGAGACCCTGGCCGTGCCCAATCTGCTCGGCACCCTGCGCGGTACGCCCTGGCTGCCCCTGGCACTGCGCCTGCTCGGCGCCCGACTGGGCCGGGGCACCTACCTGGATACCACCGACCTCACCGAGTTCGACTGCGTGCGGCTGGGCGATCACGGCGAACTCAACGCCCTGGCCGGTCCCCAGACCCACCTGTTCGAAGACCGAGTGATGAAGGTCGGCGAGGTGGAGCTGGGTGCCGGCATCAACCTGGGGCCGCGCAGCGTGGTGCTCTATGGCGCCCGGGTCGGCGACAACGTGGAACTGGGGCCCCTGTCGCTGGTGATGAAGGGCGAAACCCTGCCAGATCGCTCGCGTTGGGAAGGTAACCCCGTTCAGCCCCGTCGTTAGGACTGTCATACAACCATAAAGACAGCCCTGGATACTCCGCCCCGTACAACGATGACGGGGCAAGGCGATGACGGCGTGGGTACGACGGATCAGGGTTGGGCGGAATGGTTGGCGGCTGGGCCTGGCCCTGCTGCTGGCGCTGGGGCTCACCCAGGGCCTGCGCAGCAGCCACCTGGACAGCCAGCTGCTGTTCTGGCTCGGCCAGCAGTGGCAGAGCGAACCCCGGACTTCCCTGGAGCTGGGGCGTTATCGCGTCGCGGTGGAAGCCAAGCCGGTGGCCGGCGTCACCGAGAATCTCTCCGATCTCAGCTACGACCCGGTGCGCGATCGACTCTGGGCTGTGGTCAACAATCCGCCGGAGCTCCTGGCCCTGAGTCGGGACGGTGACCTGCTGCAGCGGCATCGCCTGGAAGGCTTCGACGATGTAGAGGGCGTGACCTACCTGGGCAACGATCGCCTGCTGTTGGCGGAAGAGGGCGCCAATGCCCTGACCCTGGTAGATATTCCCGAGGGAGATGACGTCCTGCGCCGTAGCGACTACCGCAGTCTGACCCTGGATCTCTTCCCCCGCGCCAACCAGGGCTTCGAAGGCCTGGACTACGACGCCGTCCGCGATCGGTTGTTCGTGGTCAAGGAGCACTCACCGCGCAAGCTCTATGAAATCCGCAGCCTGCTCAAGAGCTTCGACGGCGACTTCGCCCTGCGCATCATCGACCGCCAGGCCTGGCTGGACCAGGCGCCGAGCACCGGCGATCTGTCCGCGGTCCATGTCGATCGCCGTACCGGTCACCTGCTGTTGCTCAGCGACGAGTCGCGGATGCTGATCGAACTCGACGACCAGGGGCGCACCCTGGACACCCGCTCCTTGGTGGCTCCCTTCGGCGGCCTGTCACGGCGCATCCGCCAGCCGGAAGGGGTCACCCTGGATGGGGCCGGCAACCTCTATGTGGTCAGCGAGCCCAATCTGTTCTATCGCTACCAGAAGCGCTGATCAGACGCCGCCAAGGCGCTCCAGTACGGCGGGGGTATCCTGGGCACCCATGGCGCGGGCCACGCTCAGCGCCGTGTTGCCGGCGGCGTCGCGCGCCCTGGGGTCGGCGCCGCGGGCGATGAGCAGCTCCACCATCTGCACGTGATTGAACATCGCCGCCATCATCAGCGCGGTCTTGCCGTCGGGCATGGCGCCTTCCACAGCGGCGCCCTGGTCCAGCAGCAGTTCGGCCATGGGCAGGTTGTTCTTGAAGGCGGCGCCGGCCAGGGGTGACTGGCCCATGTCGTTGGCCAGATTCGGGTCGGCCTGGTGCTCCAGCAGCACGCGGCTGGCCTCCAGGTGGCCGTGGTAGCTGGCCAGCATCAGCAGGCTGTCGCCCTTGTGGTTGCGCAGGTTGGGCGTCAGCCCCTTTTCCAGCACCAGAGCCAGCACCTCGGCATTGCCGGTGCGGGCGAGGTTGAACACCTCGGTGGCGAATTCCTGGGCTTCTTCATCGGTCATGCGCTGGGGACCGTCTTCGGTCATGGTTCTCTCCTGGCTACGGCGGGCGGGACCCCGAGGGTCCCGGGCGATAGGAGGGCAGACCCGAACGGCAAGGGGGAGTTCTCTCGCGGCGGCGAAAGAAGGCCGCCGCGAGCCGGCTAACCGAAGGTCGCGTGGGTCTCGGCAAAGGCCTGCAGCTCCGCCACGCTGTAGTTGCCGACCATCAGCACCGGACCGTGCGCTGTGCCTATATGCGCTGGCAGGGTATCGAGAAAGCCGCCGGTAGGTGTCACGCCTAGGTTGGTGTACTCGGCGGCCGGCAGGTGGAATTCGGCGACCAGTCGCACTGCCTCGGCCAGTCCGGCAGTGACGCTGACCGGATGCAGGGCGGCATCCACCGGCGTGACCTGGCCGCCGTTGTCGCCGCTGAACAGGTGGCCCACCTTGGCCGCCGCCTCGGCCAGGTCCTGCTGATCCGCCTGGGCGCCGATCAGGAACAGCGAGCCATAGTGCGGCAGGCTGCCACCGCCCTCGGCCTGGCTGACGAAGCTGGGCGCGAAGGGTTGCTCGCCACGGATGTCGGAACTGTAGTTGGCCACTGGATCGCCGAGGGTGACCACGTTGACGAAGTTGCCTCCCTGGCCCACCGCGTGCAGGTCACGCGGAATCCCCGAGGCTTCGAAGCTGATGCCGCCCAGACCGGTCTGCTGGGCAACGTATTCCGCCGAGATGCCACCCAGGGAGTGACCGGTGACGAAGATGTCCTGGGTGCCATAACCCTGTTTGGCCGCCGCCTCGATCACCTGGTGGGCGAAGTCCAGTGATTGGCGCTGGGCACTGGACACCTGCTGGCCGAGGATCTGCAGATCGCTCAGAAGGCCACCGGCGGTGGAGAGGGGATCGATCAGCAGGTTCTCGCCGCGGGTGGTGCCGGCATAGGTGATGAGTACCTGGTTCTCGGCGGTGATCCAGGTGTGGGCCGTCGCGCCGTTGAGCGAGTTGTGCAATGTCAGCTGATGGCCATCGACCAGGAAGGGCCGCATGCCGTCGGGCGTGCCACCCAGCACGTACTCGCTGATGGCGCCGTTGAGAAATTCGCTGACGGTGGGGGTGCTGGACGAGGCGGTCTGCTGCAGCGGCGCGACCTCGGCACTCTTCAGCGTGTGCACATAGGTGAAGTTGCCGAGGCTGACGATGTCGCTGTGGTCGAACAGGCCATCGCTGGCCCAGAGGGAGGTTTTCTTGGACATGACGGCACCTTTGTTGTTGTCGAAGGCGGTGGACGTGGTGGCCAGGGCGCTGCCGTCGGCGTCGTGGGCGGACGGTCGGGCAAGCACTCGATTTCCATCCTAGGATGGGCTCTGGCACGCGGCAAACCGGGAACCCGGGGGTCATTTCCAGACGGCCGAGGTCTGGGCCCAGCCGCCTGCGGTCATGGCTGGCGGCGCCTGCGGCAGCTCCTTGGGTCTGCCAGCACCCTGGTCGACCCGTCTTGGGTTCGGGCTACACTGGGGGTCGACTCGACCCAAGAGGCTTTCATGACCGCCATCCGCCTGCCATCCATCGACCGCCTGCTGCGCCATCCCGCTTCGCGTCCGCTGGAGGAGCGGCACGGTCGCGAGCAGGTGCTTGGCGGCTACCGGTCCCTGCTGGACGATCTGCGCGAGGCCTTGAGAGCGGGCACCCTGGCCGCCGTGGAGGTGGAGGAGGGCGTCCTGGCCGGACGCCTGGGCGAGCGCCTGGCGCTGAGCAGTCAGCCGCGGGTGCGGCGGGTGTTCAACCTCACCGGCACGGTGTTGCACACCAACCTGGGGCGGGCCCTGCTGGCGGAAGAGGCCATCGCCGCGGTGACCGAGGCCGCGCGTCAGCCGATGAATCTGGAATTCGACCTGGCCACCGGCAAGCGCGGCGATCGCGACGACCTGGTGGCCGACCTGGTACGCGAACTGACCGGCGCCGAGGCGGTGACCGTGGTCAACAATAACGCCGCGGCGGTCCTGCTGGCCTTGCATGCCATAGGCGCACGCAAGGAAGGGGTGCTGTCCCGTGGCGAGCTGATCGAGATCGGTGGCGCCTTCCGCATTCCCGACATCATGGCCCGCGCCGGGGTCAAGCTGGTGGAAGTGGGCACCACCAATCGCACCCATGCCCGCGACTACGAGGCGGCCATCGGGCCGCGTACCGCGCTGCTGATGCGCGTGCACACCAGCAACTACAGCGTCCAGGGGTTCACCGCCAGCGTCGCCACCCCCGAGCTGGCCGCCATCGCCCGCGCCCATGAGGTTCCGCTGCTGGAAGACCTGGGTAGCGGCACCCTGGTGGACCTGACCCGCTGGGGCCTGCCCGCCGAACCCACGGTGCAGCAGGCCCTGCGCGATGGCGCGGACCTGGTGACCTTCAGTGGCGACAAGCTGCTTGGCGGACCCCAGTGTGGCCTCATCGTCGGCCGGCGCGACCTCATCGAGCGCATCAAGAAGAATCCGCTCAAACGCGCCCTGCGGGTAGACAAGCTGACCCTGGCCGCCCTGGAGGCGACCCTGGCGCTCTATCGCGATCCGGATCGCTTGGCCGAGCGGCTGCCCAGCCTGCGTCTGCTATCTCGCCCGGCAGCTGACATCACCGCCCAGGCCGAGTGCCTGCTGCCAGCCTTCGCCGCCGTCCTGGGCGCGACCTATGCGGTAAGCGTGGAACCGGCATTGGGCATGATCGGCAGCGGCGCCCAGCCAGTGGCACGGCTACCCGGTGCGGCGCTGTGCTGCCGCCCTCAGGTCAGCAAGCGCTTGCGCGGCCGCGCCCTGCGGCAGCTGGAAGAAGCCTTGCGTCAACTGCCCATCCCGGTGGTGGGACGCATCGACGCCGATGCCCTCTGGCTGGACCTGCGCCAGCTCGACGACGAGGCCGCCTTCCTGGCCCAGTTGCCGGAGTTGCTGCTACCGGAAATCCGCTAGGGCTTGGCTCAGCGCACCACCCAGCGCTGCCTTGCCCAGTTGCTCAGCAGATCCACGCCCAGCACCAGCACCAGCATGCCGAGGATCACGGTGGCGGCCTGGGCCTGCTGGAACAGGCTCAGGCTGAAGTACAGCTGCTGCCCCAGGCCGCCAGCGCCGACGAAGCCAAGGATGCTGGCCATGCGGATGTTGTTTTCCCAGCGATAGAGCAGATAGGCCAGCAACTGCGGCCAGACCGCCGGCAGGGTGCCGTAGAGAAAGGCCGTCAGCGCGCCGCCGCCGGCTAGGCGGATGGCCTCGGCCGGTGCCTTGGGGGTGTTTTCCAGGGCTTCGGCGAACAATCGGCCAAGTACCCCGGCGGTGTGCAGGGCCAGAGCCAGGGTGCCGGCGTTGGGGCCGAGTCCGGCGGCCAGCACCATCAGTGCCGCCCAGACCAGTTCAGGAACAGCACGCAGAGCGTTGAGCAGCAGTCGCGCCAGCGCCAGGGCGGCCAAGCCGAAGCGGCCGGCCGCCGGCAAGGCCAGCAGCAGCCCCAGCAGTCCGGCGAGCAGGGTACCCAGGGCCGACATCGCCAGGGTTTCCACAGCGCCCCGGACCACGGCCGACAGCTGGACGACGGAGAAATCCGGCTTGAGGAAATCGGCCAGGAAGCTACCCATCTGACCCAGGGCGCGGGCGCTCAGCAATTCGCCGAAGGCCGTGCCCAGGTAGCTGATGGAAGCCAGCAGGGCGGTGCCCATCGCCACCACCGTCAACAGCCCGCGGCCGCCGGCCCGGCCGCGTTCCACCTGGCGCAGCAGCCGGCTCAGCACATCGGCCAGCAGCACCAGTACCAGGAAGGTCAGCAGCAGGCTGGCCACCTCGCCACCGGCAAACATGCGCAGCGACAGGTCCACCTGCTGGCCGAGGCCGCCAGCGCCGACGAAGCCCATCACCACCGAAGCGCGGATGGCGCACTCCCAGCGGTAGACACTGTAGGAAATCATCTCGCCCGCGGCATTGGGCAGCACGCCATAGACGAAGGCCTGCAGGCGACCGGCGCCCTGCAGCAGCAAGGCCCGCGCTGGGCGTGGATCGACCGATTCGAAGATCTCCGCATAGACCTTGCCCAACATGCCGCCGTAGGTGATGGCGATGGCCAGTACCCCCGCCGTGGGGCCTAGGCCAACGGCGCGGACGAATAGCAGCGCCCAGACGATCTCCGGCACGCTGCGCAGGACGATCAGTACCCCGCGGACCAGCCCGCGGAGCAGGCGCGGCAACCGACCGGGGCGACCGGCGCGGGGCAGGGCGGAGATCGACAGCGCGCGGGTGGCCAGCAGGGCGGCGGGCAGGGCGATCAGTGCCGCCAGGGCCATGCCCAGGGTGGCGATGGCCAGGGTTTCCAGGGTGGCGCGCCCCAGCACGGCGAGAAAGTCGGCGTCATGGGCCGGTGGCCAGAAGCCGGCGAGAAAGTTGCCCATGGTGCGGGCGTTGTCGCCGGTGAAGAGTCCGAAGAGATCGAATTCCGCCAGGCGCAGCGTCGGCCAGGCCAGCACCAGGGCCAGCAGGGTGAGCAGCAGGCGGGGCCGGGCAGCGGGGTCCCGACGAGGCGGATTCAGCATCGTGGCAGATCGAGCGGCGTCTCGGCCGGAGTCGGCGCGGCGGGCGATAGGGTGGTGCTCAGGCCGTCATTGGCATAGAGCGCCGCGAGATCGGCCTCGCTCACCGCGCTGGCGGGCTTGTCCCACAGCAGCCTGCCGGCGCGCAGGCCGAGGATGCGCGGAAAGCGCTGCAGCGCCAGCTCCACATTGTGCAGGCTGGTGACCAGGGTGGTGCCCTGGCGCCCGGCGGTGTCGCGCAGTACCTCCAGGGTGTGACCGGCCAACACCGGGTCCATGGCCGACACGGGTTCGTCGGCAAGCAGCAGCTGCGGCCGCTGGTAGAGCGCCCGGGCGATACCGATGCGCTGCAACTGGCCACCGGACAGCTGATCGCAGGAGGCGTAGAGACGGTCGGCCAGGTCCAGCGGCGCCAGGGCGGCGGCGGCGCCGTCGCGATCCAGGGGATGCACCAGGCTGATCAGGCTGCGCGCCAGCGACCACTGGCCGAGACGTCCGGCCAGCACCGCGGTGATGACTCTCTGGCGTGCGGGCAGCGGCGGGGCCTGGTGAATGAGGCCGATGCGGGCGCGCAGCTGGCGCCGTGCGCGGTTGCCCAGCGTCCAGGGATCTTCCCCGAGTAGCTCCAGCTGACCCGCCACCGGCCGCAGACCGGTGGCCAGCAGCCGCAGCAGGCTGGTCTTGCCGGCACCGGACGGGCCGATCAGGGCGACCTGTTCACCCTGTTCCAGGTGCAGGTCGAGATCGGCCAGGGCAGGCGAGCCGTCGGCGTGTACCAGCGTCACGCCCCTGAGGGCGAGACTCACTTGAGCAGGCCGGCTGCCAGGGCGGAAGCCTCGATGCTCTTGTAGTTGTCCGGCGAAGTCGGCACGAAGCGGCTGGCCGCCTGCAGGTCGAGGATCGCCTTGTCCGCCGGCTTGGCCGGGTCCAGGTCGAGGAAGGCCTGCTTGATCTTGGCCGCCAGTTGCGGATCCAGATTGCCCCGCACCGTCCAGTTGTAGTCGTAATAGGTCGGGGTGGTGGCGATCACCCGCACCTTGCTGGTGTCGACCTTGCCGGCGTCGACCAGCTTCTTCCACACCGAGGCGTTGAGCACCCCGGCATCGGCCTTGCCGGCCGCGACCCAGGCAACGGTGGCATCATGGGCGCCGGAATAGGCTACCCGCGAGAAGAACTGTTCAGGGACGATGCCGTCCTTCTGCATGAAGTAGCGTGGCATCAGGCTGCCCGAGGTGGAGGAGACCGAACCAAAGGCGAAGGTCTTGCCCTTGAGGTCCTGCAGGCTCTTCACGGCTGGGTCGGCGGTGATGAATTTGCTGGTGAACTGCTGATCTTCTTCGCGCTGCACCAGGGGATTCATCGGCGCCTTGCGCTGCGCCTGGACGAAGGTGAAGCCACCGAACCAGGCCATGTCCAGCCGATCCGACGCCATGGCTTCCACCACGCCGGCATAGTCGGATACCGGCACGAACTTGACGGGCATGCCCAGACGCTGCTGCAGGTATTCACCCAGCGGCTTGAACTTGCGGATCAGCTCGGTGGGGGCCTCGTCGGGAATGGCCGAGACGCGCAATTCGTCGGCGGCGTGGGAGAGCAGGGACGTCAGGGACAGGGCCAGGCCTGCTGCCAGGGCCAGCGAACGCTTGAGCATGGGTTTCTCCGGTTCAATAGCGGAAAAAAAGGGGCTGCAGTATAGGGGGTGGCGCTCGTTTGCGCAGCCGTCGCCTACCCCTGAACGGTGCCGGAAGCCATGGCGGGACGGCAGAAGAGCTCTGGAGAGCGGTTGTGCAGCGGACTCGCCAGGCGTTCGAGTCCGCTATGTTGATGGCCGGACTAGCCGGCGGGCGCTCAGGTCTCGTCGAAGAAGCGCTCGTTCCAGTCCACCAGGGGTTGCGGCGAATTGAGCTTCTGCCCGTAGATCACCGCATAGGCCAGCACGTTCTGCACATATTGCCGCGTCTCGTCGAAGGGAATGGTCTCCACCCAGACATCGAAGGCCAGGTGGCGGGCGCCGCTCAGCCAGCGCTTCACCCGGCCCGGCCCGGCGTTGTAGGCGGCCGAGGCCAATACGCGGTTGCCGTTGAACTGGGCATGGACCATGGAGAGATAGGCGGTGCCCAGCTGGATGTTCTTTTCCGGGGTCAGCGCCTGCTGCGGCGAGGCCAGGGGAATGGCGAACTTGCTGGCGGTATGGCTGGCGGTGGCCGGCATCAACTGCATCAATCCTATGGCGCCCACGCCGGAGCGCGCATCGGCCATGAAGCCGCTCTCCTGGCGGGTGATGGCGAACACCCAGCTGCTGTGCAGGCCGCGGGTCTGGGCCTCGCGCACGAAGCTTTCCCGATAGGCGATGGGGAAGCGGATGTCCAGGTCGTCCCAGTACTTGGCGAGGCTGATAGTGCGGATTGCCGGGAAGTACCACTGCATGTCGTAGGCCATGCGGGCCTGGGCGACCAGTTCGTCACGGTTGAAGTGCCGGCTGACATAGAACCACTCGCGGCGGGCATTGATCGGCTCGCCGCGGGCGATGAACTCCAGGGCACGCTGCACGCCAGGCGTGTTGCGCACCTTGCGCTTGAGCGCGTCGCTGAGCATCAGTGGCTTGTTGTTGAGCTGATAGGGCGCCTTGCTGCGGTCGGCGGCGAGGAAGCCGTAGTAGTCACGCTCACGGCTGACCTCGGCGTATTCGCGCAGCACCTGCGGACTCTGCGGTTGCATCAGCTCCAGGGTGCGGGCGCGCCAGTATTCCCAGCGATTGGCCTTGGCCAGGCTCGGTGGGAAGCGCTCGATCAGGGCATGGGCATCGCTCCAGCGGCCCAGGCGCAGGAGCAGTCGGGCGCGCCATTCGCTGACGTCGTCGTCACGCAGCTCGGGATCGTAGCGCTCCATCAGCGGCAGGGCGCGCGGATCGAAGTTCTTGGCCAGGGTCAGGCCGATCTGGCGGGCGATGGCCACCTTCTCGTCGCGGGTGAAGGGCATGCGCTGGCTGTAGACCTCGAGCAGGCCCATGGCCTGTTCCGGGTCCTGGCGGGCCAGTTTGCGCAGTCCCAGGCCGACCACGTCGGCGAGGCTTTCGCTGGCCGGGGCGAAGGCCTGGACATTGGCGATCTGTTGGGGCTTCTGGGCTACGTCGATCAGCCGCTGGGCCTGGCCGGACAGGGTCGGCAACTGGGCGGAGAGGGTGCGCACCAGGCCGTACTCGCCTTTGTCGGCGGCCAGTTTGGCGCGTTCCCAGACCCGCTCCTCGGTGAGCTGGCCGCGCGCCGCCCAGGCCTGGAACAGGCCATCGCAGCTGGTCGGTTGAGCCTTGCCCACCAGCCAGTACTTTTCCGCCAGCTTGAAGCCCTCGCTGGCATTGCCCTGGGCGATCAGGTACTGGCCGTGCAGGCAGTCCAGCTCGGTGAAGTTGTAGTCGGGCGAATAGTATTTCTCGAAGCGATTCCAGTCGCCGCGATCGGCCAGGCTGCGCAGCCAGCGCAGCCGCAGCCAGTTGGATTGCGGCAGATCGCCATGCTCGGCGAGAAAGGTCTCGATCTCGGCATCGCTGGCGCCAGGAACGCGCTTGATCAGCTCGTCGTAAGCCAGGTAAGGCTCCAGCGGATAGGTGCGCAAGTCGCCGCGATTGGCCAGGTAGACACTGGCGTCGCCCCGGTCCAGCGCCGCCTTGGCCTGGTCGTAGAGTTGCCGCTGCTGCTCCAGGGGAGCGGCTTGCGAAGTGGTGGAGCCGATCAGGGGAGCGAGGAGCAGGGGCAGGATGACGAACAGGCGACCGCGCATGGGAATTCCGTAAAAGCTGGATGCGGAGGGGGTGGCGCGCGCTACGCAGGGCAGGCGGCCGACCGTCACGGGGCAGTCTAGCTTACGTGCCGGCGCCAGGCGGCGAAAGCGTTGGCCATGGCCTGCCGTCGGGCGGTCCGGACGTTTCGCCGGCTCGCGTCGACCGGCGCCGGGGTAGGCGTCTCTGCTAGACTGGTTGGCCTTTTTCGCGGAGAAACCCATGGCGCTGCTCAAGTTCACCAACGTATCCCTGGCCTTTGGCGTCACCCCCTTGCTGGACGGGGTGTCCTGGCAGATCGAACGGGGCGAGCGGGTATGCATCATCGGCCGCAACGGTACCGGCAAATCCAGCCTGCTGCGCATCGTCAAGGGTGAGCAGCAGGCCGACGATGGCGAGGTCTGGCGCGCCCCGGCGCTGAAGATCGGCGAGCTGCCGCAGGAGTTGCCGCGCGCCGACGACCGCTCGGTGTTCGACGTGGTGGCCGCCGGCCTCGCGGGCGTCGGCGAGCTGCTCGCCGAGTATCACCACCTGACCCAGGACACCAGCGGTGAACTGGATATGGAGCGCCTCATGCACGTCCAGCAGGAGCTGGAGGCCCGTGATGGCTGGCGCCTGCAGCAACTGGTGGAAAGCACCCTGAGCCGGCTGCAGCTGCCGGCGGAAAAGACCCTCGCCGAACTCTCCGGTGGCTGGCGGCGGCGCGTGCTGCTGGCCCAGGCCCTGGTGGCCGAGCCCGATCTGCTGCTGCTCGACGAACCCACCAACCACCTGGACATCGGCGCTATCGCCTGGCTGGAAGACGCCCTGCGCGGCTATCCCGGCGCCGTGCTGTTCATCACCCACGACCGTGCCTTCCTCCAGGCCCTGGCCACCCGCATCCTCGAACTGGATCGTGGCAACCTGATCGACTGGCAGGGCGACTACGCCAGCTTCCTGGTGCACAAGGAGCAGCAGCTGGCGGCGGAAGAGACCGCCAATGCGCTGTTCGACAAGCGCCTGGCCCAGGAAGAGGTCTGGATCCGCCAGGGCATCAAGGCCCGACGTACCCGCAACGAAGGCCGCGTCCGAGCCCTCAAGGCCATGCGCAACGAGCGTAGCGAGAGACGCGAACGCCAGGGCAAGGCCAATCTCCTGCTGGAAACGGCCGACAAGTCAGGCAAGCAGGTCATCCTCGCCG
The DNA here is from genome assembly GCF_056790235.1 of Pseudomonas sp. VMV1. Taxonomy (NCBI): domain Bacteria; kingdom Pseudomonadati; phylum Pseudomonadota; class Gammaproteobacteria; order Pseudomonadales; family Pseudomonadaceae; genus Pseudomonas; species Pseudomonas sp. VMV1. The sequence goes on from NZ_JBXGSE010000002.1 coordinate 70,332, forward strand.
AGCACATGAGCTATGCCCATCCTGGCGGCGAGCCATTGATCCGCGACCTGACCCTGATGATCCAGCGCGGCGATCGTATCGGTCTGCTCGGCCCCAACGGCTCGGGCAAGACCACCCTGCTCAAGCTGCTGCTGGGTGACCTGCAGCCCACCGCCGGCAAGATCCAGTACGGCACCAAGCTGGAGATCGCCTACTTCGACCAGCTGCGCCTGCAACTGGAGCCGGAAAAGACGGTGATCGACAACCTCGCCGAGGGTCGCGAGTTCATCACCATCAATGGCCAGGATCGCCACGTACTGAGCTACCTGGGGGACTTCCTGTTCAGTCCGCAGCGTGCCCGTACGCCGGTCAAGGCGCTGTCCGGTGGTGAGCGGGCCCGGCTGTTGCTGGCCAAGCTGTTCAGCAAGCCTGCCAACCTGCTGGTGCTGGACGAACCGACCAATGATCTCGACGTCGAGACCCTGGAACTGCTCGAAGAGGTGTTGCTGAGTTTCGAGGGCACCGTGCTGATGGTCAGCCACGACCGGGCCTTCCTCGATAACGTGGTGACCAGCACCCTGGTGTTCGAAGGGGCAGGGCGGGTACAGGAATACGTCGGCGGCTATCACGACTGGCTGCGCCAGGGCGGTTCGCCACGTCTGCTGGGTGTGCAGACCCGTGAAGACGGCAAGTCGGCACAACCGGCTAGCAAGGGTGAACCTGCGCCGGTCGCCACTCCCGTGGCTGCTACAGCCGCGCCAGCCAAGCGCAAGCTCAGTTACAAGGAGCAGCGCGAGCTGGACGCTCTTCCAGCTGCCATCGAGACCGCGGAGATCGAGCTGGAGGCCTTGCAGACGGCCATCGCCGATCCGGGTTTCTATCAGCTACCTGCCGAGGTCAGCCGCGGCAAGCTTGCCCGCATGGAGGCGTTGCAAGCGGAACTGGATCGCCTCATCGAGCGCTGGGCCGAGTTGGAGTGATCCAACCCGGCCGCGGGCTTGGAGTCCGTTCAAAGTCTCGCGAGCTAGAGACAAACAAGGCCTAGGCGGCCCCACGAAAATGGCTGAGGAAGCGGACCGGGCTCGCGCTCGAGTTTACGAGTGGTAAATGAGCATTCCGACCGGGCTGGCGACTCAGGCCATTTTCAACGCAGTTTGGCCGACGCGCAGCAGACTTTGAGCAGGCTTTTAGGCCTTGTCTTTGTTCAGGGCCACCGCAAGGGTATCGCAGGGCGCGCCGTGCAGCAGGTCGTTGGACGTTGAGCCCAGCAGCAGGGCCAGACCATGACGACCATGGCTGCCGACCACGATCAGGTCGCAGCCCTGCTCCTTGGCCATGCGGTGAATCTCCTGACGCGGTTGCCCGTAGGCCAGCACGCAGTTGCCGGCCAGCTCGGCATACTGGGTAGTGAAACCATCCAGCCGCTCGCGAGCTTGCTCGATCTGCTGCTGCTGCAGCGACGACAGATCCATGGGCACATCACCGCCAAAGGCCATGGCCATAGGCTCGACCACGTGCACCAGGGACACCTTGCTGCCACAGCACTGACCCAGGGCCACGGCGCGACGGATTACCGGCTGGCAATCATCGGTCAGGTCGACAGCAACCAATATGTGTTGGTAGGCCATACACATCTCTCCTTCATGATGGGGCGCCAGGCCATACCATGGCTGGCGCTCGATTCGCGGGCTTCAGGTTCTGGCCGAACAGAACCGGCTTTCGCTCGACAACTGTTCAGGCAGACGCTCGCCCACTTGTAGTTTCGACTCCAGGAGTCGGGGATAGCTCCACGGCTATCTTGCACAGAAGCGCGGCAAGCTCAAGCACCCGTCGTTCGAATACCCGCCGCTTTCCCTTGTGTCCCAATTGACAAGAGCGCGCTTTTGCCAGAAGGTTGTGCGAGCCGTTCAAACGGTTGTATGAATTTTCGCCCCGGCCCGGCCGGTGCCCTCCACAGAACAATATCGGGGCTGGCGACTTTCGGCTTCCATCCGAAGCTGCCGCCCGCCTTGCGACCAGGACTCAAGGGAGACCCGCTGATGATTTTCGAAGGCAAAGCCCTTTCGGTGCGCGACGTGGAGGACGGCATCGCCGAACTTCGCTTCGACCTCCAAGGCGAATCGGTCAACAAGTTCAGCGCCATCACCCTGCGTGAATTCCGCCAGGCCGTGGATGCCCTGAAAGCCCATGCCGGACTGCGCGGCGTCATCGTCACCAGTGGCAAGGACGTCTTCATCGTCGGCGCCGACATCACCGAATTCGTCGAGATGTTCGGCCGGCCGACCGAAGAGCTGCAGGCCGGCATCGCCGAGATCAATCGCATCTTCAACGACTTCGAGGACCTGCCGGTACCTACCGTGGCCGCCGTGGGCGGTATCGCCCTGGGTGGCGGCTGCGAGATGACCCTGGCCGCCGACTACCGGGTGCTGAGCACCGCCGCGCGCATCGGCCTGCCCGAAGTCAAGCTGGGCATCTATCCGGGCTGGGGCGGCACCGTCCGCCTGCCGCGCCTGATAGGCAGCGACAACGCCATCGAGTGGATCGCCTCCGGCAAGGAAAACGACGCCGCCACCGCGCTCAAGGTCGGTGTGGCCGATGCCGTGGTCGCGCCCGAGCACCTGTTCGACGCGGCGCTGGACCTGGTCCGCCGCGCCGCCGCCGGTGAGCTGGACTACCGCGCCAAGCGCAAGCCGAAGCTGGAGAAGCTGCAGCTCAATGCCATCGAAGCCATGATGGCCTTCGAGTCGGCCAAGGGTTTCGTCGCCAGCCAGGCCGGGCCGCACTATCCGGCGCCGCTGGAAGCCATCAAGGCGATCCAGAAGTCCGCCAACTACGGTCGCGACAAGGCCCTGGAAGTCGAAGGCGCCGGCTTCGCCAAGATGGCCCAGACTTCGGTCTCCGCCAGCCTGGTCGGGCTGTTCCTCAATGACCAGGCGCTCAAGCGCAAGGCCAAGGTGCTGGAAAAGCAGGCCGCTCCGGTCAAGCTGACCAGCGTCCTGGGCGCCGGCATCATGGGCGGTGGCATCGCCTACCAGTCCGCGCTCAAGGGCACGCCGATCCTGATGAAGGACATTCGCGACGAAGCCCTGGAGCTGGGCCTGAGCGAAGCCAGCAAGCTGCTCAACAAGCGTGTCGAGAAGGGCCGCCTGGAGCCGGTGAAGATGGCCGAGGCGCTCAATCGCATCCGGCCGACCCTGTCCTATGGCGACTTCAAGAGCGTCGACCTGGTGGTCGAGGCGGTGGTCGAGAATCCCAAGGTCAAGCAGGCCGTGCTGGCCGAAGTGGAAGGCCAGGTACGCGAGGACGCCATCCTCACCTCCAACACCTCCACCATTTCCATCAGCCTCCTGGCCCAGGCGCTCAAGCGTCCGGAAAACTTCTGCGGCATGCACTTCTTCAACCCGGTGCACATGATGCCCCTGGTCGAGGTGATCCGCGGCGAGAAGACCAGCGAAAGGGCCATCGCCACCACCGTGGCCTACGCCCGCCAGATGGGCAAGAACCCCATCGTGGTCAACGACTGCCCCGGCTTCCTGGTCAACCGCATCCTCTTCCCATACTTCGGCGGCTTCGCCGCGCTGCTGGCCCAGGGTGCCGATTTCCAGCGCGTCGACAAGTTGATGGAAAAATTCGGCTGGCCCATGGGTCCGGCCTACCTGATGGACGTGGTCGGCATGGACACCGCCCACCACGCCCGCGACGTCATGGCCGAGGGTTTCCCCGAGCGCATGAAGGAAAGTCGCAAGACTGCTGTGGACGCCCTCTACGAAGCCCAGCGCTTCGGCCAGAAGAACGGCAAGGGCTTCTATGTCTACGAGACCGACAAGAAGGGCAAGCCGAAGAAGGTCGCCGATCCGGCCGTGGCCGAGGTGCTGGCACCGGTCACCTACGAACAGCGTGAATTCACCGACGAGGAAATCGTCGAGCGGATGATGGTACCGCTGTGCCTGGAAGCCGTGCGCTGCCTGGAAGACGGCATCGTCGACAGCGCCGCCGAGGCCGACATGGGCCTGATCTACGGCATTGGCTTCCCACCCTTCCGTGGCGGTGCGCTGCGCTACATCGATAGCCTGGGCGTGGCCGAATTCGTCGCCATGGCCGACAAGTACGCCGACCTCGGGCCGCTGTACCACCCGACCCCCAAACTCCGCGAAATGGCCGCCGCTGGCCAACGCTTCTTCGGTTGAGCCTGGAGTAAAGAAATGAGTCTGAATCCGAGAGACGTCGTCATCGTCGACTTCGCCCGCACGCCCATGGGCCGTTCCAAGGGCGGCATGCACCGCAACACCCGCGCCGAGACCCTGTCCGCGCGGCTGATCGACGCAGTCCTTGACCGTAATCCCCAGGTCAACCCGGCCGAGGTGGAAGACGTGATCTGGGGGTGCGTCAACCAGACCCTGGAGCAGGGCTGGAACATCGCCCGCATGGCCTCGCTGCTGACCCGCATCCCCCATACCAGCGGCGCCCAGACGGTGAGCCGGCTGTGCGGCTCCTCCATGAGCGCCCTGCACACCGCCGCCCAGGCGATCCAGACTGGCAACGGCGACGTCTTCGTCGTCGGCGGCGTGGAACACATGGGCCATGTCGGCATGATGCACGGCGTCGATCCGAACCCCCAGCTGTCGCTGCACGCCGCCAAGGCCTCCGGCATGATGGGCCTGACCGCCGAGATGCTGGGCAAGATGCACGGCATCACCCGCGAGGCCCAGGACCAGTTCGGCTACCGCTCTCATCAGCTGGCGTGGAAGGCGACCCAGGAAGGCAAGTTCAAGGACGAGATCATTCCCCTAGAAGGTCACGACGAGAACGGCTTCCTCAAGGTCTTCAGCCATGACGAGACCATCCGTCCGGAAACCACCCTTGAAGGCCTGGCTGCCCTGAAGCCGGCGTTCAACCCCAAGGGTGGTACCGTGACCGCCGGCACCTCCTCGCAGATCACCGACGGCGCCTCCTGCATGCTGGTCATGTCGGCCCAGCGCGCCCAGGACCTGGGCCTGCAGCCGCTGGCCAAAATCCGCTCCATGGCCGTGGCCGGCGTGGATCCGGCGATCATGGGCTACGGTCCGGTCCCGGCTTCGCAGAAGGCCCTCAAGCGCGCTGGCCTGACCATCGCCGACATCGATTTCATCGAGCTCAACGAAGCCTTTGCGGCCCAGGCCCTGCCGGTGCTCAAGGACCTCAAGGTGCTCGACAAGATGGAGGAAAAGGTCAATCTGCACGGGGGCGCCATCGCCCTGGGTCACCCCTTCGGTTGCTCTGGCGCCAGAATTTCAGGCACGCTGTTAAATGTCATGAAACAGAATGACGGCACCTTCGGCCTGGCTACCATGTGTGTGGGTCTCGGCCAGGGCATCACCACGGTGTTCGAACGCCTGCGCTGATCCGCGGCGTGCGTCATCCGACCGGGGCGCCCCCAGGGCTGCCCCGGTTTTCTTTTTTCGAGGTGGAACATGGCATTGCAGACGGGACTCTACCGGCACTACAAGGGTCAGCAATATCGAGTACTGGGCGTGGCCCGGCATTCGGAGACCGAGGAAGAGCTGGTCATCTATCAGGCGCTGTACGGCGAATACGGTCTGTGGGCGCGGCCCTTGAGCATGTTTCGCGAGAGCGTCCAGGTGGATGGCGAGCAGGTGCCGCGCTTCGCGCTGATCAGCGTCGAAGCCGATCCCCTGGGTCTGGATACCACGCCCCAGCCTTGACCTTGCCGACATCGCCACTATATATAGCGGTGCCGCGTTGGCCGACCGCCCCCGGCGCACCAGACTGAAGTCGTTCTGGTCCTCCATCCGCCGTCCCGGCGCTCGCCTTTCGCTCGCTCACCGCTTTCAAGCAGGAATCTGACTCTCCCATGGGTAAATCGCTGGTCATCGTGGAATCCCCGGCCAAGGCCAAGACCATCAACAAGTATCTGGGTAACCAGTACGTGGTGAAGTCGAGCATCGGCCATATCCGCGACCTTCCCACCAGCGGCGCCGGCACCGCTAAGGAGCCCGCCGCCAAGACGCGCAAGACCGCCGCCGAGGCGCCCGCGCTGTCACCCAAGGAAAAGGCCCGGCGCCAGCTCTTCACCCGCATGGGCGTCGACCCCGAACACGGCTGGAAGGCGCACTACGAGATCCTGCCTGGCAAGGAAAAGGTGATCGAGGAACTGCGCCGTCTGGCCAAGGACGCCGACACCGTCTATCTCGCAACCGACTTGGACCGCGAAGGGGAGGCCATTGCCTGGCACCTGCGGGAAGCCATCGGTGGCGATGACTCGCGCTACAAGCGCGTGGTCTTCAACGAAATTACCAAGAAGGCCATCCAGGAGGCCTTCTCCCAGCCCGGCGAGCTGGATATCAACCGCGTCAACGCCCAGCAGGCCCGTCGCTTCCTGGACCGCGTGGTCGGTTACATGGTCTCGCCGCTGCTGTGGTCGAAGATCGCCCGTGGCCTGTCCGCTGGTCGGGTGCAATCCGTTGCGGTCAAGCTGGTCGTGGAGCGCGAACGTGAGATCCGCGCCTTCGTCCCCGAGGAATACTGGGAAATCCACGCCGACCTCGCCACCCCGAAAAAGGATCAGGTGCGCTTCGAGGTGGTGCGCGAGAAGGGTGAAGCTTTCAAGCCGTTGAACGAGGCCCAGGCCAAGGCCGCGCTGGCCAAGCTGGAGAAGGCCGGCTATCGCATCGCCAAGCGTGAAGACAAGCCGACCAGCAGCCGGCCCTCGGCGCCCTTCATCACCTCCACCCTGCAGCAGGCGGCGAGCAATCGCCTGGGCTTCGGGGTGAAGAAGACCATGATGATGGCCCAGCGTCTCTATGAGGCTGGCTACATCACCTATATGCGTACCGACTCGACCAACCTGTCCGGTGATGCCATCGCCATGGCTCGCGGCTATATCGAGAGCGAATTCGGCAAGCAGTACCTGCCGGAAAAGGCCAACGTCTACGGCAGCCGCGAAGGCGCCCAGGAAGCACACGAGGCCATCCGCCCGTCCGACGTCAACGTCAAGCCCAACAGCCTGTCGGGCATGGAGCGGGACGCCGAGCGCCTGTACGAGCTGATCTGGCGCCAGTTCCTGGCCTGCCAGATGCCCCCGGCCGAGTACCTGTCCACCACGGTGACCGCCGCGGCGGGAGACTTCGACCTGCGTGCCCGTGGCCGCATCCTCAAGTTCGACGGCTACACCCGTGTCCTGCCCCAGCAGGGCAAGCCGGGGGACGACGACGTCCTGCCCGAGATGAAGCAGGGCGAGGACCTCGGCCTGGTCAAGCTCGATCCCAGCCAGCACTTCACCAAGCCGCCGGCCCGCTTCTCCGAAGCCAGTCTGGTCAAGGAGCTGGAGAAGCGCGGTATCGGCCGGCCGTCGACCTATGCCGCCATCATTTCCACCATCCAGGATCGCGGCTACGTAACGGTGCACAATCGCCGGTTCTATGCCGAGAAGATGGGCGACATCGTCACCGACCGGTTGAACGAAAGCTTCGCCAACTTGATGGACTTCAGCTTCACCGCCAACATGGAAGGCAATCTGGACAACGTCGCCCAGGGCGAACGGGACTGGAAGAATCTGCTCGACGAATTCTATGGGGATTTCAAGCAGAAGCTGGAATACGCCGAAGCGGGCGAGAAGGGCATGCGAGCCAATCAGCCGACCCTGACGGACATTCCCTGCCAGCTCTGCGGCCGGCCGATGATGATCCGTACCGCCTCCACCGGCGTCTTCCTGGGCTGCTCCGGCTACGCCCTGCCGCCCAAGGAACGCTGCAAGGCCACCATCAACCTGGTGCCGGGCGACGAGATCGCCGACGACGACGAGGGCGAGTCCGAATCCCTGGTTCTGCGCGGCAAGCATCGCTGCCCCATCTGCAGCACCGCGATGGACGCCTATCTGATCGACGAGCATCGCAAGCTGCACGTCTGCGGCAACAATCCGGACTGCCCGGGCTACGAAATCGAAGAAGGCAGCTATCGCATCAAGGGCTACGAAGGTCCATCGCTCGAGTGCGACAAGTGCGGCAGCGAGATGCAGCTCAAGACGGGCCGCTTCGGCAAGTTCTTCGGCTGTACCAATCCAGCCTGCAAGAACACCCGCAAATTGCTCAAGAATGGCGAGCCCGCACCACCGAAAATGGACGCCGTGCCCATGCCGGAGCTGCGTTGCGAAAAGGTCGACGACACCTATGTGTTGCGTGACGGCGCTTCGGGGCTGTTCCTGGCTGCCAGCGGCTTTCCGAAGAATCGCGAAACCCGTGCGCCGTTGGTCAGCGAACTGCTGCCCCATCGCGACGAGATCGATCCCAAGTACCATTATCTGCTGAGTGCTCCGGTGAAGGATTCCGAAGGTCGCCCGGCGGTGATCCGCTTCAGCCGCAAGACCAAGGAGCAGTACGTGCAGACCGAGGTCGAGGGCAAGCCCACCGGCTGGAAGGCCTTCTACGACGGCAAGAAGTGGCAGGTGGAAGAAAAGCGCTAGAGCCCTGGGTTCTGGCAGGAGACAGGCGGCCGGCGTGAGCCGGCTCCAGGAGAAGGGCATGGCTAACGAGCGTTACACCCGCACCAACCAGAAGCTCTATTTTGCCGGTCTGGCCCTGGAAAGCTGGCGCTCAGCTCAGGCGGCGCCTTCCGCGCAAAGCCAGGGCCGCATCATGGCCGAACGCGAGGCCTGTCTGTTCCACCTGCATGGCGCCCTGCTGGGCCTCTGTCAGGAGGTAGCGGGCTTCTATCGCCACCCGACCATGGAGGCCACGTCGCTCGCCGTTCTGCTATCACCCGAAGCCCTGAACGAGGCGCCCAGTCCGGAAATGGGCGAGCTGGTCGAGTTGGCTGGCAATTCGGAAACCTGGCTGGCACGGCTGATCGCCGAATACCAGCGACTGCTGCAACCGCCCCAGGCGCCACGACGGCCCAAGCAGGACCCGACGCTGGCCCTGATCGAGGCGGTCAGTCTGGAACCGGCCGAGCCGGAACTGGGTCTTGAAGAAGTGGAAGCCTGGCGCGAAAGTCTCAAGCAGACGGCGCTCAGATTCCGCGGTGCCATGACCGAGTGGTAGGCCCGTTCCACCAGCAACTCATCCAAGGCTGCCAGGATGCTGGCCTTGCAGACCGTCGAAAAAGGCTCAGGCAAGTCAGCCTCTCAGACCCCACGCTGTTACACTATCCGCTTAGCTGTGGAGATACTGAATGACTACTGCCTACCTGGAAATCGTTGAACTCTCCGATGGTCGCATCGTGTTGCGCCGTGCGGACGACGAGGAAGCCCTCGTTACCCTGGAGTTTTCCAGCGATGCCAAGGATTTCCTGCATGGACAGCAGATAGAGGTGGCCAAGGCCATGTTCAACCTGGGTGTGCAGATGGCCGGTCGACTGGCCGAAGGCGATAGCCTCCAGCGCGATGATCAACCGCGCGTCCTGCACTGATTCTTTTCTCGATCCGGCATTCCGCCCTGGAATGCCGCCGCTACATCCCGTCCCGCCGCCTGCTCCCTACGCGAATCTGACGTTCAGACTCTGGCTGTGGCCCTGTGCCGCGGCGCGCGCCAATTGCTGCTTGCCCGCATCGCTCAGGTCGTGCAGCCAGCTGATCACCGTGTGGCTCTGCCCCTTGCGGAGCACTTCGCAGGCCAGTTGCAGCGTCTTGGCAGCACTCGGCGTCTGCAGCAGAAGCACCCGTTCCGGATTCAGATGAGTGCTGCGCAACCAGGCATTGCTGAGCAGCGATGGCGGGGTGACCAGGGTCAGCCAGCGGGCATCGTCCTTGTCGCTCAGTTGGCGCAGGATGGGGGCCAGCAGTTGCAGGCACTGTTCCTGGCTGCCATGCAGGGACATCTCGCTGAAGGTATCCGGCAGCGGAGCGGCTGGCAGCTCCCGTGCCGGCTTGCCGGACTTGGGCAGAAAGGCGGTGAGTTCCTGCAGCAGGAACTCAGGTGCCAGGTCCAGCTCTTGAACGGACGAGCGCGGTGCATCGAACATCAGGGGAAATTGCATGGCGACCTCCTAGAGGCGACTCGATCAAATCCACTTGAGGTCATGTACCACGGATACATGACGTCACTGTGCTCAGCCTGGTCTTGAGCGCTTTCCGGAGCGCGAACAGATACCCCCGATCAAGACTTCGGCGTAAGGCAAAAGGCGGTGACAAGAGGCTGGCCCGCAGGCCAGCCCTAGACGTTAGCGGCGGATGACGCCAACGCTTAACCCTTCGATGGCGAATTCCTGGCTGGAAAGATCGACTTCGATAGGGGCGAACTCGGGATTTTCCGCCAGCAGGGTGACCTGGTTGCCCGAGCGCTTGAATCTCTTCACGGTGACTTCATCGCCCACCCGAGCCACGACGATCTGACCGTTGTGCACCTCACGGGTCACATGGACCGCGAGGAGGTCGCCATCGAGGATACCGACGTCTCTCATGCTCATGCCCTTGACCTTCAGCAGGTAGTCGGCACGCGGCTGGAAGAAGGCCGGATTGATGGCACAGTTTTCCTCGACGTTCTGCTCGGCCAGAATGGGCGCGCCGGCAGCCACCCGACCGATGACCGGCAGGCTTTCATCGGCTTTGCGCGTCGTATCCAGACCCGGAATGCGGATGCCCCGGGAGGCACCCGGCGTCATCTCGATGGCGCCCTTACGGGCCAGGGCCTTGAGATGCTCCTCAGCCGCATTCGGCGATTTGAAACCAAGCTCCTGCGCGATCTCCGCGCGGGTAGGCGGAAAGCCATTGGCTTCGAGGCAACGCTTGATGAAGGCCAGAATCTCGGCTTGTCGCGGTGTCAGTTTCAGCATGATGCACGTCGCGTCGTCTAATGATGCTGTGATTATATACAGTAACTCCGGGTGCTAGGCAAGGCCGCTGCCCCTGGCTTCGGACGACAGGCCGAATTCGCTGCAAATAGCGTTCAAATGACGGAATGACGTGCCTTCCAGGGCTTCGCATGGCTGTTCGCAGACCAGCCCGCGATTGACTTCGGTAGCGTTTGAAACATATGTTTCAAACGGAAATTCATCTATCGAGGAAGGTCATGGCGCAGTCGGATACCGTTGAACGCATTCTGGATGCCGCCGAGCAGCTGTTCGCCGAGCGCGGCTTTGCCGAAACCTCGTTGCGACTCATCACCACGCGAGCCGGGGTCAACCTGGCAGCCGTCAACTATCACTTTGGCTCCAAGAAGGCCCTGATCCAGGCGGTGTTCTCGCGCTTTCTCGATCCCTTCTGCTTCAACCTGGAGCGGGATCTGGATCAGTGGCAGCCAAAGAACGGGGAGGAGGTGAGCCTGGAGGCGTTGCTCAATCTGCTGGTGGATCATTCCCTGGCCATCAAGCCTCGGCACGGCAACGACCTCTCGGTGTTCATGCGCCTGCTGGGCCTGGCGTTCAGTCAGAGCCAGGGCCATTTGCGCAAATACCTCGAGCAGACCTATGGCCGGGCCTTCCGCCGCTTCCTGCTACTGGTGAATAGAGCCGTGCCCGAGATTCCGCCGCTGGAGCTGTTCTGGCGTGCCCACTTCATGCTGGGCGCGGCGGTGTTCAGCATGTCCGGCATCAAGGCGCTGCGGGCAATTGGTGAAAACGACTTCGGCGTCGATACCCACACCGACCAGGTGCTGCGGCTGATGGTGCCCTTCCTGGCCACCGGCATGCGCGCACCCACGGCGATGCAGGAGCCCGAACTGGCCCAGGCGCAGTATCGGCCGCGACGTCCAGTCGCGGTGGAGACGGCCGAGACCTACTAGGCTGCGGCGCCAAGGGCGCCTGGGGTAAGCTTGCGTCCCTTTCACGGCGCCATGCGCCGGAGCATTCGGACGAGGTACCCATGCAAGGCTCCCTGATGGTCGATATCGCTGGCACCTGGCTTACCGCCGAGGATCGCCAGTTGCTGCGCCAACCGGAGGTGGGCGGACTGATCCTGTTCGCCCGCAACATCGAAACGCCCGGCCAGGTACGGGAGCTGTGCCGCGCCATTCGCGCGGTGCGGCCCGAGCTGCTGTTGGCCGTGGACCAGGAAGGTGGCCGTGTGCAGCGCCTGCGCCGCGACGTGGTGCGCCTGCCGGCCATGGGTCAGTTGAGCGGCCGAGCGGACAGCGTCGAATTGAGTCGGCTCTGTGGCTGGCTGATGGCGACCGAGGTCCTGGCAGTGGGCCTGGACTTCAGCTTCGCTCCGGTGCTGGATGTCGACTACCAACGCAGCCAGGTCATAGGCGCGCGGTCCTTTGGTAACGCGGAACAGGTGATCGAACTGGGCGGCGCCTTCATCGCCGGCATGGGTGAGGCCGGCATGGCCGCCACCGGCAAGCATTTTCCCGGACACGGCTGGGCGGAAGCCGATTCCCACGTCGCCATCCCCACCGACGAGCGTGACCTAGACACCCTGCAGCGCACCGACCTGCGGCCGTTCCGGGCCCTGCTGCCGAGGTTGGACGGCGTCATGCCCGCCCACGTCATCTATCCTGCGGTCGATGCCCAGCCGGCCGGTTTTTCCCGGCGCTGGCTGCAGGACATCCTGCGCGGTGAGCTGGGCTACCAGGGCGTCATCTTCAGCGACGACCTGTCGATGGCCGGTGCCCACGTCGCTGGCGATGCCGGACAGCGCGTCGCGGCAGCCCTGGAGGCCGGTTGCGACATGGGACTGGTCTGCAACGATCGCGCCGCGGCCGAACTGGCCCTGAGCCGCGTGCAGCAGCTGGGCGTCTCGCCCTCGCCACGCCTGGCCAGCATGAGAGCCCGTCGCCACGTGGATCTCGATTATCGGCAGCAGCCGCAGTGGAGCCACGTGCTGCGGCGGTTGCGCCAGGCTGAACTCATCTAGAGGACGTATCCATGACCACCTACGCCATCATCGGAGGCACCGGCCTCACCGCGCTCGCCGGCCTGGAGCTGGACGAGGCCCAGACGTTCGACACCCCCTGGGGCGAGCCCTCGGCACCCGTGCAGCGCGGCCGCTTTGCCGGGCGACCGGTGCTGTTCCTGGCCCGCCATGGCCATCCCCATCGTATTCCGCCGCATCAGGTCAACTACCGCGCCAACCTCTGGGCGCTCAAGGAGGCCGGTGCCGACGCCATCCTCGCGGTGAATGCCGTGGGCGGCATTCACGCCGCCATGGGCAGCGGCCATCTGTGCGTGCCCCATCAGCTGGTGGACTACACCTGGGGGCGTGGCCATACCTTCTTCGAAGGAGCGGACCTCGACCATGTCACCCACATCGACTTCAGCTTTCCCTACGACGAGCCCTTGCGTCAGCGCCTGCTGGGTGCACTGCGCAAGCTGCAACTGCCGCATAGCGACCACGGCGTCTATGCCGCGACCCAGGGGCCACGCCTGGAAACGGCAGGGGAGATCGTCCGGCTGGAACGCGACGGCTGCGACATCGTCGGTATGACCGGCATGCCGGAAGCGGCCCTGGCCCGCGAACTGGGCTTGCCCTATGCCTGCTTGGCGCTGGTGGTGAACCCGGCGGCCGGCAAGGTGCAGCGAGAGATCACCATGGCCGAGATCGAAGCCGTCTTGGCCAGCGGTATCGACGAGGTTCGCCAGGTGCTGGCCGAGGTGCTGGCGGGCTGATAGCTCCAGGCCGCTTCCGGGAGGTCCCGGAGGCGGCCTGTTGGTCAGCTGGCGGCCGGCGTCAGGCGATCGAAGAGCGCTTCGAGCACGTTGAAGCGTTCTTCGGCGCGTTCCATCGGTACCTGGAACTTGAACAGGGTCGCGCCCTCCAGCCGGTACTTCTTCGGCTGCGCCTGGATCATCTTCACCAGCACCAGCGGATCCACCTGGGTGTCGGCAGCGAACTCCAGGCGTCCGCCCTGGGGCCCCGCATCCACCTTGACGATGCCCAGGCCTTCCGCACGTAGCTTGAGCAGCGTCAGGCGCACCAGGTTCTTGGTCGGTTCCGGCAGGAGCCCGAAGCGGTCGATCATCTCCACCTGCAGTTCCTTGAGGGCGTCTTCGTCCGGCGCCGAGGCGATGCGCTTGTAGAGGATCAGCCGCGCATGGACGTCGGGCAGGTAGTCCTCCGGGATCAGGGCGGGGACCCGCATGTTGATGTCCGGACCGCCCCCCAGGGGTTTCTCGAGGTTGGGTTGCTCGCCCTTGCGAATGGCCTTGACCGCGCGCTCCAGCATTTCCATGTAGAGGGTGAAACCCACTGCCTGGATCTGGCCGCTCTGGCCTTCGCCGAGCAGTTCGCCGGCGCCGCGGATCTCCAGGTCGTGGGTCGCCAGGATGAAGCCGGCCCCCAGGTCCTGGGCGCCAGCGATGGCCTCCAGGCGCTTCTCGGCGTCCGGGGTCATGCCCTTGCGTGGCGGCGTGAGCAGGTAGGCGTAGGCCTGGTGGTGGCTGCGGCCGACCCGGCCACGCAACTGGTGCAGTTGGGCCAGGCCGAACTTGTCGGCGCGTTCGATGATGATGGTGTTGGCGTTGGGCACGTCGATGCCGGTCTCGATGATGGTCGAGGCCACCAGCACGTTGAATCTCTTGTGGTAGAAGTCGCTCATCACCTGTTCGAGATCGCGTTCGCGCATCTGCCCGTGGCCGATGCCCACGCGGGCCTCGGGCACCAGTTCGGCCAGTTCGCGGGCACGCTTCTCGATGGTCTTGACCTCGTTGTGCAGGAAGTACACCTGACCGCCACGCAGCAGTTCGCGCAGCAGGGCTTCCTTGATCACCGCGTTCTGCTCCTCCATGACGAAGGTGCGCACCGAGAGACGCCGCGCGGGCGGGGTGGCGATGATGGACAGGTCGCGCATGCCCGCCACGGCCATGTTCAGGGTGCGTGGAATGGGCGTGGCGGTGAGGGTGAGGATGTCCACTTCGCTGCGTAGCGACTTGAGCTGCTCCTTCTGTCGCACTCCGAAGCGGTGTTCTTCGTCGATGATGGCCAGGCCCAGGTCCTTGAACTTCACATCGCCCTGCAGGAGCTTGTGGGTACCGATGATGATGTCGATCTTGCCGTCGGCCAGCTCGCGCGCGGCGGCGGCGACCTCCTGGGTCGACTTGAAGCGGCTCATCACCTCGACCCGCACCGGCCAGTCGGCGAAGCGGTCGCGGAAGCTGTTGTAGTGCTGCTGGGCGAGCAGGGTGGTGGGGACCAGCACCGCCACCTGGCGCCCGCCATGCACGGCGATGAAGGCCGCCCGCATGGCCACTTCGGTCTTGCCGAAGCCCACATCGCCGCAGACCAGGCGATCCATGGGCGTGCCCGCCAGCATGTCCTTGTGCACCGCCTCGATGGCGGCCTGCTGGTCCGGGGTCTCCTCGAAGGGGAAGCCGGCGGAGAAGGTGGCGTAGTCGGCTGCCGGGTCCTTGAAGGCATAGCCCTTGCGCGCGGCGCGGCGGGCATAGATGTCGAGCAGCTCCGCGGCCACGTCCCGTACCTGTTCGGCGGCCTTGCGCTTGGCCTTCTGCCAGGTTTCGGAACCCAGCTTGTGCAAGGGCGCCAGGGCGTCGTCGGTGCCCGAGTAGCGCGCGATCAGGTGCAGGTTGGCCACCGGCACGTACAGCTTGGCGTCGTCGGCATATTCGAGCAGCAGGAATTCCTGGGGCTGATCGTCCAGCTCCAGGGTGATCAAACCCATGTAGCGCCCCACGCCGTGGTCAATGTGCACCACCGGCGCGCCTTCGCGCAGCTCGGTGAGGTTTTTAATGACATTCTCGCCGGCGTCACGACCCTTCTCGCGGCGGCGGCGCTGCATGATGCGCTGGCCGAACAGGGGGTTTTCCGGAATCAGGGCGACGCCGGCCTCATCCAGGACCAAGCCTTCGTCCAGCGGTGCCAGGGCGATGGCGATACGTTCGGCGCTGGCCTGAAAGGCCGCCCAGCCTTCGACCTGACCGGGGCGCAGGTTCAGCCGGGCCAGGAGGTCCAGCAACACCTCGCGGCGGCCGGCGCTTTCCGCGGTGAACAACACGCGACCGGGGAAGTCGGTGATGAAGTGCTCCAGCGCCGCCAGGGGCTGGCTGGCCTTGGCATCGATGGCCAGGTCCGGCAGCGCTCGCGCCGTGAAGCGCTCGCGGCCCACGCCGGATTCCAGGTCATCTGCGCCTATGACCACCCGCGGCCAGTTCTTCAGACGGGCGAAGCAGTCTTCCACCGGCAGGAAGACATCGGCCGGCGGCAGCAGCGGTCGCTCCGGATCGACCCGGCGGTCCTCGTAACGGGTGCGCACATCGGTCCAGAACTGTTCGGCGGCCTGCTCGATGCCCGGCAGGGAAAACACCTGGGTGTTGGCCGGCAGATAGTCGAAGAGGGTGGAAGTCTCGTCGAAGAACAGCGGCAGGTAGTACTCGATACCCGCCGGAGTGATGCCGCTGGCCAGATCCTGATAGATGGGGCAGCGGCGATAGTCGACGTCGAAGCGTTCGCGGAAGCGCGCGCGAAAGCCGGTCACGGCTTCCTTGTGCAGCGGGAACTCCCGTGCCGGCAGGAGGCGGATGCTGTCGACCTTGTCGATGGAGCGCTGCGTCTCCGGATCGAAGGTGCGCAGCGTCTCGATCTCGTCGTCGAACAGGTCGATCCGGTAGGGAAGCCTGCTGCCCATGGGAAAGAGATCGATCAGGGCGCCGCGCACGGCGAACTCGCCGTGTTCGTACACCGTATCCACATATCTATAGCCGGCCGCTTCCAGGCGCGCGCGGGTGACTTCCACGTCCAGCCGCTGGCCGACGTCGAGCACCAGGCTGCTGCCGAGCAGGAACCGCGTGGGTGCCAGGCGGTGTAGGGCAGTCGCCAGAGGGACTACCAAAATGCCGTGGGAGAGCTCCGGCAGCCGATAAAGGGTAGCGACGCGCTGGGAGATGATGTCCTGGTGCGGCGAGAAGACATCGTAGGGCAGCGTCTCCCAATCGGGGAAATTCAGCACCGGCAATTCGGGGGCGAAGAAGCGCAGTTCCTGCTCCAGGCGATCAGCGGTCTGGCTGTCCTGGGTGATCAGCAGGGTGAAGCGGCGTGTCGCGGCCTTGGCGGCTTCAGCGATGGCGAGGGCTAGCGCGGCGCCGGGCAGGTTGCCCCACTGCTGGCGACCGGCGGTTTCAGGAATTGACGGGGTACGCAAAACTGACACGCGGGCGGAACTCCGGTGGATTTTGGGAGGGTTGGGATTGTAACGACCGGGCTTTCGCGCTGTCAGTGCAGCGACGCGCGTCGATTGCCTGGGACAGGCAGCGCGGTCATAATGTAGTTCCTTTTTTCAGCTCCTACATAGGGAAGGATTTGTCGTGAGTCAGAAGCCTGAGCAGTGCCTTGAAGAATGGATCGATCGCGAAGCGCTCGCCGAGGCCATGATTCCCCTGATTGGTCAGCTGTACCGTAATAACAATGTTGTGACCTCCATTTACGGTCGCGGTTTGGTCAACCGTTCGGTGATCTCCATTCTCAAGGCCCATCGTTTCGCCCGCCAGATCGACAATGTCGAGCTGTCCGTGCA
Organism: Pseudomonas sp. VMV1; assembly: GCF_056790235.1. Classification (NCBI taxonomy): domain Bacteria; kingdom Pseudomonadati; phylum Pseudomonadota; class Gammaproteobacteria; order Pseudomonadales; family Pseudomonadaceae; genus Pseudomonas; species Pseudomonas sp. VMV1. The sequence goes on from NZ_JBXGSE010000002.1 coordinate 87,704, forward strand.
GGACACCTACCCGCTGGTGAAGGCCCTGAGCGAGCTGGAACTGGGCGCCGCGTCCATCGACCTGGCCCGCCTGAGCCTCAAGTTCAAGGCCGAGGGCGCTGGCCGCGACCTCAAGGACTTCCTGCGCAGCGAGCTGTCCGCCGTGGTCGGCAAGCAGGGCGTCGAGCAGCGCAAAGGCAAGGACGTGGTGCTCTACGGCTTCGGTCGTATCGGCCGCCTGCTGGCCCGCATCCTCATCGAGCACCAGGGTAGCGGCGACGGCCTGCGTCTGCGCGCCATCGTCGTGCGCAAGGGCGCCGACAACGACCTGGTCAAGCGCGCCAGCCTGCTGCGTCGCGATTCCGTGCACGGTTCCTTCGACGGCACCATCACCGTCGACGAGGCCAACAGCACCCTGTGTGCCAACGGCACCCTGATTAAGGTGATCTACTCCAACGATCCCACCACCGTCGACTACACCGCGTACGGCATCCAGGATGCCATCGTGGTCGACAACACCGGCAGATGGCGCGATGCCGAAGGCCTGGGCCAGCACCTCAAGTGCAAGGGCGTCTCCCGCGTGGTGCTGACCGCACCGGGCAAGGGCAGCCTGAAGAACATCGTGCATGGCATCAACCATGACACCATCACCGCCGAAGACACCATCGTCACCGCGGCATCCTGTACTACCAACGCCATCGTGCCGATCCTGAAGGCGGTCAACGACAAGTACGGCATCGTCAACGGTCACGTCGAGACCGTGCACTCGTACACCAACGACCAGAACCTGATCGACAACTTCCACAAGGGCGATCGCCGTGGCCGCAGCGCTGCGCTGAACATGGTGATCACCGAGACCGGCGCCGCCAAGGCCGTGGCCAAGGCACTGCCGGAACTGGCTGGCAAGCTGACTGGCAACGCCATCCGCGTGCCGACGCCCAACGTCTCCATGGCGATCCTCAACCTGAACCTGGAGAACGGCACCAGCAAGGACGAGATCAACGAGTACCTGCGTGAAATGGCGCTGCACTCGCCGCTGCACAAGCAGATCGACTTCGTGAACTCGCCGGAAGTGGTATCCAGCGACTTCGTTGGCTCCCGCCATGCGGGCGTGGTCGATGCCGGTGCCACCATCGTCAGCGACAACCGCGTCGTGCTCTATGTCTGGTACGACAACGAGTTCGGCTACAGCTGCCAGGTCGTGCGGGTGCTGGAAGAGATGGCGGGCGTCAATCCGCCGGCCTTCCCGGCCTGAGTCTTGCGTTCTAGGCAAGGCTGACTTGCAAGAAAAAACGGGAGCCCAGATGGCTCCCGTTTTCGTTTTGGTCGGGTTTTGCGCCACAATAGCGGCCCGTGACAAGAGGTCGCAGCCCCCTGGGGCGATCTCACGCCGGACGCGACCTCTCACGAGGCGGTCCGGCTCCAGCCGTCGCCTGCGGACGGCTAACCTTCTGAGGAGAAAGCATGGCGGTCTATAGCTACGACGTGGTGGTACTGGGTTCGGGACCGGCAGGCGAGGGCGCGGCGATGAACGCCGCCAAGAACAGCCGCCGCGTGGCGGTGGTGGACAATCGCCAGGTGGTCGGCGGCAACTGCACCCACCTGGGCACCATTCCCTCCAAGGCGCTGCGCCATTCGGTCAAGCAGATCATCCAGTTCAACACCAACGAGATGTTCCGCTCCATCGGCGAGCCGCGCTGGTTCTCCTTTCCCGATGTCCTGCGCAGTGCCGAGCGGGTGATTGCCCGCCAGGTGTCCTCCCGTACCGGCTACTACGCACGCAACCGGGTCGACCTGTTCTTCGGGACCGCCAGCTTCGCCGACGAGAACACCATCGAGATCGTCAACCAGCGCGGCGACCTCGAGCGCTTGGTGGCCAAGCAGGTCGTCATCGCCACCGGTTCGCGTCCCTACCGTCCGGTGGATGTCGACTTCAGCCATCCGCGCATCTACGACAGCGACACCATCCTGTCGCTGACCCACACCCCGCGCCGGCTGATCATCTACGGAGCTGGTGTCATCGGCAGCGAATACGCCTCCATCTTCAGCGGCCTCGGCGTGCTGGTGGACCTGATCGACAACCGTGATCAGTTGCTCAGCTTCCTCGATGACGAGATCTCCGACGCCCTGAGTTACCACCTGCAGAACAACAATGTGCTCATCCGTCACAACGAGGAATACGAGCGCATCGAGGGCCAGGAGAACGGCGTCATCCTGCACCTGAAGTCTGGCAAGAAGCTGCGCGCCGATGCCTTGCTGTGGTGCAATGGCCGGACCGGCAACACCGACCAGCTCGGGCTGCAGAACGTCGGCATCTCGGTGAACAGCCGTGGCCAGGTCACCGTGGACGAAAACTACCGGACCTCGGTCGCCAACATCTATGCCGCAGGCGATGTCATCGGCTGGCCGAGCCTGGCCAGTGCCGCTTACGACCAGGGCCGCTCGGCGTCGGACAACATCCTGCACGACAACAACGGGCGGGTGGTCAACGACATCCCCACCGGCATCTACACCATTCCCGAGATCAGCTCACTGGGTAAGACCGAGCGCGAACTGACCCAGGAAAAGGTGCCCTACGAGGTCGGCAAGGCCTTCTTCAAGAGCATGGCGCGGGCGCAGATCTCCGGCGAACCCGTGGGCATGCTGAAGATTCTCTTCCACCGCGAGACCCTGCAGGTGCTGGGTGTGCACTGCTTTGGCGACCAGGCGTCGGAGATCCTGCACATCGGCCAGGCGATCATGAACCAGGAAGGCGAGGCGAACAGCATCCGCTACTTCGTCAACACCACCTTCAACTACCCGACCATGGCCGAGGCCTACCGGGTGGCGGCGTTCGATGGCTTGAATCGGTTGTTCTGAGCGGGCCGGTTCTCTTCGCGATAACCCGCAGGTTGGGTTGAGCGTAGCGAAGCCCAGCAATGCCTAGGCTCAACTTGGGCTGTTGGGCTTCGACGATAGAGCTGTCTCAACCCAACCTACTACGCCAAGCAGCACCCGTAGGTTGGGCTAAGCGCAGCGAAGCCCAACAATGCTTAGGTTCAACCTGGGCTGTTGGGCTTCGACGATGAAGCTGTCTCAGCCCAACCTACGACGCTGAATCGGTTCGCATCGCGGCCATGGTGGTCCGCCGATGCGGCCGCTCCTACGGTGACGTCCGTGCCTGTAGGAGCGGCCCATGGCCGCGATGTCTTTTGGAGGACGGGCCTACTACCCCAAGGTGCGCCGCGCCAGGCTCGGGAAGTCGGTGATGACGCTGTCCGCGCCGAAATCGGCCAGGCGACGCAGCAGGCTGGCATCGTTCACCGTCCAGACCGAGACGTGCAGACCCTGGCGTTGGGCCTTGAGCAGCCGTTCCGGCGTACACAGCGTCCAGTTCAGCGCCAGCAGATGGCAGTCGTAGTGGGCCGCCACCTTCAGCGGATCCAGCCAGGCATATTCGGCGACCAGTCCACGCGCCAGGTGGGGCGTGTCGCGTTGCAGGGCGCGCAGGACCTCGCGCGAGGCACTGGTGACGGTGATCCTGTCCTGCAGGCCGAATTCCTCGACCAGCTGGGCGATGGCCTTGACGGTCTGCGCCGCTCGCACCCGCGAAGCGCTCTTCACTTCCAGTTGCCAGTGTTCGAAGCGGCACTTCTCGAACAGCTGCCGCAGGGTCGGAATGGGGCAGGGGCGTGGCCAGGCCGGTCCACCCTGGCGGGCATCCAGGGCGAGCAGATCGGCGACGGCCTTTTCGCTGACCTTGCCGCCGCGCCCGGTGGTGCGCTTCAGGGTCGGGTCGTGGATCACCACCAGCTCGCCATCACGGGAGAGGTGCAGGTCCAGCTCGCAGCGCTGGACGCCCAGCTCCAGGCACAGCTCGAAACCGGCCAGGGTGTTTTCCGGGGCTTCGCCGCGGGCGCCGCGGTGTCCGTAAATAAGAGTCATGAGGGCTCCTTGGCGCTAGGGTGAGGGAGTCGGGCGGCGGGGTTCGCGGACCGCATCCAGAACCCGATCGTTTTCAAAATAGACGCTGAAATCCCGATAGTCCCAGCGGCGGATGGCTGGGCGGCCGACAGGGGGATGCTCCTGATCGGGCAGGCCGAAGTGCTCCAGTACCTGGGTACGGCTGTCGCCCCGCTGGGGCAGCGGCGTGCTGGCATCGCCCTGCCGACCCAGCGGGATCTGCAAGGTATCGGCCCAGCCGGGGAGGGCGATGCCGAGCAGCAGGACGGCCAGCCAGGGGCGTTTCACGCCTCGTCTCCGCGATCAGCGCGGCGCACCCGGGCCTGCTGGCGCAGGACATGACGGGCCAGCAGCTGACGCTGGGCATCTTCGAGGTCGATGAAGCTGGTGCCGATCTCGTAACCGCCACTGACGGCCTGGCAACTGGTCACCTCGGCCAGCACCTGCAGGCCCAGGCCCTGGGGTGGCAGCGCCATGCGCAGGTCGAGTCGCGTGCCCAGGGCATAGGGCTCGGCGTCGACGAAGGCCAGGCCACCTTCGGAGAGCACCACGTCACGGGTGGCACCGCTGTCGTGCAGCAGATTCCAGGTGAAGGCCTGGCCGAGCAGGTCGAGGCGCTTGTTCACCAGGCGCAGGCAGGCGGTGACGGCGCGGTCGCGCTCGTCCAGATTGCGCAGCAGGTGACGGAATTCGAATTCCAGCTGATGCAGTTCGCTCAGGAGTGCGAACAGCGGCGCGGTCTCGCCTGGGGCCCCGTCTGCAGGGCTGATTTGCAGTGCGATACGGTCGGTGATGCGATAGTATTCCCGCCGTTCACGCGCGTCTGGGGTGGTCATGTTGGGCCGCTCCGTGGGTGATGGCCCCGAGTGTAGCCGGCGAGCCGGCACGGTGTCGCCGTCCAACCCGCAGGGCGCCTACGTCTTTCCGCCGTGCAAGCGAGCCTATGTTCAGACCCCTGCCGATCTACCTTGGCCTGCGCTATGTCCGCGCCAAGCGCCGCAATCATTTCGTCTCCTTCATCTCGCTCACCTCCATGATCGGCCTGGCCCTCGGCGTCGTCGTCATGATCGTGGTGCTGTCGGTCATGAACGGCTTCGACCGCGAGATGCGCGATCGCGTCCTCGGCATGATTCCCCATGCGACGGTGGAGTCCTATCAGCCGGTTACCGACTGGCGCAGCGTGCGCGAGCTGGCACTGCAAAACAGTCAGGTGGCGGCGGTGGCGCCCTTCACCCAGTTGCAGGGCATGCTGGCCCACGACAAGGCGGTGCAGACCGTTTTGCTCAACGCCATAGATCCGGCCGAGGAGTCCAAGGTCTCGATCATCGCCAGCTTCATGCGCGAGGGTAGGCTCGACGACCTCAGGCCAGGCGAGTTCGGCATCATCATCGGCTCCCTGGCCGCCGAGAAACTGGGCGTCAAGGTTGGCGACAAGCTCACCTATATCGCTCCGGAAGTGGCCGTGACCCCCGCCGGCATGTTTCCGCGCATGAAGAGATTCACCGTGGTGGGCATCTTCAGTGTCGGCGCTGGCGAGCTGGACGGCTCGGTGGGCCTGATCGACATCGAGGATGCCGCACGGCTGCAACGCTGGCCGGCGAATGCGGTTCAGGGTGTGCGGCTCAAGCTGCATGACCTGTTCCAGGCGCCGGACGTGTCCTGGAACATCGCCCGCCAGTTGCCCGGCAACGATTGGTACGCCCGCGACTGGACCCGCACCCATGGCAACCTCTACCAGGCCATCGGCATGGAAAAGACCATGATCGGCCTGTTGCTCCTGCTGATCGTGGCCGTGGCCGCCTTCAACATCGTTTCCACCCTGGTGATGGTGGTGACCGACAAGAAATCCGACATCGCCATCCTGCGTACCCTGGGCGCCACGCCCCGGCAGATCATGGCGGTGTTCATGGTCCAGGGAACCTTCATCGGCATCATCGGCACCGCCATCGGTTGCCTGCTGGGGGTGCTGGCCGCGCTCAACGTCAGTGCGGCGCTGGCCTGGGTGCAGCAGGTCACCGGCCATCAGTTCCTCAACGCCGAGGTGTATTTCATCGACTACCTGCCGGCCCAGCTCCAGCTGCACGACGTCCTGCTGATCTGCGGCGCGTCCTTTGCCCTGAGCTTCCTGGCCACGCTCTATCCCTCCTGGAGCGCCGCCCGTACCCAACCCGCCGAGGCCCTGCGTTATGAATGATCGAGCCGTTTTGCGTTGCCAGGACCTGGGCAAGCGCTACGAGGAAGGCCCCCAGACCGTCGAGGTGCTGAGCAACGTCCAGCTGACCCTGCAACCGGGCGAGCGCGTCTCCATCGTCGGCAGCTCGGGATCGGGCAAGACCACCCTGCTGAACCTGCTCGGTGGCCTCGATACCCCCAGCAGTGGCAGCGTCTGGCTCGACGGCGAAGAGCTGTCGGCGCTCAACGAGAAGGCCCGCGGTCTGCTACGCAATCGCGCCATGGGCTTCGTCTACCAGTTCCACCACCTGCTGCCCGAATTCAGTGCCCTGGAAAACGTCTGCATGCCCTTGCTGATCGGCAAGGCCTCCATTGACGAAGCCCGTGAGCGCGCGGCCAAGTTGCTGGAACGGGTCGGCCTCGGCCATCGCCTGGGGCACAAGCCGGCCGAGTTGTCCGGCGGCGAGCGCCAGCGCGTGGCCATCGCCCGGGCCCTGGTCAACCAGCCCAAGCTGGTCTTGCTCGACGAGCCCACCGGCAACCTCGACCAGCACACCGCCCACGGTATCCAGGACCTGATGCTGGAACTGTCCACCTCGCTGCGCACGGCCTTCCTGGTGGTGACCCACGACCAGGTGCTGGCCGGCCAGATGGACCGGATGCTGCGCCTGGACGAAGGCCATCTGGTCGACGCCACGCCGGCCCGGCAGGTCTGAGGTCGTTATGTTCAGACCGCTCTCCCTGTTCATCGGCCTGAGATACACCCGCGCCAAGCGGCGCAAGTCGTTCATCTCCTTCTTCTCGCTGGTCTCCATGTTCGGCCTGGCCCTGGGCGTGCTGGCCATGATCCTGGTGCTGTCGGTGATGAACGGCTTCCAGGAGGAAATGCGTGGCCGCATCCTCGGCATGGTGCCCCATGCCTTCATCAGCGGTGCCCAGCCGCTGGACGACTGGCGCCCGCTGGCGGCCAAGGCCGAGCAGCAACCCCATGTGCTGGCTGCGGTGCCCTACACCCAGTTGCAGGGCATGCTGTCGGTGCGCGGTCGCATGCAACCGCTGCTGGTGGACGGTATCGATCCCGCCCAGGAGAAACGCGTTTCCATCGTTGGCGAGCGCATGACCCAGGGCAGCCTCGACGCCCTCAAGCCGGGCGAATTCGGCATCGTCCTGGGCGAGATCGCCGCCCGGCGCTTCCAGCTGGAAGTGGGCAGCCAGGTCACGGTGATCATCCCCGAGGTCGGCGCTACCGGCAGCATCACCCCGCGCCTGCGTCGCTTCACCGTGGTCGGCACCTTCAAGGTCGGCGCCGAGCTGGACGCCTCCCTGGCGCTGATCAACGTGGCCGACGCCGCACCGCTCAAAGGCTGGAAGCCGGGCCAGGTGGAGAGCATCCGCCTGGCGCTGGACGATCTCTTCCAGGCGCCCCGTATCTCCCGTGACGTGGCCAAGGCCCTGGGCGAGGGCTACCAGGCGCGCGACTGGACGATTTCCCAGGGCAGCCTGTTCCAGGCCATGCAGATGGAAAAGACCATGATCGGCCTGCTGCTCCTGCTGATCGTGGCGGTGGCCGCCTTCAACATCATCGCCACCCTGATCATGGTGGTGGCCGACAAGAAGGCCGACATCGCCATCCTGCGTACCCTGGGCGCCACGCCCGGGCAGATCATGGCGGTGTTCATGGTCCAGGGCACGGTGATCGGTCTGGTCGGTACCCTGATCGGCGGCGTGCTGGGCGTCATCGCGGCGCTCAACGTCAGCAGCTGGATCGCCGCCCTGGAGCGTCTGGTCGGCCACAAGCTGTTCGGCGGCGACATGTACTTCATCAGCAACCTACCCTCGCGGCTGGAAGTGGAAGACGTGGTACTCATCGCCGTGGCGGCCCTGAGCATGAGTTTCCTGGCGACCCTCTATCCCGCCTGGCGCGCCTCGCGCACCTCGCCGGCCGAAGCCCTGCGCTACGACTGATCCCTGCCGGGCCAGGCGGACCTTACGCCCCTGGCCCTGGCACTTCTGCGTTCCAACTGCTCTAATCCGCGCATCTGAAGCCCTACTGGTTCTCCACGGATGGAGTCCTGATGCGTGCCGCTCTGCTTGCCTTCGCCTTGGGTGTGCTGCTCCTGCGCGCCTTTGCCGCGCTGCCGTCACTGCCCCTGCTGGCGGCTCTCGCCACGGTCGCCATCGTGCTGCTGGGGACCCGTTTCTTCGTGCTCGGCGCCTGCGGGCTCGGCCTGGCCTGGGCGCTGCTCGCTGCGCACGGGGCCCTGGTGGATCGCCTGGATCCGGCTCTGGAGCAGCGGGTATTGTGGATCGAGGGCCAGGTGAGCGGGCTGCCCGCGGTGGATGCCGACTCGGTGGGCTTCGTGCTCAGTGGCGCGACCAGTCGGCGCGACGTCAAACTGCCCGCGCACATCCGCCTGAACTGGCACGGCGGTCCTCGCCCCCTGACCGGCGAGCGCTGGCGCCTGGCGGCGGAGCTACGCGGACCGGCCGGTCTGGTCAACGCCCTGGGCCAGGACCGCGAGGCCTGGCTGCTGGCCCAGGGCATAGGGGCTACCGGTAGCGTGAAGGATGGCCAGCGGCTACAGTCCGCCAGTGGCCTGGCAACCTGGCGCGATGGTATCCGCCAATACCTGCAGACCCGGGATCCGGCCGGGCAGGGCGGATTGCTCGCCGCGTTGGTGGTGGGCGACGGCTCGGGAATCAGCGACCGCCAATGGCAGCTGTTCCAGGACACCGGCACGGTGCACCTCATGGTGATTTCCGGGCAGCACATCGGCCTGATCGCCTTGGGCGTCTATGCCGGGGTGGTCATCCTGGCGCGCCGTGGCTACTGGCCGAGTCGACTCCCCTGGCGGCTATCCGCCGCCGTGCTGACCGTGGCCATCGCGCTAGGTTACGGACTGCTGGCCGGTTTCGAGGTGCCGGTGCAGCGCGCCTGCGTCATGGTTACCCTGGGCTTGCTTTGGCAGCTGGGGCGCCAGCAGGTCCGGCTGGCTGATGCCGTACTGCTGGCCCTGGTGCTGGTCCTGGCGGCCAATCCCCTGGTCAGCCTGCTGCCTGGCTTCTGGTTGTCCTTTGGCGCCGTGCTGTTGCTGCTGTGGAGCTTCGCGGGTCGTCTGGGACAGCTGCCCTGTTGGGTGACCCTGGGGCGGGCCCAATGGTGCATGGCCCTGGGCCTGGCACCGCTGCTGCTGGCGCTGGGCCTGCCGCTGAGCCTGAGCGGTCCCCTGGCCAACGCCGTCGCCGTGCCGCTGATGGACATGGCGGTCGTGCCGCTGGCGCTGGTGGGGACGCTGCTATCCCTGCTGTGGTCGCCGCTGGGCGATCCCGCGCTCCTGCTGGCCGGTGGCTTGCTGCAGGGACTGCTCTGGCTATTGAGCGGATTGGCGCACCTTGCCGCGGCCTGGCAGCCTGTACTCGCGCCGGCCTGGGCGCTGTGGCTGGCGGGACTCGGGGCGTTGCTGGCCCTGCTGCCGGCGGGTGTGCCGCTGCGCGGCTTCGGCGCACTGCTGATGTTGCCCGGGCTGTTTCCTCTGGCGCCCGTACCAGCGGAGGGGCTGGCGCGGATCACCTTGCTGGACGTCGGTCAGGGCCTGGCCGTGCTGGTGCGTACCCGGCAGCATGCGCTGCTCTACGATGCCGGCCCGCGCCAGGGCCGCTATGACAGCGGCGCTCGGGTCGTCCTGCCCAACGTGACGGCTGCTGGCATCGGCGCCCTGGATATCATGTTGCTCAGCCATGCCGATGCCGATCACGCTGGCGGTGCGCCGGCCGTGGCCCGGGGCCTGCCAGCAGGCCGGGTGCTCAGCGGTGAGGCAGGTAGGCTGAAACCGGAATTGCATGCCCAGGACTGCGCAGACGGTGCCCATTGGCAATGGAACGAGGTCGCCTTCACCACCTGGTGGCATCCTGATGCGGATTCCAACGCTTCCTCCTGTGTACTCAGCGTCGAGGCCAGGGGCGAGCGCCTGCTGTTGACCGGCGACATCGATGCCCGCCGCGAAGGCGAGCTGGTAGCCAGTGGCGTGCCTTTGGCGGCGGAATGGCTCGTCGCCCCGCACCATGGCAGTCGTAGCGGTTCCAGCGCCGCCTTCATCGATGCCGTCCAGCCGCGCGGTGTGCTGATCTCCCGCGGGCTGAACAATCGCTATGGCCATCCGCATCCGCAGGTGATGCAGCGCTATCGCGAACGTGGCGTGATTCCCTATGACACGGCCGAGCTGGGTGCCCTGAGCTGGACGCTTGGGCGCTGGGAGGCGCCGCACGGTCAGCGCCTGGAGCGTCACTGGTGGCGGATCCCCCCGCCGACACCCTAAGGCGTTCGTGCTAGAGTGGCCGCATTTTGCGGCAGGGGTAACGGTCTCGTGTTCGAAATGGTCAAAGCTGGCGGCTGGATGATGCTGCCGATCATCCTCAGTTCCATCCTGGCCACGGCCATCATCGCCGAGCGGCTCTGGACCCTCAGGCGCAGCCGGGTCGCACCACCCACACTGCTCGCCCAGGTCTGGCGCTGGATCCAGGACAAGCAGCTCAACGCCGAACGGCTGCGCGAACTGCGCGCCGGATCGCCCCTGGGCGACATCCTCGCTGCGGGCCTGACCAATTCCCGCCATGGTCGCGACATCATGAAGGAAGCCATCGAGGAAGCTGGCAGTCGTGTGGTGCATGACCTCGAGCGCTATCTCAATACCCTCGGCAGCATCGCCGCGCTGGCGCCGCTGATGGGGCTGCTGGGCACGGTATTCGGCATGATCGACATCTTCAGTGCCTTCATGAACGACGGCATGGCCAATGCGCCCATTCTCGCCGGCGGTATCTCCAAGGCGCTGGTCACCACCGCCACCGGTCTGCTGGTGGCGATTCCCGCGGTGTTCTTCCATCGCTATCTGCTGCGTCGCGTCGACGAGCTGGTGGTGGGCATGGAACAGGAAGCGGTCAAGCTGGTGGACATCCTCCATGGCGATCGCGAGGTGGACGTGCGCGAAGGAGCCCCGGCGTGAAATTCCGTCGCCGCGCCGGAGGCGCCGCTCGCGAAGAGGTCTATATCAACCTGGCCTCCTTCATCGACGTCATCTTCGTCCTGCTGTTGTTCTTCGTGGTGACCGCGACCTTCAACAAGCCCAGCCAGCTGAAGATCGAACTGCCCGAGGCCGACAGCGCCGCGGCGGCCGCCAACCAGGGCAAGACCCTGGAAATCAGCATCACCGCCGAAGGCCAGATGGCACTGAATGGCCAGACCCTGGCCCGCAATGACCTGACCGGCCTGACCACCGCACTGCAGCGTGAATCCGGTGGCGACAACAGCCTGCCGCTGGTGATCACCGCCGATGGCCGCGCCACCCACCAGGCGGTGGTCATGGCCATGGATGCCGCCGGCAAGCTGGGCTTCAGCCAGCTGCGCATCACCACCCTCGAGGCCCAGGCGAAACGCCCGTGAGCCTGGGCGAACGTCTGGTTCGTGCCTGGTATGCAGGGCATCCGGCCCTGGGGCTGCTGACGCCGCTCGAAGCCCTCTATCGGCAAGTCGCCCAGCGCAAGCGCCAGCGCTTCCTGGCGGGGCAGGGTAGCATCCATCGGGCGCCCGTCCCGGTCATCGTGGTCGGCAATCTCACCGTTGGCGGGACCGGCAAGACGCCCATGATCCTCTGGCTGATCGACCATCTGCGCGCCCGCGGTCTGAGGGTCGGGGTGGTCAGCCGGGGCTATGGCGCCACGCCGCCGAGTCTGCCCTGGCGGGTACGGATCACCGACACCGCCGCCATCGCCGGCGACGAGCCACTGCTCATCGTGCAGCGCACCGGGGTGCCGCTGGTGACGGATCCCGACCGCGGTCGCGCGGTCGAGCGATTGCTCGCTGAGGAAGCGCTCGATGTCATCCTCAGCGACGACGGTCTGCAGCACTATCGCCTGGCCCGGGATCTGGAACTGGTCATGGTCGATGCGGCGCGGGGCTTCGGCAACGGGCGCTGCCTGCCGGCCGGCCCCTTGCGCGAACCCCTGGAGCGTCTGGCCGAGGTGGATGCCGTGATCCACAACGGCGCCGCGACCGATCCTGCCGCCGGCTTCGGCCTGACCCTGCAGCCCAGCGCCCTGGTCAATCTGCGTAGCGGCGAGACCCGGCCGCTGGACTTCTTTCCGCCAGGGCAGCGCCTGCATGCCCTGGCCGGCATCGGCAACCCCGGACGTTTCTTCGCTACCCTCGAAGGACTACACTGGCAGCCGTTGCCCCATGCCTTCGCCGATCACGCCAGCTACAGCGCTGCGGACCTGGCCTTCACGCCCGAGCTGCCGCTGGTGATGACCGAGAAGGACGCGGTCAAGTGTCGGCCCTTCGCCGCCGCCGACTGGTGGTACCTGGCGGTGGACGCCCAGCCCTCGGCCGCTTTCGTCGCCTGGCTGGATGGGCGTCTCGCTCGACTCCTGCCCGAACACTCTCACTGACGGAACAATCGCCCATGGATCTCAAGCTGCTGGACATCCTCGCCTGCCCCCTGACCAAGAGCCCGCTGATCTTGAGCGACGACAAGACCGAGCTCATCAGCAAGGCCGCGGGCCTGGCCTTCCCGATTCGCGACGGCATCCCGGTGATGCTGGAAAGCGAGGCACGCGTCATCACCACGGACGAGCGCCTGGATAAATGAGCACCGCCTTCACCGTCGTCATCCCGGCGCGCCTTGCCAGCACGCGGCTGCCCAACAAGCCGCTGCTCGACATCGCCGGCAAGCCGATGATCCAGCACGTCTGGGAACAGGCCCGGCGCAGTGGCGCCGAGCAGGTGGTGGTGGCGACCGACCACGACGACATCCTGCGCGCCTGCGAAGGCTTTGGTGCCCGGGTGCTGCTGACCCGGGCCGACCACGCCTCCGGTACCGATCGCCTGGCCGAGGTGGCCGAGCTGCTCGGCCTGGCCGACGATGCGCTGGTGGTCAATGTCCAGGGCGATGAGCCGCTGATTCCGCCCGCGGTGATCGATCAGGTGGCCACCAATCTCGCCGCCCATCCCGAGGCCGGCGTGGCTACCCTGGCCGAGCCGATCCAGGAGGTCGACAGCCTGTTCAATCCCAACGTGGTCAAGGTGGCCACCGACGTGAACGGCCTGGCGCTGACCTTTAGCCGGGCGCCGCTGCCCTGGGCCCGCAATGCCTTCGCCGGTGATCGTTCGCAGATGCCCCAGGGTTTTCCCTATCGCCGTCATATCGGCATCTATGCCTATCGCGCCGGCTTTCTCGCCGACTTCGTCAGCTGGGGTCCCTGCGCCCTGGAAGAGACCGAAGCCCTGGAGCAGCTGCGTGCCCTCTGGCACGGCGTGCGCATCCATGTCGCCGATGCCCTGGAAGCGCCCCAGGCGGGCGTGGATACCGCTGAAGACCTCGAGCGCGTAAGGCGCCTGCTGGGAGCCTAGATGACCCTGCGTATCCTGTTCGTCTGCATGGGCAACATCTGTCGCTCACCCACGGCTGAGGGCATCCTGAGGACCAAACTGGACGCCGCGGGCCTGGCCGAGGCGGTGACGCTGGACTCGGCCGGTACCGGTGACTGGCATGTCGGCAAGGCCCCGGATTCCCGCGCCATCCAGGCCGCTGCGGGGCGCGGCTATGACATCAGCGGCCTGCGCGCGCGCCAGGTAACCACGGACGATTTCCAGCGCTTCGACCTGATCCTGGCCATGGACCAGGACAATCTCGCCTGGCTGGAACAGCTGCGCCCCGACCAGGGTGCGGTACCCGAGCTGTTCCTGGCGCGTCAGGGATTGGCGGTGGATGAGGTGCCGGATCCCTACTACGGCGGCGCGGCCGGCTTCGAGCGCGTCCTGGACCTGCTGGAAAGTGCCTGCGATGGCCTGGTCGCCGAGGTGGCTGCCCGTCATGGTCGCTGAGGTGCAACAGCAGGTCCCCTTGCAGGGGCTCAACACCTTCGGCCTGGTGGCGGAAGCCGATCGCTATCTGGAAGCCGCGAGCGATGCCGAGGTCCACGAGGCCCTGGCCTTGGCGCAGCAGCTTGGCGCGCCGCTACGGGTGCTGGGCGGTGGCAGCAATCTGGTCCTGCCCGAACGGGTCGAGGGTCTGGTGCTGCGGCTGACGTCCCGCGGTATTCGCCTGCTGGCGGAGGAGGGCGATGCCCTGCTGGTGGAAGCCGAAGCCGGTGAGCCCTGGCATCCCTTCGTCATGGCCACCCTGGCCAACGGCTGGTACGGCCTGGAAAATCTCAGCCTGATCCCGGGTACCGTCGGTGCCTCACCGATCCAGAACATCGGCGCCTATGGCGTCGAGCTCAAGGACAGATGCGCCGGGGTGACGGCGCTCGATCGCCACAGTGGCGAACTTCACGACCTGACCGCGGACGACTGCGCCTTCGCCTATCGCGAAAGCCGCTTCAAGGCCGAGGCCGGCCGCTGGATCGTCCTGCGGGTGCGCTTCCATCTCAGTCGCCAGCTGCGGCTGGTGCTCGACTATGGTCCGGTGCGCCAGGCCCTGGCCGAGGCTGGCGTCACGCAGCCGACGCCTGAGACCGTGAGTGCAGCCATCTGCAGCATCCGCCAGAGCAAGTTGCCCGACCCCGCGGTGCTGGGCAATGCCGGCAGCTTTTTCAAGAATCCCGTGGTGACGGCCGCCGAAGCTGCCGCGCTGCAGCAACGCTATCCGTCCCTGCCGACCTATCCCCAGGCCGACGGCACGGTCAAGCTGGCCGCCGGCTGGCTGATCGACCAGGCTGGCTGGCGAGGGCATCGCGAGGGCCCAGTGGGGGTGCATGCCGCCCAGGCGCTGGTGCTGGTCAACTTCGGCGGCGCCCGCAGCCGTGATGTCCTGACCCTGGCGGAGCGCATTCGCGTCTCGGTGTGGGAGCGCTTCGGGGTGACGCTGGACATGGAGCCGGGAAGCCTGACGTGACCGATGACTCGCCCGATGCCCAACGCCGCCGTCTGCTGATCGCCACCACCTCTGCCGTGGGCGGCCTGGGACTGGTGGCGGGCAGTGTGCCCTTCGTCTGCGCCCTGCGGCCCAGTCGTTCGGCGGAGGTGGCGGCGGCGCCGGTCGAGGTGGATCTCAAAGCGTTGCGCGAAGGCGAACAGCTCACGCTGCAGTGGCGCGGCCAGCCGGTCTGCGTCCTGCGTCGCAGCGCCGCGGACCAGGCCCGGCTCCTGGCGGACCAGGCAGGGCTGGCCGACCCGGATTCCCGGGAATCCAGCCAGCCACCCTACGTCGATCCGCGCCTGAGATCGCGGCGGCCGGACATTTTCGTCGTCACCGCCATCTGCACCCACCTCGGCTGCATTCCCTCCCTGGCGCCGTCCGGGACGGACCGGGAGGGGGGGTATCTGTGCCCCTGCCATGGCTCCCACTTCGATCTCGCTGGCCGGGTCTTTCGTGACCAGCCCGCGCCCTTGAATCTCGCCGTGCCGCCCTATCATTTCCGGGGCGACAACCTGCTGGTGATCGGCAGCGATGGGGAGGGGGCGACATGAGCGACGACGAGCCCGGGTGGCTGGAGCGACGGCTGCCGATCGGAGCCTTCTGGCGACGCCATATCAGCGAATACCGGGTACCCCGCAACCTCAACGTCTTCTATCTGTTCGGTTCGCTGCTGGTCTTCATTCTGGCGCTGCAGGTGCTGACGGGGCTCTGGCTGCTGTTCGGCTACGAGCCGACGGTGAAGGGCGCCTTCGCCTCGGTCCAGCTGTTCATGCGCGAGGTGCCCTTCGGCTGGCTGATCCGCTATCTGCATGCGGTGGGTGCCTCGGCGCTGTTCGTCTGCCTCTATCTGCACATGCTGCGGGGCCTGCTCTATGGCTCCTATCGCGCGCCGCGCGAACTGGTCTGGACCTTTGGCGTGCTGCTCTATGTACTGCTGCTGGCCCAGGCCTTCTTCGGCTATCTGCTGCCCTGGGGGCAGCTCTCCTACTGGGGCGCCCAGGTGTCCCTCAGCGCGGTCGAGGCGCTGCCGGTGGTTGGCCCGCCCCTGGCCGATCTGCTGCGGGGCGGGGTGGTGCTGTCCGATGCCACCCTGCGCCGCTTCCAGGCCCTGCATGTGGTAGGGCTGCCGCTGCTGATTGTCATGCTGGTGACGCTGCACATCGTCGCCCTGCGCCAGACCGGATCGAACAATCCCGAGGGCGATAATCGCGACCTGCGTGACGCGGCAGGGGTGCCTTTCCACCCCTACCTGACCCTCAAGGACCTCTGCGGCCTGGCGGTCTTCCTGCTGGTGTTCCTGGGCGTGGTGCTCCTGGCGCCGGACCTGGGCGGGCTGGTGCTGGAGCCGGCCAATCAGCAACCCGCCGATCCGCTGGTGACGCCCGCGCACATCGCCCCGCCCTGGTACCTGGCCGCCTTCTATGCGCTGTTGCGGGCGGTACCGAGCAAAGCCGGCGGCCTTGGTCTGGCCGCCTTGGCCATCGCCCTGCTGTTCGTGCTGCCCTGGCTGGATCGCAGCGCGGTCCGCTCGGTACGCCACAAGGCCTGGCCGGCGCGGCTGGGGCTGTATGTGGCGTGCCTGGCCTTTGCCACTCTGGGGGTGCTGGGCGTGGCAGCTCTCACCGACGAGCGCCTGCTGCTGGCGCGTCTGGCTGCCGTGCTCTATTTCGCCAGTCTGCTGGGCATGCCCTGGTACAGCCGCCTGGGTCGTCCGCGAACGCCGCCGGAGTTCAGGTCATGATGCGTGGCCTGCTGCTGGGTCTGCTGCTGCTTTGCAGCGGTCTGGCCCTCGGCGCCGAAGGCGATCCCCGGGCGGGGGCCATCACCTTCGGTCGCTACTGCCTGGCCTGCCACGGCCAGGAGTACCAGCGCTTCGACCGCGTCGCCGCCGATCTCCACCTCGATCTCGCCAGCTGGGCGCCCGGGCGTACCGCCAGCGCGCCCATGCTCGGCCTGCTCAAGCCCGAGGACGCCCGCCGCGCCTTTGGCAGCGTGCCGCCGGATCTCACCCTCATCGCCGCCGTGCGTGGCGATGCCTGGTTGCGTGCCTTCCTGCAGGAATTCTATGTGGCGCCCGGACGTCCGCTCGGCGTCGATAACCTCACGGCGCCCGGCACCCGCATGCCGGACGTCCTGGCCGCCCTGCGCGGGCGTCAGCTGCGCGACTGCAGCGAAGGACGCTGCGTGCTGCGCCTCGAGCCGGGCAGCGGCGCCCAGACGCCCGAGCAGTTCGCCCGCACCGTCGAGGACCTGGTCGCCTACCTGAGCTATTCGGCGGCGCCCGAGCGCAGCCTGGCCTGGCGTCTCGCGCCCTGGGTGCTGGGTTATCTGCTGCTGTTCGCCGTCCTGGCCTTCTGGCTCAAGCGCGAATTCTGGCGGCGATTGCCCGACAGTGAGCGATGAGACTAGGTGGCAGGCGGCAAGGTGCGAGATAATCCCCCCTTTGCAGCTTCGCCCCTGACGGGGGAGGGACCCATGGGCGCCATAACCCGCCTGACCTGTTTCCATGATCCCGAGGATCACTACAGCCACCGGATCCGTCTGATCCTGGCGGAAAAGAACGTCGAGTGCGAGTTCATCGCCGTGCGTCGCGGCGAGTGTCCCCGGCAGCTGGCGGAGCACAATCCCTATGGCACGGTGCCGACGCTAATGGATCGCGACCTGGTGCTCTACGGTACCGAGGTGCTCATGGAGTACCTCGAAGAACGCTATCCGCATCCGCCGCTGCTGCCGGCCTATCCGGTCACCCGCGGTCAGTCGCGGCTGCTGATGCACCGCATCGGGCGCGACTGGTGCACCCTGGTGGACGCTATCCTGCAGGCTGCGCCGGGCGCCGATCTCGCTGTCGCGCGCAAGGAACTGCGGGAAAGCCTGACCGGCGTGGCGCCGATCTTCGCGGAAAAACCCTTTTTTCTGAGCGACGACTTTTCCCTGGTGGACTGTTGCCTGCTCCCCATCCTGTGGCGACTGCCGCGCCTGGGCATCGAATTGCCCCGAGCGGCAAAGCCGCTGCAGGACTACATGGATCGTATGTTCGCGCGCGACAGTTTCCGATCCAGTCTTTCGGTCACCGAGCGTGAGATGCGCTAGAGGAGAACCCCATGAATTCCAGTCGCCCCTACCTGGTCCGCGCGCTCTATGAGTGGATCGTGGACAACGACTGCACGCCTCACCTGCTGGTCAACGCCGACTACGCCGAGGTGCGCGTGCCGCCGGGCTATGCCAACGACGGCCAGATCGTGCTGAACGCTTCGCCCAGTGCCGTGCGTGACCTGCACATGGATAACGAAGCCGTGAGCTTCAACGGCCGCTTCGGCGGTGTGGCCTACAATCTTTACGTTCCGATCGGTGCCATTCTGGCCATCTACGCCCGGGAGAATGGCCAGGGCATGGTCTTCGACAGCGAGCCTAGCCCTCCGGATGACCAGGGTCCCGACAACGGCGGCAGCAAGCCCGAGGCGCCGAAGCCAGCTCCCGCGCGGCCGAGTCTGAAAGTGGTCAAGTAACCCTGGCCAGCCTGCCGCGGAGCCTCTCTGCGGCAGTCATGAAAAAGCCCCTGTCAGCATCGCCGACAGGGGCTTTTTCATGACCGGTACCTGCTCAGCGCTTGAGCGACGCCGGCAGGTGCGGCTGGATCTGGGTCAGCAGGCCACGGAAGCACTTGGGATTGCCGGCGACGATGTGACCCTTCTCAAGGAAGTCGTGGCCACCGTTGAAGTCGCCGATCAAGCCACCGGCTTCCTGCACCAGCAGGGCGCCCGCAGCCATGTCCCACTCCGACAGGCCCATTTCCCAGAACGCATCGAAACGACCGGCGGCGACATAGGCCAGGTCCAGCGCGGCGGAACCGGCGCGGCGGATGCCCGCGGTCTGGCCGATCAGGCTGCGGAACATGCCCAGGTAGTTGTCCAGGTGGTCGACGTCATTGGCACGGAAGGGAAAGCCGGTGCCCAGCAGGGCGCCTTCCAGGCTGCGGCGGTTGGTGACACGGATGCGACGACCGTTCAGGGCGGCACCGCGGCCACGGCTGGCGGTGAATTCTTCCTGGCGTACCGGATCGAGGACCACGGCGTGTTCCAGGCGGCCCTTGTACTTGCAGGCGATGCTCACCGAAAAGTGCGGGACGCCACGGATGAAGTTGGTGGTGCCATCCAGCGGGTCGACGATCCAGACGTAGTCGGCGCCTTCGCCTTCGCCTGCCAGGTAGCCGGATTCCTCACCGTAGAAGCCGTGGGTGGGGTAGGCCTTGCGCAGGATGGCGAGAATGGTCTGCTCGGCAGCGCGATCGACTTCGGAGACGAAGTCATTGGCGCCTTTTTCGTCGACGGCGATAACGTCCAGGCGCTCAATCGAACGGAAAATCAATTCACCGGCGCTGCGGGCCGCGCGCAGTGCGATGTTCAGCATGGGCTGCATGGATAAATCACCTGGGTTGTATAAGGAAAGCCGGCAATGATAGCAGACTTCGCGGCGCTGGAAGGGGTATTCGTGGCAAGCGGGCGCGTGTGGGCGTAGTATACGGCGCCGATTTCCCGCGTCCGCTCGAGGATAGCCACGTGCTGAATAACATCCGCGTCGTTCTGGTCAACACCAGCCATCCCGGCAATATCGGCGGTGCCGCCCGGGCTATGAAGAACATGGGCCTGTCGCGCCTCTATCTGGTCGATCCCGAGGATTTTCCCAGCGGCGAAGCCAATGCCCGTGCCTCCGGGGCCAACGACGTGCTCGACGCCGCCATCGTCGTCGACACCCTGGAAGAGGCCCTGACCGGCTGCAGCCTGGTGCTGGGCACCAGCGCCCGGGATCGTCGTATCCCCTGGCCGCTGCTGGATCCACGCGAATGCGCCACCACTTCCCTGGCCCAGGTGGAGCAGGGCGGCGAAGTGGCCCTGGTGTTCGGGCGTGAATACGCCGGCCTCACCAACGAAGAGCTGCAGCGCTGCCATTACCATGTGCACATCCCCTCGGACCCGGCCTTCGGCTCGCTCAACCTCGCCGCGGCGGTCCAGGTGCTGGTGTACGAAGTGCGCATGGCCTGGCTCGCCGCGCAGAACCAGCCGACCAAGATGAACAAGGTCGAAGCCACCGCCATGCTCAACACCCAGCCGGTGACGGTGGAGGAGTTGGAGCTCTACTACGAGCACCTGGAGCAGACCCTGGTGGAGATCGGTTTCCTCGATCCGGCCAAGCCTCGCCACCTGATGAGTCGCTTGCGGCGCCTCTATGGGCGGTCCGGCATCAGCAAGCTGGAGATGAACATCCTGCGCGGCATCCTGACCGAAACCCAGAAGGCCGCCCGTGGCGAATCCCACCCGCGGACTATCCCTCCGATAGATAATGCCTGAGTGATTTGGTTGGTTTTATAGTTGACCTTTTTTGTCGGGAATCCGATAATCGAGCTCATCCGATGCAACCCGCTCGAGTTCGTCATGAGACTGACTACCAAAGGCCGCTATGCCGTAACCGCCATGCTCGACCTGGCGCTGCACGCCCAGCGGGGCCCGGTGTCGCTGGCCGACATTTCCGAGCGGCAGGGCATCTCGCTGTCCTATCTGGAACAGCTGTTCGCACGTCTGCGTCGTGGTTCGCTGGTCAACAGCGTACGCGGTCCGGGCGGGGGTTATCAGCTGGCGCGCGACATGGGCGGTATCCATGTGGCGCAGGTGATCGATGCCGTCAATGAATCCGTGGATGCCACCCGTTGCCAGGGCGGCGGTGGCTGCCATCAGGGCGATACCTGCCTGACCCACCACCTCTGGTGCGATCTGAGCGATCAGATCCACACCTTTCTCAGTGGCATCACCCTGGCTGACCTGGTCGCCCGCAACGAGATCCAGCAGGTTGCCAAGCGTCAGGACAACAAGGTCTGTGCCAGCAAGCAATCGCCGTTAGCGGTCGAAAAAATCGAAGCGTCCACCATCGACTGAGCAGAGACGCCCGTCTGATTAGGAGTAACCGATGAAATTGCCGATCTACCTAGACTATTCCGCCACCACGCCCGTCGATCCGCGCGTCGCTCAGAAGATGAGCGAGTGCCTGCTGGTGGACGGCAACTTTGGCAACCCCGCATCGCGCTCCCACCTGTTCGGCTGGAAGGCCGAGGAGTCGGTGGAAAACGCCCGTCGTCAGGTGGCCGAACTGGTCAACGCCGACCCGCGCGAGATCGTCTGGACCTCCGGTGCCACCGAGTCCGACAACCTGGCCATCAAGGGCGCCGCGCACTTCTACCAGAACAAGGGCAAGCACCTGATCACCTCCAAGATCGAGCACAAGGCGGTGTTGGACACCACCCGTCAGCTCGAGCGTGAAGGCTTCGAGGTGACCTACCTCGAGCCGGGCGAAGATGGCCTGATCACCCCCGATATGGTCGAGGCGGCCCTGCGTGACGACACCACCCTGGTGTCCATCATGCACGTCAACAACGAGATCGGCACCGTCAACGACATCGCTGCCATCGGCGAACTGACCCGCTCCCGGGGTGTGCTCTTCCACGTCGATGCCGCTCAGTCCACCGGCAAGGTTGACATCGATCTGCAAAAGCTCAAGGTCGACATGATGTCCTTCTCGGCGCACAAGACCTATGGTCCCAAGGGCATTGGCGCGCTCTACGTCAG
Source organism: Pseudomonas sp. VMV1 (assembly GCF_056790235.1). Lineage (NCBI taxonomy): Bacteria > Pseudomonadati > Pseudomonadota > Gammaproteobacteria > Pseudomonadales > Pseudomonadaceae > Pseudomonas > Pseudomonas sp. VMV1. The sequence goes on from NZ_JBXGSE010000002.1 coordinate 109,323, forward strand.
CCGCAAGCCGCGCGTTCGTATCGAGGCCCAGACCCACGGTGGCGGTCACGAGCGCGGTATGCGTTCCGGCACCCTGGCGACCCACCAGATCGTCGGCATGGGCGAAGCCTTCCGCATCGCCAAGGAAGAGATGGCGCAGGAAAACGTCCGTATCAAGGCCCTGAGCGATCGCTTCTACCGTCAGTTCGAAGGCCTGGAAGAGGTCTACCTGAACGGTAGCCTGATCCATCGTGTGCCGCACAACCTGAACCTGAGCTTCAACTACGTCGAAGGCGAGTCGCTGATCATGGCGCTCAAGGATCTGGCGGTGTCGTCCGGTTCGGCCTGTACCTCGGCGTCCCTGGAGCCGTCCTACGTCCTGCGTGCCCTGGGCCGCAATGACGAGCTGGCGCACAGCTCCATCCGTTTCACCTTCGGTCGCTTCACCACCGAAGAAGACGTTGACTATGCCGCGAGCAAGGTCACCGAAGCCGTCAACAAGTTGCGCGAATTGTCTCCGCTGTGGGACATGTTCAAAGAAGGCGTAGACCTGAGTCAGGTCGAGTGGCAAGCCCACTGACCCACCCTGATAAGCGAGGATTGAACCATGGCATACAGTGAAAAGGTCATCGACCACTACGAAAACCCGCGCAACGTCGGCAAGTTCGACGCGGCTGATCCCGATGTCGGTACCGGCATGGTCGGCGCTCCGGCCTGCGGCGACGTGATGCGTCTGCAGATCAAGGTCAACGAGCAGGGCATCATCGAAGATGCCAAGTTCAAGACCTACGGCTGTGGCTCCGCCATCGCTTCCAGCTCCCTGGCCACCGAGTGGATGAAGGGCAAGAGCATCGAGGAAGCGGCGTCGATCAAGAACAGCATGATCGCCGAAGAACTGGCCTTGCCGCCGGTGAAGATCCACTGCTCGGTGCTTGCCGAAGACGCCATCAAGGCGGCGGTAAGCGACTACAAGCAGAAGAAAGGCCTGCTCTAAGGAGGATCCATGGCGATCAGCATGACCGAGTCCGCCGCCCGTCACGTGCAGCGGTCCCTCGATGGGCGCGGCAAGGGTGAGGGCATCCGCCTGGGCGTTCGTACCACGGGTTGCTCGGGACTGGCCTACGTACTCGAGTTCGTTGACGAATTCGCGGCCGAGGATCAGGTGTTCGAAAGCCATGGCGTCAAGGTCATCATCGACCCCAAGAGCCTGGTCTACCTGGACGGCACCGAGCTGGATTTCGTGCGTGAAGGCCTCAACGAGGGCTTCAAGTTCAACAATCCCAACGTGCGTGGCGAGTGTGGCTGCGGCGAAAGCTTCAACATCTGAGGCCTTCCATGGGTAAGCCCTGTCACTTTGCGCTGTTCGAGCTCGTGCCTGCCTTCGAGATCGATCAAGCGGGTCTGGCCTCGCGTTATCGCGACCTGGCCCGCACGATCCATCCGGATCGTTTCGCCGATGCGCCCGAGCGCGAACGTCGCCAGGCGCTGGAGCGATCGGCGGAGCTCAACGAGGCCTATCACGTGCTGCGCGCGCCGTCGCGCCGTGCGCGTTATCTGCTGGAGCTCGAAGGGCATGAGATGCCGCTCGAAGCGACCATCCAGGATACCGATTTCCTCATGCAGCAATTGCAGTGGCGCGAGGAGTTGGAAGACCTGCAGGACGCCAGCGACAGCGCGAGCATTCCCGCCTTCCGCCAGCGTCTCAAGGACGCGCAGCGCGACATCGAGCAGGCCTTTGCCGCGATCTGGCAGGATCCCGCCCAGCGCGAGCCTGCCGAACGCCTGGTCCGTCGCATGCAGTTTCTCGACAAGCTGGCCAGCGAGATCCGCCAGCTCGAAGAGCGTCTGGACGATTAATCACAGGTGTCGCTCAGGCACCGACAACCATAAGCCGACTAGCCAATGGCTCTATTGCAGATAGCCGAACCCGGAATGGCGCCCAAGCCGCACCAGCGCAAGCTGGCGGTGGGCATCGATCTGGGCACCACCAATTCCCTCGTGGCCGCCGTCCGCAGTGGCGTGGCCGAGACCCTGCCCGATCTGCAGGGCGAGGTGATCCTGCCGTCCGCCGTGCGCTACGCCGTCGACGGTGTGGAAGTGGGGGCGGGCGCCAAGGCCGCTGCCGCCCAAGATCCCTTCAATACCATCCTTTCCGTCAAGCGCCTCATGGGGCGTGGTATCGCCGACGTCAAGCAGCTGGGTGAGCAGTTGCCCTATCGCTTCGTCGCTGGTGAATCGGAAATGCCGTTCATCGATACCGCCGCCGGGCGCAAGAGTCCGGTCGAGGTGTCCGCGGACATCCTGCGGGTGCTGCGCGAGCGGGCCGAAGCCAGCCTTGGCGGCGAACTGGTCGGCGCCGTCATCACCGTGCCGGCCTATTTCGACGATGCCCAGCGTCAGGCCACCAAGGACGCCGCCCGCTTCGCCGGGCTGAACGTGCTGCGCCTGCTCAACGAACCCACCGCCGCGGCCGTAGCCTATGGCCTGGATCGGGGCGAGGAGGGCGTGGTCGCCATCTATGACCTGGGTGGCGGTACCTTCGATATCTCCATTCTGCGCCTGACCCGTGGTGTCTTCGAAGTCATGGCCACCGGCGGCGACAGTGCCCTGGGTGGCGACGATTTCGATCATGCCATCGCCGGCTGGATCGTCCAGCAGGCCGGCCTGTCCAGCGATCTGGATCCGGGCACTCAGCGGCGTCTGCTGCAGAGCGCCTGCGCCGCCAAGGAAGCCCTGTCGGCCGCCGAGCGCGTCGAGGTCAGCCATGGCGACTGGTCGGGCGTGCTGGAGCGCAGCACCTTCCAGGAGCTCATCGCCCCGCTGGTCGCGCGCAGCCTCAAGGCCTGCCGCCGTGCCCTGCGTGATGCGGAAGTGGAGCCGGTGGAGATCTCCGCCGTGGTCATGGTCGGTGGTTCCACCCGCGTGCCCTATGTGCGCGAAGCCGTGGGCGAACTGTTCGAGTGCACCCCGCTCACCGATATCGATCCGGATCGCGTGGTCGCCATCGGCGCTGCCCTGCAAGCCGATTCCCTGGCCGGCAATCGTGCCGGCGAAGAACTGCTGTTGCTGGACGTCATCCCGCTGTCCCTGGGGCTCGAGACCATGGGCGGCCTGATGGAGAAGATCATTCCGCGCAACACTACCATCCCGGTGGCGCGGGGGCAGGACTTCACCACCTATCGCGACGGCCAGACCGCCATGCTGGTGCATGTGCTGCAAGGCGAGCGCGAACTGGTCAAGGACGCCCGCTCGCTGGCCCGCTTCGAGCTGCGCGGCTTCCCACCCATGGTCGCCGGTGCGGCCAAGATCCGCGTCACCTTCCAGGTCGACGCCGACGGCCTGCTCGGCGTCAGTGCGCGTGAGTTGTCCAGTGGGGTGGAAGCCAGTGTCCAGGTCAAGCCGTCCTACGGTCTGACCGATGGCGAGATCGCCAATATGCTGCAGGATTCCTTCCGTCACGCCGGCGACGACATGCAGGCCCGCGCGCTGCGTGAGCAGCAGGTCGAGGCGCGGCGGTTGATCGAGGCGGTCACCGCCGCGGTCGCCACCGATGGCGAGCGGTTGCTGGACGCCGAGGAGCGTCAGGTGATCGAGCTGGAAATTGGCCGGCTGGCCGAGCTGCTGGAAGCCACTGACGTCCAGGCGCTCGAAGAGCAGACCAAGCGTCTTTCTCAGGTGACCGATGCCTTCGCCGCCCGGCGGATGAACGCCTCGGTCAAGGCGGCCCTGGCGGGTCGCCGTCTCAACGATATCGAGGAGTAGTTCCATCATGCCGCAGATCACCCTGCTGCCCCACGCCGAGCACTGCCCCGAGGGCGCGGTCTTCGAAGCCAGCGAAGGCGAAACCATCATCGCCGCGGCCATGCGCAACGGCATCGACATCGAGCACGCCTGCGAGATGTCCTGTGCCTGCACCACCTGTCACGTGGTCGTCCAGGAAGGCTTCGACTCCCTCGAACCTTCCGATGAACTCGAGGACGACATGCTGGACAAGGCCTGGGGCCTGGAAATGCGTTCGCGCCTGTCCTGCCAGGCGGTAGTTGGCAGCGAAGACCTGGTGGTGGAGATTCCGCGCTACACCATCAACCAGGTTTCCGAAGGTCACTGAGGACAGCTGTCATGGCACTGAAATGGACCGATGTGCTGGATATCGCCATCGAACTCAACGACGCCCATCCCGACGTGGATCCGCGCTACGTGAACTTCGTCAAGCTGCGTAACTGGGTCGTGGACCTGCCGGAGTTCGACGACGATCCCCAGCGCGGTGGCGAGAAGGTGCTGGAGGCCATCCAGGCCGCCTGGATCGACGAGTCCGCCTGACGCATCGCCCGTACCGCGCTACGCTTTTCACCGGGACCCGCGTATAATCCGCGGGTTTCGTTTTTGCTCTATTCCCACATTCGGAGTTCACATGTCTGTTCAACGTACCCTGTCGATCATCAAGCCCGATGCCGTATCCAAGAATGTCGTCGGTGAGATCGTCACCCGCTTCGAGAAGGCTGGCCTGCGCGTCGTCGCTGCCAAGATGGTCCAGCTGTCCGAGCGCGAAGCCGGTGGCTTCTACGCCGAACACAAAGAGCGTCCCTTCTTCAAGGATCTGGTCTCCTTCATGACTTCCGGTCCGGTCGTGGTTCAGGTGCTGGAAGGCGACAACGCCATCGCCAAGAACCGTGAGCTGATGGGCGCTACCGATCCCAAGAAAGCCGACGCCGGTACCATCCGTGCCGACTTCGCCGTCTCCATCGACGAAAACGCCGTCCATGGTTCGGATTCCGAAGCGTCCGCCGCTCGCGAGATCTCCTACTTCTTCGCAGCTACCGAAGTCTGCGAGCGCATCCGCTAAGGATGAGCGCCGGCCAGGGAAGCGGCCAGCCCGCCTTCCTGGCACCGCCCGCGCCTCGCGCGGGCTTCAAACAGATTTCGTCGAGGTGATCCCATGACCACAGCCACCGATAAGGTCAATCTGCTGGGCCTGACCCAGCCGCAACTCGAGTCGTTCTTCGAGTCCATCGGGGAGAAGCGCTTTCGCGCCGGCCAGGTCATGAAGTGGATCCATCACTTCGGCATCGACGATTTCGACGCCATGAGCAACCTGGGCAAGGCGCTCAAGGAAAAGCTCAAGGCCGCTGCGGAGATCCGTGGGCCCGAGATCGTCAGCGAAGATATCTCCCGCGACGGCACCCGCAAGTGGGTGATCCGCGTCGCCTCCGGCAGCTGCGTCGAGACCGTCTACATTCCGCAGAACGGCCGTGGCACCCTGTGCGTGTCGTCCCAGGCCGGTTGCGCCCTGGACTGCAGCTTCTGCTCCACTGGCAAGCAGGGTTTCAACAGCAACCTCACCGCCGCTGAAGTGATCGGCCAGGTGTGGATCGCCAACAAGTCCTTTGGCAGCGTACCGGCCAAGATCGACCGCGCCATCACCAACGTGGTGATGATGGGCATGGGCGAGCCGTTGCTGAACTTCGACAACGTCGTCTCCGCCATGCGCATCATGATGGACGACCTCGGCTACGGCATCTCCAAGCGCAAGGTCACCCTGTCCACCTCGGGCGTGGTGCCGATGATCGAGGAGCTGGCCAAGCACATCGACGTCTCCCTGGCGCTGTCGCTGCACGCGCCCAACGACGAGCTGCGCAATGAGCTGGTGCCGATCAACCGCAAGTATCCGTTGGCCATGCTGCTCGATGCCTGCCAGAGATACATCGGGCAACTGGGCGAGAAGCGTGTCCTGACCATCGAGTACACCCTGCTCAAGGACGTCAACGACCTGCCCGAGCACGCGCTGCAGATGATCGAGCTGCTGCGCAACGTGCCCTGCAAGATCAACCTGATTCCCTTCAATCCCTTCCCGCACTCCGGATACGAGCGGCCGAGCAAGAACGCCACCCGTCGTTTCCAGGAGCTGCTGCAGCAGGCCGGTTTCAACGTTACGGTGCGTACCACCCGTGGCGACGATATCGACGCCGCCTGCGGTCAGCTGGTGGGGCAGGTCATGGACCGTACCCGCCGTAGCCAGCGTTACATTGCCGTCCGCCAGCTCGACGGTGCCGAAACCGTGACGCCACTCCAGGGCTGAGGGCGCGACCATGGCGATCACGCGCTTTGCGGCTGTCGCGCTCGCCCTGGTGGTCGGCGGCCTCGCCGGCTGCGTGACCGAGGGTGATCGCAATCCCATGGATACCCGCCAGGGGCGGATGCAGGCGCGTGATGCCTATATCCAGCTCGGCCTCGGCTATGTCCAGCAGGGCAATACCGAACAGGCCAAGGTGCCGCTGAAAAAGGCCCTGGAGCTGGATTCCTCCAGCGCCGACGCCCATGCCGCGCTGGGGCTGGTCTTCCAGGCCCAGGGCGAGACGGAACTGTCGGATCAGGAGTATCGCCTGGCTCTGCGCGAGCGGCCCCACGATGCACGCATCCTCAACAACTACGGCAGCTTCCTCTATGAGCAGGGGCGCTACAAGGATGCCTATGAGCGCTTCACCCAGGCCGCCGAGGACAGCCTGTATCCCGAGCGCGCCCGGGTGTTCGAGAATCTCGGCCTGACCGCCCTGCGACTCAATCAGGTCGACTTGGGCAAGGAAAATCTGGAAAAATCCCTGCGACTGGATCGCAATCAGCCCAGGGCTCTGTTCGAATTGGCTCAACTGGCCTACCAGACGCGCGACTATGTGCCGTCCCGGAACTATTACCAGGCCTTCAGCCAGCTCAGTCCCCAGGATGCCCGCAGCCTCTTGCTCGGGATCCGCCTCGCCGAAGTGTTCAACGACCGCAACACCGCCGCGAGTTATGCCCTGCAGCTGAAGCGCCTGTACCCGAACTCACCTGAATATCGTCAACTTCAGTCGGAGCAGAAATGACCGCAGTGCAATCCGAAGCGGTACACGCCGGACGGGGTAATCCCGGTGAGATCTTGCGTCAAAAGCGCCTGGCGCTTGGCTGGAGCCAGGCTCAAGTTGCCCAGAATCTCAATCTTAGCGAGCGCATCATCGAGCAGCTCGAAACCGGCAACTATCAGCAGATGCCGGGGCACACCTTCGCCCGCGGCTACACCAAGGCCTATGGCAAGTTGCTTGGCCTGGACCAGGTCGAACTGGTGCGTACCTTCGATGGCTATACCGGCACCGATGCCAAGGGCAGTACGGTCCACAGCCTGGGACGCCTCGACGAGCCGGTGCGGCTGTCGCGCAATGTCCTCAGGTTCGTCAGTTTCATCCTCGTGGTGCTGTTCATCGCCATGGGTCTGTTCTGGTGGCAGGAGCGCAGCCGTCAGGCCTCCAGCAGCAGTGCCGTGAGCATGGAGCATGTCGAGGTCGAGGGCGCCGATGGCAAGACCGAGATCCATCCCATCGACGAGCCGGAAGAGCAGCCCCCGGTCGCCACCCAGCCACCGGCGCCGGGCGTGCCGTCGCCGGTGGGTACGCCCACGCCCGACACCAACGCCATCGCCGCCATGACCACGCCGAGCGAGATGCCGGCACCGACGCCGACGACGGGGACGAGCGCGCCAGCCACCACTGCACCAGCCACCACGCCGTCGGCCAGCCCGACGACTGCGGCGGCTGCCTCGTCCACCACGGGTAGCGACAGCCTGAGCATCCGCTTCACGGCCAACTGCTGGACGCAGGTCAGCGACAGCACGGGCAAGATTCTCTTCAGCGGTGTGAAAAAGGGTGGCGAGAGCCTCGACTACGCCTCGATCAAACCGCCCGTGAACATCCGTCTCGGCTTCGCGCGCGGTGCCCAGATCACCTACAACGGTCAGGTCGTCGACCTTGCGCCCTTCACCAAGGGCGAGACCGCCCGCATCAAACTCGGTCAGGCCGGACAATGACGTCCGGCGACCTCATGGGAAACCAGCATGCATAGCGAATCGCCCATCAAACGTCGGCTGTCCCGCAAGATCTGGGTCGGCTCGGTGCCGGTCGGCGGCGATGCTCCCATCGCCGTGCAGAGCATGACCAACACCGAAACCTGCGACGTCGACGCCACCGTGGCCCAGATCCAGCGTCTGCAGGACGCCGGTGCCGACATCGTACGTGTCTCCGTCCCCGACATGGACGCCGCCGAAGCCTTTGGTCGCATCAAGCAGCGGGTCAGCCTGCCGCTGGTGGCCGACATCCACTTCGACTACAAGATCGCCCTGCGCGTGGCCGAGCTGGGTGTGGATTGCCTGCGCATCAACCCCGGTAACATCGGTCGCGAAGACCGGGTCAAGGCGGTGGTCGATGCGGCCCGCGAGCGCGGTATCCCGATCCGCATCGGCGTCAATGCCGGTTCGCTGGAAAAGGATCTGCAGAAGAAGTATGGCGAGCCCACTCCGGAAGCCCTGGTGGAGTCGGCCATGCGCCACGTCGACCATCTGGAGAAGCTGGACTATCCCGACTTCAAGGTCAGCGTGAAGGCCAGTGACGTCTTCATGGCCGTGGCGGCCTACCGCCAGCTGGCCACCCGTATCGAGCAGCCACTGCACCTGGGCATCACCGAAGCCGGCGGCCTGCGCTCGGGCACGGTGAAGTCCGCCGTAGGGTTGGGCATGCTGCTGGCCGAAGGCATCGGCGACACCATCCGCATCTCCCTGGCGGCCGATCCGGTCGAGGAGATCAAGGTCGGTTTCGACATCCTGAAATCCCTCCGCCTGCGTTCGCGGGGCATCAACTTCATCGCCTGCCCGAGCTGCTCGCGGCAGAACTTCGATGTGGTCAAGACCATGAACGAGCTGGAAGGGCGCCTGGAGGACCTGCTGGTCCCCCTGGACGTCGCGGTGATCGGTTGCGTGGTCAACGGTCCCGGCGAAGCCAAGGAAGCCCATGTCGGCCTGACCGGAGGTACGCCGAACAACCTGGTGTACATCGATGGCAAGCCGGCGTCCAAGCTGAACAACGACAATCTGGTGGACGAGCTGGAAGGGCTCATCCGCCGCAAGGCGGCCGAAAAGGCCGAAGCGGATGCCGCGCTCATCGCGCGCAGCTGAAAGATCAAGGAATAAGGCCCTTTCGTGAGCAAGTCCCTGCAAGCCATCCGTGGCATGAACGATATCCTGCCGGAGCAGACTCCGGCCTGGCGCTACCTGGAACGTACCTTCGCGACGCTGCTCGACGGCTATGGCTACCACGAGATCCGTCTGCCCATCATGGAGTTCACCGAACTCTTCGCCCGTGGCATTGGCGAGGGCACCGACGTGGTGGACAAGGAGATGTACACCTTCCTCGACCGCAACGAGGAGTCCCTGACCCTGCGTCCGGAAGGCACCGCGGGTTGCGTGCGGGCCGTGCTCGAACACGGCATGACCGGTGGTGGCCAGGTGCAGAAGCTCTGGTACGCCGGGCCCATGTTCCGCTATGAGAAGCCGCAAAAGGGTCGCTATCGCCAGTTCCACCAGATCGGCGTGGAGGTGTTCAACCTGCCCGGTCCGGACATCGATGCCGAACTGATCGTGCTCACCGCGCGCCTCTGGCAACGCCTGGGCCTGACCGACGCCGTGACCCTGCAGCTCAACAGCCTGGGTTCCAGCGCCGATCGCGCCCGCTATCGCGAAGCCCTGGTGGCCTATCTGCAGGAACGCTTCGAGCAGCTCGACGAAGACAGCCAGCGCCGCCTGACCACCAATCCGCTGCGCATCCTCGACAGCAAGAACGCCCAGACCCAGGCGCTGCTGCAGGACGCCCCGACCCTGGCCGACTACCTGGACGACGAGTCCCGCGCGCACTTCGACGGCCTCAAGGCCCGTCTGGACTCCGCCGGGATCCGCTACCAGATCAACCCCAAGCTGGTGCGTGGCCTGGACTACTACGGCCGTACGGTCTTCGAGTGGGTCACCGACAAGCTGGGCGCCCAGGGCACCGTCTGTGCCGGTGGCCGCTACGACGGCCTGATCACCCAGTTCGGCGGCAAGCCCACCCCAGGTGTCGGCTTCGCCATGGGGGTCGAGCGCCTGGTGCTGCTGCTGGAAACCCTGGAATGCCTGCCTGGCGATCTGCAGCGACCCGCCGATCTCTATCTGTGCGCCTTTGGCGAGGCGGCCGAGCTGGCCGGCCTGAAGTTGGCAGAACAGTTGCGCGATGCCCGTCCGGACCTGCGTCTGCTGGTCAATGCCGGGGCCGGCAGCTTCAAGAGCCAGTTCAAGAAGGCCGACAAGAGCGGCGCGCTCTGGGCCATGATCCTGGGTGAAGACGAACTGGCCGCGCAACAGGTGGCACTCAAGCCGCTGCGTGGCGATGCGCCCCAGGAAAAGGTCGATTTTGCGGCCCTGGCCGCCCGTCTGGACGAGATTTTGCCCCTGGCCGGTTCCGGTCGCGGGAATTGAGGAGAACGGATTTGAGTTCCATCGACGACGACAATCTGGTGGTCGCCAAGGCCTGGTGGCAGCGTAACGGCAAGCCGCTGGTGGCGGGTGGCGTCATCGCCCTGGTGGCGGTGCTCGGCTGGCAGGGCTGGCAGCGTTACCAGAACAGCCAGGCGCAAGGCGCTTCGGTGCTCTATCAGCAACTGGTGGAAGCCGCGCTGGCTCCCGGTGGCAAGGTTGACACCGCCCGGGTGACGGACACCTACGGCAAGCTCAAGCAGGATTATTCCGGTACTGCCTACGCCCAGTACGGTAGTCTCTTCGTCGCCAAGGTGGCGGTGGAGAACAATCGCCTGGACGACGCGGCCGCCGAGCTCAAGGCCGTGGTGGACAAGCCCCATGACGCCGAACTCGGCGAGCTGGCGCGCCAGCGCCTGGCTCGGGTGCTGGCTGCCCAGGGCAAGGCCGAAGAGGGTCTCAAGCTGCTGGATGGCGAGGCGCCCAAGGCCTATGTCGCCAATCGCGAAGAATTGCGCGGTGATCTCCTGGTGGCGCTGAAGAAGCCCGCCGAAGCGCGTGCCGCCTATGAAAAAGCCCGCGCCGCGTTGCCCAACGATGCAGCCGAAGGCGTGCTGCAGATGAAACTCGATGATCTCGCCAAAGGAGACGCCTGATGTTGCGCTGGAAGCCTATCGCGGTACTGGGTCTCGCCCTTGCGGTCGTCGGGTGCAGCAGCACCGGTAAAAAGGAACTGCCCCCGGCCGAGCTCAAGGACATCAAGGCGGAAGTCCGCCTGGATGAAGTCTGGAGTCGCTCGGTGGGCGACGGCCAGGGCAAGGAATACAACCGCCTGGTCCCTGCCGTCGACGGCCAAACCATCTTTGCCGCCGATGCCGATGGCCGGGTCATGGCGATGAATCGCGAGACCGGCCAGGTGTTGTGGAAGAAGGACCTGGACCTGCCTGTGTCCGGCGGTGTCGGCGTGGGCTCCGGTCTGGTGCTGGTCGGCACCCTGCGGGGCCAGGTGATCGCCCTTGACGCCAGCAGTGGCGACGAGAAGTGGCGTGCCCAGGCGTCCAGCGAAGTGTTATCGGCGCCGGTCGTCAACGACGACGTGGTGGTGGTGCAGTCCCAGGACGACAAGCTGCAAGCCTTCGAGCTTGGCAGTGGTACTCGTCGCTGGATCTACGAAGACACCCAGCCGGTGCTGAGTCTACGTGGCACCGGTGCCCCCCTGATCGCCAATCAGGTGGTCATGGCCGGTTTCGCCAGCGGCAAGGTCGTCGCCCTGGACGTGCAGCGCGGCCTGCCGCTGTGGGAACAGCAGATCGCCGTGCCCAAGGGCCGTTCCGAACTGGAGCGGATCGTCGACGTCGACGGTGGCCTGTCGCTGTCGGGCGATACCCTCTATGTGGTCAGCTACAACGGCCGCGTGGCCGCGCTCAATCCGGCCAACGGCCAGATCCTCTGGCAGCGCGATGCCTCCAGCTACGACGGCGTGGCCGAAGGCTTCGGCAACGTCTACCTGAGCCTGGACAACGGCACCGTCGAAGCGGTCGAGGAATCCTCGACTTCCGCCCTCTGGACCAACGCCGATCTGGCCCGTCGCCAGCTCACCGGCCCGGTGGTCTGGTCGAGCAATGTGGTGGTGGGCGACTATGCCGGCTACATCCATCTGCTGAGCCAGGTCGATGGTCGTTTCGTTGGCCGGACCAAGGTCGATGGTGACGGCGTCCGGGTACGGCCACTGGTCGTCGGCGACATGCTCTACGTTTACGGCAATGGCGGTAAACTCGTCGCCTATCGTCTGCGCTAGAAATTATTATCCTCAACCGATGGCCGCTACCGTGAAGTTCGGTAGCGGCCATCGTGTTTTCTGCTCTGGGAGAGCCGCATGGTTCCCGTAATTGCCCTGGTGGGGCGGCCGAACGTCGGCAAATCCACGCTTTTCAACCGCCTGACCAAGACTCGCGATGCCATCGTCGCCGACTTCGCCGGCCTGACCCGTGATCGCAAGTACGGCGAAGCCAAGTGGCAGGGGCGCACCTACATCGTGGTCGACACCGGCGGTATCTCCGGTGACGAGGAAGGCATCGACCTGAAAATGGCCGAGCAATCGCTGCAGGCCATCGAAGAATCCGATGCGGTGCTGTTCCTGGTGGACTCCCGCGAAGGGATGACCGTCGCCGATCAGATGATCGCCGAGCACCTGCGCAAGCGAAACAAGCGCACCTTCCTGGTGGCCAACAAGGTCGACACCGTCGACCCGGATATCGCCCGGGCGGAATTCAGCCCCCTGGCCATCGGCGATGCCTATCCCATCGCAGCAGCCCATGGCCGTGGCGTGAACAACCTGCTGGAAGCCGCCCTGGGTGTCTTTCCCAAGGACGAGGTCGAAGTCGAGGAGCTCTCCGAGGAGCAGGTCCGTGCCGCCGCGGAAGAGGGCGGTGACGTCTTCCGCCGCGTCCAGGGCATCGACGAGACCACCGGCATCAAGATTGCCGTCATCGGCCGTCCCAACGTGGGCAAGTCGACCCTGGTCAACCGCATGCTCGGCGAAGAGCGGGTGATCGTCTATGACCAGGCCGGCACCACCCGCGACAGTATCTACATCCCCTTCGAGCGCAACGAAGAACGCTACACCCTGATCGACACCGCTGGCGTGCGCCGCCGCGGCAAGGTCTTCGAGGCGGTCGAGAAGTTCTCGGTGGTCAAGACGCTGCAGGCGATCCAGGACGCCAACGTGGTGATCTTCGTCATGGACGCCCGCGAGGGGGTGGTCGAGCACGACCTCAACCTGCTCGGCTTCGTGCTGGAGACCGGCCGCGCGCTGGTGATCGCCCTGAACAAGTGGGACGGCATGGAGTCCGGCGAGCGCGACTACGTCAAGACCGAACTGGAGCGCCGCCTGCTGTTCGTCGACTTCGCCGACATCCACTTCATCTCGGCACTGCATGGCACCGGTGTGGGGCACCTGTACAAGTCCGTGCAGCAATCTTTCGCCTCGGCCACCACCCGCTGGCCCACCAGCCGCCTGACCCAGATCCTCGAGGATGCGGTGCAGGAGCACCAGCCGCCGATGGTCAGTGGCCGGCGTATCAAGCTGCGCTACGCCCACCTGGGTGGTGCCAACCCGCCGCTGATCGTCATCCACGGCAACCAGACCGATGCGGTGCCCAAGTCCTATACCCGCTACCTGGAAAAGACCTATCGCCGGGTGCTCAAGCTGGTGGGGACGCCGATTCGCATCGAATACCGCGGTGGCGAGAACCCCTTCGAGGGCAAGAAGAACACCCTCACCGAGCGCCAGGTCAACAAGAAGCGCCGGTTGATGAGCCACCACAAGAAGGCCGAGAAGAAGCGCAAGGACAAGCGGCGCTAGACCGTAGGACGCTGCGAAAGGAAGGGGGCTTGATAGCCCCCTTTTTCTTTTGGGAGCTCTGTCAGCATTCCCGTAGTGATGCTCCAGTGGAAAGGGCTGTGCAGTGACCCTCATCCAGACATCCCCTCTCCCAGAGGAAGAGGGGATGTCTGGATGAGGGCCTTTACCTGAGCCCATCTCGGTGGACATCCTCATCGCGGCTATGGCGGTGCGCTGATGCGACCGGATGCACTGAGCTACCCCCTCTTCCTGTGGGCGAGGGTTGGGGTGAGGGCGGCCCCGCGGCTTCACCCGTGGAAAAGGCTGCGCCGTTTTCCACGCTAGGTGATTTGCCCTATTTAGGGTATGGCGGTCCGGCTCCTACGGAACCCGAGGTTCTGTTGATCGCGGCCATGGGCCGCTCCTACAGGATTCGAGCTTCTGTAGGAGCGGCCCATGGCCGCGATGAGCGTTGGTCGAGCGTCTAGCTGGGCGCGCGAACCGAACCGCTCCCTTTCCAAGCTGCCTCTCTTGCCCTCGCCGGGAAAAAATCGCAGGCTGCTGGTCTTTTCAACCAGACCCGTGCCCGCGCGATGATCCAGAGCAAGCTTCCCGACCTCGCCGTCACCATCTTTACCCGCATGTCCCAGCTCGCCGCCCAGACCGGTGCGCTGAATCTGTCCCAGGGCTTTCCCGACTTCGACGGACCCGCCGAACTGCTGGCCGCGGTCGGTCGCCATGTGGCGGCCGGGCACAACCAGTACGCACCCATGACCGGGTTGCCGGCGCTACGCCAGCAGGTGGCCGCCAAGGTCGCCCACTTCTATGGCCGTGAGGTGGATGCCGACGCCGAGGTCACCATCGTGCCGGGGGCCACCCAGGGGCTGTTCTGCGCCTTGCAGACGCTGGTGCGGCCAGGTGACGAGGTCATCGTCTTCGATCCCTGCTATGACAGCTACGAGCCTTCGGTGCAGCTGGCGGGTGGGCGCTGTGTGCACGTGCCCCTGGCGCTGCCAGGCTTCGGCATCGATTGGGCGGCGCTGGAGGCGGCCCTGAGCCCCCGCACCCGCGCCATCGTGCTCAATACCCCGCACAATCCCAGCGGGGCCCTGGTCAGCGCGGCGGAACTGGACCGCCTGGCCGACCTGATTCGCGGTCGTGATCTCTATCTGGTCAGCGACGAGGTCTACGAGCATCTGGTCTATGACGGCGAGCGCCATGCCAGCGTCATCGCCCATGACGAGCTCTATGCCCGCGCCTTCGTGGTGAGTTCCTTTGGCAAGACCTATCACGTCACCGGCTGGAAGACCGGCTATGTGGTGGCGCCGCCAGCACTGTCGGCCGAGTTGCGCAAGGTCCACCAGTACGTGAGCTTCTGTGGGGTTACGCCGATCCAGGGTGCCCTGGCCGACTTCATGGCCGCTCATCCCGAGCACCTGAGCGAACTGCCGGGTTTCTACCAGGCCAAGCGGGATCTCTTCTGCGACCTCCTAGGCAACTCGCGCTTCAGCTTCCAGCGCGCCGCCGGCACCTATTTCCAGGTGGTCGACTATTCCGCCATTCGCCCGGATCTGGACGATGTGGCCATGGCCGAATGGCTGACCCGCGAGCACGGCGTCGCCGCCATTCCGCTGTCGGTGTTCTACCAGGCGCCGCCCGCGGACCTGCGCCTGGTGCGCTTCTGCTTCGCCAAGCGCGAAGACACCCTGCGGCAGGCAGCGGAGCGGCTATGCGCGATCTGACCCCCGGCCAGGACTTGCGCCTGGCGCTGCTGCAGACTGAACTGGTCTGGCACGATCCTACCGCCAACCGTGCTCACTTCGAGCAACTGCTGGCACGGGTAGGAGAGACCGACCTGGTCATCCTGCCGGAGATGTTCACCACCGGCTTTTCCATGGAGTCGGCGGCCCTCGCTGAACCCGCCGATGGGCCGACCGCCGTCTGGCTACGCGAACAGGCCCGGCGGATCGGCGCCGTGGTGACGGGCAGCCTGATCGTGCAGGATGAAGATGGACGGCATCGCAACCGGCTGCTGTGGGCGACGCCCGAAGGCGAGCTACTGCACTACGACAAGCGTCATCTCTTTCGCATGGCCGGTGAGCACGAGCATTACGCGCCTGGCGAGCAGCGCCTGGTGCTGACGCTCAAGGGGTGGCGGATCCGGCCGCTGATCTGCTACGACCTGAGATTCCCGGTCTGGAGTCGCGCTCAGGACGATACCGACCTGCTGCTCTACGTGGCCAACTGGCCAGCGCCTCGGCGTGGGCATTGGAATCGGCTGCTGCCGGCGCGGGCCATCGAGAATCTCTGCTATGTCGCGGCGGTGAACCGCATCGGCAGTGACGGCAATGGCCATCCCTATGCCGGTGACAGCCAGGTGCTGGACTTCCAAGGTGAACCCCTGGCGGAAGCCGGCGCAGTAGCCGGCATCTTCCACACGACGCTCTCGGCTACCGCCCTCACAGCCTATCGCGAGCGCTTTCCGGCGCAGCGCGATGCCGACGTCTTCCACCTGGCCTGATCAGGCCCAGAAGGGCGCTGGCTGGGCGGCGTGCTGGTGGATCAGGGCGACGGCCTGGTCCACGTCCGCCTCGCTGCTGTAGCGGCCCAGGCTGAATCTGTAGCTGCGCGCAGCCTGCTCGGCGCTCAGGCCCAGGCCCAGCAATACATGGGAGGGCGCCGCCTTGGCCGAACTACAGGCCGACGTAGTGGAAAAGGCTAGCTGACGCTGCAGCGCCGCGGTGTCGAGCGGCGTAGCGAAGGTCAGATTGAGGGTATGGGGGATGCGCTGCCGGGCGCAGCCGTTCAGCTGCATGCCGGGCAAGGTCTGGACGCCGGCCAGGAACCGCTCGCGCAACTGGCCGAGACGCTCGTTCTCCCGCGCCATGGCCTGGCCGGCGAGGGCGAAGGCGGTCCCCATGCCGACGATCTGGTGAGTGGCCAGGGTCCCTGAGCGCAACCCGCGCTCATGGCCGCCCCCATGGATCTGCGCCTGCAAGGCGCCTTCGGCACGCGGACCGACATAGAGAGCGCCGATGCCCTTGGGGCCATAGGTCTTGTGTGCGGAAAAGGACATCAGATCGACCTCCAGGCTGGCCAGATCGATGGCGACCTTGCCGGTGGCCTGGGCGGCGTCCACGTGGAAGAGGGCACCCCGGGCACGGACCTGCTGGCCGATATGGTTGATGTCGGTCAGGGTGCCGAGCTCGTTGTTCACCAACATCAGCGAAACCAGGCAGGTGTCCTCCCTCCAAGCCTGTGCGACGGCGTCGGGGGTGATGAGACCTGCTGCGTCCGGGGTCAGGTAGGTGACGGCGAACCCCTCGGCTTCCAGTTGAGCTGCGGTGTCCAGGACCGCCCGGTGTTCCAGGCAACTGGTGATGAGATGGCCATGGCCTCGGCGGCGGGCCACGCCAAGCAGGGCGAGATTGTTGGATTCGGTGGCGCCGGAGGTCCAGATCAACTGCTCGGGACGGGCGCCGACCAGTTCGGCTACCTGCAGGCGGGCATTGTCCACGGCGCGCTGGGCGTCGCTGCCAAAGGCGTGACCACGCGAGGCAGGATTGCCGAAGACGCCTTCGCGACCCATGCAGCCGAGCATGGCTTCGATGACGGTCTCGTCGACCGGGGTGGTGGCGGCGTAATCGAAATACAGGGGGTAAGCGTCCATGGCGGCCTCGGGCGTTTGAATGTGTCTAGGCTAACGCCACGAGCCTCGAAGAAATTTGCTTTCTGGCTGCTTGTTGGTTGTCGGGTGCGAATATAATTTCAGGAGAAGGCCGCTTTAGAGAAAAATATTCCATGGATCGCTTCGATCGCGCCATTCTTGAGGTGTTACAGCAAGACAGCACCCGGCCAGTGGCCGATATCGCCGAACGTATCGGCCTGGGTACCACCGCTTGCTGGCGGCGTATCCAGAAGCTGGAGGAGCAGGGCGTCATTCGTGCCCGGGTGGCGCTGCTCGATCCACGGCAGCTCAATGTGGGGGTGACCGTATTCGTCTCGGTGCGCACCAACCAGCACGCCATGGACTGGCTGCAGCGCTTCCATGCGGCGGTGGCGGCCATTCCGGAGGTGGTGGAGCTCTATCGCATGGCCGGCGATACCGACTACCTGATGCGCATCGTGGTGCCGGACATCGCCGCCTACGACGGTGTCTACAAGCGCCTGATTCAGGTACCCGGCCTGCTGGACGTCAGCTCCAGCTTCGCCATGGAGCAGATCAAGTACAGCACGGCGTTGCCGTTGGATTATGTGCGGTAGCGGATCGCGATGCCCTCACCCCAGCCCTCTCCCGGAGGGAGAGGGGGGTGTTATCCGAGCAGGCGTTTGGCTTCGGCAGCTTCTAGCTGATACGTAGCGTGGAAAACGGCGTAGCGTTTTACACTGGCACTGGCTGAGAGATGTTGCCCTCACCCCAACCCTCTCCCGGAGGGAGAGGGGGTTATCCAAGCTAGCGTTTGGCTTCGGCAGCCTCCAGCTGATACGTAGCGTGGAAAACGGCGCAGTCTTTTCCACTGGCGCTGGCTGAGAGATGTTGCGCTCACCCCAGCCTTCTCCCGGAGGAAGAGGGGTTATCCGAGCAGGCGTTTGGCTTCGGCAGCCTCCACCTGATACGTAGCGTGGAAAACGGCGTAGCCTTTTCCACTGGCGCTGGGTGAGAGATGTTGCCCTCACCCCAGCCCTCTCCCGCAGGGAGAGGGGGTTATCTGGGCAGGCGCTCCTATCCGTGAGCTCGCAAGGTCAAGACTGACGTCTTGACTTCATATCTCCGGTTGCAGTCATCGGGGCCATGGGCCGCTCCTACATGGAACTTGAATGGTAGGAGCGGCCGTTATGGCGCACCGGCATGGCCGCGATAGGAGTCTGCAGCGGGGCCTGGGCGCATCATTCGCGATAGGCGCTGACCTGATCCAGCAGGGTGATGTCATCGGCGGGCAGCTGCAGCCGAGTGGCGGCGATCAAGTCGTCGAGCTGGGCCTGGGAGGTGGCGCTGGCGATGGGGGCGGTGATGCTCGGACGGGCGATCAGCCAGGCCAGGGCGACCTGGGCGGGAGTGGCGTCGTGCTTTTCGGCGATCTCGTCGAGACCGGCGAGAATGGCCATGCCGCGTTCGTCCAGATAGCCTTTGACCATCTCTGCTCGTGCACCCTGGAGATCATCCTTGGTGCGGTACTTGCCGGTAAGGAAGCCGCTGGCCAGGGAGAAGTAGCTGATCACGCCCAGGCCGAGCTCCTGGACCACCGGCTCCAGATCGGTCTCGTAGTCCTTGCGCGCGTGCAGATTGTAGTGCGGCTGCAGGCTCTGGTAGGCCGGCACGCCCAGGCGCTCGGCGACCTGGGCCGCTTC
This sequence comes from Pseudomonas sp. VMV1, assembly GCF_056790235.1. Classification (NCBI taxonomy): domain Bacteria; kingdom Pseudomonadati; phylum Pseudomonadota; class Gammaproteobacteria; order Pseudomonadales; family Pseudomonadaceae; genus Pseudomonas; species Pseudomonas sp. VMV1. Next base: position 128,294 of record NZ_JBXGSE010000002.1, read on the forward strand.
GCGCAGGCGCTGGCCACCATGGTTGGAGGCGCCGATCACCCGCACCTTGCCCTGTTCCACCAGACGGGCGAAGGCCCCCAGGGTCTCTTCCAGGGGCGTGTCCTGATCATCGCAATGCGCCTGGTAGAGGTCGATGCGATCGGTCTGCAGGCGCTTGAGTGAGGCTTCCACCGCTTCCTGCACATAGCTCGCCTTGAGGCCCTTGCGACCTTCGCCCATGTCCATGCCCAGCTTGGTGGCCAGGATCACCTGATCGCGCTTGCCGCTCCGGGCGAACCACTTGCCGAGCAGGGTCTCGGACTCGCCGCCACGGTTGCCTGGCGCCCAGCGCGAATAGACGTCGGCGGTGTCGATGAAATCCAGGCCGGCGTCGAGCAGCGTGTCCAGCATACGAAAGGACTGGGCTTCGTCCAGCGTCCAGCCAAAGACGTTGCCACCGAAGCAGAGGGGCGGGACCTGCAGGTCGGAGTGGCCGAGGGTACGTTTTTGCATGGGATCCTCATCTGGATAGGGAAGACATGCAGGTTACGACCGATGGCCGCGGCTCAAGGTTCGAGACGCGGCGGCCCTGACCACTCCAGCAGGGGGATGGGTTTGCCGAGCGCATAGCCCTGGGCGTAGTCGACGCCGATGGTACCGAGCAGCTCGAAGGTGGCCCGGGATTCGACGAACTCGGCGATGGTCTCGGCCCCCAGGTGATGGGCGACCTGGTTGATGGACTCGACGATGGCGCGATCCAGGGGGTCCTGATCGAGATTGCGGATGAAGCTGCCGTCGATCTTCACGTAGTCGACCCGGAAGTGCTTCAGGTAGGTGAAGGAACTGAGCCCCGCGCCAAAGTCGTCCAGGGCGATGCGGCAGCCGCGTTCGCGTACCTGGCTGATGAGTGCGGAGGCCACCGACAGCTTGTTGATGACCGCTGTCTCGGTCAGCTCGAACAGCAGGCGCTGTGGATCCAGCGGCGAGGCGGCGATCAGCTCCAGCAGTTCGGGCAGGAAGCCCGGGTCGCTCAGGCTGTTGCCCGAGAGATTGATGCCCACGTGCAGCTGGGGACGCGCCTGCAGCCAGGGCACCAGCTCGATCAATACCTGGCGCACCACCCAGCGGTCGATGTTGCTCATCAGGCCGAAGCGTTCTGCGGCCGGGATGAAGGTGGCCGGGGAAATCAGCTGGCCCTGGACGTCGCGCAGGCGCAGCAGCAGTTCGACATGCTGCTCGTCGCGGCCACTGTCGCGCGTGGCGACGATAGGCTGCGCGTGCAGTTCGAAGCGATGCTGTTCCAGGGCCTCGCGCAGACCGCTGGCCATGAGAATCTCGCGGTGCTGGCGTTCCACATCTTCGCTGCCGGCCCGATAGAGCGCGGCGCGATTGCGCCCGGCGTGCTTGGCGGTGTAGCAGGCCACATCGGCCTGACTCATCAGCTCGGCGGGGCTGCGGGTCTCGGCGGTGATGGCGACGATGCCGGCGCTGGCGCCGACGTCGTAGACCCGGTTCTGCCAGTTGAAGCGCACGGCGCCGATGCTGGCGATGAGCTTTTCAGCAACGGCCTCGGCCTGCACCAGATCGCAGTCACGCAGCAAGAGGGCGAATTCGTCGCCGCCGATGCGCGCCACGGCATCGGAGCCGCGCAGGGAGTCGCGCAGCAGGGTACCCAGCTCGCGCAGCAGCAGGTCGCCGGCGGCATGGCCAGCGGAGTCGTTGACCACCTTGAAGCGATCCAGGTCGATGAAGCACAGCGCGTGCTGGGTGGTGCCGGCCTGGGCCTGTTGCCAGGCGGCGTCCAGTTCCTGCTCGAACTTCAGGCGGTTGAAGAGGCCGGTGAGGGTGTCGTGGGATGCGTTGTAGCTCAGTTCGCGCTGCAGGTTGCGCGCATGGGTGACGTTCTGGAATACCAGCACCGCGCCGATGATGCGGCCATCCACCGTGCGCACCGGCGCTGCGGAATCCTGTACCTCGTGTCGCTCACCGTGCCGGCTGAGCAGCACGGCGCCTTCGTCCAGCGAGGTGATGGTCTGGTCGCGCAGGCAGCGGGCCACCGGGCTGGGCAGGATCGCATCGCTCTGGCTGTCGTGGATGAGAAACACCTCTTCGTGGGGCCGCCCCTGGGCGTCCGCCAGCGACCAGCCGGTCAGCTGCTCGGCGACCGGATTGAGAAAGAGGACGCGACCGTCCACGTCGGTGGTCAGGACGGCGTCGGCGATGGAGGCGAGGGTGACCTGCAGTCGTTCCTTTTCTTCGTAGAGTGCCGTGGTCAACCGGTGGTGCTCGGTGACGTCGCGGTTGCTGCCGACCATGCGGCAGTGGCCCTCGCTGCTTTCGATGGCGATCACTTCGGAGAGGATCCGGCGCTCGACACCGTCCGGACGGACGATGCGGAATTCGTGCTCGTAGGAGGAAAGGTTACGGATCGACTCGCGGAAGAGGGTCATGGAGGCCTCGCGATCCTCCGGATGCAAGGCCCCGATCCAGGTCGTCAGTTCGTGATAGCCATCGATCAGCGGCAATCCGTAGAGCTGATGGACCTTGGTGTCGGCGATGAACTGACGACTGCGGCTGTCCCACTCCCAGATGCCGACGTTGCTGGCGCGAATCGCCAGTTGCAAGCGCTCGCGCAGGTGCGCATTGATCTCATCGGCGCGCCGCTCGGCATCGATATCACGAACCTGCAGCAGATAACCCGTCAGCAGATCCTGGTCGTCGTGGTCGGGCGAACAGGCCATCATCACCCATAGGGCGTGGCCGTCATGGTGGCGGAGTTGCAACGTCTGCTCGTGCTCGCCAAGGTCGGGTTCGACATGGGGCTCGGCCAGCAGGTCGCCCAGTGGCTGGCCTTCGAGGGCATGGCGTGAGTAACCCAGCATGCTTTCCAGAGCCGGATTGACGTCCGATAACAGGCCCTGGGTGGACACCAGCGCCATCCCATAGGGCGCCGTCTGCATGGCGTGCCGATAGCGTGCCTGATTGCGCAGCAGTCGTTGATGCTGATGGCGACTCTGTTGCACCGCGGACGCCAGCAGCAGCGGGGGGATCTGCATCAGCGCCACCGGGATATAGGTGAGCGCCTGGGTAACCAGGGATGCGCCCGTCAGATCGATGACATGGTCGTAGGCAATGAGATTGCCCAGCAGGAAGATGTTGAGCCCACCGATGAGCGCCGTACCCTCTACCGTGAGGCGCATGGTCAGCATCAACAGCAGCATTGCCAGATAGACGAAGGGATAGGGCAGGTAACTCAGGATACAGATGGCCAGCAACGGACTCAGCACGAGGAGCGCGACAAACTCCCCGAGGCCGTGCCGGGTGAAGACCGTCAAGGTCAACGGCCACTGTAGAAAGGCCAATGGTAGTACTACTAGCAGGCCCAGCGCGTCACCGATGTACCAGTGGACGGCCACGGTCAGCCACTCGTTCTCCCCTGTCAGATGCATGACCAGGGTGCCCAGGGCCGCGCCCAGGAGGGGCGGCAGGAGAACGCCATGGATAAGCAGGCGGCCCATGGCGGCGATGTTGCGATCGAACGCCAGACGTTGCCGCTGTAACAGCATGGCGCCCAGCAGGATCTCGGCCAGGCTGCTCAGGCCGTACCCCAGGCCATGCAGTGTCGTTCCACCACTCAGCAGATCCGCCAGTACGGCGGCGGCTACCACCGCAATGGACAGTAGCGGCCACTCTCGCGGCTGACGGCGCAGCAGCCATGCCAGGGCCAGACCGTTGGGTAACCACAGGGTGGGCACCGAACTGGCATCTTGACGGGCAAGCGTTATGCACAGCAGAGAAGCGATCAGGAACACGCCGCAGAGTGCCAAGGCGCTACCCAGGGCGGGGTGAACCCGAAGCGAAGATACGTTCATCGACCGTCCGTAACGGACCGCTTTCGGCGTGGCGCTGCACGGCGGGAGCGGAAATTCCTCGAAGCGGCCAGTATCGATGCAGAGGCGCCATAAAAAAAGGGAACGCCGACGGGCATTCCCTTAAGTTTGACGAATGTCAGTATTAGGCCGCCTTGGCCTGCGCCTGGGTAACCGCGCGATTCAGGGCGCTGAGCAGGGCACGGAAGCTGGCCGTGGTGATGTTCTCGTCGATACCGATGCCATGCAGGGGACGCTGGCCTTCCAGGCGGACCTCGATGTAGGAGGCGGCCTTGGCGTTGGCGCCGGCGCCAATGGAGTGCTCGTGGTAGTCCATGATCTCCACTGCCTGGGGCAGGCTGGCGACCAGGGCTTCCAGCGGGCCCTTGGCGGTGCCGTGCCAGTGTTCGGTACGACCGTCGACGGCGACCTTGATGTCGACGGTGGAGGTGCCGTCTTCCTCGCGCAGCTTGTGGCTGACCAGCGCATAGGGGCTCTTGGCCTGCAGGTATTCCTGTTCGAGCAGGCCATGGATCTGGGCCGCGGTCATCTCAAGGCCCAGGCGATCGGTCTCGCGCTGCACCACCTGGCTGAATTCGATCTGCATGCGGCGCGGCAGGCTGATGCCGTATTCCTGTTCCAGCAGGAAGGCGATGCCGCCCTTGCCCGACTGGCTGTTGACGCGGATGACCGCCTCGTAGTCGCGACCGATGTCGGCCGGGTCGATGGGCAGGTAGGGCACCTCCCAGAGCGCATCCGGCTTCTGCTGGGCGAAGCCCTTGCGGATGGCGTCCTGGTGGGAACCGGAGAAGGCGGTGTGGACCAGATCGCCGACATAGGGATGGCGCGGGTGCACCGGCAGCTGGTTGCACTCCTCGACGGTCTTGCGCACGGCGTCGATGTCGGAGAAGTCCAGCTCGGGGTTGACGCCCTGGGTGTAGAGGTTGAGCGCCAGGGTCACCAGGCAGACGTTGCCGGTGCGTTCGCCGTTGCCGAACAGGCAGCCTTCGACCCGATCGGCGCCGGCCATCACCGCCAGTTCCGAGGCGGCGACGCCGGTGCCGCGGTCGTTGTGGGTGTGGACGCTGATCAGCACGCTGTCGCGGCGGTCGATGTGGCGGCCGAACCACTCGATCTGGTCGGCGTAGTTGTTGGGCGTGGCGCACTCGATGGTGGCTGGCAGGTTGAGAATCAGCTTGTTGGCCGGGGTCGGTGCGAACACCGCGATCACCGCGTTGCACACCTCGACGGCGAAGTCGGTCTCGGTGGAGCTGAACACCTCGGGGGAATACTCGAAGCCCCACTGGGTTTCCGGACGCTCGGCGGCCAGGCGCACGATGGTCTGGCCAGCGGCCACGGCGATGGCCTTGACGCCCGCCTGGTCCTGGTTGAAGACGATGCGGCGGAAGCTCGGTGCACAGGCGTTGTAGTAGTGGACGATGGCGCGCTTGGCCCCCTTGAGCGACTCGAAGGTACGCTCGATGAGGTCGTCACGGGCCTGGGTCAGTACCTGGATGGTGACGTCGTCGGGGATGTGTCCACCCTCGATCAGCTCACGGACGAAATCGAAGTCGGTCTGGGAGGCGGAGGGGAAACCCACCTCGATCTCCTTCAGGCCCACGGCGATCAGGCACTTGAAGAAGGCCATCTTCTTCTCGGCGTCCATCGGCTCGATCAGCGACTGGTTGCCGTCGCGCAGGTCGGTGGACAGCCAGATCGGCGCCTTGTCGATGACCTTGTCCGGCCAGGTACGGTCGGGCAGGGCGATGGGCGTGAAGGGACGGTACTTCTGCGAGGGATCTTGGAGCATGGTCATGGCGATTCTTTCCTTGGGCGTGGTCGGGACTTACGAAGCGAGCGCGGTCGAGCTTCGCAGTCGTGGACTGACCAGTCGCAGGCAGCGGTGCTGCCGGAGGAGGATGAGGGTATGGGCGTTGTGCATGGGGCTAACGTTAGTCCGCCCGGGGTAGTGCTCGCAATGTTCTTTTTAAAATTGGCAGGAATGGTCGTATAGACTCTAGAGTCGACCATTTATTGCTATGTAGGGCTCCCTATTGGTGATTTATGAACAACGAAACTTGCGGTTTTTGTGTAACCCGAAATCGCCAGGGCGATCCCTGACGCCGGACCGAGGTCAATGCTGGACGACTCTTGGCAACCGAACGGAAGGAAAGCGTCCATGAAGACCCTTGCGCTGGTAGGCCTGGCGACCACCCTGATCGCCAGTCTGGTCTCGACGGCCCAGGCGTCCGACAACCCCCTGGAGGCGGAACGCTGGCAGACCCGACCGCTGATCCTGGTCGCGCCGACGGCCAATGATGCCCAGGTGGTGAAGCTCCGCGAGGAACTGGCGCAGCCAGCGAATCGCGAAGCCTTCGTCGAACGGGACATGGTGCTCTATACCGTGGTGGCCGGCGCCGGCAGCCGCAACGACCAGCCGCTGCGCCCGGAACAGAGCCAGGCGCTGCTCCAGGCGCTGGACGCGCGCGCTGGGCAGCCGGCGACGCTCTATCTGGTGGGCAAGGATGGTGGTGTCAAGGTGAGCGAAGAGCAGGGGTGGTCGCTCAAGGCCTTGTTCGGCACGGTCGATCGGATGCCGATGCGGCAGTGAGGGATGGGACCCTCACCCCAACCCTCGCCCAGGGGGAGAGGGGGCCTGGCGAGGCAGCCGGATGCAGCGTAGGTTGGGTTGAGCGTCAGCAAAGCCCAACACCCAAGGCACCTTGCGCCTGTTGGGCTTCGGCGATGGAGCCGCCTCAGCCCAACCTACGGGTGCGGGCATCGGCGTCTGAGCCTCAGGCGTAGACGTGGTAAGGACGTCGGGACGTCAGTGGAAAACGCTGGCGCGGTTTTTCACACTATGGGGGCTTCCCTCACCCCAGCCCTCTCCCAGGGGGAGAGGGGGACCTATCGATGCAGCCGGATGCGGCGTAGGTTGGGTTGAGCGTCAGCGAAGCCCAACACCATGGCACCCTGCGCCTGTTGGGCTTCGGCGATGGAGCCGCTTCAGCCCAACCTACGGGGTTCGAGCCTCAGGCGTAGACGTAGGGCCCACCCTGCTCCAGCGCGCGCTGATAGGCCGGGCGGGCGTGGATGCGCTTGAGAAAGTCCACCAGTTTGGGGCGTTTGCCGTTGTCCAGGCCGGCGCGGCTGGCGGCGGCTTCCAGGGGGAAGCTGAGCTGGATGTCGGCCGCGGTGAAGCTGTCGCCGACGAACCAGCCGCTGGCGCCCAGTTGGCTTTCCAAGTAGTCCAGGTGCAGGTCCAGCTGGGGCTGGATGAAGCTCGCGGTGGCCTTGGCAGCGATGCCCTTGGCGATGGGCCTGGCGAAGAATGGCATGGGCGAGGTGGCGATACGGTCGAACACCAGCTTGAGCAGCAGCGGTGTCATGGCCGAGCCCTCGGCGTAGTGCAACCAGTAGGTGTAGCGCACGAACTCGGGACTGTCCTGGGCCGGCAGCAGTTGCGGCCCGTAGCGCCGTGCCAGGTAGTCGACGATGGCGCCGGATTCGGCCAGGGTCAGGTCGCCGTCGACGATTATCGGCGACTTGCCCAGGGGATGCACCTTGCGCAATTCCGGCGGCGCGAACAGCCCGCCGGCGGCGCGTTCGTAGCGCTGTACCCGATAATCGATGCCAAGCTCTTCGAGCAGCCAGAGCACCCGCTGGGAGCGGGAGTTGTTCAGGTGGTGGACGATGATCATGGTCTTTCCTTAGGCCGGGGGCGGGCGATCAGGGCACCGGAGTGCCCGGTTCGCCGAGGGAGGTCATGGCCTCGCGCGGTTCCAGGCGCCCGCGGAAGTCGCGTCCGCTCGGGTGCTGGAACACATGCAGGCCAAATTCCGGGAGGATGGAGAGCAGGTGGTCGAAGATGTCCCCCTGGATGCCCTCATATTGCGCCCACACCGTGGTGTTGGTGAAGCAGTAGATCTCCACCGGCAGACCCTCGCCGGAGAGCGGCATCTGGCGTACCAGCAGGGTCATGCCCTGGTGTACCCCGGGATGGGCGCGCAGGTAGCGTTCCACATAGGCGCGAAAGGTGCCCAGGTTGGTCACCCGGCGGGTGTTGACCGGCTCCTGGCCGCGCTTTTCCAGCTTGCGGTTCCAGTCCGCCAGTTCCTGTTCCTTGGCGGTGAGGTAGTCATCCAGCAGGTTGAAGCGGTGCAGGTGCTCTCGCTCGGTGTCGCTGAGGAAGTGCACGCTGTTCTGGTCGATGTTGAGCGCCCGCTTGATGCGCCGGCCACCGGCCTCCTGCATGCCGCGGTAGTTGCGGAAGGAATCGGTGATGAATCTCTTGGTGGGGATGGTGGTGATGGTCTTGTCGAAGTTCTGCACCTTGACCGTATGCAGGGCGATGTCGATGACGTCGCCGTCGGCATTGAGCTGGGGCATTTCGATCCAGTCGCCGACGCGGATGATGTCGTTGCTGGAGATCTGCACGCTGGCCACCAGGGAGAGCAGGGTGTCCTGGAAGATCAACAGCAGCACCGCGGCCATGGCACCAAGGCCGGAGAGCAGGATCAGCGGCGAGCGGTCGATCAGGGTGGCGATCATCAGGATGACCGCGATGGCGTAGATGACGATCTTGCTGACCTGGACGTAGCCCTTGATTGGCTTGAGCCGCGCCGAAGGGCGCCGCGAATAGAGCACGTTGACCATGTTCAGGGCGCTGCCCAGGGCCAGGGCGATGGTCAGCACGATGAAGGCGCTGCAGACGTTCTGCACCACGGTGACCAGGGCGTCGGGGCGACCCGGCACCAGCTCGATGCCGATCGAGAGCACCAGGGCCGGGACGATGTTGGCCAGCCGGCCGATGACCCTGTGGTGATTGAGTTCGTGATCCTGGCCGAAGGAGGTGCTGCGCAGCAGGCGATAGAAGCCGCGCACCAGGATGCGCTTGACGATCCAGTTGAGGACCCAGGCGGCCAGCAGGAGGCCGAGGCAGGCTACCAGGGTGAGCAGCTGGGGGTGTTTTTCGAGGTCGTCGATCAGTCGGGTCAGGCCCGTGGGCATAGGGGGTCTCTTGACGGGATACTACGGACGCCACGTTAGCAAAGCTGGGCCCTGCTTGCCGTATTCGTCATCTGCGGTCGGTCATAGGTTCAGCCCTTTCAGGAAGATATCCATGCGTCCCTTAGCTGCTGTTCTTACTGTCGCCGCGACACTGCTGCTCGCCGGGTGCGCCGGGCGTCCCTTCGGTCCGCCGACCCTGGATGATCGCCTGGCCGACCTGGGCTATCGGCAGGGCGCTGCCCTGGACACCATCCTGGGGTTCGATCTCTCCGGCTGGCATTACCTGGATGCCGGGCATCTGGCGCTGGGTACCGGGCTTGGCCGTGCTTACTTGGTGGACTTCGCCGTACCCTGTCGTAATCTTGCCGCTGGCAATCGGCTGGGCTATCGCTCGCGGGCCGCTGGCCTGCGTCCGGGCGACTTCCTGGTGTCCACCGATGCCCGGGGCAGTCGGATGGAGTGCCCCATTGGCGGCCTGTATCGCCTCGATCCCTTACGCTGAAACGCGATGATCCTGACCCTCGGACATTCCAATCACCCACTGGCGCGCTATATCGAACTGCTGCAGGCGCAGGAGGTGACGGCCGTGGCCGATGTGCGCTCGCAGCCCTATAGCCGACACGTGCCCCAGTATCGCCGAGAGGCCTTGCGCGAAGGGCTGGCGGCCGCCGGGATCGCTTATGTGTTCCTGGGCCAGGAGCTGGGCGCACGCAGCCCGGATCCGGCGCACTATGAGGATGGGCAGGTGCGCTATGACCGCCTGGCCGCCAGTGCGCTGTTTCAGCGGGGGCTGCTGCGCCTGGAGCAGGGCCAGGCACGCTGGCGGATCGCCCTGCTGTGCGCGGAGCGCGATCCCCTGACCTGTCACCGTGGATTGCTGGTAGCGCCCTGTCTGAGGCAGCGGGGCCTGGCGGTCACTCATATCCATCCGGACGGTCGGCTGGAAAGCCAGGCCGAGCTGGAGGACCGGCTATTGGCCACGAGCGGCCTGGCGGACGGCGATCTGTTCAATTCGCGAGAGGAACGGCTCCAGCGGGCCTATGCCCGCCACGGCTGGGGCTAGGAACCTAGGGCTCCACTAGCTCGCGCTTTTTCCACCAGCCGGCGAAGAGGCCGACCGGATAGATCGTCACCATGACGGCGAAGACCAGCCAGGTGCGCCAGGACCAGGCCGACAGCACGAAGCCCTGGGAGAAGCCCACCAGCAGGTAGCAGGCCGCGGTGACCAGCAGGATGCTGCCGAGGGCGCTGCCGAAGCGGGGTCTTGGGGTCATGGCGGCGGTTCCAGGTCGAGGCGGAGAAGGGCGTCCCTTTTAAGCCAGCGCCGGACGCCTGGCAATGCCCCCGACTGCAACCAATTGTTTGCTTACGGTCAGGGCTTGAAGGCGCCAATGAAGATGCTCGGGTCGACCCGCACGTCATTGAGACTGACGTTCCAGTGCAGGTGCGGACCCGTGGCGCGGCCGGTGCTGCCGACGCGACCGACCACGCCGCCACGCGGGACCTCCTGACCGACCTGCACATCGATGCGCGAGAGGTGGCAGAACATGCTGATCAGGCCCTGCCCGTGATCGACGAACACCGTCTTGCCGTTGAAGAAGTAGTCACCCACCAGTACCACCTTGCCGGCGGCCGGGGCCTTGACCGGGGTGCCGGCAGGCACGGCGAAGTCCAGGCCCGAGTGCGGGTTACGCTCCTGGCCGTTGAAGAAGCGGCGCAGGCCGAAGGGACTGGAGAGCGGACCGTCCACGGGCTTGTCCAACAGCAGGTTGCTGGGCTGGTTGGACGAGAACAATCGGTAGGCGGCCTGCTGTTCGGCCAGTTCGCGCTCGAAACGCTTCAGGTCTTCGGGATTGGGCGTGACCTGGCGCTGGTTCTTCAGGGTGATGCGCTGCTCGGCGTAGTGCCGGCTACCAACCGTGAACGCCAGGGGCGTGGCGCCGACGACTTCCAATGGCTGGCGGCCTGCTGCGGTGCCCAGGGGGATGCCGACGATGGCCACCCAGCCGTTGCCATCCTTGACCACCAGCACCGGCTTGCCCTGGTAGCGCACCCGCGGCGCCGCGTCACCCGGAATGGGGACCACGGCGACGCCGCCCGGCACGGGCTTGTCCAGCAGGCGTTGCAGGTAGGTACCGGCATGGGCGGGCAGGGCGAGGAACAGGCAGCAGAGCAGCGGCAGCAGGCGGGACATGGGAATTTCCAGCGACGAAAACACCCATGCTGGGGCAGGCAAGGGCCGCGGGCAAGGCGCCCGCGGCATTCTTCATCAGTTGGGGACGATCTTGTAGAGCACGGTTTCCAGCGCCGGCTTCTGTTTTGGATCAAAGAAATTCATCTCGGGGATGCGCGAATCCGTGACATAGACGGTGCCATCCGGGCCGCGGCCAAAGGTGTCCGGCCAGATCAGCTGCTTGTCCTGTACCAGGGTAGTGAGCTGACCGTTCTCGCGGACCTTCACCGCATGCTCTTCCACCGCGCTGACATAGAGACGCCCTTGCGGATCCATCAGCAGGCCATCGGCCGGGCCGTTCTCGCCGACCTTTTCCACCTTGGCTGGCAGGCTGGCGAGCTCATCGCCCTGCAGACTGGCGGTGGCGATGCGATAGAGGGTGTTGCCCTTGACCGCCTGCCAGTAGAGATAGTCACCGGCCGGGGAAAGGGCGATACCATCGGCGGAGAATTCCACGCCACGGCCATCCGGACGCATCAGCGGCTTGCCGTCGGCCTTGACCTTGACGCCCTTCTCGGCCTGGGTGCTGGGATCGCCATCCAGGGTGCGGCGCGCCTTGCCGCTGTCCAGGTCCAGCACCACCAGGGCCCCGCGTGCGCCGGAATCGGTGATGTAGGCATGGCGGCCATCCGGACTGAGACGGACGTCGTTGAGGTAGCTGCCCTGGGGCGCCACGCTCTCGTCCAGCGCGTAGACCTTGCTCACCTGGTTGCTGGCCAAGTCGATCTTCACCAGCTTGGGTGCCCCTGGCACCACCAGAGCCTGGGCTGGGGCGCCCGGGTCGATGACCCAGAGATTGCCACGGCCGTCGGCCACCACGGATTGCACGCACACCCAGTGATTGCCTGGCGTCAGCTCATCGCGCTTGGCATTGCGCCAGCCGTTCCAGGCCGGATCCGGATAGGGCACCAAACTACCGTCGGGTTTGAGTTCAGCTACCGAGACTTCGCTGTCCTCGGTCCAGCGCGGGAAGTTGACGAAGATCCGACCGTTCTCGCTGACGGTAACGCCAGTGACCTGATGGTCGAAGCTGGCGACCTTTTCCAGCTTGGCGCTGGACTCGGCGGCAAAGGCGGCAGGTGCCAGGGGCAGGGCGGTCAATAGCGTGGCCAAGGCGAGGCGGCTGAGGGTGGGTCTGGACATGGTGGGATCCTGGTGGGCGACCGGAGGGACCGGTCCTGCAGGTACGACTGCACCGCCCGCCTGGAAGATCGCCAGGGCCGACAGCCGGCTGGCCGTTGGCCCGCGCGGGAACGTCCGTGGAAATCCCGGGGTCCTCCCTGAAACCCCAGAGGAGAAGACCATGTTCCGTCCCATCGCCAGCAGCCTGGCCCTGCTTACCCTGAGTGCGGTACTCGCCGGTTGCGACAAATCGCCGGAGACCCCGCCGCCCCAGCGCAGCGAAGTGGTACAGAAAAGCGCGCCCGGCAGCGATCCGGCCACTCAGTCGCCCGAGCGCACCGTGGAGCATGGCAATCCGGGGACCAAGGCGCCCTGAGGCGCCAGCGTCAGTCCAGCAACGACAGGGTGACCGGTGCCTGGTGATTGTCCAGCACCCGTACCTCCAGTTCGCCTTCGGCCAGGCGGGCATGGAGCCTCTGACCGGGCTGTACCTGGCCGGCCGCACGCACGGCCTGGCCGCGTTCGTCGAGGAGGATGCTGTAGCCGCGGCCCAGGGTGGCCAGCGGGCTGACGATCTGCAGGGTCTGGACCGCGCCAGCCAGGCGTTGCTGACGTTCCTTCAGCTGTCGTTGCATGACCCGGGGCAGTTGTTCGGCGAGCTGCTCCAGGCGCTGGCGCAGCAAGGCCAGTTGGCGCCCGGGATGCTGGCCGGCCAGGCGGGTATCCAGGTGGGCCAGGCGATCGCGTCGACGATTCTGGGCGATGACATAGGCGCGCCGCAGACGCAGATCCAGATCATCCAGGCGTTGGGCCTGCTGACGCAGGCGCTCGCCAGGATGACGCAGGCGCCGGCTGCAGGCGTCCAGGCGCAGTCGCTCGCGGGCCAGGCGCTCGCGCATGCGCAGGAGCAACTGGCGGTGCAGACCGTCCAGGCGCTGGCGCAGGTCGGCGCTATGGGGGGCGAGCAATTCCGCCGCGGCCGAAGGGGTGGGTGCGCGGACATCGGCGACGAAGTCGGCGATGGAGACATCGGTCTCGTGGCCCACGGCGCTCACCACCGGGGTCTGGCAGGCCGCCAGAGCGCGGGCTACGGGTTCTTCGTTGAAGCACCAGAGGTCTTCCAGCGAACCGCCGCCGCGGGCCAGGATCAGGGCGTCGAAGCCCTGGCGGTCGGCCAGTTGCAAGGCGCGGACGATCTGGGCAGTGGCCTCGCGGCCCTGCACCGCGGTAGGAATCAGCGTCAGTTCGACCTGAGGTGCCCGCCGTTTGAAGACGCTGACGATGTCGCGGATTACCGCGCCAGTAGGCGAGGAAACGATGCCGATGCGCTGGGGATGGGCGGGCAGCGTTCGCTTGCGTTCGGTGGCGAAGAGGCCTTCGGCGGCCAAACGTTCCTTGAGGGCCTCGAAGGCCAGGCGCAGGGCGCCGTCGCCGGCCGGCTCGACGCTGTCGAGGATCAGCTGGTAGTCGCCGCGGCCTTCGAACAGCGAGACCTTGCCGCGTACCTTGACCGCCAGGCCGTCGCGCAGGGCTTGCCGTACCCGGCTGGCGTGCTGGCGGAACAGCGCGCAGCGCACCTGGGCCTGGCCGTCCTTGAGGGTGAAGTACAGGTGGCCCGAGGCCGGCTTGGCCAGGTTGGAGATCTCGCCCTCGACCCAGACCTGGGCGAAGACGTCTTCCAGCAGCACCCGGGCGCGGCTGTTGAGCTGGCTGACGCTGAGCACCTCGCGGTCGAGACCGAGGCGGGCGAAGGGATCCTTGAACATGGGGCGCTATCTGTGGCTTTCGTCGGCCCCACCTTAGCAGCTCTGGGCGCGGGGCGAGCAGCCCATTAAGCTGCGCGCCCCTTCCTTCGAGACCCGCGTTCCATGACCCTGCGCCAGACCATCCTCGCTCCCCGCATTTCCAGCCATCCGCAGGTGGAGCGCACCGCCGTGGAGATTCTCGGCTGGCTCGCCGCCAGCGGCGTGGTCAGGGCCGAGGCCTCGCCCTGTCTGCCCAGTCGCGGCCGGCGTGGCCATGCGCCGGGTCCGCGACTGACCGAGGTGCTGCGCCTGGCGCCAGGCATGGACGATCCGCGCGACTTCGCCGACGGCGGCCTGGAAATCGTCACCGAACGCTGCATCTTCACTCCGCTGGACGGCTTCGAAGGTCGGGCGCGCTGCCCCACCTGCCGCCGCGAGATCGGCGAGGCGCTGTTCGAACACCTGGAAGTCTGGATGCCGGCGGAAAGCGATAACTTCGCCTGCCCGGAATGCGACCACGAAGACGACATCAACGGCTTCGACTTCCCCCAGCCGTGCGCCTTTTCTGACCTGGGCTTCATCTTCAACCACTGGCCGGCCCGGGCCTTCGCCCCGGCCTTCCTGGAAGAATTCCGGAGGCGGCTGGGTCAGCCGTTGGCGGTGGTGGAGGTTTAGGGGCGGGTGGGTCTATCGCGGCCATGGGCCGCTCCTACAGGGCTGATGGTGCTGTAGGAGTGGTTACATCGGCGGACCGCATGGCTGCGATGGAGCGATAGAACCGTAGCGTGGAAAACTGCGCAGCGTTTTCCACTGGGCCTAGGTGCCTGACGGTGGACAAGGCTGCGCCGTTGTCCACGCTACAAGCTGGAAGGGCGTGGTGTTGGGCTTCGTGTTGCCCAACCCAACCTACGGGAGGTTGTAGGTTGGGTTGAGACGGCTCTTTCGTCGAAGCCCAACAGGGGCGCACATAGGGCAGCCGGGGTGTTGGGCTTCGCTGTGCTCAGCCCAACCTACGGCTTTCAAGCCTTCAGCTTGCGCAGCCACTCCAGTCCGGCCGAGGTGTCGCCGCGGGGGCGATACTCGCAGCCGATCCAGCCGTCGTAGCCGAGGGCGTCGAAGCGCTCGAACAGGTAGGGATAGTGCAACTCGCCCAGGTCTGGTTCGTGGCGATCGGGCACTCCGGCGATCTGCACATGGCCGATGCCGGCGAAGTCTCGTTCGAAGGTCTTGCTGACGTCACCCTCGACGATCTGGCAGTGGTAGCAGTCGAACTGCACCTTGAGATTGTTGGCGCCTATGGCCTGGCGGATGGCCTGGGCGTCGTCCTGGCGATTGAGGAAGTAGCCGGGCATGTCGCGCCCGTTGATGGGCTCGATGAGGATCGTCACCCCGGCCTTGGCCGCCTGTTCGGCGGCATAGGTCAGGTTGCCCAGGTAGGTGTCGCGGGCGCGGGCCCGGTCGACCTCGGCGGGCAGCAGCCCGGCCATGACGTGTACCAGGCGATTGCCCAGCACGGCGGCGTATTCCAGCGCGCGGTCGATACCGGCGCGGCATTCGGCTTCGCGGCCGGGCAGGGCAGCCAGGCCGCGTTCGCCGGCCGCCCAGTCACCGGGCGGGGCGTTGAACAGCACCTGGGTCAGGCCGGCGGCGTCCAGGCGCGCCTTGATCTCGGCGGCGCTGTGCTCGTAGGGGAAGAGGTATTCCACGGCCTGGAAGCCGTCCGCGGCGGCGGCGGCGAAGCGGTCGAGAAAGGCATGCTCGGGGTAGAGCATGCTGAGGTTGGCGGCAAAACGAGGCATGAGGGTCTCCCAGGTCAGACGAAGGGCCAGAGCAGCAGGGTGATGGTGAAACCCAGGCACCCCAGCAGGGTGGTCAGGACGGTCCAGGTGCGCAAGCCGTCGGCGACGCTCAGGCCGACCAGCTTGGTGAAGATCCAGTAGCCGGCGTCGTTGATGTGCGACACGGCCAGACCACCGGCGCCCATGGCCAGGCAGAGCAGGGCCATGTGGTTGGCCGAGAGGTCCAGGGTGGCAATTAGCGGGCCGAGGATGCCGGCGGTGGTGACCAGGGCCACGGTGGTGGAACCCTGGACCGCGCGCAGCAGCAGGGTCAGCACGAAGCCCAGCGCCAGCACCGGCAGGCCGGTGGCGCGCAGCAGCTCCGAGACCACCGCGCCGATACCGGTGTCCACCAAGACCTTGCCGAAGACGCCGCCGGCACCGGCGATGAGGATGACCATGGCCACGCCGGGCAGCGCCGAGCCGATGACGTCCGAGACCTGCTCGCGCGACCAGCCGCGGCGGAAACCCAGCACATAGGCGCACAGCAGGGTGTCGATCAGCAGCGCCACCAGGGGCGCGCCAATCACGGTGAAGATGTCGCGCAGCAGGTTGCCGGCCGGTAGCCAGCTGGTGGCCAGGGTGCCCAGCAGGATCAGCACGATGGGCAGCAGGATCAGGGTCACCACCAGGCCGAAGCCGGGGGCCGGGGCGGGCGGCAGGCCGGCGGCGAGGCCGGCCGGGGTCTCGTCGACCTTGACCGCGGCGGCGCCGAGGCTGGGCAGGCCGGGGGCCATGTCCTGGCCGCGGCCCCACTGCTGCAGATGGGTGTCGGTGATCTGCGGACCATAGACGTCGCTGCGGATGTCGTCGGTCATGGGGTAGTGACGACGGGTCATGCGCCCGGCCACCCACCAGCCGATCAGGGCCAGCACGGCGGTGAGCGGCAGGCCGAACAGCAGCACCCGACCCAGGTCGGCGCCCAATTGGCCGGCGGCGGCAACGGCGCCCGGATGGGGCGGCAGCATGGCGTGCACGGTGAGCATGGTGGCGCACATTGGCAGGGCAAAGACGATCAGCGGTTTGCGCGCGGTGCGGGCGATGCCATAGGCCAGCGGCATCAGCACGATCACCCCGACTTCGAAGAACACCGGGATGCCGACCAGGAAGCCGGCCAGGGTCAGGGCCAGTGGCGTGCGTCTGTTGCCGAAGCGCTCAATCAGCGTCTTGGCCAGGGCCTCGGCGCCGCCGGAGAGTTCGATGATGCGGCCGATCATGGCGCCCAGGGCGATGATGATGGCGATGTGGCCAAGGATCTTGCCCATGCCGCCTTCGATGGTGGCCACCAGCTTGGACGGTTCCACCCCGGCCGCCAGGGCCACCAGGATGCTCACCAGCATCAGCGCCACGAAGGGCTGGAACTTGTACTTGAGGACCAGGAACAGCAGCAGGGCGATGCCCGCCGCGGCGATGAGGACCAGGAGCAATGGACTCATGAACGGGACTCCAGGCGGGTAGGGCTGACGACGTAAGACATGGCACTTTCCTCGCTATTGTTGTTTTTCCAGGGCAAGCCGATCCCGCGACGGCCGGCAAGGGCCATCGTGGGGGTATTGCGGTAGCGCGGGCTTCAGGTCACCAGACGGCGCCGAAGGTCTCCGCCAGTTCGGCCAGGGCGGCAGCATCGAGCGGCGCCGGTCGCGGCTCGGTCAGCAGCCACAGCCGCGCGGTTTCTTCCAGCTCCTCCAGGGCGAAGCTGGCCTTGCTCACGCTGCTCTCCCAGACCACCGGGCCGAGGCGTTCGAGCATCACGCCCCTTACCCGGTTGGCCAGTTGCGCCACCTGCTCGGCGACGCTGGCGGCGCCGGGACGGGCATAGGGGATCAGCGGGATATGGCCGACCTTCATCACTTGGTAGGGGGTGATCGGCGGCAGGATGTCGTCGGGGCGCCAGACGCCGGCCAGGGTCAGGGCCACCAGGTGGGTGGAGTGGGTGTGCACCACGCCGCCCACGCCTGGGTTGCGATCATAGACCTGACGATGCAGGGCCAGGGTCTTGGACGGCTTGTCGCCGGAGACCCAGTCGCCATTCAGGCCGACCTTGGCGATGGCGGCCGGATCCAGGCGACCCAGGCAGGCGTCGGTGGGGGTGATCAGCCAGCCGTCTTCCAGGCGGGCGCTGATGTTGCCGGCGCTGCCCACGGTGTAGCCGCGGGCATAGAGGCTGGCGCCGACGGTGCAGATCTCTTCGCGGAGACGGGCTTCGACGCTCATGCCTGCTCTCCTGCCAGCTGGCGCAACGCCTTGGCGAAGAAGTCGCGGCTGCCGAAGTTGCCGGACTTGAGCGCCAGGGCCAGGGGTTCGCCCTGCACCTGGCCGAGGGTGGCCGGCACGCCCGGATCGATCTGGGCACCGATGCGCAGGCTTTGCACGCCCAGGGCCTGGACCACGGCGCCGGAGGTTTCGCCGCCAGCCACTACCAGGCGGCGCACGCCCTGATCGAACAGGCCGCGGGCGATCAATCCCAAGGCACGTTCCACCAGTTCACCGGCGCGTGCCACGCCCAGTTCGCGCTGGATGGCCTTGACCTCGTCGGCGGGACTGGTGGCATAGATCAGCACGGCCTGGCCTTGCTCCCGCGCCCAGGCGAGGGCGGCGTCGATGGAGTCGTCCCCCCGGGCCAGGGCCAGCGGGTCCAGGCGTAGCGCGGGACGACCGGCTTCCAGCCAGGCGGCGACCTGGCCATTGGTGGCCTGGGAGGCGCTGCCGGCCAGCACCGCCTCGCCACCGGCGGGCAGGTCGAGGGCGGCGGCATCATGGGCCTGGAGCAGGCCGGCGCGGCGGAAGTTCTCCGGCAGGCCCTGGGCGATGCCCGAGCCGCCGGTGACCAGGGGCAGCTCGGCACAGGCCGCGCCCAGTGTATGCAGGTCGGCGTCGGACAGGGCATCGGCGATGGCCAGGCGATGACCCGAGCGACGCAACTCGTCGATAGCTGCGCGCACGGCCTCCGGGCCTTTGGCGACCTGGTCATAGCGCAGCAGTCCGACGGTGCCGCGGCTCTGCGCCTGCAGCACCCGCACCAGATTGGCGTCGCCCATGGGCGTCAGCGGGTGATGCTGCATGCCGGATTCGCTGAGTAGCTGGTCCTGCACGAACAGGTGGCCGCGGAACAGGGTGCGCCCGGTTTCCGGGAAGGCCGGGCAGGCCAGGGTGAAGTCGCAGTCCAGCGCCTCCTGCAGCGCCTCGGCCACCGGGCCGATATTGCCTTCGGCGGTGGAATCGAAGGTCGAGCAGTACTTGAAGAAGAACTGCCGGCAGCCGCGCTGGCGCAGCCAGGCGAGGGCGGCCAGGGATTCGCTCACCGCCTCGGCGGTCGGCGTGGTGCGGGATTTCAACGCGACCACCACGGCATCGGCCGCTTCGAGTTCGGCGTCGGCCGCGGGCACGCCGATCACCTGCACGGTGCGCATGCCGCCGCGCACCAGCATGTTGGCGAGGTCGGTGGCGCCGGTGAAGTCGTCGGCGATGCAGCCCAGCAGCGGGCGGGTCTCGGTCTGGCTCATTGGGATCACTCCGCGGCCTTGGGCAGCTCGATGCCCGGGAAGATCTTGATCACTGCCGAGTCGTCTTCACGACCATGGCCGGCGGTGGAGGCCTGCATGAACATCTGGTGGGCGGTGGCCGACAGCGGCAGCGGGAATTTCGAGGTGCGGGCGGTATCCAGCACCAGGCCCAGGTCCTTGACGAAGATGTCCACGGCGGACAGCGGGGTGTAGTCAGCCTTGAGGATGTGCGGCACGCGATTCTCGAACATCCAGGAATTGCCGGCGCTGTGGGTGATGACCTCGTAGAGGGCGTCTGGATCGACGCCTTCGCGCAGGCCCAGGGCCATGGCCTCGGCAGAGGCGGCGATATGCACCCCGGCCAGCAGCTGGTTGATGATCTTGACCTTGGAACCCTGGCCAGGCGCATCGCCCAGGCGATAGACCTTGCCGGCCATGGCGGCCAGGACCGCATCGCCCTTGGCATAGGCTTCCGCGGTGCCGGAGGTCATCATGGTCATCTCGCCACTGGCGGCCTTGGCGGCGCCCCCGGAGAGCGGGGCGTCCAAGAGCAGGATGCCGCGCTCTGCCAGGCGCTCGCCCAGCTCCACGGCGTAGGCCGGGGCCACGGTGGCGCAGGCGATCACCAGGCTGCCCGGCCGCAGGGCCGCCACCGCGCCGCCTTCACCGAACAGCACGGCTTCGGTCTGCTCGGCGTTGACCACCACGGTGATCAGGATGTCGCAGCTGTCGGCCAGGGCCGCGGGAGAGGTGCAGGCGACGCCACCTTCGCTGGCGAAGCTTTCCAGCACGCTGGCACGCACATCGCAGGCGTGCACGGCGAAACCCGCGCGCAGCAGCGAACGGGCGACGCCCAGACCCATGGCCCCGAGGCCGATGACACCAACGTTGTCTTGCATCTTGTTGTTCTCCAGAAAGGTGGTCAGGCGAAGCCGGCCTGCCGCAGGCGGCGGGCGGCGTTGTAGATGTGCTGGCGGGCGGCGTTGGCGGCGGCCAGGGGGTCACCGAGGCGGATGGCGGCAACGATGGCCTGGTGTTCTTCGTGCACCTGGCGGGAAAAGTCCTCGCGCCGCGCCTCGTTGGTACGGGTGATGCGCGTGGCCGTCTCCAGGTACTGGCTGACGAATTCCAGGGTCTTGATGAAGTAGGGGTTGCCGGCGGCCTGAGCGATGGTGCGGTGGAAGGCGACGTCGGCGCGTACCCCGTCATGGCCGTCGGCGACGTCTTCGTCGATGGCGACCAAGGCCTCGTCGATGGCCACCAGATCGGCCTCGCTGCGGTTGATGGCGGCCTCGGAGGCGATCTCTGCCTCGACGGCGCGGCGCAGGGCCAGCAGGTGGAAGACGCTACCTGGCAGGCTGGCTTCGTCGGCGTCGATACGCAGTGGGCGGATGCTGGCGTGGGTGGTAACGAAGATGCCGCGCCCCTGCTGGGGCTGCAGCACGCCTTCGTTCTTCAGCCGCGAAATGGCTTCGCGTACCACGGTACGGCTGACGCCGAAGGCTTCGGAGAGCAGGGCTTCGCTGGGGATCTTGCTACCGGGGGCGAAGACACCGGCTTCGATCTTGTCCAGCAGCTGTTGAGCGACGCTGTCGCTCAACACATTGGCGGGGACCTTGGCGAACATGGAGACCTGCTGTTGTGGTTGTAAGGTTGTCATACAGGTTGTGGCGCTACTCTCTCATAGCCTTTTGTCTTTGTGTAGTGGTTTGGCAAAGGCACTACGAGATTTTTGTGACGGCTTCGCTAGGTACAAGACCCAGGCTAGAGCACTTGTGAAGTGTTATAATATAACATCTTTATCGAGGAGCGCTGTCGTATGACCCCTGAAGAACTCTTGGCCCAGCCCGAGTCGGCCTACATGAACGAGGCCCAACGCGACTTCTTTCGCCGGCTGCTGCTCGACCAGCGTGGCGATCTGCAGCGGCTGATCGACGAGCAGGTGGAAGACCTGCGTGGCATGGACGCCCACGGCGATCCGGCCGATGTCGGTAACGCCGAGCAGCAGCGGCAATGGCAACTGCGCCAGCTGGAGCGGGAGAAGAAGCTGCTGGACAAGATCGACGAGGCCCTGGAGCGCCTGGCCCGTGATGAGTATGGGTGGTGCCAGGATACCGGCGAACCCATCGGCCTGGCACGACTGCTGCTGAGACCCACCGCCACCCTTGGCGTCGAAGCCAAGGAACGCCAGGAGCAGCGCGAGCGGCATATGCAGTCATCGTGAGGGTGCGGTGACTGGGCTTCCCTCACCCCAGCCCTCTCCCGAGGGGAGAGGGGGCGGTATGGCGCAGGAAGGGTCGCCCGTAGGTTGGGCTGAGACGGCTCCATCGTCGAAGCCCAACAGAGCAAGGTCGAGCCTGGCACCGTTGGGCTTCGCTGACGCTCAGCCCAACCTACGCACGACATTGCGCCTCGAACCACTGGCCGTAGGTTGGGTTGAGACGGCTCCATCGTCGAAGCCCAACAGAGCGCTGCAAACGTGGCACCGTTGGGCTTCGCTAACGCTCAACCCAACCTACGCACGACATTGCGCCTCGAACCACTGGCCGTAGGTTGGGTTGAGACGGCTCCGTCGTCGAAGCCCAACAGGCAGGCTCGAACGTGACGCCCTTGGGCTTCGCTAACGCTCAACCCAACCTACGAAAGCCGTTGCGCCTCGAACAGCTCGCTTGGACGCACGATCTGGTCGCGGGCGGCGATCAGGGGCAGGTCGCGGCTGCCGGGAGCGGTGCGGGCGACCAGGGCGTAGAGGGCGCTGACCGCGTGGGAGGCTGCCACGGGCGTCGATTGGCCGTTCAGCAACTGGCCGAGCAGCACCGCCGAGAAGACGTCACCCATGCCGTTGGGCAGTGGTTGCAGGTCCAGGTAGGGCGTCTGTACCAGCCAGGCATCCGCGGCCTCCACCACCAGGGTGCTGAGGACGTCGGCGGGCAGGTCCGGGGTGCGCAGGCTGGTGATGACGATGGTCGCCGGACCCGGTTGGCCCGGGCGCCCCAGCAGCAGGCGGGCGGCGCCCACGGCGTCGGCGGTATCCGCCAGCGGCTGGCCGTGCAGCAGCTCGAATTCGTAGTGGTTGGGGGTGATCAGGCTGGCCTGTTCGATGGCGCGACGGCGCAGGAAATCGGGGATGCCGGGACGCACGAAGATGCCGCGGCCGACGTCGCCCATCACTGGATCGCAGAGATAGTGCAGATCGCTGCGCTGGCGGCGGATCTCCTGGACCACCCCGAGGATCACCTCGCCGATGGCGGCGTCGCCCAGGTAGCCGGAGAGCACCGCCACGCAGCGTTCCAGGACGCCACGGGCGCGCAGGCCGTCGAGTACGTCGTGGATGTGTTCGGGCGGAAAGACCTGACCCTTGAATTCGCCGTAGCCGGTGTGATTGGAGAACTGCACCGTGTTGACCACCACTGGCTGCAGGCCGAGCAGTTGCAGCGGCAGGGTGGCGGCGGCGTTGCCGACGTGGCCATAGGCGACATGGGACTGGATGGACAGCACCAGCGGCGGCTGGGCGGGCAAGGCGGCGGGCATGGCGGTCACCTGGGCAGCGGGCTCGCGATCCGAGCCGAAAACGAAGAGTCTCTGCAGCTTACCCCAGCCCTTCGAGCGAACCCTAACCCGGATATGGCGGTCTGCATCGGCAGTGCGGATCGCTCCCTGCGCGGGGCGCCTCGGCTAGTGTGGTGTTTCAGCGGTTCGCGCAGGAATTGGCGAGTGATTTTGCATTGGCGAGGCGCCCCGACGAGTCATGGCAGGGCTATGGCGAGGAGTGGCAACGCCGCCAGGACGGTCCGCCGCTGCGGCCGAAAAGGCGCCGCCAAAAAAGTGTGCAGTTAACCTCTGGAACACCACACTGGCTACACTGGAGCGACTGTCATCCATCTCTGGCCCCAAGGAGAAACGGGGAATGTCCGAGCTTAGCTTCGCACGTCTGGTGTTGGGTCTGCAGGCCCTGGTCTGGTTTGGACTCGCCCTGGCGCACTGGTTCTATCCCTACGAGATGGCCAATGCCCGCGGCATGGTGCTGATGGATTCGGCGTCGGTGGCCGAGGCGCGGGTCTGGTATGGCGGCATGCAGTTCGCCCTGGCGCTGTTCGCCGTGCTGGCCTTTCGCCGGGCGGAGTGGCTGTCGGCCGGCCTGCTACTGGTGGCCTTCGTGCAGCTGACGCTGTTCGTGGTACGCCTGATCAGCGGCGTGCTGGGCGAGTCGGCCACCGCCGAGCTGGACCTCTATTCCCAGGGCTATCGCCTGGTCATCGGCATCCTCGCCCTGCTGGCGCTGCGCGCCCACCGCCGCCACGAGCAGCGGGAGCTGGAGAATCGCCGGATCTACCAGGGCCAGTAACTAGCGCCCTGGCCGGGGCCGCGCGGTGTCGATCTGATCGCTGCGGCTCAGGCCCAGGGTCAGCTGCCGGCAGAGGTCGAGGAATTCGACCATGGCCCCGGTCTGGTACTTCTGCTTGTGCCAGATGAAACAGAATTGCCGGCGCAGATCCAGCGTCGGGGTCTCGATGGGTACCAGGGTGCCGCGGGCGAAGGCGTCGCGCAGCGCCAGCCCTGACAGGCAACCGATACCCAGCCCCGATTCCACCGCCCGCAAGATGGCCTCGGTGTGCTCCAGCTCCAGGCGTACGTCCAGTGGCTGGGCATGATGGCGCATGGCCTGGTCGAAGGTCAGCCGGGTACCGGAGCCCTGTTCGCGCAGGATCCAGGCCTGGGCTTCCAACTCGGCCTGCGCGGCCTGGGTACCCGCCAGGGTGTGTCCGGGCGCGCAGAACACCACCAGTTCATCCTCGATCCAGGGCTGCACCTCCAGGTCCGGGTGCTGGCAATCGCCCTCGATCAGGCCGAGGTCGATGTCATGGTTGGCGATCCGCTGCACCACGCTGGCGGTGTTGTGCACATGCAGGCGGACCCGGCAATCGGGATGCCGCTGCATGAAGTCGCCCAGCAGCAGGGTGGCCAGGTAGTTGCCGATGGTGAGGGTGGCGCCGACCTCCAGGGAGCCGAAGCCGGTCTTGCCGCGCAGCAGATTCTCCACCTCGGCGCTGCGGTCCAGCAGGGCCACCGCCTTGGGCAGCAGCTGACGACCCAGGGCGTTGAGTGTCAAACGCTTGCCGGCGCGGTCGAACACCCGGCAGTCGAATTGCCGTTCCAGTTCGCCCAGGGCGGTACTGGTGGCCGACTGCGACAGACTGAGCGCCTCGGCCGCCCGGGAAACGCTTTCCTGGCGGGCCACGGCGACGAAGACCTCGAGTTGACGCAACGTGAATCTCATATCTGCCTTTTGGATAACCTATATTCGAATTATTCATTTCACGGATATTTTCCCTCTCTATAAACTGTCGCGCAATTTCTATCCAGCCCCGGGCTGTACCGATTTTTCCTGGAGTCATCGATGAGCAACCTGTACACCGAGCGCGTCCTGAGCGTTCATCACTGGAACGACACCCTGTTCAGCTTCAAGACCACCCGCAATGCGGGCCTGCGTTTCGAGAACGGTCAGTTCGTGATGATCGGCCTGGAGACCGAAGGTGGTCGTCCGCTGATGCGTGCCTACAGCATCGCCAGCCCCAATTACGAAGAGCACCTGGAGTTCTTCAGCATCAAGGTGCCGGACGGCCCCCTGACCTCGCGCCTGCAGCACCTCAAGGAAGGCGACAACCTGATGGTCAGCCGCAAGCCCACCGGCACTCTGATCCTCAGTGACCTCAAGCCCGCCAAGCACCTCTATCTGCTGAGCACCGGCACCGGCATGGCGCCCTTCCTGAGCACCATCCAGGATCCGGAAACCTACGAGCGCTTCGAAAAGGTGATCCTGGTCCACGGCGTGCGCTACGTGAACGAACTGGCCTATGCCGACTTCATCACCAAGACCCTGCCGGAGCACGAGTTCATCGGCGACCTGGTCCGCGAGCAGCTGATCTACTACCCCCTGGTCACCCGCGAAGAGTTCCGCAACCAGGGTCGTCAGACCGACCTGATGCGCAGCGGCAAGCTGTTCGCGGACATCGGCCTGCCGCCGATCAATCCGCAGGACGACCGCGCCATGATCTGCGGCAGCCCGAGCATGCTGGACGAGACCAGCGCCGTGCTGAACGAATTCGGCCTGACCATCTCGCCGCGCATGGGCGATCCGGGCGACTACCTGATCGAGCGCGCCTTCGTCGAGAAGTAACGCCGCACGCTCCACGAAAACCCGCCCTCCGGCGGGTTTTTCATGTGCGCAGCCAGCTGGGCTGAACTCCCCCGGCGCCGGGTCGGTCGGTTTCTGCAGGACGTGTCATGGCGACACGCCATTGCCGGGAGCCCCCATGAAGCCCTATGTGATCTGCCATATGATGTCGTCGGTCGATGGTCACGCCCTCACCGACGGCTGGGACCGTACCCTCAAGAAACAGGCCGATACGACCTACGAGCGCCTGGCCGAGCGCTTCGACTTCGATGCCTGGGCCTGCGGCCGGGTGACCATGGAAGAGATCGCCCACGGCGAGAGTTATCCCACGGGCGTCGCCCAGGCGCCCATCCCGCGCACCCACCACTTTGCCAAGCGCGATGCCAGCAAGTACGCCATCGCCATCGATCCCCAGGGCAAGGTGGCCTGGAAAAAGAACGAGGCGCTGGATTCCCACGTGGTGGCGGTGCTCTCCGAAGCGGTGAGCGACGATTACCTGGCGCATCTGCAGAGCATCGGTGCCTCCTATGTCTTCGGCGGCCAGCAGGAGCTGGACCTGGCGGCGGTGCTGGAACTGCTCAACACCGAGCTGGGCATCGAGCGGCTGGTGGTGGAGGGCGGTCCCCACGTCAGCGGCTCCTTTGTCGCCGCCGGCCTGGTGGACGAGATCAGCGTGCTGATCATCCCGCTGGTGGATGGTCGCGGCGCGCACCCGGCGTCCTTTGAAATCGCCGAGCAGGTCTGGCAGCAGCCGCTGTACCTGAGTCTGGATTCCGCCGAGGCCCAGGACGATGGCAGCGTCTGGCTGCGTTATCGTCGCGCCTAGCCGAGCGCCTTTGCCAGGGCCAGGGCGTCCGCTCCGGCCTCGGCAGCGGCCTCTAGCGGACAGATCCCGCTGGCATAGCGCGCGATCACCTCGGGTACCTGGGCCAAGGGTACCGGCCGGCTGATGTGATAGCCCTGGATGAAATCGCAGCCCAGGGCGCACAGCAGGCGCAGTTGCTCCAGGTGTTCGACACCCTCGGCGGTGACCTTGAGCTTGAGTGGCCGAGCCATGCCGATGATGGCCTGGACGATCTGGTGGTCGGCATTGCCCTCGACCAGCCCGGTGATGAAGGAACGGTCGATCTTCACGGTGTCGATGGGCAGGCGCTTGAGATAGGCCAACGACGAATAACCGGTGCCGAAATCGTCGATGGATACCGTCACGCCCAGGTCGCGGATGCGTTGCAGCAACTCGGCGGTGGGCTGGACATTCTTCACCAGGGCGTTCTCGGTCACCTCCAGCTCCAGTCGCCGTGGTGACAACCGGTGATCGTCCAGGCGCCAGGCGATCTGGCCGGGCAGGGCGTCGTTGCTCAGGCTCAGGGCCGAGCAGTTGACCGCGATGCGCAGGTCGGTGAGACCCGCGGCGGTCAGGTCGGCAAGGTCCCGGCAGGCACGCTTGAGTACCCAGGCATCCAGCTCCTCGATGAAGCCATTGGCCTCGGCGACGCCAAGAAAGAAGTTGGGCGCCAGTAGGCCAAGGCGGGGATGATCCCAGCGAATCAGGGCTTCGGCCTTGTCCAGGTGGCCGCTGGCGACGTCGAGGATCGGCTGGTAGTAGAGCTGCAGACCGCGCTCCTCGACCAGTGCCTCACGCAGTTCGGCCTCCAGCTCCAGTTGCAGCGAGATCTTCTCGCGCAGGGTCTCGTCAAAGAAGCTGTAGGTGTTGCGCCCGTTACCCTTGGACAGATAGAGCGCCAGGTCCGCGCTCTTGAGCAGCTCTTCGCAACAGCCACCATCGCGGGGATAGAGGCTGATGCCGATGCTGGTGGTCATCACCAGCGGGCGGCTACCGATGGTGATCGGATTGCGCAGTCGCTCCAGGATGCGCTGGGCGAGATGGCGTGCCTCGTCCGGCCCGGCGAGGCTGGCCAGGATGCAGAATTCGTCACCACCGAAGCGGGCTACCAGATCACCGTCGCGGACCGCGTCGCGGATGATCTTGGCCATGGCCACCAGCAACTGGTCGCCAGCGTC
Source organism: Pseudomonas sp. VMV1 (assembly GCF_056790235.1). Lineage (NCBI taxonomy): Bacteria > Pseudomonadati > Pseudomonadota > Gammaproteobacteria > Pseudomonadales > Pseudomonadaceae > Pseudomonas > Pseudomonas sp. VMV1. Next base: position 155,790 of record NZ_JBXGSE010000002.1, read on the forward strand.
GTGACCGAGGCTGTCATTGATGCGCTTGAAGTGATCGATGTCGAGAAACATCACCGCCAGGCTGCGATTCTGCTGGGCATGGCGGTCGAGAATCTCGGCGAAGGCCTGGTTGAAGGAGCGCCGATTGTGCAGGTCGGTGAGAGGGTCGTAGTGCGCGGCCTGCTGCAGTGAGGCCCGGGCTTCGTCGAGCTGGCCGACCAGGGAGTTGACCCGCTCCAGGTCGTTTTCCTTGCGCTGCAGCTGGCGATCCGCCCAGGCTGCGCCCAGGCCACCTATCACCAGCAGCAGGGCGATGATGGCGATGCCCACGCCGAGCTGCCAGGAATTGCTGGCCCCTTGTAGCGGCCCCTCGGCCTGGGCGGGCGCGATCAGCACCATGGACCACATGCCGGTGAAGTGCATGGCGGCGATGGCCAGGCCCATCACCAGGGCGGTGGCCATGCGCAGCCAGCGGTAGATGCCGGTGTAGTGGCGACGAAAGATCTGGATCAGTTGCAGGGCGGCGAAGCTGGCGCCCACGGCGATGGCGATCGACAGCAAGAAGGGCGCCGGACGATAGAGCACCACCGCTTCGGTATGGGCGGCGGCCATGCCGGTGTAGTGCATGAACACGATGCCCACGCTCAGCACCAGACCGGCCTTGAGCCGCTGGCCGAGGGTAAGGTCGGGCTGGCTGAGGGCAGGCATGGCCATGAGGCCGGCCAGCACCACGATCAGCAGCGAGGCCAGGGTGACGAAGAGGTCGTAATGCACCCGGGTAGGCACGGTGAAGGCCAGCATGGCGATGAAGTGCATGCCCCAGACGCCGAAGCCGAAACTCAGGGCGCCCATCAGGCTCCAGGCACGTCGCCGGGCCATGGTACGGGTCTGGCCGATGCGCTCGGCGAACACCAGGGTGACATAGCAGGCGCTGACCGCGACCAGATAGGCGAGCGCCACCAACCAGGCGTCATGCTGGCCGTGCAGATGTACCTGGTCTTGGGTGAGAGGGGCGACGAGAAAGTCGAGTCCCAACCAGTTGTTCATTCCGTTGCCTCGGCAGGAAATCCAGCGCGACTGAACGAAGGCTGCCCGACCGGAGCTCGTCGATCCGGGCAGTCTTCACCACGGCAGTCGCCGCTTTGGGTTTAGCTTGCCTTGCCCTATCGGCGCGGTGAAGAGGGGCTTTAACGCACACCCAGGCAGTTAGCGCGCGAGGTTTTTTTCCAAGCAGGCAGGGGCGTTGGAAACGCGCCGGTCGAGCAAGGCGGAGCGCTCTAGATAGCTAGCTAGCGACTTTGTGATGGCACTTGGCCGGCAAAGCGACCGTTCGTCGAGCGGGGTGATGACGAACGGTCGAGTGCGGGAAAAACCGGCCGAAAAGACCGGCGTGAAAGGATTCAGCTGACCACGCGGTAGCAGGGCTCGTAGGCCGCGCCGCCCGGTAGCTTCATGCGGTGCTGCTCGACGAAGGCCTGCAGCAGCCGGTCCAGCGGGCGCATGATGTCGGGATCGCCATGGATCTCGTAAGGCCCGCGTTCCTCGATCAACTGGATGCCCTTGGCCTTGACGTTGCCCGCGACGATGCCGGAAAAGGCGCGCCGCAGGTTGGCCGCCAGTTCGTGGGGCGGTACGGCATGGGTCAGTTGCAGAGCCGCCATGTTCTCGTGAGTGGGATCGAAAGGACGCTGGAAGCCTTCCTCGATGCGCAGCAACCAGTTGAAGTGGAAGGCATCGTGACGCTCGCGGCGGAACTGCTTGACCGCCTTGAGGCCCTGGGCCATCTGCCGGGCCACCTCGACCGGATCGTTGACCACGATCTGGTAGTGGCGCTGGGCGGCTTCGCCCAGGGTGGCGCCGATGAAGGCGTGCAGCTGCTCCAGGTAGGGCGCGGCGCTCTGCGGCCCGGTGAGCACCACCGGGAAGGGGATGTCCTTGTTGTCCGGGTGCATGAGGATACCCAGCAGGTAGAGGAACTCCTCCGCCGTGCCGGCGCCGCCCGGGAAGATGATGATGCCATGGCCCGCGCGGACGAAGGCCTCCAGGCGTTTCTCGATGTCCGGCAGGATCACCAGTTCGTTGACGATGGGGTTGGGCGCCTCGGCGGCGATGATGCCCGGCTCGGTAAGGCCCAGGTAGCGACCACCTTGGATGCGCTGCTTGGCGTGGGCGATGGTGGCGCCCTTCATCGGCCCCTTCATCACGCCCGGGCCGCAGCCGGTGCAGATGTCCAGGCTGCGCAGGCCGAGTTCGTGACCGACCTTCTTGGTGTACTTGTATTCTTCGGTGCTGATGGAGTGACCACCCCAACAGACGACCATCTTGGGTTCGACCCCGGCACGCAGGGTGCGGGCGTTGCGCAGCAGGTGGAAGACGTAGTCGGTGATGCCCTCGGAACTCTCCAGGTCGATGCGCAGACTGCTCTGCTCGCTCTCGGTGTAGACGATGTCACGCAGGGCGCTGAACAGCATCTCGCGGGTGCTGGCGATCATCTCGCCGTCGACGAAGGCATCGGCCGGGGCGTTGACCAGTTCCAAGCGGACGCCGCGGTCCTGCTGATGGATGCGGATCTCGAAATCCTGGTAGGCCTCGAGGATGGTCTTGGCGTTGTCGCTGTGGGCGCCGGTGTTGAGGATGGCCAGGGCGCACTGGCGAAAGAGCTGGTAAAGCGTGCCCGAGCCGGCGGCGCTGAGCTGCTGGACCTCGCGCTGGGAAAGGGTCTCCAGGCTGCCCTTGGGGCTGACCTGAGCGTTGATGACCTGTCTGCTTGGAGCCATAGATGCTTCCCTATCGGTGATACGGCCGAACGGCGACCGTAGCCGGATGCGGACCGCTTCATGCGATCCGGCACTGTCATTGTTGGGGGCGCGGGCGCCGGAATGCAAACCGGGGCCGTGTCAGACCGCGGCGGTGACGTCTAGCACCTGGATGGAGGTCGCGGTTGGATAGTGCCAGTGCACCTCCACATCCCACAGCCGTACCCCGTAGCGCCGCTCGGGCGTCGGCGTCTGGTAGGCCGGTCGCGGATCCTGGGCCAGGCACTGCTCGATCAGCTCGGCCAGGGGTTCGCCCAGGCGCTGGCCATGGGCCTCGGCCTGGGCGCGCGCGGCCGCCGCCCAGCTGACCGCCAGTGCGGGCGGTGGCGCCTCGGCGATGGCGTTGTGGGCGCCCGGAGGGCTGTCGGCATAGGGCACATAGGGCTTGATATCCAGCACCGGGGTGCCATCGAGCAGATCGAGGCCCGAGAGCAGCAGCCGTCCTGGTTCGAGGCCGTCGAGGCGCACTACCGACTGGCCGATGCCGTTGGGTCTGTGGGTGGCGCGGGTAGCGAAGACGCCCAGGTAGCGATTGCCCCCCAGGCGCGGCGGTCGCACCCGCAGGCGCGGCTGGATTTCCAGGGCCTGATGGAAGAGGAACAGCAGCCAGACGTGGCTGACGCCTTCCAGGCCCTCCACCGCCTCGGGACGGTCGAAAGGCGGCAGCAGTTCCAGCACGCCGCGGGCGGCTGGCGCCAGGGCCGGCTGCCGGGGAATGGCGAACTTCTCCTTGAAGCAGGAACGGACGTGGCCGATGGGGGTGACGCTGTGCTGCATGGGACTGGGCCGTCTGATGCGGGGTCGACCATTATGCCCTGCTCGAGCCCTCCGGTAGCGTGGCGGCCTGGGCATCGTGCGCGTTGCGCCGCACGCCGCGCAGGTTCATCGCCGCCAGGCCCAGCTGGAGCATGATCAGCGCATAGGCTTCGGCCTGCAGGCCCCAGGCGATCCACAGGCTGTTGCTCAGGAGAAACACCCAGAAGCCCAGGTTGCGCCGGCCCTGGCGCTGGGAGGCCACCAGCCAGGCGGCGAGCAGGGTGATGGCCATGGCCGGCCATTGCAGCAGATCGAGCATTTCCATGGATGACCTTCAAAAGAGTGACTAATGAAGGTGAGCCTCTGGAGCCGTCCCGAGTTCCGGGCAGGGGGATCAGGGCGCCGGATGGCGCGCCTGGGCGTAGGCGATGAAACCCTCGATGTCGGGGCTGCACAGCCGTTCGCCAGCGGCGAGGATGTCCGCCTCCGGCCAGTCCCACCAGGCGATGTCGAGCAAGGCCTGACAGGTGGCCTCGGGAAAGCGCCACTTGATGAAGCGTGCCGGATTGCCGCCCACCACGGCATAGGGCGGCACGTCGCGGGTGACCACGGCGCCGGCGGCGACCACCGCGCCATGGCCGATGGTGACCCCGGACAGGATAAGGGCATCGGTACAGATCCAGCAGTCGCTGCCGATCACCACGTCACCGCGGGTACCGCCGTAGTCGGTGATATGGGCCAGGCCATCGACGAAGGCGGGGAAGGGGTAGGTGGTCACCCAGTCCAGCCGATGCAGACCGCCGAGCAGGATGCGTACCCCCTCGGCGATGGAGGTATAGCTTCCCAGACGCAGGGTGGCGCCTTCCTTGAGATCGAACACCTTGGGCGCGCCATAGGTGCCGGCGCCGATCTCGTAATCGGGCAGCTCGCGGCGCAGACGCGCCGTGCGCTGGTGCAGTCGGGGCAGGGCGGCCAGCGCCTGACGTTCACGTTTCTTGCGCAGCTTGTCGAGAAAACCCATGGCGATGCCCTGGCGAAGAGTATCCGGCAGGATACAGAAGCGTTCGGGCGTCGCTCAATCGCTGGGTTCAGCGCTGACTGCTGTCCTGGTCGGGGACCATGCCGGTCGCTGGCAATCCCAGCTGGTCGGCCAAGTCCTGCAGATCGCTCGCGTCGATATCCCAGCCACCGGCCGAGACCTCGCCGCCGGCCGAACCCTTTTCACGCGGGCGCTGGATGAAGGCGGTGGCCAGGCCCAGCTCCTTGGCTGCCTGCAGATCGCCGTTGTGGGCGGCGCAGAGCATCACCTGCTCGGGTTGCAGATCGAGCAGTGCGCAGGCGCCCAGGTACACCTCCGCGGCTGGCTTGTAGCGCCGGAACAGATCGGCGCCGAACAGCATGTCCCAGGGCAGCCCGGCATGCCGCGCCATGTCCAGCAGGAGGCTGACGTTGCCATTGGACAGGGCGCAGACGGGGTAGCCCTGGCGCAGCCGCTGCAGGCCCGGCACGGCATCGGGCCAGGGATCGAGGCGATGCCAGAGGCGATTGACCCAGGCCACCTCGGCATCGGTCAGGCCGACCAGGCCGTGGCGTGGCAGCAGTTCGTCCAGTGCCAGGCGATGAACGTCGTCGAGGGGCAGCCAGGGCAGGCTGCGTGCCTCGATCTGCGGCAGGATGGCCTCGTAGGCTTCGGCGCGCCAGGCATCGGCCAGCCGCTCCCAGTCGCCCTGGACGCCATGCTTGGCGGACAGCCCCTGCAGGCCGTTGACCAAGCTGCCGCGCCAGTCCACCACGGTGCCGAAGACATCGAAAAGTAGCGCCCGAACGGTCGTCGTCATGGGTAGACTCCTGCAGAAGGTTGTCTCCACCAGACGGAACACCCGTGACCAGGGTTCCCCCCGAGTGCCCGAAGGTCACCCCTGCCAAAGGATCTCCGCATGAAGCTGCGTCACCTCAGCCACTGGGTGTTCGACCTGGACGGCACCCTCACCCTGGCGGTACACGACTTCGCCGCCATTCGCCGCCACCTGGGCATTCCCGAGCAGGCCGACATCCTGCATCACCTGGCCGACCTGCCGGCCACCGAGCGCGAGGCCAAGCACGCCTGGCTGTTCGAGCACGAGCGGGAACTGGCCGTCGCCGCGCGCCCGGCGCCGGGCGCCGTGGACCTGGTGCGCGCGCTGCATGAGCGCGGTTGCCACCTGGGCATCCTGACCCGCAACGCGCGCGACCTGGCGTTGCTGACCCTGGCGGCCATCGGCCTGGAAGACTGCTTCGAGCCTGCCGCCGTGCTCGGCCGCGACGAAGCGCCACCCAAGCCCCATCCGGGTGGCCTGCTGCATCTCGCCGAGCGCTGGCAGGTGGCGCCCACCAGCCTGGTGATGATTGGCGATCACCGCTATGACCTGGAGTGCGGGCGAGCGGCGGGCTGCCGCACCCTGCAAGTCAACCAGCCTGGCGATCCCTGGCCGGCATCGCGCGACCAGCGTTTCGAGGACTGCACGGAAATCCTGGCGGCGCTTTGACGCTGTTAAAACGTCCACTAGGCGCAAATAGTCTGTCGGTTGCCTGGGGGATGGCTAAGATGCTGACTTTGGATTCATGCCAGGCCAGTCGTATGAGCCTTCAGCGATCTTCCAGCGATCAGCAGCCTGCCAGTGACCTGCGCCAGTACGAGCGCCAGACCCTGGAAAGCCTTGCCACCGGGCTGCCGTTGGCCAACGTGCTGCATGCCTTGATGCAACGGGTGGAGCATCTGGCGCAGGTGCGCCTGCATGCCTGCATCCTGCTGCTCAGCGATGACGGTCGTTTCTTGCAGGACGGGATCGCGCCGAGCCTGCCGGACGCCTACAGCCGCGATCTCGGTCGGCTGGAGATAGGTCCGCAGGCGGGTTCCTGCGGCACCGCCGCCTACCGGCGCGAAGCCGTCTATGTCGAGGACATTGCCCGCGATCCGCTGTGGGCCGGCGCTCGGGACCTGGCACTACGTTACGGCCTGCGCGCCTGTTGGTCGATGCCGCTGCTGGCCCTGGATGGCCGGCTGCTGGGCACCTTCGCCAACTATTTCCTGGAGCCGCGGCGCCCTCTGGCCGCCGAGCGCGACGCCTTTCGCCTGGTTACCGAGACCGCGGCCCTGGCCATCGAGCGTCATCAGGCGGATCTGCAGTTGCGCGAGAGCGAAGACCACTATCGGCACCTGGTGGAGCTCAATCCGCAATACACCTGGACCTGTGACCCCAGCGGCCGGCTCATGGTCTTCTCGCCACGCTGGCAGCAGCTGACCGGCCAGGGTGACTTGCAGGCCGAGGGCTTCTGGACGCTGCTGCATCCGGATGACCGCCTGGTGACCCGGCGAGCCTGGGACGCGGCGTGCCGCGCCGGCCAGGCCTACGATCAGGAGCATCGGGTGCGGCTGGCGGATGGCAGCCATTGCTGGATGCGCACCCGCGCCTATCCGCGCCGCGACGAGGCCGGGCGGGTGATCCGCTGGTACGGTACCAGCGAGGACATCGACGACCGTCGCGAGGCCGAGGAAGCGCTGCGCCGCGAGCGCGCCACCCTGGAGGTCCAGGTGCAGGCGCGTACCGCCGAGCTGGAGGAGCGCAACCGCCAGTTGCACGAGGAGATGCACAGTCGCGCCCAGGCCGAGGAGCTGCTGCGCCAGGCGCAGAAGATGGAGGCCGTGGGCCAGCTCACTGGCGGCATCGCCCATGATTTCAACAATCTCCTGGCCGGCATCCAGGCCAGCCTGGATCTGTTGCGCCGCCGGTTGCCGGCGGAGGCCCTGGCCGGTGTCGGCGGGCTGCTCGATACCGCGACCCAATCGGTGGGGCGAGGCGCCAGTCTCACCCATCGCCTGCTGGCCTTTTCCCGTCGGCAGACGCTCAATCCCCAGGCGGTCGACGTGGCCCGACTGATCGGCGACTTCCAGGAGTTGCTGCTGCACAGCCTGGGGCCGCAGATTCGCTGCCAGCTCGATCTGGATGCCAGGCTCTGGCAGGTCGATGCCGATCCCCACCAGCTGGAAAATGCCCTGCTCAACCTGGCCATCAACAGCCGCGATGCCATGCCCGCAGGGGGCACCCTGACCATCAGCGCGCGCAACTGGGTGCAGCGCGACGCCGACCCGGCGCTGCCAGCGGGTGACTACCTGCTGATCGAGGTCGCTGACGACGGCGTGGGCATGCCTCCGGAGGTGCTGGAGCGGGTGTTCGAACCCTTCTTTACCACCAAGCCCGTGGGCCAGGGGTCCGGGCTGGGGCTGTCCATGATCTATGGCTTCGTGCGGCAGTCCCGTGGCCAGGTGAACGTGACCAGTAGGCCGGGGCAGGGCTGTCGGGTGAGTCTGCTGCTGCCGCGTCATCCGGCCCCGCCGATCCGTGTGCCCCTGGCCGCCTCCAGCGCTAGGGTGGCCCGCGCGCTGCCTAGCGTCCGGGTGCTGCTGGTGGAGGACGATGCGGTCATTCGCGAGTTGCTGGTGCAGCTGTTCGTCGACCAGGGCTGGCGTTATCGCGATGCGGTCGATGCCGAAGCGGCCCTGGAGGCACTGCGCGAAGGCGAGGGCTTCGACCTGCTGATCACCGACGTTGGGCTGCCAGGGCTGAACGGCCGGCTGCTGGCCAACGCGGCCCGTACCCTGCGCCCGCACCTGCCGGTCCTCTTCATCACGGGGTATGCGGCGGGCAGCGAGCCGCCCGTGCCCCTGGTCGGTGAGCGGATGGTCGTATTGGCCAAGCCCTTCACCCTGGATGCCTTCGTCGCCAGGGTGCAGGACATCCTCAGTACCACTGAACGACTGGGTTTAGAGGGCTAGCCGCCAACGCCGAACAGCGCCCGGCGGCCTTGGGCGGAGGTGAAGATGGCATCGCCGTTGTGACCGACGCCGGGCACCTCCACCAGTTGCTGGCGCAGCCCCGGATGACGGTCTTGCAGGTAACGGTAGTAATTCAGCCCGCGTGCCAGACGATAGGGGCCCTGCGCTTCGGCGGCGCAGCTCTTGTCCAACGCCGGATGCTGCGGGTTGGTATCACGCGCGCCAAGCAGGTAGGTGATGTCCAGGCCCACATAGTGCTGCTCCAGACTCGCCACAGAGCGCCCTTCGGCATAGGTCGGCAAGCCCTGCATCCCATATTTCCAGGTGTCGAAATCCGCGCAGGCGGCAGCATTGGCGAAGGGCACAAGCCGGCCCTGGGCATCGGGTCGCTGGCCATCGAAATAGGCATAGGACGACGGATTGGCCACCACGAATCTCAGGCGGATGCCGCTGCTGGCCAATTGGCGCTCACCCTGGCCCAGGACGGCGTAGCGCTGCACCACCTGGCCACCGCCGGAATGGCCGGCGATCACCACCTCCTGCAGATTGGGCAGGTGCTGGCGGTCCGCCAGGCGAGCGAGGAGGGCGTCGAACACCGCGAAACTGCTCAAGGGTCGCGGGCCCAGGGCGGGCTCGCCGCCCATCCAGGCATTCCCTTGCCAGCGCAGCAGGTCGTCAGGCAATCGATGACGCTGGATATCCGTTTCGTTGAGAAACTGCGGGGCGATCACCAGGGTATCCTCGCCTGCTCCCGCTGCCGCCGTGGCCGTCTCGCCGGAGCGGAAATAGGTCGCGGCATTGCGCAGGCGGCCATGGACGATCACCAGGGCGCGGCGAATTTCCGGGTGCGGCTGATTCCAGTCGGTGGATAGCTGCAATGCGGCCTGCGCCTGACCGATCGGCAGGCGGTCGTCGACGATACGGGCGACGCCTTCGTGAGGCGCCGCCAGGACGGAGCCCCAGGCCAGCGCCAGGCACAGCGCGAGCAGCCGATGCATCGAGGATCTCCCGGGGGATCAGAGCGCCTTGGCGGCGAAGGTGTCGCAGCTCTCCACCTTGCCACTGTCGAAGCCCGCGCGGAACCACTTGACCCGCTGCGCCGAGCTGCCATGGGTAAAGGAGTCCGGCACCACGCGACCTTGGGACTGGCGTTGCAGGCGGTCGTCGCCAATGGCGTTGGCGGCGTTCAGGGCCTTTTCCAGGTCACCCGGCTCCAGCCAGTTCAAGCGTTTCTGGGCATCGTTGGCCCAGACCCCGGCATAGCAGTCGGCCTGCAGTTCCAGCCGCACCGACAACCCGGTGGCACCTTCGGTGGGGATGCCACGGCGACGAGCCGCTTCCATCTTGCTGGTGGTGCCGGTGAGGTTCTGCACGTGGTGCCCGACCTCGTGGGCGATGACATAGGCACGGGCGAAGTCGCCATCGGCGCCGAAGCGCTGCTGCAGTTCCTGGAAGAAGGTGAGGTCTAGGTAGACCTTGCTGTCCGCCGGGCAATAGAAGGGGCCGCTGGCCGCCGTGGCGCCACCGCAACCGGATTGCACCTGGCCGTTGAACAGCACCAGCTTGGGCGGCTGATACTGCTCGCCATGGGCCTGGAAGATGCGCGTCCAGGTATTTTCGGTCTCGCCCAGCACCACACGGACGAAGTCCACCTGGCGATTGTCGGCCGGGGCGGTGGTTTCCTGTTGGCTCGGCGCGCTCTGGCCGCTGAGGCTGATCAGGTTGCCCAGGATCTGCGTCGGGCTCTGGCCGCTGAGCAGGCCGAACACCACCACCAGGGCCACGCCGCCCAGGCCCAGGCCGCCGCCGATCTTCATGCCGCGTCCACCGCTGGCCTGTTCTACATTGTCGCTACGTTGTCCCTTGTCCCACTGCATGGCGGCCGCCTCGTTATTGTCGTCATCGCTAGGACCGCAGGGCGCGCCAAAAATGCGTTACCGGAAATGACAACGCCCGCGACGGGCGCGGGCGTTGTCGGCGGAACGGAGCGCGGGATCAGGCCGCGGTCTGGCCCTGCTTGAGGCTTTGCATGTCGATCACGAAGCGATACTTCACATCGCTCTTGAGCATGCGCTCATAGGCTTCGTTGATGTCCTGGATGGCGATCTGCTCGATGTCCGAGATGATGCCGTGCTTGGCGCAGAAATCCAGCATCTCCTGGGTCTCGCGGATGCCGCCGATGAGCGAACCGGCCAGCTGGCGGCGCTTCATCACCAGGTTGAACACGCTGGGCGCCGGGTGCGGCTCGGCGGGTACGCCGACCAGGGTCATGGTGCCGTCCCACTTGAGCAGGGTGAGGAAGGCGTCCAGGTTGTGCGGCGCGGCCACGGTGTTGAGGATGAAGTCGAAGCTGTTGGCATGAGCGGCCATCTCGTCTTCGTTCTTCGAGACCACCACTTCGTCGGCGCCCAGACGCAGGGCGTCGTCCTTCTTGTTGGCGCTGGTGGTGAAGAGCACGACATGGGCCCCCATGGCGTGGGCGATCTTCACGCCCATGTGGCCCAGGCCACCCAGACCGACGATGCCGACCTTCTTGCCCGGGCCGACCTTCCAGTGGGCCAGCGGCGAGTAGGTGGTGATGCCGGCGCACAGCAGCGGTGCCACGGCGGCCAGGTTTTCGGTGTGGCTCACCTTGAGCACGAACTTCTCGTTGACCACGATGTGGTCGGAGTAGCCGCCCTGGGTGTTTTCGCTGCCACCGTAGAGGTTGCCGTTGTAGGTACCGGTGAAGCCATTCTCGCAATAGGATTCTTCGCCGGCATCACAGGGGGCGCAGTGCTGGCAGCTGTCGACCATGCAGCCGACGCCGACGCTGTCGCCGACCTTGAAGTTCTTCACGTGGGCACCGACCGCGGTAACGGTGCCGACGATCTCGTGGCCGGGCACGGACGGGAAGAGGGTGTTGTTCCACTCGTTGCGTGCGGTGTGCAGGTCGGAATGGCAGACGCCGCAGAAGAGGATGTCGATCTGCACGTCGTGGGCGCCCGGCACGCGGCGCTCGAAGGAGTAGGGCGCCAGGGGCTGGTCGGCGGACTGGGCAGCGTAGCCTTGGGCTTGGCTCATGAGATACCTCATCTAGATGGTGGAACGGGGGCGGCCAGGCGGGCCTGGCCAGCTAGCAAACCATCGATCCTGCGCAGCCAGGCACGGCGGCGCCAATCGATCGTCTCGATAATCGTCATGCTGCCCATCGATGGAACTCGGGTCAGGCAGGGTTACGACGTTTTACGACCGGGGTGTCTGGGACGATGTTCCCGTGGCGCACGGCCTGGTGCGACGCAGCCGTCGACCGGTCGTGCCTAGCGGGACATCCGCGGCGCCACGGTAGGCAACAGGCGCGTGGCCAGGTGGTCGAGCAGCAGCCGGACCCGGGGTAGGGTCTCGCGACTGCGCGGCCATACCAGGTTGATCGGCGAGCCGTCGACGGCATGCTCGGGCAGCACATCGACCAGGGCGCCAGTGGCCAGGTGCTCGGCGATCAGCCAGGTCGGCAGCTGGGCGATGCCATGGCCAGCCAGCGCCGCCAGCACCTCGCCTTCGCCATCGCCCACTACCAGCCGCGGCTGGAACACCCAGCGTTCGCTATCGCCCGGCTGCTCGCCGCGCAGCTGCCAGGGGCTGACCAGGCCGTCGGCCTGGCGAAAGCCGATGCACTGGTGATCGACCAGGTCGGTCGGGGTCTGGGGTCGGCCATGCTGGGCAAGATAGGCCGGAGCGGCGCAAAAGACCTGGCGCTGGGTACCGAGGAAGCGATGCCCCAGGCTGGCCGGCCAGGCATCGGAGCCGCCGATGCGCACCAGGATGTCGATGCCCTCGTGCACCGGATCGACGAAGCGATCGGCGAACGACAGATCCGGTTGCAGCAGGGGATAGCGGTGCAGCAGCTCCAGGATCAGCGGCAGTACGTGCAGGCGGCCATAGGAAGCGGGCAGGTCGATGCGCACCCGGCCATGGGGCTCGCCCTCCTGGGCGGTCAGCCCCAGCTCGGCCTGTTCCAGCTCGGCCAGCACCCCGGTGCAGGTGCGATAGAAACTGGCGCCGGCCTCGGTCAGGCTCAGGCGGCGGGTGGTGCGCTGGAACAGCCGCACGCCCAGCCGGCTTTCCAGTCGCGCCACGCTCTTGCCGACGGCCGAACCGGTGAGATTGAGCCGCTCGCCGGCGGCGGTGAAGCTGCCGAGATCGGCCACGGTGACAAAGACGTCGAGGCCCTTAAGACGTTCGGAAGAATACAAGGGCAGTTCCTTATTGTGGAATCTGATTCCGGTGAAAGAGGAATTTATACCCAGGATACGCCGTTAATTCTCCAATAGGCTGGAATCAACCCTGAGACAAGGCACTCCCTTATCTACAGCGCCTGCGACTGCCGCAGGCTCTCTCTCAACCCTATTGGAGGTTTCATGCGCAAGGGCACTGCTCTTATCGTTGGCGTTACCGGCATTTCCGGCTACAACCTGGCCCACACCCTGGTGGCTTCGGGCTGGACCGTCTATGGCCTGGCCCGTAAACCCGTGGCCCAGGAAGGCGTCATCCCGGTCGCCGCCGACCTGCTGGATGCCGAGTCCACCCGCCAGGCCCTGGCCGGCCTGCCGATCAGCCACGTGTTCTTCTGCACCTGGACCCGCCGTGACACCGAGAAGGAAAACGTCGAGGCCAATGGCGCCATGATGAACAACCTCTGCCAGGCCCTGGCCGGCGCGCCGCTGCAGCACCTGGCGCTGGTCACCGGCACCAAGCACTACCTGGGTTCCTTCGAGGAATACGGCAGCGGCAAGGCCGAGACGCCCTTCCGCGAGAGCGAACCGCGCCAGCCCGGCGCCAACTTCTACTACACCCTGGAAGACATCCTCTTCGCCGCCGCCGAGCAGCATGGCTTCGGCTGGAGCGTGCACCGCTCCCACAGCATGATCGGCCAGGCCAAGGGCACCAACGCCATGAACATGGGCCTGACCCTGGCGGTCTATGCCTCCCTGTGCAAGGCCACCGGCCAGCCCTTCGTCTTTCCCGGCTCCCGTACCCAGTGGGACAGCCTGACCGACGTCACCGATGCCGGCCTGCTCGCCGAGCAGCTAGAGTGGGCGGCCCTGGCACCGGCGGCGCGCAACCAGGCGTTCAACACCGTCAATGGCGACGTCTTCCGCTGGCGCTGGCTGTGGAGCGAGATCGCCGCCTTCTTCGACCTGGAGCCGGCACCCTATCCAGAGCAGCCCATGCCGCTGGAAGCGCGGATGAAGGACACGGCCCCGGCGCAGTGGCGCAAGCTGGCCGAGGAGCACGACCTGGTGGAAGCCGATGTCGACAAGCTCGCTTCCTGGTGGCACAGCGACGCCGACCTCGGTCGCGAGATCGAATGCCTCAACGACATGACCAAGAGCCGCGACCTGGGCTTCTTCGGCTATCGCGACACCCGGGCGAGCTTTCTCGACCTCTTCACCCGCCTCAGAGCCCAGCGCCTGATTCCCTGAGTCGCTCTGGATCGCCGGTTCCCGTGAACGCGGGCAGCCGGCGGTTTTCACGAGCCGTTCCGGGGGCGCAGAATGCGATTTCCTGTCGCAGGATGCGCTCCCATGCTCGAAACCCTCGCTGCCCTCGTTCCCGTCTTTAGCCCGCTCGACTGGCTGTTCATCGAAGCCATCGTGGTCCTGGCCTATCTGATCTTCGGCGTGGCCGGTTTCGGCAGCGCCCTGGTCGCAGGTCCCTTGCTCACCAGCTGGATGCCGCTGTCGCGCATCGTGCCGCTGCTGGTGATGCTGGATTTCCTCGCCTCCTTTCATAACTGGCTGCCGGATCGCCGCGCCATTGCCGGGCGCGAACTCAGGCGATTGCTGCCGATGCTGCTGCTCGGCGCCGCCCTGGGCACCTACCTGCTGATGCGCACCGATGCCCGGCTGCTGATGCTCTGGCTGGGGCTCTTCGTGGTCGCCTATTCCACCTACAGCCTGCTCACGCCCAAGGGTTTTCGCCAGCTGGCGCCGGCCTGGTCGATCCCCGCAGGTGGCGTCGGAGGCCTGTGTGGCGCGCTGTTCGGCAGTGGCGGGTTTCTCTATGCGCTCTATCTCAACGGCCGCCTGGAAGACAAGAACGCCATCCGCGGCACCCAGAGCTTTCTCATCGGCTGCAGCGCCTCCATTCGCATCGTCCTGCTGCTGATCGCCGGAGCCTACAGCGACGGCAGCCTGCTGCTACTCGCCGTCTGCCTGCTGCCGGCCATGCTGCTCGGCGGTTGGGTCGGTCGCCACCTGCAACGGCGCCTGTCCCGCGAACGCTTCACCCGGTTGGTGACCTGGCTGGTGCTGGTCTCCGGCGTGACCCTGATCGGACGGTATCTGGCGGGGTAGTCAGGCCATCCTGGGCGGAAGATCCGTAGGTTGGGGTTGAGACAGCTTCATCGTCGAAGCCCAGCGGGGCCGCACCGTGGAATGTTGGGCTTCGCTGCGCTCAGCGCCAACCTACGTCGCTGGAGACCCTGATCGGACGGTATCTGGCAGGGTAGTCAGGTCATCCCGGGGCGGAAGATCCGTAGGTTGGGTCGAGACAGCTTCATCGTCGAAGCCCAACGAGGCCGGATCCCCGCGTTGGGCTTCGCTGCGCTCAACCCAACCTACGTCGCTGATCGCGGCCATGCCGGTGCGCCGTAGCGACCGCTCCTACGGGAAACGGATACCCCCGTAGGAGCGGCCCATGGCCGCGATGCTCCTGGATCGCCATAGGATGGAAAACCTCCTGGCGTTTTCCATGACGCCTCGACGTCGGGAACTCCCAAGCCCACCTGAGTCTCCGCTCTAGAGCCCCTTTGCGGAGAACTCCCATGCTCACCTCCATCCAGGCAGGCGTATTGGACGTGACCTATCAGGTCCAAGGACCGGAAAATGGCCCGCCGGTCCTACTGCTGCACGGCTTTCCCTACGACATCCACGCCTACGATGAGGTGGCCAACGAACTGGCCGCCGAGGGCTGCCGGGTCTATGTGCCCTACCTGCGTGGCTATGGCGCGACGCGCTATCTGAGCGCCGACACCCCGCGCTCCGGCCAGCAGGCCGCCCTGGCCCACGACGTCCTGGCGCTGCTCGATGCCCTGGGGCTCGAGCGGGCGACCCTGGCTGGCTATGACTGGGGCGGTCGCGCCGCCGGTATCGTGGCCGCGCTCTGGCCGGAGCGGGTCGCGGGGCTGGTGCTGGGCGACGGCTATCCGATCCAGGACATCGCCACCGCCGCTACCCAGCCTGGCGCCCCGGAGGCGGAATTGCGCTATTGGTACCAGTACTACTTCCACGGTGAGCGGGGCCGCGCAGGCCTGGCGGCCCATCGCCGCGACTTCTGTCGCCTGCTCTGGTCACTGTGGTCGCCCAGCTGGCACTTCAGCGACACCACCTACGCGCTTACCGCCGCAGCCTTCGACAATCCCGATTTCGTCGACACCGTGATCCACTCCTATCGCCACCGCTACGGCCTCGCGCCGGATGATCCGGCCTATGCCGAGACCGAGCGCCGGCTCGCCATGCAGCCGCCCATCAGCGTGCCCACCACGGTATTGGCCGGCGCCGACGACGGCGTGACGAAGGTGCAGGGCGAAACCGTTGTAGCCCGGCATTTCCGTGGGCCTTTCCACTACGAGGTGCTACCCGACTGCGGCCACAACATCCCCCAGGAAGCGCCCGCTGCCTTCGCCGCCGCGGTAAGGGAGCGGCTTCCGTAGGTTGGCGTTGAGACGGTTCCACCGTCGAAGCCCAACGCCAGACCGCGCCGTGGACTGTTGGGCTTCGCTGCGCTCAACCCAACCTACGCTGAGAAAGGCACTCGATTCGTAGGTTGGGCTGAGACGGCTCCATCGTCGAAGCCCAACAGGTGCGGTAAAGCCAGAGCCGTGGAAAACGCCGCGCGGTTTTCCACCCTACGGAGATTCGAGCGTAGGGTGGATAACGGCGCAGCCTTATCCACGCGCACCCGGCCCTACCGTCCCAACACCTCCGGATTGGCCAGGCCGGTCGGTTCGCCGGCGAAGAAGCCCACCAGGTTGGCGAAGGCCTCGCCGAAATAGAGTTCGTAGCTGTGCTTTTCCACGTACCCCAGGTGCGGGGTGCAGAGCACCTGGGGATGGGCGAGCAGGGGATCGTCCGGCGCCACCGGCTCCTGCTCGAAGACATCCAGCGCCGCTTGGCCGGGATGCCCCCGTTCCAGCGCCGTGAGCAGGGCGCCGGGTTCGATCAGGCCGGCGCGGGCGGTGTTGACCAGCAGGGCGCTCTTCTTCATCCGCGCCAGGTCCTCGGCGCGCACGCAGCCGCGGCTGCGCTCGCTGTACCTGAGGTGCAGACTGATGACATCGGCCTCGGCGAAGAAAGACTCCTGGCTGGTCGCCGCGCGATGGCCGTCGGCTTCGGCGCGGGCGCGCGAGGCCTCGCTGCCCCAGACCAGCACCGGCATGCCGAAGGCCTGGCCGTAGCGCGCCAGGCGCTGACCGATCTTGCCGTAGCCCCAGATGCCGAGGAGCTGCCCGTCCAGCCGTTCGCCCAGGTTGACCTGCCAGCGTCCGGCATAGAGGGCGTCGATGGCCGGCTTGAGCTTGCGGCGGGCCATGAGGATCAGCGTCCAGGTCAGCTCGGCGGTGGAGACCGGCGAGCCACTGCCTTCGCACACCGCCACGCCCTGGCGAGTGCAGGCGGCCACGTCGAGGTGGGCAGTGGCCTTGCCGGTCTGGCTGATCAGCTTGAGCCGCGGCAGGTGCGCCAGCAGCTCGGCGTCGACGCGGGTGCGCTCGCGGGTCAGCACCAGGGCATCGGCGTCACGGAAGCGCTCCACCAGCACCTTGGGATCTCGTTCGGCGTCGTGGTAGAGCGTCACCTGATGCCCGGCGCGCTGGAGCAGGGGGTAGCAATCCAGGGTTTCGACGACGTGCTGGTAGTCGTCGGGGATGACGATATGCATGGCGGGCTCCGTTGTTGTTCTGGACCGCCAGTGGAGCACCTGCAAGGTCGTCCGACAAGATGGGTAGCGCGACGGTGGACAAGGCTGCGCCGTTGTCCACCCTACCGGTAGCCTGGAAAACCGCGCAGCGTTTTCCGGGACCTGTTTTTAATAAGGAATAACCAGCGGCGTACCCGCCAGGGGATTCTCGATCACCGCGCACTTGAGGCCGTACAGCGCCTCGATCAGCTCGGGGGTGACGATCTCCACCGGCGGGCCCTCGGCGAGAATCCGCCCGGCGCGCAGGGCGATGATGTGGTCGGCGTAGCGACAGGCCTGGTTGAGGTCGTGCAGCACCGCCACCAGGGTGCGGCCACCCGCGCGATTGAGGCGGCAGAGCAACTCCATCAGCTCCACCTGGTGGGCGATGTCCAGGAAGGTCGTGGGCTCGTCGAGCAGCAGCAGCGGTGTCTCCTGGGCCAAGGCCAGGGCGATCCATACCCGTTGGCGCTGGCCGCCGGAAAGGCTGTCCACCGCGCGCTCTGCCAGCTCCAGGGTATTGGTGGCTTCCAGGGCGTGCTGCACCGCCGCCTCGTCGGCATCCGTCCAGCCGGCGAAGGCCTGCCGATGGGGATGGCGCCCGCGGGCCACCAGGTCGCTGACCAAGATGTCGTCCGGGGCCACGGCGCTCTGCGGCAGCAGGCCGATGCGCCGCGCCACCTCGAGGGTGGGCAGGTCCTGGATCAGCCGGCCGTCCAGGCGCACCTCGCCGGCGCTGGGGCGGATCAGTCGCGCCAGGCTGCGCAGCAGGGTCGACTTGCCGCAGCCGTTGGGGCCGATGATGACGGTGAAACGGCCATCGGGCAGCCGCACGTCGAGATCGGCGCAGATCGGCTGGCCGCCATAGCCCACGGTCAGACGGTGGGCGGCGAGGCGGCTGGGGGAAGCGTCTTGGCTCATGAGGTCCGCCGCCATTCGCGGCTCAGCAGAAAGATCAGATAGAGGCCGCCCAGGGCGCCGGTGAGCAGCCCGACCGGAATCTGGAAAGGTGCCAGCAGCCGCTGGGCCAGCAGATCGGCGAGCGCCGTGAGGCAGGCGCCGAGCAGGGCAGGGGTGAGGATGCCCAGATCGGCGCTGCGGATCAGGCGCCGGGCCAGCTGGGGCGCCGCCAGGGCGACGAAGCCGATGGGACCGGCGGTGGCGATGGCCAGGGCCGCCAGGGCCACCGCGACGGCCAGCAGCAGATTCTGGCTGGGCAGCACAGCCAGGCCCAGGGCTCGGGCCAAGTCGTCGCCCAGCTCCAGCAGGCGCAGCCGGCGCGCCAGCCAGGCGGCCAGCGGCAGCAGCAACAGGCAGCCGGCGAGCAGGGTCAGGGTGCGGCTCCAGGTCATCATGTCCAGGCTGCCGAACAGCCAGAGCCGGGCTTCCTGGGCTTCATCCAGCTCGGCGCGGGTCAGCAGGTATTCGTTGAGGGAGGCGAGCAGGGCGCTGACGGCGATACCGAGCAGGATCATCCGTTCGCCACGGATGCCGGCCAGACCGGCGAGCCCGGCCACCAGCACCGCCGCCAAGAGACCGCCGGTGAGGGCGCCCAGCATCAGGGCCGCGCCGCCCAGTTGCAGCCAGAGCAGGGTGATGAGGGCGCCGCTGGCCGAGCCGACGGTAAAGCCCACAAGGTCCGGACTCGCCAGCGGATTGCGCGCCAGGCGCTGGAAGATGGCGCCACTCGCGCCCAGGGCCGCACCGACGCCAAAGGCTGCCAGCAGCCGTGGCAGGCGCAAGTCCAGCAGGATCAGGCGGGCCAGGGCATCACCCTGGCCCATGAGGGTGGCGACCACCCGGTGCGGCGTCGGGGCGAAGGCGCCGCCGCTGAGGGTCAGGGTGCAGATACCAATGGCTGCCAGCATGAGCAGCAACAGGCAGGCCTTGAAACGCGCCGAGCGCCGTGGCGCGAAACGATGGCGACTCAAGGGCGCACCCGGCGGGCGGAGCGGATGATCAAGGCGAGCAGCACCGGGGTGCCGAGCAGGGCACAGACGATTCCGGCCTCCAGTTCGCCCGGCAGGGCCACGCGGCGGCCCAGGGTATCGGCCAGCAACAGCAGGTTGGCACCGGCCAGGGGCGCCAGCGCCAGGATCCAGCGCCAGTTGGCGCCCACCAGCAGGCGCAGGGCGTGGGGCACCACCAGCCCCAGGAAGCCGATGGGGCCGGCCACCGCGGTGGCCGCACCGCACAGCAGCACGATGGCGACGAAGGCCAGCAGCCGTAGCTGCCCCGGCCGGGCGCCGAGGGCGCGACCCAGGTCGTCGCCCAGGGCCAGGGCATTGAGGCGGCCGCCTAGGGGGAGGCCCAGCAGCAGGCCGATCAGCAGCAAGGGCAGGATAGTGAGGGCGCCGCCCGGTGTCTGGCCGCTCAGGGCGCCTACCGCCCAGAAGCGATAGCTGTCGAACACCGCGCTATCGAACAGGGTGATGATGCCGGTGCAGGCGTTGAGACTGGCGCTGAGGGCGATGCCGGCGAGGATCAGCCGCAGCGGCTGGCCGCGAGCTGGCGCGCTGCCGCCGAGCAGATAGACCAGGCCGGCGGCCAGGGTTGCCCCCAGCAGGGCACAGGCCAGGCGCGTCGGGGCATCGTCCAGCCCCACCAGCGACAGCCCGGCCACCACGGCGAAGGCCGCCCCGGCGTTGATGCCCAATAGCCCGGGATCGGCCAGGGGATTGCGGGTCAGGGCCTGCATCAGGGCACCGGCCAGGCCTAAGGCGGCGCCCACCAGCAGCCCGAGTAGGGTGCGCGGCAGCCGCAGTTCCCAGAGCACCACGGCATCGGTGGAACCATCGGGCGCGAAGAGCAGGTGCAGGAGGTGCGCCGCCGACAGCGGCCGAGCACCTATGCCCAGGCTCGCCACCACCGCCAGCGCCAGGACGATCAGCAGCAGGAGCAGCACCAGGGCGCCTCGGGCAGAGGAGGCACCCTGGGTAACAGGCGTGACGCGGGCCGGCTGGGTCATGCCACCCCCAGAGCGGTAGCGACCGTCGTTACCACCTGGCGCGCGGCCAGAGGGCCGGCATTGAGGTAGAAGGCGTCGGTATCCACGCGAATGGCCCTGGCCTCGCGCACCGCTTCCAGCCGGGGCCACAGCGGCTGCCGCGCCAGGCTGGCCAGGGCGGTGCCCTGCTCGGCATAGAACAACCAGTCGGCGTCGGCCAGATCCAGCAACTCGGCGCTGACATCCCGCGAGGTACCCTTGAAGCGCTGGGCCGCCGGGCGCGTCACGCCCATGGCCTGCAGCAGCCCACCGGCGAAGGAGTCCGCCCCCATCAGGCGCAGCCGGGCACCACTGGAAAACAGCAGGGAGGCGGAGGGCGGCTGTGTCCCCAGGCGCTGCGTCATGCCGGCGAGATCCCGGTCCAGATCCGCCAACAGGCGCTCCGCTTGTTGCCGCCGCCCTAGGGCATCAGCCAGCAAGAGGAAGTCCGGCCGCCAGTTGCCACCGGTGCCGCGCGCCACCACCGTGGGGGCGATCCGCGAGAACAGCTCCAGGCCGCCGGCCTTGAGCACGGTGCGGTTGAGCACGATCAGATCCGGCGCCAGTCGCGCCAGGGCTTCGAGATCGGGCGCCTGGCGACTACCCAGGTCGACCATGGCCTCCAGCTCCGGCGCGCGGCTGGCAAAGGTGGTGCGCAGATAGCTGGGTGCCAATTCGCGATTGTCCACCCGAGTGGTGCCGGCCGGGATCATGCCCAGGCTCAGGGCGGCGTCCAGCTGGCCGGTGGAAATCACCGCCACCCGCTGGGGTGCGCGGAGGAGGGTGGTGCTACCCACCACATGCTCTACCTGTCGTGGAAACTCGCCATCGGCGACCGCCGCACGCGCGAACACCCGACCGGGCAGGCCGGCGAGCAGGGCGGTACCGGTGGCAAGCTGGAGAAAGGCGCGACGATCGAGCATGACGGGGACTGGCTGAAGACCGAAAGAGGCCCGCCAGGCGGGCCGAGGCGCCGTGACGGGGCGGCTAGGATAGAGCATCACCTCGGGGCTGGCACTCGCTACGGAAGCCAGGCCGCTCCGACCGGCCACCCTCCGCCCCTCTCTACATGGAAGAGGGTGGGGGTGACGGTAGGCTTCTAGCGGATCGCGGCCATGGGCCGCTCCTACAGGCGATGCATCCCTGTTCGTAGCGTGGAAAACCGCGAAGCGTTTTCCACGGGATTGCACATGGCGACCAGTGGCTGGGGCTGCGCCCTCAGCCACCCTAGGGGCAGTGCTCCTGCTTTACGCTTTGTCGCCCTCTCCCCCTGGGAGAGGGCTGGGGTGAGGGAACGGCCGATCAGAAACTCACCGTGGCACTCAACCGCGCTGTTCGCGGCTCACCCACCGCCACCTGCAGCGGGCTGTTGGCGCTCGACGGGTAGTACTCTTTGTCGAACAGGTTGTCGACGTTCAGCTGCAGCCGCGCCTGGTAGCCGGTCACCGGCAGGTCCCAGCGCAGGAAGGCGTCGGCCACGGTGTAGCTGCTCATGTAGAAGCTGTTGGCCGCATCGCCGGCCCGTTCGCCGACGTAGCGGGCACCGCCACCGAGGTGCCAGCCACCCAGGTTGGACGGCATCTGCAGGTGGTGGGTCAGGTAGAGGCTGCCGCTGTGCTTGGGCGCCTGGGGCAGGCGATTGCCCTCGTTGCTGGGATCGTCGAGCACCTCGGTGTGATCGTAGGCATAGGTGGCGATCATGTCCCAGCGCTCGGCCAGGCGACCGGTGAGATCCACTTCCACCCCGCGCGAACCCACTTTGCCGGCGGCCTCGCTGATACTCAGGCCTCCCACGGTGCGGGTGGTCACCACATTCTTTTTCTCGATGTCATAGAGCGCGACGTTGAGGTTAAGGCCCGGCGTCAGGTCGTACTTGGCGCCCACCTCGACGCTGCGGCCCTCTTCGGGCTCGAAGGTGGTGCCGCGGTCGTCGACCGTGGTGTTGGGGACGAAGGAGCGGCTGTAATTGCCATACAGCGACAGCTCATCGGTCGCCTTGAACACCAGACCGGCCAGCGGCACGACGGCATGATCGCGCTTGTCCAGGTTGACCACATGGGTGCTACCCAGGCCCTGGGCGGCATACTGGTCGAATTGCTGATAGCGGCCGCCCAGCACCAGGATCCAGCGGTCGTTCAGGTGCCAGTTGTCCTTGAAGTACAGGGAGGTCGAGTCCAGATCGCTGTCCTGATCGCTCTGGGCGGCGCTGAGCTGGCTGGGCGCCGCCAGGTTGCCGTACACCGGTGCGAAGATATTGATGTTGCGGCGAGACGCCGCGTTGTTGCGATAGGTCTTGCCGCGGTACTGGCTGCTTTCTTCGTGATCGATGCCGACCAGCAGGTCGTGGCGCTGGCCGAACAGCTCCTGGCTGCCGATGAAGTCCCAACTGGTGTACTGGGTCTCGTAGTCGTAGTCGGCGCCGTTGCCGGCGCGCAGCAGGTTGCCATTGGCGGCCAGGGAGATGGGCTGGGCGAAGTTCAGGCTGTACCTGTCATTGTTCCAGGCGTAGATCAGCCGGGTCTTCCAGTCGTCGCTGAGTTGGTACTCGAAGCGCGCACTGGCGGTCTCGGTGATGCCATCGCCCTTGGCCCATTTCTCATCCAGCCGCTTGTTGTAGTCGACGTTGGCCGGATGCCCGTCGACGAATACCGTGCCGCGATCCACCGGGCCGCTGTAATCGTTGTAGGAGTAGGCCAGGGTCAGGCTGGCACGCTCGCCGGTCCAGGACAGCGACGGCGCCACCAGGCTGTGCTGGCTGACACCATAGTTGCGCCAATAGTCCTCGCTCTGGCGTTCGGCGATCAGTCGATAGGCCAGGCCGGTGTCGCCGATCGGTCCGGTGGTATCCAGGCCCAGGTTGCCGCCACCCTCGCTGTAGGCCGAGCCGCTCAGGGTGGTAAGCGGCTGGTACTGCGGTTGCTTGCTGACCACGTTGATCAGGCCACCGGGTTCGAGGGCGCCATAGAGCAGAGAGGCCGGCCCCTTGAGCACCTCGACCCGCTCGGCAGTGGCGTCGAAGTTGTGCGACAGGCTGGAACGTACCCCGTCTCTCAGGATGGAGCCATCGGCATTGGTACCGAAGCCGCGCTTGACGAAGCTGTCCTTGGTGCCTGCCAGGGTATTGCTCTGGGTCACGCCACTGATGAACTTCATGGCGTCATCCAGGCTGCGCACCTCGAAGTCGCCGAGGGTCTCGGGCGTCACCACCTGCACCGACTGCGCCTCTTCCTTGATCGGCACGTCGCTCTTGCTCGCGGTCGAGGCGCGGGTCGCGCGATAGCCCTGGTCGGCCTCGCTGGCCCTGGCGGAGATGTCCATGGGGGCGAGGGCGGTGTCAGCCGCCGCCAGCAGATCCGAACTGGTCGCCAGGGCCAGGGTACTGAAAGCGAAGGGAGCGAAACGGCGAAGGGCTCTGGGCGGCGTGTTCAAGGGCGTTCTCGGGAGGGGCAGGAAAAGTGGCGGCGATTCTAAAGTGATAGTCATTCTCAAGTAAATCGAATCCTCCGACCGTTGGTGTCAGGCGCGTTGCTGCCCATCCCCAAGCGCAGGTATAATGTCGCGCTCCTAAATTTTCCCGCCCGGGAGCGCCCGCCATGCTGCGCATCAGCCAAGAAGCCCTGACGTTCGACGATGTTCTCCTCATCCCCGGCTATTCGGATGTCCTGCCGAAAGACGTCAGTCTCAAGACCCGCCTGACCCGTGGCATCGAGCTGAATATTCCCCTGGTGTCCGCCGCCATGGACACCGTGACCGAGTCCCGCCTGGCCATCGCCATGGCCCAGGAAGGCGGCATCGGCATCATCCACAAGAACATGACCGTCGAGCAGCAGGCCGCGGAAGTCCGCAAGGTCAAACGCTTCGAGGCCGGCGTGGTGAAGGACCCCATCACCATCGACGCCGACGCCAGCGTCCGCGATCTGTTCGACCTGACCCGCCTGCACAACATCTCCGGCGTCCCGGTGATCTCCGGCCGGGACCTGGTGGGTATCGTCACTTCTCGCGACGTGCGCTTCGAGACCCGTCTCGACGTGCCGGTGCGCGAAGTCATGACCCCCAAGGATCGCCTGGTCACCGTGCGCGAAGGCGCCGACAAGCAGGAAGTCCGCGAGCTGCTGCACAAGCACCGCATCGAGAAGGTGCTGATCGTCGACGAAGCCTTCGCCCTCAAGGGCATGATGACCGTCAAGGACATCGAGAAGGCCAAGGCCTACCCCAACGCCAGCAAGGACGATGCCGGTAGCCTGCGCGTCGGTGCCGCCGTCGGTACCGGTTCCGAGACTCCCGAGCGCGTGGCCGCGCTGGTCGCCGCTGGCGTCGACGTCATCGTGGTCGACACCGCCCACGGTCACTCCAAGGGCGTGATCGAGCGCGTGCGCTGGGTCAAGGAAACCTACCCGCAGGTGCAGGTGATCGGCGGCAACATCGCCACCGCCGAAGCCGCCAAGGCCCTGGCCGATGCCGGCGCCGACGCGGTCAAGGTCGGCATCGGCCCGGGCTCCATCTGCACCACCCGCATCGTCGCCGGTGTCGGCGTGCCGCAGATCTCCGCCATCGCCAACGTCGCCGCCGCCCTCGAAGGCACCGGTGTGCCGCTGATCGCCGACGGTGGCATCCGCTTCTCCGGCGACCTGTCCAAGGCCATCGTCGCCGGTGGCTACTGCGTGATGATGGGCTCCATGTTCGCCGGTACCGAAGAGGCCCCGGGCGAGGTCGAGCTGTTCCAGGGCCGCTCCTACAAGTCCTACCGTGGCATGGGCTCCCTGGGCGCCATGTCCCAGACCCAGGGTTCCAGCGACCGCTACTTCCAGGACTCCGCCTCTGGCGCCGAGAAGCTGGTACCCGAGGGCATCGAAGGCCGCGTCCCCTACAAGGGCCCGCTGGCGGCGATCATCCACCAGCTGATGGGCGGCCTGCGTGCCTCCATGGGCTACACCGGTTGCGCCACCGTCGAGCAGATGCGTACCAAGCCGCAGTTCGTGCGCATCACCGGCGCCGGCATGGCCGAATCCCACGTCCACGACGTGCAGATCACCAAGGAAGCGCCTAACTACCGCGTTAGCTGATTCCTAATCTGTTGTTCTTATCGTTGCGATTCGGGGCTGTCTAGACAGCCCCGAATCGTCTGAACCTAGTGCTATCGAGACCTGGCCATGTCCCAAGACATCCACGCCCACCGCATCCTCATCCTCGACTTCGGCTCCCAGTACACCCAGCTCATCGCCCGCCGCGTGCGCGAACTGGGCGTCTATTGCGAGCTGCACCCCTTCGACATGGACGACGCCGACATCCGTGCCTTCGCTCCGCGCGGCATCATCCTGGCCGGTGGTCCCGAGTCGGTCCATGAGGCCGGCAGCCCGCGCGCGCCCAAGGCGGTGTTCGACCTGGGCGTGCCCCTGTTCGGCATCTGCTACGGCATGCAGACCATGGCCGAGCAGCTCGGCGGCAAGGTCGAAGGCTCCAACATCCGTGAATTCGGCTATGCCAAGGTCGACGTGGTCGGCAAGAGCCGCCTGCTCGACGGCATCCAGGACCACCTCGACGACGACGGCGTGCTCGGCCTGGACGTCTGGATGAGCCATGGCGACAAGGTCGGCAAGCTGCCGGAAGGCTTCCACATCGTCGCCAGCACCCCGAGCTGCGCCATCGCCGCCATGGGCGACGACGAGCGCGGCTGGTACGGCGTGCAGTTCCACCCCGAGGTGACCCACACCAAGCAGGGCGGGCGCATCCTCTCGCGCTTCCTGAAGGACATCTGCGGCTGCGAAGCCCTCTGGACCCCGGCCAACATCGTCGAGGACGCCATCGCCCAGGTGCGCGCCCAGGTCGGCAGCGCCAACGTGCTGCTGGGCCTCTCCGGCGGCGTCGACTCCTCGGTGGTCGCGGCCCTGCTGCACAAGGCCATCGGCGAGCAGCTGACCTGCGTCTTCGTCGACAACGGCCTGCTGCGCCTGCACGAGGGTGACCAGGTGATGGCCATGTTCGCCGAGAACATGGGCGTCAAGGTGATCCGCTCCAACTCCGAGCAGCGCTTCCTGACCAACCTGGAAGGCGAAGCCGACCCGGAGAAGAAGCGCAAGATCATCGGCCGCACCTTCATCGACGTCTTCGACGCCGAAGCTAGCAAGCTCGACAACATCAAGTTCCTGGCCCAGGGCACCATCTACCCCGACGTCATCGAGTCGGCCGGCGCCAAGACCGGCAAGGCCCACGTCATCAAGTCCCACCACAATGTCGGCGGCCTGCCCGAGGAGATGAACCTCAAGCTGGTCGAGCCGCTGCGCGAACTGTTCAAGGACGAGGTGCGCAAGATCGGCCTGGAACTGGGGCTGCCCTACGACATGGTCTACCGCCACCCCTTCCCGGGTCCGGGCCTGGGCGTGCGCATCCTCGGCGAAGTGAAGAAGGAATACGCCGACCTGCTGCGTCGCGCCGACGATATCTTCATCAGTGAACTGCGCAAGGCCGACTGGTACCACAAGGTCAGCCAGGCTTTCGTCGTCTTCCAGCCGGTGAAATCCGTCGGCGTGGTCGGCGACGGCCGCCGCTACGCCTGGGTCGTCGCCCTGCGCGCGGTGGAAACCATCGACTTCATGACCGCCCGCTGGGCCCATCTGCCCTACGAGCTGCTGGAAAAGGTCTCCAACCGCATCATCAACGAAATCGACGGCATCTCCCGCGTCACCTACGACGTCTCGAGCAAGCCGCCGGCGACGATTGAGTGGGAGTGATCCCGCGTCCGGCATAGACCGGTACGTCTAGCAGAAGAAACCAAAAGCCCGCGTAATTGCGGGTTTTTGGTTTTTGGTTTTTGGTTTTTGGTTTTTGGTTTTTGGTTTTTGGTTTTTGGCTTTTGGCTTTTGGCTTTTTGATGAGGGTGAATCCTGGCAGGCTCTACGAATTGCGCCGCACGGCCAGCGATCATACGTCGAGCGCGCCACAGGAGTGTCTAGACTCTTAGGTGGAAAGTTGCATCTGACTTGACCAGCCATTTGCATCGGATGTGACTAACCCCACGGGTAGGTCTTGACCGGCAGGAATCGACCCAAAGCAGCCGTTAGCGTAGGGCGGCTAGCGGCCAGAAGCGGACGTCGACCAGCGCCCGCTACCGAGCCGTAGCTTCCGTACAGGTGGATGCTCGCCTGAGGTGTGCGAGGTAAAATCGGAAGCCACATCCAGTAGGCCTGAAAGATCGTAACGCATGCCTTCCTACTACCTGCGGTTGAGTCGTATACAAGACACGGCGGATTTATGTCGTATCTCAGCTGAGGCACGCTTGCGCTACAGGGCTTTTCCGTCTCTTGCGCACATCGCTGAGACACCTGCATTGTCACCTGCAAGGCTTGAAGCCTGTCGTGTCGTGGTTGCGCTCGATAGCGAGAGCCAGAAGATACTTGGATTTGTCGCAATGCGGGTGCTGGACGAGCTTTTGTATCTAGACAACATATCCGTCGAATCGAGTGCTTCAGGGATGGGCATTGGGGCAACGCTGCTTTCGGTAGTCATAGAGCATGCTAAAAGCCTTGGGGTTCGCGCGGTAAGTTTGACGACCTTTCGTGAGCCTCCTTGGAATGGGCCTTGGTTCCGAAAGCACGGATTTTTTACGATGCCCGCTGCTTGCATAGGTGAAGGATTAAAACAGGTTATGGCTCGCCAACGGCTAACCCTGGATGCCACAACCCGAGAAACGTTATGGCGCATCCTATGCGATTGATAAGCGAATCATTCCAGGCACCCTAGGACTTATTTGCCATCCGCTCAACGCACTCAGGAGAGCGGCAGCCTGTCATCACTAGCTGTAGAGCGCCAAAGCTGTCATTGCCTTAGGGCGGCTAGCGGCCAAAAGCGGACATTCTCGCCCGCTTCTGACATTGCTATTAAGCCAAAGTCAGCTCGCTACTCTTGATGTTCGCGATAGGCCCCAAGATCGAGGCGTCAAACTCATCTAGAGGTTCTTTTCTGGCTAGCCGCTGCGGCAGATCCGGGTTTGCAAGCGCAGCCTTTCCGATTGCAATGATATCGGCACCTTCCTCCATCACGGATGACGCATGCTCAGGCGTATGCAAGCCACCATTTGCAATCAACGTCACCTGCGGGGCATAGCGACGAGAGAGAGAGACTAGGGTGCTCTGGCCGGAAGGAAATGCCGGTTTCCAGGCTTCGTGTTCCGTGACGTGAACGAAGTCCACTCCAGCATCGTTGAGTGAGCCAAAGATCACATCAGCAGCCTGCTCTCCCTCGGCCCATTTGTGCTCGTAATCATTGACCTTGCTCTGCGAGATTCGAACGCCCACGGGCACAGTGCCTACCGCCTTCCTCACCGCTTTTATCACTTCGAGGGTCAGGGAGATTCGAGCCTGTACGGAGCCGCCCCAACGGTCGTTACGTTGATTTGTGTAGTCAGTGAGGAATTGATCAAGCAGGTATCCGTTCGCTCCGTGGATTTCGATGCCATCGAAATTAGCGGATTCGATGGCCAGGGTTGCAGCCCGAGCAAAGCCCTCGATGGCGTCGGCAATATCTTCTTCTTTCATGGCGCGGGGTAGGGGGTACTGACCCTCGCCGTAGTAAAACTTCATCTGTTCTCCTTTCGGGCGCAGTGCCGAGGGTGCAGCCGGAGCGTCGACGAAGCGGTTGCCCTGGCTGAGGGCCCCTGCGTGCATGATCTGCGCGAAGACTGCACCGTGGTGAGCGTGGATACTGTCGGTAACTGCTCGCCAAGCCTGTGCCTGCTGATCATCGGTAATGCCGGGCTGGAAGGGGTAACCCTGCGAGTGCTTTTGATCGGTATAGATGCCTTCCGTAATGACCAGGCCAAAGCCTCCTCGGGCAAAACGCTCGTAGTACCGAGCCATTTCCTGGGTTACGTGACCTGTCTCGGTGGCGCTGACGCGCGTCATTGGAGCTACCGCCAAGCGGTTCCTCAACAAGCGGCCTGCAATATCATATGGAGTTAGAGTTTGTGGGTTAGGCATCGTCGTATCCTCTCTGTGCTTTTTTGCCGATCAAGGCAAGGTGAAAAGGCTAGACATTGATGACGGTAATGGGAATCGGGCGAACCGGATAAGGCGCTTTAACAGAAAGCGATACAAACATGCAGATTTCAGACGTTGAAGTGTTTGCGGCTATTGCTGAAAGCTACAGTCTTTCTGGTGCGGCTCGGCGACTTGGGCTGTCTCCCATGACCGTGTCACGGCGGCTTGCTTCTCTTGAGCAAGAGTTGGGTGTGCGATTGGTGCACCGCACCACTCGCTCAGTTTCGCTCACGCCTGAAGGGGAGGTTTTTCTGCCATTTTCAAAGACGCTTGTCAGCGCGAGCGAGGCGGCGAGAGTCGCCCTGAAGACAAACGCAGGAACTGCCAGCGGCGTGTTGAAGGTGACTGCGCCGACAGTGTTCGGCCAGGCCGTCGTCATGCCGCTTATCTCGTCATTGCTGGCCGAACATCCTGCGCTGCAAGTCGACCTGCACCTTTCGGACAGCATCGTGGATATTGTTAGCCTGGGAATCGACGTGGCCATTCGTATCGCGACCCTGCGCGATTCCGCTTTGGTTGCTCGCCCGCTGGCTCCCAATCCCCGCGTGCTGTGCGCAAGCCCCGCTTACCTAGAGCAGCACGGCGTGCCTAGGACGTACGACGACTTGTACCGCCATCGCTGCATAGCGCTTCACGGTATGCCGCATTGGCCTTTCGTACGGGAAGGGAAAATAGTCGGCTTCAAAGGTGAAAGCGTATTTTCTGCGAATAGCGTCGAAGCAGTACGCACCGCGAGCAAACAGGGGCTGGGGTTAGCAATGCTCACCTATTGGGATGTTCGTGACGATATTGAGAAGAGCAGCTTGCGGCTAGTGGAGCTGGACGACGCTACTCCCGAGCAACTCTTTATCACTGCTGTGCTTCCAACCCGGCAACAGGTACCGCATCGTGTACGTATTTTCCTCGACCAGCTAGAGGCATCCCTGAGCCGTCCGAAGTGACCGCTATTGGCCGGTAGCTGCTCACCGCCAACGTCCGCTATGGGTCGATAGCTGTCGCTTGTCGACGTCCGCTTCTTGTCGCCAGCAGCCATGGGCTGATCACATCACGGTATTCATGTTCTAGGCCCGGCGGGCCAAGTGTGTCGCGTAAGCGAGTATGTCTCTATCGGCTTTCCGGGGGCTTCAGGATTGCAGGGTTAAGCCCATGCTCAACGGCCTAACCTAAACTTCTTGAAGATTCTGAATGAAGTGGCATGAGTGCCTAAGTAACCCAAGCAGAGCAAGGTGTTGAGGGGTACGGTTGTGAACGGGCGTGGCTGAACCAGAGGTCGCTGCCTGGACAAGAGCTCGCGTCGCACCTGATACCTTTGCGAATCAAACCGCCAACACCTCAGCCAAATGCTCCCCTTCCAACCAACCCCTGATATCACTCGCGCGCATAGGCTTGGCGAACAGATAGCCCTGGGCCCAAGTACAGCCTAGATTCTTCAGCGCCCCCAGTTCCGCAGCGGTCTCCACCCCTTCCACGATGCATTCCAGCTGCATGTCCTGGCACAGGGCGATCAGGGATTTGACGATCTTAAAGCTGGCCGGGTCGAGGTGAAGGTCGGTGACGAAGGTGCGGTCCACCTTCAGTTTGGTCAGCGGCAGGGCGTGGATCTGGCTGAGGCTGGAATAGCCGGTGCCGAAGTCGTCGAGGGAGATGCCGCAGCCCAGTTCGCGAAAGCGGCTGATGGCGCGCTGGGTCTGGGGCAGGTCCTGGATAGCGGCGGTTTCGGTGATTTCCAGGTCGAGGCAGGCCGGGTCGAAGCCGCGGTGCTTGATCAGTTCGACGATCTGCTGGGCCGCCTCTTCCGAGCCGCAGTCGTGGGCGGAGAGGTTGAAGGCCAGGCGGATGCCCGTGGGCCAGCGCACGGCCGCGTTCAGGGCCTTGCTCAGCAGGGGCAGGGTGAGGCGATTGACCATGCCGACGCGCTCGGCGGTGGCGATGAAATCACCCGGTGGCACGTTGCCCAGCTCCGGGCTTTCCCAGCGCGCCAGGGCCTCGAAGGCCACCGTCTGCTTGCTGTGGATGTCCACGATGGGCTGGAAGACCATGTAGAACTCGCGCTCCAGGTCGGCTCGGCGCAGGGCCTGTTCGGTCAGGCCTTCACGATTGAGTTGCTGGCGATGGGCGGTGCTGAACAGGCAGGCCGTGCCGGGGCGGTGGCGCTTGCTCTGGTACAGGGCGTAGTCGGCGTGTTCATAGACGTCCGTGGCGGTAAAGGCTTGGTCGGGAAAGGTCGCGATGCCCAGCGAGCCACTGATCTGGATGGGCATGTCCACCAGCAGGAAGGGCTCGCGCAGGCTGGCGCAGACCTTTTCGCCAAAGGTCCGCAGCTGCTCGTCGTTCAAGACCCGGGTGATGATGAGGCTGAATTCGTCGCCGCCCAGGCGGGCCAGGTGGACGTCCTCGTCGAGCCGTCCGCTCAGGCGCTGGCCGACCTGATAGAGCAGCCGGTCGCCCACGCTATGGCCATAGATATCGTTGACCGGCTTGAAGCCGTCCAGATCGATCAGGCCCACGGCCAGGCGGGTCCCCTGCGCGCGCGCATCGGCCAGCAGGCTATCGAGGCGGGCAAAGAACTGCCGGCGGTTGGCGAGGCCGGTCAGGCTGTCCTGGTTGGCGAGCTTGAGGTTTTCCTCGCTGAGCTTGGCTGTTTGCGCCTGCATGTTCACCAGGCGGGTGAAGTCACCGTACTGCGCCTTGAGGATGACCAGCATGGCGATGGACACCAGCAGGACGTCGATCGCCGTGGCCACGAAGGTGCTGATGGTGGTGGAGGCGAAGAACACCACGAAGGCGGTGTTGACCACGGCGGTGGTGGCCAGGGCCGCAGGCAGCAGGTGCATCATGCAGAAGATGCAGCCGATCACGGTGATCGCCATGTAGAAGCCCACATGCGCCTGGGTATAGCTGTCGCCATAGGGAAACAGTGCCAGCGCCCAGGCGGTGAAGGCCGAGGCCACGATGGGCGCGAGCCTGTTGGTGCGCTTCAAGGCCGTCAGCATCTGCGCCGGACTGCGTGGCTGATTGCGCGTGCGGAACCATTCGGCCGCCCGGATCACGCCGAAGAGGGTCATGATCAACGGGCAGTAGAGTACCAGCCAGCGTGGCGCGACGGCGTAGTGGGTGCCGGCCAGCATCAGGGTGTTGGTCAGCAGGATGAAGTACATCATCGGCAGCTGGCGCGACAGCGCGAGGTATTGCGCCTTGACCAGGCCGGGATTGTCCTTGGGCACGGACATCAGGACGCGCACGCCGAGCAGGATTCTCTTCATCGGGCAATGCTCTGAAAATACGACCAGGTAACCAACTGCACGGATATCCTTTCCAGCCTGGGCGGAGCAGGGTTGAAGGCTGCGCTCATGGGAGGGTGTCGGCTGGCGCTTGGATTTCTGCAACCTTGGCGACTAATGGCACTTTGATCTTGTTCGAGTTGCCAATCGTCATAGTTATAGGCGAGGCGAGCGCCGGTGAACAGCCTGGACGATTGCCGGCGACCAAACGCTTGGCGTAGACCTCCAGTGGTCGTTCAGCAGTGAAAACAGGGGCGCCTGGCCGGTCCGCCTGAGTAGTCGGGAACGGGACGCAGCCTTGTGCTCAGCTCTCCCGCGCAGGAGCGGCCAGGTCGGTGGTGATGGACCTCAACGAAAAGCCCGCCATTAGGCGGGCTTTTTCAGGTTCGGGACGCTCAGCCCAGCTTGGTCAACAGGGCATCCGCCGCCGCTTCCGAACTGGCTGGATTCTGGCCGGTGACCAGATTGCCGTCTTCCACCACGAACTCGCCCCAGTCCGCGCCTTTCTCGTAGCGGGCGCCGAGCTTCTTGAGTTCGTCTTCCACCAGGAAGGGCACCACGTCGGTGAGTTGCACGCCGGCTTCTTCGCTGTTGGTGAAGCCGGTGACGGTGCGACCCTTGACCAGCGGGGTGCCATCGGCTGCCTTGACGTGGCGCAGCACGCCGGGAGCGTGGCAGACCAGGGCGAAGGGCTTGTTGGCCTGGGCGAAGGCTTCGAGCAGGGCGATGGAATCGCGCGATTCGGCGAGGTCCCAGAGCGGGCCGTGGCCGCCGGGATAGAAGACGCTGTCGTAGTCCTCGGCCTGCACCTCGGCGAGCTTGACGGTGTTGGCCAGGGCCTGCTGCGCCTCGGGATCATTCTTGAAGCGTTCGGTGGATTCGGTCTGGGCGTCGGCGGCGTCGCTCTTGGGATCCAGCGGCGGTTGGCCGCCGGCGGGGGAGGCCAGGGTGATCTCGGCACCGGCGTCCTTGAAGACGTAGTAGGGAGCAGCGAATTCTTCCAGCCAGAAGCCGGTTTTCTTGCCGGTGTCGCCGAGCTGGTCATGGGAGGTCAGGACCATCAGGATCTTCATCGCGCGTTCCTCGTGTTCGAAAGGGTATCGCTAGACAGACCCTGGGTCCCTGCTGTGAGTGCCCGACTTCTTCGGCAAGCCACGAATACCTCACAGAAGCAGCCGGCGAGCCGCCCGGTTGGGGCGGCTGTGCCGTTCCGGGGAGATCAACCCCAGCCGAGGGTACCGCCCGGCTCATAGCGCTCACGGGCGGAGACCGTGCTGGCGACGTCATCGAGGTTATGAACGCCTACCAGTTGGATCAGGGAATCAAGGTTGTCGACCTGGCCTTCGTAGCCGGCATCACGGAAGACATAGGTGTCCTGGCCGTAGTGGAAGACTGCGGCATTGACCAGGCCGGTGGTGGACTGGGTCACGGTGTTGAGCGCGGCGAACAGGCTGGTCGCCTTCGCCAGGGCGGCGTCCTGGATGGTGACCACGGCTTTCTCGTCGTACACCGCGAAGCCGAAGATGATGTGGTCATCGTTCGCGTTGTAGTCGGTGACCGTCACATGGTTGGCGGCCAGGGAACGGTTGGCGGCGGCGCTGCTGCTGCCATCGAAGTTGACCAGACTGGGATCGAGGGTGAGGTAATCGGGCCCTTCGCCCAGCGTAATGGTGGCCCCGTGGCCGTAGCTGCCGCTCAGGTTGGCGTTGTGGGCGGCCACGCCCTTGGTGAACAGCAGGTCGACGTAATCGTTGCCAGCGCCGGCGTTGATGATGACGTCTGCCTGCTGGATATGGGCGCTGATATGGTCGCCACCGGCGCCGGTATCGACGGTGATGGCCTTGACCCGTGAGTGGGCGAGAGAGGTGACGCTTTCCAGTTCCGCGGCGGCGATGGTGCTGACGCTCACCGAGTCACGGCCGCTGCCGGTGATCACGCTCTTCAGGAAGGCGCTCTGGCTGGCATAGGTGTAGTCATGGCCTTCGGTGTAGCCATGCAGGAAGTCAATCGATAGGCCGGCAGTGGAGGTAGAGCCGTCGAAGGTCTGCAGGCCATCGAAGTTGTCCAGGGTGATCAGATCGCTTTCATTGAACTGATTGGTCGGCACGTCGGTGAGGCTGACGGTCAGCTTGGCGATGCTTGAATCCAGGGTGCTATCGCTGGCGGTGGCGCCGCGGGTATGGCCGTCGAGGCGGGTGACCTGGTCTTCCCAATGACCGGTCAGGGTCAGTTCGCTCAGGGTCGAGCCGGCCGCATAGTGCGGGCCCTTGGCATCGAAGGTCTTGGCGAAGCCTACCTGCTCGGGGGCGGCATTGATGTCGAGCGTGAGACGCGGCTGGCTGTGGAAGGCGTAGTAGGTGACGCCATCAGCGGTGCCGGCCGGCTTGGCGGGCGCGGCGGCCAGGGGCGCCTTGGCGAAGGCAGAGGTGAAGAGAGGAGCGGCGGTGTCCAGGGGATTCTTGTAGGTCATGGCGGTCATCCTTAATGCATGTCAGGCCGAGCGCTCGCTGGACACGTTCTCGCGCAAGGCAAGACGTTTCTGACAGCTGAACGTCACGCCGACAGTGCCTAGCTTTTCACGGAGCTACAGCGAACCACACCGCAATTTCATCGGGCCACTAGTGGCACGCCGCCAAACGGTAGTGCGCTAAAAGTTCAATAGACTGACGAATAGGACGACCAGCAGCGCGATCAGTACCGGGGACCAGCGGGTACGCAAGAGCAGCGCCAGGGCCAGCGCGGCCAGGGCGACGTCCAGCAGGCCGTGGATGGCACCCGTCCAGACCGGATCGTAGAGCGCCGCCAGCAGCAGGCCGACCACGCCGGCATTGAGCCCGGTTAATGCGCGTTGCCAGCCGAGGTGCTGGCGCAGGCTCTGCCAGAAGGGCAGGGCGGCAAGCAGGAGGAGGGTGCCGGGCAGAAAGATCAGCAGGGTCCAGAGCAGGCCGTTGAACCAGGCGGGGAGCGCCGAGGGCACCAGGGCGCCAAGGTAGGCGGCAAAGGTAAACAGCGGTCCGGGCACGGCCTGGGCGAGGCCATAGCCGGCCAGCACCTGGCCATCGCTGACCAGGCCAGTGGGGACCACCACCGCCTGCAGCAGCGGTAGCACGACATGGCCGCCGCCGAACACCAGGGCGCCGGCGCGGTAGACGCCCTCGCCTAGGCTACCCCAGGCGGGCAACAGCAGAAGCGGCAGCAGGAACAGCAGCAGGGCGACGACACCCAGGCGCCGGGAGGGTCCCATTTGTAGGACCAGGGCCGGCGGCGTGGCAGTCGGCGCCAGTGCCAGGCGACCGACCAGGGCGGCAAGCCCCAGCCCCAGTAGCTGACCGGTTGAGCCAGGCAGCCAGAGGGTGAGACCGGCAACGATCAGGGCGACGACGCGGGGCCGGGTATCCGGGCACAGCGTGCGGCCCATGCTCCAGACCGCCTGGGCCACTACCGCCACGGCGAAAACCTTGAGGCCATGCACCGCCGCCGAGTCGGCCAGCTCTGGATAGCGGGCGAGACCGAGGGCGAAGAGGATCAGCAATAGCGCGGAGGGCAGGGTGAAGCCTAGCCAGGCCGCCAGCAGGCCCCAGCCCCTAGCGCGGCCCAGACCCAGGGCCATGCCGACCTGGCTGCTGGTGGGGCCGGGCAAGAGCTGGCAGAGGGCGACCAGCTCGGCGTAGGCGGGCTCGTCCAGCCAGTGCCGACGAGCGACGAAGGCCTGGCGGAAATAGCCCAGGTGGGCGATGGGGCCGCCAAAGCTGGTGCAGCCCAGGCGCAGAAAGATCAGGAAGACCTGCCAGGCGCTGTCCTTATCGCAAGCAATGTCGCGCATGGCGGCCCCGATCAGCCGCGCGGCGCGGCAGGCGGTACCACCACCTCGCCGTCTTCCTTGACGAAAGGCCCGCGCTGCGGCTCGGGCAGGATCTCCAGCACCTGCTCCGAGGGCCTGCAGAGCCGGGTGCCCAGTGGCGTCACGACGATGGGTCTGTTGATCAGGATGGGATGGCGCAGCATGGCGGCGATCAGCGCCGCGTCGTCCAGTTGCGGATCGTCCAGCCCCAGCTCGGCGTAGGGCGTACCCTTCTGGCGCAGCAGGTCGCGCACGGGCATGCGCAGGTCCGCGATCAGCCGTTCCAGCTGCGCCCGATCGGGCGGTGTCTCCAGGTAGCGGATGACCGTCGGCTCGACGCCGCTGTTGCGAATCAGGCCCAGCACGTTGCGCGACGTGCCGCAGGCAGGGTTGTGATAGATGGTGATGTCGCTGCTCATGGGCGGTCTCGACGGGAGGAAAGGGCGCCACGTTCGTACCAGCCGCGTGAACCGTTCACCAGGCGGACGACCAGCAGCATCAGGGGCACCTCGATGAGGACACCCACCATGGTAGCCAGGGCGGCTCCCGAGTGGAAGCCGAACAGGCTGATGGCGGCGGCCACCGCCAGTTCGAAGAAGTTGCTGGCGCCGATCAGCGCCGAGGGACAGGCGACGCTGTGGCTCTCGCCCACCAGGCGATTCAGCCAGTAGGCCAGCGCCGAATTGAACAGCACCTGGATCAGGATGGGCACGGCCAGCAGGGCGATAACCAGCGGCTGCGCCAGGATGGCCTCGCCCTGAAAGGCGAACAGCAGCACCAGGGTGGCCAGCAGCGCCGCGATCGAGAGCGGCCCCAGGCGAGCCAGGGTGCGGTCGAAGGCGGCCTGGCCCTGGCGCAGCAGCGCGCGCCGCCAGAGCTGGGCGAGGATGACCGGCAGCACGATGTAGAGGACCACCGAAATCAGCAGGGTGGCCCAGGGCACCGCGATCGACGACAGCCCCAGCAGCAGGCCGACGATGGGGGCGAAGGCGAACACCATGAGGGTGTCGTTCAGCGCGACCTGGGACAGGGTGAACAGCGGATCGCCCTGGGTGAGCCGACTCCAGACGAAGACCATGGCGGTGCAGGGCGCCGCCGCCAGCAGGATCAGGCCGGCGATGTAGCTGTCCAGCTGCTCGGTCGGTAGCCAGGGGGCGAAGAGCTGGCGAATGAACAGCCAGGCGAGCAGGGCCATGGAGAAGGGCTTGATCGCCCAGTTGACGAACAGGGTGACGCCAATCCCGCGCCAGTGATGACGTACCTGGCCCAGGGCGCTGAAATCCACCTTGAGCAGCATCGGCACGATCATCACCCAGATCAGCAGGCCGACCGGCAGATTGACCTGGGCCAGCTCGATCCGGCCGATGAAGCGGAACAGGCCCGGTGCCAGCTGGCCGAGGGCGATGCCGGCGACGATGCAGAGCGCCACCCAGAGGCTGAGGTAACGCTCGAAGGTGTTCATGGCGGGTGCTGCCGGTGGGCAGGCGTGGGGACTGTGCATGGCGGCGGGCCTGGTCGGATGATCGGTGGATGGGTGCGGGTCGGCGGATCAGCAGGCACAGCGCGGCGATTCGCTGACCACGCAGTCGCCGCCGGCGCAACAGTGCTCGGTCAGATAGCCGAGCAGGGCATTCATGTGCTCGTAGGCCGCCCGATAGATCAGGTTGCGTCCCTGGGACTCCACCGTGACGAGACCGGCGTTGGCCAGTTCCTTGAGGTGGAAGGAGAGGTTGCTGCGAGCCACCTCGAGCTGGTCGGCCAACTGGCTGGGCATGAGGCCGGCCGTGCCGGCGACCACCAGGGCGCGGAAGACCCTCAGGCGCTGGGCATGGGCCAGGGCGGCGAGGGCGGATACGGCGAGTTCTTCCTGCATGATTCGATAATTCAATGATCGTTGAATTATCGAATCATAAGGCGTGGCGGCCGCCTGGTCGAGCCCTGCTCAGCGACGCAACCGCCGGAGCGCTTCCAGCACCTGCTGCAGCGGGCGGCTCAGGGGTTTGTCGCGGCGCAGCACCAGGGCCAGGGTGCGGGTCAGGGGCGGCGCCAATGGCTGGACCCTCAGGCCGTGGCGATGGTGCTCGGTGGCCACGGCGATGCCGGGCACCAGGCTGTAGCCGAGGCCGGCGGCCACCAGTTCCTTGAGCGCCTCGATGCTGCCCAGCTCCATCACTGGCCGGCTGGCCTGGCCGGCGCGGCGGAACCAGTCGTCGATCAGCAACCGGGTGCTGCTGCCGGTCTCGAAGGCCAGCAGCGGCGCCTCGGCCAGTTCCGCCGGGGCCAGCGCACCTGTCGGTAACGGACTGGCAGGCGGGAGCAGGGCGACGAAGGCATCCTCCAGCAGCGGCTCCACCTGCAGGTTGCGGCCACTGGCGGGCAGGGTGACCAGGCCCAGGTCGAGGCGGTTGTCTTCCACCGCCCGCAAGACGTCCAGGGTGTTGCCGGTGCTGACCCGCACGTCCAGCTGGGGAAAGCGCTGGCGCAACTGGCCCAGCAGCGGCGGCAGGAGATGGATGCAGGCGGTTGCGCCAGTGCCGATGGCGACCCGTCCGCTGACCGTCTCGCCATGGCTGGCCAGGGCCTGCAGGGCCTGGTCCACCGCCGTCTGGATCTGTTCGGCGTGGTCCAGCAGCAGACTGCCCGCGGCGGTGGGCTTGAGTCCCCGTCCCAGGCGTTCCAGCAGCTTGAGACCCAGGCGCCGTTCCAGCTGGCGGATCTGCAGGCTGACCGCCGGCTGGCTCAGCCCCAGGCGATCGGCCGCGGCGGAAAAGCTGCCGGTGGTGACGACCTGAACGAAGGTCTGCAGCTGGGTGAGGTTGAGATCGGCCATGCCAAGGTTTCGCTTATACCGGTGATAACCGAGCATAGCTTTATCTTTGGCTGGCCGTCCCGGCATGATCGCTTCATCGACCCCGCGAATGGACCTCTCCCGTGAACACCGCTCTGCAGTTGCGCGATGCCACCCCCGCCGATCTGCCGGCCATCCAGGCCATCTATGCTGAACACGTGCTGCGCAGCTGCGCCAGTTTCGAGCTGGAGCCGCCGGACCTGGCCGAGCTGGAGCGCCGGCTGGCAGCGGTGCGCCAGACCGGGCTGCCCTACCGGGTGGCCGAACGGGACGGCGCGGTGGTGGGCTATGCCTATGCGGTGCTCTATCGCCCGCGACCCGCCTATCGCCATACCGCGGAAGACTCGGTGTACGTGCGTGAAGGTTTCGGCGGCCAGGGCATCGGTCGGCGGTTGCTGGAAGAGGTGGTCGCGGCCTGCACGGCGGCGGGCTTTCGCCAACTGGTGGCGGTGATCGGCGACAGTGCCAACCAGGGCTCCATCGCCCTGCACCAGCGCCAGGGCTTTCGCATGGTCGGTACCTTCGAGGCGGTGGGCTTCAAGCACGGCCGCTGGGTGGACACGGTACTGATGCAGCTAAGCTTGGGCGAAGGCGATCGCACCCCGGGTACGCGTTGATGACGCCGATGCCGAGCGACCGCGCCATCTGGCAGCTGGGGCTGATGCAGCTGTTGGCCTGGGGCCTGGCCTTCTATCTGCCCGGGGTCTATGGCCCGGCCATGGCGGCGGGGCTCGGCTGGGACGCGCGCTGGGTCTATGGCGGCTTTTCGCTGGCGATGCTGACCATGGGGCTGGTGTCGCCCTTCAGTGGCGCGGTGATCGAACGCCTGGGTGGCTGCCGCACGCTGCAGCTCGGCCTGGTGCTCGATGCCCTGGGCTGTCTGGGTCTCGCGGCCGCTCAATCGGCGCCACTGTTCTACCTGGCCTGGGTGACCCTGGGCGTGGGCATGCGGTTGTCACTGTACGACGCCGCCTTCGCCACCCTGGCGCGGCTGGCAGGGGAGCGCTCGCGGGCAGTGATGGTGCGCATCACCCTGCTCGGCGGCCTGGCCTCGGCGGTGTTCTGGCCCCTGGGCCACTGGCTGCTGGAGGTGCTTGGCTGGCGCTTGGGCCTGGTGGTCTATGCCGGCATCGCCCTGGCCGGCCTGCTGTTGCTCGTGCCGCTGCCCAATGTCCGCGGACGTTTGCCCAGTGCCGAGTTGCCGCCCGCGGTGGCGGGGGGTTCGCCACGCCTGGCTGGGGTGCTGTTCGCCACCGGGATGGCGTTGATCGGCTTTCTTTCGGCGGGGCTCTCGGCCCATCTGCCGGCGCTGCTGGCCGAGCGGGGCGTGCCGGTCGGCGTGGCCGCGCTCTGGGGCATCGGCCAGGTTTGCGCACGGCTGGCGGAACTGGCGTCCGGACAGCGGCTGTCAGCGCGCCAGCTCAATCTGCTCCTGGGTCTGGGGCTGCCGCTGAGTTTCGCCCTGGCCCTGGCGAGCGATGGTCATCTTCTGCTGACCGCCGGCTTCGTCTTTCTCTATGGCGCGCTCAATGGCCTGGTGGCGGTGCTGCGCGCCAGCCTGCCGCTGGAGCTGTTCGACCGGGCGCTCTATGCGCGACTCACGGGGAAGTTGTTGGCGCCGAGCTTCCTGCTCTCGGCGGCCGCACCCTGGTGCTATGCCCTGGCGCGGGAGAGCTGGGGTGACCGTGGCCTGCTCGGGCTGTGCCTGCTGGTCAGCCTGGGGGTGACCCTGGCCGCCGTGGGGCTGCTGGGGCGACGGCGTCCGGCTCCGGCCTGAGGCGGGAGCCAGGGCAGGGCTCAGTTCAGTCGACGGGCGAACTGACCCACCGCACCCACCACGCGCTGGGCACCGTCCTGGATCTCGGTGATGCGGGTGCCAGCGGCGTTGGCCAGCTGCAGGCCCTGTTCCGCCTGATGCTTGCTGGCGGCCATGTTGGCCACGGCGGTCTGCGCCAGCTGCTGGTTCTGCTGCACCACCCCGACGATCTCCTCGGTGGCCTTGCTGGTGCGACCGGCCAGTTGGCGGACCTCGTCGGCCACCACGGCGAAGCCACGGCCTTGTTCACCGGCGCGGGCGGCCTCGATGGCCGCGTTGAGGGCCAGCAGGTTGGTCTGCTCGGCGATGCCGCTGATGGTCTTGACGATGGTGCTGATGACCAGCGACTGCTCGCCCAGGGCCTCGATGCCATTGGAGGCCACCTGCAGTTCCTCGGCGATCTTGCGCATCACCGAGACGGTGTCCTGCACCACCTCGGCTCCCTGACGGGCGCTCTCGTCGGTCTGCTGGGAGATGTCGAAGGCCACCTTGGCCGCTTCGGCCACCGCCTGTTCCTGCTCCACCTGCTCGGTGATGACGGTGGCGAATTTCACCACCTTGTACAGCTGGCCACGGGTGTTGAGCACCGGGTTGTAGGAGGCTTCCAGCCAGACCGTGCGGCCGTGGCTGTCGATCCGCTTGAAGCGGCTGGCGATGAATTCGCCGCGGTTCAGTCGCGCCCAGAACGCCTGGTAATCGGCGGAGTTGGCTTCCTCGCTGGTACAGAACAACCGGTGGTGCTTGCCCTGGATCTGCTTGAGCGAATAGCCCATGCCCTGCAGGAAGCGGTCGTTGGCGGTGAGCACCTCGCCGGCCAGGTTGAATTCGATGACGGCGGTGGAGCGCAGCAGGGCGTTGATCAGGCCGGAGTGCTCGGTGGAGGTCTCAACCTGCTCGGTACGATCGTTGGCGAAGCAGATGGTCTTGTGGATCCGGCCCTGGGTGTCGCGCAGCGGCTGCCAGGTCGAATAGAGCCAGGCCTCCTGGCCATTGGAGCGCAGCAGGCGATACATGCCACTGGTCTGGGTGCCTTGACTGAGGGCGCTCTTGAGGTCGCGGTAGCAGGGCAATTGTTTGACGTATTCGGGAATGAAGGCGTCCAGCGGACGACCGACCACATTCTCGGGGCGGTAACCCATCTCGCGGCAGAAGCGCTCGTTGACGCGCTCGATGTTGCCACGGTCATCGACAGTAAGACTGAGTGCCTGGCTTTCGAAGCCGGCGTGCAGTTGACGCAGTTCGGCGACCTCGGCCCGTAGTTGGGCGAGCTCGGTCTTCAGATGGCGATTGAACATGGCAGGACACCGACAGAAGTGAAAGTATGACTTCTACTACTTCGACGGTGCCTGGATTTTCTGAAGGGGAAGGCCGCGAC
Organism: Pseudomonas sp. VMV1; assembly: GCF_056790235.1. Taxonomy (NCBI): domain Bacteria; kingdom Pseudomonadati; phylum Pseudomonadota; class Gammaproteobacteria; order Pseudomonadales; family Pseudomonadaceae; genus Pseudomonas; species Pseudomonas sp. VMV1. Next base: position 198,270 of record NZ_JBXGSE010000002.1, read on the forward strand.
TTTCGACTAAAGCCGTAGCCTCAGCCTTGGCGGCTGGCGATGAAGCGCCGGAAGACTTCCAGGGTGGCTTCGCTGACGTGGTGCTCCATGCCCTCGGCATCGCGGCGGGCAGTGTCGGCGTCTACCCCAAGGGTCAGCAGGAAGGTCTCGACCACATGGTGGCGCGCGCGGCTGGCTTCGGCCAGGGCTTCGCCCTCGGGCGTCAGGAAGACCCCGCGATAGGGGCGCTGCACGATCAAGCCGGCGGCGGCCAGGCGCTTGAGCATCTTGGCCACGGTGGGCTGGGCGACGCCGATGCGCGCGGCGATGTCCACCTGGCGCGCTTCACCTCCGTCCCGGATGAGATCGGAAATGAGCTCGACATAGTCTTCGATCAGCTCCTGACGATGCGCCTCGCGGACCTGTTGAAAACCTTCCATATGAATGGATGGATCGACCAACCGATTCAGCAGTTCGTCGTCCTTTGTCATGTTGCCCACCTGAATGACCTTCTCCGCAAGAGCCAAGGCGCTTCGGAGGGAAGCGCTCGGGCGCCATTTTGACCGAGTTGCCGGCGAATACCAAAGATTCCTTCGCCAGTGGGCGTTATCGACGGATGAGATAGAGATTTTTTATTGCTGGATGTGTGAATTTTAGCCTAGGCTAAATTCTCCAAAGGGTAGTCCTACCTTGCCGAACGAGTCAGCCATGAAAGAATCCGCCAGCTACGTCGAACCTGCCTGGCAGGAGCCTTCGTCGTCCGCCCGGCCCAGCCTGGGGCGGATGAATGCCAGTATTCCGGTGCCCGAAGGCGGCAGCTGGTTTCGCCGGCTGCTGGCCTTCGTCGGCCCGGGCTACATGGTCTCGGTGGGCTACATGGACCCGGGCAACTGGGCCACGGACCTCGCGGGTGGCTCGCAATTCGGCTACCTGCTGCTATCGGTGATCCTGCTGTCCAATCTGATGGCCATCCTGTTGCAGGCCCTGGCCGCGCGCCTGGGCATCGCCACCGGGCTGGATCTAGCCCAGGCCTGCCGCGCCCGTTATTCGCGTCCGGTCAGCCTGCTGCTGTGGCTCGCCTGCGAGATCGCGATCATCGCCTGCGACCTGGCCGAGGTGATAGGCACGGCCATCGCCCTCAATCTGCTGTTCGGCATTCCCCTGATGTGGGGCGCGATCCTCACGGCGCTCGACGTCTTTCTCATCCTGTTGTTGATGAACCGCGGCTTTCGCTGGCTCGAAGCCTTCGTCATCGCGCTGCTGACGTTGATCTTCGTCTGCTTCGGCGTGCAGATGGTGCTGGCCCAGCCGTCCCTGGCCGCGGTGTTCGACGGCTTTCTGCCCAAGGCGGAGATCGTCACCAACCCGGCCGCGCTGTACCTGGCCATTGGCATCATCGGTGCCACGGTGATGCCCCATAACCTCTATCTGCATTCGTCCATCGTCCAGACCCGCGCCTATCCGCGAACCGAGGAGGGGCGGCGCATGGGGCTGCGCTGGGCGGTGGCCGACAGCACCCTGGCGCTGATGCTGGCGCTGTTCGTCAACGCGGCCATCCTCATCACCGCCGCGGCCGTGTTCCACAGTGCCGGTCGTACCGACGTGGCCGAGATCCAGGACGCCTATCACCTGCTGTCGCCGATGCTGGGCGTGGGGATCGCCTCGCTGCTGTTCGCGGTCGCCCTGCTGGCGTCGGGCATCAACTCCACCGTAACCGCGACCCTGGCTGGCCAGATCGTCATGGAAGGCTTTCTTTCGCTGCGCATCCCCGACTGGGCGCGGCGTCTGATCACCCGCGGTATCGCCGTCATCCCGGTGGTGGTGGTGACCGGTCTCTATGGCGAGAGCGGCACGGCCAAGCTGCTGGTGCTGAGCCAGGTGGTGCTGTCCATGCAGCTGCCCTTCGCGGTGATCCCGCTGGTGCGCTTCGTCTCGGATCGCCAGCTGATGGGCTCCTTCGTGATCAAGCGCTTCACGGCGGTGCTGGCCTGGGCGGTGGCGGGGCTGATCGTGGTGCTCAACGTGAAGCTGCTGGCCGATATCCTGATGGGCTAGCAGACATCTGAGGTCAGACGACCTTTGGTGGCTCTGGAATGCTGGTTTGGGAACTTGTGAAAGCGCGAGGGTATCCATCCGTTACCACAATAACTTCTTCCCATGATCCTTCCGGAGCACCTGCCATGTCCTACGACGCCCACCAGACACCTGCCTACCCGGCCACCCGGGCCACCGCCCCCCTGCTCAAGCGCATTTCCTGGAGCTCGATCATCGCGGGCGTGGTCATCGCCCTGACCGTCTCCTTGCTGCTCAGCCTGTTGGGCACGGCCATCGGCACCGCCTCCATCGATCCGCAACAGGAAGCCAATCCGCTGGATGGCCTGGGCAAGGGCACCGGCATCTGGGTCGGTGTCAGCGCCGTGGTCTCGGTCTTCATCGGCGCCTGGATCGCCGGTCGCCTGGCGCAACGCGAAGGCGCGCTGCACGGCATCCTGGTCTGGGCCACCGTGACCCTGGTCAGCGTCTATCTGGTGTCCAGCGCCGTGAGTGGCGTGGTGCGCACCGGCGTCAACGTGGCGGGCAGTGGCCTGTCGATGATTGGCAGCGGCCTGTCCCAGGCGGCCCCGGCCCTGACCAACCAGGTTCAGGATCAGCTGCGTCAGCAGGGTATCCAACTCGACCTGGGTGATCTGCAGAACGAGCTGGAAACCGCGCTGCGTCAGACCGGCAAGCCCGCCCTGCAGCCGCAGAATCTCCAGCAGCAGGCCCAGGGTGCCAAGCAGGATGCCAAGAACACTGCCCAGAACAGCGCCAACAACCCGCAGCAGACCGATGACCAGCTCAATGCCTTGCTGGATCGTCTGCAGCAGCGTGGCGACCAGGCCTGGAACGCCGCCGATCGCCAGGCCCTGGTCAACCTGATCAAGGCCCGTACCGGCAAGAGCGACGCCGAGGCCAATGCCATCGTCGACAAGGCTCAGCAGACCTATCAGCAGGCCTATGCCAAGTATCAGGAGCTCAAGGCCGAGGCCGAGCAGAAGGCTCGCGAAGCCGCTGACGTGGCCGCACGCAAGGTTTCCCAGGCCAGCTGGGTGCTGCTGATCAGCCTGGTGGTGGGCGGTATCGTCGCGGCCATCGGTGGTGCCCTGGGTCGTCGTACCCAGCCCGTCAACAAGGTAGTCGCTGGCTAAACGCGACCGCTAGCGGACCCCTTCGGGTCCTGCCGTTGGACGAGATGCCCGGACCTGAAAAGGTTCGGGCATCGTCGTTTCCGGGCGGGCGGTTTTCGCTACCGGTCCGGCCGCAACACCCGGGCGAGCAGGTCGAGGCACAACGGCATGGCCGGACGCTCGGCACCAAACAGGGTGCGATAGATCAGCGGGGCGACCAGGCCGTCGAGCAGGGCGTCCAGACCTGGCGCCGGCTCGCCGCGTAACCGGGCGCGTTCGAGTATCAGCTCCAGGCGTTCCCGGGTCGGTTCGGTGCAGCGCACCGCGCAGCCCGGATCGGTGGCGGCCAGGGCATCCCTGAGCATGGCCTGGCCAGGCGTCGAGGCGAGGTCGTCCACATAGTGTTCCAGCCAGCGTTCGAGGTCGCCTCTCAGGCTGCCGGTGTCCTCCGGCGGCTGGTCGGGGCGCAGGCGCTGCAGGTCGACATCGGCCAAGAGGCTAGGCAGGTTGCCCCAGCGTCGATAGAGCGTGGAAGGGGTAACGCCGGCGCGGGCGGCGATCAGGGGCACCGTCAGGGCGTCTCGTGGCTGCTCTCGCAACAGCGCCAGGACGGCCTCGTGAATGGCTTGCTGGACGCGGGCACTGCGGCCGCCGGGACGAGCTTGCTTGGTGGTCATGGCGACAGGATACCCGTCCCTTAACGCAAACGCATTGCTTTTGGTACGCAAAGGGCTCAGGCTTTAAAGCAATTAATTAGCGTTAAGGGATAGGCATGGTCTCCGCGAATGGCTCTTCCACCGCCCGCCTGATCCTGCTGGGCGGGGTGCTCTTTACCTTCCTGGCGGCTTCCAGTGCGCCAACGCCGCTCTATGCCAGCTACCAGCAGGCCTGGGGCTTCTCCACCTTCTGGCTGACCTGGGTATTCGCCGTCTATGCCTTCACCCTGCTCGCCGCCTTGCTGGTGGGTGGGCGGCTGTCCGATCACCTGGGTCGACGCCCGGTGATCCTAGCGGCGCTGGTACTGGAGATGGGCGCCATGCTGCTGTTCCATCAGGTACAGGGCCTGGCGGATCTGGTGCTCGCCCGCGCCCTGCAGGGGCTGGCGACCGGTATCGCCACCAGCGCCCTGGGCGCGGCATTGCTCGACGTGGATGCCGGACGCGGCCCCTGGCTGAACAGCCTGGCGCCCCTGCTGGGCATGGCCGGCGGCGCCCTGGGGTGCGGCCTGCTGGTGGAGTTCGCGCCCGCTCCGCTGCAGCTGGTCTATCGGCTGTTCCTGGCGCTCTTCCTGGTGCAGGGCCTGTTGCTGTTGCGCCTGCCCGATCCCCTGGCGCGCCGGCCCGGGCTGCTCGCCGCGCTCCGGCCTCAGCTGGCGATACCGCCCCAGGCGCGTGCCATGCTGTGGCGGATCTTGCCGCTGGAGTTGGCGGTCTGGGCGGTGGGCGGTTTCTATCTCTCGCTGATGCCGGGGCTGATCAAGACGGCCACCGGCACCTCCTCGATCCTGGTGGGCGGGGTAGTGGTGGCCGGCCTGACCCTGACCGGCGCCGCCAGCCTGCATGGCCTGCGCCACTGGCCCGCCGCGCGGCTGCTGCGCCTGGGCGCGGGCACCCTGGTGGCCGGTCCGGCGCTGCTCTGGCTGGCGGTGGCCAGCGGTCAGCTGGGGCTCTTCGCCCTGGGTACCCTGGTAACTGGAGCGGGCTTCGGCAGCGGCTTTCTCGGCGCCACCCGCAGTCTGCTGCCCCTGGCCGAGCCGGCCCAGCGAGCCGGCCTGCTGGCGGCCTTCTATGTCTTGAGCTACCTGGCCTTCTGCCTGCCGGCCCTGGCGGTCAGCACCCTGGTGCCCTGGCTGGGCCTCAGCGGGTCCGCTCAGCTCTACCTGGCGGGGCTGATCCTGCTGGCGTTGCTGGGGGTGCGCAACAGCCTGTCGCGCGCCTGCGTCCAGCCAGGCTAGAGCCGGATGTCGGCCGGGCCCTGGATGGCCCGTTCGACGGGCCTGCCGGTGGCGCGCTCTTCGTTGGAAAAGCCGTCATGGTCGGCCAGGGGACCGAAGTCGATGCCGGTCAGCTGCTCGATGCGCAAGACGCTGCACTGGTAGGTGCGCAGGCGGCCAAAGGCGATGGATAGCGCGTCCAGCTCCCGGCGCTGGTCGATGAGGTAGGCACTGGCGGAGGGCTTGCCGTCGTCACCGAGATAGGCCACCACCTTCCAGAAGGCCTCGGGAATCCGGGCGTCGCGATAAACCCGGTCGTCCGGGCGCAGCACCGGGCCGCTGAAGATGGTGATGCGTGCCTGCCAGCGCTGGGTGTTGTCGAGCAGATAGTCTTCCAGCTCCAGCCAGGTCTGTTGGTTGAAGGCGGCCATCTGCGGGGCGCAGTTGGTGAAGTGGAAGGTGTCTTGGTTGGCCTGGATGGCCGCAGGGCCCCAGTTGGGATCCTGGCGGCGCACCAGATGACCCCGGTCGAGCAGGTTGTCGGCATAGAGCGCCTCGCCGAGCTGGGCCTCCAGCGGCACCCGACCGTCATAGGCCCAGGCATCGCGGCCGCGCTTGACCTCCACCTGCTGACCGCCATCGATATTGACGCCGACCCAGAGCGCCATTCGCCGGCTGCGCGAGAGGGTCACGGAAAAGTGGGTGTAGTCCAGACGGTCAGCGGAGGCGGGCAGGGGATAGACATCGCTGGCCAGGGCCGCGCCCGGGTGCGGCCAGGGGACCAGGAAGCCGCCGAGAAAATCGGCCTGGTAGCCCATGCGATCCGTCAGGCTGACGGCGGGCGTGATGCGGGGTTCGGCACGCAGGCCGGGCAGGGGCTCCGGCAGCAAGGGACGCAGATCGGCGAGACGAGGACGATAGGCGAGATCGACGGCAGGGGACTGGCTGGACATGGGAAACCACGGGCGGCGAGGGGCGAACCACCAGCGCAGCACGGTCAGGTTACCGGACGATGACGGCGGTCAGCGAAGTGGTATGCACAGGCGCTAGCTGGCAAACTCGTTCGCGACCTAACGATTCCCCTTTAAGATCTTGTGAGTGAACCGCCCATGACGCTATCGCTGTTTTTCCCCTTTGCCCGTCAGAGCGTCTGGCTGCTCGGCGTGCCCGGTCTGCTCCTCACCGGTGCCGCCCTGGCCAGTCAGCAGTCCGATGCCAAGGGCTTCGTCGAAGACGGTGACCTGACCCTGCTCTTGCGCAACTACTACTACCTGCGCCAGAACGAGGGTGACGGCCATGGCGCCGAGGCCCGCAACAGCCGCGACCCGCGCAGCTGGACCCAGGCGTTCCTGCTCAACTACACCTCGGGCTTCACCCAGGGCACCGTGGGGGTCGGGGTGGACGCCTATGGCTACCTGGGCCTCAAGCTGGATGGCGGCGACGGCCATGCCAACACCCCGAACATGCCGGTGGACGGCGACGGCAGCCAGCGCAGCGAATTCAGCAAGGGCGGCGCGGCGGTCAAGCTGCGCGTTTCCAACACCGTGCTCAAGTACGGCGACCAGCAACCCACGGCGCCGGTACTGGCGGCGGGTGGCAACTGGCTGTTTCCCCAGACCGCACGCGGTTGGAGCCTGGTGAGCCAGGAGGTCGATCACCTGGTGCTGGAAGGCGGCCACTTCACCGCCGCCACGGCGCCGCGCACCACCGGCTCGGACGGCGGCATCTTCGCCGGTTACGCGGGGGTCGAGGCAGCCTCGGCCAGCTATGCCGGGGGCGTCTACAAGTTCAGCGATCATTTCAGCGCCTCGCTCTACGCCGGGCACTTCGAGGACGTCTGGGACCAGTACTACGGCAACCTCAACTATGTACTGCCGCTGGCCGCCGGGCGGAGTCTGACCCTCGACGCCAACCTCTATCGCACCCTGGACGCTGGCAGCGCCAAGGCCGGCAGCATCGCCAACACCGCCGGCTCGCTGGCTGCCGCCTTCCAGACCGGCGCCCATACCTTCACCCTGATCCACCAGCGCATCCACGGTGACCAACCCTTCGACTACGCAGTCTTCGGGGCGCCGCTGCCGGGTTCCTTCGGTGATTCCATCCTGCTCGGCAACTCGATGCAGTTCTCCGACTTCAATGGTCCGGGCGAGCGCAGCTGGCAGGTACGCTACGACCTGGACATGGAGAGCTACGGCGTACCGGGGCTGAACCTGATGGTGCGGCATACCCGCGGCAGTGGCATCGACGGCACCCGGATGGCGGCGGACTCGGCCTATGCCGGGCTCTATGGCGATGGCGACAAGGAGCACGAGACGGATCTGGAGGCCAAGTACGTCCTGCAGGACGGCCCGGCCAAGGACCTGAGCTTCCGCCTGCGCCAGGCCTGGCATTCCGGCAGTCAGAGCACCGGCGGCACCGTGGCCGAGACGCGGCTGATCACCGAGTATCCGCTGAATATTCTCTGATACCGCTGAGTGGTGGGCAAACCGCCGTAGGTTGGCGTTGAGCGCAGCGAAGCCCAACGGTGCCGAGGTCACGCTCGGCTTGTTGGGCTTCGGCGATGGAGCTGCCTCAGCCCAACCTACGGCACCAGGCAAACCGCCGTAGGTTGGCGCTGAGCGCAGCGAAGCCCAACGGTGCCGAGGTCGAGCTCGGTTTGTTGGACTTCGGCGATGGAGCTGCCTCAGGCCAACCTACGCAGCAGGGATGCCGCCTGGGGTGGATAACGGCGGCGCCTTGTTCGCGTCCAGGTGCAGGGGGGAACAGTGGAAAACGCGGTGCGGTTTTCCACGCTACGGACGCCCTGGCAGCGCGATACCAGGGGACAAGCCGCCATCCGCCCCCTCTCCCTCGGGGAGAGGGGTGGGGTGAGGGTCGCCCCCATCAACGGCGCCAGGGTATAGCGCGGAACATTGGACTTCGGCCATGGAGCCATCTCAACCCAGCTAAGCTCAACACTCCCACAACCTCAACCAATTGCCACCTTTGGCCATCGGCAGCCCTCACCCTGGCCCTCTCCCAGAGGGAGAGGGGGTGACTCGGTGTGAGCAGGTGTCTCGTAGGTTGGCGCTGAGCGCAGCGAAGCCCAACGGTGCCAAGGTCATGCCCGGATTGTTGGGCTTCGGCGATGGAGCTGCCTCAGCCCAACCTACGGCATGAGGTAAACCGCCGTAGGTTGGCGCTGAGCGCAGCGAAGCCCAACAGCCCCTCAAGCCTTCGCCCGCGACTCCTCCAGCAGCCGCTCGATCTCGCCATGCAGGCGCTCGGTGGCACCGGCGCGGTCGATCCACCATTCGGTGGACCAGACGCGCAACAGCGTCCAGCCCAGGCCTTCGAGGATGGCGCTGCGGGTCTTGTCGCGGTCGCGGGCGGTGGCGGCACTGTGATAGGTGGCGCCGTCGCATTCGATGCCGACGAGATAGTCGCCCGGCCGGTCGGGATGGACGATGCCCAGGTCGATACGGAAGCGCGAGACGCCGATCTGTGGCACCACCTGCCAGCCCTTGGCTTCCAGCGCCTGGGCCACGGCTTCTTCGAAGGGCGAGTCGTGCCCGCCCAGGGAACCCTTGACCGCAGCCGCCAGGGCCTGGGGCCCCCGCTGCGCGAATTCCAGGAACAGCTTGAGATCCCGTACCGCGCGGGCGTTGGTGCGGTTGAGGTCGATCAGCCCCGGATCGAAGGAGGAGAACACCAGCATCTCCCGTCGCGCCCGGGTCACGGCCACGTTGAGGCGACGCCAGCCGCCGTCCTTGTTCAGCGGACCGAAGTTCATCGACATCGTATTGGCGCCCGGCTCGGTGGGACCGAAACCGATGCCGAGCATGATCAGATCGCGCTCGTCGCCCTGGACCGTTTCCAGGTTCTTGACCACCACCGGCTCGGCCAGGTCTTCGGCGAAGTGCGCCTCGATCTCCGGGTGCTGCTGGCGCGCGCGGTCGAGCAGGTCGGTGACCAGCCGCTGCTGTTCGCTGTTGAGGGTGATGATGCCCAGGCTGAGGCCGGCAAAGGCCGGATCGAGCAGGCGCTTGACCGCTTCGGCGACCATGGCCTGGGCCTCGATGGCATTGTGGCGGCCCTTGCCCTTGGCGTAGACGCCGTTGACCCGTCGCCATTCCACCGCGCTCGGACGGATCTCCGGCGCGGGAAAGGTGATGAGCTTGCCGTCGTAGTAGTGATGGTTGGAAAAGGCGATCAGGCTCTCGTGGCGACTGCGGTAGTGCCAGTTGAGACTGTGGCTGTAGATGCCGGCGCCCAGGCATTCGTCGAGGATGCTTTCCAGGTCTTCGGCGGTGTCGTCCTCGCCGGCGGCGCGGTCGAAGAAGCGGGTCGGTGGCATCTGCCGGGGGTCGCCGGCGATCACCACCTGCACGCCCCGGGCGATGGCGCCCACGGCGTCCCAGGGAGCGATCTGCGAGGCTTCGTCGAAGATCACCAGGTCGAACAGGCCGCCATCCGGAGGCAGGTACTGGGCGATGGACAGCGGGCTCATGAGCATGCAAGGCGCCAGTCGCGCCAGGGCGTCGCCCATTTCCAGGGCCAGCTGGCGCAGCGGCTTGTGCCGGCGCTGCTTCTGCAACTCGTGTTTGAGCACGGCGAAGCCGCCGCCCTGGCGCGCCGCGTCGTTCTTCGGCGGCAGCCCATGGCAGAGCAGGGCGCGGATATGGCGCACGGCCAGATTCTGCAGCCGGTCGTCCAACCGGCGATAGGCCTGGATGTCGCTCTCGTGCTCGGCCGGGACGAAATCGCGCAGCAGCGGCTCGGCGTCCAGGGCGGTGGCGGCGAACCAGCGGGCATAGGCAGTCTCGAACAGGGCCGGAAGGTCGTCGGCCGCGGCGGTCGTGGCACGGGCGATCAGCGCCGTCAGGCCCAGCGCCTCGGCTTCCTCGCGAACGCGTTGCCAATCGCACCAGGCCTTGAGCCGGCCCGGCTGACGCAGCAGCGCGGCGGCGGTGCGCACCAGCTCGGCGGCGGCGGTATCACCGGCCAGTCCCGCCTGCGCGGCGAATGCCTGGCGAGCGGCTTCGGCCGCATCCAGGGCCTCGGCGAAGGCATTGCTGGCCGGGGCCAGGGTGGTGTCCTCCGGCTGATCCTCGGGATGCTGCAACCGGCGCGCTGCCGCCTGGCGCAGGGCCAGCAACTGTTCGGGCGTTTCCGCCAGGGTTGGCAGCGCGGTGCCGAGCCGCTCGGCCAGGGCGCGACGGGCGAGCAGGGCGTCGAGGTCGCTGGTGACGCCTTGCCAGCCGCTGATGCTGCCAAGGGTGGGCGCCAGGTCGTCCAGCTCGGTAAGCAGGGTACGCTGGCGGCGCAGCCGCGGCAGGTCGGCAGCTACATCGGGTTGGCCCTGGGTTTCGCCCTGGCGGGCGAGGTCCTGGGTGACCTGCCGCTGGGCGCGGCTGGCGAAGATCCAGAAGCGGCGGCCGGCGGCGTCCCAGGCGGTTTCCAGCTGGGTCAGGGCGACGCGGCGACAGGCTTCGGCGGCATAGGGTACCGACAGCTCGCGCTCCAGTGCCTGGTAGTCCGCCAGCAATTCCAGGGCGCGTCCCAGGTGACGCTGGCGCTCGGCGGCGCCAGGGCCGAAGGCGAAGGCGAGGTCCTGGCCGGCGGCGCTTTGCAGCAGTTCGGCGAACTCCAGCAGGCGGCGAGGCGCCACCTGGTCGGCCAGCGGCAGGCCGAGGAGGTCACGCAGGCGTTGCCGCGCCTGCTGGAGGTCGTGTTGGGTGTCGCGCAGGCGTTCGGCAGCGGTGACCAGGGCGTCCTGCCAGGCGTTGGACCAGGGATGCGCCGGCAAGAGGGCGAAATCCGCCGCCAGGCTGCGCCCGGTCTCGGCATGCAGGGCCAGGCGGCGTACCGCGGTGCGTAGTTCGGCCAGGGCCTCGGCGTCGTGGGCATCGGCCTGGGACCATGCCAGGCGTGAGGTATCGGGGGCAGCGTCGCGCAGGACGCGGCCAATGCTCTGCTGCAGGGTCAGGCCATTGGGCCAGCGGCGGTGCAGGCGCTCCACCACTGCGTTGAGACGATCCCGCAGGCGCTCCACCTCGGCGGCCTCGACCAGCCATTCCTCTTCATCGAGGCCGTCGCGGGTGTCCCAGGCGCGCTCCAGCTGCTTGAGCACCTCGGCCTTGGAGGCCTTGCTCGAATGCAGTTCCAGGCAGAATTCGCCGAGCCCCTGGGCCTCCAGGCGGCGATACACTACGTCGAGGGCCGCACGCTTCTCGGCGACGAACAGTACCCGCCGCCCAAGCGCCAGGTTGTGGGCGATCATGTTGGCGATGGTCTGGGACTTGCCGGTGCCGGGCGGGCCGTCGAGGACGAAATCCTGGCCGCTGGCCGAGGCCAGTACCGCCGCCAGTTGCGAAGAATCCGCCGGCAACGGGGTGAAAAGTTCGGCCGGGGTCACCTGGCGATCCAGCTCGCGCTCGCGAGGAAAGCTGCCGCCGCTGAGGTAGGCGCCGGATTCGGTGGTGCGCTCCAAAAGGTGCCGCACTAGCGGGCTTTCCATCAGCTGGTCGCTGCGCTCGGTGAGGTCCTTCCACATCAGGTACTTGGCGAAGGAGAACTGACCGAGCAGCAGCTCGCTGCTCACCTCGAAGCCGGGCAGGTCGCGCACCGCGCGGCGGACCTTGGTCCAGATCCCGTCCACATCGATGCCGTTGCCATCCCCGGGCAGGGGGCCATCGAGCCCGGGAATGTCCAGGTCGAAATCGTGGCGCAGCAGTTCCAGCAGGGTGAGGTTGAAGCGTGGTTCGTCCTCGAACAGGTGCAGGGTGATGCCGCTGGCAGCGCTCTGCCGTTCCAGGCGCACCGGCAGCAGGATCAGCGGGGCACGGTAATGCTTGGGATCGTCGGCGGCCTTTTTCCAGCGCAGGAAACCCAGCGCCAGATAGAGGGTATTGGCACCGCCCTCGTCGAGATCGCTGCGGGCACGCCGATAGAGCTCCACCAAGGCCGCGTCCAGCTTGGTCGCATCCAGGGGAGCGACCACCTCGCCGCGGGCCAGGGCACCGCGGGCGTACTCGTCTTGCAGGTTCTCGTGTTCACGCGCCTCGTGCAGCACCGCGTCGCGACCGCTTACCGCCAGGTCCGGCAACGGCACCAGGCGCAGCGCCCGGCCCTCGGCCAGGCGATCTTCCAGCGCCGCCGGCTCGGGGCAGAGCAGGGGCACGCTGCGGGCGTTTTCCGGCACGTGCAGCAGGCGGTTGCGGGTGGTGAGGTCGAGCAGCTTGCGCTGCCAGAGCGCCAGACGACCGACCGGGGTGGTGGGCGCGGCCTCGACGTCCACGTCGAAGGCTGGCAGCGGTGGGGCCTCTTCCAGGGCTTCGCCCGGCAGCAGCAGGCCGTCCAAGGGGGTGGGGAGCTGTCCGGGCACCGCCAGTGGGCGGATGCGTTGCAGGCGGGCGCGACGGATGTCCAGGGCCAGCACGAAACTGTCGTCGTCCAGCTGGCGCTCGGCCAGTTGCACCGCCTGGCTGAAGGACGGCGGCGGGGAGGCGGTGGCCTGGGTGGTCTCGAATACCAGCAGGTCCTTGAGCGCCACCCGCTTGCGCACCGGCTCGGCGTCGTCGGTGAGCAGCTGGGCGAATTCCTGGGGCTGCAGCCAGACCCCGGCGAAGGCATGGCCGTGGGTGATCACCAGCAGCGGGTTGAGACCGGCCTGTTCCAGGGCCGCGCAGGCGAGCAAGGCGAGATCCAGGCAGGTGGCCAGGCCACCGTCGAGGATGGCGCCCGGCGTGCGAATCTTCTGGCCCTGGCGCTCGAAGCTGGCCGGCGGCACTGCGTAGGTCAGCTGCAAGCCGCACAGGGCCGACCAGAGTGCCGAACTGAGCTCCCAGACCCGGCGGCGCGACTCCCCCTCGTAACCATCCAGCGCCGTGGACTTGCCGGCGCGACGCAGGACCTCGGCGGCAGCGCCCAGCAGGCGATCCACCGCCGGATCGTTGGGCATGACGAAGGCCGCCGCCAGTTCCGGCATGCTGTCCACGCCGCCCCACTGGTTACGGGCCAGCAGCTCGACCGGATAGCGCCGCGTCTGCAGGATCTCGTCACCTTGGCGCACCGTGAAGGTCAGCTGGGCGACCAGGCTTTCCTGGAGGCTGCCGAGCAGAGCGGCGTCGAATTCGAGGTCGCGATCATCGAGATAGAGGGTGCCCTGGGGATCGAGGCGCTCCAGGTGCCAGGTGCGCGGCACCACGAAAGCCGGCTCGGCGGTCACCGTGAGGCTGAGGTCGGCCAGGGGTTCGGGGCCGCTGTGGGTGAGGCGCAATTCACGCAGCACGGGCACCGCGTTCTGGTGCGCCGCGAAGCCGATCTTGCCGGCCAGCACCAGTTCGACATCCACGCTCATCGCCTACCACCCTTGCTTATTGCCTAAGGTAGATGAATGTACAGTAGTGGGCGGGTCGATGCAGCCCATAGCCGTCCTGGGCAAGCGGAAAAAGTCCTTTGGTGACGGGCGGTTGCGTGGTTTGAGCGGCAGGTCGCGGTTCAGGCGGCCGGGGTCGGGAAGACCAGGCTGAAATGGATGCCCCGTGCATCCTGCTCGACCTCGGCGCGCCCACCATGCAGACGCATGATCGCGGCGACGATGGCCAGGCCCAGGCCGTTGGAATCATGGGGCTGATGGCGGGACGGGTCGGCGCGGTAGAAGCGATCGAACAACCGTTGCAGGTGTTCCGGCGCCAGGGCAGGCCCCGCATTGCTGACGCGGATGCGCCCGCCGTCCGCCTGCAGCTGGATCTCGCCATCTGGCTCGGCGTAGCGGATGGCATTGGCCACCAGGTTGCTCAGGGCGCGGCGGAGCATGAGCGGATCGGCGATCACCTCACCGCCGCCTGCCACGACGAGGCGCAGGCTGCGCTCGTCGGCCGGGCCTTCGAAATAATCGGCGATGCGCGTCAGCTCCTCGGCCAGCTGCAGCGGTTGCGGCGTCAGTACCGCCTGGGCGTCATCGGCGCGGGCGAGGAAGAGGATGCTTTCCACCAGCCGCGAGATGCGCTCCAGCTCCTCCAGGTTGGAGGCCAGCAGCGTCTGGTATTCCTCGGTGCCACGCACCTGGCGCAGGGCGACCTCGGTATGGCCCATGAGGGCATTGATCGGGGTGCGGATCTCGTGGGCGAGGTCAGCGGAAAACTGCACCAGCCGACCATAGCCGTCGGCCAGCCGCGCCAGCATGGCGTTGTAGTTTTCCACCAGCGGTTGCAGCTCGCGTGGAGCATCGGCCAGTTCCAGGGGGGCGGCCAACCGGGTTGGAGTGATGCCACCGGCATGGCGGGCGATGCGCCGCAAGGGGGCCAGGCCCCGGCGCAGCAGCAGATAGCCGAGCCCGGCGGTAGCCAGGAAGGCCAGGGTCACGGCGCCGAGCAGCCCCAGACGGAAATCGGCCAGGGTGGTGTCCTCGTTGCGCAGCACATGGGCGGCGGTCAGTTCCACCGGTCCCTCGGGGGTATTCACCGCGACCCGGGCCGCACGCCAGCGAGTACCGTCGGCCAGCCGCCCTTCGCGCAGGTCGGCCCGGGTCGGCCGCCGGGTCTGGGGGATGACGATCAGGTCGGGAAGGGCGATCTGCAGCGGGTTGGAGGCGATCACCGGCTTGGCGCCCGGCGTGCCGATGAGAAAGACGTCCTGCTCGTTGCCCAGCATATTGGCGAACAGCTGCGGACTGCGGCCCAGGGTCTCCAGGGACAGGTCGGCACTGAGCAGGCTGCGAAAGTGCGCCAGGCGACCGAGCAGGGCGTAGTCGGCGCGCTCCAGCACGGTACGTTCCAGGCTGTGGTAGAGAAAGGCGCCCGCGCCGCCCACGGCGAGCAACGCCACCAGGGCGAAGCCCAGGGTGGCGCGCAGGATCAGCGAGGGTGACCGCGCGCTCAAGGCCGTACCTCGCAGACGTAGCCGATGCCGCGCACGGTATGGATCAGCTTGACCGGGTAGGGGTTGTCGACCTTGGCGCGCAACCGCTTGATGGCTACGTCCACCACGTTGGTGTCGCTGTCGAAGTTCATGTCCCAGACCTCGGCGGCGATCAGGGTGCGCGACAACACCTCGCCCTCGCGCCGCAGCAGCAAATGCAGCAGGGCGAACTCCTTGTTGGTCAGGACGATGAGATCGTCGCCACGGGTCACCCGCCGCCGCAGCAGATCCAGCTGCAGATCGGCCAGGTGGAAGTGCTCGGGCTCGCGCACCACGCCGCGGCGCAGCAGGGTGCGGATGCGCAGCAGTAGCTCGACGAAGGAGAAAGGCTTGACCAGGTAGTCGTCGGCGCCCAGCTCCAGGCCGCGGATGCGATCCTGCAGGCCGTCGCGGGCGGTAAGGAAAAGCACCGGCACGTCGTGCTTCTTGCGCAGGACTTCCATGATCTGCCAACCGTCAATGCCGGGCAGCATGACGTCGAGGATGACCAGGTCGTAGCGGCCGTCCAGCGCCAGGTGCAGGCCATCGGCGCCGTGCTGGGTCCAGTCGACCGCGTAGCCGGATTCACCAAGGCCCTTCTTCAGGTACTCGCCGGTCTTCTGGTCGTCTTCGATGAGGAGAATGTGCATGGCGTAATGGTAGGGCCTCCGGTCGCTTCGCTGGGTGACATTTTTGTCATTCGCCGGTCATCTTGCTGACCCCCCACGCGTCGCACTGTGGCGGGGCGATTCCCTATCCCAGGAGGTTTCATGCGTACCCAGACCCTGCTCCGTGGTTCCCTTGCCCTGCTGCTCGCCAGCAGTGCCCTGCTGGCCCAGGCCGCGCCCATGCCCACCGTCAAGCCCATGCGTGGCACCGTGGACAGCGTCCAAGGCGACACCCTGGCCTTCACCACCCGCAATGGCGCCCACCAGACCCTGATGCTGGACGACAAGACCAGCTACCGCGCCGTGTCCAAGGCCAACCTGGATCGCATCGAAGCCAACAGCTTCATCGGCTCCGCCGCCACCCCCCAGCCCGATGGCACCCTCAAGGCGCTGGAGGTGACCGTGTTCGAGGCCAGCCTGCGCGGCTCCGGTGAAGGCCACTACGGCTGGGAAAACGCCGACGGCAGCACCGGCACCATGACCAACGGCACCGTGGGCGAACTCAAGAAGGCCAACGGCCGTACCCTGACCGTGCAGTACAAGGGCGGTGAAAAGCAGCTGGTGGTACCGGAAGACGTGCCCATCGCCTATGTCGAGAAGGGCGACCGCAGCCTGCTCAAGCCTGGCGCCAAGGTGGTGCTGTTCCCCGCCGAAGATGGCAAGCACGCCAAGGGCGTGGCTGTCGGTAAGGACGGTTTCACCCCGCCCATGTAAGACCCCCCCGCGGTCGCCTGATTAGGATGGCGACCGCCTCCATCTCGCGGTGAAGAGGGAAATGCCATGACCACCTCGCGACGGCGTCTGGTGCACCGCTGGCCGGTGCGCCTCACCCATTGGCTCAACGCCCTGGCGATGCCCTGCATGTTCATGAGCGGCTGGGCGATCTACAACGCCTCGCCGCTGTTCCCCTTCACCTTTCCCGCCTGGGCGACCCTCGGCGGTTGGCTGGGCGGCGCCATCGCCTGGCACCTGGCGGTCTTCTGGCTACTGCTGGCGAACGGCCTGATCTATCTGCTCTATGGCCTGTTCAGCGGCCACTTCCGGCGGGATTTCCTGCCGCTGTCACCGCGCGCCATCGGCCGTGATTTCGCAGCGGCCGTGCGCCTGCGTCTGGGGCATCACCTCGGCACCTACAACGCCGTGCAGCGTCTCCTCTACTGGGGCGTGCTGGCCCTCGGGGTGCTGGTGGTGCTCTCCGGCCTGGCGATCTGGAAACCGGTGCAATTGCAGGGGCTGGCGGCCCTGCTCGGCGGCTTCGACACCGCCCGCTACGTGCATTTCTTCGCCATGGCCGGCATCGGCGCCTTCGTCGTCGTACACCTGGCCCTGGTCATCCTGGTCCCCCGCACCCTGCCGCCGATGATCACCGGTCGGGCGCACGAGGAGGTTAACGATGAGTCGGCGTGAACGCCTGCGCCTGGAACCGGCGCAACAGCGGCAGGTGGAGAATCTGCAACGACGCCTGCTGCTCAAGCAGGGCCTGACGGTGGGTGCCCTGGCCATGCTCAGCGGCTGCAACCTGCAGGACGGCGACAGCGTCGACAAGGTGCTCTGGTCCATGTCGCGCTTCAACGACCGGGTGCAGGCCTGGCTGTTCGGTCGCGAGCGCCTGGCGCCGACCTATGCCGCCAGCCAGATCACCGATCCCTTTCCCTTCAACGCCTTCTACCCCGAATACAATGTCCCGGAAGTCGACCTGAGCGATTACCGCCTGGAGGTCTCCGGCCTGGTCGCCAACAAGCAGGCCTGGACCCTCGAAGACCTGCGCCGCCTGCCGCAGCGCGCCGACATCACCCGCTTCATCTGCATCGAGGGCTGGAGCGCCATCGGCCAGTGGGGTGGGGTGCCCCTGCGTACCTTCCTCGAACGCATCGGCGCCGACACCACGGCCAAGTACGTCGGCTTCAAGTGTGCCGACCGCTACTACTCCAGCATCGACATGGCTTCGGCGCTGCACCCCCAGACCCTGCTGGCGCTGGACTTCGGCCAGGTAGCGCTGCCGCCGGACTACGGCTATCCGCTGCGCCTGCGAGTGCCCACCAAGCTCGGCTTCAAGAATCCCAAGCACATCCAGGCGCTGTTCGTGACCAACGACTATCCTGGCGGGTACTGGGAGGACCAGGGCTACAACTGGTTCAGCGGGATCTAGCCTGGTCTGAAGAGTCCCTCGTCCAGCGACGGTGCAGACTGGTCTCCAGGAGCGGAACCCCGGCCCGGAGGTAGAGTCGAGATACCACCATCCTCTACCGGGAGCTCCCCCTCATGTCCGCGCATCCCTCGATCGGTTTCATCGGCTTTGGCGCCATGGCTCAGCGCATGGGCGCCAACCTGCGCGAGGCCGGCTATCCGGTCCGCGCCTACGCCGAGCACCAGCAGGACGGCGAGCGCCACGGCACGCCCATGGAGCCGCTGGCGACGCTGCTGCCCCAGGCGGAAGTGGTGATCGTCTCTCTGCCCAACGACGCCATTCTCGAACAGGTCCTGCTCGGCGCCGACGGCGTCCTCGCCCGTCTGGAAAGCGGTCGCCTGCTGATCAACACCAGCACCAATTCGCCTGCGCTGTCGCTGCGCCTGGAAGCCGCTGGTCGTGCCCGTGGCATCGCCGTGGTCGAGGCGCCGGTGTCCGGCAGCACGCCCGAGGCGGAACAGGCGCAACTGGTGGTCCTGGCCGGCGGCGAACCCGAGGCCGTGGAGCGTGCTCGGCCGATCCTCGAAACCCTGGGCAAGACCGTGCATCACGTCGGTCCGACCGGGCAGGGCGCGGCCATCAAGCTGGCCATCAACGGCCTGATGGGCGCGGGTCTCGCCGCCCTGGCCGAAGCCCTGGCCTATGCCACCCGCGCCGGTCTCGATGCCGAGGTGCTGTTCGAGGTGTTCGGTGATCTGGCAGTGCTCTCGCCCCACCACCAGCGCAAGCTGGCGGCCCTGCGCGAGGGCGACTTCGCGCCGCAATTCCCCGCCGCCCTGATGCACAAGGACATGGGCCTCCTGCTGGCCGAACTCAATGCCACCTTCCAGGGCGCGCCGACGCTGGCCGCCGCGGCGCAGCAACTGGCGCTGGGTGCCGAGCTGCATCCCGACGCCGACTACGTCATCACGGCCGATGTCCTGCTGGAAGAGGCCGAGGACGCCGCCACGCGCTGACGCCTGGCTTTCCCCCTTCCGGGACGACGTCTAGACTGATCCGGTCCGTCGTCCCGGAATTCCCGCCGCATGACCGCTACCGGCACCGCCGTACCCCACTTCTGGCGTGATCCTGCGCTGCCCTTTCTCGAAGCCCGTTCCATCCAGGACGGTCGCGCACTCTGCTATGCCCCCCATTCCCACGAGACCTTTTCCATCGGCACCGTGCTGGGTGGGCGCAGCCGCTATCACAATGGACCGACCCGCGAACTGGTAGGGGCGGGTACCCTGGTGCTGATGAATCCCGGCGACGTCCATGCCTGCAATCCCCAGGGCGAGGACGCCTGGCGCTATCGCATGCTGCATGTGGACGCTGGCTGGCTGGCCGAGCTACAGCGCCCGGGCGCCGAGGACTTCCAGCCGCTGGCCGTGCAGCTGTCCCAGGACGACCGGCTGTACGCCGGATTGGAAGCACTGCATGCCTGCCTGGTCGATCCCGATAGCCTTGCCCTGCAGCGCCAGAGCCAGGCACTGCTGTATTTCGAATCCGTGCTGGCCCGACTGGGGCGCACGCCCATCGCCGCCGCGCGGGAGCGTGAGGATCGCCGCTTGCGCCGCGCCGCCGAGTTTCTCGATGCCCACTGCGGTGAGGGCGTCAGCCTGGACCAGCTGAGCCAGGTCGCGGATCTCTCGCCCACCCAGCTGATTCGCAGCTTCCGCCGGCGCTTTGGCCTGACCCCCCATGCCTATCTGATCGATCGCCGCATCCGCCTGGCGCGACAACGGCTACGCCAGGGCGAGGAGCTGGCCGAGGTCGCCCTGGCCACTGGTTTCGCCGACCAGGCCCACCTGCAGCGCACCTTCAAGCGCCTGGTGGCGGCCACCCCTGGTCAGTACCGCGCCGCTTCAACCCTCCCACAGCAGGGAGGCGGCGCATAGCACCAGCAGCGCCGCAAGGACGCGATTCAGCAGCCGCAGCCGCGCGGCCGTCAGGGATCGCCCTCGCAGCCATTCGCCCGCCACCGCCCAGCAGGCGAGCGAAGCGAAGCAGATCACCAGATAGAGGCCGGCGAACAGCGCCAGGCGTCCGCGATCCTCGCCAACGAACAGTGCCACGCCGGCGGCCGCAGCCAGCCAGGCCTTGGGATTGAGCCACTGCAGCAGGACGCCGTCGCGAAAGCCCGGGCACTGCCGCGTCTGTCCAACGCCCAGGTCGCCGGAGGCCCGCGCCAGCTTCCAGGCCAGGTACAGCAGGAAGAGCGCGCCGGCCACGCGCAAGACCCAGAGCAGCATCGGCCAGGTTTCCAGCACCTCATGCAGGCCAAGGCCGACCGCCACCAGCAACAGCACGAAGCCCAGGGTGGCACCCGCAACGTGCCACAAGGCTGGACGCCAACCATGGGTAAGGCCGGTATTGAAGCCGACCAGGTTGACCGGGCCGGGCGAGAGAGAGGCGACCAGGGCAAAGGCGGCCATGGAGAGGATCAGGGTCATCTTGAGGTCTCGTCGATTGAGGACACCTGACGCTAGCGAGCGTGACCACTTGCCGTATTGAAGAAAATGACCTTCGATGCCGACGAAAGGTGGGAATTCACGGCGTTTCGCTGACGTCCATTACAGCGAGCCTTGGCTCCCCCGGTGGTTTCAACGTCGCTGTCGGCCACCGGGGCTTTCCCTTTCTGTGTCCTGCCTCGCTAGGGCGCGACGGGCAGGGTGAACTTGAAGGTGCTGCCCTCGCCCAGAGCACTGACGACGCTCAGTTCGCCCCCATGGGCCTCGACGATGCCCTTGGCGATGTACAGGCCCAGGCCGTGGCCGGTGGGATTGTCTTCCTGAACGTGCCAGAACCGCTCGAAGACCCGCGCCTGCTGAGCCTGATTCATGCCGCGGCCATTGTCGGTCACGCTGATCTCGGCCAGGGTGCCGATGCGCTGCATGCTGAGCTGCACCAGGCCACCCGGTGCGGTGAACTTGATGGCATTGCCCAGCAGGTTCATCAGTACCTGGAAGATGCGCTCGGCCTCCACCAGTACCTGGAGATCCGGGTCGACCGCATACTCCAGGCTGATGTTCTTGATCTCCGCCAGCGGACGCGACAGCAGGATGGGCTGAGCGCAGACGTCTGCCAGACGCGCGGGTTTCAGGTCCAGGGCGAGTCGATCCGATTCGATCTTCGACAGGTCCAGCAGATCGTTGATCAGGGCATTCATGCGATTGGCGGCCGTCTCGATCACCTCCAGCGAACTGGGCAGACGATCATCGCCCAGCGCCAGCTTTTCCAGCATGCGGTGGATCATCCCCACCTTCATCAGGATAATGGTAATGGGGCTGCGCAGGTCATGGGAGACGGCCGCGACGATCTCGTCGCGCAGCCGCACCGCCTGGCGTTCACGCTCCACCTGACGCGCCAGATCCAGCTCGACCGCCGAGCGGCGCAAATCCTTGGCGGCGAACAGATCGGAAGGCCGCCAGCGCTCGGAGCGCAGCCGTACCAGTTCCTTCCAGGCATCGAAGGAGCGCCGTGGATGGGGATAGTTGAGGCCTGAGCCCGAGGCGGACGTCGTGGGTTCCAGCTTGGCAGGATTGCCGCTCCAGACCACGGTGGTCACGATCTCGGGGCGGAACCAGAGCACCAGATTACGCACCGGCTTGGGCAGTGACAGCGCCAGCACACCGCTGGCCCGGTCACTGTAGCGCCGCGCGTCCGGCAGTTCGTCGGTCAGGCAGCGGGTCGCATAGATGCCCGAGGCATCCATTTCCGCGGTGACCCAGGCCGCGAGCATACGGATGTCTTCCGCACTCGGGCATTCACCCAGGGTGCAGAGTTCTTCCTCCACCAGGACCGCGGCACCGGTGGCATCCACCAGTTCCAGCAGATCCGTCGCCCGTTCGCAGAGACCGCTGAGCACCTCGCCCTTGCTGTCGCACATGCCCTGGATCAGCGCGGCCAATTGCGCTTCACGGGCGTCGATCTCGCGCTGGACCTGACGATTCTCCAGCGCGCGGATCATCAGCGAGACCAGCACCCCCACCGACCGGCAGGCCATGCGCGTGCGATAGGGAAGGTACAGGGGATCGCGGTGGCCACAGCTGATCAGGCCCCAGAGCTTGTCATCGCTGATCAGTGATACGCTCATGGAGGCGCGCAGGCCCTGATTGCGCACGTACTGGCAATGGATGGGCGATACGCTGCGCAGCACGGCATGGGTCAGGTCGATGGGATCCTTGGTGGTGCCATGCAGGAAGGCCGGTATCAGCGGCACCGCCTCGTAATTGGCGTCTGGAATGTTGCGAATCCAGTTCTCGTGATAGAGGGCACGTGCCTGAGCGGGAATGTCGGCAGCGGGGAAGTGCATGCCCAGATAGCTGTCGATGTCCTCGACGCGGCTCTCGGCCACCACCTGACCATCGCCACCGTCGTCGAAGCGATAGACCACCACCCGGTCGAAGCCGGTCAAGGCCCGCACTTCACGCACGGCGCCTTCGCACAGTTCCGGCAAGGTACGCGCCTGCTGCAGGCGCGCCAGGGCGCGGGCCAGGCCGGCCGGTTCGACGCCACCATGATCGTCCGGCTCGAACTCCATGAAGACCAGGCCATGGCTGCGATGCAGGATCACATCCATGTCGCGGGTCGGGCGCGTCCAGGCCAGCGGGTTGACCTCTTCCAGATGCTCCAGGGTCAGGGCGTGCTGCACCTGTTCGAACAGCTCGGACGGCAGGGTCTGCGCCAGAGGCTGATTCAACAATTCGCTTTCCGCTTTGCCCAGCAGGTCGGTCAGGTTGCGACTGATGTGCTTGATCAGCTGCTCTCTTTCGTCGAACGCGAGGAGATAACCGTGCGCCTGGATAGCGCCTGGAATGCGGATCGGCTCGCTTTCGCAGCTTTGCAGCGACTGACCGGAAGGTGCAGCAATCATGCGACTGTCTCAAATGAACTCTTGAATAGGACCTTGTGCCGACGCACCTGTTAGCGTCAGGTCGGTTAATAGCCGTCTATGTGATATAGATCACATCTTGCCAGACGTCATTTCACCTCATTATTTCATCTGTATTGTTCGATAACCATTGGTGCGATCACTTTATAATGGGTGATCGCGCCTGCATCATCGACAGCCTGACCGGTTCCGCTGGCAGCGGTATCATGGCGCCTTTTACCAGAGTCCCATCATGGCCCGCTTTCGCCCCTTGCCCATCATCGACCGCAGTCAGGATGACCTCTTCATGCGGGAAGCCCTCGCGCTGGCGCAGCAGGGAGCGGCGCAAGGCGAGGTCCCGGTGGGGGCAGTGGTAGTCCTCGACGGCGAGATCATAGGTCGTGGCTTCAATCGCCCCATAGGCGCTCACGACCCCAGCGCTCATGCGGAGATGCAGGCCATCCGTGACGCCGCTGCTCGTCAGGCCAACTACCGTCTGCCGGGAGCCACCCTCTATGTCACCCTGGAACCCTGCGGCATGTGCGCCGGCCTGATCGTCCACAGTCGTATCCAGCGCCTGGTCTTTGGCGCCAGCGAACCCAGGGCCGGCATGGCGCAGAGCCGCGGTCGCTTCTTCGAGCAGGATTTTCTCAACCACCGGGTGCTGGTGGAGGGTGGGGTGCTGGCCGAGGCCTGTGGCCAGGTGCTGACCGAGTTCTTCCGGGCGCGGCGCAATTCGGTGCCTGGCGAGGGTTAGGCGGCCAGTTCGCGCATCCGCGTCAGCACCGCGTTCAAACCATTGCTGCGCGACTGCGACAGTTGTCGCTCCAGGCCGAGTTCACCCAGCCAGCCATGGATGTCGAGGCGGCCCAGCTCCTCGCGGGTGAGACCGTTGGCGCGCACCAGCACCACGGCGAGCAAGCCCTTGAGTACCCGGGATTCGCTGCTGGCGCGAAAGAAGTGCCGCTCGCCCTGGGCTTCATGGGTCAGGCGCACCCGGCTTTCGCAGCCCTGCACCAGATCCTCGTCGCGGTCTTCCAGTACCGCCGGCAGGCGCTCGGCCCATTGCAGCAGGAGGCGCGAGCGCGCTTCCCAGCCCTTGGCGATGACGAAGGCACGGCGGGCTTCCGCCGCATCGGGAAGCAGATTCATCGCAAGAGCTCCAGGGCGTTGTCCAGCGCGGTAAAGAAACGCTGCAGGTCGTCGGCATCGTTGTACAGGCCCAGGGATACCCGCAGTGCGCCGGGTGTATTCAGGGTCTGGAACAGCGGCATGGCGCAGTGCTGACCGGCGCGCACCGCGATGCCTTGCTCCCCCAGCAGGTGGGAAAGGTCGCCAACATCCACGCCTTCGACCTGGAAGCAGGCCAGGGCGATCTGGGGCTCGCCCAGGATGCGGATGCCGTCACGGGCGGCAAGGCCGGCCAACAGCTTCAGACTCAGCGCCTGCTCGTGGCCGCGGATGAGACTTTCATCCTGTCCCTGCAGCCAGTCGACCGCCGCGCCCAAGGCGATGGCCGCGCCTATGGGCGGCGTACCCGCCTCGAAGCCCATGGGGGCGGTGTGAAACCGGGCCTCAGTGAAGCTGGTGTGCTGCACCATCTCGCCACCGAATTGCCAGGGCTTGAGCTGCGCAAGGCGGTCGGCCTTGCCCCAGAGCACGCCGATGGCCTCGGGGGCATAGAGCTTGTGGCCGGAAAAGACATAGAAGTCGGCATCGAAGTCACCCGGACGGTGGCGGCCATGGACTGCGCCCTGGGCGCCGTCCACCACCAGCCAGGCCGGTGAAAGTTCTCGTGCGAGGGCGGCGAGCTCCACCAGCGGCTGCCAGGTTCCCAGCACATTGGACAACTGGCTGACCGCGACCAGCCGGGTTCTGGGTCCCAGCAGCGCCTTGGCGGCCTCCAGATCCAGATGACCGCTCGGCGTCAGGGGGATCACCCTGAGCTGCAGCCCCTTGCGCCGGGCCAGCTGCTGCCAGGGCAGCAGGTTGGCGTGGTGCTCCAGGGCGCTGACGAGGATCTCATCACCCGCGGCGAAGCTGTCTTCCAGGCCGTAGGCCAATAGATTGAGCGCCTCGGTCGCCCCTCGGGTCAGCACCACCTCCTGCGGCGAGGCAGCGCCCAGCCAGGCGGCGATCCGCCCCCGGGCGCCTTCGTAGGCCGCGGTGGCGCGCTCGGCCGTCCAGTGCTGGGCCCGGTGCACATTGGCCGCGCCCAGGCTGTAGCTGGCCAGCAGGGCGTCCAGCACCACCTGGGGCTTCTGGGCCGTGGCGGCGCTGTCGAGGTAGGTGATGCCGTCGGCGGCGAAAGCGGTGAAAGCCGGAAATTCGGCTCTCCAGGGGGAGGGTAGCGACATGGCGACAGCTCCGGGGTAGCCCGCGCGCGGCGGGCTGCCCGGTTATGGACTCAGTTGTGCGCGTGCAGCGCTTCGTTGAGTTCGATGGCAGTCTTGTTGGTCTTGCATTCGACCGCGCCGGTTTCCGAGTTGCGGCGTAGCAGCAGGTCGCTCTGACCGGCCAGCTCGCGTGCCTTGACCACCCGCACCAGCTGGTTCTGGTCGTCCAGTACCGCCACCTTGGTGCCCGCGGTCACATAGAGACCCGATTCCACGGTGCAGCGATCGCCCAGCGGAATACCGATGCCAGCATTGGCGCCGATCAGGCAGCCTTCGCCAACGCTGATGATGATGTTGCCGCCGCCTGACAGGGTGCCCATGGTGGAGCAGCCACCGCCCAGATCCGACCCCTTGCCGACGAAGACACCCGCGGAGACACGGCCTTCGATCATGCCCGGGCCGGCGGTACCGGCGTTGAAGTTGACGAAGCCTTCGTGCATCACCGTAGTGCCTTCACCCACGTAGGCGCCCAGGCGTACGCGCGCGGTATCGGCGATGCGTACCCCGGCCGGTACCACGTAGTCGGTCATCTTGGGGAATTTGTCCACCGAGAAGACTTCCAGCAGCTTGCCGCGCAGGCGGGCTTCCAACTGCTCGGCCGGCAGCTCGACCAGATCCACGGCGCCCTGGTTGGTCCAGGCCACGTTGGGCAGCAGGGCGAAGATGCCGGTCAGGTTGAGGCCATGGGGCTTCACCAGGCGATGCGACAGCAAATGCAGCTTCAGGTAGGCCTCTGGCGTGGAAGCAGGTGCGGCGTCTTCGGCCAGCAGGGTGGCCACCAGCGGCTTGGTGCTTTCGGCCAGGCGGGTCAGCAGGGCCGACTGCACCGCATCGATGCCCTTGAGGGCCTCGGCCAGGCCGCGAGCCTGGGCCGGGGCGAAGGCGATGGCCTGGTTGCCACCCTCGTAGCCGAGCAGGGGCGCGACCGCCTCCACCAGCGCCGCTGGCGGATTCAGCAGAGGCTGGGCATAGAAGACTTCCAGCCAGGCGTCCTGGCGATTCTGGGTGCCGACACCGAAGGCGATACTGAAGAGGGCATTCGACATGTGACTGTTCCTTTGCAAAGGCACCGATCCGGTCGGTGCGAGATGTCCGGTAGTGGGGGCGGTTGCCGCAGGGCTCAGGTCAGGGCCGCGGCATAGAGCTCAGGCTTGAAGCCCAGCAGGGTACGGTCGCCGAGATCGAGCACGGGTCGCTTGATCATCGAGGGTTGCGCCAGCATCAGGTCGATGGCCTTGGCGGTATCGAGGTCGGCCTTCTGGGCGTCGTCGAGCTTGCGGAAGGTGGTACCGGCGCGATTGAGCACCTTGTCCCAGCCATGCTCCGCGCACCAGGCCGCCACCCGCTCGCGGTCGATGCCGCTCTGCTTGTAGTCATGGAAGTGATAGGCCTGGCCGTGCTCGTCGAGCCATAGGCGGGCCTTCTTCATGGTGTCACAGGCCTTGATGCCGTAGAGGCTCAGGCCATCGGCCGCTACGGGCATGGCGTTCTCCTGCGAAAGACTGCAACCGCAGATTATGCCATGACGGGCCGGAAAAGGGCCGGGTGTCACGCCCCGGGCGAAGAGGGCGGGAGCCGGAAAAGCAAAAGGCCGGGGGAGTCCCCGGCCTTGGCGATCAACCGCGGCTTTTTACGCCGTAGGTTTCATCGAGGGTGCCAGGGGTGCCGTCACCCTTGGGGGCATAGTCCCGAGGCGCTTCGGTCGGGCCGTCGATGCGCTCGCGGCTGGAGGGATAGCGTTGCTCGGCGCTGTGCAGCGACGCCAGCAGGTGCTGACGGGTCAGCTCGTCCTGGGCCAGGCGCTCGGCGCCCTCGGACAGGTGCGACTGCATGTCCTGGTAGGTCTGGGTCAGCTTGCGGACCAGGCCGGCGGTGGTGCTGAAGTGGCTGGTGACCTCGTGCTGGTAGTCGTCGAACTTCTTCTGCAGGTCATCCAGCTGGCGCTGCACCCGGCTCGGCGCGGCACCCGGCACCAGGCGTGCCAGCAGAAAACCTATCCCGACCCCGATCAGCAGCGCGACCAGGGGCAACAACCAGGTAGTGAGCGACTGTTCCACGAAACTTCCTCTATGAGCGGCTTTGCTTTACGGTAACGGCAGACCGGCGAGCCTGTACACTGGGTTGCGTCATCTGCCATTCGCTGGGCGTCATCATACCCCGCACTCAGGCATCGCGCAGGATCGACCCTATCAAAATCAACTCCTTGGATGAGCACTGTTCGTCCGAGGGCACGGAGTCAAGCGTGTCAGCCCGTGAACAATCCCTGCTCCTAGAGGGCCCCGCGGGCACTCTGGAAGCGCTGTACCAGGCCCCGGATACCCCCACCGGTGCGGTCCTGCTCTGTCATCCCCATCCGCTCCACGGCGGCGCCATGCAGAACAAGGTGGTCGCCACCCTGCAGCGCATCGCCCGGGACGCTGGCCAGGCTACCCTGAGATTCAACTTTCGCGGCGTTGGCGCCAGTACCGGCGTGCATGC
The DNA here is from genome assembly GCF_056790235.1 of Pseudomonas sp. VMV1. Lineage (NCBI taxonomy): Bacteria > Pseudomonadati > Pseudomonadota > Gammaproteobacteria > Pseudomonadales > Pseudomonadaceae > Pseudomonas > Pseudomonas sp. VMV1. The sequence continues at coordinate 225,810 of NZ_JBXGSE010000002.1, forward strand.
CGGCGGCGAAGGCGAGATCGACGATGCCGCGGCCGCCGTGGCCTGGTTGCGCGAGCGTCATCCCGACCTGCCGCTGACCCTCTGCGGCTTCTCCTTCGGTTCCTGTGTCGCCGCCTGCCTGGGTGGTCGCCTGGAAGGCGAGGGTGTGGCGGTGGCCAAGCTGTTCATGCTGGCGCCGCCCGTGGAGCGCTTTTCGGTCGATGGCCGCCTGCCCACCCGGGCGCGCCTCACCGTCATCCAGCCCGAAGCCGACGAGGTGGTGACTCCGGCGCGCGTCTATGCCTGGTCCGCCGCGCTCGAACAGCCCCACGAATTGCTCCGCGTCGCCGAGTGCAGTCATTTCTTCCATGGCAAGCTCGTCGATCTCAAGGACCTGGTCCTGCCGCGTTTGCAGGCCTGACCTCTTCAGATAAGCCCTAGTCTCTCGGATTCCCAGCCCCTCCATGACCACTCGCATCCTCACTGGCATCACCACCACCGGTACCCCGCACCTGGGCAACTACGCCGGTGCCATCCGCCCTGCCATCCGCGCCAGCCTGGCCGCCGATGCCGATTCCTTCTATTTCCTCGCCGACTACCACGCCCTGATCAAGTGCGATGACCCGGCGCGCATCCAGCGTTCGCGTCTGGAGATCGCTGCCACCTGGCTGGCCAGCGGCCTGGATCCGGAGCGGGTGACTTTCTATCGCCAGTCCGACATTCCCGAGATTCCCGAGCTGACCTGGCTGCTCACCTGCGTCGCCGGCAAGGGCCTGCTCAACCGCGCCCATGCCTACAAGGCCGCGGTCGACCGCAATTTGGAGCAGGGCGAGGATCCCGATGCCGGGGTGACCATGGGGCTCTACAGCTACCCGGTGCTGATGGCGGCGGACATCCTGATGTTCAACGCACGGCGCGTGCCGGTCGGTCGTGACCAGATCCAGCACGTGGAAATGGCCCGCGACATCGGTCAGCGCTTCAATCACCTGTTCGGCAATGGCCGCGACTACTTCGCCCTGCCCGAGGCGGTCATCGAGGAAAGCGTGTCCACCTTGCCCGGCCTCGACGGTCGCAAGATGTCCAAGAGCTACGACAACACCATCCCGCTGTTCGGCAGCGCCAAGCAGCTCAAGGACGCCATCGCCCGCATCGTCACCGACTCGCGCCTGCCCGGTGAGCCCAAGGATCCCGACAGCGCCCACCTCTTCACGCTTTACCAGGCCTTCGCCACTGCCGAGCAGAGCGCGGCCTTCCGCGAGGCCCTGCAAGGCGGCCTGGCCTGGGGCGAAGCCAAGGGCCGGCTGTTCGAGGTGCTGGATGCCGAGCTGGGCGAAGCCCGCGAGCGCTATGCAGCGCTGATCGCCCGTCCCGACGACCTGGAAGACATCCTGCTGGCCGGTGCCGCCAAGGCCCGCCGCTATGCCACGCCTTTCCTTGGCGAGCTGCGTGAAGCCGTGGGCTTGCGCTCGCTCAAGACCCAGGTCGCCACAAGTGGCACCAAGAAGAAGGCCAGCAAGACCGCTCGCTTCGTCAGCTTCCGTGAAGGGGAGAGCTTCCGCTTCCGCCTGCTCGACGCCGACGGTACCGAACTGGCGCTATCGATCCCCTTCGCCGAGGCCAAGACTGCCGGCATCACCAGCAAGCAGCTGGTCAGTATGCCGGCCAGTGTCGTGGTGGGAGACGGCAATGGCTTCCAGCTGCTGCTGGACGATCAGGTAGTGGCCGAAGGCGTCGCCAGCGATTCCCCCGCCGCCCGTGACGCCCTTGTCGAGCGCACCCGCGCCGCCCTGGCGCAATTGGCCGAAGCCTAAAGGGCACCCGCGGTCCCCGGCGTTGTCAACGCCAGGGACCGCCATTACAGTGACCACCCTTTTTTCCCACCCGACCAGAAGCCGCCATGACCCCCCTCGAGCGTTACCAGGCCGACCTCAAGCGCCCGGAGTTTTTCTACGATGCTGCCCAGGAAGAGGCCGTTCGCCATCTGCAGCGCCTCTATGACGAATTGCTCGCCGAGCCCGCGTCCAAGGGCGGCCTGTTCGGCAAGCTGCTCGGGCGCAAGACGATCACGCCGGTCAAGGGGCTGTATTTCTGGGGTGGGGTAGGGCGTGGCAAGACCTATCTGGTCGATACCTTCTACGACGCCCTGCCGTTCAAGCAGAAGATGCGTACCCACTTCCACCGCTTCATGAAGCGCGTGCATGAAGAGCTGCGTACCCTCAAGGGCGAGAAGAATCCCCTGACCATCATCGCTCGGCGCTTCGCCGACGAGGCACGGGTGATCTGCTTCGACGAATTCTTCGTCTCCGACATCACCGACGCCATGATCCTGGCCACCCTGCTCGAAGAGCTGTTCAAGAACGGCGTGAGTCTGGTCGCCACCTCGAACATTGTGCCTGACGGTCTCTACAAGGACGGCCTGCAGCGCGCGCGCTTCCTGCCAGCCATCGCGTTGCTCAAGGAGCACACCGAGATCGTCAACGTCGACAGCGGCGTGGACTATCGCCTGCGCGCCCTGGAGCAGGCGCAGCTCTTTCACTATCCGTTGAGCGACGAGGTCGAGGCCGCGATGGCCAAGAGCTTCCGTTCGCTCACCGTCGAGTGCAACGACCTCTGCGAAGACGTGCCGCTGATGATCGAGAATCGCGAGATCCGCGCCCGCCGCACCTGCGAAGACGTCGCCTGGTTCGACTTCCGCGCCCTCTGCGACGGTCCGCGCAGCCAGAACGACTACATCGAGCTGGGCAAGATCTTCCAGACGGTGCTGGTCAGCAACGTCGAACAGATGGATGCGCTCAAGGACGACATGGCACGGCGCTTCATCAACCTGGTCGACGAATTCTACGACCGCCAGGTCAAGTTGATCCTGTCCGCCGAAGTCGAACTCAAGGACCTCTATTCCGGTGGTCGCCTGGAGTTCGAATTCCAGCGCACCCTCAGCCGTCTGCTGGAAATGCAGTCCCACGAGTACCTCGCTCGACCGCACAAACCCTGAACCCTGGCTGGGTTGAAGGATCAATCCTTTGACCCAGCTTTCGGGAGGTACGTGTGAATTCTGATCCCTTCGCCGACTGGGATGGCTCGCCTACCCAGGCGCGCATCCTGCAAAAGCAACTGGCCAAGCAGGTCCTGTTGCATGACGACTTCGGCTCGCCGCGGCGTTATGCCGGCGTCGACGTGGGCTTCGAGGAGGGCGGCGAGATCACCCGCGCGGTGGCTGTCCTGCTGGATGCCGAGACCCTGCAGCCCCTGGCCCATGCCGTCGCCCGCATCCCCACCGTGATGCCCTATGTGCCGGGCCTGCTGTCCTTTCGGGAGCTCCCCGCACTGCTCCAGGCGCTGGCGGAATTGCCCGAGACCCCCGAGTTGGTGTTCTGCGACGGCCACGGCATCGCCCACCCGCGCCGGCTGGGCATCGCCGCTCATCTGGGCGTGGTCACCGGTCTGCCGACGATCGGTGTGGCCAAGAAGATCCTTACCGGTCATCACGCCGAACTCGCCGAGACCCGCGGCAGCCAGGTCGAGCTGCTGGATCGAGATGGTTCGACGATAGGCTCGGTATTGCGCAGCAAGGACAGGGTCAAGCCACTGATCGTCTCCCCTGGGCATCGGGTCAGCCTGGCCACCGCGCCGGCACTGGTCATGGCCTGCGTCAGGCGCCATCGCCTACCGGAACCCACACGACTGGCGGACCACCTGGCCTCACGGCGTCAGGGCTCGGCGGCTACCCAGGCGCTGTTTTCCTTCTGATTTCTGCTTGCTTTTTTATCGTGAGCGGGTATCATGCCGCAGCTTTCTTGGCGGGGGATGCCTAAGCCTGCCGAGATCGCCGTAGCGGACGCCGACCCGAGCCCCCGAAGAGCGTCTGTTTCCGGCTGCCCCTGACTTGTCCGGGGTTGCACTGTTGTGTAGAATTTGCCGTCTTTTTACCAGGGCGGCCTCTGAGGCCATAGAGAATGAAAACTTTCACCGCAAAACCGGAAACCGTTAAGCGCGACTGGTACGTCGTCGACGCTGCTGGCCAGACTCTGGGTCGTCTGGCTACTGAAATCGCCACTCGCCTGCGTGGCAAGCACAAGCCCGAATACACCCCTCACGTTGACACCGGCGACTACATCGTCGTCATCAACGCCGAGCAGGTTCGTGTGACCGGTGCCAAGACTACCGACAAGATGTACTACCATCACTCCGGTTTCCCGGGTGGCATCAAGTCGATCAACTTCGAAAAGCTGATCGCCCGTGCTCCCGAGCGCGTCATCGAGACCGCCGTCAAGGGTATGCTGCCGAAGAACCCGCTGGGCCGCGACATGTATCGCAAGCTCAAGGTGTACAAGGGTGCGAACCATCCGCACACCGCTCAGCAGCCCCAAGAACTCAAGTTTTAATCGGGATAGTACAACATGTCGGCAACTCAAAATTACGGTACCGGCCGTCGTAAGACTGCCACCGCTCGTGTCTTCCTCCGTCCGGGCACTGGCAAGATCTCCATCAACGATCGCGCTCTGGACACCTTCTTCGGCCGCGAAACCGCGCGCATGGTCGTTCGTCAGCCTCTCGAGCTGACCGAGACCCTGGAGAAGTTCGACGTCTACGTTACCGTCGCTGGCGGTGGTGTAAGCGGCCAGGCCGGTGCCATCCGTCACGGCATCACCCGCGCCTTGATCGAGTACGACGAAGGCTACCGCAGCTCCCTGCGCAAAGCCGGTTACGTCACTCGTGACGCCCGTGAAGTCGAGCGTAAGAAAGTCGGTCTGCGCAAAGCGCGTAAGCGTCCGCAGTACTCCAAGCGTTAATCTTTCGGGATTCGCTCGAAAAAACCCAGCCAAGCGGCTGGGTTTTTTTATACCCGAGATTTTGTGCTTAGGCGCCGTAGGTTGGGTTGAGGTAGCTCTATCGCCGAAGCCCAACGTTCAGGCTGCGTCCTCAGGCGTTGGGCTTCGCTGCGCTCAGCGCCAACCTACATTGATTCCTCGGGCACCGTAGGTTGGGTTGAGGCAGCTCTATCGCCGAAGCCCAACGTTCGGGCCGCGTCTCCAGGCGTTGGGCTTCGCTGCGCTCAGCACCAACCTACGTCGGTCTGGTGAGTGCCGTAGGTTGGGTTGAGGCAGCTCCATCGCCGAAGCCCAACATTCAGGCCGCGTCCCAAGCGTTGGGCTTCGCTGTGCTCAGCACCAACCTACGTCAGCTTGGTGAATGCCGTAGGTTGGGTTGAGGCAGCTCCATCGCCGAAGCCCAACAAGCAGTGCATCCTCGCTGAAGTTGGGCTTCGCTATGCTGAGCGCCAACCTACGTCGATTCCCAAGCATCGTAGGTTGGGTTGAGGCAACTCCATTACCGTAGTCCAACAGGCAGCCCCTCCCTGGGGTAGGGCCCTGATGCATAAGGGATCGGCCTGCGTCGATCCGCCGGCTCATCTGCATGGGGCCGACTTCTCACCCTCGGTACTTCGTGCCCGCTCGAATCTGGGGCATAAAAAAGGGGCGCCTAGGCGCCCCTTTTCATGGCTGGCGGAGATCAGTCGGGATGATTTTCCCGAGACTCCTTGAGCTTGCGGTCGAGTTCGGCCTGAGTGGCTTCGTCCTCTTTCACCGCATCGGCCTTGGGGGCCTCTGCAGGGGTGTCGTCCTCGCCGGTCAGGGCGACGGTAGCCGCTTCTTCCTGGGCAGGGCTAGGCACGACCTCGACGGGTTCTTCCATCACGATCGGGGCAGACTCGGCTTTAGCTGCAGGCAGCTCTTCGACGACTTGCGCAGGCTGAACCTCGGGAGCCTGTTGCGGCTCTACGGTGCCTACCGCTGCCGTAGCGAAGGTTTCTTCGGTTTCGGCAATGGCGCCCAGTGCAGGGGCCTGAGCGTCCTGCTCGGCCTGCTTGGCACGTGCGGCTTCAGCTTCGCGAGCCAGGCGCTCACGACGACGGCGCTCACGCGGATCGTTGGAGGCGCGACCTGCGGCCGATTCGGCAGCTTCGTTTTCGGCAGGTGCCGCAGGAGTGGGTGCGGTGGCGGTCACCGGAGCGGTCTGCTCGGCAACTGGTGCGGCGATTTCCACTTCCTGATGCGGCGCGCGTTCGTCCTGCAGTTGGCTCACGTTGGGGGTGAGGATCTCCGGCTGGGCAGGGGCGTCGGCGGCAGGCTGTTGCGCTGCGGTTTCCTGCGTCGCTTCGGCGGCAGCGGAGGTGTCGGCAGGAGCTGCAGGCTCTTGCTGACGCGCTTCGCGTACCTGTTCCTGGGTGGCGATGGCGGTCACGCTCTCGCTGACCACGACGGCGGTACCCAGGGCAGCGGCAGCCGGTGCGACGTTGGTGTCCGTGGCTGCTGCGCTCTGCTCTTCGTCTTCGATGAAGTTGCCATTGGCATCACGCTGACGCTCACGGCGGTTGCTGCGACGGCGCTGGCCGCGGGAACGGCGACGCGGACGCTCTTCGCCTTCTTCCAGCTCCTCGTTGCCTTCCAGTACTTCTTCTTCGTTCAGCTCTTCGGCGCTGGCCGCTTCCTGGCGTTCTTCGCGCGCCTTGCGCTCTTCGCGCGGCTGACGCTCTTCACGCGGTTTGCGCTCTTCACGAGGCTGACGCTCTTCGCGACTGGCACGCTCCTCACGGGGCTGACGCTCCTCGCGAGCGGGACGCTCTTCGGTGCTCAGGCGCTCCTCGCGTGGCTGGCGCTCCTCGCGGGGTTGGCGCTCTTCACGGGGCTGACGCTCTTCGCGGTTGGCGCGCTCCTCACGGGGCTGACGCTCTTCGCGCGGTTGGCGCTCCTCGCGAGGCTGACGCTCTTCACGGGGTTGACGTTCTTCGCGGTTGGCGCGCTCTTCGCGCGGCTGACGCTCCTCGCGAGCCGGGCGGTCTTCGCGGGCCTGACGCTCTTCGCGAGGCTGACGCTCTTCACGCGGCTTGCGTTCTTCGCGGGCCGGGCGATCGCTGCGTTCGCCACGGTCGGCGCGCGGCTGGCGCTCTTCGCGTGGTTTGCGCTCGTCATCACGACGGCCTTCGCGACGGCGATTCTGCTGGCGACCGTTGCGGCGCTCATCCTGGCGGCGCTGCTCGTCGCTGCTCTTGGCGACTTCCGGGGCGGCGGCGGTCTTGTCGACCATCGGTTGCTCTTCGGTCTTGCCGGCGAACAGGCTGACCAGGGATTTGACCAGGCCCTTGAACAGATTGGGTTCGGCGGTGGCCTTGGTGGCAGGGGCGGCGGGCGCCACGGTCTCGGCGGCGACCGGGGTGGGCGCCGGGGCGCGCTCGGGTGCGACCTTCACGGCCGCTTCCTGGCGTACCAGGGTGCGAGTGGAGCTGACCGGCAACACCTCTTCGGCTTCGGTGTTGGCCATCTCGTAGCTGGACTGGCTGTTCAGCAGCTCGGGATTGTCGTCACGCAGACGCTGCACCTCGAAGTGCGGGGTCTCGATGTGATCGTCGGGCAGGATGATGATACGCACGCGGGTACGCAGCTCGATCTTGGTGATGCTGTTGCGCTTTTCATTGAGCAGGAAGGACGCCACCTGGATGGGTACATGGGCGCGTACCTCGGCGGTGCGATCCTTGAGCGCCTCTTCTTCGATCAGGCGCAGGATAGCCAGCGACAGCGATTCCACGTCGCGGATGATGCCTTGGCCGTTGCAGCGCGGGCAGACGATGCCGCTGGTTTCGCGCAGCGAGGGGCGCAGGCGCTGGCGGGACATTTCCAGCAGGCCGAAACGGGAGATGCGACCGATCTGTACGCGGGCGCGGTCGGCTTCCAGGGCTTCGCGGACGCGATCTTCCACGGCGCGCTGGTTCTTGACCGGGGTCATGTCGATGAAGTCGATGACGATCAGGCCGCCGATGTCGCGCAGACGCAGCTGGCGGGCGATTTCTTCAGCCGCTTCCAGGTTGGTCTGCAGTGCAGTTTCCTCGATGTCGCCACCCTTGGTGGCGCGCGCCGAGTTGATGTCGATGGACACCAGGGCCTCGGTCGGGTCGATGACGATGGAGCCGCCCGACGGCAGCTTCACTTCGCGCTGGAAGGCGGTCTCGATCTGGCTTTCGATCTGGAAACGATTGAACAGAGGGACGCTGTCCTGATACAGCTTGATCTTGCTGGCGTACTGCGGCATCACCTGGCGGATGAAGCTCAGGGCTTCTTCCTGGGCTTCGACGCTGTCGACCAGGACTTCACCGATGTCCTGACGCAGGTAGTCGCGGATGGCGCGAATGATGACGTTGCTTTCCTGGTAGATCAGGAAGGGGCCCTTGCGATCACCCGAGGCTTCGGTGATGGCGGACCAGAGTTGCAGCAGGTAATCGAGGTCCCACTGCAGTTCTTCGGTGCTGCGGCCCAGGCCGGCGGTGCGCACGATCAGGCCCATGTCGCCCGGGGCGTTGAGGTCGTTCAGGGCTTCGCGCAGTTCGTTGCGCTCTTCACCCTCGATGCGACGGGAGATGCCACCGGCGCGGGGATTGTTGGGCATCAGCACCAGGTAGCGACCGGCGAGGCTGATGAAGGTGGTCAGGGCGGCACCCTTGTTGCCACGCTCTTCCTTTTCGACCTGGACGACTACTTCCTGGCCTTCGGAGAGCACTTCCTTGATGTTGACGCGGCCTTCCGGGTTCTTCTTGAAGTACTCCCGGGAGATCTCTTTCAGCGGAAGGAAGCCATGGCGATCAGCGCCGAAGTCGACAAAGGCGGCTTCCAGGCTGGGTTCGATGCGGGTGATGCGGCCTTTGTAGATATTGGCCTTTTTCTGTTCGCGGGCTCCGGACTCGATGTCCAGATCAAACAGCCGTTGACCGTCGACCAGGGCAACCCGTAATTCCTCGGGCTGGGTCGCGTTGATGAGCATTCTCTTCATGTAATACCACTACGTTCCAGGCTCTCGGCCCGCAGGGTGGCAACAGGATTCGAAAGAAGGGTGCACGGGGTCGTATCGAAACCGGTGTAGATCCGGTCTTCGTGTCCAGCAGCAGGCCCGGGGGCGTGCCGCGACTACGTCTCCTGCAGGCGCTTGAGCGACTGCCGTTGCAGCTCCACAGGAGGAGGAATCAACCAGGCATGGTGCGGGCGTGACAGCCGAAAGGCTCAGGCAGCCGGGTCGTCGCGGGATTCGTGTCAGGTGTCGCTCGGTTGGAGCATCGGCCGTTGGCCTTGAGGCTTCCACCTGCGATCGTCACCTTGGCCGAAGCTGGGCGCGAAGCGGGCTGCAGGCGTACTGTCAGGCTACGCGATACGCTGGTTGTGCATCTCCATCCTGCACACAATCTTCAGGAATCAGGTGCCGCCCGCAAGGTCCGGAGCGGTTGTCGTTTTACAGCTGGCACCCTGGGTGCCGCTGCCTTGGTTACCAGGCGGATCGCAGATCGCCACTCACCCCCTTGGGCAGAGTCGGCGATCTGCTGGACGGCCAGACGTCCAGTGACTATTGCATTTGCAGCCTATATTCGCGGGCGGAATCGACGGCCTCGCGAGCGGCGCCATCCAGACAGGACTGATAACCGCCTCCGGACTATAGCAGCAAGCTTTAAGTGCTTCAAATAAGGGAAAATTGCTATCATTCGCCCATGACTAAGCCTTCCTCTCCCAGCACCGGCGTTCAACTGCTCGATGTGCCCGCCGACTATGCCGGCCAGCGTATCGACAACTTCCTGCGTACCCAGCTCAAGGGCGCGCCCAAGACCCTCATCTATCGCATCCTGCGCAAGGGTGAAGTGCGGGTGAACAAGGGCCGTATCAAGCCTGACTACCGCCTTCAGGCCGGTGACCAGATCCGGGTGCCGCCCCTGCGGCTGTCCGAGCCTGATGAGCCGGCACCTCTGGCCAGAGGACTGCTCGAGCGCCTGGAGGACTCCATCGTTCACGAGGACAAGGCCCTCATCGTCATCAACAAGCCGGCCGGCATCGCCGTGCACGGTGGCAGTGGCCTGTCTGGCGGCGTCATCGAAGTCTTTCGCCAGTTGCGTCCCGATGCCCGCGACATCGAGCTGGTACATCGCCTCGACCGGGATACCTCGGGACTGCTGATGATCGCCAAGAAGCGCAGCATGCTGCGTTTCCTGCACGAGCAACTGCGCGGCGACGGCGTGGACAAGCGCTATCACGCCCTGGTGCGCGGCCACTGGCCGGCGGCCAAGAAGAAAATCAATGCGCCGCTGCTGAAGAACACCCTCAGATCCGGCGAGCGCATGGTCGAAGTCAACGACGAGGGCAAGGAGGCGCTCACCGAATTTCGCGTCCTGCGCCGCTATGGCGAATTCGCCACCCTGGTCGAGGCGCGGCCGGTGACCGGCCGTACCCACCAGATCCGTGTCCATGCCCGTCATGCCGGACATGCCATCGCCGGCGATCCCAAGTACGGCGACGAGGCCTTTTCCCAGGAGATCCGCGACCTGGGTGGCAAGCGGCTGTTCCTGCATTCGGCGAGCCTGGTGATTCCGTTACCAGAAGGTGGCCAGCTGCGACTGGAAGCGCCGGTCGATAGCACCTGGAGTCAGACGCTGGAGCGTCTGGATGCCTGATTATCAGCTGCTGATCTTCGACTGGGACGGCACCCTGGCTGACTCCATCGGCCGGATCGTCGAAGTGATGCACGTGGCGGCCGAGACGCTTGGGCTGCCGCCTCGCAGCGATGTGGCCATCAAGGGCATCATCGGCCTGGAGCTGGTAGCGGCGATCCAGACCCTCTATCCACACCTGGTGACCCAGGCGCAGATCGAGGGCTTTCGCGATGCCTACAGTGCCGAATTCGTCCGTCGCGAGCAGGAGGCGTCGCCACTGTTTTCTGAGGTGATGAGTGGTCTGCAGCGCTTTCGCGCCCAGGGTTATCAACTGGCCGTGGCGACCGGAAAGAGCCGTCGTGGCCTGGCTCGCTCGCTGCAGCAGCATGGCCTAAGTGACTTCTTCGACATTACCCGCTGCGCCGACGAGGCGGCCGGCAAACCCGATCCGCAGATGGTGCAGGAGATCCTCGCCCATTGCGGCGTGGCGCCGGAGCGTGCCCTGCTGGTGGGTGATGCGGTGTTCGACCTGGAGATGGCCCGGCGCGCCGGGGTCGATGCGGTCGGGGTCGCCTATGGTGCCCAGCCGGTCGAGGTCCTGAGGGATTTCGGGCCGCGCCTGGTGATCGAAGCTTTCGCGGACCTGGCGCTATGGCTGGGTGACAATGTTGTGGTCAGGAGTGAGAGTGGGCATGGCTGACGAGTGGAAAGAAGACAGCGGGCGTGCGCGTCCGACGGACGACAAGACTTGGGCCCTGATCGAGAAGACCATGCTCGCCAGTGTGCGCGAGCAGCGGCGGGCACGGCGTTGGGGCATCTTTTTCAAGCTGCTGACCTTCGCCTATCTGATCGTCATGCTGGTGCTGTTCACGCCCCTGCTGTCCCTGGGCAAGAAGGGCGGGGTGACCGAGTCCGGCGCTCATACCGCGCTCATCGAACTCAAGGGCGTGATCGCTGATGACGAGAAGGCCAGTGCCGACAATGTCGTGACGGCGCTGCGCAAGGCCTTTGACGACAGCAACACCCGCGGTGTGGTGCTGCGTATCAACAGCCCGGGTGGCAGTCCGGTGCAATCCGGCTACATCTATGACGAGATCAAGCGCCTGCGTGGCCTGCATCCGGACATCAAGCTGTATGCGGTGATCACCGATCTGGGGGCCTCGGGTGCCTACTATGTGGCCAGTGCGGCCGATGCCATCTATGCCGACAAGGCCAGCCTGGTCGGCTCCATCGGCGTGACGGCGGCTTCCTTTGGCTTCGTCGGCACCATGGAAAAGCTGGGCGTGGAGCGGCGGGTCTACACCTCCGGCGAGCACAAGGCCTTCCTGGATCCCTTCCAGCCGCAGAAGCCCGAAGAAACCCGCTTCTGGCAGCAGGTGCTGGATACCACCCACCAGCAGTTCATCGACAGCGTCAAGAAAGGTCGCGGCGATCGCCTCAAGGTCGAGGGTCATCCGGAGCTGTTCTCCGGTCTGGTCTGGTCCGGCGAGCAGGCGTTGTCCCTCGGGCTGATCGATGGCCTCGGCAGCACCAGCTATGTGGCGCGGGACGTGGTCAAGGAGGAGCGCCTGGTGGACTTCACCCAGGAAGACTCTCCCTTCGATCGCTTTGCCAAGCGCCTGGGCGCCAGCGTCGCCGAGCGTCTTGCTCTCTATATGGGCTGGCAGGGTCCGATGCTGCGTTAGCCGGCATGGTCTGGGGGTGGCCTAAGGCACCTGCAGACCCGCTTCGCGCAGCAATGCGGTCAGGCGAATGAGGGGGAGGCCGATCAGGCTGGTCGGATCGTCCCCCTGCATGGCTTCGAAAAGGGCAATGCCGAGGCCTTCGGCCTTGAAACTGCCTGCGCAATCGTAGGGTTGCTCCGCCAGCAGGTAGCGGTCGATTGTCGCAGCATCCAGCGGCCGAAAGCGGACCTGGAAATCCACCACCTCGCTCCGGCATTCACCAGTCCGGCTGTCCAGCACCGCGAGGCCGGTATGGAACACCAGCGTCCGGCCACTGGCTCGGGCCAGTTGCTGGTGGGCACGGTCGTGGCTCAGGGGCTTGCCAAGAATCTCGCCCTCGATGGCGGTCGCCTGATCCGAGCCGATGACGAGCGTGTGGTCTGACTGGTCGCCCAGGGCGGCGGCCTTGAGTCTGGCCAGCCGCTCCACCAGATCGCGAGGGTGCTCGCCTGGTAGAGGCGTCTCATCGATATCGGGCGACTGGTGAGCGAAGGGCAGGCAGAGCCTTTCCAGCAATTGGCGGCGGTAAGGCGAGCTGGAAGCGAGTAGAATACGGGGCATCAGTTTGTTCTCGGGCGAGGTCGACCAAAGGTCGGTCGGAGTCGCTTCGGGGTTAATTTCCTTTGACAGCCGTAAGGCCGTCCCTATAATGGCGCGCTTATGTTGAATGGGCCAATTCCACCTCAGGTCGATCCTCGCAAATTGGCGGATCGCGGCGTAACCCTCAAGGGTGAGCTGCCTCTCGCGAACATGCGGCGTGTCGGCGAGCAGCTCGTGAAGTCCGAAGGCGCGGTAGCCGTCGTCCTCGACTTCGGGCGTGATCAACAGCGGCAGTACGTCATCCACGGTGTCCTCGATACCGAGGTCGAGATGATCTGCCAGCGTTGTCTGGAGCCGGCAGTGCTTCCCATCCACAGCGAATTCGATTTCGCCGTGCTCTGGGAGGGGCAGTCGGCCGATGCCTTGCCACAGGGATACGATGCCCTGGAGGTTGGTGAAGATCCGCTGGATCTGCATGGCTTGGTCGAAGAGGAGCTGCTGCTCGCTCTGCCGATCATCCCCGCGCATCCAGAAGGGGCTTGCCAGCATCCTGAAGGTTTCGAGGCGCCCGAAGAGCCGGCGGACGAGGAAAAGCGACCCAACCCGTTCAGTGTACTTGCGCAGTTGAAGCGTGACCCAAACGTTTAGGAGTTAAATCATGGCTGTTCAGCAGAACAAAAAATCCCGTTCCGCTCGTGACATGCGTCGTTCGCACGACGCTCTCGAACCGAACGCTCTGTCCGTGGAAAAGAGCACCGGTGAAGTTCACCTGCGTCACCACGTGTCGCCCGACGGTTTCTACCGCGGTCGCAAAGTGATCGACAAGGGTTCCGACGAGTAATCCTCGATCGAAATCGTCATCGCGATCGATGCAATGGGCGGGGACTTCGGTCCCCGCTGCATTGTTCCTGCTTCACTCAGCGCTCTCGAGCGTTTCCCCGCCTTACGTCTTCTCCTCTGTGGTCAGCGCGACGCCCTTTCGGCCTGGTCACCGCCTGCTTCCCTTGCCGCTCGCCTGGACTTCGAATACGTCGACTCCCTCGTCGGGCCTGACGAAAGACCCGCCACGGTGGTGCGCAGTCGCGCCCGTACCTCCATGCATGCCGCCCTCGAAGCGGTTCAGCACGGGCGTGCCCATGGCTGTCTGAGTGCCGGCAATACCGGTGCCTGGATGGCGCTCGCGCGGCTGTTGCTCGGGACGCTGCCGGGGATCGACCGGCCCGCCATGATGTCGGCGCTGCCGGGGCGGGGAGAGCATCAGACGCTGCTGCTCGATCTCGGCGCGAACCTGGACACCACAGCCGAGCAGCTGGTGCAGTTCGCCTGTCTGGGCGCGGGTGCGGCCCAGGCGCGCGGCCTGGCCCGGCCCAGGGTGGCGCTGCTCAATGTCGGGCGGGAGCCGGGCAAGGGCACGCCGGTGATTCAAGAGGCGGCGCGCCGCCTCGCCCAGAGTCCGGCGTTCGATTTCATCGGCTTCGTCGAGGGTAGCGATCTCTATGCCGCCGTCGCGGATGTGGTGGTCTGCGATGGCTTCACCGGCAACGCCGTGCTCAAGTCCGGCGAGGCCTTGCTGCGTCTGCTGGTCGAGCGCAGCGGCACGGCCTCCTGGCTCGAACGTCGGCTGCTGCAGCCCTGGCTGGCCCGGCGTTTTCGTCACTGGGATCCGGAGCTGCGCAACGGCGCGAGCTTTCTCGGCTTGAATGCGGTAGTGGTGAAGAGTCATGGCGCGGCAGGCGAAGTCGGTCTCGTTCAGGCCATCGAGCGCGCGCTGCGCGATGTGGAGACTGATCTCCCCGAGCGTATCCGGTTAAACTTGGCGGCTCTGAAAGCGGTGTGACCGACCGGTCGACACCGACATCTCAGTCTGTCAGTGGCGGAACCGCGGTTTCGCCGGCAATGGACCTACAAGAGACCTGCCTATGTCTGCCTCTCTCGCTTTCGTCTTTCCCGGTCAGGGTTCCCAGGCCCTGGGCATGCTGGGTGAGCTGGCCACGCACCACGCGCTGATCGGTGAAACCTTCGCGGAAGCATCCGCCGTCCTCGGCTATGACCTCTGGGCGCTGACCCAGCAGGGCCCCCAGGAGTCGCTCAACCAGACCGACCGTACCCAGCCCGCCATCCTGACCGCCTCCATTGCGCTCTGGCGGCTGTGGTTGGCTGAAGGAGGCGCCAAGCCCGCCTACGTTGCCGGTCACAGCCTGGGTGAGTATTCGGCGCTGGTCGCCGCCGGCAGCCTGCCGTTCGCCGAGGCGGTGCGCCTGGTGGCGCGTCGTGGTGAGCTGATGCAGCAGGCCGTCCCGGCCGGGCAGGGCGGTATGGCCGCCATCCTGGGCCTGGAAGACGCTCAGGTGCTGGCAGCTTGCGCCGAAGCCGCCCAGGGCGACGTCGTGAGTGCGGTCAATTTCAATGCCCCGGGCCAGGTGGTGATCGCCGGTTCCGCCGCTGCAGTGGAGCGCGCCATCGAGGCGTGCAAGGGGCTGGGTGCCAAGCGCGCCGTGGCCCTGCCGGTCAGCGTGCCCTCTCACTGCGAGCTGATGCGTCCGGCGGCGGAGCGTTTCGCCGAGGATGTGCGCGGCTGCAGCTGGAGCCAGCCGGAGATTCCGGTGGTGCAAAACGTCAATGCCGGCGTCAATACCGATCTGGCCAGCCTCCAGCAGGATCTGCTGGCTCAGCTGTACAGCCCGGTACGCTGGGTCGAATCCGTGCAGTACCTGGCTGCCCAGGGCGTCACCCATCTGGTGGAGTGTGGCCCCGGCAAGGTGCTGGCCGGTCTGAACAAGAGATGCGTCAAGGGCGTGGAAACGCTGGCCCTGGACACCCCTGATGCCTTCGCCGCCGCTCGTGCGGCTTTTTGAATCGAGGAAAACGAGATGAGTCTGCAAGGTAAGGTCGCCCTGGTCACGGGCGCCACGCGTGGCATCGGTCAAGCCATCGCCCTGGAACTGGGTCGGCTCGGCGCCACCGTGATCGGCACCGCGACCAGCGAGGCGGGCGCCCAGCGCATCGCCGAGTCGCTCAAGGCCAATGGCATCGAGGGCACCGGCCTGGTGCTCAATGTGTCCGACAACGCCTCCGTCGCGACCGCCCTCGAGCAGGTCCAGGCGCAATTCGGTGCCCCGTCGATCCTGGTCAACAACGCCGGCATCACCCGCGACAACCTGATGCTGCGGATGAAGGACGATGAGTGGTACGACGTGATCGATACCAACCTCAACAGCCTGTTCCGCCTCTCCAAGGCCGTGCTCAAGGGTATGACCAAGGGTCGCTGGGGTCGTATCGTCAGCATCGGTTCGGTGGTCGGGGCCATGGGCAACGCTGGTCAGGCGAACTATGCTGCCGCCAAGGCCGGCCTCGAGGGCTTCACCCGGGCGCTGGCTCGTGAGGTAGGTTCGCGCAACATCACCGTCAATGCCGTGGCGCCGGGTTTCATCGACACCGACATGACTCGTGAGCTGCCGGAAGCCCAGCGCACCGCGCTGCTGACCCAGATTCCTGCCGGTCGCCTCGGCCAGGCCGACGAAATCGCCAAGGTGGTCGGCTTCCTGGCCGGTGAGGGCGCTGCCTATGTGACCGGGGCCACGATCCCCGTAAACGGCGGAATGTACATGAGCTGACCGGCGTTACCCCCGCGCGGCTATTGCGCTAAGCTGGTAAACTGTCGGACCAGCAATGGCCGCGCATACGTCTTGATGTCGCGTCAGCTTGAAATTCGGAAATCCCTTTCTATACACTTACGCGCAATCCGTTGTGCGGATTTTTCCTTTAGGAGTGAGAACACGGTATGAGCACCATCGAAGAACGCGTTAAGAAGATCGTCGCTGAGCAGCTCGGCGTGAAGGAAGAGGAAGTTACCAACAGCGCTTCCTTCGTCGAGGATCTGGGCGCCGACTCCCTTGACACCGTCGAACTGGTGATGGCTCTGGAAGAGGAATTCGAGACCGAAATCCCGGACGAGCAGGCTGAGAAGATCACCACCGTCCAGGAAGCTATCGACTACATCGTTGCTCACCAGCAATAAGTAGCCGCTAGTTTCGGACACAAGAAGCCGCACGTCCTGTAGGGCGTGCGGCTTTTCTTTAGGTCGATGATCAAGATCGATGGAATCGGCTTTTTTAAAGTGGGGTGGCCGCCCCGGAAGGACAAGAGGAGTTGGGTGTGTCGCGTAGACGTGTCGTGATCACGGGTATGGGCATGGTATCGCCGCTTGGCGCCGACGTCGCGAGCAGCTGGGAGGGCATCCTGGCCGGTCGCAGCGGTATTGCGCCGATCGAGCATATGGACGTCTCTGCCTTCAGCACGCGGATCGGTGGATCGGTCAAGGGATTCGACGTGGAGCAGTATCTGTCCGCGAAAGAAGCCCGCAAGCTGGATCTATTCATCCAATACGGTCTCGCTGCCAGCTTCCAGGCCATGCGTGACAGCGGTATCGAAGTCAACGATGGCAATCGCGAGCGCATGGGTGTCGCCATGGGTTCCGGCATCGGCGGGCTGACCAATATCGAGGCGAATTGCCAGTCGCTGCTCGAACAGGGTCCGCGCCGTATTTCTCCCTTTTTCGTACCGGGCTCCATCATCAACATGGTGTCCGGTTTCCTGTCGATCCACCTGGGTCTGCAGGGTCCCAACTATGCCATCGCCACCGCCTGTACCACGGCGACGCACTGCATCGGCATGGCGGCGCGCAACATCGCCTACGGTGAGGCCGATGTCATGGTCGCCGGCGGTTCGGAGATGGCGACCTCGGGTCTGGGTCTTGGTGGTTTCGGCGCGGCTCGTGCCCTGTCGACCCGTAACGACGATCCGACCCGCGCCAGCCGTCCCTGGGACCGCGATCGTGACGGCTTCGTGCTGTCCGACGGTGCTGGCGCTCTGGTGCTGGAAGACTACGAGCACGCCAAGGCGCGAGGCGCTCGTATCTATGCCGAGCTGATCGGCTTCGGCATGAGCGCGGATGCCTTCCACATGACGGCCCCGCCGGAAGACGGCGCGGGCGCTGCCCGTTGCATGCGGGCGACGCTCAAGGACGCCGGCATCGCGCCGGAAGCGGTCGACTACGTCAATGCCCACGGCACCTCCACGCCGGCCGGCGACCTGGCCGAAGTGGCGGCCCTCAAGCAGGTGTTCGGCGAGCAGGCCAAGCGCCTGAGCGTGAGTTCCACCAAGTCCATGACCGGTCACCTGCTGGGCGCCGCTGGGGCGGTGGAAGCCATCTTCACGGTGCTTGCCCTGCGCGATCAGGTGGCCCCGCCCACCATCAACCTGGACAATCCCAGCGACGGCTGCGATCTGGACTTCGTGCCCCACGAGGCGCGTCAGCGGCCCATCGAAGTGGCGCTGTCCAATTCGTTCGGCTTTGGTGGCACCAACGGCAGCCTGGTGTTCCGGCGCTTCGACGCTTGATCCAGGACTGGCTCAACGGCCAACCGCTAACTCCTGGTCTGCAGCGCGACCGGGGCCTGGCCTACGGTGATGGGCTGTTCGAGACCATTGCCGTACGCCGGGGCCAGCCCCGCTTGCTGGAGCGTCATCTGCAGCGACTTGCCACGGGCTGCCAGCGATTGCGCATTCCCTGCGACCTCGCTCAGGTGGGTGCCGAGATCCAGGCCTATGCGGCGCTGCTGGGGGAGGGTGTCGCCAAGCTGCTGCTCACCCGGGGCGATGGCCTGCGCGGTTATGCGCCGCCAGCCGAGCCCGAGGTCCGGCGACTATTGCTGGCTTCACCCGCACCGGCCTATCCGGCGGCCCATGCTGCCGAGGGTATCGCCCTCTTTCCCTGCACCACACGTCTGGCCAGCCAGCCGCTGCTGGCCGGGCTCAAGCATCTGAATCGTCTCGAACAGGTCTTGGCTCGCGGGGAGTGGACCACCACCGAATATGCCGAAGGCCTGATGCTGGATCAGCACGGCAGACCGATCGAAGGCGTGTTCAGCAATCTGTTCCTGGTTCGCGAAGGCCGACTGCTGACCCCCGCGCTCGATCATTGTGGCGTGGCCGGCGTGATGCGCGGTCTGCTGATGGACCTCGCCGCCCAGGAGGGCATGCAGACCGCGGTCATGCCACTGTCCCTGGACGCGCTGTTCCAGGCCGACGAATTTTTTCTCTGCAACAGCCAGTACGGTATCTGGCCCGTGCGCCGGTACGCAGCGGCGAACTGGTCCGTGGGGCCGGTGACCCGTAAACTGCAAGGTTCGATAAACGAGATTCTGGAATAGCCGATGCGCAAGGCGAGAGCTCTGCTTACGGCGGTCTTGGCCGCTAGCGGCCTGCTGCTGGTCATGGCCGGTTGGCGCCAGCACCAGGCGCTGACTCAGCCGCTGAAGGTCGATGGTGAGCAACTGGTGGAGATCGCCAAGGGCGCGACGCCCGGCGGTACCCTGTTGCGCCTGGAAGAGGAGGGCGTGCTCGATGGCGCCTTCTGGCTGCGCCTGTACTGGCGCTTCAATCTAGCCGGGCAGACGCTACACAGCGGCGAATACCGCCTGACCCCCGGCATGACGGTGGAGCAGCTGTTCGGCCTCTGGCGCAAGGGCGAGGTAGTGCAGTATGGCCTCACCCTGGTGGAAGGCTGGAATTTCCGCCAGGTTCGCGCCGCTCTGGCCCGCCAGCCCAAGCTCGAGCACGACACCGCCGAACTGGACGATGCCGCCCTGATGAAGCGGCTGGGTCTGGACGGCGAGCATCCCGAGGGCCGCTTCTTTCCCGATACCTATCGCTATGTGAAAGGCCAGCGCGAGTCGGATCTGTTGCGCCAGGCCAATCAGCGCCTGCAGGCCGTGCTCGACCAGGAATGGCAGGAGCGTGATCCCGCGGTGCCCTACAAGGACGCCTACCAGGCACTGATCATGGCGTCGCTGGTGGAGAAAGAGACCGGCGTGCCCGAAGAGCGCGACGAGATCGCCGGGGTCTTCGTCCGGCGCCTGGCGGCCGGCATGCTGCTGCAAACCGATCCCACGGTGATCTACGGCATGGGCGAGCGCTACAACGGGCGCATCACTCGCGCGGATCTGCGCGAGCCTTCGCCCTACAACACCTATCTCAATGCGGGATTGCCGCCGACGCCGATCGCCATGCCGGGACGCGAGGCCATCCATGCGGCCCTGCATCCCAAGGACGGCGACAGCCTGTACTTTGTCGCCCGTGGTGATGGGAGCCACGTCTTCTCCAAGGATCTGGACGCGCACAACCAGGCGGTCCGGGAATTCCAGCTCAAGCGTCGCTCCGACTATCGCTCGAGCCCCGCCCCGCAGACGCCTGACAGCAAGGAAACCCCATGACCGCAAACGGCCTGTTCATTACCCTCGAAGGCCCGGAGGGCGCGGGCAAGAGCACCAACCGCGATTATCTCGCCGAACTCCTTGGCGCCACCGGCCGTGAAGTGGTGCTGACCCGCGAGCCGGGCGGCACGCCGCTGGCCGAGCGCATCCGCGAGATCCTGCTGGCGCCAGCGGCCGAACCCATGGCCGTGGATACCGAGTTGCTGCTGATGTTCGCCGCGCGCGCCCAGCATCTGGCCCAGGTCATCCGGCCTGCCCTGGCACGGAGTGCCCTGGTGCTGTGTGATCGTTTCGTCGATGCGACCTATGCCTACCAGGGCGGTGGCCGCGGTGTCCCCGTGGAGCGCATCGCCACCCTAGAGGCCTTCGTGCTGGGCGACCTGCAACCCGACCTGACCCTGGTGTTCGATCTGCCGGTGGAGATTGGCCTGGCCAGGGCGGCCCGCCGCGGTGCCCTAGACAGATTCGAGCAGGAGCAACGCGCCTTCTTCGAAGCGGTGCGCCAGACCTATCTGGACCGCGCCCAGGCCGTGCCGGCACGCTATCGCCTCATCGACGCCTCGCGCAGCCTGGCCGAGGTGCAGGCGGATCTGCGCGCCTTGGTCGCCACCCTGGAGCCGACGCTCGGTGGCTGACGTCTATCCCTGGCAGCAGGCGCTGTGGGCGCGGATCTGGCCCCGGCGGCAGCATCCCCACGCCTATCTGCTGCATGGTCCGCGTGGTATCGGCAAGCGTGACCTGGCCGAGCGCCTGGCCGCGCTGCTGCTGTGCCAGGCGCCCCAGGGTGATGCCGCCTGCGGCCAGTGCAAGGCGTGCTCGCTCCTGAAGGCAGGGACTCATCCCGATTACTGCGTGATTCAGCCGGAAGAGGCCGAAAAGCCCATCCGCGTCGATCAGATTCGCGCCCTGGTGGATTTCGTCACCCAGACCGCGCAGTTGGGTGGACGCAAGCTGATTCTCCTGGAGCCGGTCGAGGCGATGAACCTCAATGCCGCCAATGCCTTGCTCAAGAGTCTGGAAGAGCCCTCGGGCGCGACGGTGCTGCTGCTGGTGAGTCACCAGCCGAGTCGCCTGCTGCCCACCGTGCGCAGCCGTTGCGTGCAGCAGGCCTGCCCGGTGCCTTCGCGCGCCGAAAGTCTCGCCTGGTTGGGTGAGCGCCTGCCAGATCTCGAGCCGGAGATCCGCACCCAGTTGCTGGTGCTGGCCGGTGGCTCGCCGCTGGCAGCCCTGCGCCTGCATGGCGAAGACGTGCTCACCCGGCGAGCGCTAGTGGTGGAGGGGGTGAAGCGCCTGCTCAAGCGCCAGGCGGCGCCTAGCCAACTGGCCGAGAGCTGGAACGCCGTGCCCTTGCCGCTGCTGCTCGACTGGTTCTGCGAATGGACCCATGGCGTGCTGCGCCAGCAGTGGGGTGGCGTCGACGACGAGGCCGCGCCGGACATGGCCAAGGTGCTGGGTTATCTGGCCGAGAAGAGCGCGCCGCCCGCGGTGCTGGCGCTGCAGGAATGGCTGCATGCCGAGCGGCAGAAGGTGCTGGGCAAAGCCAACCTCAACCGCGTATTGTTGCTGGAATCGCTGTTGATCCGCTGGGCCGGCCTGGTGCCCGGACGCTAGCGATCCGCGCGTCCGTATTGCCTGTCTCGAGAGAATCTCATGAGTTTGCCGCAGAACCTGGGCCCCCGTAATGGCATCCTGTCCCTCACCATCAAGGACAAGTCGGTGCTTTATGCCGCCTACATGCCCTTCATCCGCAACGGTGGCCTGTTCATTCCGACGGGCAAGACCTACAAGCTGGGTGACGAGGTCTTCATGTTGCTGAACCTGATGGACGAACCGGACAAGATCCCGGTCGCCGGCAAGGTGGTCTGGATCACCCCCAAGGGGGCCCAGGGCAATCGTGCCGCCGGGGTCGGCGTGCAGTTCAACGAAGGCGACAATACCGCGCGCAACAAGATCGAAACCTATCTGGCCGGCTCCCTGAAGTCGGACCGTCCCACCCATACCATGTGAGGCCGTCGCCGTCCCGCTCGGGGCGGGGCGTCTTCCGATTCAAGGCTATTTCTCGTGCACTTCGTCGACTCCCACTGTCACCTGGATCGACTCGATCTTTCCCTTCATGACGGCTCCCTGGATGCAGCGCTGGATGCCGCGCGCGCCCGTGGCGTCAGCCAGTTCCTCTGCATTGGCGTCGATGCCGGCAATGCACCCACGGTGCAGGCCCTGGCCGAGCGCTATGCCGACGTCCACTGCGCGGTGGGCATTCACCCACTGGATGCCGCCCAGGGCAGCGCCATCGATCTCGACTGGTTGCTGGAACGGCTGGCCCATCCCCGCGTTGCCGCTATCGGCGAGACCGGGCTGGACTACCACTATCAGCCGGATACCGCCGAGATCCAGCAGCGGTCCTTCGCCCTGCACCTGGAGGCGGCCCGCCGTACGGCACTGCCCCTGGTGATCCATACCCGGGAAGCGCGCGCCGACACCCTGGCGATGCTTGGCGCCGCCGATCTGCCAGGCGCCGGGGTGCTGCACTGCTTCACCGAGGATTGGGCGACGGCCAAGGCCGCCCTGGATCTGGGTTTCTACATCTCCTTTTCCGGCATTCTGACCTTTCGCAATGCGGCCGAGCTGCGCGAAGTGGCCCGTCAGGTACCGGCCGATCAACTGCTGGTGGAAACAGACTCGCCCTATCTGGCCCCGGTACCCCACAGAGGCAAGGCGAACCTGCCACAATTCGTGGTCGAGGTCGCCCAGTGCCTGGCCGATGTACGTGGCGTCAGCCTGGAGACGCTGGCCGAGCAGACCACGGCCAACTTCCGCCGGCTGTTTCCCCGCGCCACCCTCTAGGCAAAAAAATGGCCCGGGTATCCTGGGATACCCGGGCCGGACCAGCGGTTCGCCTAGACGGAGGACCGCCTGCCTGGCCCGCGTCGCGGGGGTCGACACGGCCAGTCACTTGAGTATTGGTCAGCGCGGGGAAAGGTCCAGCCTGAGCTGGACATTTTTTAAACAGTTTTGGAATAGCACTGCCCTGGTACTGCCGGTCTCAGACCTTTCAGGGCGCTTCAGAAGCGTGCCAGCGCACCGACCAGGTCCAGCGTCTGCTCCAGCACGTGCTCGCTGGTGTAGAAGTGCGGCGACAGCCTGATGCCCGGACCACGTTGGGCGCAGACCACATCGGCGGTCTTGAGGCGCTCGAACAGCTGGCGATTGTCCCAGCCTTCGAGGGAGAAGGTGAGGATTCCGGAACGCCGCTGTGGGTCGGCCGGCGAATGCAGGATGGCACCGGGCAGGCGGCGAATGTGGCTGTCCAGCAGTTCGATCCGCGCCAGCAGATCCTGACCCACCTGCTGCATGCCGGCATCTTCCAGCAGCGATAGGCTGGCCTCCAGCGCCACCGCCCCGAGCATGTTGGGGCTGCCGCACTCGAAGCGCATCGCCGTCTTCGCCGGCTGCCATTCGCGCTGGCTGTAGTCGCCGGCGTTGTCCAGCATGTGCCAGCCGTATTCGTGCAGCTTCAGCTGCTCGCGCAGATCGGCGCGGCAGTAGAAGACCCCCAGGCCTTCCGGACCCAGCATCCACTTGTGGCCGTCGGCCATGGCGAAGGCGCAGTTGCAGGCCTGGACATCGAAGGGCAGGGCGCCCAGCTGCTGGATGGCATCGACGCAGAGCAGTACGCCCTTGGCCTCGCAGCCCTGGCCCAACTGAGGCAGATCCAGTCGCAGGCCACTGGCGTATTGCACGGCGCTGATGGCCATGAGCCGAGTGCGCGGGCCGCAGGCGGCCAGCAGATTGGCTTCTGGCGTCTCGCCCAGACTGACTTCCACTACCTCGACGCCAAAGCGTGCCAGGGCTTCCCAGACGACCCGATTGGAGGGGAACTCCTCGTCGCTGATCACCACCTGGTCACCGCTCTGCCAGTCCAGGCCGAAAGCGACAAAGGAGAGTGCCTCGGAGGTGTTCTTCACCAGGGCGATGTCGCTGCTGGCCGGCGCATTGAGCAGGCGGGTCAGGCGGTCACGCAGGCGCTGTTCCAGGACGAGCCAGGTCGGATAGTTGCGCGCGCCGTATTGGCAGTTCTCGGCGGCGAATTCGGTGACGGCCTGCGCGGCGCGCTTGGGCCAGGGGGCCACGGCCGCGTGGTTGAGGTACCGCATGGCGTAGGCCTGAGGGAATTCGTGCTTCCAGGAAGACATTGACTCGATCCGTACAATCTGGGTGTGATGGGGCATAATAAGGGGCGCGCCCGCGCGGTTCACCGATACTCTCGGTGGAGCTCGCCCAAGGTGTGACGAAGTGCCGGTATGCCGAGGGGCAACCGACGATTCGAAGGCCCTATCCCTTTTCAAAACAACAAGTGGGCTGCCATGCAGAAAGAATCCCGCAAAGTCCGCGAGTTCCGTCGCCGCGAACAGGAAATCCTCGATACCGCGCTGCAACTCTTTCTCTCCGAAGGAGAAGACAGCGTCACCGTCGAGATGATCGCCGAGGCGGTCGGTATCGGCAAAGGCACCATCTACAAGCATTTCAATTCCAAGGCCGAGATCTATCTGCGGTTGATGCTGGATTACGAACGGGACCTTGCCGAGCTGTTCCAGTCGGACAACGTCGCCCGGGACCGCGAAGCGCTCTCCCGCGCCTATTTCGAATTCCGCATGAGCGATCCACAGCGCTATCGGTTGTTCGATCGGCTCGAGGAAAAGGTGGTCAAGACGCGGCAGGTACCCGAACTGGTCGAGCAGCTGCACAGCATCCGCACCTCCAACTTCCAGCGGCTGACCAGCCTGATCGAGGGCCGGATCGACGAAGGCAAGCTCGAGGACGTGCCTCCCTATTTCCACTACTGCGCCGCCTGGGCGCTGGTGCACGGGGCCGTGGCCCTTTACCATTCGCCCTTCTGGCGCGACGTGCTGGAGGATCAGGAGGGTTTCTTCCAGTTCCTCATGGAGATCGGCGTTCGCATGGGCAACCGCCGGAAGCGAGATGTCGAAACGCCTGTCCGATCCTAGGGTCCGATAGAGGCAAGGGATGCCGTGCCATCCCTTTTCTCTTGTCTTATTGGAGTTCCCAAGATGATCGTTGACCGCCAGGGTAGGGCGTTTCGCAACTTGCGGATCAGCCTCACGGCGGCCTGCAACTATGCCTGTACGTATTGCGTGCCCAACGGCAAGCGACTCGTGGCTGCGCAGGACGAGCTCAGTGCCGACACCATGGCTCGCGGGGTGGAATACCTCATCGATGCCGCGGGGATCGAGCGTCTGCGCATCACGGGGGGCGAACCCCTGGTCACGCCGCGGCTGGAGCCCTTTCTTGCCCGCGTCGCCCAGCTCGGCCTCAAGGACATCAGCCTGACCACCAATGGCCAGCTGCTGCCGCGCAAGCTCGATTTCCTCATCGACCACGGCATCCGCCGTCTGAACGTTTCGCTCGATACCCTCGATGCCGAGGCCTTTCCGCGCCTGGCGCGCGGTGGTGACCTGGCCACGGTATTAGCCGGGCTCGAAGCGGCGCGTGCCGCGGGCCTCAAGATCAAGCTCAACATGGTACCGCTGCGGGGCCAGAACCTCGATCAGGTGCTGCCGCTGCTGGAGTACTGCCTGAAGCGCGGTTTCGAACTCAGATTCATCGAGCTGATGCGCATGGGGCATCTGGCCAAGGATTCCGTGCACTTCAACAACCAGCTGGTGCCACTGGCGGAATTGCTGGAGATCATCGGTTCGCGCCATGCCTATGTGCAGGCCGATGCACCGGTGGACTCCACCGCCTTGCGCTATCGCGTCGAGTCGGGTGGTCACTTCGGCATCATCGCCAACGAAAGCGTCCCCTTCTGCCGGACCTGCTCGCGGCTACGGCTGTCGTCCACCGGCTGGCTGCACGGCTGCCTGTCGTCCAGCAACCGCCACTATGTCGGCGATCTGCTGGACAAGCCCAGGCATCTGGCCCTGCCGGCCCTGCAGCGGCTGCTGGTCAAGGCGCTGGGGGACAAGCAGGACGTGGCCTTCTCCGGTGGCGTGACGGTGATGAAGATCATCGGCGGCTAGCAACTGGCGCGAAAGCTGCTAAGGCCCCTGTATCGACGGCATCTTGGCGCCGGACAGGGGCTCTGTTCCATGGTTAATCTGCGTTTTCTGGTCATTTCGGTTTTGCTGAGCTGCCTGGGCGGCTGCATGAACGTCAGTGACATGGCGTCCGGCGTTGAATATCACCTGCGTGATGCAGGGCTGCTCGATTACAGCAAGACCCAGCGGCTGAACAACTTTCGCTTGCAGGCCGACTCCTATATCTACATAGCCCAGGGCGCCTTCGTGCCCGTGGGCCATCCCTACGCCCGCCCGAACGTGGTAGCGGAAGAGGCCTTCAAAGGCTTTGTGGAATACTTCCCGCGGGTAAGGCGCGCGGACAAGCCCGAGGGCTTCGACGAAGCCATGGCCAAGGCCCGGCAACTGGGCGCGCACTATGTGCTCTACACCCGCTTCGCCGGGGCGGATGACCGCATCGGTACCTGGGAGGAATGGGAAGATCAGGATGATATCGGACGAGTAGGCCGCGACCGCAGCGTCGTCCAGATGATGCTGGTGGAGACCGCTACCTTCCGCCTGGTGGACACAGCGCGGATCCGCAGCCGTGGCGGCTTCTTGACGTTCTATGATGAGCGTCCGGAAGACCTGCTCGGTCCGGCGCTCAATGAATATGCCCAACGTCTACTCGGCTTGGGCACCCGGTAGAGGAGAAGGGAGTGACCCAGATTGACGTGACGCGGAATCTGCTGGCGCAGCTGCCAGTCGCCGAGGACGGCAAGCTGCCGCCCGTGGACCTCTGGCATCCGCCCTTCTGTGGCGATATCGATATGCGCATCGCCCGTGATGGGACCTGGTACCACCAGGGTACGCCCATCACCCGACCAGCGATGGTGCGCCTGTTCTCCACCATCCTGAGGCGCGATCCCGAGCGCTACGTGCTGGTCACGCCGGTGGAGTGCGTGGGCATCCAGGTCGAGGATGTGCCCTTTCTGGCCGTGGATGTCGAGTGGAGCGGCAGCGGCCGGGACCAGGTCCTGGATTTCCTCACCAACGTCGGGGATCGGGTCACCGCTGGCGCCGAGCATCCGCTGCGCTTCGCCGAGCAGGATGACCAGCCGGCACCCTATGTACAGGTGCGCGGTGGGCTGGAAGCACGGCTCAATCGGGCGGTCTTCTACCGACTGATGGACAGGGTCGAGGAGGGCACCTACGAGGGTAAGGCCTGGCTTGGGCTCTGGAGCCGCGGAGTGTTCTTTCCCGTTGCGGCTGCCGGATAGCAAAAGGGCCCCTCGGGGCCCTTTTGCATAGCTTACATGTTGGGGTAGTTGGGTCCGCCACTGCCTTCCGGCGCCACCCAGGTGATGTTCTGCGCGGGGTCCTTGATGTCGCACGTCTTGCAGTGGACGCAGTTCTGGGCATTGATCTGGAAGCGAGGCTCGCCGCCATCCCGGACCACCTCGTAGACCCCGGCGGGGCAGTAGCGCTGCGCCGGCTCGTCATATAGCGGCAGGTTCTGCGCGATGGGGATCGACGGGTCCTTCAGCTTCAGATGGACCGGCTGGTCTTCTTCGTGGTTGGTGTTGGAGAGGAATACCGAGGACAGCTTGTCGAAGCTCAGCTTGCCGTCCGGCTTGGGATAGCTGATGCGCGGCGCCTCGTCGGCCTTCTTCAGGCAGGTATGGTCCATGCGCCGATCGTGCAGGGTGAAGGGCAGGGCGCCACCCAGCAGGTTGTGTTCGACGAAGGCGAAGGCCGGGCCCAGCAGCGGGCCGAACTTGTGCATGGCCGGACCGAAGTTGCGGCTGGCATGGAGTTCTTCCTGTACCCAGCTGCCCTTGAAGCCATCCACGTAACCCTGGAGTTCGTCACCCTCGCGACCGGCAGCCAGGGCGGTGACGATGGCGTCGGCGGCGAGCATGCCGGACTTCATCGCGGTATGGCTGCCCTTGATCTTGGCCGGGTTCAGGGTGCCGAGGTCGCAGCCGATCAGGGCGCCGCCCGGGAAGACCATCTTCGGCAGGGAATTTAGGCCGCCCTTGACCAGGGCGCGGGCGCCATAGGAGACGCGCTTGCCGCCTTCCAGGTACTGGGCCACCACCGGGTGGTGCTTGTAGCGCTGGAATTCGTCGTAGGGTGAGAGGTGCGGGTTGCTGTAGGCCAGGTCGACGATCAGACCGACCACTACCTGGTTGTCTTCCAGGTGATAGAGGAAGGAGCCACCCGGATTCTCCTTGTCCAGCGGCCAGCCGGAGGTATGGATCACCAGGCCCTGCTCGTGCTTGGCCGGATCGATCTCCCACAGCTCCTTGATGCCGATGCCGTAGTGCTGCGGATCGGCGCCCTCGCCAAGCTTGAATCTCTGGCCGAGCTGTTTGCCCAGATGGCCACGGCAGCCTTCGGCGAACAGGGTGTACTTGCCGCGCAGCTCCATGCCGGGGGTGTAGACGCCGTCCTTGGGCTGGCCTTCGCGATCCACGCCCAGATCGCCGGTAATGATGCCGCGTACCACGCCCTGATCATCGATCAGCGGTTCCTGGGCGGCGAAGCCCGGATAGATCTCCACGCCCAGGGCCTCGGCCTGCTGACCCAGCCAGCGGCAGAAATTGCCCAGGGAGATGATGTAGTTGCCCTCGTTGTGCATGGGCTTGGGCACGAAGAAGTTGGGAACCTTGGTGGCCTGGCGATCGTCCTTGAGCAGGTAGATGTCGTCGCGCTTGACCGGAGTGTTAAGCGGCGCACCCAGTTCCTTCCAGTTGGGAAAGAGCTCGTCCAGGGCGCGGGGTTCGAAGACGGCGCCGGAGAGAATGTGGGCACCGACCTCGGAGCCTTTCTCGACCACGCACACACTGATTTCCTGGCCGTTTTCGGCGGCCTGCTGCTTGAGGCGACAGGCCGCGGACAGGCCCGCGGGGCCGGCCCCGACGATCACCACGTCGAATTCCATGTATTCGCGTTCCACGGCTCACTCTCCTCAGGCAAAACTCACGATCTGGTTATTTATGTAGGGGTGCAACAAAAGACTTCATTATATCCGGCGTGCTCCCTGACACCCATTCAAACGTTTGTTTAAATTTTCTGCAAGCCTGTTAGACTCGGGAGTTACTGGCCCCTGACGGACTGTCGCGTTGACCCCTGCTGCCGTGGAGGTCAACATAGGAAAGATTTGCAACAAGGTTGGATCGGCAGGGGTCGTGTCCAACGCAAGGCCGCCTTGGCGTCCTGTTTATTCACCAGAATAAATCGAGGGATTCATGAAGGTTCTCGTAGCTGTCAAACGCGTGGTGGACTACAACGTCAAGGTCCGCGTCAAGGCCGACCAGAGCGGTGTCGACCTGGCCAACGTCAAGATGTCCATGAACCCCTTCTGCGAGATCGCCGTGGAAGAAGCGGTGCGCCTGAAGGAAAAGGGTATCGCCAGCGAGATCGTGGTCGTGACCGCGGGTCCGGCCCAGGCGCAGGAGCAACTGCGTACCGCCCTGGCACTGGGCGCCGATCGCGCCGTGCTGATCGACACCGGTACCGCCGAGCTGTCGTCGCTCACCACGGCCAAGCTGCTCAAGGCGGTGGTCGACAAGGAACAGCCCCAGCTGGTGATCCTTGGCAAGCAGGCCATCGACAGCGACAACAACCAGACCGGCCAGATGCTGGCCGCCCTGACTGGCTTCGCCCAGGGTACCTTCGCCTCCAAGGTGGAGCAGGCGGGTGACGGCCTCAACGTGACCCGCGAGATCGATGGCGGTCTGCAGACTGTATCGCTCAAGCTGCCGGCGGTGGTCACCACCGACCTGCGCCTGAACGAGCCGCGCTACGCCTCGCTGCCCAACATCATGAAGGCCAAGAAGAAGCCGCTGGAAACCCTGACCCCGGACGCCCTGGGCGTGGCGGTGAACGCCTCTTACGAGGTGGTCAAGGTAGAAGCCCCGGCAGGCCGTCAGGCGGGCATCAAGGTCAAGTCCGTGGCCGAACTGGTCGAAAAACTCAAGAACGAAGCGAAGGTGATCTGATGGCCATTCTCGTCATTGCCGACCACGACAACGCCAACCTCTTTGGCGCCACCCTGAATACCGTGGCCGCGGCCCAGGCCATCGGCGGCGACATCCATGTGCTGGTCGCCGGCCAGAATGCCCAGCCGGTCGCCGAGGCCGCCGCCAAGATCGCTGGCGTCAGCAAGGTGCTCCTGGCCGACAACGCCGCCTATGCCCACCAGTTGCCGGAGAACGTCGCGCCGCTGGTGGTCGAGCTGGCCGCCAACTATGGCCATGTCCTGGCCGCCGCCAGCACCAATGGCAAGAACTTCCTGCCGCGTGTGGCCGCGCTGCTGGACGTCGACCAGATCTCCGAGATCATCGCCGTCGAATCCGCCGACACCTTCAAGCGGCCGATCTATGCCGGTAACGCCATCGCCACCGTGCGCTCCACGGCGCCGGTCAAGGTGATCACCGTGCGCGCCACCGGTTTCGATCCGGTCGCCGCCGAGGGTGGTTCCGCCGCCATCGAAGCCGTGAGCCTGGTCAAGGACGCTGGGGTTTCCAGCTTCGTCGGCGAAGAGCTGGCCAAGTCCGATCGTCCCGAGCTGGGCGCCGCCAAGGTGGTGGTCTCCGGTGGTCGTGGGCTGCAGAACGGCGACAACTTCAAGATCCTCTACGCCCTGGCCGACAAGTTGGGCGCTGCGGTAGGTGCCTCGCGCGCCGCGGTGGACGCCGGTTTCGTGCCCAACGACATGCAGGTCGGCCAGACTGGCAAGATCGTCGCCCCCCAGCTGTACATCGCCGTCGGCATCTCCGGTGCCATCCAGCACCTGGCAGGCATGAAGGATTCCAAGGTGATCGTCGCCATCAACAAGGACGAGGAGGCGCCGATCTTCCAGGTGGCCGACTATGGCCTGGTGGGTGATCTGTTCGAGCTGATCCCGGAGCTGGAAAAGGCCATCTGAGGTTTTTCGCCAGCCAAGAGCCCGCCCTTTGGCGGGCTTTTTCATGGGCGCGGCAAGCCTCTCGGCAGAGCCCTTGGCGTCAAAGAGGGGTGCGCCGGTTCCTTGTCGTTTTTGGACATTGCCGCCCCGGGAAGGGAAGCGTTAAGGTCGAGGCTAGCTGTACCGGTATACCTCCAGAATAGCCTGCTACTGTTCCGCTCTCGTCCAGGAAGACGCCATGACCAACCTGTTGCTCTATCAGCGCATCGCCCAGCAATTGGCGAACGATATCCGCACAGGGGTCTACAAGCCCGGCGAGCGGGTGCCGTCGGTGCGCAAGCTGAGTCAGCAACTGGGCGTGAGCCATGCCAGTGTCCTGCAGGCCTATGCCACCCTGGAAGACCAGGGGCTGATCCGTGCCCGACCGCAGTCGGGATTCTATGTGCACCAGACTCCGGCGCTGACCGCGCCGACGCCGGACATCGCCACGGTGGAGCGGCCCAGTCTGGTGACCCGCGCGGGCATCATCAGTCAGGTCCTGGCCGAATCGCGTCGCGAAGGCGTGGTGCCCCTGGGCATGGCCGTGCCCCAGACCGATTACCTGCCGCTGCGGGCGCTGCACCAGCAACTGTCCAAGGTCACCCGCTTCCAGGCCCGCGCGGCTTTCTCCTACCTGCACAGTCCGGGCTTTGAGCCCCTGCGCCGTCAGGTGGCGATCCGCCTGCGCGATGCCGGGGTGGTGGTGAGTCCGGAGGAGGTGGTGATCACCCACGGCTGCGTGGATGCCCTGCAGATGTCGCTGCGGGTGCTGACCAAGCCAGGCGATCTGATCGCCACCGAGTCGCCGTCCTACTATGGCCTCCTGCAGCTGGCCGAGGTGCTGGGCCTCAAGGTGATCGAGATTCCCTGCGATCCCGAAACCGGTCTCAGCGTCGAAGCGCTACAGCTGGCGGCGAGCCAGTGGCCGGTCAAGGCCCTGGTGGTGACCCCGCGACTGAGCAATCCCCTGGGTGGCAGCATGCCCGAAGCGCGGCAGAAGCAGCTGCTCAGGCTGGCGGCGGAGCGCAACATCGCCATCGTCGAAGACGACATCTATGGGGAGCTGACCTACGAAAGCGGCTCCAAGGCGCTCAAGGCCCTCGACAAGCAGGGACGCGTCATCTACTGCTCGAGCTTTTCCAAGACCCTGTCGCCCGGCGTCCGTATCGGCTGGGTGGTGGCCGGGCCCTATCAGGAGGACATCTGCCGACTGCAGACCTTCACCACCCATTCGGCCTGCAGCGTGACCCAGATGGGCGTTTCCGCCTATCTGGAGAACGGTGGCTACGACCGCCACCTGCGCGCCATCCGCCAGGAGTACCGGCGCAACATGACCGCTTTCCAGCTGGCGATCCAGGAGCATTTCCCCGAGGGCACCCAGATGAGTCGGCCCAAGGGTGGCTTCATCCTCTGGGTCAGCCTGCCGGTGCGGGTGGATACCCGCCTGCTGCACCAGCGGGCCCTGGATCAGGGGGTGAGCATTGCCCCGGGCATGATCTTCAGCAACACCGACCAGTTCAACCACTGCATCCGCCTCAATTGCGGTCTGCCCTGGGGGCGCGATGCCCAGCGGGCGCTGATGACCCTCGGCCTGCTCGCTCGTCAGCTCTGCCAGGAAACCCTGGCCGCCTAGCGGCGCTTCTGGAACCCGGTTCGCGGCCGGCGGGTCGGTTGTAGTAGCTGACTCCTGTCGCGCCCGCCGCTCCGGTCGAGGCGCCTTGCCTTGCTGATGGTGGACCTATGCGTGCATACCTGGCGATGATGGTGACGGCGGTGGCTCTTTCGCTGGTCGGTTGCGACAACGACGCGCCACCAAAGACCGCTAAGGCCCCAGCCGCGCCGGCTGCCGCTCCGGCACCCGCACCTGCCGCGCCACCCGTGGCAAGTGCGGCGCAAGGTAGTGCGGCGGACCTGCGTGCCCTGCGTCTGGACCCCTTGCCAGCCAAGGCCTTCGTGCTAACCGCGCCGCCACTGAAAAAGCGGGACCTGGCGAAGAACAGTCAACTCAAGAAACCTGCCGCGCCCAAGGCGCCACCGGCCGCAGCCCATCCTCTCGACCTCAGCATGCCGGGTGAAGTCGAGGCGCCCCAGGCGCTGACGTCACGCCGCGTCGCGCCCAAGAAGGCCGAGAACACCGTTGCCGAAGCCAACTTGCTGCCACAGCTGTTTCGCGGCAAGGATGACCCTGGCCGTTTCGAGCTGGGCGGGCGGGTCATCAGCCGGGATCGCAGCGACGATTTCGAAGGGGCCGAGGTCGAGTTGCGCTTTCGACGCTAACCCGCTGCAGCTGGCTTGCCATTGTTGAACACCCGTCCGGAACTTAGTCGCCTGGATGCTTGCCGACAGTTCAGGTGGCGGACACGTCGTCTGCCTGGATTCGGGAGCGTTCCATGCCCAGTGCGACTGGTAAAATTCGTTATGCGGTAGTAGGCGGTGGTTGGAT
This sequence comes from Pseudomonas sp. VMV1, assembly GCF_056790235.1. Taxonomy (NCBI): domain Bacteria; kingdom Pseudomonadati; phylum Pseudomonadota; class Gammaproteobacteria; order Pseudomonadales; family Pseudomonadaceae; genus Pseudomonas; species Pseudomonas sp. VMV1. The sequence goes on from NZ_JBXGSE010000002.1 coordinate 259,197, forward strand.
TTCCCAGGGCGCCTTCATGCCCGGGGTTGGTCAGACAGACAATTCCGAGATGACCGCCCTGGTCACCGGCGATCCCATCAAGGCGCGGGATCTGGCCGCCAAGTACGGCCTCAAGAGCTATGCCTACGAAGAGTTTCCAGCCCTGCTGGCGTCGGGTGAGATCGATGCAATCTACCTGGCCACGCCCAACTTCCGTCATCTGGAATTCGCGGTGCCGGCGCTGGATGCCGGTATCCACGTCCTGCTGGAAAAGCCCATGGCGATCAGCGAGGAAGAATGCCAGGCGATCAACGCGGCAGCGAAGCGCTCCGGGGCCAAGCTGATGATCGCCTATCGACTGCATTGCGAGCCGGGCACGGTGGAGATGATCGAGCGGGTGCGCAAGGGCGAGATCGGTGATCCGCGCCTGTTCACCGCGACCTTCACCCAGCCGGTCGATACGACCAATCACCGGGCGCAGAGTGGCTTCTGGGCTGGCCCGGTCACCGACATGGGGCCCTATCCGCTCAATGCCGTGCGGGCGCTCTTTGGTGACGAGCCCATCGAAGTCAGTGCGGTGGGTGCGCAAACACCAGGACGCGACGTCACGACCTGGGATGCCGTGGCCGTGACCCTGCGCTTCCCCGAGGAGCGGCTGGCGAGTTTTACCGTCAGCTTCAGTGGTCCCAATACCGAGCGTTTCCAGCTGGTGGGCCGCAAGGGTGAGATCGAGGCCTCGCCGTGCTTTGGTTTCGGTGAAGGGGTCGCCATTGGCTATCGCCTGACCGTGGATGGCGAAACCCAAGAGCACAAGGCACCGGTGGTGGATCACTTCGGCGCCGAGACGGCCTATTTTTCCGATTGCATCCTGCAGGATCGCCAGCCAGAAATGGACGGGGAGGAGGGCTGGCGCGACGTACGCGTGCTGGCGGCCATTGAGCGCGCCCTGGAAAGCGGTCAGCCGCAGCGCCTGGAGCCGCTACCCAAGCGCCAGGGACCCACCGCTGAGCAGGTACGCAGCCTGCCGCTGGCGCAGGTGCCGGAGTACGTTAACACCAAGGCGCCACTGGAGTCCTGACGAAGCAAGGCCCTGCGGCACGCTGATGCGGCAGGGCCTTCTCTGGGAGCCAGGGTTGCCTTCAGCGGTCCTGGGCCTCCTTGGCATCCATCTCGGCATTGCGTTGCCGAATCTTGTCTTTCTGTTCGTCGGTCAGGGGCACCTTGCGCGCCGTGTCCTTGAGCATGAGCAGGCTGCCGACCACCGAGCCGACGGCGACCAGCAGGATCAACCAGGCATACCAGGGCATCTGTCTTCTCCTTGAGTGGCTGTAAAGTTTCGACCACAGGAGAGCTTATCAGTGCGCCCGGCAGGCTACGCTCGTGCGTTTGAGCCAGGCGGCATAACCCAGGTCGTAGAGCCAGTTGAACGCCAGGGTATAGGGCAGGAAGAACAGGATCAGCCCCAGGTCCAGCAGCAGGGCCTGCCACAGGCTGATGGACAGCCACCAGGCGGCCAGCGGCACCAGCACCACGATCAATCCACCCTCGAAGCCCAGGGCATGCAGCAGGCGCACACCCAGGCCACGGGTGAAGCCCAGGCGTTGCTGCAGTCGATCGAAGCCCAGGTTGAAGACCAGGTTCCAGATCATGGCGATGGCGGAAAAGGCAGCGGTAAGCAGGCCCATGTGCCCGAGGAGGCGATCCAGCAGCCAGGCCAGGGTCGGAGTGGCGAGCAGCACGGCCATCCCTTCGAAGAGCAAGGCGTGCAGTACGCGGGCACTGGCGGGACGCTGGGTGAGCTGGATGGACATGAGGCTACTCCGCAATGGACAGGCCTTCAGTCTCATCGGCTAAGCTAGGGGGATCAAAGTGGTGTCCATAGGCGGAGCCGATATGTATCCCAATGCCGAGGCCTTGGAGGCCTTCGTCGAAGCTGCTGCCTCGGGCTCTTTCAGCGCGGCCGGACGCGTCCTGGGCAAGCGCCAGTCCAGCATCAGCGAGAGCATTGCCCGGCTGGAAGATGAATTGGGAGTGGTGCTGTTCGACCGGCAGGGCCGTTATCCCCTGCTTACGGCGGCGGGCGAGCAGCTCCTCGATCAGGCGCGTGCCGTGCTTTCCGCCCACGACCGCCTGGCCAATCGCGCCACCCAGCTCGCGGCCGGCGTGGAGCCACGCCTGACGCTGGTGATTTCCGATACCTACCAGCCCACCCGCTATGAGGCGCTCCTGACCGAGCTGGACCAGCGTTATCCGGATCTCGAATTCGAATGCCTGATCGCCGAGGACGCCGATGTGCTCAACCTGGTGCAGGGGCGGGCGGACCTGGGCCTGCTGGCGGGTCAGCCGCCGTACCCGGCGGATATCGAGGCGGCGACCCTGGATGGCCTGGTGACCTTTGGCCTGTACGTGGCTGCCGATCACCCGCTGGCGGAACTGCCGCGGGTCACCACTGCCGACCTCGCGCCCTATCGCCTGTTGCGCCTTAGCACCGTGACCGAATCCTCCCAGCAGGTCTGCCGTCTGCCGGACACCCGGGGGCGCTGCTGGTCGGCGCCGGACTACCTGCTGCTGCTGGACATGGCGGTGCAAGGCTTCGGCTGGGCCGAGCTGCCGCTCTGGTTGGTGAAGACCTTTGGCCAGGACCGTCTGGTGGAACTGGCCGTGCCAGGCTGGCCGCAGCGGGTGGCGGTGGATGTGGTCTGGTCACGGCGACGAGCACTGGGGCCAGCGGGCAACTGGCTGCGCGAGCGGTTGCTCAGGCCCAGTTGACTGACCAAGGCCCGTGTCGGGCAGCTGCCAAGTGCCCGCGCGGCGCTTTTCTGCGAAAATGCCGGCCTTTGCCGTTTTGCCGAGAGCCCCCATGTCCGCCTGCCAGTCTCCCATCATCGTCGCCCTGGATTTCCCCTCGTCGTCCGCCGCCCTGGCGCTGGCCGACCGGCTCGACCCCGCCACCTGCCGGGTCAAGGTTGGCAAGGAGCTGTTCACCGCCAGCGCCGCCGGTGTGGTGGAGGCCTTGCGCACACGCGGTTTCGAGGTGTTTCTCGACCTGAAATTCCACGACATTCCCAACACCACCGCCATGGCGGTCAAGGCTGCCGCGGAGATGGGCGTGTGGATGGTCAACGTCCACTGCTCAGGTGGCCTGCGCATGATGACCGCCTGTCGCGAGACCCTGGAGGCCTTCAGCGGACCCAAGCCGCTGCTGATCGGTGTCACCGTGCTGACCAGCATGGAGCGTGAGGACCTGGCCGACATCGGTCTGGACGTGGATCCCCAGGAACAGGTCCTGCGTCTGGCTGGCCTCGCCGCCCGCGCGGGAATGGACGGCTTGGTCTGTTCGGCCCAGGAGGCGTCGGCGCTCAAGGCCGCGCAACCAGCGCTGCAACTGGTCACCCCTGGTATTCGCCCGGCCGGCAGCGCCCTGGACGATCAGCGCCGCATCCTTACCCCGCGCGAGGCGCTGGATGCCGGCTCCGACTACCTGGTGATCGGCCGTCCCATCGCCCGGGCGGCCGATCCGGCACGCGCCGTGGAAGAGATCCTCGCCACCCTGAAATAAGCGTTAAATCTCCCGGGCGCGGCTACCGGCAAAAGGTGCTGCTATTCTCGTTCTGCAGGCCGACGCCTTCCCGCGTCGGCGCAAGGCGAGAGACCTCAGGGCATGCACGATAGGTTGAACGCCTGTCTCAAGGCGGTAGACGGCGTTTTGTTGGGCAAGGAAACCCAGGTCAGGCTGGCATTGGCCTGCCTGCTGGCGCGGGGGCATCTGCTGATCGAGGACCTGCCCGGCATGGGCAAGACCACCCTCAGCCATGCCCTGGCCAAGGTGCTGGGGCTGTCCTTCCAGCGTATCCAGTTCACCTCGGACCTCTTGCCCGGCGATATCCTCGGCACCTCGGTGTTCGATCGCGACAGCGGTCAGTTCGTCTTCCATCCCGGCCCGGTGTTCGCCGAGCTGCTACTGGCCGACGAGATCAACCGGGCCACGCCCAAGAGCCAGAGCGCACTGCTCGAAGCCATGGAGGAGGGGCAGGTGACCATCGAGGGCGCCACCCGGCCGTTGCCCGAGCCCTTCTTCGTCATCGCTACCCAGAACCCGGTTTCCCAGGGCGGCACCTTCGCCCTGCCGGAATCCCAGCTCGACCGCTTCCTGATGCGGCTGTCGCTCGGTTATCCCGGCCGCGCCGCGGAACGCGCCCTGCTGCTTGGCGGTTCCGGGCGCGAGCAGCTGCCGCGCCTGGAGCCACTGCTGGATCATGCCCAGCTGCGGCTGATCCAGACCGAGGTGCCGCGCATCCATGCCAGCGAGGCGGTGGTGGACTATGTGCTGCGCCTGGTGGAGGCCACCCGCACCCAGACCTCTTTCGCGCTCGGCCTGTCACCCCGCGGCAGCCTGGCCCTGCTGGCCGCGGCCCGAGCCTGGGCCTTGCTGGCGGGCCGTGACCACGTGCTGCCCGAGGATGTCCAGACGGTGCTGCCGGCGGTGGCCGGGCATCGCCTGCGCGACATCGCCGATCCTGCCGGGCATGGCGGCGGCGCCCTGGTGCAGTGGCTGCTGCGCGAAGTCCCGGCGCTGTGACCGGCGGCGCCTGGCAGCGCTATCGAGACGGTTGGCTGGCCCGGCGGATTCCGCCAGCCAATCGCATCACCCTCGATCAGCGACGCATCTTCATTCTGCCCACCCGCCAGGGTGGCGCCTTCGCCATTGCCCTGCTGCTGATGCTGCTGGCTGGCATCAATTACCAGAACAGCCTGGCCTATGGCCTGACCTTCCTGCTGTTTTCCCTGGCGCTGGTGGCCATGTTGCATACCTATCGCAACCTGGCCGGCCTGCAACTGGCCGGTGGCGGGGCCGGCCCGGTGTTCGCCGGAGAGGCGGCCGGGTTTCGCCTGCGCCTGGAAAGCGACCGTCGGGCACACCAGGGCATCGGCCTGGGCTGGCATGGCGAGCCCCTGATCCTCAGCGATGTGCCCGCCGGGGAGAGCGTCGCCCTGCAGGTGTTCCATCCGGCGCCGACGCGCGGCTGGCTCAGGCCCGCGCGGATGCGGGTGGAGAGCCGTTTCCCGCTCGGCCTGTTCGTCGCCTGGAGCTGGCTCGACCTGGACGTGCGCGCCCTGGTCTATCCGCAGCCGCTGGCGACCACGACGCCGCTGCGCAGTGGCCAGGATGCCGGTAGCGAGGAAGGCCAGCGCCAGACGGGGCAGGGCGCCGACGACTTCCAGGGGCTGCGGCCCTATCAGCCCGGCGATTCACGGCGGCGGCTGGACTGGAAGGCCTTTTCTCGCGGGCAGGGGCTGCTGGTGAAAGACTTCACCGCCCTGGCCGGCAGCGAACTCTGGCTGGATTTCACCGTACTCGATGGCGATACCGAGACGCGGCTATCCTGGCTGTGCCAGGCGGTGCTGGACTGCAGTAGCCGTCAGCTGGGCTTCGGCCTGCGCCTGCCCGGCGTGGAGCTGAGTCCGGCCACCGGTGAGCCTCACCGCGATGCGGCCCTGCAGGCCCTGGCCCTGTTCGGGCGGCCGGCATGAGCACCGCCGTGCCGCAACCCATTCCGCGCATCGCCCTGGTCTGGCTGCTGGTGGCCCAGGCCCTGGTGATCCTGCCGCATCTCACCCATCTGCCGCCCTGGGTCGGGCTGCTCTGGGGCTTTTGCGCCGGCTGGCGGGTGCTGCTGTTCCGCATGAAGGTTCGCGCGCCCACCCGTCTGGAAAAGGGCGGCCTGCTGCTGCTGACCATGGGCGGTATCTGGCTGTCGCGCGGGTCCTTCATCGGTCTGGACGCGGGTGCCGTCCTGCTGCTGGTGACCTTCGCCCTCAAGCTGATCGAGATGCACAGCCGTCGCGATGCCCTGGTGGTCATCTACCTGGGCTTTTTCGCCGTGGTGATCGCCTACCTGTTCGAAGACGGCCTGCTCGCCGCGCTCTACAGCCTGCTGCCGGTGACCGCCCTGGTGGCGGCGCTGATCGGCCTGCAGCAGAGTGCCCTGGCCAGCCGTCCGCTGGCGACCCTCAAGGTCGCCGGCACGCTGTTGCTCCAGGCGGTACCCCTGATGCTGCTGCTGTTCCTGGTGTTTCCCCGTATCGGCCCGCTGTGGTCACTGCCGCAACCGGGCGACCAGGCGCGCACTGGGCTGGGCGACAGCATGGCGCCCGGCGAGATCGCCCAGCTGTCGCAGTCCGCCGAGCGGGTGTTCAGGGTGAGCTTCGACGGCGAGCGGCCGGCCCAGCGTGACCTCTACTGGCGCGCCACCACCTATGAACGCTTCGATGGTACGCGCTGGTCGGTCGACCCGGACACGGCCTGGAGTCCGGAACCGGCCTGGACGCCCGTCGGACCCCGGCTGGACTATCAGGTGGTGATGGAGCCGAGCGGTCGGCCCTGGCTCTATGGCCTGGACGTGGCGCGCACCGATCAGCGCGACGTACGCCTGGCCAGCGACTTCCATCTGCAGCGCCGCCGTCCGGTGGACCAGGCGCTGCTCTATCGCGCGAGCAGCTGGCCCCAGGCCCGCCGTGAGCCGGACCGGCTCTCAGCCTCCAGCCAGCGCCGGGCCCTGCAGGTGCCCAGCGGGGGCGAGCCGCGCACCCGAGCCTGGGTGGCCCAGCTCAAGGCGCGCGAGCCGACGCCCGACGCCCTGGCCCAGGCGATCCTGGCCTATTTTCGCCAGCAGCCCTTCGTCTATACCCTGCAACCACCCACGGCGAGCGTGGATGCCATCGATGCCTTCCTCTTCGACAATCGTCGCGGCTTCTGCGCCCACTATGCCGGCGCCATGACCTTCGCCCTGCGGGTTGCCGGCATTCCAGCGCGAGTGGTGGCCGGCTATCAGGGTGGTGAATTCAACACCGCGGGCGGCTATCTGCTGGTGCAGCAATTCGATGCCCACGCTTGGGTGGAATACTGGCTACCGGCGCGCGGCTGGATCAGTGTCGATCCCACCGCCCAGGTGGCGCCCGAGCGGATCGAACGCGGCCTGCAGGAAGCCCTGGCGGCCCAGGGCGCGGCCAACGAATTTCTCGCCGACGATCCCTTCGCCGCCAATCGCTACCGCGACCTGGCCTGGCTCAACGGCCTGCGGCTCGGCTGGGATCGCATCAACTACGGCTGGCAGCGCTGGGTGCTCAACTACCAGGAAGATACCCAGGGCGAGTTGTTCAAGCGCCTGCTCGGTGAGGGTTCGCTGCAACGGCTGGGGCTGCTGTTGGCACTGCTGGTGCTGGGCGTACTCGGGGTGATGGCGCTCCTGGTGCTCAAGCCCTGGCAGCGGACGCGAGATCCGCTGCTGGCGCGCTTCGGCCAGTTCGAGCGCCTACTGGCGCGCCAGGGGGTGAGACGGCGCAGTGGTGAACCGGCCGGCTCCTTCGCCGGTCGGGCGATGGCGGAGCTGCCAGCAGCCCGAGAGGCCATTACGGCTTTTTCCCAGGAATTCCAGGCGCAACGCTATGCTAACCGGCCGAGCGATCCGGTCGCACTGGCGAACGCCTTGAAGCAGCTGAAGCGTCAGCTGCGTGGCCGTCAGGCGCGCAGTGACTGAGGTGCGGGGAGGGCGTCAGGCTCTTGCAGCGCGAAGGCCACTAGGCAGACGACGGCCGCCAGGATCAGCGGTTGCGGATGGGGGTTGCCCAGGGCCTGGGCGATGCAGCCCAGGCCAAGCAAGAGCAGAACGGCAGAAGTGAGGGTAGTGACCGAGCGCATGACGGTTCTCCGAAAACGTGCGGGCATCTTGCCGCCTGTCGGGCAACCGTGCGAATGCGCTCTCGCTATGGAGGCTATAGGCGCAACTGGCGGATCGCCTGATTCAGGGTTCCTGCGAGGGCGGCCAGTTCCGTGCTGGTGCTGGCCGACTCCTGCGTCAGCAGCATGGTCCTTTCCGTGACATCGCGGATGCCTACAACCGACCTGCTCATCTCTTCCGCCACCTGGGCTTGCTGTTCCGCGGCAACGGCGATCTGGGTGTTGCTGTCGCGCATCAGGGTCACGGCAGCGGTAATGTCGGCCAGGGCCTGCCCAGCGGCGCCGGCCTGCACCACGCAGTCGTCGGCCTTGAGCGAACTCTCGCGCATGAATTCCACGGCATCGCGGGTACCGGCCTGAAGACCGTCGACCATGCGGGTGATCTCGTCGGTGGAACCCTGGACGCGCTTGGCCAGGTTGCGCACCTCGTCGGCCACCACGGCGAAGCCACGGCCGGCCTCGCCGGCGCGAGCGGCTTCGATGGCGGCGTTGAGCGCCAGCAGGTTGGTCTGCTCGGCGATACCGTGAATGACATTGACCACGCTGGTGATGCGTTCGCTGTTCTCGGCCAGCTCCTGGATCATCACCGCGGTCTGCTGCACGCCCTGGGAGAGGCCGGCGATGGAATGGCTGACGCGATCCACCGCCTGCTGACCCGCCCCGGCCAGGCGATCGGCTTCCTGGGACTGGTCGCGAGTACCGGCGGCGTGTTCGGCGATCTGCTGCACGGTGGCGCTCATCTCGTTGATGGCAGTGGCGGCCTGATCGGTCTCGTGCTGTTGATCCTGCATGCCGCCGCGGACGCCCTGCATGCCGCTGGCCAGGCGCCCGGCGCCCTCGTCCAGGCGCGAGGCGCTGGCAGCCACGGTACCGACGACGCGGGTGTAGCTGTCCTGCATGGCGTTGAAGGCCTGGGTCATCTGCCCGACCTCGTCGCGCCCGCGGACCTCGACCCGCGCGGTGAGGTCGCCCTCGCGCTCCACCCGCAGCATGGTGTCCTTGAGGCGCTGCAGATTGCCGAGGATGAAGCGGATCAAGAGCTGCGAGGCCACCAGCAGCACCAGCATCAGCACGCCTACGGCCAAGGCGTATTCCGGGGCGCGGGCGAGGAAGACTTCACCGAAGGTCGGGGCGCTCAGATGGGCGGCCGCGTCACCCACGGCGGTCTTGACCGCCTTGAGCTGTTCAGCGCGACCGGAGACTTCCAGCTGCATGGCGAACAGCACCAGCAGCAGGCTGGTGACGAAGGCGACGGCATTGACCGCCCAGAACTTGTATTTGAGGGAGATATCACGCAGCCAGGCAAACATAGGGGGCATCCAGTCGGCGGGGCCGCACAGCCTGGCAGGCTGGCACAACCCGGATCTTGACTGGCGTCAACGTCCTGCCAGAGGAAGGCGACGCCGTGGAACAAGCCCTGAGTTTAACGGCCCGCGCGGCCCCGACTTTAGCGCAGCGGCACCCCGTACATATCTGAATTCCTCATCCCGCTCTGGCACGATGATCTCCGGCAGCTCGAAGAAGGCCCGGGCGGTAGCGGTGGTGTGCAGGGCAGTCTGTTCAGGTGTTTCCTGGCGCAGACGGGCCACGGTGCGCAGGATTTCCGGCAGGAAAGCCGGTTCGTTGTGGCCATGGCGCGGCTTGGGTCTGAGGGTGCGTGGCAACAGGTAGGGCGCATCGGTTTCCAGCATCAGTCGGCCGACCGGGATCTGTCCGACCAGCTCGTGCAGGTGCAGGCCGCGGCGTTCGTCGCAGATCCAGCCGGTGATACCCAGGTGCAGGTCGAGATCCAGGTAGCCGTAGAGCGCCTTGCGTTCGCCGGTGAAGCAGTGGACCACCGCCGCCGGCAGGTGGTCGCGATAGTCGCGCAGGATGGCCAGCATTCGCTCGCTGGCGTCGCGCTCGTGGAGAAACACGGGCCGGCGCAATTCGGCGGCTAGCGCCAGCTGTTCCTCGAAGCAGCGCTCCTGCTGCGGTCGCGGGGTGAAATCGCGATTGAAGTCCAACCCACATTCGCCCAGGGCACGCACCTTGGGCTGGCTGGCCAGGTCGCGCAGGGTCTTGGCGGCGGCTGCGTTCCAGGTCGAGGCTTCGTGGGGATGGACGCCCGCAGTGCTGAACAGGGCTTCGCCCGCGTCCAGGCGCAGGCAGAGGTTGAGGGCGTTCTCGCTGTCCTCCAGCGTGGTACCGGTGAGCACCAGCTGCATCACCCCGGCGGCCTGGGCTCGCTCGATCACCGCGTCCACCTCCTTGAGCAGACTGGGATGGGTGAGGTTGACGCCGATGTCGATCAATTGCATGGTGCGGGCCTTCTACAGACTTTGTTTCTTCATTCTATCCGTAGTCCGGGTGCTATCGGCGCTGTCCCGGCCAGGTCAGGAGTCCTGGATGCCGTTTCGATTCACCCTTGCCATCCTCGGCTGCCTGCTCGCCTGCTCCGTCCAGGCCCGGTTGGGCGCCTTGCCACCGGAAGCGCCGCGCCATGTCGCGGCGCGCGACCTGGCCACCATCGAGCGCGCCGGGGAATTGCGCGTCCTGGTCAACCAGAGCCGGCACAGCTCCGGCGAATGGAACGGCCAGGCGCTGGGCGTCGAGTATCGGCGGCTGGAGGCCTTCGCTCGTTATTTGCAGCACCAGCCTGGTGGCCGGCCGCTACGGCTGGTCTTCGTCCCCAAGGCCAAGGACGATCTGCTGCCAGCGCTGCAAAGAGGCGAGGGCGATCTGGTGGCGCCGGGCGAAACCCTGCTGCCACCACCGCATTCGGCGCTGATCGCCGCGTCGGTGGCAGCACCCACCAGCCTGGTGGTGGTGAGTGGGCGTGGTCAGCGTCTGCCACGCCATTTGGAACAGCTGGCGGGCCGTCGAATCGTGCTGCCCCAGGGCAGTGCCGCCGGGCCGGCCCTGGCGCGGCTCAACGCCCAGCTGGAGAAGCGTAGGCTGCGGCCGGTACAGGTCGAGTGGGCCGATCCGACCCTGGCGGTGGAAGATGTCCTGGAGCTGACCCAGGCTGGTATCTACCCGCTCACCGTCGTCGAATCCGGCCTGGCTCATCGTTGGGCGCGGGTGCTGTCCCGACTGCGGGTGGCCGACCGCCTGGTGGTGGCGCATGACCAGGCCCAGCTCTGGTATCTACGCGCCCCGGCGCACCAGCTCGCCGAGCGGGTCCGGGCCTTCGCTCGGCAACCCGTGGCGCGGGACGACGACAAGGCCTTTCGCCAGGCCTATGCACGCCGCTACCAGGTACGCGATCCGCTGCAGGCCCATGACCGCAAGCGGCTGGCCAGGGTCCGGCCATTGCTGCAGCGCTATGCCAAGGCCTACGACTTCGACTGGCTGACCCTGGCCGCCATGGCCTACAAGGAATCCGGTCTCGATCCCCACGCCCGCGGCGCCGGACGCGCCGCCGGACTGCTGCAGATCACGCCACGGGCGGCGCGCAGTGTCGGGGTGCGCAGCCTTCATTCCGCCGAGGACAACGTCAAGGCCGCCACCCGCTATCTGGCACGCCTGCGCCGGGAATTCTTCTCCAGTCCCAGGCTGACCGAGCGCGAGCGCCGTGCCTTTACCCTGGCGGCCTACAACCTGGGGCCGGAGCGCGTCCAGGCACTGCGGGCCAAGGCGCGTAAGCAGGGGCTGGATGGTGATCGCTGGTTCTTCCAGGTCGAACGCATCGCCGCCGAGGAAGTGGGCATCGGGGTGGTCAACTATGTTGCCAGCGTCAACAAGTACCGGGTGGCTTTCAGTCGTGAACGGGCGCGTCTCGAGGCGCCGGCCGTGGCGGCGGCAAGCCCTGAAGAGACTGGGCATAAGGACGGTTGAGACCCGCTTGACAGGGCAGCCGAGGCCTCCCTAGGATGATCCTGCGCCGATTTAAACAGCAACTTGCGGGGCGCTCCCAAATACCGCTAAAGCGCTGGACGGAACAGGCCTCGTACTACCGCCCAGCTGGATCTACGAGGCGGAATTTCGTCCATGCTTCCTCTCCCGCTACGCCTTACCCCGCTCACCCAGGGCAGGCTCGCCTGTCATCCCACCATTCTGCTCGGCGGTCCCGACCAGCCTACGCTGCTGCGCTATCTCGAAGGCTGGCCCAAGCGCTGGCCCCACAGCCGCACCCTGCAGATTCGCTTCGCCAACCAGGCCGAGCAGTTGCGTCTCTTCGGCGATGACAGCTTCGACTTCGCCGTGGTGCAGTCACCGGGCCAGGCCGGTCTCGAACCCCTGGTGCGGGAACTGACCCGGGTAGCGCGGCAGGGCGTGATTACCCGACGCCGTTGAGTCGTCAGTCGTCGGGGTAGGTGATCTCGACGATATACCAGCGCTGGTCACCGGCTGGCGTCTCCAGCCGGACTTCCGCGTCCAGCGCCTTGCCCACCAGCGCCCGCGCCAAGGGCGAGTCGATGCTGATGAGGTTCTGCCTGAGGTCCAGTTCGTCCGGGCCGACGATGCGGTAGCGCTTTTCGGCGCCGTCGTCGTCTTCCAGGGTGACCCAGGCGCCGAAATAGACCTTGGTCGGGTCGGCAGGGCGGTCGCGAATCACCTTGAGATTCTCCAGGCGCTTGCGCAAAAAGCGCACCCGGCTGTCGATCTCGCGCAGCATCTTCTTGCCGTAGATGTACTCGGCGTTTTCCGAACGGTCGCCCAGCGCGGCCGCCTCGCTCACCGCCTGGGTGACCTGGGGCCGGCGCACGTTCCACAACTCGTGGAGTTCGGCGCGCAGGCGCGCCTCGCCAGCGGCGGTGATCAGGGGCGTGCCGGCGGTGCGCGGCGGACGGTAACGACTCATGGATCAGCTTTCTCTCAGGATCAGTAACGGACTGGCGGTGATGGCCCGCCGCGTGCCCAGCAGTCCGGCCGCGCCGACCAGCAAGGCGCCCAGCACCGGCAGGAGCAGCAGCCAGGGGTGGGGTTGCCAGTCCAGGTCGAAGGCCAGCCGGTAGAGCAGGGCGCTGACGATCTCGCAACCAAGCGCCGCGAGCAAGCCGCTGGTGCCACCGAGCAGGATGAATTCGGTTCGCCGCGCCCGTTGCAGCAGCTCTCGTCGCGCACCCAGCGCACGCAGGAGGGCGCCCTGGCGGATGCGCTCGTCCAGGGTCGCCTGCAAGCCGGCCAGCAGCACGGCAATGCCGGCAGCCAGCACGAAGAGCAGCACGAACTCCACCGCCACGCTGACCTGGCGCAGGATACTGCGCAGCTGGTCCAGCAGGGCGTCGATGGGCAGCAGGGTCACCGCCGGGAACTGTCGGGCCAGGGCCAGCAACTCGCGGTCATGGCCCGGCGGCAGGTAGAAGCTGCCCAGGTAGGTGAAAGGCACGCCTTCCAGGGCACCCGGGGCGAAGATGACGAAGAAGTTGGGCTGGAAGTTGTCCCAACCCACCTGCCGCAGGCTAGTGACGCGTGCCTCGATCTGGCGATCACCGATGACGAAGCCCAGGGTGTCACCCAGGCCGACGCCAAGGCTGCGCGCCAGCTCGCTTTCCAGCGAGACGCCGGGCAGGTCGCCGGCGGGCAGGGTATCCCACCACTGGCCGGCTTCCAGGCGGTTGCCTTCCGGCAACTGCGCCGACCAGGTCAGGTTGAGATCGCGTCGGGTGGCGCGCCCACCGCGGGAGTCGTCCTCCAGGCCTTCCTGGGCCGGATGCCCCTTCACGCTGACCAGGCGGCCCTGGACGATGGGGTAGAGCGGACTGGCATGGGGCGAGAGCTTGCTCACCGCCGTGGCGAAGGCCTGGCGCTCGTCCGGCAGCACATTGAGGGCGAAGTGATTGGGCGCCTCGGCCGGCAATTGCGCCTGCCAGCGCTCCAGCAACTCGCCCCGCAGCAGCACCACCAGGCTCATGGCCAGCAGGATCAGGCCGAAGGCCAGGGTCTGGCCCACTGCCGCCAGCGGATGGCGCAGCAGTTGACCCAGGCCCAGGCGCCAGGCCAGGGGCGCACCCTGCAATCCTCGCCGCAGCAGGCGCAACGCCAGGTAGAGCAGGCTGCCGAACAGCAGGCCGGCTACCAGGCCGCCCACCAGCAGCGCCAGGGTCAGGCGCAGGTCCAGCGACAGCCGCCACATGATCAGCCCCAGGGCGAGCAGGGCGCAGCCATAGACCAGCCAGGTCCGCAGGGGCACCGGTTGCAGATCGCTGCGCAGTACCCGCAAGGGCGGTACCCGGCCGAGGGCCGCCAGGGGTGGCAGGGCGAAGCCAGCCAGGGCGACCAGTCCGGTACCCATGCCCGCGAGTGCCGGACCAATGCCGGCCGGCGGCAGCCGTGCTGGCAGGAGACCGTGGAGGAGCTGGAACAGCACCAGCTGCGCCAGCCAGCCCAGCAGGGCGCCGAGCAGGCTCGCGGCCAGCCCCAGCAGTCCCAGTTGCAGGCCATAGAGCACCAAGGCGTCGCGCCGGGTCAGGCCCAGGCAGCGCAGCAGGGCGCTGGCGTCGAAGCGCCGGGTGGCGAAGCGATTGGCCGACAGCGCCACGGCCACACCGGCCAGCACCACTGCCACCAGGCTGGCCAGGCCGAGATAACGCTGGGCACGCTCCAGGGCGTTGCCCAGCTGGCGATTGCCATCGCCGGGTCCCTCGAAACGCTGGTTGGCGGCAAGGTCCGGCGTGAGGGCCTGGCGGTAGGCGGCCAGGGCCTGAGGCTCGCCCCGCCAGAGTTCGCGGTAGCGCACCCGGCTGCCGGGCTGGATGACGCCGGTAGCGGCGACGTCGTCGAGATTGATCAGCACCCGTGGTGTCAGGCTGTAGAAGTCACCGGCGCGGTCCGGTTCATAGGTGAGTACCCGGGAGATGGTGAGGGGCTTGCGCCCGATGTCGAGACGGTCGCCGACCTTGGCGTCCAGGGCCAGCAGCAGGCGTGGTTCGACCCAGGCTTCCCCAGGAGCGGGAGCGCCACCCGGCTGGTCGGGAGCGTCCGGTACCGTAGCGCTGCGCATCTCCCCGCGCAGCGGGAAATTCGCCTGGACCGCCTTGACGCTGGCCAGTTGCAAGGCTTCGGCACCCGCGGCCATGGTGCTGAAATTGAGCGTGCGACTGTGTTCGAGGCCCAGTTGCAGGCCAGCGTCCACCTGCTCCGGCCGCGCCGGTTCGCTGCCCAGCAGCACCAGGTCGGCGGCGAGGAATTCGCTGGCACGATTCTCCATGCCGGCGCCCAGGCGGGCGGTGAAGTAGCCGATGGCGACACTGGACGCGACGGCCACCACCAGGGCCAGGCAGAGCATGCGGATCTCGCCGGCACGAATCTCGCGCAGACTCTGGCGCCAGGCCAGGAGGAACAGCCGCGCCAGCGGCAGACCGGTCCTGTTCATGCCGCGACCCGCCGACCGCCTTCCAGGCGCAACTGGCGGGCGCAACGGGCGGCCAGGCGCTCGTCATGGGTCACCAGCACCAGCGTCGTACCCTGTTCCCGGTTGAGCTCGAACAGCAGGTCACTGATGTGGCCGCCGGTGCGGCTGTCGAGATTGCCGGTGGGTTCGTCGGCGAAGAGAATGCTCGGCCGCGGGGCGAAGGCCCGTGCCAGGGCGACCCGCTGCTGCTCGCCGCCGGAGAGCTGGCGAGGATAGTGACGCAGGCGCTCACCCAGGCCGACCCGCTCCAGCAGGGCCATTGCCTGCTCACGGGCCTGGCGCGCGCCCTCCAGTTCCAGGGGCAGCATGACGTTTTCCAGGGCGGTGAGGCTGTCCAGCAACTGGAAGGACTGGAAGACGAAGCCCACCCGTTCCGCGCGCAGGCGGGCTCGGGCGTCTTCGTCGAGGGTGTCCAGGCGCTGGCCGGCGAGATGGACCTCCCCGCTGCTGGGCAGGTCGAGACCGGCCAGCAGCCCGAGCAGGGTGGACTTGCCGGAACCCGAGCTGCCGACGATGGCCAAACTGTCGCCGGCTTCCAGTTCCAGATCCAGCGCCTGGAGGATCGGTAGCGCACCTTCCGCGCCCGTGACGACCTTGCTAAGGTCTCGTGCCAGCAAAATGACTTCGCTCATGAGGTATCCGATGCCGTATTCGAGGGGCCCGCAAACGGGCGGCTGTGGCGAGTTAGAGTCAAAAAGCCGCGCGAAGTCCAGAGCGCCTTTGCGCCAAGGCATTGCCTGGCTACTGGCCCTGCTGTGCCTGACCCTGACGCCGCTGGCCATGGCGCGCACCCTGCTGGTGGTGGGTGACAGCATCAGTGCCGGCTACGGCCTGGCCGATGGCCAGGGATGGGTACGGCTGCTGGAGCAGCGCCTGCAGGAGCAGAAGATCGATTACCAGGTAGTGAACGCCTCCATCAGCGGTGATACCACGGCTGGAGGCCTGGCACGGCTGCCACCCCTGCTGGCCGACCATCGGCCTGAGGTCGTGGCCATCGAGCTGGGCGGCAACGACGGGCTGCGCGGCCAGCCGCTGGCCCAGATCGAGCGCAACCTCACCGCCCTGGTGGAGCAGGCCAAGGCCAAGGGCGCCCGTGTCCTGCTCCTGGGCATGCGCCTGCCACCCAACTATGGGCCGCGCTATACCGACGGCTTCGCCCAGGTCTACACGGACGTGGCCAAGGCCCAGCAAGTGGCCCTGGTGCCCTTCCTGCTCGAAGGGGTAGGGGGCGATCCGGCCTTCATGCAGCCGGACGGCATTCATCCCCAGGCCAATGCCCAGCAACGGCTGCTGGAAAACGCCTGGCCGCACCTGCAGCCACTGCTGCGCGACTGAACGTCGGACTTTTCCCCGAAGGGGCTTTCCGCTAAGGTTGCGCGCCCCGCCGGTCCGGCCAATCGACCGCCCGGCGGAACCGCCCCTGGAGTATCCCGATGTCCCGCCTTTCCCGGTCCATGCACGGCTATCAGCTGATCCAGCCCGATGCCCAGCTCGACCTGTTCGCCTGCCGCGAGGGCCGGGTCCATATCGTCGCCCGGCAGCTGGAGCTGGGCTCGCCCACCGACCGGACCCTGTGCGGCACCCTGTTGCCGGCGCGGCCGCGACTGCACCCGCTGGATCGCCGTGGACTGGCGCTCAAGACCTTGTGCCCGGCCTGCCTGCAGCGGTTGCAAGGCGCCAAACGGGGGCTGCCCAATCCGTTACAGGCTTTTTGAGGCTCTGCCGGACGCGGGGCGAGCCGTGTACAATTCGCGCCGTCACCTTATTGCTCCTTGCAAGGATTCATCCCATGCCCGCGCGCGTTTCGACCCTGGTCGGTTCCCTCTCGCTGTTTGGTCTGTTGAGCGCGGGTACGGCGCAGGCATTGGAGTTGCCGCTGCCGCCACCCGGTGAAGACGTGGTCGGCGAGGTTCAGGTCATCAAGGCCGCCTACGAAGACACCTTCGCCGACCTCGGCCAGAAGTACGACCTGGGCTACACCGAGATGGTGGCGGCCAATCCAGGCGTCGACGCCTGGCTGCCCGGCGCCGGTACCGAGATCGTCCTGCCGACGCGCTTCATCCTGCCGCCCGGACCGCGCGAAGGCATCGTCATCAACATCGCCGAATACCGCATGTACTACTACCCCAAGGGTGGTCATTCGGTGTTCACCTACCCGCTGGGTATTGGCCGTGATGGCTGGGGCTCGCCGGTCGGGGTGGCCAAGGTGGTGGACAAGATCAAGGATCCAGCCTGGTATCCGCCGGAGTCCATTCGTGCCGAGCATGCCGCCGAAGGCGATCCGCTGCCCAAGGTGGTGCCGCCCGGCCCGGACAATCCCCTGGGCCCCTACAAGATCCGCCTGACCCTGCCGGGCTATCTCATCCACGGCTCGGACAAGAAGTTCGGCATCGGCATGCAGGTCAGCCACGGCTGCTTCCGCATGTACAACTTCAACGTCACCGAACTGGTGAGCATGCTGCCAGTCGGTACCCCGGTGCGGATCATCGACGAGCCCTACAAGTTCGGGGTCAGCCAGGGCAAGCTCTACCTGGAAGCCCATCAGCCGGTCAACCTCAAGGGCGATCCGACCGACATCGACCGTCAGGCCGCGGTGGTCAATGCGCTGATCAAGCGCGACGACCTGCTGCAGGCCAACAGCGCGGTGAACTGGGCCACGGTGCGTGACGTGGTGCAGGGCCAGGACGGCCTGCCAGTGGAAATCGCCGATCTGCCCGCCGGTGTGGTTCCCGGTGCGGTGGCCAAGGCGCCCGCCAAGTCGCTGTGAGTCCAACCGGCTGAGCACGCTCGGCCGGTCCGACAAACAAAAAGCCCGCCATCTGAGATGGCGGGCTTTTTGTTTGCTCCGAGAAAGGCGACTGTTGCCATTCGCCTTTCCAGCCGGGGCGCCTTACTTGCGGCTGGCTTTTTCCAGCATACGCAGGGCGCGCTCGTTGGCTTCGTCAGCGGTCTGCTGAGCTTTCTGAGCGGCGGCCAGAGCCTCGTCAGCGTGACGGTAGGCTTCGTCAGCACGAGCCTGGGCGCGGGCAGCGGCGTCTTCGGTAGCGGTCAGGCGAGCTTCGCTTTCCTTGTTAGCGGTGCTGCAACCAGTGGCCATAGCAGCGGCCAGAGCCAGGGCGGCGAATTTCAGAGCATTGTTCATCGTAAACCCCTTGAGGTAGACATCCTGTTTTAAGATCAATTTTCCAGGTGGAAAATTGCGGCTACATACTACTCATTACCGGTCGTAAGTAAACTGAGCTAAACCCGTTGAAGAAAGATTTTTTGCGGAAATCCTCCTTCGCTCCCCGAGTTCGTCCCAGAATGCGTGCAGCCGGTATCAGCAACTGCTTGGATGGCTGAAAGCCACGAACGTTTCAAAACGTTAGAGGATGAGCGGAAGTTGTCAAGAAGGACGTCGTGGCTGCTCCCGCGTCGAAGGCCCTGATATAGTGCTACATTACGGTGCGACGGCTGGTCAGAACCTGTTTCTTCCGTAGGGGTCTGACGTGCTGTGGCTCAGTCCCGCACAGGAAGGGTGCGTTCTCGTCTTCGGGTATCACCGATAACAATGGATAAGGCGGAGCCAAACCGCCAAGGAGTAGTCATGAACGAGTCCCTGCACGTGGAACACGATGAAGCCAATCATCAGTTCCAGCTTTCCGTCGACGGCCAGCGCGCCTATCTCGCCTATATGGATCTGGGCAAGCAGACGATGGATTTCTATCGCACCTTCGTACCCGATGCCCTGCGTGGGCGCGGCCTGGCGGCGCGGCTGACCGAGCACGCGCTGAACTACGCCGAGAGTCGCGGCTATAGCGTCATTCCCTCCTGCTCCTATGTGGAGCACTACCTGGAGCGGCGTGGGCAGGTGACGCCGCTGGCCTGAATGGCCGCTGTATGAAAAACGCCGGGCTGAGCCCGGCGTTTTCGTGTGCGCTGATCCGTCAGTCGCGGGCGCGACGCGGCAGCACATCCTTGAGCTTACGGTGCATGTCGAGAATGCTCTTCTCGGTCATGGCCCAGTCGATGCAGGCATCGGTCACCGAGACGCCGTATTCCAACTGCGCCAGGTCCGCCGGGATCGGCTGATTGCCGAAGCCCAGGTGGCTTTCCACCATCAGGCCGACGATGGAGTTGTTGCCCTCGACGATCTGGTTGGCGACGTTGTCCATCACCAGCGGCTGCAGGGCGGCGTCCTTGTTGGAATTGGCATGGCTGCAGTCGACCATGATGTTGGGCTTGACCTTGGCCTTGACCAGCGCCTGCTCGCACAGGGTGACGCTGACCGAATCGTAGTTGGGCTTGCCGTTGCCGCCGCGCAGTACCACGTGGCCATAGGGATTGCCCTTGGTCATCACCACCGAGACCTGGCCGCGCTGGTCGATGCCCAGGAAACGGTGCGGGCTGGAAACCGACTGCAGGGCGTTGATGGCCACGGTCAGGCTGCCATCGGTGCCGTTCTTGAAACCGACCGCGGAGGAGAGGCCCGAGGCCATTTCGCGGTGGGTCTGGGACTCGGTGGTGCGCGCGCCGATGGCCGACCAGCTGATCAGGTCCTGCAGGTACTGCGGGGAAATGGGGTCGAGCGCCTCGGTGGCGGTGGGCAGGCCCTTTTCCGCCAGGTCCAGCAGCAGCTGACGACCGATGTGCAGGCCGTCCTGGATCTTGAAGGAGTCGTCCAGGTAGGGATCGTTGATCAGGCCCTTCCAGCCCACGGTAGTCCGGGGCTTCTCGAAGTAGACGCGCATGACCAGATAGAGGCTGTCGCTGACCTGGGCGGCCAGTGCCTTGAGCCGCTCGGCGTATTCGTGGGCGGCCTTGATGTCATGGATCGAGCAGGGGCCGATCACCACGAACAGGCGATGGTCCTTGCCGTCGAGGATGTCGCGGATGACCTGGCGGCCCTGGGCGACGGTGTCGGCGGCGAGATCGCTCAGCGGGATCTCCTGCTTGAGCTGCTCGGGCGTGATGAGCGGCTCGTTGGCTTCGATGTTGAGGTCGTTAAGGCGGGGCTGTGCGGCCATGGTGCTACTCGTCGGTCACGGCGCTGCGACAGGACGGGGCCCGTGCAGGCAAAATACGGTGGGGAGGGTGGGGCACCTTAACGCGTGTCCCGCCCGGTCACAATGGTTACGAGGATATTGGCGAGCCTGAGGGCGCGCCTTGGCGATGATCGCGGCGAGGAATCGATGGAATTGGACGATGGCACGGCGGATGCCGTTCTGCTGGAGGCGCCCGGGCGCTCTCTGCTGATCTTTACCAGCGTCGGCTGTGCGACCTGCCGGCTGGCCCGCCAGGTACTGCCTGCAGCGGTGCTGCCGGTCGACCGGCTGTACTGGGTCGACGCCGAGCGCAGCGGCGGCCTGGTGCAGCGCTATGGCGTCTTTCATCTGCCGGCGCTGTTCCTGGTCCGTGACGGCGAGTTTCTTGGTCCGGTACAGGCGCCGCTACGCGAGCCGGCCCTGGTGGCAGCGATCCAGGCGGCGGACGGGCGGGAGTCCGAAGAGCTGCCCTGAGCGTCCTGAGCAGGCTCTAAGGCGCGGGTTGCAGCGCAATCGGCTATCCCCTGCTACGCTGGTGAGGCTATCCCGCGTCGTACCGGCCCGATCGGCTGATCTGGCCAGGAGGAATCGTGATCCGCTCCCTGCTTTACGCCACGGACCTGGGCCTGTGTTCGTCCTATGTGTTCCAGCACGCCTTGACGCTCGCCCGCATCCATCAGGCGCGGTTGTATGTCGTCCATGTGGTGGAGCCGCTGGGATTGCTGGCCTCCACCCTCCTGCAGCAGCATCTGGACGGCGAATCCATGGATCGGCTGCGTAACGGCGGACTGGATCTGGTCATGGAGACCATCGAGCAGCAGGTGTTCGAGTCCTTGCGTGAGGACCTGCTGGAAACCCCGGCTACCGTGGGGCTGGTACGGGCCGTCCGGGTGGTGCAGGGCGATCCGCCAGCGGTGATCCTCAAGCAGGCCCAGGACTTCGCTGCGGATCTGCTGGTGATCGGCAGCCGCAGCCAGGGCGATGCCCAGGTAGCGCCGCTGGGCCGTACCGCCAGTCGCCTCCTGCAGACGGCCCATATCCCCGTCTATCTGGTGCCCTTGCGCCAGGGCTGATCCGTAAGCGTCAGCGCGTGCCCTTCTGCGACTTAATTCGATTTCGGTCTAGAAAAAGCTTAAGGGCTGCTTTAAAGTTATATGCTTGCGCATGGGGTCAGCGAGGAGCCGGCATGAAGCTGCAACAGTTGAGATATATCTGGGAAGTCGCCCATCACGACCTGAACGTATCCGCCACTGCCCAGAGCCTCTATACGTCGCAGCCTGGCATCAGCAAGCAGATCCGCCTGCTCGAAGACGAACTGGGGGTCGAGGTCTTTGCCCGTAGTGGCAAGCATCTGACCCGCGTGACCCCCGCCGGCGAGCGGATCATCCAGACCGCTGGCGAGATCCTGCGCAAGTGCGAAAGCATCAAGCAGATCGCCCAGGAGTTCTCCAACGAGCGCAAGGGCACCCTGTCCATCGCCACCACCCACACCCAGGCGCGCTATGCGCTGCCGGATGTGATCAGCGAATTCATCAAGCAATACCCCGATGTGGCGCTGCACATGCACCAGGGCTCGCCGACCCAGATCGCCGAGATGGCCGCCGACGGCACCGTCGACTTCGCCATCGCCACCGAGGGCCTGGAGCGCTTCAACGACCTGGTGATGATGCCCTGCTATCGCTGGAACCGGTGCGTCATCGTTCCGCAGAATCATCCGCTGGCCAAGGTCGAGAATCTGACCCTGGAGCAGCTGGCGGACCAGCCACTGGTGACCTACGTCTTCGGCTTCACCGGGCGCTCCAAGCTCGACGAGGCCTTTGCCCGCCAAGGCCTGGAGCCCAACGTGGTGCTGACCGCGGCGGACGCCGACGTCATCAAGACCTATGTACGCCTTGGCCTGGGCGTGGGCATCGTGGCCGACATGGCGGTGGATCACAAAGCCGATGCCGACCTGGTCTGCCTGGACGCCAGCCACCTCTTCGAAGCCAGCGTGACCAAGATCGGCCTGCGCCGTGGCACCTTCCTGCGCGGCTTCATGTGCGACTTCATCGGTCGCTTCGCGCCGCACCTGACCCGGGATGTCCTCACCGAGGCCATGCAGACGCCGACCCGCCAGGAGCTGGAGACGCTGTTCCATGGGGTGACGTTGCCGACGTATTGAGGTTGGCTGCGGACCGTCGTAGGTTGGGTTGAGCGCAGAGAAGCCCAACAGGCTCTGCCTGGGAACGCGGTAATGTTGGGCTTCGACGATGGAGCCGTCTCAGCCCAACCTACGATCTACCCTTCAAGCCGCCACTGCTCCAACAGCAGCTGCGCCGCCGCTGACAGCCCCGCGCCCTGGCGCACCAGGATCGAATAGGGTTCGTTGCGCGTGCGCTGGACGACCGGCAGGCGACGCAGCAGGCCATGGCGTTCGCCGAACTGAGCGATGTCGCTGGGCAGCATGGCCACCTGGTTGGGGTCTTCCTGAAGCAGGCCGAGCAGGGTGAAGGTCGAGGCGGTTTCCACCGGATAACGGGGAAACTCCAGCTCCGCTGCGCGAAACTCCCGTTCCAGGGTCAGCCGCATCGGCAGGTTGGCCGGGTAGACGATCCAGCGGCTGTCGACCAGCTCGGCCAGGCCTAGCTCTGTTGCCTCGGCCAGCGGATGGCGGGGATGGCAGACGATCTCCAGGCGCTCCTCGCGCACCTCCAGGCAGTCGTAGGCATCCGGGCGGCGGCTGACGCTGCTGCGGCAGATCGCCACCTCGATGCGCCCGGCGTCGAGCAGATCGAGCAGACGCACACTGGTGTCCTCGATGATCTCGATCCCGAGCTGTGGCTGCGCTGCGCCCAGACGGGATACCGCCGCGATCAGCCGGGGCACCGCGCCCATGATCACGCCCACCGCCAGGCGGCCGCCTTCACCCTGCAGGATGCCGAGCATCTCCTCGCGCAGATGAGCCAGGTCGCTCTCGATCAGTCGCGCATAGCGGATCACGCAGCGGCCCAGGTCATTCGGTTGCAGGCCCTGATGGGTGCGCAAGAAGAGGGTGGCGCCCAGGGTACTTTCAATCTCGTGCAGCGCCTTGGTGGCGCCGGGCTGGGAAATGGCGATGCGTTCGGCGGCCTTGTGCAGCGAGCCTTCCTCGTCGAGGGCGATCAGCAGGCGCAGCTGGCGCAGGCGCAGGCGGGAAGCGATGGAGCCCAGGGATGGCAGCATGGGAATAACCGTTGGTTATCACGGGATAGGGAGCTCTCATTAGGCAGGCCCTGTAGCGCCTAGTAAAGTCTCTTTTAGGCGATAACCAACAAGGAGAATGCCATGCACCTGATTCAGTTCGAAGACCAACAGGGCCAGCGCCGCGTCGGCGTGGTCGAGCGCGGCGAAGTCCAGCAGGTCCGCGGCGCTACCAGCACCCGGACCCTGGCGCTGGAAGCCATCCGCGCCGGCGTTTCGCTGGAGTCTCAGGTGCAGGCCCTGGGCCTGGAGCCCGGACCGGCCTATGCCGACCTGCTCGACGCCGGTCGCCTGTTGCCGCCGCTGGACCATGAGGATCCGGCACACTGCCTGGTCACCGGGACCGGCCTGACCCACCTGGGCAGCGCCGCGACCCGCGACAAGATGCACCAGCAGAACAGCCAGGAGGAGGCCAAGCTGACCGACTCCATGCGCATGTTCAAATGGGGTGTGGAGGGCGGTCGGCCTGCCGCTGGGAATGCCGGTGCCCAGCCGGAGTGGTTCTACAAGGGCGACGGCGGCATCCTGGTCCGTCCCGGTGCCGATATTCCGCTGCCGGAGTTCGCCGAGGATGCCGGCGAAGAGCCCGAGTTGACCGGCCTCTATGTGATTGGCGATGACGGCAAGCCCTATCGGCTGGGTTATGCGGTGGGTAACGAATTCTCCGATCACGTGATGGAACGCAAGAACTATCTCTACCTGGCCCATTCCAAACTACGCTACT
This sequence comes from Pseudomonas sp. VMV1, assembly GCF_056790235.1. Taxonomy (NCBI): domain Bacteria; kingdom Pseudomonadati; phylum Pseudomonadota; class Gammaproteobacteria; order Pseudomonadales; family Pseudomonadaceae; genus Pseudomonas; species Pseudomonas sp. VMV1. Next base: position 283,220 of record NZ_JBXGSE010000002.1, read on the forward strand.
GCAGCTTTGGGCCCGCCCTGCGCACGGGTGAGCTGCCGCGTCATCTGGCCGGAACGAGCCGTATCCGTCGTGGCGACCAGGTGCTGTGGGAGAAGGAGTTTCTCTCCGGCGAGGACAACATGTGCCATAGCCTGGAGAACCTGGAATATCACCATTTCAAGTACGCGCAGTTCCTGCGTCCGGGCGATGTCCATGTCCATTTCTTCGGCACGGCGACCCTGTCCTTCGCCGATGGCGTCCGCGTCGAACCGGGCGATAGATTCGAGATCGCCGTGCCCGAATTCGGCGAGCCGCTGAGCAATGGCGTCAAGGCGCATGCGGCTGCCTTCCAGCCCGGGCAGGTCCGGCAACTCTGATAGTTGTATGATGACTGCTGACTATGCGAATGCTAGAGTGGGTATCGCACAGGCTGGTCCGGACGCTCAGATGCTGAGCGTGCCACCCTTTCGAAGATCCCCAGGCGGGCGGTCTTCCCTGAACCCCTAGGTATAAGGAGTCGAGAACAATGCAGATCCAAGGCAAAAACTACATCGGTGGCGCTCGCAGCGGCGAGGGCGAGGTGCGGGTCTACAGCATCGACGCCAGCACCGGCGAAAAACTGCCCTACGAATTCTTCCAGGCGTCCACGGCCGAGGTCGATGCCGCCGCCCGTGCCGCCGAGCAGGCGGCACCCCTGTACCGCAAGCTGAGCGCCGAGAAGCGCGCGGCCTTCCTCGACGCCATCGCCGACGAACTGGATGCCCTAGGCGATGACTTCGTCCAGCTGGTCTGCCAGGAAACCGCACTGCCGGCTGGCCGTATCCAGGGCGAGCGTGGCCGTACCAGCGGCCAGATGCGCCTGTTCGCCAAGGTGCTGCGTCGTGGTGACTTCCACGGGGCCCGTATCGACACCGCCTTGCCCGACCGCAAGCCGCTGCCGCGCCCCGATCTGCGTCAGTACCGCATCGGTCTGGGTCCGGTGGCCGTCTTCGGCGCCAGCAACTTCCCGTTGGCTTTCTCCACTGCCGGTGGCGACACCGCTGCGGCCCTGGCCGCCGGTTGCCCGGTAGTGTTCAAGGCCCACAGTGGCCACATGGTGACCGCCGAGCACGTCGCTGACGCGGTGATCCGCGCCGCCGAGAAGACCGGCATGCCCAAGGGCGTGTTCAACATGATCTACGGCGGTGGCGTGGGCGAGCAGCTGGTCAAGCATCCGGCCATCCAGGCCGTGGGCTTCACCGGTTCCCTGCGTGGTGGCCGTGCCCTGTGCGACATGGCCGCGGCGCGTCCGCAGCCCATCCCGGTCTTTGCCGAGATGTCCAGCATCAACCCGGTGGTCGTGCTGCCCGAGGCGCTCAAGGCCCGCGGTGATGCCATCGCCACCGAACTCAGTGCCTCGGTGGTGCTGGGTTGCGGTCAGTTCTGCACCAATCCGGGCCTGGTCATCGGTGTGCGTTCGCCGGAATTCAGCGCCTTCCTGGAGCGTCTGGCCGGTGCGATGAACGAGCAGGCGCCCCAGACCATGCTCAACCCGGGCACCCTGAAGAGCTACGAGAAAGGCGTCGCGGCGCTGTTGGCCCATTCCGGCGTAGAGCATCTGGCTGGTGCCAGCCAGGAAGGCAACCAGGCCCGTCCGCAGCTGTTCAAGGCTGACGTCAGCCTGCTGCTGGAAAGCGATGAGCTACTGCAGGAAGAAGTCTTCGGCCCCACCACCGTGGTGGTCGAGGTGGCTGATGACGCTCAGCTGCAGCAGGCGCTGCAAGGTCTGCACGGTCAGCTGACCGCGACCCTGCTGGCCGAGCCGGCCGATCTGCAGCGCTTCGAGGCCATCATCGGCCTGCTGGAGCAGAAAGCCGGTCGCCTGCTGCTCAACGGCTATCCCACTGGCGTGGAAGTCTGCGACGCCATGGTCCACGGCGGTCCCTACCCGGCGACCTCCGACGCCCGCGGCACCTCTGTGGGTACCCTGGCCATCGATCGCTTCCTGCGCCCGGTGTGCTACCAGAACTACCCGGACGCCTTCCTGCCGGAAGCCCTGCAGAACGCCAACCCACTGGGCATCCAGCGCCTGGTGAACGGCGAGAACACCAAGGACGCGATCTGATCGCACGGCCTTGAGTAGGTAGAGAACCCGGCGTCGAGAGACGCCGGGTTTTTTATTGGGCGGCGGAAAGGGTAGGTGACAAAACAGTGGAAAAGGCTGCGCCGTTTTCCACGCTACGGGGTGGTTGGGTGTGGGGTGATGGAGGGCGGTGCAAGTGGAAAAGGCGGCGCCGTTTTCCACGCTACGGGGTGGTTGGGTGTGGGGTGGTGGATGGCGGTGCAAGTGGAAAGGCTTTGCCGTTTTCCACGCTACTGGGTGGTTGGGTGTGGGGTGGTGGATGGCGGTGCAAGTGGAAAGGCTGCCCCGTTTTCCACGCTACGGGGTGGTTGGGTGTGGAGTGGTGGAGGGCGGTGCAAGTGGAAAGGCTTTGCCGTTTTCCACGCGACGGAGCACGAGGCTACGGGTAGCGCCGGGGCGGCCCCCTCTCCCTCTGGGAGAGGGCTGGGGTGAAGGGGTCACGACACGGCGCCGAAACGCAAAAGGCCGCTTCTGAGAGCGGCCTTTCTTGCACCCGAGGCAGCCTTACTTGGCGGCGAACTTGAAGATCGTCGTCTGGGTGTAGGTCTGGCCGGGGTCCAGGCGGGTGGTGGGGAAGTCGGGCTGGTTGGGTGCGTCTGGATAGTGCTGGGTTTCCAGGGTAAAGGCGCCCCAATGGCCGTAGGTCTTGCCGGCCTTGCCCTTGATGTTCCCTTCCAGGAAGTTGCCGGTATAGAACTGCACGCCCGGCTCGGTAGTGTAGAGGGTCAGGGTGCGCCCGGAGCCTGGATCGGTCACCACGGCGGCGGCCTTCTGCAGATCGCCACCGGTGTTGAGCACCCAGTTGAAGTCATAGCCACCCTGCTTGGGCTCGGCGTACTTCAGTTGTTGGTTTTCGTCGGCGATATGCTTGCCGATGGCGGTCGGCTTGCGGAAGTCCATTGGCGTGCCGGCCACCGGTGGCAGTTCGCCGGTGGGGATCAGCTTGGCGGTGACCGGGGTGTAGGTATCGGCGTTGAGCATCGCCACCTGCTTGAGCACGGTGCCACTGCCGGCGCCGGCCAGGTTGAAGTAGCTGTGGTTGGTCAGGTTGAGCACCGTCGGCTTGTCGGTGGTCGCGCGATATTTGAGGGTCAGCTGGTTGTGCTCGTCCAGCTGATAGGTCACCTGGGTGGTGAGGGTGCCGGGAAAGCCCATCTCGCCATCGGGGGAGACATAGCTCAGGGTCACGCCGACCCAGCCTTCACCCTTGGCCGGCTCGGCCTTCCATACCTTTGTATTGAAGCCCTGGGGGCCGCCGTGCAGGGCGTTGGTCTTGTCGTTCTGGGGGATCTGGTAGCTCTTGCCGTCAAGACTGAAACGGCCCTCGGCAATGCGGTTGCCGAAGCGGCCGATGGTGGCGCCAAAGAACACGGTGGGGTTGTCGAGATAGCCCTGGACGTCATCGAAACCCAGCACCACGTCTTCGCTATGGCCCTTGCGGTCGGGCACCTTGAGCGCCTGCAATACGCCACCGTAGGTGATGACGGTGGCCTGCATGCCGTGGCTGTTGCTGAGGACGAACTTCTCGATGGGCGTGCCGTCGGGCAGCTTGCCAAAGCTCGACTGCTGGCTGGTGAGGCCGGCCGCCTGGGCGGTGAGGGTACTGATCATGAGTGACAGTCCAAGTCCGGTAAGGGCTAACGTGCGTTTCATCTCGACCACCTTTTCGGTTTGTTGTTGTGCAAGAGTGGGGCGGAGGGCCCCGAGTTCCGGAAAGAGAGGCTGCGCCAGCCCCTCACCCCGACCCTCTCCCGGTGGGAGAGGGGGTAGAGCCGGTCAATGGGAGTGGCGGGGCACTTCGGAACCGCGGCAGCCGACCAGGAAGTCGAAGTCGCAGCCTTCGTCGGCCTGCAGCACATGGTTGACGTAGAGGCGCCGGTAGCCGCCAGCCAGCAGCTGGTCCGCCGGCGGTTGCCAGTCGGCCAGGCGCGCGGCCAGTTCCGCGTCCGGGATATCCAGGTGCAGGCGGCCGGAGGCGCAGTCCAGTTCGATCATGTCGCCTTCGCGGACCACCGCCAGCGGACCGCCGGCCGAGGCCTCGGGCGCCACGTGCAGGACCACGGTGCCGTAGGCGGTGCCGCTCATGCGGGCATCGGAGATGCGCACCATGTCGGTGATGCCCTTGGCCAGCAACTTGGGCGGCAGGCCCATGTTGCCCACCTCGGCCATGCCCGGGTATCCCTTGGGTCCGCAGTTCTTCAGCACCATCACGCAGGTCTCGTCGATATCCAGGTCCGGATCGACGATGCGCGCCTTGTAGTCTTCCAGGTTCTCGAACACCACGGCGCGACCGCGGTGCTGCATCAGCTCCGGGGTGGCGGCCGACGGCTTGAGTACCGCGCCCTTGGGCGCCAGGTTGCCACGCAGCACGCAGATGCCGCCGTCGGCGCGCAGGGGGTTGTCCAGGGCGCGAATGACCTCGTCGTCACCGTAGATGGGCGCCTCGGCGCAGTTGGCCCAGATGCTCTTGCCGTTGGCGGTCAGGGCCTCGGGGTGGGGCAGCAGGTTAGCTTCGCCCATGCGGCGGATCACTGCCGGCAGGCCGCCGGAATAGTAGAACTCCTCCATCAGGAAGCGGCCGGAGGGCTGCAGGTCGACGATGGTGGGGGTACCGCGGCCGACCCGGGTCCAGTCGTCCAGCTCCAGGTCCACGCCGATGCGGCCGGCGATGGCCTTGAGGTGGATCACCGCGTTGGTGGAACCGCCGATGGCGGCATTGACGCGGATGGCGTTCTCGAAGGCTTCCTTGGTGAGGATCTTCGACAGCCGCAGATCCTCCGCCACCATGTCGACGATACGCATGCCGGAGAGGTGCGCCAGCACGTAGCGACGTGAATCCACGGCCGGGATCGCGGCATTGTGCGGCAGCGAGGTACCCAGGGCTTCGGCCATGCAGGCCATGGTGGAGGCGGTGCCCATGGTGTTGCAGGTGCCGGCCGAGCGGGACATCCCGGCTTCGGCAGAGAGGAATTCGTTGAGGTCGATCGTCCCGGCCTTATAGGCTTCGTGCAATTGCCAGACGATGGTGCCGGCGCCGATATCGCGGCCCTGGTGCTTGCCGTTGAGCATGGGGCCGCCGGTGACGACGATGGCCGGCACGTCGCAGCTGGCGGCGCCCATCAGCAGCGCCGGCGTGGTCTTGTCGCAGCCGGTGAGCAGCACCACGGCGTCCACCGGATTACCGCGGATGGCTTCTTCGACGTCCATGCTGGCCAGGTTGCGGGTCAGCATGGCGGTCGGTCTGAGGTTGGACTCGCCATTGGAGAACACCGGGAATTCCACCGGGAAACCACCGGCTTCATAGATGCCGCGCTTGACGTGCTCGGCGATCTTGCGGAAGTGGGCGTTGCAGGGGGTCAGCTCGGACCAGGTGTTGCAGATGCCGATGACGGGCTTGCCCTGGAATTCGTGGTCCGGGATGCCCTGGTTCTTCATCCAGCTCCGGTACATGAAGCCGTTCTTGTCGTTGCTGCCAAACCACTGGGCGGAGCGGAGCGGGCGTTTGGGCGTGGTCATGATGGTGTCCTCGGGCATTTCACGGGCAAAGCGGTCCCCGGCACGGCGCCCGTGGCGCCGCGGGGGAGGGCAGAGTCTGGGTTTAGCGCTGCTTGAAGCGGTCGATGACCACCGCCAGCAGCAGGATGGTTCCGCGGATGACGTACTGATAGAAGGTGTCGATGTTCTTCAGGTTCATGGCGTTCTCGATGATCGCCAGGATCAGCACCCCGGCGATCACGTGGCGGATCATGCCGATGCCGCCGGCCAGGGAGACCCCACCCAGCACGCAGGCGGAGATCACCGTGAGTTCGAAGCCCTGGCCGATCATCGGCTGGCCAGAGGTCATGCGCGAGGCCAGGACGACGCCGGCCAGGGCACCGATCACCCCGTGCATGGCGAAGATGATGATCTTGGTGCGGTCGACGTGGACACCGGCCAGCAGCGCGGCTTCCTCGTTGCCGCCGATGGCCATGGTGTTGCGGCCGAAGGTGGTGTAGTTGAGCAGCCAGCCAAAGAACAGGATGCACAGCAGGGTGATGACGATGGGGACCGGCAGCCCGAACAGCTGGCCGTTACCGAACACGAAGAACTGCTCCTGGGAGACGCCGACGGCCTTGCCATCGGAAAAGATGTAGCCCAGGCCGCGCACGATCTGCATGGTCGCCAAGGTCGTGATCAGGGCGTTGATCTTGAGCTTGGCGATCACCAGTCCGTTGATCAGGCCCACCACCAGGCCCATGGCCAGGGCGGCGGCGACGCCGAGGAAGACGCTGTCGAAGTCGCGCATCACCACAGCCGCGACCACGCCGGCGCAGGCGATTACCGAGCCTACCGAGAGGTCGAAGTGGCCAGAGGCCAGGCAGAAAAGCATGGTGCAGGCGGCGATGCCCACGGTGGAGATCGCCAGGCCCAGGCCGCGCATGTTCAGCGGCGAGAGGAAGTTCTGCACGAACAGCGCGCAGAGGGCGAAGATGACCAGCGCGGCCAGCATCATAGCCCAGTCGTCGAGGAAGCGACGCATGTCGAAGCCGCGGCGCGGCGGGGTCAGGCTGTGGGGTTGGGCGGACATGGATAGGACCTCTTTATTGTTATCTCGACCAGCAAGGCGCGCCCTTAGGCGCGGGTACGGGGCAGGGCGAGCTGCAGCAGCCGCTCGTCGTTGAAATCGGCGCGCGCCACCTCGCCGGTGATGGCGCCTTCGCTCATCACCAGGATGCGGTCGGCCACGCCCATGACTTCCATCAGGTCGCTCGAGACCACCACCACGGCGATGCCGCGCGCGGCGAGGTCGTGGATGATGGCGTAGATCTCCGACTTGGCACCCACGTCGATGCCACGGGTGGGCTCATCGAGCAGCAGCACCTGCATGGGCATCGACAGCCAGCGTCCGAGGATGGCCTTCTGCTGGTTGCCACCGGAGAGATTCTTGATCCTCTGTCCGGCGTGCGGGGTCTTCACGTTGAGGGCGCGAATCTGCTTTTCCGCGTTGGCCTTTTCCCAGCGGCCCTGGATCAGGCAGCCGAGGCTGGCGTGGTGAGCGCGGGCGCTGATGTTGATGTTCTCGGCCACGCTGGCCAGGGGTACGATGCCTTCCTTCTTGCGATCTTCCGGGCAGAGCAGGATGCCAGCGGCGATAGCGTCGCGCGGGGATCTCAGATTGACCGGCGCACCCTTGAGGCTCAGGCTGCCGGCCTTGTGCTTTTCCAGACCGGCCAGCAGGCGCAAGAGCTCGGTGCGCCCAGCGCCGACCAGGCCGAACAGGCCAAGAATCTCGCCCTGGCAGACCTCGAAGCCCACCGGCTGCTGCAAGCCCTGGCCGAGCAGGCCCTCGACCTTGAGGCAGCCGCCACCGATCTCGCGCGGCCGGTAGTCGTAGATGTCGGCGAGATCACGGCCGACCATCAGGGTGATGAGCTGGTCGGGAGTGATGTCGGCCAGGCGTTCGACGGTGCGCACGTGGCGGCCGTCCTTGAACACCGTTACCGCGTCGCAGATGCGGAAGACCTCTTCCATGCGATGGGAGACATAGAGCACCACCCGGCCTTCGTCGCGCAGGCGGGCGATGATGGTCATCAGGCGGTCGGTTTCGCGGGCGGACAAGGAACTGGTGGGCTCGTCGAAGGCGATGACGCGAGCGCCACGGGAGAGTGCCTTGGCGATCTCCACCAGCTGGCGCTGACCGAGCGACAGGCGCCCGACCTTGGTGTTGGGATCGATCTCTTCGGCCAGGCCCTTGAGCAGGTCCAGCGCCTGATGGCGCAGGTGGCCGCGATTGACGATGCCGTAGCGTGCCGGCAGGTGCCCGAGAAAGAGGTTTTCGGCGACGGTCATCTCCGGCACCAGCTGCAGTTCCTGCTGGATCACCGCGACGCCGGCGCGGATGGCTTCGGCGGTGCTCTTGAACACCAGCTCCTGGCCGTCGACGTTGAGGTGACCGGTGGTGGGAGCGTGGTAGCCGCTGAGGATCTTCAGCAGGGTCGACTTGCCCGCGCCGTTCTCGCCCATGAGGGCATGCACCGAACCGGGACGTACGTTGAAGGAGATGTCGGCGAGCGCCTTGACGCCAGGAAAGGTCTTGCCGATGCCGACGAAACCGAGGCTGTCGGCGCTCTGGGCGGTAGTGTGTTCCAGGGCTGCCATGAAGCACTCCTGTCAGACGAAAGAGGAGGGCGGCGCCAGGACCGGCGCCGCCGGGGTCATCACTTCCAGAGGCCGATCTTTTCCAGCTCTTGCTGGAAATTGGCGCGGGTGATGAGGGTGACCTTGTCCATCGCGGTGTACTTGGGCGGCTCCTTACCGGTAGTCACCCATTCGTACATCATGCTGGCGGTCTGGTAGCCCTCTTCGTGGGGGCTGGGCAGCATGGAGCCGAAGAAGCCACTGTTGGCTTTCTTCAGTTCGCCGATGGCGTCGGTGCCGTTGATGCCGATGCCGATCACCTGCTCGGCCTTGAAGCCGGCGCTTTCGGTGGCGCGGACGCCGCCCAGCACGGTGTTGTCGTTCATGCCACCGATGATCAGGTGCTTGGCGTTCGAGGGCAGCTTGACCAGGGCCGAAGTGGTGGAGTCCATGCTGCCGGGCACGTCCAGGGTCTTCTGCGGGGCAAAGATGATGTGGTCGGTAGGCAGGCCAGCCTTCTTCAGGGCTTCCACCGAACCGTCGGTGCGCTTCTTGCCGGTATCCAGCTCGTTGTAGGTGTTGATCACCGCATAGGTGTCATCCCACTTCCAGCCACGTTTCTCGGCTTCGGCCGCCATGGCCGCGCCCTGCTGCTGACCGACCTCGAAGGCGGCCATGCCCAGGTAGGGCACGTCTTCCATGAACTTGCCCTTGGCGTCGACGAAACGGTCGTCCACGGCCATCACCTTGAGGTCGTTGAGCTTGGCCTTGGCCACGATGGCCGGGCCGAGGGCCACGTCGGGCGGGCAGATCACAAAGCCCTTGGCGCCGTTGGCGGCCAGGCTGTCGATGGCGGCGAGGGTCTTCTCGCCATCCGGCACGGCGATCTTGAGCAGGGTGAAGCCCTTGTCCTTGGCGGCTTTTTCGGCGAAGGCCCATTCGGTCTGGAACCAGGGTTCTTCGGGCTGCTTGACCAGGAAGCCGATCTTGACCGGATCGGCGGCGAAGGCGGAAAGGGACAGACTGACAGCGCCAGCGGCGAGGGCGGCACGCAGCAGAGAACGAACTCCCGGAACACGGAACATAGCTGGAACTCCTTGTTTTTATTGGTGTGGCCAGGCAATGCGAGGCGGCGGCCTGTCGTCTTGGAGGTCAGACGACGCCGCTCTGTATTGATATTATGATTGGATGGATGCCGGTGCAAGAAAAAGGTGACGAGATTTTTCGTCACCTCTGTCACCAGGCTGTTACAAAGGGCCAGAGGGCAAGAGGGGCCTCTGGCGGGCCTCAGGGCCGGTAGGATGAATCAGCCGGCGAACCTGTGGCAGGGCATGCCGGCCACGGGAGCGGTCGCCCGCAGCAGGGTGCCGTCGAGAGCACCGTCGGCCGCGGCGCTGGTGACGTACAGGGTGCGCAGATCCGGTCCGCCGAAGACGCAACTGGTGGGGCGCTGGACCGGCAGCTCGACGATCTCCAGCACCTCGCCCTCGGGCGAGAAGCGCAGCAGGCAGTTGCCGTCCCAGCGCGCGTTCCACACACAGCCTTCGCTGTCGATGGCCGAGCCATCCGGCGAGCCGCGCTCGTGGGGACCGGCCCAGACGGTGGGTTCGCCCAGGTTGCCGCTGGCATCCAGCGGATAGCGATAGAGGGTGTCCTTCAGGGTGTCGGCGCTGATGACGTGATTGTCCGCTGCGCTCCAGACCAGGGTATTGGCGATGCCGAGGTCGCTGGCATGGCGGCTCACGCTACCGTCGGGGTCGATGCGGAACAGGCCGCCCGAATGCCTGTCGATGGGCACGTCACCGCCCTCGGCATCGAGATTGTTCTGCATGGTGCCGAGCCAGAGACGGCCCTGGGCGTCGCAGCGTGCTTCGTTGCCACGGTTACCGGGGTCGGGATCGGCCACGCAGAAGAGTTCCAGGGCGGGATGGCTTTCCGGGGAATCCAGGTCCAGGCGGAAGACGCCGTCCGGCAGCGTGACCAGGGCATCGCCGCGAGCCGTGGGCACGAAGGCGGAGCAGGGACGATCCAGTTGCCATTCCTGGTAGCGCTCGCCGTGCAGGCGGCAGGCCTTGAAGTCGGCGATGTCTACCCAGTAGAGCGCCTGGGTCTGCTGGTCCCAGAAGGGGCCCTCGGCCAGCTTGAAGCGCTGGGGAAGCAGCGGCTGCCAATCCATCGTTCACCTCTCTTGTTGTGGCAGGACGGGAAATCCAGGCATAGGAACCCGTGGAGACGCGCAGGTTGCGCTGGCGCGCCGTCAATCGGTATAGCGCGCCAGGGTCACTGCGGCGCTGTCGATCAGCATCATGCAGGCCCAGACGGCGCGCGCGGCATCGCGCGAGGCGATGCCGTCGGCGAGGGTCTTGTGCAGGGGGAGGGTGCGTCGCAGCTCGTCAGGGTCGGCCGACGACAGGGTGAAGGAGGCTGCCAGCAGAGCGCCCAGGGCGGGCACCATCTGCTCGATGAACTGATTGTGGCTGGCCGCCAGCACGCATTCGTGGAAACGCTGGTCGGCGGTGTTGTAGTCACCGCCGTCGAGGGAGGCTTCCAGATGTTGGTAGGCGACCTGGATCGCCTGGACCTGATCCGGGGTGGCCCTTTCGCACGCCCAGCGTACCGCGGCCGGCTCGATGGCGTGGCGCAGGTCCAGCAGGTCCTTGACGAAATGCGCGGGCAGGCCGCCCGTTGCCAGCCAGCCCACCACCTGGGTGTCGAACAGATTCCAGCGGCTGAGCGGCAGGACCCGGGTACCGACCTTGGGGCCGACTTCCAGCATGCCCTTGGCCGCCAGGGTCTTGATCGCCTCGCGCAGGATGGTACGGCTGACGCCGAGTTCCTGGCAGAGGTCCGCCTCTACCTTGAGCGAGCTACCGGGTGGGAATTGCCCGGCCGCCAGACGCTGGCCGAGCTGTTCGACGGTGGAAGCGTGGTAGCTGCTGGACATGAGGGCATACCGCGAGTGGGTTATTGCCCTTAATGATCATACGAAACTTCCTTGGCAGACAAGGGTTCCGTCCGGAAGGCTTCGGCCACCAGGTCATCGACACCAGCCAGCTGGGCGATGGAGGCGTGCCGGGCACTGAGCGGGTCGCGGTGCTGGATCGCGGTCAGGATCGCCTTGTGGCGGGAGACCAGCAGGGCCAGGCCCTCGCCGGCGAAGAGCGCCGAGGAGCGCTCCAGATAGTCGCGCACCGGTATCAGCATGATGCTGTAAAGGTGGATCAGCAGCTCGTTGTGAGTCGCATTGGCGATGGCCAGGTGGAAGGCCATGTCCGGCTCTGCCATGCCACCGATATCGTCTGCCTTCTCCATCCGCTCATAGGCGTCGGCAATGGCCGTCACGTCTTCGGGCTGGGCATTGGCAGCAGCCAGAGCCGCTACTTCCGGCTCGATGATGTTGCGTACCTTGACCAGCGTTTCATAGAAGTTGTGTCGCGAATCGCTTTCCAGCAGCCAATGCAGGACATCGGGATCCAGCAGATGCCACTCGTTGCGTGGCTTCACTACGGTCCCGACCTTGGGTTTGGACCGCACCAGGCCCTTGGCTACTAGCACTCGCGTGGCCTCCCGCAGGACGGGTCGGCTCACCTCATAGTCTTCGCACAGTTGCGACTCGGGCGGCAGGCGTTGTTCTGGCAAAAAGTGGCCAGACACGATCTGGGTTCCGAGTTCGTGGACGATGCGTGCATGTCTGCTTTTGCGCGGCAGCGGTGTCTTGTAATTCATCGAAAGGCATCCGAGTCGTCGTGCCATCACTATAACACTGTCAGCGCGATAACCGACTCAGCCACGGGCTCGACGGCTCTGGAACAGGGATCAGCGGAAAGCAAGTGGTAAGATTTCCTACTTCGTAACTTTATTTTAATAGTACCAAAATGTCTTTGAAGGGCGACTAATGGCCATTTTTGGCTATTTAACGCTTCAATGATATTACGTTAGACTTTCAGCTGATCTGCGCTCGAACCGCACAACAACAACAAGTCGGAGAACGCCATGCACTCTGAATCCGCCCTCATCCGCCGGATCACGCGCAAGCTGGTCCCCTTTCTCGTATTGCTCTACCTCGTCGCCTACATCGACCGCTCTGCCGTGGGCTTCGCCAAGCTGCACATGGGGGCCGACGTGGGCATCGGCGATGCTGCCTATGGCCTCGGTGCGGGGCTGTTCTTCATCGGTTACTTCCTCTTCGAAGTGCCCAGCAACCTGTTGCTGGAGCGCTTCGGGGCGCGCCGCTGGTTCGCCCGGATCCTGGTGACCTGGGGTGCCATCACCATGGGCATGGCCTTCGTCCAGGGGCCGAACAGCTTCTATGCCATGCGCTTCCTGCTCGGGGTGGCCGAGGCCGGCTTCTTTCCCGGGGTGCTCTACTACCTCACCCAGTGGTTCCCGGTGCGTCACCGCGGCAAGATCATGGGCCTGTTCATCCTCTCCCAGCCCATCGCTATGCTGGTAACGGGGCCTCTGTCAGGCATGCTGCTGCAACTGGATGGCGCCCTCGGCCTGCACGGCTGGCAGTGGCTGTTCCTGTGCATCGGTGCGCCGGCGGTGCTGCTGGCCTGGCCAACCCTGACCCGGCTGCCGGATGGGCCCGCCCAGGTCGCCTGGCTGGATGCCGACGAAAAGCGCTGGCTGGCCACGGAGCTGGAAAAGGACCTGCACCTCTTCGATCAGACCCGCCATGGCAATCCGCTGCATGCGCTCAAGGATCGTCGGGTACTGCTGCTGGCCCTCTACTACCTGCCGGTGACCCTGAGCATCTATGGTCTCGGGTTGTGGCTGCCGACCTTGATCCACCAGTTCGGTGGCAGCGATCTCACCACCGGCTTCATCTCCGCCATTCCCTATGCCTTCGGCATCCTCGGCCTGCTCATCGTGCCGCGCAGTTCGGATCGTCTCGGGGATCGCTACGGTCACCTGGCGGTGCTCTATGCCGTGGGCGCCCTGGCCATGGCTGGCAGCGCCTGGTTCGGTACTGCCGTGCTGCAACTGGCGGCGCTGTCGGTAGTGGCCTTCTGTCTGTTTTCCCTCACCGCGCTGTTCTGGACCCTGCCCGGACGCTTCTTCGCCGGGGCCAGCGCTGCCGCCGGCATTGCCCTGATCAACTCGGTGGGTAACCTCGGCGGCTATCTGGGCCCCTATGGCATCGGCGCGCTCAAGGCGGCGACCGGCACCCTGGCTTCGGGGCTCTATCTACTGGCCGCGGTACTGCTGTTCGGCCTGCTGCTGACCGGGGTGGTCTACAACCGCCTGGAGCGCAAGAACCGTCGCGAAGCGGATTATGCCGGGGAGCGCTCCGCCGGCTGACGCCCTGGACAGGTCTCGGCGGCGAACCAGGCGGCGCCGAGACAGATCAGATTGGCCGCCAGCAGGTAGGCGGCCGGCGCCATGCGATCGCCCGTGGCACCGATCAGCCAGGTCACCACGATCTGGGCGGTGCCGCCAAAGGCCGCCACCCCCACCGCATAGACCAGTGAAAAACCGGTGGCCCTGACGCGCTGCGGAAAGCTCTCCACCAGCAGCACGATCAGGGCCGCACCGCTCATTCCGTGCAGACCGGAAAGGACCGCCAGGGTGACGAGGAAGGTACCCGCACCGGGCGCCTGGGTGATGAGTTGCAGTGCCGGGTAGAGCAGCACCAGCAACAGCAGGCGCGGCAGGATCAGCACGATGCGCCGGCCGTAGCGATCACTGAGGACGCCGCCCAGGATCGAACAGACCGCCATGGCCGCGCCCATCACCAGGGTGGCGAGCATGGCGATGCCGGTGGGCAGCTTGAGCTCCACCAGGGCGAAGGTGGTCATGTAGTTGAGGAAATACTGGGTGATGGTGCTGCCGGAGAGGATCAGCAGCCCCAGCAGCAGCGGCCGCCGTTGGGTGGCCAGCACCTCGCCCAGGACCGCCCCGGTACCTCGTGTCTCCCCCACATGGGTATCCACCAGGCCGCGCCGGATATAGAGACCGATGGGCAGGATCGCCAGGCCCAGCAGGAAGGGCAGACGCCAGCCCCAGGCCAGCAGTTGCTCCGGCGTCAGCCAGAGGGTCAGGCCATAGCCGATCAGCCCCGCCGCCACCGCGGCCAGACCCTGGGCCACCACCTGCCAGCAGGCGTAGGTGCCGCGCTTGTGCAATGGCGCCGCTTCCAGGATGTAGGTGGTGGCGGGCCCGGCTTCGCCGCCCCAGGCCAGGCCCTGCAACAGGCGCGTCAGCACCAGCAGGATGGGCGCGGCGATGCCGATCTGCTCGTAGCCGGGCAGCACGGCGATGCCACCAGTGCCCAGGGCCATGAGCACCATGGTCAGCAACATCGCCGGCTTGCGCCCGACGCGGTCGGCCCAGGCGCCGATGAGGATGGCGCCCAAGGGCCGGACGATAAAGCCGACACCAAAGGTGATGACGCTGGCCATCAGGCTGGCGAAGGCGTTCTGCGAGGGAAAGAATACCTGGCCGATGAGCACGGCAAAGGTGGCGTAGACGCCGAAGTCGAAAAACTCCACGGCGTTGCCAAGCACCACGGCAAAGACGCCCTTGCGGGAGTGGATAGGGCGGGAAGCGGTCATGGGCGATGTTTCAGCAGGAGCAGGGCGCGCGCCCGGAACCGAGCGCGCGGGAGGTGTCGACTCAGTGGGCGAGGTGCAGGCCGCACTCGCGGTTTTCGTCACCCTTGGTGGGGTCGAAATAGTCGAATTCGTTGGGCAGGTCGTGGGCGGTCAGGTACTGGTAGAGGTCCTTGGAGGTCCAGTGCAGCAGGGGCGCGACCTTGATCAGGCCGTCCGGATTCACGCTGACCGGATCCATCTGGGCACGCACGGCGGTGTCGGTGGCACGCAGGGCGGTGAACCAGACCTCGGGCGCCGTCTCGCGCAGGGCGCGGGCGAAGGGTTCCAGCTTGACCTCTTCGGTGAAGGCGGCGTGGCGCGGATCGTCCAGCCCCGGCACCGAGCCGTCGATGGCCTCGCGGTGGGCACGCGAGCGCCTGGGCAGGTAGGTCACCAGGTTGAGATCGAGCTTGCGCACGATCTCGTCGGCGCAACGGTAGGTCGCGGGGGTGTTGTAGCCGCTGTCCATCCAGACCACCGGGATGTCCGGCTTGACCTGGCTGACCAGGTGCAGGATCACCGCCTCGAAGGGGCGGAAGTTGGTGGTGACGATGGCGCTTTTACCCAGCCCCAGGGCCCAGGCGACGAGCTTTTCGGGATCGCGGCCAAGGTCGGCGTTGATGCGGGCGAGATCGAGAGACATGGCGGGCTCCAGCCGGCGAGAGGATGACCCCATGGTAGCAAAGCCGGATCAGCTGTGGGCTTCCAGCGTCTCCAGCAGCACCCGCACCTTGGCCAGGGATTCGGCGTATTCGTCTTCCCAGTGGGAGTCCATGACGATGCCGCCGCCGCCCCAGCAGCTGAGTACCCCGTCTTCGGCCAGCAGGCTGCGGATCAGGATGGAGCTGTCGCTCTCACCGCGTACGTCCAGATAGAGCAGCGAGCCGCAGTAGGGGCCGCGGCGGGTCTCTTCCAGCTCGTCGATGATCTGCATGGCGCGGATCTTGGGCGCCCCGGTGATGGAGCCACCAGGGAAACTGCCGGCCAGCAGGTCCAGGGCGTCCAGCTCCTCGGCCAGTTCACCGGTGACGGCGCTGACCAGGTGGTGGACGTTGGGATAACTCTCCAGGGCGAACAGCTCGGGCACCCGCACCGAGCCGGTCCGGCAGCTGCGGCCGAGGTCGTTGCGCAGCAGGTCGACGATCATCAGGTTCTCGGCGCGGTCCTTGGGGCTGGCCAGCAGGGCGCGGGCTTCGGCGGCGTCAGCCTGGGCATCGGGCCGGCGCGGCCGGGTGCCCTTGATCGGGCGGGTTTCCACCTGGCCGCGGCTCACCCGCAGGAAACGCTCCGGCGAATGGCTGAGCAGGGCGCCGCGGTCCAGTGCCAGATAGCCGGAGAAGGGCGTCGGGCAAGCCGCGCGCAGGGCCTGGTAGGCGATCCAGGGCGAACCCTGGAAGGGCGCGCGAAAGCGCTGGGCGAAGTTGACCTGGTAGCAGTCGCCGGCGGCGATATAGGCCTGGATGGCCTCGATGCGCTGGCGATAGGTGGCGCGGTCGATGTCGGCGGCGAAGGACGCGGTCAGGCGGAAGCCGTCGGCCTCGGGGCGTGCATCGGCAGCGAACAGCGCGATCAGGCGTTGCCTTTCCGTCTCGTCCAGCCTGGGATGAAAGACCAGTTGGCTGGTCCGCGCCTGATGATCGCTGATCAGCGCCCAGGCATAGAGACCCAGGCGGGCATCGGGCAGCTGCAGGTCAGCGCGGGCGCCGTCCGGTAGGCGCTCCAGGCGTCGACCGAAGTCATAGCCGAGAAAACCCAGCAGACCGCCGACGAAGGGTAATTCGGCACCCTCCGGCAGGTCCGCGTGGCCCAGGCTGGCCAGGGCGGCGCGCGTCCGGGTGAAAAAGGCACGCCCCGTCTCGCCGGAGTCGGGTTGCAGCACCTGGAGTGGCCAGGCCGCCATCAGGTCGTAGCGACCCCGCTCGGCCACCGGCCGCCCCGAGTCGAGCAATACCGCACCTGGCTCGCCGTGCAGCAGGGCGAAACGCACCGTGGGATCGGCGTGGTAGGGCAGGGGATGCAACTGGCAGAGAGGCATGGCGCGGTCGGCTGGGGTGGGCGGCGCGCTAGTGTAGCGAACCGTTGCAGGGCTGAGCGAGATACAGGCTGTCGCAGCGGGATTGTCGACAAATGTTGACTGATAAGGCGTTCAGGCGTAGTTATTCAGCCCATAAACACAAAAGGTGTCGACAATGATCGATAGCCCCTTCCAGGTCGAAGTGCCCGAGACCGACAGCGGGACCCTCTCCGAGCAGGTGTTCCGCCGGATCCGCGAGGCCATTGTCCGCGGCGATGTGGCGCCGGGCAGCAAGATTTCCGAGCCGGAGCTGGCTCGCACCTATGGCATCAGTCGGGGCCCGCTGCGGGAGGCCATCCACCGCTTGGAGGGCCAGCGCCTGGTGGTGCGGGTACCCCATGCCGGTGCCCGGGTCGTCGCCCTGAGCCTGGCCGAGCTGGTCGAACTCTACGAGATCCGCGAATCCCTCGAAGGCATGGCCTGTCGCCTGGCGGCCGCACGCCTCACGCCGCAGGGCATCGACGAACTGCGCCAGCTGCTGGATACCCACGAGCGCGACCCGGCATTCCAGGCCGGCACCGGCTACTACCTGCAGGAAGGCGACCACGACTTCCACTACCGCATCATTCAGGCCAGCGGCAACGGCATGCTGGTGCGGCTGCTGTGCGGCGAGCTCTATCACCTGGTGCGCATGTACCGGCTCAAGGTCTCCGCCACCCCAAATCGTCCGCGCCAGGCCTTCGCCGAGCACCATCGCATCCTCGATGCCCTGGCCGAGGGTGACGGCGAACTGGCCGAACTGCTGATGCGCCGCCATATCGCCGCCTCCAAGCGCAACCTGCAGAACCATCCCCTAGTCACCGACTCCACGAGGTAACGCCATGCCCGCTGTCAGCCCCGGCCAGAAATTCCGCGCCGCCGTCGCCGCCGAACGCCCGCTGCAGGTGGTCGGCACCCTCAATGCCAATCATGCGCTGCTGGCCAAGCGCGCCGGCTTCCAGGCCATCTACCTGTCCGGCGGCGGTGTCGCAGCCGGCTCCCTGGGGTTGCCGGACCTGGGCATCAGCGGTCTGGAAGATGTGCTCATCGACGTCCGTCGCATCACCGATGTCTGCGATCTGCCGTTGCTGGTGGATGTCGACACCGGCTTCGGCGCCTCGGCCTTCAACGTGGCCCGTACCACCCGCGCCCTGATCAAGGCGGGCGCGGCGGCCATGCACATCGAGGATCAAGTTGGCGCCAAGCGCTGCGGTCATCGACCGGGCAAGGAGATCGTCAGCCAGCAGGAGATGGTCGACCGCATCAAGGCGGCGGTGGATGCCCGCACCGACGCGGACTTCGTCATCATGGCGCGCACCGATGCCCTGGCCGTGGAAGGCCTGCAGGCCGCCATCGACCGCGCCTGCGCCTGTGTTGAGGCCGGCGCCGACATGATCTTTCCCGAGGCCATGACCGAACTGCCCATGTACCGCCAGTTCGCCCAGGCGGTAGGGGTGCCGATCCTGGCCAACATCACCGAGTTCGGCGCCACGCCGCTGTTCACCACTGAGGAGCTGGCCGGCGCCGACGTCGGCCTGGTGCTCTATCCGCTGTCGGCCTTTCGTGCCGCCAATCGCGCCGCCGAAAACGTCTACACCGCGATCCGTCGCGACGGTAGCCAGCAGGCGGTGGTCGACACCATGCAGACCCGCGCCGAACTCTACGACCGCATCGATTACCACCGTTATGAGGACCAGCTGGATCGCCTGTTCCAGCAAGGCAAATCCTGACGCTCCACCCTGAACGCCCGCTTTTTCGCACAACAACTCCAAGAGGAGCGAGACGATGGCAGACAGCAAAACCCTTGGCGGCGCCGGCCTGCGTGGCCAGGTCGCCGGCCGCACCGCGCTATGCACCGTCGGCAAGACCGGCGCCGGGCTCACCTACCGGGGCTACGACATCCGCGAACTGGCCGCCGGGGCCGACTTCGAGGAGGTGGCCCACCTGTTGCTCTATGGCGAGCTGCCCACCCAGGCGCAACTGGACGCCTATCGCCAGCGCCTGGCTGCTCTGCGCGACCTGCCGCAGCCACTTAAGGAAGGCCTAGAGCGCATTCCCGCCAGTGCCCACCCCATGGACGTGATGCGCACCGGCGCATCCTTGCTGGGCACCCTGGAGCCGGAGCACAGCTTCGCCGACCAGCAGCAGGTCGCCGATCGCTTGCTCGGCGCCTTCCCGGCGATCCTGCTCTACTGGCATCACTTCAGCCAGAGCGGCACCCGCATCGACTGCAGCAGTGACGCCCCGGATATCGCCAGCCACTTCCTCACCCTGCTGCATGGCAAGGCGCCCAGCGAGTTGCACGCGCGGGTCATGAACGTCTCGCTGATCCTCTATGCCGAGCACGAATTCAACGCTTCCACCTTTACCGCCCGGGTCTGCGCCTCGACGCTGTCCGACCTCTATTCCTGCGTCACCGGTGCCATCGGCTCCCTGCGCGGGCCGCTGCACGGTGGGGCCAACGAAGCAGCCATGGCGCTGATCGAGCGCTTCGCCTCGCCCGAGGAAGCGGTCACTGGCCTCAAGCAGATGCTCGAACGCAAGGAAAAGGTGATGGGCTTCGGCCACGCCATCTACCGCGACAGCGATCCGCGCAACGAAGTGATCAAGGACTATGCCCGGCAGCTGGCGGCGGAAGTGGGCGACAGTGTGCTGTTCCCCGTCTCGGAAGCCATCGATCGCACCATGAAGGAAGAGAAGGGGCTGTTTCCCAACGCCGACTTCTATCACGCCTCGGCCTACCACTTCCTCGGCATCCCGACGCCGCTGTTCACCCCGATCTTCGTCTGCTCGCGCACGGCTGGCTGGTGTGCCCACGTCTTCGAGCAGCGCGCCGACAACCGCATCATCCGCCCCAGCGCGGACTACATCGGTGTCGAGCAGCGGGCCTTCACGCCCATCGCCAATCGCTGAATATCTCTGATCGCGGCCATGGGCCGCTCCTACGGGAGCGATCCATGACCAAACTTGTAGGAGCGGCCCAAGGCCGCGATAAGGAACCAAAACCCATGAGCGCCAACGTCGATCTTAACAACCGGCCCGACTACGACCAGGTCATCCAGGACCTGGCCGACTACGTGCTGAACTACCAGGTGGAATCCCGGGAAGCCCTGGACACCGCCCGCAACTGCCTGATGGACACCCTCGGCTGCGGCCTGCTGTCCCTGCGCTTCCCCGAATGCACCAAGCTGCTCGGCCCCCAGGTGGAAGGCACCGTGGTGCCCCAAGGCGCGCGGGTGCCCGGCACCAGCTATCGCCTGGACCCGGTCAAGGCGGCCTGGGACATCGGCTGCATCATTCGCTGGCTGGACTACAACGACACCTGGCTGGCGGCCGAATGGGGCCATCCTTCCGATAACCTCGGCGCCATCCTGGCGGTGGCCGACCACCTCTCCCAGCGCCGCGTCGCCCAGGGCGAAGCACCCCTGACCATGCGCCAGGTGCTGGAGGCCATGATCATGGCCCACGAGATCCAGGGGGTGTTCGCCCTGGAGAACTCCTTCAACCGCGTCGGCCTGGACCACGTCTTCCTGGTCAAGCTGGCGTCCACCGCGGTCAGCGCCAAGCTGATGGGCGCCAACCGCGAGCAACTGCTGTCAGCCCTGTCCCATGCGTTCGTCGATGGCCAGGCGCTGCGCACCTATCGCCATGCGCCCAATGCCGGCAGCCGCAAGTCCTGGGCCGCCGGCGACGCCTCCAGCCGCGGCGTGCGCTTGGCCGACATCGCCCTGCGTGGCGAGATGGGCATCCCTGGCGTACTCAGCGCGCCCCAGTGGGGCTTCTACGACGTGCTGTTCAGCCACACCAACAAGGACCTGGCCACCAAGCCCGTCGACCAGCGCCAGTTCCGCTTCCCCCAGGGCTTCGGCAGCTACGTAATGGAGCACGTGCTGTTCAAGATCAGCTTCCCGGCGGAATTCCACGCCCAGACCGCCGCCGAGGCCGCGGTGATCCTGCATCCCCAGGTCTGCGACCGGGTGGACCAGATCGAGAAGATCGTGGTGACCACCCACGAATCGGCCATCCGCATCATCTCCAAGCAGGGCCCCATGGCCAACGCCGCCGACCGTGACCACTGCCTGCAGTACATGATCGCCGTGCCGCTGCTGTTTGGCGATCTGGTCGCCGAACACTACGAGGATGCCTTCCACCAGGCCCATCCGCGCATCGACCAGTTGCGCGAGAAGATGGAGATCGTCGAGGACGAGCGCTACAGCCGCGAATACCTGGAAGCCGACAAGCGTTCCATCGCCAACGCCCTGCAGGTGTTCTTCACCGATGGCAGCAGCACCGAGAAGATCGCCATCGAGTACCCGGTAGGTCATCGCCGTCGTCGTGAAGAGGGCATTCCGCTGCTGGAGCGCAAATTCCAGAACAACCTGGCGACGCGCTTCCCGGCCGGTCGCTGCGCCCAGATCTTCGACCTGTGCAAGAACCAGGCAGGGCTGGAAGCCACCCCCGTGCACCGCTTCGTGGATCTGTTCGTTCTTTGAATAGAGGAGGCGACTCGACCGAGCCTGCAGGGCCATGCAGGATCAGGCGAGTCGCCTCATGGGTGGGGCAGGGCGTGGCGGGTGGTCAACTACCCGTCGCGCCCTTTTCTTTTAGTAGTAACGGTCCACATAGGCCGGGCGTTGCTGCCGACCGGCCAGGCGCCAGTGTTCCTGCAGGGCAGCGTGGACGCTCCTGATGAAGTGCTCGTCCGCTGCCGCCGACTTGCCGACGTAGCCGCCGCCTCTGTTGTAGGTCTTGAAGCGGATGCGCAGGCTGGGATGGCGCTGCTCGAACTGGTCGGGCGTCTCGCCGCCGGGCAGGCGGTCGACATGCACCGCGCCGCTCTCGCAGACCCAGAGGATGTGGTTGTGGTTCTTGTCCTTGAGCCCGGCAAAGAGTTGCTTGAGATCGTCCAGGCTGGGGTTGTCGTTCAGGTTCATGAGCGTGTCCTCCACAGTGGCCGTGATCAATGGAATTGGTTCATGGTGTTGTCCTTGCCCGCCGCCTTGAGGGCGGCCTCGCCGGCAAAGTATTCCTTGTGGTCGTCGCCCATGTCCGAGCCGGCCATGTTCTGGTGCTTGACGCAGGCGATGCCCTGGCGGATCTCCTGGCGCTGCACGCCCTTGACGTAGGCCAGCATGCCCTCCTCGGCGAAGTAGCCCTTGGCCAGGTTGTCGGTGGACAGGGCCGCGGTGTGGTAGGTGGGCAGGGTGATCAGGTGGTGGAAGATGCCCGCCTCTCGGGCCGCATCGCGCTGGAAGCTCTGGATACGTGCATCGGCCAGGCGACCCAGCTCGGTGTCGTCGTAGTCCACGCTCATCAGCTTGGCGCGGTCGTAGGCGGAGACGTCCTTGCCCTCGGCCTGCAAGGCGTCGAACACCTGCTGGCGGAAGCTCAGCGTCCAGTTGAACGACGGGCTGTTGTTGTAGACCAGCTTGGCGTTGGGCACGACCTCGCGGATACGATCGACCATGGCCTTGATCTGGCCGACGTGGGGCTTCTCGGTCTCGATCCACAGCAGGTCGGCACCGTTCTGCAGCGAGGTGATGCAGTCCAGCACCACCCGGTCCACGCCGCTGCCGGCGCGGAACTGGAACAGGCCACTGGCCAGGCGCTTGGGCCGCAGCAGCTTGCCGTCGCGGCTGATCAGCACCTCGCCGTTGCCCAGCTGGCTGGCGTCCACCTCGTCGCAGTCGAGAAAGCTGTTGTACTGGTCACCCAGGTCGCCCGGCTGCTTGCTCACGGCGATCTGCTTGGTCAGGCCGGCGCCCAGGGAGTCGGTGCGGGCGACGATGACGCCCTCGTCCACGCCCAGTTCGAGGAAGGCGTAGCGCACCGCGTTGATCTTGGCCAGGAAGTCCTCGTGGGGCACCGTGACCTTGCCGTCCTGGTGGCCGCACTGCTTCTCGTCGGAGACCTGGTTTTCCAGCTGGATGCAGCAGGCACCGGCTTCGATCATCTTCTTGGCCAGCAGGTAGGTGGCCTCGGCGTTGCCAAAGCCGGCGTCGATGTCGGCGATGATCGGCACCACGTGGGTCTCGTAGTTGTCGATCCTGGCCTGGATGGCGGCGGCCTTGGCGTTTTCGTCGGCGCCGCGGGCGGCATCCAGCTCGCGGAACAGCATGGCCAGCTCGCGGGCGTCGGCCTGGCGCAGGAAGGTGTAGAGCTCTTCGATCAGCGCCGGGACGCTGGTCTTCTCGTGCATGGACTGATCGGGCAGCGGGCCGAATTCCGAGCGCAGCGCGGCGATCATCCAGCCGGACAGGTAGAGGTAACGACCCTGGGTGCTGCCCAGATGCTTCTTGATGGCGATCAGCTTCTGCTGCCCGATGAAGCCGTGCCAGCACCCCAGCGACTGGGTGTAGGCGCTGCTGTCGGCGTCGTAGGCAGCCATGTCCCGGCGCATGATGGCCGCGCAGTGGCGGGCGATGTCGAGACCGGTCTTGAAGCGATTCTGCAGACGCATCCGCGCGGCATATTCCGGATTGATGGCGCTCCAGTGTTTGCCGGCAGTGGTCTTGAGGGCGGCGATGGCCTGAACGTCGTTCTCGTAAGCGGACATGAGTCGATCCTTCTCGATGAGGTTGGCTTGGGTACCAGTCTTTTCCCAACGTCTGGCAGCGGGGTGGCGGTTGCCACCCGGATGCCAGTCGCGAAGGCGAAAGGTCAGCCCAGCTGTCGAGTCATGTCGCCGTACGTACCTGCATGGATCCGGACGTCACCTCTGGCGACGCTGCCTCGAGCAGCGCGGCATTTCAGTCGTCTTCTCTTGTAGTGCCTCTTGAGCATCACTACGCAAGACGGCCCGAGGGTCACCCGGAGCCCAGGCGCGACCCGCATGGATAGGGGGTTCGCGTCCGGTGCAGCTAGAGATTTGCAGGAGATGAGCACGTCGTCAACCGTGTTTTGTAGTGCTTTCGTATAAGAACTACAAAAGTCGTAGAGGCGGCCAGGAGCGGGTTTGGGGCGTCTATTGCTGACCCATTGGTCGCCGGATTGAGCAAAATAGGGCCGCAAGCCATGGCACTGGCCGTGACCTTGCGGTCACTCGGAAGGTGATCCAAGGGGTTCCGGTATCTGCCTCTGGCGAGAGGCAGAGGCAGGCAAAGGCGGCGGGACTTACCGGTCAGTACCGACGAACGGTAAGTCCCTTTGGCTCAAGGTGCCGTGGCGGCGGTGAGGCCGGTCAGGGTGTCGGCGATGTCCTTGGTGCGGTGGGAGGTCTGGGCGGTGAGGCGGCCGGACTCGCGCAGGGCGGCGAGCAGATCCTGCAGCGAGCCCACGTCCTTGGCCTGGCCGGCGATATGGGCGCCGACCTCGCTGATGGCGCGGGACAGCTGGTCGATGTCGGCTCCGATCTCGGCCGCGTTCTTGTGGGTGATGGCCGCGAGGTTGCGCACCTCGTCGGCCACCACCGCGAAGCCCCGGCCGCTCTCGCCGGCGCGCGCCGCCTCGATGGCGGCGTTGAGCGCCAGCAGGTTGGTCTGGCCGGC
Organism: Pseudomonas sp. VMV1; assembly: GCF_056790235.1. Classification (NCBI taxonomy): domain Bacteria; kingdom Pseudomonadati; phylum Pseudomonadota; class Gammaproteobacteria; order Pseudomonadales; family Pseudomonadaceae; genus Pseudomonas; species Pseudomonas sp. VMV1. The sequence goes on from NZ_JBXGSE010000002.1 coordinate 307,574, forward strand.
GATCTGCTGGATCACCTGGACGATGGACTGGATGCGCAGGCTCGACTGGCTCAGCTCGTTGGCGCTGCGGACCACGTCCTCGGCCTGATCGGTGAGGTTTTGCACGGTGCTATCGGCCTGCCGGGTGACTTCGCCCTGCTGCAGGATGTTGCCCGTCAGGTCGTCCATGCTGCTGTGCAGCTCGCCGGAGTAGTGCCGCAACTGTTCGCCGATCTCCTGGCGGCTCTGATGCGCCTGGCGCAGGACCTGGCCCAGATCGGCGAGGCCGCCGAATACGGCCTGAATGGAGTCGTCGAGGCCCTGGGCATCCACGATGCCGGTGAAGTTCTGCCGCTTGAATTCGTCGATCTGGTTGACGACCACCTGGCTCAGGCCCGCCAGCTTCTTGATCTGTCGACGCAGGAAGAAGGCCTTGAATTCGCCATAGTGGGCGGCGAAGTTGTCGATGTAGTTGTCGCGGAAGGGCGCACCTTCGGGAGTGCGGAAAAAGAACACCGCGGTGAGGGTCTGGTTGAGGTTCAGGCCGAGGATCTCGCCAAAGGTGGAAAAGCCCACCACTGGCGTCTGGCCGAACACCTCGCCCATGCGCGGCAACTCGGCGCCATTGTTGGCGCGGCGCAGGATGCAATCGTTGAGTACCCCCACCAGCGGGGTGCCGCTCTTGCCCTGCAGGAAGCGCGCGAAGTCCTGGCGGGTGGTGTCCACCAGGGAGGTGCGCTTGACCATCACCAGCTCTTCGCCGGGCGCCACGTCGCAGAACAGGTGGATGCGTTCGCGCTCGTAGTCGATGCGGGCGATGGAGCGGACGAACAGCTCCTCGCCGACGCGGATGGCGAAGGAGTAGTCCGCCAGGCGTTGCTCCAGCTGGTCCGCGCGGCAGCTCAGGGCCTCGCAGAGGGCGGCCACCATGCTGTTGATCTGGCCACGGCTGTCGACCACCTGACTGATGTAGCGCTCTTCCAGGGACGCGGTGAGAACGTTGAGGCTGAGCGGGGTGGCGCTGAAATTCTGGCTCTTGAACACCCCGAAGCGGGCGTTCTTGGCCATTTTCAGAAAGACCAGCTGGGCGTGGTTTTCATAGGCCTTGCGGCCGTCGTGCAACAGCGTCTGGCGAAAATCGCCCTTGCCGCCGGCGGAGCCGCCGACGAACAGGCAGGGGAAACGGCCGGACTCGTACAGCGCCTCCATGAAAAAGGATTCCGAGGCGGACAGGCCGTCGAACAGCAAGAAGGCCAGGGTATCGCGGTGATCGATGGGCGTGCGTACCTGCAGGCGCTTGAGCGATTCGGTCAGGCGGGCGAGGCGCTCCTTCATGCTGCGCCGCGGTCCGCCACGGCGGATGTCCTCGCTGTCCAGCGGAACGTGCACGACCTCGGCCGAGGCGATGACCGAGGCGTCGAAGAATTGCAGCACCAGCCGGTCCCAGGCGCCATCGGCGGCGCAGTACAGCCGCTGTTCGCTGCCGCAGAGTTCGCCGGAGGTGGTACACAGGCTGATAGAGGCTTCGGGATAGCGGGCCACCAGCTGCCGGGCGATGGCGTCCAGGTCCAGGTGCGGCGATACGAACCCGGTGATGAAGGTGGGCTTGAGGGCGACGCCGCCAAGGCGGTCGCTCAGTTCACGTGCGGTGCAGGTCAGGCTGAACACGCCGCTGCTGCTCGTGCGGGCGCCTAAGCGTTGTAGAAACCCCATGATTGTTCCTCTTGTGGGCAGACTGGGAAAGGAGCTCACAGAGGCATCGGCGCCTTTGGCGGTGGCTTGATAGGGGTGTGCGCCCAGGCCGCAGGCGTGCGGCTGCGCTGGGGCGGAGGTGGCGACGAAGCCGAGGCTCTGGCACGAGCCTTGGCGCGCTAAGGGAAGTGCCGGGCGCCTTCAAGGAGCCCCGGTCGAGGCGACCAGTGGTCGCAGTTGACGCCGACCGGTGGTGGTAGCGCTAGGCTTGCGCTACTGGCCGTGCTCGGCGAAGGCCTCGGCGCCGGTCAGCCGGCGGCGCGAATGGGCGAAGCAGTACCAGGCCGGCTGTTCCTCGATGAAGATCTCGCTGTCCAGCAACCAGTCCTCGCCGTCGAGCAGGCCCACCGGAATGGCGTAGTGTGGCTCCGCCTTGAGGCGGTAGAACAGGTGGGTGCCACAGTGGCGGCAAAAGCCGCGCTCTGCCCAGTCGGATGAGGCATGGACGGCCAGGGCGTCGCCACCGCTGATCAGGGGCGGCTCGGCGCATTCCACCGCCAGCAGCGGACCGCCGCTCCAACGGCGACAGGTACGGCAATGGCAGGCCGAGACCTCGGGGGTAGCGATACGGCAGTCGAACTGGACCGCGCCACAGAGGCACTGGCCGTGACGGGAGAGCGGAAGGGGCATGGGGCTATCCTCGCGAGACGGTAGCTCTGCAGGATAGTCGGTCAGGCAGGAAACGCAGGGATGGCGCTCTCGCTACGGACGAGAGCGCGGGCGAGATCAATCCTCGCGGCTGGTGACTTCCACCAGGTGATAGCCGAACTGGGTCTTTACCGGACCCTGGACCTGGTTCAGTGGCGCGCTGAACACCACGGTGTCGAATTCCTTGACCATCTGGCCCGGGCGGAAGGTGCCCAGGTCGCCGCCCTGACGGCTGGAGGGGCAGCTGGAGTTGTCCTTGGCCACCTGGGCGAAGTCGGCGCCCCCTTCGATGGCGGCTTTGAGTTCGTTGCACTTGTCTTCGCTGGAAACCAGGATGTGGCGGGCAGAGGCTTTGGCCATGGGAGAGACTCCTGTTGAATGAGCGGGCGAGCCTACTCCAATCACCCTTGCAAGCAAACTGCCATCCGTTCCTCGGCTGACGGGCCGTTTGGGTTGCGCCTCGGGTTCAGGGCGGGTAAATAGCGCTTCCCTCTTTTCGGATCGGCCCGCGCATGCCTCGCTTTCTTGCCTTTTCCCTGCTGCTGACCACGAGCCTGCTGACCGATGCCGCGCTGGCGGCGACGCCCGAGGAGGCACGGCTGGTCAGCCTGATCAACGCCTATCGCGCTGCGCCCCAGGGCTGCGCCGGCATGCGCGCGGCCGCGCCCCTTGCCGCCGACAATCGCCTGGCCGCCGTACGGCTGACCGGACGGGATCGCCTGCAGAGCGATCTGCGCGCCGCGGGTTACCAGGCGTCCGCGGTGCAGGTGATCATGCTGGCGGGCGCGCCCACGGCCCAGGCGGCCATGGCCGGGCTGCGCCAGCAGTATTGCCGGCCGCTCGCCAGCAGCGACTATGCCCAGATTGGTGTGAGTCAGCAGGGGCCACGCTGGCAGCTGGTGCTGGCGCGTCCGGTGGTGAGCGCCGGATTGGGCGACTGGCAGACAGCCGGCAAGACCGTCCTGGCCGAGGTCAATCGCGCCCGTGCCCAGGCCCGCACCTGCGGCACCCGGCGCTTCGCCGCCACCACGCCGCTACGCTGGAATCCGGCCTTGGCCAATGCTGCCCTGGCCCACAGCCAGGACATGGCCGGCCGCGACTACTTTTCCCACACGGCGCCCGGCGGCGGCACCGTGGCCGAGCGGGTGGCCAAGCAGGGCTATGGCTGGACCCGTATCGGCGAGAACATCGCCGCCGGCGCCGGTTCGGTCACCCAGGCCATGCAGGGCTGGTTGGCCAGCCCGGGGCACTGCGCCAATCTGATGAATCCGGAGTTCACCGAGATGGGGGCGGCCTACGCCCTGAATCCGCGCAGCACCCATAGCCTCTACTGGACCCAGGTGTTCGGCCGGCCGCGCTAGGTCTGGTATTCGGCGATCTCGATGAGGTTGAGATCGGGATCGCGCACATAGACCGAGCGGATCGGTCCGGTCGCGCCGGTCCGCGCCACCGGGCCTTCCAGGATCGGCCAGCCTTCGCGCTGGAGGTGGGCGATCACGGCGTCCAGCGGCTGGCGGGCGATAAAGCAGAGGTCGAGCGCGCCCGGCACCGGCAGGTGCGCCTTGGGTTCGAATTCATGGCCCCGCTCGTGCAGATTGATCTTCTGGTTGCCATAGCGCAGGGCCTTGCGCCCCGTACCGAATACCTCCAGGCGCATGCCCAGCACCCGGGTATAGAAATCCTCGCAGGCGGCGAGGTCCACCGTGGTCAGGACCAGATGATCCAGGTGATCGATCAGCATGGGAGTCTCCGCGACAGGACTGGCCTTTCACTGTGCCAGTCCCGCACGCGGTGCACCATTACTTGCCGTGGGCCTTGATCCAGCGATTGAGCTGATCGATTTCCGTTTGCTGGGCCTGAATGATGTTTTCGGCCAGCGTGCGCATCTCCGGGTCCTTGCCGTGCTGGAGCTGGTAGCGGGCCATGTCGACGGCGCCCTCGTGGTGGGCCAGCATGCCCTTGGCGAAGGCCAGGTCAGGATCCTTGGCCTTGAGGCCTTCTTCCATGCCCTGATGCATGGCTTCCATGCTCTTCTGCATGTCCTGGTGGGCCTGGTGGTCGTCCTGGGCGGCACTGGCGAAACCACTGGCCAGGAGGGTGAGGGCGAGCAGGGTGGTGGGAAGGGCAATACGCATGGGGAAGGCTCCTGAACTGGCTGACGTTGCCGAGGCTAGAGCTTGCCCCTGGGGCAAGGTCAATCGCCGGACCTGTCTCGCTGGGAGCCCCGTCGCAGGAAAAGGTTTCGCGATGTTTTGTCGCACCGCCAGGTCGGTTGCGTGCGGCGCCACGGCAGCAAAAACGCCGCCGCTCAGGGAGTTGAAGCCGCTGCCTGGCGCCACGGCCTGACCTGCGCGCAACTGCGGACGGTTGTGGTGGTCCGAAACGACAGCGTAGAATTTTTACTACATCCAATTCCAATCTTCCCTACAGCAGACTTCTCGCTCGCGACCCCAGCGTCGCAGGCGGGCAATGCCTTTGCTTGTGGGTTTCTGTCGTCGGCTCCCTGACCGGGAGTCACGGTCCACCCTTTCGCTCTGGAGTAGAAGACCTTCCATGGATGCTACCGCCGAAGCCCGGAAATCCAGCTGGTCCGGTGTCATCGCCCTGGCCCTGGCCGCCTTCATCTTCAACACCACGGAATTCGTGCCGGTGGCGCTGCTCAGCGACATCGGTCGCAGCTTCGACATGCGCCCGTCTCAGGTCGGGCTGATGCTGACCATCTATGCCTGGGTGGTCGCTCTGATGTCGCTGCCGATGATGCTCGCCACCCGTGCCATCGAGCGCCGGCGTCTGCTGATGTTCGTCTTCGCGGTGTTCATCCTCTGCCATGGCCTCTCCGGCGTGGCCTGGAGCTTCGAGGTGCTGGTGGCCAGTCGCATCGGCATTGCCTTCGCCCATGCGGTGTTCTGGTCGATCACCGCCTCGCTCGCCGTGCGCATCGCACCGGCCGGCAAGCAGACCCAGGCCCTCGGCCTGCTGGCCACCGGCACCTGTCTGGCCATGGTGCTGGGCATCCCGCTGGGCCGGGTGTTGGGTGAGCTGCTGGGTTGGCGCTACACCTTCGTCGCCATCGCCGCCCTCGCGGTGGGCACGGTGCTCTGGCTGGCGCGCAACCTGCCGTTGCTGCCCAGCGAGAACTCCGGCTCCCTGGCCAGCCTGCCGGTGCTGTTCAAGCGGCCGGCGCTGCTGTGCATCTACCTGCTCACGGTGCTGGTGGTAACCGCCCACTTCACCGGCTACAGCTACATCGAGCCGTTTGCGGTGGAAGTGGCGGGGATGGGCGGCATGCAGATCACCGCCTTGCTGCTGCTGTTTGGCGGCTCCGGGGTGATTGGCTCGCTGCTGTTCAGCCGCTACAGCCTGAGATTCCCCAATGGTTTCCTGATCATCGCCATCGGTGGTATCGCCTTGTCGCTGCTATTGCTGCTGCCCTTCGCCTGGAAGGACTTCATGCTGGAGGGGCTGAGCGTGATCTGGGGTGTCGCCATCATGAGTTTCGGCCTGGCGCTGCAATCCAAGGTACTGGCCCTGGCCAAGGACGCCACCGACGTGGCCATGGCGCTGTTCTCCGGCATCTACAACGTCGGTATCGGCGGGGGCGCCCTGCTGGGTAGCGTGGTGGGCTCCCAGGTCGGCATGCCCTATATCGGCCTCGTGGGCGGCAGCCTGGCGGTGGCTGGCCTGCTGTTCGCGGTGTTCATGACCCGTCGCTATGCCGAGCAGCTCAACGCCAATCCGCTGTGATGGGCCAGGGCGCCTCGGCTGTTTCGAGGCGCCCTGGACCGCGCGACTAGCGAGTCGCGAACTGTCTGCCGGGCCGTGCCCGCCTGCCATGGAGCGACCCGAGGTGACGCGCTAAGCTGCGGGGCACCTGGCGCTTCAGCCAGGCTGCCGGATGCGCCTGCCATGAATCGACTGCTGTTCAATCTCTTCGCCTGGACCAAGATACCCATCGCCAAGATCGCCGGCTTGCGCCTGCGTCACCTGGACGCCACCGGCTGCCAGATGCAGGTCACCCATGGCTGGCTGAACCAGAATCCCTTCAAGAGCATGTTCTGGGCGGTGGAAGGCATGGCCGCGGAATTTTCCACCGGCTTGCTCGCCGACCTGCATATCCGCCGCTCCGGCCAGCGCTTCGCCATGCTGGTGGTGGCGATGAGCGCCAGTTTCACCAAGAAGGCGGTGGGCACCATCGTTTTTCGCTGCGACCAGGGCGCGGTCATCGCCGCGGCCCTGACCCGGGCACGGGAGACAGGCGAGCCGCAGGCCGTCCAGTTGCGTAGCGTCGGCACCGATGAAAGCGGCGAGCAGGTGGCCGAGTTCTTCTTTACCTGGAGCTTCAAGGCGCGGACGCCGGCGGCCTAGCGCCCGAAGCGTCCACCTTGGCGTTCGCCACGTCCCTGGCGCCTGCCACCCTTGCCCTGGCCTTTCTCCTGTCCACGCGGCCGGCGGCGGCGCGACAGCTCGCGGGTGATGGCGTCGTTGAGCAGGTCGCGATGATCCTGGCCGCGTTCCAGTGCGGGAAACAGTTCAGGCAGACTGCGCGCCAGGTGCAGATAGGTCTCCACCACGTGCAGGGCGCTTTCCAGTCCGGCGAGATCGGTACCCATGGGAATGCGCGGCAAATCCACCGGCTCGCCGCGGGCGACCATGCGCAGCCAGCGCTGGGCCTGGCCACTGGCCGGGCCCTCCAGGCCGCCGCGGATCGGCGTGCAGGCGAAGATCCAGCGCAGCTGGAAATCGATGCCGGGCAGGTCGATCAGCTTGATCCACTCGGCCAGTTCATCGGGGAGCACCGAGACGAAGGCATCGCCGTAGTTGATGTTGCGGTTGAAGGTCAGCCAGGTGCGCAGCAGGCTGGGCTCCTCCATGAAGTCGGACAGGGCGCGGAGATGTTCCAGGCTCGGTCGCACCTGGAACTGGTGCAGGTCCACCGGATCGTCCGGGCTGTGGAACAGCCGCTTGATGTTACGCAGCACATGGGGTTCCAGCGCGGTGATCTCGCCCTCGGCATGATGGCCGAAACGCCCGGCGCGACCGCCGATCTGCTTGACCTCCTGCACCCGCAGCGGGCGATTCTGCACCCCGTCGAATTTCTCGTCGGTATAGAAGCACAGGGTATGGGCGGGTAGGTTGAGGCCCATGCCCACCGCATCGGTGGCCACCATGATCTCGGTCTCGCCTTCGCGGAAGCGCCGCGCCTGTTCACGACGCACCTCCGGGGAGAGGGCGCCATAGACCACCGAGACCCGACGGCCGGCCATCTCCAGCAGGCCCTTGAGCTCCAGCACCACTCGCCGGCTGAAAGCCACCAGCAGCGACCCGGGTTCCAGGCGCTCCAGGGCGGTGGCATGGCGCGCCACCGTGACCGGCGACAGGCGCTTGGTGGGCTTGATCTCCAGGCGGTCCTCGCACAGGTCGCAGAGGGTGCGCAGCGAGGGTTCGATCAGCGCCGGGCCGGTCATCAGCAGGCGTTTGGTATGGGCGCTGACCAGGGCATCGACCCAGGCCCAGCCGCGTTGCGGATCTGCCAGCATCTGCACCTCGTCGACCACCACCACCTCCCATTGCTGGCGCCGGAAGCGGGCGAATTCCTCGACGGTGCAGCAGAAGTGGGTGGCGCCCGGACGAATGATCTCTTCCTCACCAGTCACCAGGGAGCAGGGCACGCCGAGGGATTCCAGGCGCTCCTGGTTCTCCAGGGCCATCAGCCGCAGCGGTGACAGGTAGATGGCGTGGGTCACCGCCGCCATGGCCTCGATGGACCTGTGGGTCTTGCCGCTGTTGGTGGGGCCGAGCAGGGCGGTCCAGGTGCGGGTCAGGCGCCGGGCCGGATAGTTCTGGTGGTACTGGCCGAAGCGCGGGTTGTTTTCCAGCAACACGGCGAAGGCCATCTTCTCGCGCTGCTGGGTCACGGCATGGCGCAGGGCCCGACGCAGCTTGTCGGCCTCCAGACGCATCAGCTCCTGCAGGCGCGGCGTGCCGAGCTGGTGCAGATCGAAGTCCAGGGCATCGGCTTCGCTCACCAGCACGGCGAAGCGCTCGCGCAGTTCCCGCTCGGCCTCCGCCTTGAGCGCGGCGACATCGGCGTCGCCGAGCAGGCGCCCCTGATTGGCCGCCAGGCGCCGGGGGATCTCCAGGCGGATGTCCTCGTGGGTCAGCACCACGTTGAACCTCAGTTCGTGGCGCGTCTCGTTGAGCACCTCCACCGCGCGCGGCAGGAAGTCGTCCAGGCGGATCAGGGCCTGAGGCACCCGCTCCAGCACACGTTGGCGATCTTCCTCGGCCATCTCGGCGAAGGGCGCTGCCATCACGCCAAGCCGCTCGCGCACGCTCGCACCCAGGCGTTGCCGTACCGCGGCCTCGAATCCGGTCGCGGAATCGCTTTCCGCCAGCTGCAGCGCCCAGTGAGGTTCGAGCAACTCGCTCGCTGCGCCACCCGTGAAGAGTTTCTCGCTGCCGAAGATATCCACCGGATAGCCAAAGGTCTTGCCCGCTCCGAGCAGGGCCTGGCCCAGCAGGGTATCGGGATCGGGCGTGCTGCCAGCCGCTACCGCGGCAGCTTCGTCCAGACCCAGCCAGAACGCCTTGGCGATGCGCCCCAGGTGCGGCAGGGGATAGCCCGCGTAAGGCTTGAACCAGAGTTCCTGGTGCTGCTGCTTGGCAGTGAAGGTCGCGTGGGTGCGGCTGGCCCAGTCGAGGAATAGCTGCAGGCGGTCGAGACGGCGTTGCTTGCGGAGGCGGTGATCGCTCATGCGGGAAGAGGCTTTCCGTGGAGGGACTGTAAGGCATGGGACCCCGGTCAGGGCCTTGGGGTCACTGCAGGGCACGCCATTCGGCAGATAGGCGGCACTGTGGCGGCCTTGGCGCAGTCTCCATCAGGAAGGTGGCGCCCGCCACCGGCTCTTCCTCTCCTGTTCTGGATCACGCTACCCACATGACTTTTCTCGTCTGGGTTGGGGTATTGGGATCGCTATTGATGATCCTGGCCCTGACCTCCGCTTATCTCCGTTGGCTGCCGGTGACCACCTCGGTGGTCTGCCTGGCCTTTGGCATGCTCATCAGTCCCATCGGCCTGGGCCTGGCCGAGGTCGACTTCCAGCAGTCGGCGAACTGGATCGGCCACCTCACCGAGGTGGCGGTGCTCTTCTCGCTGTTCGTCAGCGGCCTCAAGCTGCGGCTGTCGTTCCGTCGCTCCTCCTGGCACGGTGCCTACCTCCTGGCCGGGCCGGTGATGGTCCTCAGCATCGCCGGGGTCTGCCTGGTCGCTCACTATCTGCTCGGCCTGCCCTGGGGCGTGGCCCTGCTGATCGGTGCCATCCTCGCGCCTACCGATCCGGTGCTGGCCGGCCTGGTACAGGTCAACCACGCCCAGGATTTCGACCGGGTGCGCTTCGGCCTTTCTGGTGAGGCCGGCCTCAACGACGGCACGGCCTTTCCCTTCGTGCTGCTCGGTCTGCTGCTGCTGCAACATGGCGAGCCCCAGTGGGGCTGGACCCTGGAGTGGTTCCTGAAAAGCGTGCTCTGGGCGGTACCGGCGGGCCTGTTGCTGGGCTACACCATGGGCAAGGGCGTGGGCCGGTTGATGATCTACCTGCGTACCCGGCACGGTGACAGCACCATTTCGCCCAACGACTTCCTCGCCCTGGCGCTGATCGCCCTGTCCTATGTGCTGGCCGACGAGATCGGCGGCTACGGTTTTCTCGCGGTGTTCGCCGCCGGGCTGGGCCTGCGCCAGGCCGAGGTGCAGACCTCCGGCAATGCGGAAATCCCTTCCGAACAACTGGCGCAGCCGGTGATCGGGCATCTCACCGGCGCGCCGGAGCATGCCACGGTGGCCAAGGCGGACGATCTCGAAGAGCCCAAGATGGCGGCCGGCGTGATGATGGGCGACATGCTCGCCTTTGGCAGCCTGGTGGAGCGCTCCTTCGAAGTGCTGCTGGTCACCCTGCTCGGCGTGGTGCTCATCACCCACTGGGACAGCCGCGCCCTGCTGCTGGGTGCCTTGCTGTTCGCCGTGATCCGGCCGCTGGGGGTAGCGACCATGCTGCCCTTCACCCGTATCGAGCGGCATCAGGGGGCGCTGATCGGCTGGTTCGGCATTCGTGGAATCGGTAGCCTGTATTATCTGTGCTACGCGCTCACGCATCATGTCACGGCCGACTGGGCCGGGACCATCGTCGACCTGACGCTGTCGGTGGTAGCCCTGAGCATCGCGGTACATGGGGTTTCCATCCAGCCACTGCTCGACCGTTATGAGCGCCTCACCGCCCGTCGCGAGGGCTCAGGCTGAGCCTGAGTCACGGTGCGACCCTGACCTGGAGGACGCATGTATCACGGCGAACGTCTCAATGCCTGGACCCACCTGGTCGGTGCGCTGCTGGCGCTGGCCGGGGCCATTACCCTGGTGGTGCTGGCCAGCCTGCAGGGCGATCCCTGGCGCATCGTCAGCGTGGCCATCTACGGGGTCGCGCTGGTGATCCTCTACAGTATTTCGACCCTCTACCACAGCGTGAAGGGACGGGCGAAACGCCTGTTGCAAAAGCTCGATCACCTGTCTATCTACCTGCTGATCGCCGGCAGCTACACGCCGTTCTGCCTGGTGACCTTGCGCGGGCCCTGGGGCTGGACGCTGTTCGGCATCGTCTGGGGCCTGGCCCTGGTCGGGATGGCGCAGGAGCTCAAGCCCCGCTCGGAAGCGCGCATCCTGTCGCTGGTGATCTACGCCGTCATGGGCTGGATCGTGCTGGTGGCGGTGGGGCCGCTGCTGGATCGCCTGGGCGGCGAAGGCTTCGCCTGGCTGGCAGCCGGCGGCGTGCTCTATACCGTCGGCATCCTGTTCTTCGTCTTCGACGATCGTTTTCGTCACTGGCACGGCATCTGGCATGGCTTCGTCATGGCCGGCAGCGCGCTGCACTTCGTCGCCATCCTCAGGTACGTGCTACCGACGCCCTAGCCTGGTCTTGAGGGGCTCGTCACAGATATGGCGGCCTATGGCCATCGGTGGCGAACCCTTGGGTGGCTGTTTGGTTCTCAGATAGCTGAACCCATTCCCAGTGCGTTGCTTTCCCCAAAACGAAGAAGAAGAGGAAGGTGAAACGTGTTCAGCAGCCCCAGATTTCTTGTATTGCTCCTGTTGCTCGCCTGCACGGCCTGCCAGGAAAAGGATGCCAAGACCGTCGCCGCGCCCATCAAGAAGGAAGCCAGCTTCGAACAGCGCGGCAAGGCCTCCTTCTATGCGCGCAAATTCCATGGCAAGGAAACCGCCAGTGGCGAGACCTTCAACAACAATGAACTGGTTGCCGCCCACAAGACCCTGCCGCTTGGCACCCGGGTCAAGGTGACCAACCTGGAAAACGATCGCGCCGTCGTCGTACGCATCAACGACCGTGGGCCCTATATCCGTGGACGCATCATCGACCTCTCGCGTGCCGCTGCCCGGCGAGTGGACATGGTCGAGGATGGCACCACGGCGGTGAAGGTGGAAAAACTGGAGTAGAGCGCCTCAGGCAGCCCAGACTGCCTGATCCTTGCCCTGTCGCTTGGCCCGATAGAGACTTTCGTCCGCTCGCCGTAGCAGGTCGCTCAGCGATCCGTTTGGCTCCAGACGCATCACTCCGGCGCTGAAGGTGATGCCCAGGGGGGCGGCCTCGGCCAGCCGCGTCTGCAGGGTACCCAGCAAGGTACGTACCCGGGCATCGTCCTGTCCGCGAATCAGCAGGCCAAACTCCTCGCCACCCAGCCGACCACCTTGCAATGCCGGATCGAGCTGGTTGATCTCCCGGGCCGTGGCGATCAACACCTCATCGCCCACCTGGTGGCCGTACTGGTCGTTGATCTCCTTGAAGTTGTCGATGTCGAGCATGATGAAATGGCCGGGTGTGTCCTGGCTCGCCGCCAGCGCGGCCTCTACCTCGCGTAGGAGCTTGCGCCGATTGGCGATCCTGGTCAGCTCGTCCGTTTCCGCCAGCAGGCGATAGCGCTCCTTGAGGCTGAAGGTCCGGCGCATTCCCTGGCTGCTGGCATGGTTGTAGGCGATGCCGATGGCCAGGGCCACCGCCAGCAGCAACCCAACCAGAGGACCGGGCATGGCGGCTGGCACCAGCTGGTCCTGGCCGACGAAGAGGATGAATAGCGTGCCCAGCAGGGTGAGCAGGTAGTGGGAGAGGCGATAGGTCAGGCCACAGGTACCCAGGCCGAAGACCAGGGCGACGGGCAGATTCCAGTAGAGACCCGCGTCACCCGCATCGTTGATCTGGATCCGAAAGGCGAAGGCGAGCGCCCAGATGTTGCCGGTGAAGGCCAGACTCATCAACCGAGCGCTGCGCACCACGCTGAGCAGGGCGCTGACGCCCAGTAGCAGCAACATCACCGCGAAATAGCGTGGCTTGTAAGGGCTGCCGATCAGAGGATTGCTCAACAGGCTCAGCGGCCACATCACCAGCATCAACGGCTGCAGCACCAGCAGAGGCGTGCGCAGCACTCGCCTGACGTGCAGCTCGTAACGGTTTTCGTCGTCCATCTGGTTCTCGGAGGGGGTGCTGAGGAGGGCTGCAAGTGGGAGGCCGGGTGGCGTCAGCCTATCGGCCGATAGGCTGACTACTTTAATGGCCAGGGGCCACTATCCGCTGAGTGGCGGCACATGGGAGCGCCGGACCAGAGCTATGACGGCGCTCTACCTGGCTGTATGCCTGGCTTGGCGCGGCACTGTATCTGGCCGGTCGGCCCGAAACGGGACGAGAATCCGGACTCCTCCCGTTCATCCGGTAGCCCCATGCACCTCGCCATCCTCACCTTCGACGGTTTCAACGAGCTGGACTCCCTGATCGCCCTGGGGATTCTCAATCGCATCAAGCGCCCGGACTGGCGCGTCTCGCTGATGGCGCCCTCGCCCTGGGTGACCTCCATGAATGGCGTCCGCCTGGAGCGGCAGGCGGGCTTCGAGGAGCTGGCCGGCTGCGACGCCGTGCTGGTGGGTAGTGGCATCCGCACCCGCGAACTCGCCCGCGATGCGGCGCTGCTGGAGCAGCTGGCCGTGCTCGATCCCGCTCGCCAGCTGATCGGCGCCCAGTGTTCCGGCACCCTGCTGCTGGCGCGACTTGGCCTGCTGGACGGCGTGCCCGGCTGCACCGATCTCACCACCAAGCCCTGGGTGCAGGACGCCGGCATCGAGGTACTGGAACAGCCATTCTTCGCCCGTGGCAACCTGGCCACTGCCGGCGGCTGCCTGGCGTCCAGCTACCTGGCCACCTGGGCCATCGCTCGGCTGCTGGGCCGCGAGGCGGCGGCCGAGGCGCTGCATTACGTCGCACCGGTCGGCGAGAAGGAGGTCTATGTCGAGCGGGCGCTCGGTAACATCGAGCCCTATCTCAGCCGCCAACCTCTGGAGGTCGCTTCAGCATGTTAAAGATCCTAGGTCGCATCTCTTCGATCAATGTGCGCAAGGTGCTCTGGTGCCTGGATGAACTGGGCCTGGGCTACGAGCGCGAGGACTGGGGCGCCGGCTTTCGCTCGGCGCAGTCCGCCGAGTACCTGCAGTGGAATCCCAATGGCCAGATTCCGCTACTGCTGGATGGCGATTTCGTGCTCTGGGAGTCCAACAGCATCCTGCGCTATCTGGCCAATGCCCATGGTGGCGAGGCGCTCTATCCGCAAGCGCCACGGGGCAGGGCACGGGTCGATCAGTGGCTGGACTGGCAGGCCAGCGAATTCAATCCCGCCTGGAGCTATCCCTATCTGGCGCTGGTCAAGCACCAGCCGCCAGTGCCCCATCCGCAGCGTCTGAAGGAGGGCGTCGCCGCCTGGAACGGGCGCGTTGCCATCCTGGAGGCGCACCTGGCGCAACACGGCCCCTATGTGGCCGGCGAGCACTTCAGCCTGGCCGATATCGTCCTGGGCCTGTCACTGCATCGCTGGCGGCGCACTCCGATCGAGCGGATCGCGACGCCGGCGATCGAGGCCTATCTCGACCGCCTGGCCACCCGGCCCGCCTGGGCATGCCATGCCAGCGATGCCACGCCTTAGGCGGCCTCCGCTCTAGGACGCCGACCTATCCTGCTGACCCGTCGCAGGACGGGGAAACAGCGGGCTGCCGCAGCGGTTGCAAAAGGAGGAATCGGGCTCGTGGGTGGGCTTCTGGCAGTGCGGACAGTCGCGCTGCAGCGTGGCACTGCGCATGGCATTGGCTAGCTCCGCGGTGAAGATCCCGGTGGGCACGGCGATGATCGAGTAACCGGTGATCATGATCATGCTCGCCAGGGTCTGGCCTAGGGCGGTCTTGGGTACCATGTCGCCGAAGCCCACGGTGGTGAGGGTCACCACCGCCCAGTAGATGCTGCGCGGGATACTGGTGAAGCCATTGGCCGGCCCTTCGATGACGTACATGAAGGTACCGAACATGGTCACCAAGGTGCAGATGGCCAGCAGGAAGACGGTGATCTTCTGGCGACTGCTGCTCAGCGCCACCATGAGGAAATCCGCCTGGCTCAGGTAGGGCGTGAGCTTGAGCACCCGGAACACCCGCATCATCCGCAGCACCCGGATGACCAGGAAATACTGGGCGTCGGGCATCAGCAGGGCGATAAAGGCCGGGAGCACGGCCAGCAGGTCGATGAAGCCATAGAAGCTGGTGACGTACTGCCGCGGTCGGGGCGCGCAGATCACCCGCAGCAGGTACTCGATCGCGAAGAGGCCGGTGAAGATCCATTCCAGCCCATAGAGCCAGCTGCCGTAGCGCAGGTGGATGGACTGGATGCTGTCGAGCATCACCACGCCCAGACTGGCCATGATGACCGCCAGCAGCAGGGTGTCGAAGAGTCTTCCAGCCGGGGTATGGGTATGGAAGATGATGATGTACAGGCGCTCTCGCCAGGTGCCTGGGCGAGGGTAGGGGTCCATGGAAGCTCCTTGGCGAGGGTGTCCGGTGCACAAGGATAGCAAGGCGCCCCTCGCAGGCGGGTGGAATGCGCGTTAGAGCCGCGCCGCCACCTCGGTGGTTGCCAGCAGATGCTGGAAGCCTTCCAGCAACGCCGTTTCCGCCTGGGTCATGCGCTGCTCGCGGTGCCAGAGCAGATGCACGTCGACATCGGCCACTCCCTCGCTGGGCGGCAGACGCCAGAGTTCGCCGGCAGCCACATCGTCGGCCACCACGTGCTGGGGCAGGCAGCCGATGCCGTAGCCGGCCCCGACCAGGCGGCGGATCTCTTCGAGACTGGGCGAGGAGGCCACGATGCGGCCGGTGAAGCCCTGCTGGTCGCGAAAGATGGTGAGCGGCGAGAGACTGCCGCCGATCTGGTCGCTGGTGAAGCTGACGAAATTCTCGCCCTGCAGATCGGCCAGCGACAACCCGCTCCGGCCGAACAGTGGGTGGCGCCGTCCGCAGAAGAAGGCATAGCGCTGCTGCAACAGCACCCGCTGTTCCAGCTTGGGTTGGGGCAGCCGGCACAGGGCGAGGCCCAGGGTCGCGGTCTTCTGCAACAGAGAGCTGATGATGTCCGAGCTGCGCATCACGTCGATCTCCAGCTCCACCCGCGGAAAGCGCCGATGGAAGTCAGCGAGGAAGTCGTCGTAGCAGCGTGACTGGATGCGGCTGATGGTGAGCATCCGCACCTTGCCCACCACGGTTTCCGTGGAATGCTCCAGGGCGGCGCCAAGACGGGAGACGTTGCCATAGAGATCGCTGGCGATCCGGGCTACCTCTTCCCCGGCCTCGGTGAGGGCGAAGCGCGGTCCGCGGCGGATGATCAGCGCGCGGTCGAGTTGCTCCTCCAGCCGCTTGAGCGCCTGGCTCACCGCCGGCTGGGTCAGGTGCAGGCGCGCGGCGGCACGACTCACGCTGCCTTCTTGGACGATTACCAGATAGGTGCGCAGGAGATTCCAGTCCAGCCGATCGTTGAGAAAGCGCCGACCCCCCTCCTGCGTAGGCGCGGGGGAGAGCGGCCTATCCTTATTATTAGTCATGCTTATAGATAAGTATAAGAATTAGAAAATTGACTAATCTTAGCCCTCCAGGGGATAACGACGTCAAGGCGTCCTAGAACGCTCCTGCATCCTTTTTCCTCTCCTGCCCAACAAGAACGACATCCCAGGAGTGCTGCGTCCATGTCTCCCTGACCGCTCCGGCCCATCGCCCTCTGGGCGTTCGACCGTCCAGTCCGCTTCGTCCGCGCCCCTCGGCGCCCCTCTTTTCGGTAGTCGATAGGAGCACCCCTGCATGCCGTCCACTTCGCCTCGTCGCCAACCCCGGCGCGCCGCCGCGGCAGCCTTCGTCGGTACCACCATCGAGTGGTACGACTACTACATCTTCGCCACGGCCGCCGCACTGGTCTTCGGCCAGCTGTTCTTTCCTTCCGATGATCGTCTGCTGAGCACCCTGGCCGCCTTCGGTACCTTTGCCGTCGGTTTCTTCGCCCGGCCTCTGGGTGGCCTGGTGTTCGGCCACATCGGCGACCGCATCGGCCGGAAGAAATCCCTTATCGTCACCCTGCTGATGATGGGCGTGGTGACGATACTCATCGGGGTGCTGCCGACCTACAGCCAGGCCGGGGTCTGGGCGCCGATCCTGCTGATCCTGCTGCGGGTGGTGCAGGGCATCGCCGTGGGTGGCGAATGGGGTGGTGCCGTCCTGATGGCCGGCGAACACGCACCCAAGGGGCGGCGCACCTTCTTCGCGTCCTTCGCCCAGTGGGGCAGCCCGGCTGGGTTGATCCTGTCGATCCTGGCCTTTCGCAGTGTCACCAGTCTGCCGGAAGAAGACCTGCTCAGCTGGGGCTGGCGCCTGCCGTTCCTGGCCAGCGCGCTGCTTCTGGTGGTCGGCCTGGCCATTCGCCTGGGCGTGGACGAGTCCCCCGAGTTCGCGGAGATGAAGGGGCGCCAGGAGACGGTCAAGGCACCGGCGGCCGAGGTGTTGCGCACCGCCTGGCGGCCGCTGCTGCTGTGCATCGGCGCCAATACCCTGGGCATCGCCGGGGTCTATTTCACCAACACCTTCATGCTCAGCTACACCACCCAGGTGCTGGAGCTGTCGCGCTCGCTGATCCTCGACTGCCTGCTGTTCGTCGCGCTCATCCAGTTCCTGGTCCAGCCGCTGGCCGCGCTGCTCGCCGAGCGCCTGGGCAGCGCGCGTTTCCTGCTGCTGATCTCCGCCCTGGCCATGGCCTCGCCCTATCCGATGTTCGTGCTGGTCAAGACCGGCTCGGCGCCGCTGATCGTGCTGGGGATCGCCCTGGCGGCGGCCTGCATGGCGTCTTTCTATGCGGTGATCGCCGGCTTCGTCAGCGGCGTCTTCGCCACCCGGGTGCGCTACACGGCGATTTCCCTGGCCTACCAGATCTGTGGCGCCATCGCCGGTGGCCTGACCCCCATGGTCGGCACCCTGCTGGCGCACCGCTTCACGGGCGAGTGGTGGCCGCTGGCGGTCTTCTACTCCCTGCTGGCGGGCCTCTCGTTCCTGTGTGTGGCGGCCCTGGCCCGCCGCCGGGAGGCTACCGCCCATGTCACTCCCGCCTGATCACGAGGAACACAGCATGTATCGAATCGACGGTGAACGCCTCTGGCAAAGCCTGGCCGCCATGGCCGAGGTGGGCCCCGGTGAGGCCGGTGGCAGCAGCCGCTTGGCGCTGAGCGAGGAGGATCGCCAGGGACGTGCCCTGTTCGGCCAATGGTGCGAGGCTGCCGGCCTGAGCCTGGCGGTGGATCGCATCGGCAATCTGTTCGCCCGCCGGCCGGGTCGCGATGCCCAGGCCGCACCGGTGGTCATGGGCAGCCATCTGGACACCCAGCCCAAGGGCGGCCGTTTCGATGGCGTCTATGGCGTGCTCGCCGGGCTCGAGGTGATGCGCAGCCTGAACGATGCGGACATCCAGACCGACCGGCCGCTGGAACTCGCCGTCTGGACCAACGAGGAGGGCGCTCGCTTCACCCCCGCCATGCTGGGGTCCGCGGTCTTCACCGGGCAACTGCCCCTGGCCGATGCCCTGGCGACCTGCGACCGCGACGGCATCTCCGTGGCCGCCAGCCTGGAGCGCATCGGTTATGCCGGTGACCTGCCCCTGGGTCGGCCCTTCGACGCCTACTTCGAGGCGCACATCGAGCAGGGGCCGGTGCTGGAAGACGCGGGTGTCCCTATCGGTGTGGTGACCGGCGGCCAGGCGATCTGCTGGCTCGACATCCGTGTTCAGGGGACCGCCGCTCACGCCGGCACCACGCCGATGGCCAGGCGCCGGGATGCCCTGTTCGGTGTCGGCCGGATGCTGGCTGCGCTGGAGGATCTCGCCTCTCGCTTCGGCGACGGACTGGTCACCGTGGGGCAGCTGGAGGTCGCGCGCTCCTCGCGCAACACCATCGCCGGGGAGGTACATTTCACCCTGGACCTGCGGCATCCCCAGGACCAGACGCTGGCCGCCATGGAAGCGGCCGCGCGCGAATGCCTGGCCACCGTGGCCGACGAGCGCGGCTTGTCGCTGAACGTCCAGCGGCATTGGCTGAGTCCTGCTACCCCCTTCGCTGCCGATTGCGTCGCCGCTGTGCGCAATGCAGTCCAGGCGTTGGGCTATCCCTACCGCGACATCATCAGCGGCGCCGGTCACGACGCCATCCACCTGGCCAGGCACTGCCCCACCGCGATGATTTTCATCCCCTGCGCCGGCGGTCTGAGTCACAACGAGGCCGAATCGGCCACCTTCGAGGACGTCCGCCGTGGCGCCGACGTCCTGTTCAATGCGGTGCTGGCTCGCGCCGGCCACCAGGAGAGATGACGTGAAGACCTTCTTCCATCCCGACCAGCGTCTGCATCACCCACGCAGCTACCTGTCCCGCGGCCAGATGCGCACGCCCCAGGAGGTGCCGGCCCGCCTCGATGCCCTGCTCGCGGCGGTGGAGCGCCTGGGCTATCCCCTCGAACAGCCGGTGGATCATGGCCGCGAGCCGCTGCATGCGGTGCACGGCGAAGCCTATGTGACCTACCTGGAAAACGCCTACCACGACTGGCATCAGGTGCCCGAAGACTGGGGCGACGAGGTGATGTCGAACATCTACATTCGCGAAGGCAATCCGTTGCGCGGCATCCTCGGCCAGACCGCCCGCTACCTGGCCGATGGCAGTTGTCCGATCGGCGCCCAGACCTGGGCTGCCGTCTATGGCTCCGCGCAGAGCGCGGTGGCGGCGGCGCGCTGCGTGCGTGACGGCGAGCCGGCCGCCTATGCGCTGTGTCGCCCGCCAGGCCACCATGCCCGGGCCGAGGCGGCCGGTGGTTTCTGCTACCTGAACGGAGCGGCCATCGCCGCCCAGGAGCTACGGACGCGCTTTGCCCGGGTCGCCATCCTGGATACCGACATGCACCACGGTCAGGGCATCCAGGAAATCTTCTACGAGCGCGACGACGTCTTCTACCTGTCGATCCACGGCGATCCGACCAACTTCTATCCGGTGGTGGCCGGCTTCGCCGATGAGCATGGCAGTGGGCAGGGCGAAGGCTGCAACCTCAACCTGCCAATGCCCCATGGCGCCTCCGAGGCCGACTTCTTCGCCCGCCTGGATGAGGCCGAGGCGGCGCTGCGTCGGTGGGCGCCGGACGTGCTGGTGCTGTCCCTGGGTTTCGACATCTACGAGAAGGACCCGCAATCCAAGGTGGCGGTGAGTCAGGCAGGCTTCGGCCGGCTGGGGGAAAGGATCAAGGCCCTGGGGCTGCCCACGGTGATCGTGCAGGAGGGTGGTTACGACCTGGAAACCCTGCGCGACAACGCCGAGCGCTTCTTCCGCGGCTTCGACGGTCGCTGAAGCCTGGCCCCCGGCAGCGGCGCCGGGGGCTGGCAGGATCAGGCGAAGACGAAGTACTTGCGTACCGTCTCGACCACTTCCCAGGTGCCCTTCATGCCGGGCTCGACGACGAAGATGTCGCCGGCTTTCAGGTGGATGGGTTCCTGGCCATCGGGGGTGATGATGCAGTAGCCCTCCTGGAAGTGGCAGTACTCCCACTTCACGTAGTCGACGCGCCACTTGCCGGGGGTGCAGATCCAGGTGCCCATGATCTTGCTGCCGTCATCGGAGGTATAGGCATTGAGGTTGACGGTATGGGGATCGCCTTCGATGCGCTCCCATTTGCAGGCATCGACCACGGGCATGGGTTGGGTGTCGCGCAGAACGGTGATGGGCGGGTTGGCCATGGCGGCTCTCCTGGTGATGGAAGCCGCCAAGGGTGAGGGGTCGCCCCGGACCGGAGTTGTCCAGGGTCGACCTCTAGTGGTGCGTTTGCGCTATCCGACCGACTAGCGCTCCACCTGCCGGTTCCAACGCGCATTCCACTGCGGCCGTACCTTGTTGACCTCGTCCCAGTCGATGGTCACGGCGGTCTTCAGGTAGTTCTGCATGGCGTCCACCTGGCCGCGGGTCTTGTCGGTGGTGGGGGTATTGGGGTTGGACGGGATCTGGTCGCCCAGTTCCAGCGCCGGCGCCTGGGCTTCGGGGGTCAGCAGGTACTCAGCCAGTTGCTGGGCCAGCTCCGGCTGGTCGTTGTTGGCGGTCACGCATTCGGCCACGTTGAGTACCACGGCGCCTTCCTTGGGCGGTGCGTATTCCACCGGGATACCCTTGAGCTTGAGCGCGGTGACCTGGGTGGGCGTGAGCGGGAACAGCGCCGCCTCGTCGGTCTGCACCATCTCCGAGAGCTTGGCCGAACTGGGGATGTACTCCAGCACATTGGGGCCGACGGTGGTGGGCCAGGCCTTGAAGCCGGGGTCGACGTCCTGCTCGGTGCCGCCCTTGAGGCGGTTGAACATCAGGAAACCGTGCAGCCCGAAGGTCGACGAGGACAGCGACTGGAACACCACCTTGCCCTTGTACTTGGGATCGGCGAGGTCAGCCCAGGAGGTCGGCGCTGCCCAGCCCTTGTCCTTGAACAGCCGGCTGTTGTAGGCCAGACCGGTCACGCCCAGGCTGACGGCGGCCGCCTGGTCCTTGATCTTGGCCTTGTCGGGGATCTGCGCCAGGCTCGCGCTGGGCTTGAGCGGGCTGCACAGATTCATGCCGATGGCGCGGTACATGATGCCGTCGTCGAGAAACATCACGTGGATCGGCGGCTTCTGCGGACTGGCCTGGACCTTGGCGAGGATGTCCGCCGAGGTGCCGGGCACGATCACTACCTTGACGTTGTGCGCCTTCTCGAAGGCGGGCAGCACGCTGTCGGCATAGAGGCGCTCCATGGTGCCGCCGTTCATGCCGAGGTAGAGCGTCGGTTCGGCCACGGCGGCCAGGGGCAGGCCGGCGAGGGCCACGAGCAGGGCAGGGGTCAGGCGCATGATTGGGAACTCCTGGGCTGGGAAGGGAAACGGGCGATGGAAAAGGCCTGCAGGCTGTGCCGGGGCGCGCCCTGCAGGATGCACTCGGCCAGGGCTTCGCCAGCCGCCGGCCCGATCTGGAAGCCCGCGCCGGCAAAGCCAAAGCCGTGCAGCAGGCCGGGGGTGGTGAGGCTGGGGCCGAGCACCGGCTGGTGATCGGGCAGATAGCCCTCGACGCCGCTCCAGGTGCGGATCGCCTGGGCGCCGGTGAGGGCCGGATAGAGTTCGGCGGCGTTTCTGAGGATGTCGAGGATGGCCAGCTGGCCGGGGCGGGCGCGGTCGGCGTCGAGGGCGAAACCGCGCCCGCCGCCCAGCACGCAATTGCCGCGCGCCACCTGGCGGGCATAGATGCCGCCGCCTTCCACGCCGGTGCTGGCGGTCATGAAGGGCGGCAGCGGTTCGGTCACCAGCATGGCCGGATGGGCCGCGGTGAGGGGGACCGGCTCGCCGAAGCGGGCGGCCAGCTCCGCGGCCCAGGCGCCGGCGCAATTCAGCAGCCAGGGCGCGCTCAAGGTCAGGCCGCTGTCGGTGCGGAGCTGGAAGCGCTGGCCGTCGTGCTCGACGGCGGTCACGGCGGTACGCTCGAAAATCTGCGCGCCGGCACGCGCGGCTGCCCGGGCGAAGGCCGGGGAGACCAGCCGTGGATTGGCGTGGCCATCCTCCGGGCAGAAAGAGGCACCCACGGCGATGTCGCCGACCCAGGGAAAGCGGCGACGCAATTCGCCGCGGTCGAGCAGTTGCAGATCCAGGTCGAAGCCCTGGCTGGCCTGGGCATAGGCTTGCAGGGAGGCGAAGTCGGTCTCGCTGCGGGCCAGCTTGAGATGGCCGGATCTGAGGTATTCGCCATCGGTGCCCAGCAGGTCCTGCAGACCGCCCCAGATCTCATGGGCGCGACTGGACAGCGGCAACTGCACCAGCGGCCGGCCCTGGCGGCGCACCCCGCCGTAGTTGACGCCACTGGCCTGGGCGCCGCAGAAGTTGCGCTCCAGCAGGGCGACGCGCTGGCCGCCCTGGGCCAGGAACAGCGCCGCGCTGCTGCCGACGATGCCGCCGCCGATGATCAGCACATCCACGTCCTGCCGGCTCATGGCGCCAGCTCCACGCCAAAGGGCAGCGGCTTGATCGGCGCCTGGGCGCGCAACCGGCCGATCTGGTCCAGCGGCCGACCACTGGCGCAGGCGATCAGCTCGGCCGCCGCCGCTCCGCAGAGGCGGCCTTGGCAGCGGCCCATGCCGACCCGGCAGGTGGCCTTGACCCTGTTGATCTCCCAGTGCCCCTGATCCACCGCGGCGCGGATCTCGCCGGCGCTGACCTGCTCGCAGCGGCACACCATCAAGTCATCCGGCGCCTTGGCGGCCCAGTCCGCGGGGAAGGGGAAGGCGCGCTCCAGGCCCTGGCGAAAGACCTCGAAGCGGGCTAGGCGTGCTTGCAAGGCGTCGACCCGCGTCGCGTCCACCGTCAGGCCGCGATCGGCCAGCAGGCTCAGGGCGGCCAGCTCGCCGGCCAGTTCGGCGGCATCGGCGCCTTGGATACCGGCGCCGTCGCCGGCCAGGTAGACCCCGGCCTGGCTGCTACGGCCGTCGTTGTCCCGCGCCGGCAGCCAGGCGCGATTGAGCGGATTCCAGGCGAACTCGCAGCCCAGCAGATCGGCCAGCTGGGTTTCGCTGCGCAGTGTCTGGCCGAAGCCGAGAGCATCACATTCCAGCCGATGCGCTTCGCCATCGGCAGTGCGCCAGCGAACGGCCTCCACGCGGCGTTCGCCTTCGACGGCAAGGAGTTCAGCGCCCTGGTGCACGGGCACGCCGTGCAGCGCCAGCCAGCTGCGGTAATAGAGGCCCTTGGCGAAGGTGGCCGGCTGGCCGAGCAGCGCCGGGGTAGCTGCGGCCTGGTCGCGGAAGGGCGCGCTGTCCAGCACGGCCAGCGGCTTGACCCCGGCCTTGGCGTATTGATAGGCCACCAGGTAGAGCAGCGGGCCCGTCCCGGCCAGCACTGGACGGCTACCGATGGCGCAGCCCTGGAACTTGAGTGCCACCTGAGCCGCGCCGAGGCTGTAGACGCCCGGCAGGGTCCAACCCGGCACCGGCAGGATGCGGTCGGTGGCACCGGTGGCAACGATGACCTGGTCGAAGGTCAGGCGATCGACGTAGCGGCCCTGGCTCAGGGTATCCAGGGCGCTTTGCTCGGCATTCCACACCAGGGTGTCGGGGCGATAGTCCAGCGCCGTCTGCACCTCGGTCAAAGCACCGTGGAGTGCCTGGGCCTTGTCGGCTTCGAAGCCATAGAGCGCCTTTAGCGGGCGCCGGAAATTGCCCGGTTGCTGGCGATAGATCTGGCCGCCGCCGCGGGCGCTTTCGTCCAGCAGCACCGGCTCCAGGCCATGGGCGACCAGGGTCTGGGCCGCACGGATGCCCGCCGGCCCGGCGCCCACCACCACGACGGCGCTCACAGCGGCCGCCCCGGATCGCGGCTGACCTGCTGGCCCGCTTCGAGAAAGGTGGCGCAGGCACGCACCCGGCGGCCGTCGGCCAGGCGCACCCAGCAGTCCTGGCAGGCGCCCATCAGGCAGAAGCCGGCGCGGGGTTCGCCGCCGAAGTCGCTGCCGCGCAGGTGATCGCTCTGGGTCAGGATGGCGGTGAGCAGGGTGTCGCCCTGCAGGCCCTCGGCCGGCTGGCCATCGATGGTGAAGACCAGGGTCGGGCGGTCGCGTTCGGCCACCCGCTTGAGCAGTGCCATGGACGGGTCTCGGCTGTTCATTGTTTGCCCACCAGCACGCGATCCAGGCCATAGATGCGGTCGAGCAGGATCATGGTGGCCGCGGTCAGGGCGATCACCAGGGCCGACACCGCCGCCATCATCGGATCGATGGATTCGGTGGCGTAGACGTACATCCGCACCGGCAGGGTCTGGGTCGCCGGCGAGGTGACGAAGATCGACAGGGTCACCTCGTCGAAACTGTTGATGAAGGCCAGCAGCCAGCCGCCGGCGACGCCGGGCAGGATCATCGGCAGGGTGATGCGGCAGAACAGCGTGGTGCGACTGGCGCCCAGGCTCTCGGCGGCCTGCTCGGCGCTGCGGTCGATGCCGATGGCGGCGGCGATCACCAGGCGCAGCACATAAGGGGTGATCACCACCACGTGGGCCAGCACCAGCCAGCTGAAGCTGCCGTTCACCCCCAGCAGCGCGAACAGCCGCAGCATGGCCACGCCCAGCACCAGGTGCGGGATGATGATCGGCGAGAGGAACAGGCCGTTGAGAAAGCCCTGGCCGGGAAAGCGGTAGCGGGTGATGGCCAGCCCGGCCGGCACCGCGATCAGCGTCGCCAGGGTCGCCGAGAGGGCGGCCAGCTGCAGGCTGTTGTAGAAGGCGGTAAGGAAATCCGCCCGCTCGAACACGGCGGCGAACCAGCGCAGCGAGAAGCCGGAGGTGGGCAGGCTGAGGGTGTTCTCCGGGGTGAAGGCCACCAGGCAGACCACCACCAGGGGGGCCAGCATGAAGACCATCACCAGGGTATGGAAGGCGAGCCCGAGCGGGCCGTTGCGGGTCATGAGGTCAGACTCCCAGGGCACGTTTGTAGCGGCGTTCCACCAGGCGATTCCAGCCCAGCATCACCAGCAGGTTGAGCAGCAGCAGCGCTACCGCCAGGGTGGCGCCCATCGGCCAGTTCAGCTCGGCCAGGTACTGGTCGTAGATCAGGGTGGCGACCATCTTCAGCCGGCGTCCGCCCAGCAGACCGGGGATGGCGAAGGAACTGGCGGCCAGGCCGAAGACGATCAGCGTTCCGGAGAGCACCCCGGGCATCACTTGGGGCAGCACGATGCGCCGCAGCACCGTCAGGTGACTGGCGCCCAGGGATAGCGCGGCCTGTTCGGCGGCGGGATCGAGCTTCTGCAGCGAGGTCCACACCGGGATGATCATGAAGGGCAGCATCACGTGGACCAGGCCGACGATCACCGCGAAGGGCGTGTAGAGCAGCTTCAGCGGACGCCCGCCCAGGGCCACGATGGCCTGGTTGACCAGTCCGTCGGCGCCCAGTAGCAGACTCCAGCCGAAGGCGCGCACCACCACCGAGATCAAGAGCGGTGTCAGCACCAGGATCAGGAAGATCGAGCGCCAGGGCGCGCCCATGCGGCTGAGGACGATGGCCTCGGGCACTCCGATCAGCACGCAGAGCAGGGTGACCAGGGCGCTGATCCAGAAGGTGCGCAGGAAGATCTCGTAGAAATAGGGATCGCCCAGCAGATTGAGGTAGTGGGCGAGGGTGTAGCTGCCTTCCTTGACCCCGGTTTCGTAGTCGAAGACGTTGAAGGAGAGCACGAGGGTCAGCGCCAGGGGCGCCAGCAGCAGCCCGGCGAACAGCACCAGGGCCGGGGCACTGAGCAGATAGGCGCGACCGGTGCCGCGCAGCAGGGTGCTCATGCCGCCGCCTCCGCGGCTTCCAGTCGGCGCAGCAGTCTGTCGTCCCAATGCAGGCCAACGTTCTGGCCTTCATCCAGCGGCGGTTGCCCATCGTTGCTGCGCAGCACCGACACCTCGCCCAG
The DNA here is from genome assembly GCF_056790235.1 of Pseudomonas sp. VMV1. Taxonomy (NCBI): domain Bacteria; kingdom Pseudomonadati; phylum Pseudomonadota; class Gammaproteobacteria; order Pseudomonadales; family Pseudomonadaceae; genus Pseudomonas; species Pseudomonas sp. VMV1. The sequence goes on from NZ_JBXGSE010000002.1 coordinate 333,822, forward strand.
CGTCGTCTCCAGCCGATACAGCCACTGGCTGCCGAGGAAGAAACGGGTCAGCACCCGACCTTGCAGGCGACCTTCACCGGCGGGGCGCAGCTCGATCTTTTCCGGGCGCAGTGAGATCGCCAGGGCGCCACCGGCGGCGATCTGCGGCTGGCCCTGGGCGTCCAGGGTGCCGGGCAGCAGGTTGGCCTTGCCGACGAAGTCGGAGATGAATCTGTTGCGCGGGTGTTCGTAGAGGCGATAGGGCGCATCCACCTGGGTGATACGCCCGGCCTCCATCACCACTACCCGGTCGCTGATGGACAGCGCCTCGGACTGGTCGTGGGTGACCATCAGGGTGGTGATGCCCACCTCGCGCTGGATGCGGCTGATCTCGAACTGCATCTCCTCGCGCAGATGGGCGTCCAGGTTGGACAGCGGCTCGTCGAGCAAGAGCACCGGTGGTGCTATCACCAGCGCCCGCGCCAGGGCCACCCGCTGGCGCTGACCGCCGGAGAGTTCGCGCGGATAACGCTCGGCATGCGGTCCCAGATGCACCAGCGCCAGGGCCTCTTCGACCCGCCGCGCCAGCTCCGTGCCCGCCACCTTGCGCATGCGCAGGCCGAAGGCCACGTTGTCGCGAACGGTCATATGCGGAAACAGCGCATAGCTCTGGAATACCACCCCGAGACCCCGGCTGGCCGGCTTGGCCTGGGTGATGTCCTGGCCATCAAGAAGGATGCGCCCGCTGCTGACGTCGACGAAGCCGGCGATCATCTGCAGGGTGGTGGTCTTGCCGCAGCCGGAGGGGCCGAGCAGCGAGACGAATTCGCCGCGCTCGATGGCCAGGGTCGAACCGGCCACCGCGTAGCTGTCGCCGTAGCGCTTGCTGAGGTTGTCGAGAGTCAGGAAAGCCATGGCCGCAATGCTCCTCCAGTCACGCCCACACGGATGGCGGGCAGGGTTGTGGCAGGGCGAAAGACAGCCTGGAAATGGGACGTTGGCGCTCGCTCGATTGGCGGCGTCCGGTGATTGTGAGTATCGCCCTATGGACCTGAAGGTAAGGGCGACCTAGGATGCCGGACAAGTAGGTTTTTCACTGATTGAACTCTTTTTTTAGATTTATTCATTCAGTGAAATTTTTAGGTGATAGATAGATGCCAGATTCCACTGAAAGAAATATGGGTTCTGCCGAGGTGGGTGTCGGCGCCATCAGCCGGGTGTTCGCCGTGGTGCGTGCCCTGGGCGAAGGGGACCCTGAGGGCGAAAAGGTCACTCGTCTGGCCGAGCGCGTGGGCCTGTCGCAACCCACTACTCACCGGCTGCTGCGCGGCCTGGTGGAGGAGGGCATGGTTGAACAGTGCGCCCGCAGCAAGAGATACCGCCTGAGCCTGGACTTCTTCGCCCTGGCGGCCCGCGCCGGGCAGGTCGGCAACCTGCGCGACCTGGCGCGACCGAGTCTGCTGCGACTGTCGGCGTCCCTGGGGGATTCGCTGTTCCTGCTGGCGCGCAGCGGCTTCGACGCCATGTGCCTGGACCGTAGCGAGGGGCCCTATCCGATTCGCACCTTCACTGGCGACATCGGCGGCCGTGTGCCCCTGGGCGGCGGCCAGGGCGCCCTGGCGATCCTGGCCTTCCTGCCTGAGGAAGAGCGCGAAGAGGTGATCCGCTACAACCTGCCGCGGCTGCGCGACGCTCATCATTACGATGAGGTGCTCCTGCGCGCCGAGATCGACAACGTCCGCCAGCAGGGCTATGCCGCGCGCAACACCGGAGTACTGGCCGGCATGGCAGGCCTCGCTGTACCCATCCTCGACCGCAACGGCCGGGCGGTAGCAGCCCTGAGCGTGGGCACCCTGAGCGAACGCCTCAACCCCCAGCGCCTGCCCACGGTGATCGAGCTACTCAGGCGCGAAGCCGGAGTGATCGCCGCGCGCATCAACCCCTTCGATCCGGTCTTGCGCCGGCCGACCCAGGGGTTTGGTTGAGGGGCGTTAGAACAGCGGACCGGAGCGGGTGTTATTACCCTTAGCCAGACGGTCATAGAGCACCACATTGACCGTGGCCGCCAGATTCATGCAGCCCTGGGTGGGGATGTACACCACGTCTTCGCACCAGTCGCGCAGCTCCTGGCTCAGCGAGCCATCTTCCGAGCCGAACAGATAGAGGGCGCGATCGGGATGGGTGTACTCGGGCAGCGGCCGGGCGCCGTCCACCAGCTCCACCGCCACCGGCACGCATCCCAGCGGCAGGATGCGGCGCAGGTCGTCGATGTTGATCAGCGGGATATCCTGGTGGACCTTCTTGGTGTCGGTGACGAAGTCCTTGGCCCGGTCGTAGCGGGTGCCGGTATAGAACACCGAGGCCACCCCGTAGCAACCCGCCGCCCTCATGATGGACCCGACGTTGGACGGCGACTTGGGGTTGCTCAGGCCGATGCAGGCGTATCTCTTGTTGCTCACGTCAGGAGGACTCTCGGGAAAACCGCCATTATAAGGCGTCGAAGGTTGCAGAAACCGACTAAGATGCGCGCCCTCGTCTCCAGCCCCGAGCCCCTGCGATGTCAGCCACTGCCCTCTACACCGACCTGTCGGCCTACTACGACCTGCTCTGCGCCGACATCGACTACCGGGCCCAGAGCCAGGCAGTTCTGCGCCTGCAGCGGCTGTTCGGCAACGGCGGCAGCCATCACCTGGATCTCGCCTGCGGCACCGGCCCCCATGTGCGGCATTTCCTCGATGCCGGCTTCCAGAGCAGCGGGCTGGACCTCAATCCGCCGATGCTCGCCCAGGCCGCGCTGCGTTGCCCGGAGGCGGAGTTTTCCTGCCAGGACATGTGCAGCTTCACGCTGGAGCAGCCGGTCGATCTGATCACCTGCTTTCTCTACTCCCTGCACTACAGCGGCAGCCTCGCACGGCTCCAGGCCTGCCTGGCGCAGGTCCAGGCGGCCCTGACCCCCGGCGGCCTGTTCTGCTTCAACGCCGTGGACAAGCGCCGCATCGACAATGCCTCCAGCGTCGGCCACAGCGTCGCGCGGGCCGATGGCCACTTCAGCTTCGCCTCCGCCTGGCACTACCCAGGCGAGGGCGAACACCAGCAACTCCGCCTGCGCATCGAACGCCGCCACGCCGGCGAGCAGCAGACCTGGCAGGACGAACACCCTATGGTGGCGGTGGACTTCCCCGAACTGCTGGCCCTAGTGGAGCCGCAGTTCGAGGTGCAGGTGCTGGAGCACGACTACCAGCGCATCGAACCCTGGGCCGGCGAGGCGGGCAATGCGCTGTTTGTCTGCGTCAGGCGCTAGAGTCTGTTCAAAGTCTCGCGAGCTAGAGCCAAACAAGGCGAAAATGCCTGAGGAAGCGGAGTTTACGAGTGGTAAATGAGCATTCCGAAGGCCTTTTCAACGCAGTTTGGCCGACGCGCAGCAGACTTTGTACAGAGTCTTAGTGGGCATGGGCATGCATCCCGCCATCCACCGCGATCACATCGCCGGTGAGGTAGCGCGCCAGCGGTGAGGCGAGAAAGGCCACCACCTGGCCCACGTCTTCCGGCTCGCCGAAATAGCCGATGGGAATGTGGCGGGCGATAAAGGCCTGGCGCGCCTCGGGCGTCGGGTGCAGCCGCTGCAGGATCTGCTCGGAATTGATCCGCCCCGGCGCGATGGTGTTGACCGTGATGCCCTCGGCCGCCAGCTGACTCGCCAGCCCCTTGGACCAGAACTGGATCGCCGCCTTGGCCGCCCCGGCGCCGTTCAGGTCCCGCGGTTCCATGCTGCCGCTGAAATTGACGATGCGTCCCCAGCGCCGCTCACGCATCCCGCCTAGCAGCGCCTGGGTCAGGCGGCGCGTTGCAGTGAAGTTCAGGGCCCAAGCCTCGTCCCAGGCCGCATCGTCCGCCGTCACTGAAAGCGGTCGTGTGCCGCCGGCGTTATTGACCAGGATGTCCACCCGGCCCAGCCCTTCCTCCGCTTCCCGCGCCAGACGCTGGACGTCTTCGGCGTCGGTGATATCCGCCACGATCACCAGCGGCCGGGCATGACCCGCCGCGGCAATCTCTTCGGCCAGTTCTTCCAGGGCATCCCGCCGCCGCGCGGTGATCGCCAGCTGAACGCCTTCGGCCGCCAGGATGCGGGCGATGCCAGTGCCTATGCCCATGCTGGCACCAGTAACCAAGGCAGTACGGTCGTGCAGTTGCAGATCCATGATCGATTCTCCACTTCAGGGTCGTAGCGTGGAAAACGGCGCAGCCTTTTCCACGCGTTTGGCTGAGCGCAGCGAAGCCCAACACTTCGCGACCTCACCCACACCACTAGCCTCACCCATCACCCAAATGAGATAAACGCCACCTAGGTGTAGGGATTCCTTAACAGGAGTGTTGAATGGATCTGCTCGACAGCATGCAGGTGTTCGTTGCCGTGGTGGAGCGCGGCAGCCTGGCCGCTGCGGCCCAGGCCCAGGGCATCTCGCCGACCATGGCCGGCAATCACCTGCGCGGTCTGGAAAAGCGCCTGGGTCTGCAACTGCTGGTGCGCACCACCCGGCGCCAGCGCCTGACCGCCTTCGGCGAGGGCTACTACGCCCGCTGCCGCGAGATCCTCGCCCTGGTCGCCGACACCGACCGCCAGGCCGAAACCCAGCGCCTGGCGCCCGCCGGCATCCTGCGCGTCTCGGCGCCGGTGTCCTTCGGCACCTACGGCCTTACGCCGCGACTCGGCGAATATCTGGCGCAGCATCCCCAGGTCACCCTCGATCTGGTGCTGAGCGACCGGGTCCAGGACCTGGTGGAGGAGGGCATCGACATCGCCATCCGCATCGGCGAACTGGCCGATTCCTCCCTGGTGGCGCGACCCCTGGCGCCCTATGTGATGTGGTGCTGCGCCGCGCCCGGCTATCTCGCCCAGCGCGGCACCCCCGAGCGACTGGCCGATCTGGAGGCCCACGACTGCCTCGGCATGGACCCTCGCGCTCTGAGCCAATGGCGCGCCCAGACCGGTACCCCCTTCGGCCCGTTGCCACCCGGTCGTCTGCACCTCAGCAACGGCCCCGCCCTGCGCCTGGCCGCCTTGCAGGGCCTTGGCATCATCCTCCAGCCGGCCTTCCTGCTGCAGGAAGACGTCGCCGCCGGCCGCCTGATCCGCCTCTTCCAAGGCCAGGAACTCACCCGCCCCCTGACCGCGCTCTATCCCCAGGCGAGATGGCGCTCGGTCACGGTGAGGAGCTTCGTGGAATTCCTGTTAGCGGAGTTCACCCCGTAGCGTGGAAAACGGCGCAGGCCTGTCCACGCCCGTCGGCCACTACCTATTCGTGGTTTACCTACCGCCCCCATGGAAGCGGACTGAAACAAGCGACGTAGGTTGGGCTGAGACAGCTCCATCGTCGAAGCCCAACAATCCAGGGCCAGCGTTGGGCTTCGCTACGCTCAACCCAACCTACCTCGCAAGGCATCGCGCGGACCACCGAGGCCTTGCCCACTAAATCTCCATAGAGGCAGGTCGGGATATGGGACGTAGGTCGGGTTGAGACAGCTCCATCGTCGAAGCCCAACAAGCTGGGACCAACGTTGGGCTTCGCTGCGCTCAACCCAACCTACCTCGTGAGCTATCGCGGCCAATCGATGCCTTGGCCACTATCGCCCAGCCGCTTCTCCATGAACACACTCAACGGATCATCTCGATACGTCCCAAAAGGACCACGCCGTTGATACCCCGCTGCTCCATAAAGCCCCAAGACCTCCGGCTGATAGGGCCCCGTTTCCAGTCGCGCCAACTCACACCCGCGGCCTGCCGCTTCACGCTCCAGCTCCGCCAGTAGGCGACCACCCAGCCCCTGCCCGCGACCCGTTGGGCTCACATATATCCGCTTGATCTCGCCATAGCCCTCATGCAGCACCATGGCTCCACAGCCCAACGCGTTACGGCTGTCATCCCGGGCCACCAGGAACAGTACGTTCGGCTGCATCAACAATGTGAGATCCAGGGCATGACGACTCTCGGGCGGATAGAGGCCGTCCTGATAGGCATCCAGTTCGGCGATCAGGGCGATCACCTCGGGTTGGTCGGGGGATTCGAGGGCAATGGGCATGGTGACTTCGGTCAGGCAACGGACCAAGCCTAAGCCACTAGCGCGGCCTTATCCTAGGCTCATCCGCAAGCCATCCCTACCACCGCGCTTGGCCTCGTAGAGCGCACCGTCTCCGCGTTCCAACAGATCCGCCAGGCTTTCCGGCGGCTGATCGAACAGCACGGCGCCGATGCTCAGGGTGACGGGCTCGGGCGTCCGCAGGCGCTGCGCCGCCAGCTGGTTGAAACGCTGGCGCAGGGTGTCCGCCAGGCGCACAACGTCCGCATCGGCCGCCTCGCCCAGCAGCACCACGAATTCATCGCCCCCCAGCCGCGCTGCCAGGGCTTGGCGTGGCAGGGTGGTGCGTAGCAAGTCGCTCAGGGCGATCAGCAGGCCGTCACCCGCGGCGTGGCCATGGAGGTCGTTCACCAGCTTGAAGTTGTCCAGATCGATCAGCAGCAGGGCGCCGGGTCGGGCCGGAGTCGCCTGGCCGAACAGTCGTGGCGCCTCGGCTTCCAGCGCGCGGCGATTATGCAGACCGGTCAGGGGATCGCTGCCGGCCAGGCGCTCAATATGCTGCTCGCGGCGATAGCGCACCGTGCCGGTCATCGACAGGGCGATCAGCATCACCGCCATCACCCCCTCTACCAGCGAGATCTGGATGATGACACCGCGATAGACCGCCAGGTCGATTAAGGTGCCGGGGGTGAGCGGTGGGATCATCTTGACTAGATAGAAGAGTCCATGGATCAGCAACACCACGCGCAGCTGCCGTTCTCCGGCGTTGCGCCGCCGCAGCAGCAAACTCGCCCGCACCGCCAGTATGCCGATCATAAGCGACTGCACCACCAGCAGTACCTTGGACCACCAGGGCTCATTGGGCAGCAGCAACATCCCCAGCCAGATCGCCGCGAAGGCCCACCAGCCCAAACTCAGGCGGCGCCCGGTGAAGCGTGCCACGCCGAGCAAGAAGAGGCCATGCACGAAGATCAGCAGCCCATTGGCGAACCAGATGCCCACCAGCAGCAGCCCCTGGCTACGCAACAGCGCCAGGGTGCTACCCACGCAAATCAGCGCGAAACCCGCGCTCCAGTACAGCAGCGCCGACTCGCGCACCGACCGCCACTCGATGGCCAGATAGCCCGCCGCGGCAGCCGCCAGGGCGATGGTGAGGGTCAGCATGGTGGGGGCATCAAGTGCCATGGGCGAATCGGACCTGTCTGGATACGAGAAGGGCGCTCCCTGCCTGGAACGAGCACCCGCCAAAGCGGAGCCGCACCGCAGTCTTATCGACACGGCAGGCCCGGGCTTGAGGCAGAGGATGGCGCGCCATGATGACGGGCAGACAACCGCAGTTCAAACCTGACCTCTGGCTGGCGCAGGCGGACCGTCCGTTACTGGGGTTTCACCAGCGCCCGAATCGCCGTGGCCGGCAACCGCGCTGTGCTGCCATCCGCCATGCGCAGTACGAACGCCTCGCCCAGCGACCAGACCACCTGCACGTCCTTGAGCACGCACTGGTCATCGGTAGGCAGCACCCTGGCCTGTTCCTTGGCGCAATAGGAGGTATCGAGCACGATGGCCTTGGCCTGGTAATTCCCCAAGCCCAGCGTCTTGACCATGGTCTCGGGCAGGGTGGTGAGCATCCCGCTATAGCCGGCCAGAAAGAGGGCGAAGAACAGCGAAAACATCATCGCCGCCTTCCAGCCGGCGATGAACAGCATGGAAGTCATGGTCGTGACGAAGGCAATGATGAAGGGGGCGATGGCCAGGGCGCCCCACTTGAACAGCGGCTGCCAATCGCTCACCAGTGGATAGGCCTGGGCCAACATCCAGAAGATGAACAGGCCGACGACCATCGTCGGCAGGTAAGCCTCCCAGACGAACTTCAGGAAGCTGAAGCGGCGCAAGTCGAACAGTCCCTGTATGGCCATGCCCGCCAGTAGCGTGATGGGGATGGGCGCAAGCAAGGCAACGCTGAGGAACAGCTCAGGATCGACGAAGAGAATGGCCGCATCACTGAACCCCGCCAGCAGATAGGGCACGAAGAACACCAGTGTCATCAACAGCATGATCTTGCGAAAGCGCCCCTCGCCGCGATAGGGCAGGGCGTAGGTGATGTCTTCCTTGATTGCCGCCGTATTGATGAAGCGGTAATAAACCCAGGCCCCAGGCAGGAACAGCGCGGCAACGAAGGCGCCTATGGTCAGAAAGCCCAGGCAGGCAGCCGCCAGCAACAGCGACGAGAACTGGAAGAGATCGAAGCTGGGATAGAAGTGATTTCGTGCGAAATAGGCCAGGAACATCCCGAAGCCCAAGGTCGGCGGCAGCCCCTTGGCCAGCAGCGACGCATGACGCCGCAGGAAGGTACCGGAGAACTTGAGGATGAAATCGAAGACGGCATCCGTGTCGGTGGCGGGTTGGTCGGTCCAGCGAGGCATGTGCCGTCCTTGAGTACAGTAGCGCTGTGTCGTGAGGTATCAGGCCTACGTAGGGTGAAAAACGGCGCAGCCTTTTGCGCGTAGGAGCAAAGGCTGACGCTTATAGCCGAATTAAAGCTATTGTCGAAACAGTCTATGGAAAAGCTTCGCACTGTCCGCCCTAAACAATTAAAAGCCCCGCCAAGGCAGGGCTTTTAATTGTTTTCTGAGCAGGCTCTCAACTTGATGGAGAGCTTAGGTAATCAATCCCAGCTCAACGCCCCACCGGTCTGATACTCGATCACTCGCGTCTCGAAGAAGTTCTTCTCCTTCTTGAGGTCCATGATCTCGCTCATCCAGGGGAAGGGGTTGGTGGCACCCGGGTATTCTTCCTTGAGGCCGATCTGGGTCAGACGGCGGTTGGCGATGAACTTGAGGTAGTCCTCCATCATCGCCGCGTTCATGCCCAGCACGCCGCGGGGCATGGTGTCGCGGGCGTATTCGATCTCCAGCTGGGTGCCCTGGAGGATCATCTGGGTGGCTTCGTCCTTCATCTGGGCATCCCAGAGACTCGGGTTCTCGATCTTGATCTGGTTGATCATGTCGATGCCGAAGTTCAGGTGCATGGACTCGTCACGCAGGATGTACTGGAACTGCTCGGCGGTGCCGGTCATCTTGTTGCGGCGACCCATGGAGAGGATCTGGGTGAAGCCGCAATAGAAGAAGATGCCTTCCAGTACGCAGTAGTAGGCGATCAGGTTCTTGAGGAACTGGCGATCGGTCTCCGGGGTGCCGGTCTTGAACTCGGGGTCGGAGATGGAACGGGTGTACTTCAGGCCCCAGCTTGCCTTTTTCGCGACGCTCGGGATCTCGTGGTACATGTTGAAGATCTCGCCTTCATCCATGCCCAGCGATTCGATGCAGTACTGGTAGGCGTGGGTGTGGATCGCCTCTTCGAAGGCCTGACGCAGGATGTACTGGCGGCACTCGGGGTTGGTGATCAGGCGGTAGACGGCCAGCACCAGGTTGTTGGCGACCAGGGAATCGGCGGTGGAGAAGAAGCCGAGGTTGCGCTTGACGATGCGGCGCTCGTCCTCGGTGAGGCCGTCCGCGCTCTTCCAGGTCGCGATGTCGGCGTTCATGTTCACTTCCTGGGGCATCCAGTGGTTGGCGCAACCATCCAGATACTTCTGCCAGGCCCAGTCGTACTTGAAGGGTACGAGCTGGTTGAGGTCAGCGCGGGCGTTGATCATCTGCTTGTCGCCGACGTGCACGCGAGCCGAAGAGCCTTCCAGGTCGTCCAGACCTTCCTGGATGTCCAGCTCGTTCAGCGCGGCCTTGGCGCGGGCCACGGCGTCGGAGTCATCGGCGGACAGGGCGCGGGCGTCATGGACCAGGGCGTCGCCCTCGGAATCCAGGCGCTCGGTCTGGGCTGGCGCCTGCTGGCCGGCGGCCTGTGCGGGCTTGGCGGGGGTGGTGTCGTCGTCTTTGTCGAATTCTTCCCAGTTCAGCATGGGGTGTCTCCTGGGTGGCTGTGCGGTGGGGGCGGGGCGGCGGGCCCTCACCCTAGCCCTCTCCCGGAGGGAGAGGGGATAAGAGCGGTGCGGGTGGGGATTCGGCCCTCACCCTAGCCCTCTCCCAGGGGAGAGGGGATAAAGAGCAGCCCTCTGCTAGGAGAGGGCTTGGGGTGTTACTGGCAGGCTTCGCACTCGGGATCGTCGAGGCTGCAGGCCTTGGGCACCGGAGCCGGTGCGGGGGCGGGAGCAGCTTCGGCTTTCTGGGCCGGGGCGGGGGCCGCGCTGGCCTGGACGCCGGTGATGGGATCGGCGCTCACGGCGTTCAGCTTGCCGGTGTTGATGGTGGACTTCTCGGTGCTGGTAGCGGCCAGGGCACGGAGGTAGTAGGTGGTCTTCAGACCGCGGAACCAGGCCATGCGGTAGGTCACGTCGAGCTTCTTGCCCGAGGCGCCGGCGATGTACAGGTTCAGCGACTGGGCCTGGTCGATCCACTTCTGGCGACGGCTGGCGGCCTCGACGATCCACTTGGTCTCCACTTCGAAGGCGGTGGCGTACAGGTCCTTCAGGTCCTGCGGGATGCGCTCGATCTGCTGCACGGAGCCGTCGTAGTACTTGAGGTCGTTGACCATCACCGAGTCCCACAGGCCGCGGGCCTTGAGGTCGCGTACCAGGTAGGGGTTGATGACGGTGAATTCGCCCGAGAGGTTCGACTTCACATAGAGGTTCTGGTAGGTCGGCTCGATCGACTGGGACACGCCGGTGATGTTGGCGATGGTCGCGGTCGGCGCGATGGCCATGATGTTGGAGTTGCGGATGCCTTTCTTGGCACGCTCGCGCAGCGGGGCCCAGTCCAGGGTCTCGGACAGGTCGACCTCGATGTATTTGGCGCCACGCTCTTCGATCAGGCGCTTCTCGGAGTCGATCGGCAGGATGCCCTGGGACCACAGCGAACCCTGGAAGCTGGAGTAGCTGCCACGCTCTTCGGCCAGGTCACAGGAGGCCTGGATGGCGTAGTAGCTGATCACTTCCATGGAGGTGTCGGCGAACTGCACGGCGGCATCGGAGCCGTAGGCGATGTGCTGCAGGTACAGCGCATCCTGGAAGCCCATGATGCCCATGCCGACCGGACGGTGCTTGAGGTTGGAGTTCTCCGCCTGGGGCACCGAGTAGTAGTTGATGTCGATGACATTGTCGAGCATGCGCACGGCGGTCTTGACGGTACGGGCGACCTTGGCCACGTCCAGCTTGCCGTCGACGATGTGGTTCACCAGGTTCACCGAACCCAGGTTGCACACGGCGATCTCGTCCTTGTTGGTGTTCAGGGTGATCTCGGTGCAGAGGTTGGAGCTGTGCACCACGCCCACGTGCTGCTGCGGGCTGCGCAGGTTGCACGGATCCTTGAAGGTCAGCCACGGGTGGCCGGTCTCGAACAGCATGGACAGCATCTTGCGCCAGAGGTCCTTGGCCTTGATGGTCTTGTGCAGCTTGAGCTTGCCGTACTCGGTCAGGGCTTCGTAATACTCGTAGCGCTCTTCGAAGGCCTTGCCGTAGAGGTCGTGCAGGTCCGGTACGTCGGCGGGGGAGAACAGGGTCCAGTTGCCGTCCTCGAAGACACGCTTCATGAACAGGTCGGGGATCCAGTTGGCGGTGTTCATGTCGTGGGTACGACGACGGTCATCACCGGTGTTCTTGCGCAGTTCGAGGAATTCCTCGATGTCCAGGTGCCAGGTTTCCAGGTAGGCGCAGACCGCGCCCTTGCGCTTGCCGCCCTGGTTGACCGCCACGGCGGTGTCGTTGACCACCTTGAGGAAGGGCACGACGCCCTGGCTCTTGCCGTTGGTGCCCTTGATGTAGGAGCCCAGGGCGCGCACCGGGGTCCAGTCGTTGCCCAGGCCGCCGGCGAACTTCGACAGCATGGCGTTATCGTGGATGGCGCCATAGATGCCGGACAGGTCGTCGGGCACGGTGGTCAGGTAGCAGCTGGACAGCTGCGGACGCAGGGTGCCGGCGTTGAACAGGGTCGGGGTGGACGCCATGTAGTCGAAGCTGGCCAGCAGGTTGTAGAACTCGATGGCGCGGGCTTCCTTGTCTTTCTCCATGTGCGCCAGGCCCATGGCCACGCGCATGAAGAACAGCTGCGGCAGCTCGAAGCGGGTGCCGTGGCTGTGCAGGAAGTAGCGGTCGTACAGGGTCTGCAGACCCAGGTAGGTGAACTGCTGGTCGCGCTCGTGATCGATGGCGGCGCCCAGGCGCTCCAGGTCGAAGCTGGCCAGTTTCGGGTCCAGCAGCTCCAGCTCCACGCCCTTGGCAACGTAGGCGGGCAGGGCCTTGGCGTACAGCTCGGCCATCTCGTGGTGGGTAGCGGACTCGGCGACGCCGAGGAAGCTCAGGCCTTCGGCGCGCAGGCTGTCCAGCAGCAGACGGGCGGTGACGTAGGAGTAGTTGGGCTCACGCTCGACCAGGGTACGAGAGGTCATCACCAGGGCGGTGTTGACGTCCTTCTCTGCCACGCCGTCGTACAGGTTCTTCAGCGTCTCCTTCTGGATCAGCTCGCCGTTCACCTCTTCGAGGCCTTCGCAGGCTTCGGTGATGATGGTGTTCAGGCGGCCCATGTCCAGCGGCTGGGTGGTGCCGTCGGCCTTGGTGACGCGGATGCTCGGGTGCGGCTCGGCGATGTCGCTGACAGCGCCCTGCTTGCGCTCCTGGCTGCGGGCTTCACGGTAGATCACGTAGCTGCGGGCGACCTTCTGTTCGCCGGCACGCATCAGGGCCAGTTCGACCTGATCCTGGATCTCTTCGATGTGGATGGTGCCACCGGAGGGCATGCGGCGCTTGAAGGTACTGCTGACCTGGTCGGTGAGCTGCTTGACGGTGGTGTGGATGCGCGAGGAGGCCGCAGCGTTGCCGCCTTCCACGGCGAGGAAAGCCTTGCTGATGGCCACGGTGATCTTGTCGTCGGTGTAGGGGACGACGGTACCGTTGCGCTTGATGACGCGCAGTTGACCGGGGGCGGTGGCGCCCAGGTCCTGGCTGTCATCTTGCGCCGGGCGGCCCTGCTGGGCTTGCTCGCGGGTCAGGTCGGTTTGCATGCGGAACTCCCTTGATCGGAAAGAGGGGATCGTCGGCGAGCCGGCGATCCGGAAGAGTGTTGGCCTAACGGCTGCGCGACAACTGCCGGTCGCGCCTGTACCAATGAAGATTCCAACGAAAAGCCGTACCGGCACCGATTCCCGAAGGAAGCGGCGGGCGGGGTCCAGGGACCCTGGAAATTCATAATTCGGGCACAGGATAAGCCCTCCTTGTTAGGGAAGACAGTCTTGACAGAGGGGTGTTTCGCCGTCCCAGGCCAGGCCGACGAACTGCTATATATGGTGGTGTGGGGGTGAGAAGGCCACTAGATGTCGCGTTTGTCACGTTTCTGGCTGTGGATAAGGCGTGGATAAGCTGTTCAGGGATAGGGGGTATCCTGGGGGTGGTGCCAGGCCAGTGCGCGCAGACGCTGGGGTCAGAGCCGGGTGGTCAAATAACGTACAACCTCACGGTCGACTCTTACCAAAAGCGGCAAGGGATATACCGGTTCGCTATGAGTACTTTCTTCACCAGAAGAAAACGTTCGATAGCCACTGCGACGTTCTGCCCCGGGGAAGGAGCGGACAGCCCGCCGGTGATCGGCATCGCCTCCTTATATACAGAAGGCTGCACTCAGGCGCGGGGTGCCAGCAGGGTCAGCAGGCGGCCCGCTTCGTCCAGGCGGAAACGGCCCTCCAGCTGTGTACCCGCCGTCCAGCGCGACGACAGCTCGATCAACAGCCGGATGACGAAGGTCCCCCGGCTGTCCGTGGCGAGGATCTCGGCATCCTGGAAGAAAAACATCTGCCGCACCTGTGGATGGAGTGCCTTGAACAGGCTCTCCTTGGCGGAAAACGCCAGGGTGATGGCGAATGCCTGCCGTTCTTCATCCAGCGGCTGCAGGCGCTTCTGTTCGGCCGGGGTGAGGATCTGGTCGGCCAGGCGTAGTGCCTTGGTCGGTTCGAGCAGGGTTTCGACGTCAAGGCCAACGCCCAGGTACTCCTGGGCGCTTCCCACCGCGGCCGCGGCCCAGCCATGGCCATGGGTGATGGCGCCCACGTGGCCAGCCGGCCAGACGGGGCCACGATCCTCGGCGCGATGCCCCGGAACGGCGCTGGTGCCGCTCAGGCGTCGCAGCGCCTCCCGGGCGCAGAGGCGACCGGCCAGGTATTCGGCCTGACGCTTGGCCACGGCGCGCCGGATATTGTCCGGGGGCAGGGCGCCCAGGCGCAGGGCGTCACGCTCGACGCTCACCAGAGCGGGATCGAAACGGCAATGGATCAGCTCCAGCGAGGCCAGCTCCGGGCTCAACGGCGGAAGCGGTTCGGGCGTCGTACAGCAACCTGGCAGGTGCGCGAGCGGCAAGGTGCTCATCACAGCCGGCTATCTGGGCCAGAGGTGGAAGGCAGCGAAAAATTCACGGCAGGCTCCGACAAAAAGGCGCACAAAGGATAGCCGACTACCGGCCGGTGCTGGCGGAAAACCGCCCCGGATGAGGGGGGATTTCCGCCCGTTTTCATCGGATGGCGGGGTTCCGCCGCTACGCGACAACTAGACTTTCGACTGAAAGGTGCATGAAAGCTGGCGCTTTGATTGCGAGCCGGAAAGTGGAACGGCGATTGCTTATGTCTAGCAAGATGCTGGTGTCACCGTCGTGCGGCCGCCAGATCCACAACAAAAAGCTCTCAGGATGAGAGAGCCAACATCAGTCAGGTGCCCACTCGGACAGGACGTCAGGTAGTGGTCACAAGGGAAAGAGCCATGACAGCAACCGTCGACACAACAACTACTACCGCTCCCGCGCCCAAGCGACCCGTCAAGCAGCCTCTCTACAAGAGCCTCTATTTCCAGGTGATTCTGGCAATCGTCCTGGGTATTCTGCTCGGCCACTTCTATCCTCAGACCGGCGCCGCCATGAAGCCGCTGGGTGACGGCTTCATCAAGCTGATCAAGATGGTGATCGCGCCCATCATCTTCTGCACCGTGGTGACCGGTATCGCCGGCATGCAGAACATGAAGGCCGTGGGCAAGACCGGTGGTATGGCGCTGCTGTATTTCGAGATCTTCTCCACCATCGCGCTGCTGATCGGCCTGATCGTGGTCAACGTCGTCCAGCCGGGCGCCGGCATGAACGTCGACGTCAGCACCCTGGACACCAAGGGCATCGCTGCCTACGCCGCTGCCGCCGAGAAGCAGAGCACCATCGACTTCCTGCTGAACATCATTCCGTCGACGGTCGTCAACGCCTTCGCCACTGGTGAGATTCTGCAGGTCCTGTTCTTCGCCGTGCTGTTCGGCTACGCCCTGCATCGCCTGGGCGAGACCGGTCAACTGGTGTTCAACTTCATCGACCGTATCTCCCACGTCTTCTTCAACATCATCAACGTCATCATGAAGCTGGCCCCCATCGGTGCCTTCGGTGCCATGGCGTTCACCATCGGCAAGTACGGCGTCGGCACCCTGGTGCAGCTGGGTTACCTGATGGCCTGCTTCTACATCACCTGCGTGTTGTTCGTGCTGCTAGTCCTGGGCACCGTGGCGCGTATGCATGGCTTCAGCATCCTCAAGTTCATCAAGTACATCCGCGAAGAACTGCTGATCGTGCTGGGTACCTCGTCTTCCGAGTCCGCCCTGCCGCGCATGCTGACCAAGATGCAGAAGCTGGGTGCCGAGAAGTCGGTGGTTGGCCTGGTGATCCCCACCGGCTACTCCTTCAACCTCGACGGTACTGCCATCTACCTGACCATGGCCGCCGTGTTCATCGCCCAGGCCACCAATACCCAGATGGACATCACTCACCAGATCACCCTGCTGCTGGTGCTGCTGATCTCCTCCAAGGGCGCTGCAGGCGTCACTGGTAGCGGCTTCATCGTGCTGGCCGCCACCCTGTCCGCCGTCGGTCACGTACCGGTCGCTGGCCTGGCGCTGATCCTGGGTATCGACCGCTTCATGTCCGAAGCCCGCGCCCTGACCAACCTGGTCGGCAACGGCGTGGCCTCCATCGTGGTCGCCAAGTGGTGCGGTCAGCTGGACGAGAAAACCCTGCAGACCGAACTCGCTCGCGGCCCGAACGCGGTCGAGGTCGAGGAAGCTCGCCAGACTGCCTGACCCTGGTGCGAGGGCCGCTCCCGAGCGGTCCTCCAGCGCTACCGAAACGCCCGTATCGAGAGATGCGGGCGTTTTCTTTTGTGTGCGATTCGCCCAGGGCAGGGAGCTATGCCAGAGCAAGCGCATGCGGGTTCGCACCTCTGCCACACAGCGCTACCGGGCCTTGCATCGGCTAGTAGGCGGAATCAAGCGCAGGGCGCCAGGAGCGAGCCTTCTAGCTCTTTCTCGGTGAAGGATAGGGTGGCGGGAAGAGGTGGTCGATAACACGCGACAGTGGAGCGCAGCGCGCTATTCAGCGTGGTCGCAGACCTGTCGCAGGGGAGGGTTATGGCGCGAGGGAGAGGCGGGGGTATCGGCGGGAGGGGTTGAAGCGCTGGCAGGCCGCCAGCGCTTCGCGGGTAGATCAGCGACGCAGGGTGGGGCGGTAGCCCATGACGCCGTAGAACAGGATGTAGACGTAGCAGACCAGCGGGACCACGAAGGAGGGCAGCAGGCCGATGGTATCGGCGAAGAAGCCCTGGATGGCCGGCACCAGCGCGCCACCGACGATGCCCATGCACAGCAGGCCCGAGCCCTTGGAGGTGAACTTGCCCAGGCCCTTGAGTGCCAGGGAGAAGATGGTCGGGAACATGATGGAGTTGAAGAAGCCGATGGCCAGCAGGGCCCACATGGCGACCTTGCCACCTTGCAGCACGGCTACGGCCAGCAGCACGCCGATGGCGATGGCGTTGAAGGTCAGCACCAGGTTCGGCCGTACCTTGGTCATGATCACGCCGCCGATGAAGCGACCGACCATGGCGCCACCCCAGTACAGGGACAGGTACTTGGCGGCGGTGGCGGCGTTCAGGCCGGCCACGTCCGGGCTTTCCATCAGGCTCACCAGGTAGCTGCCGATGGACACTTCCGCGCCCACGTACATGAAGATGCCGACCACGCCGAGCAGCAGGTGACGATAGGCCCAGACGCTGCTGGCGGTCAGGGCGTTCTCGTCGGTGGCGTTGTCCTGCTCGGTGTCCTTGATCTGTGGCAGACGGAAGAGGCCGATGATCACCGCCAGGGCGACCAGCATGCCGGCCAGGATCAGGTAGGGCAGCTGCACCGAGTGAGCGGCGGAGTCCTCACCGACCAGGGCCAGGATGGTCACGGCGCCCACCAGCGGGCCGACGGTGGTGCCCAGGGAGTTGAAGGCCTGGGTCAGGTTGAGGCGCGAGGCCGCGGTTTCCGGCTTGCCGAGGATGGTGACATAGGGGTTGGCCGCTACCTGCAGCACGGTGATGCCGGCTGCCAGGACGAAGAGGGCGGTGAGGAAGAAGCCGTAGGACTGGGCACCGGCTGCCGGGTAGAACAGCACGCAACCAACGCCAGCGGTGAGCAGGCCGACGATGATGCCCTTCTTGTAGCCCAGGCTTTCCACCAGGCGACCGGCAGGGAAGGAGACGATGAAATAGGCGGTGAAGAAGCAGAACTGGATCAGCGAGGCCTGCAGGTAGCTGAGGGTGAAGACCGCCTTGAGGTGGGGGATGAGGATGTCGTTCAGCGAGGTGATCAAACCCCACATGAAGAACAGCATGGTGAGGACGATCAAGGGTCCGCGGTAGCTCTGGTTTTGATTGTGCATTGGGGCTCCATGGGTACAACAGTTTCTTGTCTCTGCCCGTGATGTTCGGACAGCGCTGTCTATGGCGGCTGCGCAGACACAGCGAAGCGGCGCGAGATTAAGCTATTCGCGCTGCTGAATCCATTCTTCCTGGAGGTTCGCAGGCGAAGTGCCGGCGCCTTCGACCGCGGGGCCCATGACCGGTTCAGCCGGGCAGGGAGCGGAAATGAAAAACGGCGCCAGAGGCGCCGTTCGGATCACACAAGCGAGGGCTATCAGCCCTGCCAGCGCTTGAGGACCAGGGTGGCGTTGGTACCGCCGAAACCGAAGCTGTTGCTCATGATGAGGTCCAGCTTGGTGTTTTCCTTGGTCTCGCGCAGGATCGGCAGGTCAGCGACCTCCGGATCCAGTTCGTCGATGTTGGCCGAGCCGGCGATGAAATTACCTTCCATCATCAGCATGCAGTAGATGGCCTCGTGCACACCGGCGGCACCCAGGGAGTGACCGGACAGGCTCTTGGTAGAGCTGATAGCCGGTGCCTTGTCGCCGAACACGGCGCGCACACCCTTGATCTCGGCCACGTCGCCCACCGGAGTGGAGGTACCGTGGGTGTTCAGGTAGTCGATCTCGCCGTCGACGGTGGACAGCGCCTGTTGCATGCAGCGGATCGCGCCTTCGCCGCTCGGGGCGACCATGTCGTAGCCGTCGGAGGTCGCGCCATAGCCGACGATCTCGGCATAGATTTTGGCGCCACGGGCCAGGGCGTGTTCGAGTTCCTCGACCACTACCATGCCGCCGCCGCCTGCGATGACGAAACCGTCACGCTTGCTGTCGTAGGCACGGGACGCCTTTTCCGGGGTCTCGTTGTAGTCGCTGGAGAGCGCGCCCATGGCATCGAACAGCATGCTCTGGGTCCAGTGCTCTTCCTCGCCACCACCGGCGAAAACCACGTCCTGCTTGCCGAGCTGGATCTGCTCCATCGCCAGGCCGATGCAGTGGGCACTGGTGGCGCAAGCCGAGGCCACGGAGTAGTTCAGGCCCTTGATCTTGAAGGGGGTGGCCAGGCAGGCGGAGACCGTGCTGCTCATGGTCCGGGTCACGCGGTAGGGACCGACGCGCTTGACGCCCTTCTCGCGCAGGATGTCCAGGGCTTCCATCTGGTTGAAGGTGGAAGCGCCACCGGAACCGGCGATCAGGCCGGTGCGGGGGTTGGAAACCTGGTCTTCGGACAGGCCGGAATCCTTGATCGCCTGATCCATGGCCAGGTAGGCGTAGGCGGCGGCATCGCCGACGAAGCGCTTGACCTTGCGGTCGATCAGTTCTTCGAGGTTCAGGTCGATGGAACCGGAAACCTGACTGCGCAGACCCATTTCGGCATATTCCGGATTGTGACGGATGCCGGCACGGCCTGCGCGCAGGTTGGCGGAAACGGTGTCTTTATCATTGCCCAGGCACGAAACGATACCCAGACCGGTAATGACGACGCGACGCATGCGAAAAGCCCTTAGAAGCTATCGGTGGAAGTGAACAGGCCGACACGCAGACCTTCGGCGGAGTAGATCTCGCGCCCGTCCACGCTGACGGTGCCATCGGCGATGGCCAGAATCAGCGACCTGTTGATGGTGCGTTTGATATGGATATTGTAGGTGACCTTCTTGGCGGTCGGCAGTACCTGGCCGAAGAACTTCACTTCACCCGAGCCCAGGGCGCGACCGCGACCCGGATTACCCTGCCAGCCAAGGTAGAAACCGACCAGTTGCCACATGGCATCCAGGCCCAGGCAGCCCGGCATCACCGGATCGCCCTCGAAATGACAACCGAAGAACCAGAGGTCGGGACGGATATCAAGTTCCGCCACCAGTTCGCCCTTGCCGTATTTCCCGCCTACCTCACTGATATGCGTGATCCGATCGATCATCAGCATATTCGGTGCGGGCAATTGGGCATTGCCCGGCCCGAAGAGCTCGCCACGGCTGCAGCGCAGCAAGTCTTCGTAGGTAAAGGCGTGTTGTTTGGTCATGCAAGCTCCTGTAGCTGGCCTAGATCCAGGCTCTGGCGACTCCAATGGTCGCTCTGGGTATGGCTTCGTGTAGCAATAGACTGTCGGGGCATCGGTAAAGTCACAGGCCAGCACCCCGCTCGTTAACGGGCCATTGTGCACTTTCCGCAGTCAATTCTCCATCCTGGGAGGCCGTTCAGGGTGTCGCGGGTCTCGGGCCAGCGAAGCGAGCAAGGCTGTGAAAGAGAGGTTTACCGGTGCTAAATAGGTATTTCTCAGCCGTTTTCAACACCGTTCGGCCGAAACGAAGCAGATCGTGAAGAGGCGCTAAGGCGTTCGCGCGGCTACCGTATACTGCCGACGAGGCCGCACGACCGCGGTGAAGACGAGAGTTTCGATGACAGTCCAATCCCCCATCGCTGTTCTGGGCGGCGGCAGCTTCGGTACCGCCCTGGCCAACCTGGTCGCCGAGAACGGTCTGCCGGTACGCCTGTGGATGCGCGATCCGCACCAGGCCGAGACCATCCGCCGCGAACGCGAGAATCCGCGCTATCTGAAGGGTATCAAGGTGCATGCTGCGGTCGAGGCCACCAGCGACCTGCAGGGCGCCATCGCCGACTGCGAGCTGATCCTGGTAGCGCTGCCGTCGAGCGCGCTGCGCCAGGCGCTGGCGCCCATCGCCCAGCAACTGGAGGGGCGTTTCCTGGTCAGCACCACCAAGGGTATCGAGGCACACTCCTTCATGCTGATGAGCGAAATCCTTGCGGAGATCGTGCCGCGGGCGCGCATCGGCATCATCTCCGGCCCCAACCTGGCCCGTGAGATCGCCGAGCATCAGCTCACCGCCACCGTGGTGGCCAGCGAGGATGAAGAGGTCTGTCGTCGGGTCCAGGCGGCGTTGCACGGGCGCACCTTCCGCGTCTACGCCAGCGCCGACCGCCTTGGCGTGGAGCTGGCCGGCGCCCTGAAGAACGTCTATGCCATCATCGCCGGCATGGCCGCGGCTCTGGCGATGGGCGAGAACACCCGCAGCATGCTGATCACCCGTGCCCTGGCCGAGATGACCCGCTTTGCCGTGCAGCGTGGCGCCAATCCCATCACCTACCTGGGCCTGGCCGGGGTAGGGGATCTGATCGTGACCTGCTCCTCGGAGAAGAGCCGCAATTACCGGGTGGGGCACGCCTTGGGTCGTGGGCTCAGTCTGGAGGAAGCCGTGGCGCAGATCGGCGAGACCGCCGAGGGCGTCAACACCCTGCGTGTGCTCAAGGAAAAAGCGGACGAGCTGGGCGTCTACATGCCCCTGGTCAATGGCCTCTATGCGATCCTGTTCGAGGGCCGCAGCCTGGGGCAAGTGATCGAGGCCCTGATGGGCGGTGAGCCCAAGACCGATGTCGATGTGGCGGACGCCGCCGAGATCCCGAGCAGGCTCTGAGCCGCTACACTGTCTGAAAAGAGGAATTTCCATGTCCCAACCCGTGCATTCCCGCGAGCTGCTAGGCCTGCGCCTGATCTGGATGCTGCTGTTCCTGTTCGTCTGGCTGGGTGCGCAGTACGTGCTGGCGGTGGTGGTGCTGGTACAACTGGTGGTGCGCCTGATAAAGGGCGAGGCCAATCCCGGCCTGACCGCATTCGGGGCCGCTTTGGGCGCCTATCTGGCGCAGATCGTGCGCTTCGGCACCTTCGCCAGCGAGGTCAAGCCCTGGCCCTTCGCCGATTGGCCGGCCGCGGACCAGCCCGACGACCGCTCCGCCACCGCGCCATGAAGCTCTGGCTGCTGCGGCATGGCGAAGCCGAGGCACGCGCGTCCAGCGATGAACAGCGCGAGCTGACGGCTGCAGGCCGCGCGGCGGTCCTGCGTAGCGCGGAACAGTTGCAGGGCAGTGGGGTGCAACGCCTTCTTACCAGTCCCTATGTGCGGGCGCGGCAGACGGCCGCCCTGGTGCAACAGCAACTGGCCTGGGCGGGCGATGTGTCTGTCTGTCAGTGGGCGACGCCCGACGGCGAACCCGAGCGGGCCCTGGCGGAGCTGGAGCGACTGGGCGTGGAAGAGCTGCTGCTGGTCACGCACAATCCCTTCGTCGGTGAGCTGGCCGGCTGGCTGCTGCACGGTCACCGGCAGGCGCCGGTGCCCATGGGCACTGCCTCTCTGCTGTGTCTGGAAGCGCCGCTGCCGTTGGCCGGCGGCTTCGATCTGGTCAGTCGCTTCGACGGCTGACGCCCTTTCAAGGAAAGAACATGAGCATCTGGCAGACCCTCCCGGATCCTGCGGACCTCGGGCGTCAGCTCGAGAACACCCTCGGCGAACACCTGGACATGCGCATCGAGGCCTGGGACGACAGCAGCCTGACGGCCAGCATGGTGGTGGACAGGCGTACCCATCAGCCCATGGGACTGTTGCACGGGGGCGCCTCGGTGGCTCTGGCCGAGACGGTGGGCTCCATCGCCAGCATGCTCTGCGTGGATCGCTCGTGCTATTACTGCGTGGGTCAGGAAATCAACGCCAATCACCTGCGCGGCGTACGTGCCGGCCGGGTGACGGCAGTCGCTCGCCCCCTGCATCTGGGGCGCAGCAGCCATGTCTGGGACATCCGCCTGAACGATGATGAGGGCCGTCTGACCTGCGTGTCGCGGCTGACCGTGGCCGTGGTCCCGCTGCAGCGGGACTCCTCTTCGACATGAACGGCGTGCGGTCGGCGGAGGTGCGGCCATGACGGCCCAGGTACAGGAATTGCGCCTGGAACTCGCCCATGTGGAGCTGAGCGCGCGGGTGTTCGGTCCGGAAGATGGCTATCCGGTGCTGGCGCTGCATGGCTGGCTGGACAACGCCATGACCTTCGCCCAGCTCGCGCCTCGGCTGCACGGCCTGCGTATCGTCGCCCTGGACCTGCCGGGGCATGGCCTGTCGGCGCATCGGCCGGCCGGGGTCGGTTACGCGATACAGGACTATGTGCTGGATGTGCTCGCCGCAGCGCGGCAACTGGGCTGGACCCGCTTCGGCCTGCTCGGGCACTCCATGGGTGCCATTGTGGGCGTCATCGCCGCCGCGGCCCTGCCGGATCACATCGAACGGTTGGCGCTGATCGATGGCCTGCTGCCCTACACCACGCCAGCGGCGGAGGTGCCGGAGAAGCTGGGCAAGGCATTGCTCGCCGAGCTTGAGCTGCCCAATCGCCGCAAGCCGGTCTATGCCACGGTGGAAGAGGCCGTGGCAGCGCGCTTAAAGGGGGCTCTGACGGTCAGTCGCGAAGCCGCCGAACTCCTCGCCGAGCGCGGGCTGATGGCCGTGCCCGGTGGCTACACCTGGCGCTCCGATCCCCGGCTGCGGCTGCCCAGTCGGATCCGGTTCACCCCGGAGCAGGCCGCGGCCTGCCTGAGCGCCGTGCGCTGCCCGACGGCGCTGGTGGTGGCCGCGGGCGGTCTCGTGGCGCCTCATGCCGAGGCCATGAGGCTGGCACGGGAGCAGCCGTGCTTTCGGCTCCACGAGCTGCCAGGCGGGCACCATCTGCATCTGGATGACGCCCAGGGCGCCCAGGCCGTCGCAGATTGTTTCAATGCCTTCTTTGCCGCCAGCACCGGGCCCGGCGAATAATGCGGGATGCCTAGCCATCCGTTTTACCTTCGCGCCGCTTTCGTCCAGCGATCCCTGCTGATTGGCCTGCTACTGTCCGTTGGCGCCGCGCAGGCAGCGGTGCTACCTGAAGTCGCCCCCATGGATCACGCCCAGCTCGTTCGGGAGACGGGGCCGGCGACCACTGAACGCCTCTATCCGCTGGGGCCGGCCAGCCGCATCGGTGGCCGCCTGCGGCTGGAAGATTCGCTGCAGGTAGAGGGCGAACTCCAGACCCAGACCTTCGAGCTGGCCAGTGGGCATCCGCCGCTGGCACGACTCGACAGCGAACGCCAGCGCCTGCAGCAACAAGGCGCGACCTTGCTCTACTGGTGCGAGGGGCGTGATTGCGGCGCCAGCAGCGTCATCGCCAACAGCCTGCTGGGCGAAGCCATGCTCTATGGACCTGACGATCAGCAGGGCCTGCTGGTGCTGCAACTCGCGGAGCCTCGGACGGTACTGACGCTCTATGGCATCACCCGCGGCAATCGCCGCGGCTATCTGCACGCAGAGCGGCTGCAGGCGAGCCAGCCATTACCGGAGCTGTTGCCGACCGCCGCCACCCTGCTCAAGGAATTGCAACGCGACGGCCAGTTGCTGTTGCCTGCCCTGGGCAAGGAGCCGGCGCAGCCCTGGATCGCGCGATTCGCCGCGGCCCTGGCACTCAATGGCGATGTGGCCGTGACCCTCGGCGGCGACCAGGCCGTGGCCTGGCAGAACGCCTTGCGCGACGCGGGCATTCGCGCGCCGCGACTGCAGACCGATGATGGCCGGGCGGCGGGTCTCTATCGCCGCTAGACGTCGTTGACGTAGCGGGTGCGACCTGCGCCCAGGCCGAACAGCGTTGCCAGCACGGCGATCACGGTAAACAACACGCCCATGGGCGCCCAGCCGTGGGTAGCGTCGTGGATGATGCCCACCAGCAACGGGCCCAGGGAAGCCAGGCTGTATCCTGCGCCCTGAGCCATGCCGGACAGCCGGCCAGCGGTTTCCGCATCGCGGGAGCGCAGTACCAGCAGGGCGAGCGCCAGGCTGAAGGTGGCCCCCTGGCCAAGGCCGAGCACTACCGCCCACAGCCAGAGACTGCCCAGGGGAGCATAGAGGCAGCCCAGCAGGCCCGCGAGGGTCAGGGTCATGGCCACCACGATGGCCAGGCGCTGGTCGTTGCCACGCGTTGCCAGCCAGGGCGCGGTGAGGGCGCTGACCAGTTGGGTCATCACCGAGCCGGACAGCATCAAGCCGGCCTGCACCATGCCCAGGCCCCGGTCCATCAGCAGGGTGGGCAGCCAACCGAAGACGATGTAGGCCAGCGACGATTGCAGACCCATATAGAGGGTGATCTGCCAGGCCAGGCGATTGCGCCACAGGGAGCTGCCCTGGCTTCGATGCGCGGCTGCCAGGGGCGGCTGGCGCAGCTGCGGCAGCCAGACCAGCAGGGCCACCACGGCGACCAGTGCCCAAATGGCCAGGGCAGGTTGCCAGTGGCCGTCGAAGGCCTCCGCCAGAGGTGCAGTCGCGCCAGCGGCCAGGGCGGCGCCGATGCACAGCATCATGGTGTAGAGCCCCATCAGCTGACCGGCCTGGGCCGGGAAGTCGCGCTTGACCAGGGACGGCAGGAGCACGCCCAGGATACCTATGCAGGCGCCGGCGATCAGGCTGCCGAGAAACAGGCCGGCGGGCGGCAGGAGACTGCGCAGGACGATGCCCACGGCGAGCAGGGCGAGAATGGCGCCCAGGGTGCGCTCGCTGCCCCAGCGACGGGCCAGGCGTGGCGCCAGGGGCGCGAACAGCCCCAGGCAGAGTACCGGCAGGGTAGTGAGCAGGCCAATGGCACTGCTGGACAGGCCCGTGCTGCTTTCGATCTGCCGCAGCAGGGGCGACAGGCTGGACAGCGCTGGCCGCAAGTTGAGGGCGATGAGCATGAGACTGGCGAGCAACAAGCCGCGCTGCCAGGCGGTAGAGGGTGAAATCGCTGGAGAAGACATGAGTGCTGCTATGACTGGGGAAACCGGCAATCCTAGCGCACTCTGGCCATAACGCATGGCGCTTCTGTTCGCTACCCTCTGCCGGGAAAAAATAGTTGGGTGGACCGGCTAAAAAATCGCCAGTTTGTCCATTGCCGCACCGCCGCTCACTTGTCCGGCGTCAGCGGAAGGTTTTCCACGAGGTTATCCACAGCAACTGTGGATTACCCTCGAAAAACAGCCCTTTTGCTTTGGCGGGCGATCTGTTAAGCGAGGCCATCCCCGCCAGCGAACGGGCATTTGCTACTATTACGCCCCTTCGCGCTGCCTGTCGAACGAGCGCCACCGCTGAACCGGAGTAACGATGACCGACCCCATTCGCCTCACCCAATACAGCCACGGCGCCGGTTGTGGTTGCAAGATCGCCCCCAAGACCCTGGAAACCATCCTGGCCGGCAGTGGTGCCCAGCACTTGGATCCGCGGCTGTGGGTGGGCAATGCATCGCGCGACGACGCCGCGGTCTATGGTCTGGATGAAGAGCGCGGGGTGGTGTCCACCACCGACTTCTTCATGCCCATCGTCGATGATCCCTTCGATTTCGGCCGGATCGCGGCCACCAATGCCATCAGCGACATCTATGCCATGGGCGGCGATCCGCTGCTGGCCATCGCCATCCTCGGCTGGCCGGTCAATGTGCTGCCGCCGGAAGTGGCGCGTGAGGTCATCGCCGGGGGACGGCGAGTGTGCGACGAGGCCGGCATTCCCCTGGCTGGTGGCCATTCCATCGACGCGCCTGAGCCGATCTTCGGCCTGGCGGTGACCGGGATCGTGGAAAAGCGTCACCTCAAGCGCAATGACACCGCGACCCTGGGCAGCCGCCTCTATCTGACCAAGCCGCTGGGCATCGGCATCCTCACCACGGCCGAGAAGCGCGCCCTGCTGCGGCCCGAGGATCGCCATCTGGCGCGGGATACCATGTGCCAGCTCAACCGTCCCGGCAGCCGCTTCGGGCGCCTGGCCGGGGTGACGGCGATGACCGACGTCACAGGTTTCGGCCTGCTTGGCCATCTGGTGGAGATGGCCGATGGCAGCGGCCTGACCGCCGAACTCGATTTCGCCGCCATTCCCCGTCTCGACGGGGTGGACTTCTACCTCCAGCAGGGCTGCGTGCCCGGTGGAACCGAGCGTAACTTCGACAGCTACGGCAGCCGCATCGCCCCGCTGGACGAGGCGCGTCGCCAGCTGCTGTGCGATCCCCAGACCAGTGGCGGGTTGCTGGTGGCCGTGGCCTCCGAAGGGGAGGCGGAATTTCTCGCCGTGGCCATGGAGCTGGGCCTGGTGCTGCAACCCATAGGCCGGCTGGTGGATCGACGCGCCCATGCGGTCGAGGTGGCCTGATGAGCCTGCGTGAGGATGCCCGCGATCTGCGGGCGCTGTTCCTGAGCGATGTCCCCCTGATCGATGTCCGCGCCCCCGTGGAATTTGCCAAGGGCGCCTTTCCCCAGGCGATCAACCTGCCGCTGATGAATGATTTGGAACGCCAGCGCGTCGGTACCCGCTACAAGCAGCAGGGCCAGCAGGCGGCGCTGCAGCTGGGGCATCAGCTGGTGTCCGGTGCAGTGAAGGAGGAACGCATCCAGGCCTGGGCCGATTTCGCCCAGGCGCATCCGGAAGGCTACCTCTATTGCTTCCGCGGCGGCCTGCGCTCGCAGATCAGTCAGGAATGGCTGCGCAGCGAAGGCGGTATCGCCTATCCCCGCGTGGTGGGTGGCTACAAGGCCATGCGGACCTTGCTCATCGAGACGCTGCAGCAGGCCCTGGCCGAATGCGGCTTCGTGGTGGTCGGTGGCATGACCGGCACGGGCAAGACGGAAGTGGTGGCTCAGCTCGACAATGCCGTCGATCTCGAAGGCCATGCCAACCACCGGGGGTCGAGCTTTGGCAAGCGCGCCACGCCACAGCCGGGCCAGATCGATTTCGAGAATCGCCTGGCCATCGACCTGCTGCGGCGACGCCACGCCGGGCAGGCGCACTTCGTGCTGGAAGACGAGTCGCGCCTGGTCGGTCGCTGTTCGCTGCCGCTGGAGTTGCACCAGGGCATGCAGCAGTTTCCGCTGGTCTGGCTGGAAGACAGCCGAGAAAACCGTATCGAACGCATCTTGCGCGACTATGTCATCGATCTGGCGGCGGAATTCATTGGCCTGCACGGGCCGGAGCAAGGCTTCGCACTGTTCGCCGAGCAGCTGCGCAAGAGTCTCTCTGGCATCGCCAAGCGCCTGGGCGGCGAACGCTTCCAGCGCCTGTCGGCTATCCTTGAGGCCGCTCTGGCCGAACAGGAGCGTTCGGGCGACGTTGCCGCGCACCGGGGCTGGATCGAGGGGCTGCTGGCGGAATACTACGACCCCATGTACGCCTATCAGCGCGAGAGCAAGGCGTCCCGGGTGATCTTCAGCGGCGACCAGGCCGCGGTGGTGAAGTTTTTACGCGCTCGGCGCTGAACAGCGCCGGCCGCTGGCGGTCTACGCTGCGGTTATCCGGCCGTATCGGCTGGTTGCAGGTCGCAAGGAGAAAGAGAGATGAAAGCGAAATTGGTTCCCGTCCTGGCCGCCACCCTGGCCGCCGTGGTGCTCGCAGGGTGCTCGGGCAAGGTAGTCAATCGCGACAGCTGCGCGGCCCAGACCCGTTCTGCCTGGCAGGAACTCGACCTGGCCAAGGCCGAAGGCTTTTCCGGCACGGTGAGTTATTCCAAGGCGCTGGCCCTGCTGTCCACCGCCAAGACCCAGCAGCAGGTCGAGGCCTACACCGGTTGTGTGAAGAACGCCGAAAAGGCGCGCTTCTATATTCGCGAGTCCCGCGCCGGTCGTTGAGCGATCACATGGCCAGGTATGCGTCCTGATCCAAAGCGACGTACACGTAGCCAGGCACGACGAATAGCGGCGTTTTGCCTTTCACCCCCTCAAGAATCGGCTTTTGCGGACGACAGCGTCGGTAGCTGTCATCTTGTTGGGGTATCGTATGAAAGGGATTGCGCGCTACCGCCTGGCCAATTGGCGAACCGCCACCAAGCTTGCCGTGGGTTTCGGCCTGGTACTGCTGCTGACCCTGGTAGTGGCCCTCCAGGGCGGCCTCGCGCTCAAGGATGTGGAGCATCGCTTCGGCTCGCTACGCGACATGGCCGCGATCAATCGGCAGGTCATGCAGGTTCGCGCCCTGGAGCAGGGCTTTCGCCTGACTGGCGAGGCGGCCCAGGCCGAACACCTGCGGCAGGCCTTGCCGGCCGTGCTCGACAGGCTGGGCCAGCTCGCTACTGAGCTGGGCACTACCCACGCGGCGGACCTCGATGCTGCCCGCGAGGCCACCAAGGCCTATGGCACTGCCTTCGGCGACTTCGAGCGCCTCAACACCTCGCGCCGTCTGGCCATGGAAGGCGCTGCCTTTCTGGTGGAGGGCGCCGCCAACAGCCTGGATATTCTTCAATCCGGCCTGCTGGATGACGGCGCCTACGCACTGAAGGAATCCGAGGGCAAGCAGGGCGCGGAACTCCTGAACCTGTCGCAGCAAGTGGGCGAACTCTATCGCCTGATGCTCAAGAGCCTCGACGAAGCCCAGGCGCGGGCGAGCAAGACCACGGTGGACGATCAGCCCCTGCCCTCGGCCAGCGCCGCGCTTGACCTGCTGGCCAAGGTGGAGCCACAGCTGAGCGATCCGGCCTATTCCTCGGTCATCCAGGACGTCTCCACCAATATCAAGGAATTCATCCGTCGCCTGGGTGACTATGCCGCCGCCCTGGCCCAGGAGCAGACCGCAGGCGCACGGATGACCAGCCTGGCCGAGACCGCCGTGCAGCGGGTCGATGCCCTCTATGGGCAACAGGAAGCCGAACTGCAGGCGATGATGACCAAGCGCCTGCTGACCATTGGCGGCGTCGCCCTGCTGGCGCTGGTGGTGGGCGCCCTGGCCGCGTTGATCATCACCCTGGCCATCGTCCGGCCGCTGCGCAAGGTGATCGCCGCCGCCGAACGCATTGCCCAGGGTCAGCTGGATGTCGAATTGATCGTGGATCGGGGTGACGAGATCGGCCAGTTGCAACGCTCCAGCGCGAGCATGGTGGCGGCGTTGCGCGGCATGGTGCTGCAGTTGCAGAACGGTATTGGCCGTCTGGGGCAGTCCGCTGCGGCCCTGGCCGAGCAGGCCCGCGACGCTCAGCAGGGGGTGACGCGCCAGCGGGAGGAAACCGACCAGGTGGCGGCCGCCATGGCCGAACTGGCGGCGACGGCCCAGGGGGTCGCCGCGGATGCCGAAGCCGCCGCTGGCGCTGGCAACCAGGCCGAGCGCCAGGTCAACGATGGCCAGGCAGTGATAGGTCGCAGCCTGGCTGGCATCGAGACCCTCGGGGTGGACGTCCAGGCCGCGGCTGAACGACTGCACAACGTCTCCCGTGACAGCCAGGCGATCAGCAGTGTGCTCGACGTGATCAAGGCAGTGGCCGAGCAGACCAACCTCCTGGCGCTCAACGCCGCCATCGAAGCGGCCCGGGCGGGTGACCAGGGGCGCGGTTTCGCCGTGGTGGCCGACGAGGTCCGGGCGCTGGCGCGCCGTACCCAGCAGTCGAGCATCGAGATCGAGCAGCTCATCGTGGTGTTGCAGAAGGGCAGTGGCGAAGCCGTCGAGCGGATGCAGCAGAGCGAGACCTTGCTGGCCGGGACCCTGGGCAGTGCGGGTGAGACCCGGCGCGCCTTTGCCGGTATCGCCACGGCGGTGGCCAGCATCCAGCAGAAGAATCAGCAGATCGCCGCGGCCGCGGTGCAGCAGAGCGGGGTGGCCGAAGAGGTGGCGGTCAACGTGACGCGCATTCGCGACGGCGCCGATCAGTCCAGCCAGGCGATGGCGGCGACGGCCTCGGCCAGCCGGGAGCTGGCCGACCTGGGCGACGAACTCTCACGGCTGGTGCAGCGCTTCCACGTCTGACCGAATCCGCTATTGGGCGTTGAGCGCCTGGCCGGTGGTGCCCTGGCTGGCCGGGCCGAGCAGATAGAGGTAGACCGGCAGGATGGCTTCCGGCGCGGGCACCCGGGCAGGGTCCTCGTCCGGATAGGCCGCCGCGCGCATGGCGGTACGGGTGCCGCCGGGATTGACGCTGTTGACCCGGATACCAGCATCCGCGAGCTCCTCGGCCCAGACCTGCATCAGGCCTTCGGTGGCGAACTTGGACACCGAATAGGCTCCCCAGCCGGCACGCCCCTTGCGACCGACACTGCTGGACGTGAAGATCACCGAGGCCTGGTCCGCAGCCTTGAGCAGCGGTAGCAGTGCCTGGGTCAGGGCGAAGCCGGCCTGGACGTTGACCTGCAGCACCTGGGCCAGGGCTGGCGCAGGCGTCTCTTCCAGCAAGACTCGCGGGCCCAGCAGTCCGGCGTTGTGGACCAGGCCATCCAGGCGCCCATGGCGCTGCTGCAGTCGTGCTGCCAACGCGGCATAGGCGGCCGCATCGGCTTGTTCGAGATCCAGCACCAGCGTCTCGGCCGCCTGGCCACCACTGGCCTGGATCTCGTCACGTACCTGATCCAGCGCTGCCGTATCGCGGCCTTGGAGAATCACCCGGGCGCCCAGGGCGGCACAGCCGCGGGCCAGGGCGGCGCCTATGCCGCGATTGGCGCCGGTGATCAGGATGACGCGGTCTTTCAATAGCTCGGCGGGAGCCTGGTAGTCGAACATCTGAACCTCTAGCAGCCGCACAGCGCGCGGTCGAGCAGGGCGCGCAGTTCCAGCGGGTGGTCGATGATGGCGTCGGCGCCCCAGTGCTCGGGGTGGTCGTCCGGGTGGATGTAACCGTAGCGAGCCGCCACTGTCTTGCTGCCGGCCGCACGACCGGACTCGATGTCGCGCAGATCGTCACCGATGAACAGTGCGGTTTGGGGGTCGATGTCCAGTTGCCGGCAGGCCAGCAGGACCATCTCCGGGTCCGGCTTGCTGCGCGCGACGTGATCGGGGCAGATCAGGCAGGCCGAACGGTCGGCCAGGCCCAGGCGCTGCATGATGGGTTCGGCGAAGCGCACCGGCTTGTTGGTCACCACGCCCCAGCGCAGTCGGGCAGCGTCCAGGTCGCGCAGGATCTCGTCCATGCCCTCGAACAGCCGGGTGTGGTCCGCACAATGCTCCTGGTAGCGTTCGAGAAACTCCAGGCGCAGGGGCTCGAGCTCGGCGCCCAGGGGGTCGACCTCGAAGCCGGCCAGGATCATGGCCTTGGCGCCACCGGAGATGACGCCACGCAGGCGGGGCTCGTCAGCGGGCGCAAGGCCTCTGTCCTGGCGCATGGCCTGGAGGATGGCGATGAAGTCCGGCGCCGTGTCCAGCAGGGTACCGTCCATGTCGAAGAGGACCGCTTGCAGACGCATGGCCTAGTCCTCGCGCTGGGTGCGCACCATATAGTTCACCGTCACGTCGCCTTCCAGTTTGTATCTCTTGGTCAGCGGGTTGTAGGTGAGGCCGATGACGTCGCGCAGGTTGAGGCCGGCGGCGCGCGCCCAGGCACCCAGTTCCGAGGGGCGGATGAACTTGCGGAAATCGTGGGTACCGCGTGGCAGCAGGCGCAGCACGTACTCGGCGCCGACGATGGCGAAGAGATAGGCCTTGGGATTGCGGTTTATGGTGGAGAAGAACACCTGGCCGCCCGGCTTCACCAGGTCGTGGCAGGCCTTGATCACCGAGGAGGGATCCGGCACGTGTTCGAGCATTTCCAGGCAGGTCACGATGTCATAGGTGCCCGCATGCTTGCGCGCGTGGTCCTCGGTGGTCTCCTGGATGTATTCCACCGGCACGCCGGACTCCAGCTGGTGCAGGCGCGCCACCGCCAGGGGCGCCTCGGCCATGTCGATGCCGGTCACCTGGGCGCCGCGCTGGGCCATGGCCTCGCTGAGAATGCCGCCACCGCAACCCACGTCCAGCACTTTCTTCCCGGCCAGACCGGCGTGCTGATCGATCCAGTTGACGCGCAGCGGATTGATGTCGTGCAGCGGCTTGAATTCGCTTTCGCGATCCCACCAGCGGTAGGCGAGGGCCTCGAACTTGGCGATCTCGGCGTTATCGACATTGGACATGGTGTTCTCCAGAGGCAAGGGAGGCGGGGCGCATCAGGCGCCCTGCTGGATACGGGTGGCCCACTGCTGCGCATTGGCTATGAGTTCGGCCTCGTCCAGGCGCACGAGTTCGCTCTGGCGCAGCAGCGGCACGCCGCCGACCCAGACGTCGCTGACGCGGTCCCGGCCGGTGGCATAGATGAGTTGGGAAACGGGGTCGTAGAGCGGCTGCTGGGCAAGGCCGCTGAGGTCGACGGCGGTCAGGTCGGCGGCCTTGCCGACTTCCAGCGAACCCAGGCAGCGATCGAGACCCAGGGCGCGGGCGCCGTTCAGGGTGGCCATGCGCAGGGCGCGATGGGCGTCCAGGGCCGTGGCCGAGCCGGCGACAGCCTTGGCCAGCAGGGCCGCGGTGCGGGTCTCGCCAAGCAGGTCGAGATCGTTGTTGCTGGCCGCGCCGTCGGTGCCGATGGCGACGTTGACGCCGGCCTGCCACAGGCGCTCCACCGGGCAGAAGCCGCTGGCCAGCTTGAGGTTGGACTCGGGGCTGTGGATGACGTGGCTGTTGGTTTCAACCAGGTTTTCCAGATCCTCGTCGTCCACCTGGGTCATGTGCACGGCCTGGAAACGCGGACCGAGCAAGCCTAGGCGCCGCAGCCGGCTGAGCGGCCGCTCGCCGGTCTGCTCCAGCGCCTGCTCCACCTCGAAGGCGGTCTCGTGCACGTGCATCTGGATCGGCGCCTGCAGCTGCTCGGCCAGCACCAGGATCTCTTCGAGCTTGGAGTCGGCCACGGTATAGGGCGCATGGGGACCGAAGGCCACGCTGATGCGCTCGTGCAGCTTCATGTCGTCGAACAGCTCCAGGCCACGACGGATCATGTCGTCCGCCGTGCGGGCGCCGGGAATCGGGAAGTCGAGGATCGGCAGGCAGACCTGGGCGCGTACCCCGGTGCGATGGATCGCCTCGCAGGCCACCTGGGGATAGAAGTACATGTCCGAGAAGCAGGTGATGCCGCCCCGGATCTGCTCGGCGATGGCCAGGGTGGTGCCGTCGCGGACGAAGTCCTCGTCGACCCAGCGGCCTTCGGCGGGCCAGATGTGATCCTGCAGCCAGGTCTGCAGCGGCAGGTCGTCGGCCATGCCGCGAAACAGCGTCATGGCGGCGTGGCCGTGGGCATTGATCAGGCCAGGGATCAGTACCTTGCCCGGCAGCTCCAGGGTCTCCTCCGCCGGCTGGCGCAGGGCCTCGGCGCGCGGGGCGAGCAGGGCGATGCAGCCGTTGCGCACGCCAAGGGCGTAATCGCGCAGGACCACCCCGGCCGGCTCCACCGGCACGATCCAGCTGGGGAGCAACAAGAGGTCCAGGGGCGCGGGGGTCGGCATCTGCGGCGGTTCCAAGAGGGGCGAGCCGGCAGTATAGCGGTCCTTGCGGGGCTACCGCTAAATCCGCGCGCGGATGCCGGTATACTGGCGGGCTACAGATTCAGGTCGAGGAGAGATCATGCGAGAGCGTCTGCTGGCGGCGGAAAAGATCAAGGCGATCGAATGGCGGGACGGTGCCCTGCACCTGCTCGACCAGCGCCTGTTGCCGCTGCGCGAACACTGGGTCGCCTGTCACAGCGCCGCCGAGGTGGCCCAGGCCATCCGTGACATGCTGGTGCGCGGCGCGCCGGCCATCGGTATCAGTGCCGCCTATGGGGTGGTGCTGGGCGCCCGCCAACGCGCCGCGGCGGGTGAGGACTGGCAAGAGACCCTCACGGCCGATTTCGAGCTGCTGGCGGCGTCGCGGCCCACCGCGGTCAATCTGTTCTGGGCGCTCAACCGGATGCGCGAGCGCCTGACCCGTACGGCCGGCGAGGGGGCCCTGGCGGCGCTGGAAGCCGAGGCGGTGGCCATCCACCTGAGCGATCGCGAAGCCAACCTGACCATGGCCCAACTGGGTGTCGAGCTGATTCGCAAGCATGACGCCAGCAAGCAGACCTTCCTGACCCACTGCAATACTGGTGCCCTGGCCACCGGCGGCTTCGGCACCGCCCTGGGCGTGCTGCGCGCGGCGCACCTGGACGGCCTGGTGGAGTGCGTGCATGCCGACGAAACCCGACCCTGGCTGCAGGGCTCGCGACTGACCGCCTGGGAGTTGGCCGGGGAGGGGATCCCGGTCAGCCTCAATGTCGATGCTGCCGCTGCGCACCTGATGAAGACGCGCAACGTCGCCTGGGTGATCGTCGGCGCTGATCGCATCACCGCCAACGGCGACGTGGCCAACAAGATCGGCACCTACAACCTGGCGGTGATCGCCATGCACCATGGGGTGCGCTTCATGGTGGTGGCGCCCAGCTCCACCATCGACATGAATCTGGCCTCGGGCGACGACATCCCTATCGAGGAGCGCGCCGGTCACGAGCTGCTGGAAGCCGGTGGCCAACGGATCGCCGCCGAGGTCGACGCCTTCAATCCGGTGTTCGACGTGACCCCGGCCGACCTCATCGATGCCATCGTCACCGAGCGGGGCGTGGTGGAGCGGCCGGACGCCAAGAAGATGGCCGAGCTGATGAATCGGCGGCGCCTGCATTGAGGCGATCGTGAGGGGCGGATACATCCCTGAATGTGTTAGAATTTCGCTCTTTGCACAGGCTTTGTTCGAAAGCCCTCGGCAGGCGGTGATGCAGTGCTGAAAACCGGTCGGAGCGCCTTTTGCGCCGCCGGTGACAGACGCCGCCAGACGGGCTTTCGCCTCTCCTATATCAGGCTCGGCCGACGTGCGGACGAGCCTTAGCGATTTTCAGATCAGAAGGAACCAGGCTTCTCATGGGTGAACTGGCCAAAGAAATCCTCCCGGTCAATATCGAAGACGAACTGCGGCAGTCGTATCTCGACTACGCGATGAGCGTCATCGTCGGCCGGGCCCTGCCGGATGTGCGCGACGGTCTCAAGCCGGTGCACCGGCGCGTGCTCTACGCCATGAGCGAACTGGGCAACGACTGGAACAAGCCGTACAAGAAATCCGCCCGTGTGGTGGGTGACGTCATCGGTAAATACCACCCCCACGGCGACACGGCCGTCTACGACACCATCGTGCGGATGGCGCAGCCGTTCTCGCTGCGCTACATGCTGGTGGACGGTCAGGGCAACTTTGGTTCGGTGGACGGCGACAACGCCGCGGCCATGCGCTACACCGAAGTGCGGATGTCCAAGCTGGCCCACGAGCTCTTGGCCGACCTGGACAAGGAAACCGTCGACTGGGTGCCCAACTACGACGGCACCGAGCAGATCCCCGCGGTGATGCCCACGCGCATCCCCAACCTGCTGGTCAACGGTTCCAGCGGTATCGCGGTCGGCATGGCCACCAACATCCCGCCGCACAACCTGGGCGAGGTGATCGATGGCTGCCTGGCGCTGATCGAGAACAGTGAGCTGACCGTCGATGACCTGATGCAGTACATCCCCGGTCCGGACTTCCCGACTGCGGGCATCATCAATGGTCGTGCCGGCATCATCGAGGCCTACCGTACCGGTCGGGGCCGCATCTATGTGCGGGCCCGCGCCGAAGTCGAGGACATCGACAAGAGCGCCAATCGCCAGCAGATCGTCATCACCGAGCTGCCCTACCAGCTCAACAAGGCGCGGCTGATCGAGAAGATCGCCGAGCTGGTGAAGGACAAGAAGATCGAAGGCATCACCGAGCTGCGCGACGAGTCCGACAAGGACGGCATGCGCGTGGTCATCGAGTTGCGTCGCGGTGAAACCCCCGAGGTGGTGCTCAACAACCTCTATGCCCAGACCCAGCTGCAGACGGTGTTCGGCATCAACGTGGTGGCCCTGCTCGACGGCCAGCCACGCACCCTGAATCTCAAGGAACTGCTGGAAGCCTTCATTCGCCACCGTCGCGAAGTGGTGACCCGGCGGACCGTCTACGAACTGCGCAAGGCGCGTGAGCGTGGCCATATTCTTGAAGGCCAGGCGGTTGCCCTGTCCAACATCGATCCGGTCATCGAGCTGATCAAGAGCTCGCCGACCCCGGCGGAAGCCAAGGAGCGTTTGATCGCCACGCCCTGGGAATCCAGTGCGGTACGCGAGATGGTCGAGCGCGCCGGTGCCGATTCCTGCCGCCCGGACGAGCTGCCCGAGCAGTACGGTCTGCACGAGGGCAAGTATCACCTCTCGCCCGAACAGGCCCAGGCGATCCTCGACCTGCGTCTGCACCGCCTGACCGGCCTGGAGCACGAAAAGCTCATCGCCGAGTACCAGGAGATCCTGCTGCAGATCGGCGAGCTGATCCGCATCCTGACCAATCCCGAGCGGCTGATGGAAGTCATCCGCGAAGAGCTGGAAAAGGTCAAGGCGGAGTTCGGCGACAAGCGTCGCACCGAAATCGTCGCCTCCCATGTGGACCTGACCATCGCCGACCTCATCACCGAGGAAGACCGCGTCGTCACCATTTCCCATGGCGGCTACGCCAAGTCCCAGCCGCTGCACGCCTATCAGGCCCAGCGCCGTGGTGGTCGTGGCCGCTCGGCCTCGGCGGTCAAGGATGAGGACTACATCGAACACCTGCTGGTCGCCAACAGCCATACCACCCTGCTGCTGTTCTCCAGCCTGGGCAAGGTCTACTGGAAGCGTACCTACGAGATTCCGGAAGCCTCCCGCGCCGCCCGGGGTCGTCCGCTGGTCAACCTCCTGCCGCTGGCCGAAGGTGAGCGCATCACCGCCATGCTGCCGGTCGATCTGGAAGCCGTGCGCCAGCAGGCGCCCGCCGGTGACGAGGACCTGGGCGAGCAGGACGACAACCTCGACATCGAAGACGCCGTGCTGGTGGAGGACGACGTCGAGAGCGAAGGCGAAGAGGGCGAGGTCATCGATGCCGGCGAAGACGAAGCCACCGGTGCCTACATCTTCATGGCCACCCGCAACGGTACCGTGAAGAAGACCCCGCTGGTGCAGTTCAGCCGTCCGCGCAGCAATGGCCTGATCGCGCTGAAGCTGGAGGAGGGCGACAGCCTGATCGCCGCCGCCATCACCGATGGTGCCCGCGAAGTCATGCTGTTCTCCGACGGTGGCAAGGTCATCCGCTTCAAGGAGCGCCATGTGCGCACCATGGGCCGTACCGCCCGCGGTGTACGTGGCATGCGCCTGGCCGAGAGCCAGCGCCTGATCTCCATGCTGATCCCCGAGCCGGGCGCCGAGATCCTCACCGCCAGCCTCAACGGCTTCGGCAAGCGTACCGCCATGGCCGAGTACCCACAGCGCGGTCGGGGTGGCCAGGGCGTGATCGCCATGGTCATCAACGAGCGTAACGGTCCCCTGATCGGTGCCATCCAGGTGCTGGACGGCGAGGAGATCATGCTGATCTCCGACCAGGGCACCCTGGTACGGACCCCGGTGGAGGGCATCTCCCGGACCGGCCGGAACACCCAAGGCGTTACCCTGATCAAGCTCGGCAAAGGCGAGAAGCTGGTAGGCCTGGAGCGGGTGCAGGAGCCTTCGGTGGACGACGAGCTGCTGGATCACGAAGCCGAACTGGACGACGAGCTGCTCGACAAGGAGCTGCCGGTCGACAGTCACGAGCCGGATCAGGACGATGTACTGCCCGGTGCCAGCGACGTGCCGAGCGATGACCTTCCCAACGAGGATGACGAGTGATGAGCAAGCGTGCCTACAACTTCTGCGCCGGCCCGGCGGCCCTGCCTGAAGCTGTGTTGCGCCAGGCCCAGGCCGATCTGCTGGATTGGCAGGGCCGTGGCCTGTCGGTCATGGAGATGAGTCACCGCGGTGAGGACTTCACCGCCATCTCGAGCCAGGCCGAGGCCGACCTGCGCGAGTTGCTGGGCGTGCCCAGCAACTACAAGGTGCTGTTCCTGCAGGGCGGTGCCAGTCTGCAATTCGCCCAGCTGGCGATGAACCTGATGCCCGAAGGCGGCACCGCCGACTACATCGACACCGGCATCTGGTCGCGCAAGGCCATCGAGCAGGCGCAGCACTACGGCACCGTCAACGTCGCCGCCAGTGCCAAGGGCTACGACTACTTCGCCATTCCCGGGCAGAACGAATGGCAGCTGTCCAAGGACGCGGCCTACGTCCACTACACGCCCAACGAGACCATCGGCGGCCTGGAGTTCGACTGGATTCCGGAGGTCGGCGACGTGCCCCTGGTGGCGGATGCCTCTTCCGATATCCTCTCGCGCCCGCTGGATGTCTCGCGCTTCGGCCTGATCTACGCCGGTGCCCAGAAGAACATCGGGCCCAGCGGCCTGGTGGTCGTCATCGTTCGCGAAGACCTGCTCGGTCGCGCCCGCGCCGCCTGCCCGACGCTGCTCGACTACAAGGTCGAGGCCGACAACGGCTCCATGTACAACACCCCGGCCACCTTCTCCTGGTACCTGTCCGGGCTGGTGTTCAAGTGGCTCAAGGAGCAGGGCGGCCTGCCCGCCATGGAGCGCCTGAATCGCGAGAAGAAGGACCTGTTGTACGGCTTCATCGACAACAGCGATTTCTACAGCAACCCCATCGCCAAGAACGACCGCTCCTGGATGAACGTGCCCTTCCGCCTGGCTGACGAGCGTCTGGACAAGGCCTTCCTCACGGGCGCCGAAGAGCGCGGCCTGCTGTATCTGCAGGGGCACCGCTCGGTGGGTGGCATGCGCGCCTCCATCTACAATGCCGTCACCCTGGAAGCCGTCCAGGCGCTGGTGACCTATCTGGCCGAATTCGAGAAGGAGCACGGCTGATCATGTCGGAACACGAGCTCAAGGCCCTGCGCCTGCGCATCGACAGTCTGGACGAACGCATCCAGGAGCTGATCAGCGAACGCGCCCGCTGCGCCCAGGACGTGGCGCGGGTCAAGATGAAGACGCTGGCGGAGGGCGAGAAGCCCGTGTTCTATCGGCCCGAGCGCGAGGCCCAGGTCCTCAAGCGGGTGATGGAGCGTAACGGCGGTCCGGTCCGTGACGAGGACATGGCGCGGTTGTTTCGCGAGATCATGTCCTGCTGCCTGGCCCTGGAAGAGCCGCTGCACGTGGCCTACCTTGGCCCGGAGGGCACCTTCTCCCAGGCCGCGGCGCTCAAGCACTTCGGCAAGGCCGTGGTGACACGGCCCATGGCGGCCATCGACGAAGTCTTCCGCGAGGTCGCCGCCGGTGCCTCCAACTTCGGCGTGGTGCCGGTGGAGAACTCCACCGAGGGCGCGGTCAACCACACCCTGGACAGTTTTCTCGAGCACAACCTGTCCATCTGCGGCGAGGTGGAGCTGCGCATCCACCACCACCTGCTGATCAGCGAGAACACCAAGCCCGACAGCATCACCCGCATCTATTCCCACGCCCAATCCCTGGCCCAGTGCCGCAAGTGGCTGGACTCCTACTACCCGAGCGTCGAGCGGGTGGCGGTGGCCAGCAATGCCGAGGCGGCGCGGCGGGTGAAGGGGGAGTGGAACAGCGCGGCCATCGCCGGTGACATGGCGGCCTCGCTCTATGGCCTGACCCCCGTGCAGCAGAAGATCGAGGACCGCCCGGACAACTCCACGCGCTTCCTCATCATCGGCAACCAGGACGTGCCGCCCAGTGGCGACGACAAGACCTCCATCATCGTCTCCATGCAGAACAAGCCCGGTGCCCTGCACGAGTTGCTGCTGCCGTTCCATGCCAACAACATCGATCTCAGCCGGATCGAGACGCGGCCGTCGCGCAGTGGCAAGTGGACCTACGTCTTCTTCATCGACTTCCTCGGTCACCAGGCCGATCCGCTGATCCGCGACGTCCTGGAGCGGCTGTCCACGGGCGCCGTGGCACTCAAGGTCCTCGGCTCCTACCCCCGCGCCGTGCTCTGACGCGGCCCTGGCCAACTGCGTGCGTCAGCGTCGACGCACGCAGCCGTGCTGGTCAAAGGTCACCAGGCGCGAGCGTTCCTTGCCTCGGCGCGCCTCGTAGTGATAGCGGGTCAGGGTATCCAGTTGGGAAATCCGCTGCGGCTGCCCCAGGGCGTTCTCCACGTCCGCCCGGCTCATGCCGACCTTCACCTGCCCCCGGATGATCGCCTGGCGCTTTTCGCTGCTAGTGAGCAAGTCGCCGCAACCATCCGTTTTGGCCGCCACCACGGTCGGCACACGCACGACAGCTTTGGGTTGGGAGGCTTTCGGCTTCGCCATCAGCCTGGGTTTGGCGCCGCCCGGAAGAGCATTGTCGGCGCGCTGCAGGCTGCCATCGCTGCCCGAGGGGCACCCGCTGGCGGAAAAGGTGAGGTGGCCAGTGGCATCTTCGCAGCGATATACCGTGGCCGATTGCGCGGTGGTGCAGCCCAGTAGCAGACCGAGCGCGAGCAGCTTCTTCATGAGACGTCCTCCTTGACGTAGGCACTCAAGCTTAGCGAAGTAAGGGTCGGTGGACGAGAGCCGAAAGGGTGGCCCTGATGCCCTGCCAAAGCCCTTGCAAATAGCTGTTTTGAAAACCTTTTGCGTTCGCACCTGCAACCGGTCCGGTGTATCATCCCCGCCGTCAGCCCCGCCGGGGCAGTGGTCATCCCCCTTATGGACTTACCCAGTCAACACTCAATCGCCTTTTTCGTCCCGTTGTTGAGATAGGGTTCGTCGGTGCGCTCCGCCGGCGGGCCGGAGTGCGCTATGACCGTAGTGAACGAAGCAGAAATCAGAAAGCCCCACGAGACGCTGCAAGAGCGGCTCGCCCAGGTCGTCGAGTTGCTGGAGCGCTACGACCTTGCCGTCGAGGCCCGTGAAGGTCAGGACCGCGGCCCCGTATCCCCCGCCGATATCCCCCAGGAAGGCCTCGAAGAGCTGCGTGCCCGGCTGGACGAGCTGCACCCGGCCGACGTGGCCTTCATCCTGGAAGCCCTGCCGCAAGAAGACCGTCTGACCGTCTGGGGTCTGGTCAAGACCGAGCGCGACGGTGAAATCCTGCTCGAGGTCTCGGATGCTGTCCGGGAGACACTGATCGCCGACATGGATGATCAGGAAATTCTCGCGGTCGCCGGTCAGCTCGATGCCGACGAGCTCGCCGATCTCGCACCGGATCTGCCGCGCGACGTCGTTCACGAGCTCATGGACGCCCTCGACGCCCAGCAGCGCGAGCGGGTGCGTTCCGCCCTGTCCTATGAAGAGGACCAGGTCGGCGCGCTGATGGACTTCGAGATGGTGACCATCCGCGATGATGTTGCTCTGGAAGTGGTGTTGCGCTACCTGCGCCGCCTCAAAGAGCTTCCCGACCATACCGACAAGCTGTTCGTCGTCGATAACGACAGCATCCTCAAGGGCGTGTTGCCGATCAAGCGGCTGCTGGTCAACGATCCGGAAAAGCTCGTGGTCGAGGTCATGGCCAAGGAGGCGGTGGCCTTCCATCCGGACGGCGATGCCTATGACGCCGCCCAGGCGTTCGAGCGTTACAACCTGGTTTCCGCGCCCGTGGTGGACAAGAGCGGCAGGCTGATCGGGCGTCTCACCATCGATGAAATGGTCGACCTGATTCGTGAGGAAAGCGAAAGCGAAGTCCTCAACATGGCTGGTCTGCGTGAAGACGAAGACGTCTTCGCCTCGGTGTGGAAATCGGTAGGCAACCGCTGGACCTGGCTGGCCACCAACCTCATCACTGCCTTCATCGCCTCGCGTGTCATCGGCCTGTTCGAGGACTCGATCGAAAAGTTGGTGGCACTGGCCGCGCTCATGCCCATCGTGGCAGGCATCGGTGGCAACTCCGGCAATCAGGCCATCACGATGATCGTGAGGGCCATGGCCCTGGGACAGATCAGCGTCACCAGTACTACCCGGTTGTTGCGCAAGGAAATGGGCGTCGCCCTGTGCAACGGCGTCATCTGGGGTGGGGTGATAGGGCTGGTAGCCTTCTATCTCTACAGCAGCTGGTCGCTGGGCCTGGTAATGATGGGCGCCATGACCCTTAATCTACTGCTGGCTGCTTTCATGGGCGTGCTCATTCCCATGACCTTGCAGCGTTTCGGTCGCGACCCTGCGATGGGGTCGAGCGTACTGATCACCGCCGTGACCGACAGTGGCGGC
Source organism: Pseudomonas sp. VMV1 (assembly GCF_056790235.1). Taxonomy (NCBI): domain Bacteria; kingdom Pseudomonadati; phylum Pseudomonadota; class Gammaproteobacteria; order Pseudomonadales; family Pseudomonadaceae; genus Pseudomonas; species Pseudomonas sp. VMV1. Next base: position 376,227 of record NZ_JBXGSE010000002.1, read on the forward strand.
TTCTTCATCTTCTTGGGGCTTGCCACCCTGTTCCTGATGTAGGGCAGGGCGGGCTGCAGCAGGCTGCTCGGACGCAGGGCAGCCTGGACGCCGTCAGGAAGCGGCGTCGATGTCGTGGGCGATCAGCGAGATCAAGGCGTTTTGCTGTCGGCCTGACAGTTGACGAAAACGCTGCAGCAATTCCCGCTCGCTGGCGGTGATCTCCGGGCTATCCAGGCGTAAACCAGGTTCGTCGCCAAGGGCGCCCTCTTGCTGCAGGCTCTGCTCTAGGCGCGCGATGATTTCGGAGTTCATGCTGCGATGATGGTTGCGGGCCACATCTGCAATGCGCTCTCGCATGCCCTCGGGCAGACGCACGACGAATTTATCAGCGGTACGGCTTGAGTAGGATCTAATGGCCTGGGTCATTGAGGTACTTCATCTGGAGTCAAATATCAGTGAAGGCATAAGCCCTCGTCTCGTTCCGCTAGCACTCACGGCACCTTGGACTCTGTAACGACCTGTCCCTAGGTATCAATTTTTATTGACGTCAATTTACCGACGTACCACCTAAATTGCAAAGCCGCTGAAGAACTTCCTGTGCCCGCCGGTCCCAACCCATCGTTCTGGCCGATGCGAACCGAAACATGACAAACCTTCTGCTGCTCGTTACCATGAGCGCCCTTTCCTGTCCCAGTAGCTCAATTGGATAGAGCATCCCCCTCCTAAGGGGAAGGTTGGTGGTTCGACCCCACTCTGGGACACCAGATTCCTTTCTAGTCCTTTCCTCGCTGTCCGACTCTCCAAGTGCCTTTGCCGAACCGTTACAGCAGTTTCGGAGGATAGGGCAAAAACAGCGACCTTGTTCGACTTCCAGGCTCTCCAGATAGCGATTTGTGGCTGTGATCACAGCCTAGCGCAGCGGAACAAAACCCGCTGAATTTATCTGTACTCTCCGATGGCTAACCGTCTGCATTGCAAGAATCTGGAACGCCTCTGGAGGTTCGTCATGGCCTTTTATCCCGTCCTACTTTCAGTCGTGTTCGTCGTTCGTAACCAGGCGACCGAGTTGCAGGACACCTTGGAGCGCGCTGCCACTGTCATCGGTCCTTTGGTGAGTGACTACGAACTTATCATCGTCGACAACGCCTCCTCTGATGACAGCGTAGCTCGATTAAAGCAACTGACCAGTGTCAGTGGACTGCCCAACCTCCAGGTATATGCCCTGACCAAGGAAGTGGACTCCGACACTGCTGCCTGGGTAGGCCTGGAAAACGCCTTGGGAGACTTCGCGGTCGTCATAGATCCGGAGACCGACGACATCGCCTTCCTGCCCGATATGTTGCAGCAGGCCGCAGGTGGGGTCGATGTGGTATTTGCCAACAACCAGCAGAAAGTTCGGCAAACATTCTCCTACAGTCTCTGCTCCCGAGGCTTCAACAGTCTTTACAAGCAATTCAATGGAGTCGACCTGGCCAAGGACGCTCCCCAATACCGGATGCTCAGCAAGAAGGTCATCAACTATATCCTGCGGCATCCGGCGCCGGCGCTGACCTATCGCCATCTGCCAGCCACGGCAGGCTTCTCGCGTATCAATCTCGAATACAGCATGCCGCCGCGCAGCACCAAGCCCAAGCGACTGTCCGGTAGTTTCGATCGCGGGGCACGGTTGCTGGTGTCCTCCACCCGCAAACCCATGCGCATGGTCAGTTTCCTGTCCATCATGGGCGCACTGTCCAATCTGCTCTATTCCCTCTATGTGATAGCGATCGGTTTGTTCAAGGATGATGTAGCGCCTGGTTGGGTGACGATTTCATTACAGCAATCCGGCATGTTCTTTCTCATATCGCTGGTACTGCTGGTGCTCGGCGAATATGTCCTGCAGTTGACCCATCGAGTCAATGAAGGCCCGCTCTATCACGTCGCTCAAGAATTCACGAGTGCAGTGATGACCCGGCGTGACAAGCTCAATGTCGAAGTGGTGCAGGGCGGCAATGCCGCAAGACCGGCAACTCAATCCGGCATGGCCTGACGATCATGAGAGATGCGATCGTCATTGGCGGTGGTTTTTATGGGGCCATGACCGCCCTGTATCTGATGCGCACGCGAGGCTTTGCGAAAGTCACTCTGATCGAGCGAGAGGAGGGGCTGTTGAAACGTGCCTCTTACAACAATCAGGCGCGTGTTCATAACGGTTACCACTATCCCCGTAGTTTCGTCACGGCCTTTCGCAGTCGGGTCAATCTGCCGCGCTTCCTGCGCGACTACCCTGATGTGGTGGTGCGAGATTTCACCAAGTTGTATGCCATCGCCCGCAACAACTCCAAGGTCACGGCAAAGCAGTTCGAGCGCTTTTGTCAGGGCATCGAAGCCTCCCTCGAGCCGGCGCCCAAGGAGTTGACCCGGCTGTTCGACGACAGGTTGATCGAGTCGGTGTATCTCACCGAGGAATACGCCTTCAATTCCGCGGTATTGGCGGACGAAGTGAGTCGTGAACTCGATGCCGCTGGGGTCGAGTTGCGCTTCAAGAGCCGTGTTACGGCGATCCGTGCCGACACGGGTGGCCTAGGCGTCGAGGTGGTGAACGACGCTGGCGGGCAGGAAGACCTGCACTGCCGCTATCTCTTCAACTGCACCTACAGTGGCCTCAATCAATACGGCGGCGATTTCCCGGGTACCACTACACGCCTGCGCCACGAGATCACCGAGATGGCCCTGGTGGAAATGCCGCCCGAGCTGCGCGATCTCGGCGTGACGGTCATGGACGGTCCGTTCTTTTCCATGATGCCCTTTCCCGCTCGCGGACTGCATACCCTGTCTCACGTGCGCTATACGCCGCACCTAAACTGGGAAGACGCCAACGGCACCGATCCCTATGCACTGCTCGACGACTATGACCGTGCCTCGCGCGCGGACTGGATGGTGCGCGATGTAGCCCGCTACATGTCGGCCGCGGCGCGGGTGGAATACCGGGACTCGCTGTTCGAGGTAAAGACCATCCTGATGAAGAACGAAGGGGACGACGGTCGTCCCATCCTGTTCGAGCAACATTCCCAATTGCCCGGTTGCTATTCGATGCTGGGTGGCAAGATCGACAACATTTTCGATGCCCTGGAGCGCCTCGATGCTGAACCCTTCCACTGAAGCGTCACCCAGGGGGGTGTCCGGCGTCGCCGGCTTCATCAGCGTTCTGATCTTTTCCGTCATCAACTTCTTTCTGTTCGGCAAGGGCGTCATTCTCGATCCCTTCCACCAGGGGGAGTATTTCGCCACCCTGCCGACCCTCTTGCACAGCCAGCCGGGCGCCCACGCCTTCACCATCCACGGTGGCCTGGACTTCATCCCGGTATGGCTGGCGCAAAGCTGGTTCGGTGCCCAACACACCTTCCTGGTGACCCAGATCCTCTATGGGCTGTGCAATACCGGAGCGGCGCTTCTGCTGTGGGGAACGGCGGTGCTGCTGTGCCCGCTACCCAGGGGCCGTGCCCGGCTGATCCTGCTGGTCGCCGTCGGCGCCCTGGCGACCCAGGTCGTGGGCTATCGCGATCTCTTCCTGCTGCTGTCGCTGTTCCTGTTCTGCCTGCACCGCAAGGTGACGAGCACACCGCAGCGCCTGATCTGCGAGGTGCTGTTGGGGCTGGCGGCAGGCTTCAATGTGTTCTGGTCCTATGACCGTGGCATCGCCGGCGTCCTGGCGATCGGCTTGGCGGTAGTACTCGCCTTGTTGCTGCAACGGCGGCATCTGCTATCGATCTTGACTTTCGTGGCTACCGTTGGCTGGCTTGGCTTTGGTACCGATTTCTTCGCGCTGACCGACTACGTCAAGAACCTGACCTTCCTGCTGGAAACCTCGTCCCAATGGGGCTACGGCCTTACTGCAAGGCCCCTTGCCCTGAGTCTGCTGCTGGCGGTGCCTACGGCCCTGGCAGGCTTTGCGTTGATCCGCTGCCTACCCTGGCCGTGGCGCTGGAGCGAGGACCTGCCACTGATCGGGGCCCTGGCCGTGCTGCTCGCCATCTTTTTCAAGATCGGGGTCAACCGGGCGGACTTCCAGCACATCCAGATGGGTTTCTGGGTGCCCTTGCTGAGCCTGCTATATGCCGCCCGGCGTCACCGCCTGGCCCGCAACGGCGGCTGGGATCTCTCAGCGTATCCCCGGGCAGCAGCGGTCGCTGTTGCCGCCGCCGTATTGCTCGGCCTGGTCGGGCTCAATCCCTCGCCATTCTTCGCGGTGCTGCTGGCGGGTGCGCTGCTGGCGTTCAGCCGTCGGCTGCTGCTGCCGGCGCTGGCAGCGCTGCTGGTGCTGCTGGCCGGGTTCAACCTCTACAAGTCGCCGGTCGAGCGGGTGTGGGCCCAGGGACTCGCCTGGGTGCCGGAACTGGCTGCCTTGCCGGATGACGCCGCGCTGGCGACGCCCGGGGTGCAGTGGGCCTCGCGCCGTCTGCTGGAAAGTGGTGCCCGCTGCGTCTTCGACCTGGCCAACAACGGGGTCATCAATGGCGTCACCGACCTGCCGGCCTGCACCAAGTACATCTATCCCGTCTATGCCACGCCGCCCTACGAAGCGGACCTGATCAGCGACCTGCAACACGCCGATCCGCCAGCCGTGGTGTATTCCACGACCTTCTGGTCGTTCAACCTGAACAACCTTTCCATGCACGACAAGTTTCCACGGCTCAAGGCCTACCTGGACGAGCGCTATCCCGTCGAGGAGTGCCAGCCGGATTATTGCCTGAGATTCAAGACCAAGGGGTGAGCAACATGAAGACCGATGCATTGATAGGGTACAGCGGCTTCGTGGGGTCGACACTGCTCAAGCAGAAGGCCTTCGGTGCGCTGTTTCGCTCGACCAACATCGAGCAGATTGGCGATCAGCCCTATGGGCAAGTGATCTGTGCCGGTGCCCCGGCGCAGAAGTGGATCGCCAATCGCGATCCAGAGGCGGATCGGCAGAAGATCGAGGGGCTGATCGGTCATCTGTCACGGATCCAGTGCGATTCCTTCGTGCTGATCAGCACCGTGGATGTCTTCAAGCAGCCGCTCGGGGTGGATGAAACCACCGTGGTGGACGAGGAAGGACTCCACGCCTATGGCGCCAATCGCTATCGGCTGGAGCAATTCGTCCGCGAGCATTTTCCCAAGGCGCTGATCGTCCGCCTGCCCGGCCTGGTCGGCCCGGGGCTGCGCAAGAACGTGATCTACGACCTGCTCAACGACAACAACCTGCACGCGGTGGAAAGTCGCGGGGTCTTCCAGTTCTATCCGATGGTCAATCTCGGTTATGACATCCAGACCGCCCAGGCAGCCGGCCTGGAGCTGGTGCACCTGACCGCCGAGCCCATCAGCGTGGCGGACATCGCCAGCCAGGGCTTCGGCCGCGACTTCGGCAATACGCTGGAGGGCACGCCTGCGCGCTACGATTTCCGCAGTGTGCACGCCGAGGTCTTCGGCGGCCGGGATGGCTATCAGTACAGCGCGCGCGACACCTTGCTCGCGGTACGGGCCTATGCGCAGTCGGAACCTCCGGTCATCAAGGCGGAGGGCCAGTGATGCGCATCGCCATTTCCAATATCGCCTGGGATCCTGCCGACGACGCCATGGTCGCCGAGATCCTGCAGCAGCACCGGGTGGACGCCATCGATATCGCCCCCGGCAAGTATTTCGCCGATCCCAAGACGGCGACCGCCCAGGACATCCAGCGGGTACGCCAGGAATGGCAGGCCCGGGGTATCGAGATCACCGGCATGCAGGCGCTGTTGTTCGGCACCACGGGACTCAACGTCTTTGGTAGCGACGACGTCCAGCGTGCGCTGCTGGCCCAGCTGGAGGGTGTCTGCCGGGTCGCCGAAGGCCTGGGGGCGACGCGTCTGGTGTTCGGCTCGCCGCGCAACCGGGATCGCACCGGACTGAGCGACGAGGAGGCTCTGGCACAGGCGCGTGACTTCTTCCGACGTCTGGGCGATGTGGCTGCGGCCCGTAGCGTCCAGATCTGCCTGGAGCCGAATCCGCCGCGCTATGGCGCCAATTTCATGATCGACAGCGATTCCACGGCCGCCGTGGTGCGGGCGGTGGACCACCCGGCGATCCTCATGCAACTCGATACCGGTGCCCTGACCATCAACGAGGAAGATGCCGCGCGCGTGCTCGAAGAGCATGCCGAGCTGATCGGCCACGTCCACGCGAGCGAGCCGGATCTGGTGACCCTGGGGGAGGGCTGCACCAACCACGAAGGTATCGCCTTCGCCCTGACCCGGCGTCTGCCGGAGCAGGTGGTCAGCATCGAGATGCTGCCGGCGAAGCAGGGCTCCAACCTGGCGGCGCTGGAGCGTGGCGTCCAGACTGCGATCCGGGCCTATCGTGATCTGCCGGAGGTCGCGGCATGAAGTGGCTGATCCTGATCCTGGGCATCGCCTCCAATGCTTCGGCGAGCGTGCTGGTAAAGCTCGCCATGCTGCCGCCGCGGCGTTTTCCCAGCCTGAGCGATCCCATGGGTGCCCTGGCCAACTGGCCGTTCTGGCTTGGCCTTTTCATGTATGGGCTGGCTTTCCTGCTTTACGCCGCCGCGCTGGCCAAGCTGCCGCTGAACGTGGCGCACCCGGTACTCACCGCCGGGGCCATCGCCAGCGTCGCCCTGCTGTCGGTGGTGATCTTTCGCGAAGCCTTTCCCTGGACCACGGCGGCAGGCATCGTCCTGATCATCGCCGGTGTCGCCCTCATCACGGCCCGTGTCGGTTGAATCTGGAGGACCTATGACTACTGCAATTCCCGCCACCGAGCGTGCCCTCTGGCAGGTACCCAGCTATTCGACGACCTTCTGGAATGGTCGCAGCCGTCCGCATTGCGTGGTGATTCCGGTCATCAACGAAGGCGAGCGGATCCTCAATCTTCTGCGGCGCATGGCGGCGGTGAAGATCGCCGACATCGCCGATGTCATCATCGTCGACGGTGGCAGCACCGATGGCTCGCTGGAGCCGCAACGGTTGCAGGAACTGGGCGTCCGCGGGCTGCTGGTCAAGACCGCGCCAGGCAAGCTCAGCGCCCAGCTGCGCTGCGCCTATGCCTTCGTGCTCGATGAGGGTTATACCGGCATCGTGACCATCGACGGCAACGACAAGGATGATCCCGATGCCATCCCGCGCTTCATCGAGGCCATCGAGCAGGGCTACGACTTCGTCCAGGCCTCGCGCTTTCTGGCCGGTGGCGTGGCCGAGAACACGCCCAAGTCCCGCGACTTCGCCATCCGCTTCATCCACGCGCCCATGCTGAGCCTGGCGTCCGGCTTTCACTGGACCGATACCACCCAGGGTTTCCGCGCCTACAGCCGGGCCATGCTGCTGGATCCGCGTGTCGCGCCGTTCCGCGATGAGTTCAGCACCTACGAGTTGTTGGCCTATCTTTCCTATCGGGTACCCAAATTGGGTTATCGCTGCGTGGAACTCCCTACCGTGCGGCGCTATCCGAAGGGCGAGGTACCCACCAAGATCAGCAGCGTCAGAGGTAATCTGTCGGTGCTGCAGGTACTGATGAAGGCCTGTGCAGGCCACTACAACCCACGCCTGGGCGCGGATGCCCAGCTGGCAGCGCAACGACGAAGCTGATCCCGTCGCGCTTGCCTGATGTGCAAGAGACGATGGAGTAGGCAATGGTGCGTGTGCTGTCGGCGTTTCGCGGGCTCTATTTCGCGACGCTGTTGATGTTGATCGGGACCGGTCTGCTGAGTACCTATCTGGGGCTGCGACTGGCCGCCGATCAGGTGCAGGGACTCTGGGTCGGCGCCCTGACCGCCGCCTATTACGCGGGGCTGGTGATAGGCGGTAAGCTCGGGCACCGGCTGATCGCCAAGGTCGGCCATATCCGCTCCTATGTGACCTGCGCAGGTGTCGTCAGCGCCGCGGTGCTGGGCATAGGGCTGTTGCCCTGGCTGCCCGTGTGGCTGGCGCTGAGGGTGCTGATCGGCATGGGCATGATGTGCCAGTACATGGTGCTGGAGAGCTGGCTCAATGAGCAGGCCGGGCCCGGCGAGCGGGGCAAGGTTTTTTCCGGCTACATGACAGCTTCCTATCTCGGCCTGGCGCTGGGGCAGGTGGTACTGGTTGTCTCGCCCGATCTCGGCGTCGACAAGCTGATGCTGGTCGCCATCTGCTATGCGCTCTGTCTGGTGCCGGTGGCGGTCACCGGCAAGATCCACCCGGCGCCGCTCAAGCCGGCGCCACTGGAGCCGACCTTCTTCATCCAGCGAATTCCGCAGTCCCTAACCACCACCCTGGTGGCCGGATTGGTGATCGGATCCTTCTATGGCCTGGCCCCGCTCTATGCCAGCGCCCAGGGACTGCCTACCGAACGCATCGGTCTGTTCATGGCGTGCTGCATCTTCGCCGGTCTGATCGCTCAGTGGCCGATCGGTTGGCTGTCGGATCGTCATGATCGCAGTTGGCTGATTCGAGGTATCGCTATCGCCCTGACCATCGCGGCCTTGCCATTGGCCGTACTGCCTAAGGTGCCGCCGATAGTGCTGCTACCTCTGGGCCTTATCGTCAGTCTGCTGCAATTCGTGCTCTATCCCCTGGCGGTAGCGCTTTCCAACGATCACATCGAAGGTGAGCGGCGGGTTTCCCTGAGCGCCATGCTGCTGGTGACCTTCGGCGTCGGTGCCTGTATCGGGCCACTGTTGGTGGGCGGCCTGATGAATCTGGTCGGACCCAACATGCTCTATGCCTTCGTCGTCCTCTGCGGCGGGATTTTGATCTGGCGGATCCGCCCGAATGCAGTTACCGGTAAGCATCTGGTCGAGGAGGCGCCGCTGAGCCACGTGCCCATGCCCGAGGGATCGACCAGCTCGCCGCTGGTCGCCGCGCTGGATCCACGGGTCGATAGCCAGGTGGTGCATGACCAGATGCACACTGAGCCGGTCGTAGAGGAGGAGCCTGCCGAGGAGGGGGCGCCTTTGCAGGAAGAGATCGAGTTCCCGGAGAACCCGCCTGAATCCAAGGCGACCTGAGAGGTGGGGGGCGTCCAGCAGTCCTGGACGCCCGGCTGGTCATTCGAACCGGCGGTTCTCTCGCTGCAGCTGGTAGACGAGGCGTTCGATCTGGCGTTGAGCGGCGCCGCCCAGATTGTGGAAGCTGACGCCGACCTCGCTGTGTTCCATGCGCTCCGTGCAGGCCACATGGCGAATATTTATCGGGGTGTTGATGGCTCCGATTGGCAGTTCGGCGGTAAAGCTCTGTACCAGTTGCCCCGGTTGCAGCAGGTGGGTGACGTTGCCAGGAAAGCGCAGCTTGCAGCCGGTAGCTGACAGGTCGATCAACTGGCCACGTAGCTGTACTTGGCTGTTTATCTGACTCAGTTCTGCCGTGGCCGGCTGGGTCAGGAGCAGCTTGACCCGATAGGCATTGCGCCGCTGGTGGTAGGTCAGTTCGCTGGGCAGCTCGACCCAGTAGCAGCGGTTGCCGTCGAGCTCGCTGAATTGCACGGGGCGATCGATCTGCCAGGTCACCCGAATGCCTTCATGAAAGCTGTCCACGCGAAAGGGCCTACCCTGCTCGAGCAGTCGCTCCGCCTCGCGCGGAATGAATTCGTCCAGGGCGATCAGGCCCTTGGTCTCGTCGATCTCGACGACGAAACTCTGGAATTGCTGATCCTGTCGGCTGAACGTGATCCGCAGCGGAATATGCTGCTGTTGGGCCGGCCGCAGGCAGGCCAGTATCTCGCCCTTGGAGCGATAGACCTGGGGTGGCTGAGCGGCATTGTCGCTAGCGGAAGAGCCTTGCACCTGGAAACTCCTGTTAACAGCGGTCAGCAAGGATACTGGCTTAACGCCATCTGTACAGTGAAAACGCTGGCATGAGAATGCCCGTGATCAAGCCGAACTCAAGGGACGCTGATAGCCGCTGCGGGTTTGGCTGCCGCGACTGTTGTAGAGCATGGGCGCCGAGCTGCTGCCTTGCAGGAGGTTGAGCACCCGCGACGTGCCTATCTGGTTGGCCTGGATGATCTGGCCATTACGGACGTTGCGCTGCTTACAGGCCTCGATCAACTCGCTCAGGCGCGCGGAAGCCGCCAGTAGCGCCTGACCTTCGTCCTGGCCTGCGGCGTACTGCTGCAAGCCGGCGAGGTCATTGCTCAAGCCGGCCAAGCGAAGCAGAGCAGAGCGATGCTGGGCATGCTGATCGAGCTGCTTGAGCAGGATCTGCTTGGTGTCCAGCAGCGACTCCAGCCGTTCGAGGTGACGCTCGCTCAGGGCCTGGAATTCCTGGTCGATCAAAGCCAGCAGTTGCTCGCTCAGTTCGATGTCGTGGCGAGTGATGTCGAGCAAGGTAGCATTGGGCATGGTGCGGTTTCCGTTCGAACCTTAGTTGCGATCGTCAGGAAGGCCATGCCGAACCGGGCGTCAGGACTCGAACGCCATCAGCTTGTCGGCCACCTTCTGGCTGTCGACCTTGTAGGAGCCATCGGCGATGGCCTGTTTCAGGCGGCTGACCTTGTCGCTGTCGACCACCGGCAGATCCTTGAGCCCCGCCGTCAGGGAGCTCAGTTGCTTGGCTTCGGCGCTCAAGCTGACCGACTCGCCGGAGGCGGTGCTCTTGGTAGCCTTGACGTCGCTGGTTTGAGCCGTGGACACATCCTTGGTGGACGAGGCCTTGGTATTGCCTATGCCCGCAGTAGAGGACGAATTCAGGCGATTGATATCTAGAGCCATGAGTGGAGATCCTCGTGTCGTCTCGTTCGCATACCCGGCTTATCGGCGTATCCCGCCGAAACTTTAGCCGTAGACCTGTGCTCCGGTTCACAGCCTTCGACAGGATGGCGCGCAGAGGTTCAGGATGCTGACGCTTAAGGTACTCCTTTTGACTCTTCCGCTAAAGCGCTACCTCTACCTGTCCCTGATCGACCACCCGACCGCGAATCACCCGGTTGGAGCTCAGATTCCGTACCCGAATCTCCTCGTCCTTGGCGCCATTGGACAGGGCTTCACCCTGCATGCGAATACTGAAGGAGGCGCTGCGGGCATTGATGACCACCTGTTCGCCCTTGCGAATGAGTTCGGCCTGCTCGATAAAGGAGGGCGCGAGCACCTGCTCGCTGACTACCTGACGTTTCAGCTGGGTCCCGATTACCTGTTCCAGGCTGGTGAGGTAGCCCTGTGTCAGCGTCCCGACATCCCGTTCGACCAGGGCTACGTTGCTCGTGTCCAGCACCGTGCCGCGTAGAAGGGGCTGCAAGGTGACGACCACGGGGCGATAGAGCTTGACCTGGGCTGGCACGAACACCGTCCAGGAGCTGCTGCCCTCACACCGTACCTTGACGTTGATCCGGCCCACCGGCGCAGGAGTGCCTTGTTGCGACAGCGTCAGAGGTTTGTCGCAGGCGGCGAGGCGCAGGCGGGGATCAAGGGAGTTGATCTGGGTTTCATGGCGGGCGTCGGAATGGGTGTCCAGTAAATATTCCTGCACGCGCTCCTCAAGAAAACTTTCGACAGCGCCGATAAGTTCGTCAGATGAGGTGTAGTCGCCTTCTGCATAGGCCTTTCCGCCCAGGCATGCCAGGATCAACATGAGATTCGCAGCCCAGCGGCAAGAGGTTTTCATAGGTCGGAAACACGTCGCTTCGATATCCATGAGTCACATCTAAGCAAGCCCTGTGCCGAGTTTTCCAACCGGTCCGAGGCAACGAGAGGAGTCGCCAAATGGCTGGTGTATTGGACGCAGTCAACCAACGTACCCAACTGGTGGGCCAGAACCGTCTGGAGCTGCTGCTGTTCCGCCTGGACGGCTCGCAGCTCTACGGTATCAACGTCTTCAAGGTGAAGGAGGTGCTACAGTGCCCCAAGCTCACCGTGATGCCGAAATCGAGCCCGGTGGTGCGCGGTGTGGCCAGCATCCGTGGCGGCACCTTCCCCATCATCGACCTGGCCATGGCCACCGGTCGCCGTGGCCTGGAAGACATCAACAACTGCTTCGTGATCATCACCGAATACAACACCAAGGTGCAGGGCTTCCTGGTTCGTTCGGTGGAGCGCATCGTCAACATGAACTGGGAAGGCATCAATCCGCCGCCCAAGGGTACCGGTCGTGATCACTACCTGACCGCCGTCACCCGGGTAGATAACCAGCTCGTCGAGATCATCGACGTGGAAAAGATCCTTTCCGAGGTGGCACCGTCCGTCGAGACCGTATCGGCCGGCGTGATCAGCGACGTGGTACAGGCCAAGGCCGTCACCAAGCGGGTATTGATCGTCGACGACTCCTCGGTGGCGCGCAAGCAGGTGAGCCGCTGCCTGGAAACCGTCGGGGTAGAGGTAATCTCGCTCAATGACGGTCGTCAGGCGTTGAATTACCTGCTGGGTATGGTCGACGAAGGCAAGCGTCCGGAAGAGGAGCTGCTGATGATCATTTCCGACATCGAGATGCCGGAAATGGATGGCTACACCCTCACGGCGGAAATCCGTCATGATCCGCGAATGCAGAAAGTGCATATACTGCTGCATACCTCCTTGTCCGGCGTCTTTAACCAGGCGATGGTCAAGAAGGTCGGCGCGGACGACTTCCTGGCCAAGTTCCGTCCCGATGATCTTGCCTCCCGGGTAGCCGAGCGCATCAATGCGGTCGACAGTCACTAGGTGAAGGCGTCTCTATCCCGGTATCCAGAAGGCGGAGCGGCAGTGTCAGCAGTCAACGCGGATTTTGTGCTTTTTCGTGATTTCCTCGAGAAATCCAGCGGGATCCTGCTCGGTGACAACAAGCAGTACCTTGTCTCCAGTCGGCTCAACAAGCTGATGGAGACCGAGGGGATCAAAACGTTGTCGGAGTTGGTGCAGCGCATCCAGATGCAGCCCCGTGGCGGTTTGCGGGAAAAGGTCATCGATGCGATGACGACCAATGAAACCCTCTGGTTTCGCGACACCTATCCCTTCGAGGTACTCAAGAACCGCCTCTTGCCGGAACTGACGAAGAATACCTTCGGCCAGCGCCTGCGGGTCTGGTCGGCGGCCTGCTCCTCGGGGCAGGAGCCCTATTCGCTGTCCATGACCATGGACGAATTCGAGCGCAGCGCGGCAGGGCAGGGGCGTGGCGGTATGCAGATTGTGGCGACTGATCTCTCGGGCGCCATTCTTACTGCGGCGAAGTCCGGTGAATACGATTCGCTGGCGATTGGTCGCGGTCTGTCCCAGGAACGCTTGCAGCGCTACTTCGACGTGTTGCAGCCAAATCGTTGGGCGGTCAAGCCGGCGATTCGCAGTCGGATCGAATTTCGCGCCCTGAATCTATTGGACAGCTACGCCAGCCTCGGCAAGTTCGACATGGTGTTCTGCCGCAACGTGCTGATCTACTTCTCCGCTGACGTGAAGAAGGACATCCTCACCCGCATCCATGCCACCCTCAAGCCGGGCGGCTATCTGTTCCTGGGTGCGTCCGAAGCCCTCAACGGCTTGCCGGATCTCTATCAGATGGTGCAGTGCAATCCAGGCATCATTTACAAGGCCAAATAAGCGGTTGATGGGCGGCGGCAAAAGCTGAAGTGCAGCATGGGCAAAGTAACGCCATGCCATAGATCTATGGCATGGCGCGCTAGCTTTGATCTGGTGGCTTTGTTACTCCAAGATCCCCTAGCCACCTAGTCTCAAACGTAGCTTCAAAATCTTCAGACGGGCTGGACATTGGTTGCCGATGTCACGAAGGCTGAGGTACTAACGCAATTCAAACAGCAGGGATTGGTTGCGCTAGAAGTATTTAGCTGCGACGAGCAGGTTTGAACGTCTCGCTTGAGCACTGTATTACTGGCATACAGGCACAGACGTCGGGCTTGTTCTGGGGGGGGCGGCACGCTCCTAGGCAGAACTGCGGAACGCGCGTATTAGGCGGTGGTATCAAAATCAGGGAACTCTGTCGCTCACTCAACCGCGTCCCAGTCTCTGAATCAGACTTTCAAGCAACTCCATGACCAGTTGGCGATCCTCGGCGCTGAGGGTAGCCAGGCGCGTTTCGAGATGTCGGGCCTGATCCTGAGGCCGGGCACTTGCCTCGGTCAGCAGGTCCGCTGCTTCACAGCCAAATACCTCCGCCAGGGACAATAAGCGCTCAATGTTAGGCATGACCAAACCGCGCTCAATGCGCGATACCGCCTCGTTGCCTATCCCTAATCGTTCGGCGATCTGCTCTTGGGTGAACCCGCAGCGAATGCGCTGCCTAGCAATGGCTCGTCCCACCAGACCTGCCAATGCCGCCGTATCGTACTCAGCCATGACGCCCTCCCTTCAACCTCAATGGTCGGGCGACACCCTGTTGACATGAAGGGCATTTCAGGTTGAATATCAACCCTATAGGTTGTCTTGCTAAAGCTCGCCTAGCTGCTCATGGGCAGCTAGTGAGAGGGCCGGAATCCTCTTGGTCACCAGACATGGCTAGCTCGGCACCTTGGGCAATAGCACTTGTAAGGCTGCTGCTAACGCTGAGATACCTCCAAGCCATCGAGTGCAGGCTGAAGTGCTGAGCGACCTGCCCGGACAGGATCGATTAATCGACCCCCAGACGGACGTTAGGAAAATTGAGGTATACGCATCATGACGCACACCAAGAACACGCGGATTTATCCGCTCCCGCAGAAAAGTATCGACGCCAGCCACTTCGCAAGCGACTTGTCGGACCTTTCAGATGACATCGAGCTGCGCTTTTCCATACTGAAGGACCTACTCGATCAGCTTGACGCCAGCACCCTGGAAACAGATTCGCTTCGCGCCACGATTATCAAGATGACTGCGCAAGATCTGTTGGATGAGATGGTCATCATCCATCGCCGCAGCAAAAGCATTACGAACGCCTCCGCACTGGGCCTATGAGCAGTCCAAGCCCGCAGCGTGGCTCAATCATTCTTAAGTCACCACGACTAGCTTTCTTCGCTGAGCTGCTCGGACTGAGCTTTGATGTCGTCGAGCACGCGCGACACCCTGACAGGCATGTTGAGCATCTTGCGAAGCGTCGCAATATGGTTTTCAGCAACCTCGGGCGTTGAGCGCTTTGCGGGGGCTACTCGATGTGCCGGGCGTGGACGATGGTCCATGCCGGGGTCTCTGTTCGCCACGGTCTGCATTGCCGGCCTATCCCGCAGTGCATAGGGCCGGAAACCTCCCGACTGCACGCGTCTGATCAAGCCAAAGGCATAGGCCACTACGTTGCGTACCCCGCCGCTACGGTGTCTGGCCTCAAGCTCTGCCAACACCTGCTGACGCTGCTGCAGGGACAATTCATCAAGCGCCTTCAGCAGCTCCTGCAACTGCTCCTCATCAATTCCCGCGAGGCAGGATGGAAGCGGAGCGCTGCCCTTCGTGTTTTCCAGCTCTGAGGGATACGTACGTACTTTATACGTCTTACTACTGTACGTACTGTATTGGCCAGTTGGTTTGCCGTGGACCTCGTTGGTCTGTGGCAGACCGGTTTGGCCTAAGCCGAACTCCGCAGGTACCGCCCCGGAGATAGAGCTCCCCAACTCGCTTGGGATAGAAGCTCCATTAGGCACTGCCTCTTCACTGCGCTCACCCTGCGTGAACGCCTGATTGAGATGCTGTGCAATCCGCTGGATCGGATGTCCAGTTTCGTGCAGGCACGCTTGTAATAGACGGGCAAGCGTCTGGTCGGCAGTGCATGCCTGATCAAACGCTAAGGCATGCTCATGCACCCTGTAGCGCTCGCTCATCACCTTGCCCGTCATGGGGTCACGCTGTACACCGATCAGCGTAATCCAACCCGTCAGGCGCAGCACTTTCAGAACACGTCGCGCCGTCTCATAGCCCGCCCGTTGCCCTAACGGCGTGGTGGTGAGATAGCGTCGTAGCTGGCTCAGGCTCGTAAGCGAACTAACCCCATCCGGGCCGCTCAGCATGCGCAAGACCTGCCAGCCGTTGCGCTCCAGCGGGGTCAGCCGCGGATCTACCAGCAGCGCGGTTGGCGTCGTAAACCAGTTACTCGATGCGTAGCGCTCGTGTGCGGAATAGCTTGCCATTTCCTCTCCCCTACCAAGGCCTTTCGGCTGCCAGGCGAGTCTCTTTGGCACCAACTGGTCTGTCCCGGATAAATCCGATTTGCCCCGTTACCGTATTTCTGTTGCATACCAAACGGTCTGCTGTAGACCAACCTAGATGAGTCATAGGTAGCTAGCGTCGCCCCGGGTTGCTAGGGCGCGTTCCAAAACGGTAAATTTGCATTGTCGTGGTCAATCCCACGACCGGGTGTGACAACCCGATTCGTTCGAGGCGCGGTAGCGCTGTAGCTAGACTACATCTGTGGTTTTCTATGGCGGGCCGTGTGGGGCAGGCTTTTGCCTGGCCGGTTCCCTCGGACGCCGGTTTGTCACCCCCTCACGGTCCGCCTCCCATCACCGAGTGACAACGGCGGGTGGCGGCTCCTTAATCGTCTGAGGAGCAGTTAAAATGCCTGTATCTCCTTTTAAGCCCGAGCTCCGCCTCGGCGCTACCTGCATGCCATGTACTCCTGCAACGGAGGTGTGCCATGGCTGAGAAGAAGCCCTCTGTCCTTCCGTTCCCGAGCAAGCCAATCGCGCTTAACCAAATGGATCTTTCCACTCGATCCATCGAAGCCGATGCAAATCTTCGTGCGTCAATGCTAGGTGATCTACTGGCTCAGTTGGCAGAGTGTGGTTCTGGCCACCCTGAAGAGCTCCGACTAAAGATTGCCTGTAATGTTGCTCAAGAGTTGCTGGACGAAATGGTCACGCTCTACCGTCGGGCGCTATCTGATGTACGCCACAATAGCCCCTAGCAGATACGTAATGTTCGACCGCTCGCGGTCTTCGGTCTAAGTTCTTCTTTGCAATGGTGGACAGTAGTCCGCCATTGCATTGATAGAAACTGCCCGCGGTCAAAGAGTTCTTTTGTTATTCTCCAAGTTCTCGTGGCGGCGCG
Organism: Pseudomonas sp. VMV1; assembly: GCF_056790235.1. NCBI lineage: Bacteria > Pseudomonadati > Pseudomonadota > Gammaproteobacteria > Pseudomonadales > Pseudomonadaceae > Pseudomonas > Pseudomonas sp. VMV1. The sequence goes on from NZ_JBXGSE010000002.1 coordinate 393,121, forward strand.
GAGCACTCATAGTCGATGAGTATTCTTTTTGAGGTCATAGAACGGGCGCTCTATTAAATGATTTTCCAAGGATTTACTTAGACTGCTCACGCTCTGTTTACGGCCGTTTTCGAGTGCAGTTGGCGGAAACATTAAATTTTATTTTAGCTACCCGCTTATCATGAAAGGACGTCTCTTAGAGACTGTCGTGTTGCTCGTGTGCTCTATTAGATACCTAGGAGCGCCTAGAGCACACTAAGTGTCTTCAATGAGTATTATAAAAAGACATACTCGAAAATCACGGTCTAAATATCGATCGTTACGAGAATTCTTGCGCTTGTGTTAGGCAATTAGACATTTGGCAGCTGTCTAGGGGAATCCGAGGTAACCCTACGGCGTTCAGACCTGAACTATTCGCGTTTTTTGCGCCAAAATTTTGCCGCGCCCGATCCCAAGGCCGGCAAAGGCGGCGGAAAAACCTTGCCGCTTGCCGTTGTTCTAACTGCCGCGTTGCGCTAAACCCTTGATTTATATGGATGCTGGAGACTGGCACGGGCCTTGCTAGATCGCTTGCAAGCTACGTCAAAGGTCTCTCGACATGAGCATCAATTTCGACAAAGCACTCGGGTTGCATGAGCAGGCGCTGAATTTCCGTTCGCAGCGCGCCGAGGTGTTGGGCAACAACCTGGCCAATGCCGATACCCCCGGCTACAAGGCGCGGGACCTGGACTTCAGTGCGGTGCTGGCCGAACAGGCGGCCAAGGGTACTGCCGGGTCCGCCAGGCACTATCAGCTCGAGACCACCAACAGCCGGCACATCGCCGCCGAAGGCTTCGACATGGGCATGGGCGACGCGGCGCTGAAATACCGCATTCCCAGCCAGCCATCGGTCGACCAGAACACCGTGGATGCCCAGGTCGAGCAGGCCAACTACGCCGAGAACTCCATGAACTTCCAGGCCAGCTTCACGCTGCTCAATAGCAAGTTCAAGGGGCTGATGTCGGCCATCAAGGGAGAATAACCATGTCCTTGAGTTCGTTGTTCAACATCGCTGGTAGCGCGATGAGCGCCCAGAACGTCCGGCTCAACACCGTGGCCAGCAACATGGCCAACGCCGAGTCGGTCGCTTCCAGCGTCGACCAGACCTACAAGGCCCGCCATCCGGTGTTCGCTGCCCAGCTCAGCGAGGCCCAGGGCGGTTCCTCGCTGTTCGATGACCAGGGCCAGGCCGGGGTCGGGGTGGAGGTGAAGGGCATCGTCGAGGACCAGAGCGAGGTGCAGAAGCGCTATGAACCCCATCATCCCATGGCGGACAAGGACGGCTACGTCTATTACCCGAACGTGAACGTGGTGGAGGAAATGGCCGACATGATCTCCGCCAGTCGGGCCTTCCAGACCAACGCGGAAATGATGAATACCGCCAAACAGATGATGCAGAAGGTACTGACCCTGGGTCAGTGATCGCTAGGGAGTCGCCATGACCACCACTTCTTCCACCACCAGTAGCAGCTCGCTGCTGTCGTCGGTGCTGTCCAACAGCAAGGTATCGAGCAGCTCGGCGACGTCCAGCGGCGCGACGACCTCGGGCAGCACCACCAGCAGTCTCGGGAAGAACGACTTCCTGAAGCTGCTGGTCACCCAGCTCAACAACCAGAATCCGCTGAATCCGCAGGACAACACCGAGTTCGTCGCGCAGCTGGCCCAGTTCAGCAGCGTCGAGTCCTTGCAGAACCTCAATACCTCGGTGGATTCCATCGTCAGCAACTACAACTCTTCCCAGGCGCTGCAGGCCTCTTCGCTGGTCGGTCGCTCGGTGATCGCCGCCGGCAGCACGGCGGTGGTCGATACCACCTCCGGCATGACCGGCAGCGTGGTGCTGCCGTCGTCCGGCAGTGATCTCTCGGTGGGCGTCTACAACAGCGCCGGCTCCCTGGTCGACACCATTCCCCTGAACGCCAGTAGCGCTGGTAGCCACTCCTTCAGCTGGGATGGCAAGGACAGCTCCGGCCAGACGCTGGCGTCCGGCACCTACACCTTCAAAGCCACGGCCGCGATCGGTGGCACCTCCACGGCGCTGACGACCTACCTGCCGAATACCGTGAGCAGCGTGACCCTGGGGACCAGCGGCAGCGACATGACCCTCAATCTCGCCGACGGCACCAACGTCGCCTTGGCGAACGTCAAGACCATAGGCCAGTGAGCCGGCCCCGCCGGACAGGAGTACAACCATGAGCTTCAACGTCGGCCTCAGTGGCCTCAATGCCGCCGCCACCGATCTCAGCGTGACCGGCAACAACATCGCCAACGTGGGCACCACGGGCTTCAAGTCCTCGCGCGCCGAATTCGCCGATGTCTATTCCAGCTCCATGTACCTGGGGTCGAGTTCCAACCAGCCCGGCGCCGGCGTGCGGACCGCGGCCGTGGCCCAGCAATTCACCCAGGGCAACGTGACCAGCACCGGCAACGCCCTGGACATGGCGATCAATGGCGGCGGCTTCTTCGTCATGAACAACAACGGCTCCAACCTCTATTCGCGAGACGGCACCTTCAAGACCGACGCCAATGGCTTCGTGGTCAACAACTCCGGCTACAACCTGCGCGGCTACGCGGCGGACAGCGATGGCAACGTGATCAGCGGCATCGCCACCAACCTGAAGATCGACACCACCAACCAGGCGCCCAAGGCCACGACCAAGGACACCGAGGTGTTGAGTCTCAACTCGTCGGCGACCGTTCCCACCACGGCCACCTTCGACCCCAGCGATGCCACCAGCTTCAACAACTCGACGTCCACCAGCATCTACGACTCCCAGGGCAACGCCCATACCTTGACGTACTACTTCGCCAAGACCGGCACCAACACCTGGAACATGTACAGCCTGGTCGACGGGCGCAACCCGGCCGACCCGACGTCCACCACGCCCCTGAGCAACACCCTGACGTTCGACAGCACCGGCAAGCTCAGCGCCACGGGCGGTACCGGCCTCACCGTCACCAGCACCGGCAAGTTCGCGCTGAACAACTGGGTGCCGGCCACCGTGACCAACGCCTCCACCACGCCCAAGACCTATGGGGCCAACGGCGCGTCCGCCTCCACCACCGGTATCGCCATCGACCTGAGCAGCACCACGCAGACCGCGACCGCCTTCGCGGTGACCAGCAAATCCCAGGATGGCTACACCACCGGCCAACTGTCGGGCCTGTCCATCGATACCGAAGGCAAGCTCTACGCGAGCTTCACCAACAGCCAGTCCAAGGTGATCGGCCAGGTGATCCTGGCCAGTTTCGCCAACAACCAGGGCCTGACCCCGCTGGGCAGCAACACCTTCGCCCAGTCGTCCACCTCCGGCCAGGCGGTGGTGGGGACGCCGGCCTCGGGCACGCTGGGAACCCTGACCTCGGGCTCGCTGGAGGCTTCCAACGTCGATCTCAGTACCCAGCTGGTCAATCTGATCGTGGCCCAGCGTAACTACCAGGCCAACGCCAAGACCATCGAGACGGAAAACACGCTGTCGCAGACCATCATCCAGATCCGCTAACGGTTCTTTGACGGTCGCTGTGAAAAAGCCCTCCTTGCGAGGGCTTTTTCTTTTTAAATCAATGAAATGCTGGAAATGGCACGTGCCTTGCTGAAGAGGTCTGGACAGTTTCAGACCTGTAGCGATATTGATCGCCCTGCGAGGACCCTATGGACCGATTGCTATATCTCGCCATGACCGGCGCCAGCCAGAACACCATGGCCATCCAGGCGCATTCCAACAACCTCGCCAACATCTCCACCAGTGGCTTTCGTCGGGATTTCGAGCAGGCGCGTTCCATGCAGACCTTCGGCGAGAGCTACCCCTCGCGGGTCTATTCCATGAGCGAGCGTCCGGGGACCGACTTCACTCCAGGCACTCTGCAGGAAACCGGTCGGGATCTCGACGTCGCTATCCAGGGCAATGGCTGGATCGCGGTGCAGGGCGCGGATGGCAAGGAGGCCTACGTCCGTACCGGCAGCCTCAAGGTGGACGCTCTGGGCATGCTGCGTACCGGCAACGATTTGCCGGTGCTCGGCAATGGTGGGCCGATCGCCGTACCGCCCAATCAGCAGATCGAGATCGGCCAGGATGGCTCCATCACCGTTCGCGGCGCCGGGGAAAACACCAATGCCCTGGCGGTCATCGATCGCATCAAACTGGTCAATCCGGATCCGAAGAATCTCGAGAAGGGCCTGGACGGGACCATCCGCACCAAGGACGGCAAGCCTGCGGCAGCGGACGCTGGCGTCCAGGTGGTGTCCGGTTTCACTGAGTCGAGCAACGTCAGTGCGGTGGAGGAGATGACCTCGATCCTCTCGCTTTCGAAGCAATTCGAACTGCAGATCAAGATGATGAAATCCGCTGAGGACAACGACGCGTCCATGGCAAAGGTTTTGCAATTCAGCTGATTGAACGCTGTTGACGCCTGATTCCTGGCGCCGAAGGAGAAAAACGATGATTTCCGCCCTCTATGTCGCCAAGACTGGTCTGGCCGCTCAGGACACCAACCTGACGACCATCTCCAACAACCTGGCCAACGTCTCGACGACCGGCTTCAAGCGCGACCGCGCCGAATTCCAGGACCTGCTCTATCAGATCCGTCGCCAGCCCGGTGCGCAGTCCACCCAGGACAGCGAGCTGCCCTCGGGCCTGCAACTGGGTACCGGTGTGCGTATCGTCGGCACCCAGAAAACCTTTACCCAGGGCACCCTGCAAACGACCGAGCAGCCGCTGGACATGGCCATCAACGGCCATGGTTTCTTCCAGGTCCAGATGCCCGATGGCACCGTCAACTACACCCGCGACGGTACCTTCCACCTCAATGCCGACGGCCAGATCGTCACGGCCAATGGCTTTCCGGTGGAGCCCGCCATCACCGTGCCGGCCGATACCCAGACCTTCACCGTCGGCCAGGACGGCACCGTCTCCGTGACCCAGGCCGGCTCCTCGACCGTTACCACCATCGGCACCATCCAGACCGCCCAGTTCGTCAACCCGGGCGGCCTGCAGGCCATGGGCAACAACCTGTTCGCCGAGACCACCAGCAGCGGCGCGCCCCAGGTCGGTACGCCGGGCAACAACGGCCTGGGCACCATCCAGCAGAACACCCTAGAAACCTCCAACGTGAGCACCGTGGAAGAGATGGTGAACATGATCACCACCCAGCGCGCCTACGAGATGAATTCCAAGGTCATCTCCACCGCCGACCAGATGCTCGGCTTCGTCACTCAGAACCTGTAATAGCCACCCCTGCGAGGTAGCGCTCCATGAATCGTCTCTTTGCCGTCGCTCCGCTGTTCGGAGCGCTCGTTCTCGCAGGATGCGTAGCCCCGGCCGCCAAGCCGGACGATCCCTACTATTCCCCCGTATTGCCGCGCACCCCGGTGCCCGCGGCGCAGAACAACGGTGCCATCTTCCAGTCGGGCTTCGAGCAGAATCTCTACACCGATCGCAAGGCCTTCCGCATCGGTGACATCATCACCATCACCCTGCAGGAGAAGACCCAGGCCAGCAAGAACGCCAGCTCCGATATCGCCAAGAACAGCAAGTCGACCCTCGGCCTGACTTCCCTGTTCGGCGCCAAGCCGTCGATCCCCAATCCGCTGGCCGACGGCGACCTCAGCCTGGACGCCGGTTTCTCCGGCAACCGCTCCAACACCGGCAAGTCCACCGCCGCCCAGGGCAACAGCCTGACCGGCTCCCTGACCGTGACCATCGCCGAGGTACTGCCCAACGGCATCCTGGTGGTCCGTGGCGAGAAGTGGCTGACCCTCAATACCGGCAACGAGCTGATGCGCATCCAGGGCATGGTCCGCGCCGACGACATCGCCACCGACAACACCGTGCTCTCCACCCGCGTGGCCGATGCGCGGATCACCTATTCGGGCACCGGCGCCTTTGCCGATGCCAGTCAGCCGGGCTGGCTGAGCCAGTTCTTTGGCAGCGCCCTGATGCCGTTCTGAGGATGAATGCCATGTTCAAGACCCTCATCGCCGCTGCCGCCCTGGCCCTGGTCGTGCCCCTGGCCCAGGCGGATCGGCTGAAGGACATCGCCAGCATCCAGGGCGTGCGTACCAACCAGCTGATCGGCTACGGCTTGGTGGTGGGTCTGCCAGGCACCGGCGACCAGACCACCCAAACGCCCTTCACCATTCAAACCTTTAACAACATGCTGGCGCAATTCGGCATCAAGGTGCCTCCGGGTACCTCCTCGGCGCAGCTGAAGAACGTCGCCGCGGTGTCCATCCATGCCGATCTGCCGGCCTTCGCCAAGCCCGGCCAGACCATCGACATCACCGTGTCCTCTATTGGCAACTCCAAGAGCCTGAGAGGCGGCAGCCTGCTGCTGTCACCGCTCAAGGGGATCGATGGCCAGATCTATGCCATCGCCCAGGGCAACCTGGTGGTCGGGGGTTTTGACGCCGAAGGCCGCGATGGCTCGAAGATTACCGTCAACGTTCCGTCGTCCGGCCGCATTCCCAATGGCGCCACCGTCGAGCGGCCGGTGCCGAGCGGCTTCGACCAGGGCAACAGCATCACGCTAGACCTCAATCGCAGCGACTTCACCACGGCCAAGCGCATCGTCGACAAGATCAACGAGACACTTGGCGCGGGTGTTGCATCCGCTGTTGATGCCGGATCGATTCGCGTCACGGCGCCGGTGGATCCCAGCCAGCGCGTCGACTACATCTCGATCCTGGAGAACATGGAAGTGGATCCGGGGCAGGCGGTGGCCAAGGTCATCGTCAACTCCCGCACCGGGACCATTGTCATCGGCCAGAACGTCAAGGTCTCGCCGGCGGCGGTGACCCAGGGCAGCCTGACCGTGACCATCAGCGAGGACCCCCAGGTGAGCCAACCCAACCCCTTGTCGGGTGGGCAGACGGTGGTGACTCCCCAGTCGACCGTCAAGGCCAAGCAGGAGGCCAAGCCGATGTTCAAGTTCGGTCCGGGTACCACGTTGGACGAGATCGTGAGAGCGGTGAATCAGGTGGGCGCTGCGCCCAGTGACTTGGTGGCCATTCTCGAAGCGTTGAAACAGGCCGGCGCGCTGCAGGCCGACCTGATTGTAATCTGATGGAGTAATGGCGATGACTGCACGCCTGGGCGGGACTTTCGATTCGGTGGACTCTGGTGCCTATACCGACCTGAACCGCTTGAACAACCTCAAGAACGGGGCTGATCGCGACAGCGAAAGCAACGTTCGTAAGGTCGCCCAGGAGTTCGAGTCGGTATTCCTCAATCAGATGCTCAAGTCGATGCGTTCGGCCAATGAGGTGGTCGCTCAGAACAGCCCGTTCAACAGCCAGACCACCAAACAGTTCCAGGATATGTACGACCAGCAGCTTTCGGTCAACCTCGCCAAGAACGGCGGTGGCATCGGTCTGGCGGACATGATGACCCGGAGCATGCTCAAGGATGCCGGCAAGACTCCTTCGACCGAGGTCGCGACCAACAAGAGCGCCGTTCCGGCGACCGCCAGCACCGCTAACGCAGGTGCCAGCGTGGCGATGGACATGCGTCGTGCCCTCTGGGATGGCAAGGCCTCTCAGGCAGTGGCGGTTGCCGGCTCGAACGGCGGTGCCAGTGCCAGCGAGCGCAAGGACGTGTCGGCGCTACTGAATTCCCGGCGTTTGGCCATGCCCAGCAAGGCCAGTGCGGCCCAGAGCCAGGAAGCCCTGCTGGCAGCGGCGGCCAATACCGCCAATGGCAACAGCGCGACAGCCGCCAATGCCACCAACTGGAAGGCCGTGCAGCAGTTGGGCACCCCGGCTACGGCCAGCGTGAGCGGCAGCGCCCGGCTGAATGGTGGCAGCGTCGCACCGCTAGGGCAGACCGCGGGCAAGTCGGTGTTCCGGACGCGTCAGGAGTTCGTCGACACCATGCTGCCCATGGCGCAGGAGGCAGCAAAGAAGATTGGCGTGGATGCCCATTACCTGGTGGCTCAAGCCGCGCTTGAAACCGGCTGGGGTAAGTCCATCATCCGCGAGCGCGACGGCAGCACCAGCAACAACCTGTTCGGCATCAAGGCCCATTCGAGCTGGAGCGGTGACGTCGCTACCACCCTGACCACCGAATACCGCAATGGCAAGGCAAGTAAGGAAGCCGCGGATTTTCGCTCCTACGACTCCTTCAAGCAGAGTTTCGACGACTACGTGAGTTTCCTGCAAAGCAACGATCGCTACGGCAAGGCGCTGGCCAAGGGCGGCGATTCCAGCCAGTTCATGCATGAGCTGCAACGGGCCGGCTATGCAAGCGATCCGCAGTACGCCCGTAAAGTCACCCAGATCGCCCGCCAGATGAAGAGCACCTACGAAAACATCGCTGCGGTCGATACCTCGGTAAAGCGTACCTAAGGACAATCCATGGCCAGTCTCATTTCCATCGGTCTCTCGGGTATCCAGGCCAGCCAGTCGGCGCTCAGCACGACCGGCAACAACATCACCAATGTCGATACCGCCGGCTATTCCCGTCAGGCGACGGAGCAGCACGCGGCAGCTGCGCAAAACGTTGGCGTCGCCTACATCGGTAACGGCACGACCCTGGCGGACGTGCGGCGCTCCTATAGCCAGTATCTGACGACCCAGTTGCAGACCAGCACCGCACTGGACAACGAAGCCCAGACCTTTTCCACCGCCGCCAGCTCGGTGGATTCACTGTTGGCCGATAGCACCACTGGGGTCAGCACCGCCTTGAGCAAGTTCTTTTCGGCTCTGCAGACGGCCTCGGCCACGCCCACCGACAGCGCCTCGCGTTCCCTGGTGCTGACCAGCAGCTCTACGCTAAGCCAGAGATTCAATTCGCTCTCCAGCCAGCTCTCCGACCAGAGCAACTACATCAATACCCAACTGAGCGCGTCGGCGACGCAGGTAAATACCCTGGCGAACAAGATCGCTCAGTACAACCAGGCCATCACCGTGGCCTCTGCTGGCGGCACTACTCCCAACTCGCTGCTGGATGCACGAGACCAGGCCATCAACGACATGTCCAAGCTGGTTGGGGTAAGCGTGGTCAATCAGGATGGCAACTACAACGTCTACATCGGCTCCGGCCAACCACTGGTGGTAGGGGGCTCGGTGAGTTCGCTCAGCGCCCAGGCCAGTACCCTGGATCCCTCGCAATACGCTCTGACACTGACGATGCCCAGTGGAATCGCCGTGGATGTCACTCAATCGATATCCGGCGGCTCCATGACCGGCCTGGTGCGTTATCGCGACGAGGTGGTGAATCCCTCGCTGAACAGCCTGGGTCGGCTGGCCCTGGTCGCCTCGGATTCGATCAACAAGCAGCAGGCCCAGGGGCTGGACCTGAAGGGCAATTTCGGCAGCAAGGTATTCAATGACATCAACAGCGCCACAGCCATCGCCTCGCGCAGCATCGGGCGCACCACCAACAGTGATGTCAACGCCAACCTCAACGTCACCATCGCCGACAGCAGCGACCTGACCGTCAGCGACTACCGCGTGGTCTTCACCAGTGCCACCCAGTACAGCGTGACCCGCCTGTCCGATGGCCAGGACCTGGGGAGCCACAGCCTCACCGCCTCGCCGGCGGACGAGATCGACGGCCTGCAGCTGGGGCTGCGGACGGGCAGCGTGACGGCGGGTGACACCTTCACCGTGCAGCCCACGCGCCTGGCTGCCAGCCAGGCGGCGGTCACCATGACCGATGCCCAGGACCTGGCCTTCGCCTCGCCGCTGAAGGCGGCGAGCAGTGCCGCCAACATCGGCACCGGTACCGTGAGCGCGCCGACCCTGGTCACCCAGCGCAGCATCTACGACAGCGCCTCGGCCAGCAGCCTGGCGACCAGCATCCAGAATGCCATGCCGGTGAAACTCCAGTTCGGGGCCGCCGCCAGCGATGGCAGCCAGGCCTACACGATCTACGACGCGAGCGGCAACAGCCTCGGCACCGGCTCCATCGTCGCGGGCCAGAGCAACACGGTGAACGTCAACATCGCCGCCAACGGCTCCACGGTACCGAGTGCCTTCACCTTCCAGCTGACGCTGGCGGGCAAGCCCTCCAGCGGGGATACCTTCAGCGTTTCCTTCGGCGCCGCCGGCAGTACCGACAACACCAACGCCCTGAGCTTGCTGAACCTGCAGACGTCGGCCACCGTGGGCAACGCGAGCATGAACAGCACCTACAGCAGCCTGGTGGAAACGGTTGGCGCCAAGACCAACCAGGCCAGCCTGGATGCCAGTGCGACGTCGGCTATCCTCAAGCAGGCGCAGGCGAGCCAATCCTCGCTGTCGGGCGTCAACCTGGACGAGGAGGCGGCCAACCTGATCAAGTACCAGCAGTACTACAGTGCCTCGGCGAAGATCATCGAAATCTCGCAGACCGTCTTCAATACATTGATTCAAGCCTTCTAAGGGATGCTGGCCATGCGTATCTCCACACCCCAGATGTTCTCGTCCAGTACCCAGGGCTACTCCGATGGCTATTCCAACCTGACCAAGACCATGGAGCAGATCTCCAGCGGCGTGCGCATCCAGACGCCTGCGGACGATCCAGTGGGGTCAGCGCGCTTGCTGCAACTGGATCAGCAGAAGACGCTGCTGACCCAGTACAGCGGCAACATGACCACCGCCAACAATGCCCTGACTAACGAGGAGTCGGTGCTGACCACCATCACCAACGTGCTGCAGAACGCGCGGGCGCTGGCCGTGCAGGCCGGCAATGGCTCCTATACCGATGCCAACCGGAGCGCCATCAGTGACCAGCTGGGCGATATCCAGGATCAGCTGTTCTCGCTGATGAACAGCAAGGATGCCAACGGCAACTACCTCTTCGCCGGCAGCAATGGCACGGTGCAGCCTTTCGTCAAAAATCCCGATGGCAGCTACAGCTACAAGGGGGACCAGAGCTCGCTGTCGGTACAGGTCTCCGACACCCTCAACCTGGCCATCAGCGACAATGGCTGGAGCACCTTCCAAAGCGCTCAGAACGCCGATCTCACTACCTCGAGCCTGACCAATAACCCCAACGCCGACGGGGCCCAGCGTGTCTTCCTGTCCCAGGGCACCGTGACCGACGACAACAGCTTCAACAGCAGCTTCCGCAGCGGTGCGCCCTACAAGCTGCAGGTGCTCAGCAGCACTCAGTTCAAGATCTTCGACGCCAACAACAACGACGTGACCAGTGAGGTCAGCGGCAATGGCTCCTACCAGACCACCACGGGTGACGCGGTAACCGTCAATTTCCGCGGCGCGCAGCTGGCACTGGACGTCTCCCTGAAGTCCAGCGACGACAGTACCGCCATCAATTCGCTGGTATCCGGCTACGGCTTCAGCTTCGGGGTCAAGCCGGAAACCTTCGACATCACCCGGACCGCGTCGAATACCTCGACCGCCCAGCTCAGCGGTGGCGCTGTCACCAATGCCACCACCTACAGCACCACCTTTCCCAATAACGGCGTCCTATTGAAATTCAGCTCGGCGACCGACTATTCGGTCTATGCGCTGCCGACGACATCCAGCAGCACGCCGCTGTCCTCGGGTACTCTGGGCGGCACCTATCCGGCCAGCATCACCATCAACGGCGCCCAGTTCAGCATCAATTCGGCGGCGGCCAGTGGTGACCAGTTCACCGTCGCCGGCAGCAGCAATCAGACGCAGAACATCCTCGACACCATCAAGAACCTGCGGACTGCCCTGGATACCCCGACGACCAACAATCCCCAGGCGGAGCTGGATATCCGCAATGCCGTGGCCTCGGCCATCACCAACCTCGACAACGGCATGAACCAGGTCTACAAGGTCACTTCCTCCCTGGGGGCTCGCCAGCAGACCATCGATACCCTGACCACCGAGAGCCAGAGCCTGTCGCTGTCCAACGCCACGACCCAGTCGTCCATTCGTGACACCGACATGTCCGAGGCCACGTCGAAGCTCACCTTGCAGCAGACCATGTTGCAGGCCGCCCAGGCCGCCTTCGCCAAGGTTTCCCAGCTAAGCTTGTTCGACAAGATCTGAAGGGAACGCCTGCCGTCATGAGCCAGCCATTCGACACTGCCAGCATCGAGATCAAGAAACTCTTCGTCACGCCGCTGGCACAACTCGTCCATCCCGACGCCGAGCGGCTCAATGCCGAACTCAGCGCGGTGATCCTGTCACGCCGCGAACAGGACGCCGGGACCCGCCACAGCAACGAGGGCGGCTGGCAATCGAGCCATGACTTCGACAGCTGGGCAGGTACCCCAGGAGCGGAGCTCGCCGCCTTCGCCCGGGCCTTCGCGACCCAGCTCACCGCCGTCCATTCCGCGGAGCACGGCCTTATCGAGCCGGCCTTCGAGTGGCGCTACAACGCCTGGGCCAACGTCAACGAAACCGGGCAGGGCAATGCCCTGCATGGTCACCCCGGGGCCTTCTGGTCAGGCGTCTATTGGGTGGACGATGGCGGCGCCCAGGATGCCGATTGCGCCGGCGAGCTGGAATTCGTCGATCCCCGTGGCCTGATGCCCTCGGTCTACAATCCCGAGCTGCGCATGCGCATCGAAGGCTGCCTGACCGCCGGCTACTCGACAACCGTCACACCATCCAGCGGCACCTTCGTGATGTTCCCGTCTTGGCTGATGCACGCGGTACGTCGGTTCAAGGGGCAAAGACCGCGGATTTCGGTGGCGTTTAACTTCGGCGTGTGAGCGCAGGCAGCTTTACGGTGTGCCATCCGAGATATCGTGTTGCCGTTAGCCGTTGCCAGGCAATCCATGAGTGGGTGGGCTGGCGAATGGCTCTCGACCTATCGCGGAATCTGTTTTTATAAGCGCCGCGCCGTCCTAGGTGAGGCAGGATCTTGCCTTGTTAGGCGGCTATGGAAGGTCTAGCTATCCCTCGTCACTCAAGTTTTCTAGTGCCCCGCCGAAATATTTGATGCTTGGCGGATGCCTTTGTTGTGGCTATCAGGAAGTCAAGAAAATCTTGAAAAAACCCTAAAGCTATCGAGCAAGGCGCCGATAACCCTAATGTAAGTTCTCCAGGTCATCATGGGCGGTCCCCAGGCCAGGAGTCGAAAGCAGTAACCTGACTAACGAGGTTCTCCATCATGTCCATGACCGTCAACACCAACGTTGCTTCCCTGACTGTTCAGAAAAATCTGAACTCGGCATCGAACAACCTGACCACCGCGATGACTCGCCTGTCCACCGGGCTGAAGATCAACAGTGCCAAAGACGATGCAGCCGGCCTGCAGATTTCCAACCGACTGACCAGTCAAGTCAAGGGCCTCGATCAGGCAGTATCCAACGCTAAAGATGCCAACTCCATCGCTCAGACTGCCGAGGGCGCTCTGCAAGAGTCGACCAACATTCTGCAGCGGATGCGTGTTCTGGCGGTACAGTCGTCCAATGGTAGCAACAGCAGTGAAGATCAGGGTTCGCTGAACGATGAGTTCAAGTCGCTGACTGCTGAATTGACCCGTATTTCTACCACTACCACCTTCGGTGGTGGTAGCAGTGGCATCAATCTTCTAAATGGTGACGCCGGAAATAACGGTACCCTGACCTTCCAAGTAGGTGCCAATGCCAATCAGTCGATCAGCTTCACTCTAGGTGATATGAGTGCTAAAGCGTTGAAAGGCACGTCTTCGCTTGCTCAGGCGACAGGCTCGGCTATTACCAGTAGTACTGTGACTGCTGATGGTACGTTGACTATCAATGGTAGTACCTTGAATATTAAGAAGGGTGCTAGTGCCAATGATATCGCTAGCGCGATCAACACCAATGTTTCTGGTGTGACCGCCTACGTTGATGACAGTGATAAGCTTGTTTTGAGTTCCGCAAATACAATTGATACTAAGACGGGGGCCGCCGCGACTGGAGATCTCGCGTCGACTCTTGGCCTGGCAGCCGGTAATGATGCTACTGGAACTGCTCCTGCTACAGCGACCGGGCAGTATCTTGCCGTGACCTCTTCCAGTACTAGCGTCCAAGACTTGAAGATTTCGGATTCTACTTCTGCCCAGGCATCGATTCAGGTGATTGACGCGGCTCTCAAACAAATCGACGCCCAGCGCTCTACCCTTGGTGCCGTACAGAATCGACTGGACTCTACCATCTCCAACCTACAGAACATCTCCGAGAACGCGACGTCAGCTCGCAGCACCATCCAGGATGCGGACTTTGCGGCAGAAACTGCCGAGATGACCAAGCAGCAGACCCTGCAGTCGGCAGCGACCTCGGTATTGGCCCAGGCCAACCAGCAGCCCGCCTCCGTACTGAAACTGCTCCAGTAATACCTGTGATGACGAGGGGAGGGCGCTTAGGCGCCCTTTCCGCGTTCGGCCTCGATCAGGGAGAGACTTCCAATGAGCCTTGACTTCATACCTGTCAGGATTTCGCCTTCTTCTACCGGCACCACCGGTGTTAGATCCGACAACGCTTCGCTTGCGGGTGCGACCACTCAGGCATCTCCAGCGCCTGAACCTGTCAGCCAACCACCTAGCCGTAAGACTTTAGACGATGCCGTTTCTAGGCTCCGCTCCGATGTGCAGAGCCTGCATCGTAATCTGGAGTTTTCTGTGGATGAAGAATCCGGCATACCTATCGTCAAGGTCATCGCCACGGATAGCGGTGAGGTGATTCGACAGATTCCCTCGGAAGTTGCGGTCAAGCTGGCCGAGAGCTTCAAGGAGTCCAGTCGTTTGCTGTTGAGTGAAAAGGCCTAGGTGGCCTGAATTTTGCCTGTGTGCTCTGAGCTAAGCAAAGCGCCAAATTCTTGAGGATCGGTCATGACTACCATCTCTTCTTCCTCCACCACGTCCAGTTCTTCGACGTCGGGCACCATAAAGTCATCGACGGGTTTGGGAACGGGATTGGATATCACGTCGATCGTCGATTCTTTGGTGACGGCTCAGACCGCCGGTAAGCAGGCGCAGATCAGTTCGCTTAGCAAATCTGAAAATGCCAGGCTCACGGCAGTGAATACGCTGATGACGTCGCTGGGTGATTTTCAGATCGCTATTGGTAAGCTGAATACGGGCACCTCCTTTGCCGGTCTCACCTCCACGTCCACTGACAGCACCATCGCCTCGGCCAAGGTCGATAAATCGGCTGCCGCAGGTACCTATTCGGTCAATGTTACCCAGCTCGCGACGGCTACTAAGGTAGCAACGGATCCGGTGACTGCTGGTACAACCTTCAGCGCTGGCACCCTGACCTTGGGCAAAGGCTCCAACAGCTATTCGATCAACGTCGGTGAAGGCGCCAGCCTGGCGAGCATCCGCGATAGCATCAACAAGCAGAGCAGTAGCACGGGCGTGTCGGCGAACGTTATCAGTGATTCCAACGGTTCGCGGTTGGTACTGAGCTCGACTACGACTGGGGCCAATACCGATATAACTCTTTCCGGCACTTCTGGATTGACCGGGCTCAATATCGATTCTGCTGCTACGACAACTGACCGAAAAGGTTCAGTGCTTACCAGCGGTCAGGATGCCGAATACACTCTCGATGGCCTGAGCATGAAGAGTGCCAGCAATACCATTGAGTCGGCGGTAACTGGTGTGAGCTTTACGCTGGCCAAAGAGGGCAAGACGACCATTACGGTTGGTGCCAACACCGATACGCTCAAGACCAATATTCAGAGCTTTGTGGATGCTTACAATGCCCTGGTAACCTCGGTCAGCAATCTCACCAAGGTCTCTACCACTACGGCGGAAGATGGCACTAGCTCAACCACTTCAGGTGCTTTGACCAGTGATTCCATGACCCGCACGCTCATGAATACCCTGCAGAAAACACTGTTCGGGGCTGGGTCTGCCAGCGGCAGCTTGAGCAACCTGTCGCAGTTGGGAATTTCCGTCAGTACTACCGGCTCAATGACGCTTGATACGACCAAGTTGACCTCTAGCTTGGCCGCCAATGCTGGTAGCGTGCAAGACTTTTTTACCGCCAAATCCACTGGGATGCTCAACAAGCTAGATGCTGCAGTGAACATCTACACCAAGAGCTCGACTGGGCTGCTTTCTCAGCAGAAATCAACGATTCAGAGCACCATCGCGACTCTTACCACTCAGCAGGCCACGCTGGATGACCGTAAAGCCAAGCTCACCGATATCCTTACGGCTAAGTACAACGCTATGGATAGCCTTGTAGCAACGCTCAACAGCACTAGCAGCAGCGTCCTGACGACCTTGAATGCCCTGAACAAGTCCTCAAGTGATTAAGAAATTGGCTAAAGATCAGCGGCGAGGCGCCGATAGCTTGACTATCTAAGACAGTCCAACCTGTTGATTCAAAGGTAGCTAGCATATGTACGCACGAACCGCAGCGCTGCGCCAATACCAAAACGTCGGGGTTCAGTCTGAGGTCTTCGAGGCTTCGCCTCATCGACTGATCCAGATGTTGTTCGAGGGTGGTCTTAGCCGTATCGCTCAGGCGAAGGGCGCAATGCAAAATCAGAAATATCAGCTCAAAGGGCAACTGATTGCCAAGGCCACCGAAATCCTTTTCGGCCTACGGGAAGCTCTAAACCATGAGGGTGGTGGCGAGCTAGCACAGCGGCTCGAAGCGCTGTACGTTTACATGTCCAAGCGGCTCGCCGAAGCCAACAGGACCAACGACGAGCGCATCCTTGACGAGGTCGCTGGGCTATTGCGCAACATTAAAGAGGGCTGGGACGGCATCGCGCCGGTCTAGTCCAGAGGACGAGAGCCATGGCTACCATCGTTGTTCGTATCAATCAGCTGCGCGGTCAGCTGGAGCAGGCCCTCGTTGAGCAGGACTGGGAGGCCATCGGCCGTCTTGATCTGGATTGCCGCCTGGCGGTCGACGCCGCCATGCAGGAAGCGCCGGGTGGTGAGACCGAACTGACGTTCGCCTTGCAGAATCTGCTCAAGACCTACAAGACCCTGATCGCCGCCACCACGGCCGAGCGCTCTGCCATCGCGGTTGAGCTGACCCAGGCGCAACGTGCCGACAAGGCCGCCAAGGTCTACCAACTGTTCGGTTGATCGTCGTCCGTCCGACGGTCGTTCAAAGTTTCGACAATCCACCGCCATAAAATTGACCCCGCGTCGCAATTTGTCTTAACTTGCGCAAGATGCCGACCAGTTGGCACTTGGATGCAGGCGACACCTGCGCGTAGCGAACCGACTAGCCGGATGGGGCAGGGACATGTGGCGTGAAACCAAGATCCTTCTGATCGACGATGAAGCCGAGCGGTGCAAGGCCGTCTCCATCATTCTCGATTTTCTCGGCGAGGATCATCTCGCCTGTAGCAGTTCCACCTGGCAAGCCTCCCTCGAAACCCTCGACAGCAGTCGGCAAGTGAGCTGCGTGCTGGTCGGGCGCGTCGATAGCCGTGGCAGCACCGTCGAGTTGCTCAAGCAGGTCGTGGCCTGGGACGAGATGGTGCCCCTGTTGTTGCTGGGCGAAATGGCCCAGCCGGAGTGGCCGGACGACGTACGTCGTCGCGTGCTGGTCTCTCTCGAATACCCGCTGGCCTATAACAAGTTGCTGGATTCCCTGCATCGAGCCCAGGTCTATCGAGAAATGTACGACCAGGCTCGAGATCGGGGTCGCCAGCGCGAACCCGAGCTGTTCCGCAGTCTGGTCGGCACCAGCAGGGCCATCCAGGGTGTGCGCAAGATGATGCAGCAGGTGGCCGATACCGAGGCCACCGTGCTCATCCTCGGCGAGTCCGGGACCGGCAAGGAAGTGGTGGCGCGTAACCTGCACTTCCACTCCAAGCGGCGCGAGGCGCCCTTCGTACCGGTCAATTGCGGTGCCATCCCGGCCGAGCTGCTGGAGAGCGAGCTGTTCGGTCACGAAAAGGGCGCCTTCACCGGTGCCATCACCAGTCGCGCCGGGCGTTTCGAGCTGGCCAACACCGGTACCCTGTTCCTCGACGAGATCGGCGACATGCCGCTGCCCATGCAGGTCAAGCTCCTGCGGGTGCTGCAGGAGCGTACCTACGAGCGGGTGGGCAGCAACAAGACCCAGAGCGTGGACGTGCGCATCATCGCGGCGACCCACAAGAATCTGGAGCAGATGATCGCCGCGGGCACCTTCCGCGAAGACCTCTACTACCGCCTCAATGTCTTCCCCATCGACATGGCGCCCCTGCGCGAGCGGGGTGAAGACATTCCGCTGTTGATTAACGAACTGATCGCGCGGATGGAACACGAGAAGCGCGGCTCCATCCGTTTCAACTCGGCGGCTATCATGTCGCTGTGTCGGCACGAATGGCCGGGCAACGTGCGGGAGCTGGCCAACCTGGTGGAGCGCATGGCGATCATGCATCCCTATGGCGTCATCGGCGTGGCCGAGTTGCCGCTCAAGTTCCGCTACGTGGAAGACGAAGCCGATCCCATAGTGGAGTCCCTGCGCGAGGAGTTGCAGGAGCGCGAAGCCATGGCCGGGATCGGAACGGTCGAGGTGTCGTCCTCGGCGTTGCTGCCCAGCGAAGGCCTGGATCTCAAGGACTACCTGGCCAACCTGGAAAAGAGCTTTATCCAGCAGGCGCTGGACGATGCCGGTGGCGTGGTGGCACGTGCTGCCGAGCGACTGCGCATCCGCCGGACCACCCTGGTCGAGAAGATGCGCAAGTACGGCATGGGCCGTCGCGACGACGAGTTCGACGAAGAGATCTAGGGTTCGTCTGAACAGTCGTATTTGCCAGCCTGAGTCTGTGTGATTTCAGCGGCTGCAAGCGCTAACACCAGCGAGTATTATGGCCTTTTGAATGAGTGCTGGGCGTTAATCGAGGAGATCGCTCCTCATCTAAAGGATGGGTTGCCCACGCCGTGACGATCAGCAAATGCTTAATGGCATCCTCTGGATCCACGCTTGGGCGCCAAATGGCGTGGCCTACGCGAGTGCTATGGTCCTGAAAATGGTCTTCCAGGGCTGCCAGTAATTGCGATGGCGGTACCTTCGAGCCCCCTGGCGCCTTTGCATCTGAAGCTGCGCCAGGATTGTTATGCGGGCCTGGCACCTGGCTGGTCGATTCCAGCACTATCCGTGCTGTGCGAGCCGTCTCGGTAGGCAGAACAAGCCTACCCGGATGAACTGCTAGATTCTGCGCTGGGCCTTAGCCTTGACGGACTAGCTACCAAGCGCCATCTGCATCTGGGATGCCCAGAGGTGTTCGCTGACCTCAAGGTTTTGCTTGTGCAGCAGGCTGACTCGCAGCGCTTCAGTCCCCTGCTCGAAAAGGTGTGGTGGCGAGGTACCAAAGATAGGCTGCGAATGCTGCCGACGTATCTTGACCAGGGCGTGACATGACAGCGAAGCGCTCCGGTATCATTGCGAATGCTTGGGTATTAGACCTGTCGTTGCCCCGCGCAAGAGGCGTCGTAAGCGTCGTTTCGATCAATTCATGTACCACCAGCGCAATACGGTCGGATGCTCTTGGCAGCTAGCCAAGGGAAAAAAGCTACCTCTCCTCTCGGTTCGATAAGACGGCCAGTAGCTGCAAGGCAAAGATCACTCTGTCCTGTATGGACCGCTGCTGGCATATCGACTTTTCAAAAAAGCCTAGGCTCTTTGAGTCAAGCATCAACCTGACGAGGCACCGTTGCCCAATTTGACAGGAGCCAGTTGAGAATCACGGTCCTACCTACTCCGATGTCGGCGGAGCCTGGTCTCATGCCGCGCTCAAAGCGATGAATCCATAGTCCGTTTGCGTCAAGGCCGAAGCGATCAGCGCGCCGGTTGCCTCGAGCTGCTCCGCTAATTCGCGGTGCGATACGTGAAGCGCCCAGTCCGTGGCCGCATCCATCGGTGGATTGGTCATCACCTGCTCGATTGCTGCCAAAAAATCTGTACCGGAAGGTCGGTAGGCGGTGAAGCCATCGCCTTTAAGTGCCGATGTGCGAATGCCTAAGGCTGTGCAAATCGCCGCCTTCCGACCTATTTCATCACGATCCGCCTGTCGTGACCGCTCGATAAGCGCAATCAGCTCCATGTCCTGTAAGCATCCACCATGAATTAACGTCGGCCCCTGTTCCCAGGCGTGCGGCGGGCAATCTTTCATGTGGGGTCTCAAGGGAAGATGCGGATTGATCTCCATGGGATAGATACGGCAGACCAAGGGGCGCTCGTCATAAATCGAGCAGCGGTTGTCGGCATCCAATCGCATGCAACGCCCGGGGTTATAAGCGGCGAAGGTAATAGCGACATAGGCGCGCGTCTCTCCGCACCACACCGGCAAAGAGCGCTGTTCGGCATGCTCGCGCTGCACCTGCGAGATGCCTTGACCGTTCTCGAGAAACGCTTCGACCAGGACTATCAACTCACCCTGCTGCTGAACCCAGCGGATCGCCTCGTTCAACGTCAGCGGTATATGGTGCGAGGTACAGCATTTGCCGCATCCTACGCAAGAAAAACGAGTGGACATCAACGTAGCCTCTGGTGGGCAGAAAATTAACGATAGGCAGGAAACTGTCGCCATCGGTCTGGAGTGCGATCCATAGCAAGTCTTGCGCCAGCTGTGTTCGGCATGGAACGGCTAAGCGGCTTGTTGACCAACAGCTACGGCTTTTCAGCCAATCCTAGGCTGGTAGAGGCTGAGCGTAGCGAAGCCCAACTTCTCCGGCGCAGACCTCCTGTATCGGACTTAAACGATAAAAGCCTCCCTGGCCAACCTGCGCTTGGTAGCTCCCTGCCGGACCAGTCCTATCTACCTCTGCTTGGGTTGTGCTCCATAAGTGGAAAAGGCCATGCCGTTTTCTACGCTACGGCGCTTTGGCGCCAGGGCGGCATGGGTCTTGCTCAAACCTGGACAATGTCAATTGTCCGTCGCGAGCCCCAGCCGATGCCTGCGCAAGCCCTTTCTTCCGCTGTTCCTGCCGACGCTGCCGTGGAGGCTTCCGCCTCCGCGCAGGCCCGTGAAGCCCTGGGGCAGATGTCGCGCCAGCTGAGCGAATCCTTCCAGTTGCTCGAAGCCCGGATGAATTCGCTGCAGGGCGAGCTGGAGTGGGTGTCTGCCCAGCGTCTGCAGGAGCTGGCGGAAAAGGAGCGCCTGGCCAGCCGGCTACAGAATCTGCTCGACGTCCTGCCCGCCGGCATCGTGGTGTTGGACGGCGCCGGGCGCGTGCGCGACGCCAACCCCGTGGCCCAGGCCCTGCTCGGCGAGCCCCTGGCAGGCGAGCTGTGGCGTACGGTGATCGCCCGGGCCTTTGCCCCGCGCCATGACGATGGCCACGAGGTATCTCTGCGCGATGGCCGTCGGGTCTCTATCGCCACCCGCTCGCTCGACGGCGAGCCGGGACAACTGGTGCTGCTCAACGACCTCACCGAAACCCGTCACCTGCAGGGCGAACTGGCGCGGCATGAGCGGCTGTCGGCGTTGGGACGGACCATGGCCTCGCTGGCGCATCAGATCCGTACCCCGCTGACCGCGGCGCTGCTCTATGCCAGCCATCTGGAGGAGGGCGGTCTGGCGCTGGTGCAGCAACAGCGCTTCGCCAGCCGGCTCAAGGAGCGGCTGCACGAACTGGAAAACCAGGTCCGCGACATGCTGGTGTTCGCTCGCGGCGAATTGCCCCTGGCGGATCGACTAACCCCCAGCGCGCTGTTCACTGCCTTGCGCGAGGCGGCGACTCCTCATCTCGGCGCTTGCCCCGTGCGTTGGCAACTCGATGCCCAGGGCGGGCTGCTCGCCTGCAACCGCGACATGCTGGTGGGCGCCGCCCTGAACCTCATCCACAACGCCCAGCAGGCCATGGCGGGCAGCGCTGGCTCGGCGCGACTCAAGGTGCATCTCCATCGCCGTGACGGCGAATTGCGCCTGGCGATCAGCGACAGCGGTCCGGGCATTCCGCTGGCGGTCCAGCAGCGCGTGGGCGAACCCTTTCTCAGCACTAAGACCACCGGCACCGGGCTCGGCCTGCCGGTCGCCCTGGCGATGGCCAAGGCCCATGGCGGTCGGCTGACCGTGCGCTCGCGGGTGGGGCGTGGCACGGTGGTCACCTTCATCCTGCCCCTGCTGGCGCGCGAGGAGACCTCGGCATGACCCTGCCCATCCTGTTGGTGGAAGACGACCGCGCCCTGCGCGAAGCCCTGGCCGATACCCTGGAACTCGGCGGCTATCGCTACCGCGCCGTGGACAGTGGCGAGGCGGCGCTACTGGCGCTGGCCGAGGAGTCCTTCGGGCTGGTGATCAGCGACGTCAACATGCCAGGCATTGACGGCCATCAGTTGCTGGCCAGCATCCGGCTGCGCGATCCGACGCTGCCGGTGCTGCTGATGACCGCCTTCGGCAGCATCGAACGTGCCGTCGAGGCCATGCGCGGCGGTGCGGCGGATTATCTGGTCAAGCCCTTCGAACCACGGCTGCTGCTGGAGACCCTGGCGCGCTGCTGTCCTCAGGGCCGGCGGGCACCCAGTGATCGGCAGCCGGTGGCGGTCGACCCCCAGAGCCGGCAACTGCTGGAGCTGGCCCGTCGGGTGGCCCAGAGCGATGCCACGGTGTTGATCACTGGTGAATCCGGCACCGGCAAGGAGGTGCTGGCGCGCTTCATCCATGATCACTCGGCGCGCGCGGAAGGGCCCTTCGTGGCGGTCAATTGCGCGGCCATTCCCGATCATCTGCTCGAAGCCATTCTCTTCGGCCATGAAAAGGGCGCTTTCACCGGTGCCATCGCTGCCCAACCTGGCAAGTTCGAGCTGGCGCAGGGCGGTACCCTGTTGCTGGACGAGATCTCCGAGATGCCCCTGGGCCTGCAGGCCAAGCTGCTGCGGGTGCTGCAGGAGCGTGAGGTGGAGCGGGTCGGGGCACGCAAGCCGTTGGCGCTGGATATCCGTGTGGTGGCCACCAGCAATCGCAAGCTCGCGGAGGAAGCCACCGCCGGGCGTTTTCGCGAAGACCTCTTCTATCGGCTGTCAGTGTTTCCGCTGGCCTGGCTGCCGCTGCGCGACCGGCCGGCCGACATCGTGCCGCTGACCGAGCGTCTATTGGTGGTGCAAGCCGCGCGGATGAATCGCTCGGTGCCGACGCTGAGCACCGCCGCGCGTCAGGTACTGGCCGAGCATAGTTGGCCGGGCAATGTGCGCGAGCTGGATAATGCCGTGCAGCGTGCGCTTATCCTGCAACCGGGTGAGCAGGTGCAGGCCGAGGATTTCGGGCTGCACTGGTTGTCGACCGGCGTAACCCTGGCGTCTGCCACCACGCCCCCGGCGGAGGCCACCACCAATGAGGCCGTGCGGCCGCTGGACGCCGATCTGCGCGACAGGGAATTCCAGGTGATCCTCGATACCCTGAAGGCTGAACGTGGCCGCCGCAAGGAGACCGCTGAGCGCCTGGGCATCAGCGCCCGCACCCTGAGGTACAAGCTTGCGCAGATGCGCGATGCCGGGTTGGACGTTGAGCTCTCCCAGCTCGCAGGCTGCTGAGCGGAGAAGTCGATAGCCGGCTATCGACCTGCGCGGAACCAACCGTCCAGAGCGCTGTTCTAGAGAAAGGATCGCGACTGCGGCGTGGGGTCGCATAGGATGCTTGCCCCCGCCCTCCCGGACCTCGTCCGGACGCTTTGCTTTTTCTCTTAGGCGCTGCCTTTGCTGAAAACGGTTTCACGGACCGCATAGACCGTTTTCGCCGCGGGTGGCGTGCCTGCCAGCACGAGGACGCTTGCCATGGGTTCCACCGCACCTTCCAGCCCCAACGCCGACCAACTGACCATCGACACCATCCGTACCCTGTCCATGGACGCGGTACAGAAGGCCAACTCCGGCCACCCCGGTACCCCGATGGCCCTGGCTCCGGTCGGCCATACGCTGTGGAGCCGCTTCCTCCGCTATCACCCCGAGCACCCGGACTGGCCCAACCGTGACCGCTTCGTGCTGTCGGTTGGCCATGCCTCCATGCTGCTCTATTCGCTGCTGCACCTGGCGGGCGTGAAGGAAATCGATGAGCACGGCACCGCTACCGGCAAGGAAGCGGTCAGCCTTGATGACATCAAGCAATTCCGCCAGCTGGACTCCAAGACGCCAGGTCACCCCGAATACCGCATGACCACCGGGATCGAGACCACTACCGGTCCCCTGGGTCAGGGCTGCGGCAACAGCGTTGGCATGGCGCTGGCACAGAAGTGGCTGGCCGCGCGGTTCAACCAGCCAGGCGTGACCCTGTTCGACTATGACGTCTATGTGCTCTGTGGCGACGGCGACATGATGGAAGGCGTCACCGGCGAGGCGGCGTCCATGGCCGGCCACCTGGGCCTGGACAACCTTTGCTGGATCTACGACAATAACACCATCAGCATCGAAGGCCACACTGAGCTGGCCTTCAGCGAAGACGTGGCTGAGCGTTTCCGTGGTTATGGCTGGCATACGCTGCACGTCAAGGACGCCAACGACGCCGAGGCCCTGGCCGCCGCCCTGCATCGCTTCAAGGGCAATACTGGCAAGCCGACCCTGATCGTGGTCGACAGCCTCATCGGCTACGGCGCGCCGAACAAGCAGAACACTGCGGCTGCCCATGGCGAGCCCCTGGGCGCGGACGAGATCAAGCTGGCGAAGAAGGCCTATGGCTGGCCGGAGGACGCCGACTTCCTGGTACCCGACGACGCCCGTCACCACCTGCGCGACGCCCTGCTGGAGCGTGCCAGCGGTCTCTACGAAGACTGGAACCGTGCCTTCGATCGCCTGCGCCAGGACGATCCGACCCGCGCCGATGAACTCCAGCGCATGCGCGCCGGTGAAATGCCGGAAGGCTGGGACGCCAAGCTGCCCAGCTTCGAGCCCGATGCCAAGGGCGTGGCCTCCCGCGAGTCCGGTGGCAAGGCGCTCAATGCCTTTGCCCAGAACATTCCCTGGCTGGTTGGCGGGGCAGCGGACTTGGCGCCGTCCACCAAGACCAATCTCAAGTTCGATGGCGCGGGCAGCTTCTCCGCCCGTGAGCCGTCCGGGCGCAACATGCACTTCGGTATCCGCGAGCATGCCATGGGCTCCATCGCCAATGGCATGGCGCTCTGCTACCTGCGCAGCTTCACCGCTACCTTCCTGGTGTTCAGCGACTACATGAAGCCGCCGATCCGCCTGGCTTCCATCATGGAGCTGCCGGTGGTGTTCGTCTTCACCCACGATTCCATCGGCGTCGGCGAAGATGGCCCGACCCACCAGCCGATCGAGCACTTGGCGCAACTCCGTGCCACCCCGGGTTTGTTGACCATGCGTCCCGGGGATGCCAATGAAGCGGTGCAGGCCTGGAAGATCGCCCTGCAGCAGACTAATAGACCCTCGTGCATGGTGCTGTCGCGCCAGCCACTGCCGACCCTGGACCGCAGCAAATACGCCAGCGCCGAAGGCGTGGCCCAGGGCGCCTATGTGGTAGCCGATGCCGAGGGCGGCACGCCCCAGGTAATCCTCATGGCCACTGGCAGCGAGCTGGGTCTGGCGATGCAGGCCTACGAGCAGCTCAAGGGCGAGGGCGTGAAGGCACGGGTCGTGTCCATGCCTTGCTGGGAGCTGTTCGAGGAACAGGACGAGGCCTACAAGCAATCGGTGCTGCCCGACGAGGTCCTGGGCCGTGTTGCCATCGAGCAGGCCGGTCCCCTGGGCTGGGAGCGCTACATCGGTCGCAAGGGTGCCTCGGTCACCATGAGCACCTTCGGTGCCTCTGCGCCCATCGGCAAGCTGCAGGCGAAATATGGCTACACCGTAGAAAACGTGGTCAAGCTGGCCAAGGAGCAGGCGCAACGTAAAGGGAGCGCCGCATGAGCAATCCACTCAAACAGCTGACGGAGCAGGGCCAGGCGGTCTGGCTCGATTTCGTCAGCCGTGAATTTCTTGGCAAGGGTGAGCTACAGAAGCTGATCGAGCGTGACGGCCTTACCGGCGTCACCTCCAACCCCTCGATCTTCGAGAAAGCCATGGGGCACGGCAGTGACTACGATGCCAGCCTCAAGGCCTTTCTGGAACAGGCGGATGCCGAGCCGGTGGACGTCTACGAGCATCTGGCCATCGAAGACATCCAGCAGGCGGCGGACATCCTGCGGCCGGTCTATGACCGCCTCGAAGGGCGTGATGGCTATGTGAGCCTGGAAGTCTCGCCCTATCTGGCGCTGGATACCCGTGCCACCCTGGAGGAGGCCCGGCGCCTCTGGCAGGCGGTGGATCGGCCCAACCTGATGGTCAAGGTACCTGGTACGCCCGAGGGGGCGGTGGCCATCCGCAAATTGATCGAGGAGGGTATCAACGTCAATGTGACCCTGCTGTTCGATCGCAATGCCTACATGGCGGTAGCGGAAGCCTATATCGCGGGTCTGGAAGCGCGGTTGCACCAGGGCAAGGACATCAGTCGTCTCGCCAGCGTCGCCAGTTTCTTCATCAGTCGGGTCGATGGTGTGCTGGACAAGCTGATCGACGAGCGCAAGGGCGGTGACGGCGAGCTGGCCGAGTTGCGTGGCAAGATCGCTATCGCCAATGCCAAGCTGGCCTATCAGGACTACCTGCGCCTGATCCAGTCGCCACGCTGGAAGGTGCTGGAAGCCAAGGGTGCTCATCCGCAACGCCTGTTGTGGGCTTCCACCGGATCCAAGGATCCGGCCTATCCCGATACCCTCTATGTGGATCAGCTAATCGGTCCGGATACCGTCAACACCATGCCACCCAAGACCATGGATGCCTTCCGTGATCATGGCACGGCAGCGCCCATGCTGAGCACCGACATCGAAGCGGCACAACGGGTGGTGGATGCGACTGCCCGTTTCGAGCTGGATCTCGATGGCGTGGCCAAGCGGTTGGTCAAGGACGGCGCCCGGCAATTCGAGGACGCCGCCGATGCCCTGTTGGGCGCGGTAGGGCAGAAGCGCCTCGATTTTCTCGGCGAGCGCCTGAATGCCGCGGACTATCGTCTGCCGCACGATCTGCATGAAGCCGTCGAGGCCCGCCTCGACGAGGCGCGGCGTGAAGGCTGGTCGCGCCGGCTGTGGCAGGGCGATGCCTCGCTCTGGACCGGTCGCGACGAGGACCAGTGGGTGGGTTGGCTAGCCGCTGCCCAGGGTCGCCAGGCCGATCCGGTCGCGCTCAGCGCCCTGGCCGACGCCGTACGCGAGGAAGGCCTGAATACCGTGGTACTGCTGGGCATGGGCGGTTCGAGTCTGGGCCCGGAAGTGCTGGCCAATACCCTGGGTACCGCCACCGGTGGACTCGACCTCAAGGTGCTCGATTCCACCGATCCGGCGCAGATCGCTGCCCTGGAAGAGCAACTGGATTTGCACAAGACGCTGTTCCTGGTATCCAGCAAGTCCGGCTCGACCCTGGAGCCGGAAATCCTGCGCGCCTATTTTCACCAGGCTGTCGAGCGGACGCTGGGCTCGGACGAGGTGCAACGCCGCTTCGTCGCCATTACCGACCCTGGCTCCAAACTCGAGGCCAGCGCCACGGCGGAGGGCTATCGCGCCATCTTCCAGGGCGACCCCCATATCGGCGGGCGCTATTCGGTACTGTCGGTGTTCGGCATGGTGCCCCTGGCGCTGCTCGGCCATTCGGTGGCCGACTTCTTCCAGGTGACCCAGCCCATGGTTCTGGCCTGCAGCCCCAGTGCGCCTCCTGCCATCAACCCTGGTATCCGCCTCGGCGTGGTACTGGGCGAGGCAGTACGCGCCGGCCGAGACAAGGTCACTCTGATCGCCTCGCCGGGAGTGGCCAGTCTGGGCGCCTGGCTGGAACAACTGCTCGCCGAAAGCACCGGCAAGCAGGGCAAGGGCATTATCCCGGTAGATCTGGAGCCCCTTGGCGCACCGGATGTCTATGGCACGGATCGGGTATTCGTCAGTCTGGTGCTGGACGGTGAGGAGGATGCCGAGCGCGATAGCCGCCTGCAGGCGCTGGCTGCGGCAGGGCATCCGGTGGTGGATATCCGGCTCGCTCGCCCTGAGCTGATCGGGCAGGAATTCTTCCGTTGGGAAGTAGCCACCGAGGTGGCCGGTGCGGTCATCGGCATCAACCCGTTCGATCAGCCCGACGTGGAGGCCAGCAAGATCAAGACCCGCGCCCTCACCGATGGCTATGAGCGCGACGGTCGCCTGGCCGGTGACGAGCCGCTGCTGGAGGAAGGTGCGTTGGCCCTGTTCGGCGACGCCGATCTGCAAGGGCAGGACACCGCCCGGGCGGCCATCAAGGCGCACCTGGCACGCCTGCAGCCCGGCGACTACCTGGCCGTGCTGGCCTATCTCGAGCGCAATGCCGTGCACGAGGAGGCCTTGGGGGCCATGCGTGATAGCATTCGCGACAGCAAGCGCGTAGCGACCGTCGGCGGCTTCGGCCCCCGCTTTTTGCACTCCACGGGGCAGGCCTACAAGGGCGGTCCCAACTCGGGTGTGTTCATCCAGATTACCGCCGATGCCCAGAACGACCTGGAAATTCCAGGGCGGGGTCTGAGCTTTGGCGTCGTCGAGGCCGCCCAGGCCAAGGGCGACCTCGAGGTACTGGCCGAACGGGGACGGCGCTACCTGCGCGTGCATATCAAGGGCGGCGACATCGACGCCGGTCTGCAACAAATAGTCGAACTGGTCGAGGCGGCGGTCGCCTGACCTCAAGGAGTCATCAGCATGCAATTGGGAATCATCGGACTGGGCCGCATGGGCGGCAACATCGCACGGCGCTTGATGAAGCATGGACATGAAGTCGCGGTCTACGACCGCAGTGCCGATACCGTGGCCGACCTCGGCAAGGAAGGCGCCATCGCCACCGACGGTCTCGATGGCGTCATCGCTGCCCTGGCGCAGCCCCGTGCCATCTGGGTCATGCTGCCTGCCGGCGAGCCGACCGAGCAGACCATCGCCGAGCTGGCCGACCGCCTGGCTCCCGGTGACGTGATCATCGATGGTGGCAACACCTATTACAAGGACGACATCCGTCGCGCCAAGATGCTGGCCGAGAAGGGTATCGACTATGTCGACGTCGGTACCTCCGGTGGTGTCTGGGGTCTGGAGCGTGGCTACTGCATGATGATCGGCGGCAAGTCCGAGGCCGTCGAGCGCCTGGAGCCCATCTTCGAAGCCCTGGCCCCTGGCTATGGCAGCATCGAGCGCACCCGTGGTCGCAACGCGCCGGACGAACGTGCCGAGCGTGGCTTCATCTTCACCGGTCCGGCTGGTTCGGGTCACTTCGTCAAGATGGTGCATAACGGCATCGAATACGGCCTGATGCAGGCCTACGCCGAGGGCTTCGACATTCTCAAGATGAAGAACAGCGACAAGCTGCCGGAAGACGAGCGCTTCGACCTGGACTTGGCCGACATCGCCGAGGTCTGGCGTCGTGGCAGCGTGGTGTCCTCCTGGCTGCTGGACCTGACCGCCCAGGCCCTGGCCGGCGACGTCGAACTGGAGAAGTTCTCCGGCTCGGTGGCCGACAGCGGCGAAGGTCGCTGGACCATCGAGGCCGCCATCGAAGAAGCGGTACCGGTCAACGTCCTGTCCGCTGCCCTCTATGCGCGCTTCCGTTCCCGCCAGCAGGCTACCTACGCCGACAAGCTCTTGTCGGCCATGCGCTTCGGCTTCGGCGGCCACGTCGAAATCCCGCAGTAAAACCCTGGCCGTTCCCCTGTGGAGCGGCCACGGGCCGCGTCCCGGGGGACGGCACCAGCCGCCCTCGTGGATAAGGCCCTGTCATGACCGATTCTCCTGCCGTCTCCCCCAGCACCGCTTCCCAGGAACGGCGCTCCTGCACCAAAGCCCCCACTGCACCGCCAGCCACGCTGTTCCTCTTTGGCGCCAATGGTGACCTGGTCAAGCGCTTGCTGATTCCCTCGCTATACAACCTCCTGCGCGACGGGTTGCTCGACGACCGTACCCAGATCATCGGCGTCGACCACAATCCCAATACCGACGAGGGCTTCGCTGACCGCCTGGAAGCCTTTATCCGTGATCAGGCCGAAGCGAAGGGCAAGTCCCGTGACGAGGCGCTGGATCCTGACCTCTGGGGCCGGCTGCGCAGGCGCATCCGCTATCTGCAGGGCGACTTCCTCGAGGACTCCACCTATGCAGCGGTGGGCGAGCGCATTGCCCAGGCCGATACTGACAATGCCGTCTTCTACCTGGCCACTGCCGCGCGCTTCTTTGGCGATGTGGCCGAGCGCCTGGGCAAGGCGGGACTGTTGAAGGAGAGCGGGGACGCCTATCGCCGGCTGGTGGTGGAGAAGCCCTTCGGCGCCGACCTGGCCAGTGCCCAGGCGCTGAACCAGCGCCTGCTGGCAAACATGGAAGAGGAGCAGATCTATCGGATCGACCACTACCTGGGCAAGGAGACGGTACAGAACATCCTGGTCAGCCGCTTTTCCAACGCGCTGTTCGAGTCGTTCTGGAACAACCACTACATCGATCACGTGCAGATCACCGCGGCGGAAACCGTGGGCGTGGAGTCGCGTGGTGACTTCTACGAGAAGACCGGCACCCTGAGGGACATGGTGCCCAATCACCTGTTCCAGCTGCTGGCCATGGTCGCCATGGAGCCGCCGGCGTCCTTCAACGCCACCTCGGTGCGCGATGAAAAGGCCAAGGTGGTCGGCGCCATCCGCCCCCAGACCACCGAAGAGGCCCTGGCCAATTCGGTACGTGGCCAGTACGCCGCCGGGACGATGAACGACAAGCCGGTGCGGGGCTATCGCGAAGAAGAGCGCGTCGACCCGGACAGCCAGACCGAGACCTATGTGGCGCTCAAGTTGTTCGTCGACAACTGGCGCTGGGCAGGGGTACCGTTCTACCTGCGCACCGGCAAGCGCCTGACCGCGCGCGACACCGAGATCGCCATCTGCTTCAAGCACGCGCCCTATGCGCAGTTCCGCGATACCAAGATCGACCGGATGCGGCCCAATTACCTGATCATCCAGATCCAGCCCGACGAAGGCATGTGGTTCGATTTCCACGCCAAGCGTCCGGGCCCTCTGGTGGAGCTGGAAAACATCCGCATGGGCTTTGCCTATACCGATTTCTTCGAGATGCAGCCGTCCACCGGCTACGAAACCCTGATCTACGACTCGCTGATCGGTGACCAGACGCTGTTCCAGCGCGCCGACAACATCGAGAACGGCTGGCGCGCCGTGCAACCTTTCCTCGACGCCTGGAGGCAGGGCGGCGAAGTAGAGAGCTATGCCGCAGGCAGTGCCGGCCCCGCCGGTGCCGATGAACTCCTGACGAAGGATGGCCGCTCATGGCATCCGCTGACCTGATCCCCATTGATCTGCTGGTGTCGGATATCGACGGCACCCTGGTGCGTGACGACAAGAGCCTGAGCGAGGCGGTGATGGCTGCCGTCAAGCGGCTGCAGGCGGCTGGCAAGGCCATTACCCTGGTCAGCAGTCGTCCGCCGCGAGCACTGCTGCCGCTGGTACGGCAGTTGGGAATCCACCAGGCGGTGGCCGGCTTCAACGGTGGCAATCTGGTGGAGGCGGACGGCACCCTGATCCGTGCCCATCGCCTGGCCGAAGCCGTGACCCGCCAGGTACTGGAGCGGCTGGACCGTGAAACCTTCGAGGTCTGGCTGTTCGCCGATGACCTCTGGCTGACGCGTGACGGGCAGGGCGCCTACGTCCCGCGTGAGACCCGGGCGCTGGGATATGGGCCGACCGTGGTGGACTCCTTCGAACCCTACTTGGATCGGGTCGACAAGATCGTCGCCGCTGGTAGCGACCATGCGGGCCTCGAAGCCCTGGAGGGTGAGCTAGGCGAGCGGCTGGGGGAGGGCGCCACGGTGCTGCGTTCCCAGCTCTACTACCTGGACATCACCCACCCCAAGGCCAACAAGGGCGACGCCCTCATCGAGCTGGCGCAGGCCGCGGGCGTACCCGTGGCGCGGACAGCGGCCATCGGTGATGGCAGCAACGATGTGCCCATGTTCCGCCAGGCGGGCCTGGCCATCGCCATGGGCCAGGCCGGTGCGGCGGTCCGCGAAGCCGCTGACCAGGTCACCGCCAGCAACCAGGAAGACGGCCTGGCCCAGGCCATCGATCGGTGGATCCTGGGGCCCTTATGACTGGCGGGTGATGTTGGGCTTCGCTGCACTCAACCCAACCTACGCGTCCTGTAGGTTGGGTTGAGGCGGCTCCAGCGCCAAAGCCCAACAGGGCCTGCCTTCGTGCCAGGTGGAAAAGGCTGCGCCGTTTTCCACCCTGCGCGGTGTCAGGCGGTCGCCCCTTCTCCCTCCGCGAGAGGGCCTGGGTGAGGGCAGCCCACATTCCGGCCTACCCCTCGTTCTTCTCCCGATACCCCCGCACATGCTCCACCAGCGCCCGCAACTTGGGCGCCAGGTTGTGGCGACTCGGGTAGTAGAGATAGAAGCCGGCGAAGGGCGGTAGGTAATCCTCCAGCACCCGCTCCAGTTCGCCACGGTCCAGATAGGGCCGGAAGGTGTCCTCCATGCCGAAGGTGATGCCGCCACCGGCCAAAGCCGTGCGCACCATCAGCAGCATGTCATTGGTGGTGATCCGGGGCGAAACGGCCACGTCGAAGGCTCTACCGTTCTCGCTGAACTCCCAGCGCCAGGGCGCCACCTCCGGCGCCGGGCGCCAGCCGATGCAGCGGTGGTCCGACAGCTCACGCGGATGCCCAGGGCGGCCATGGCGGGCGAAATAGGCCGGTGTCGCCACCGCTACCTCACGCTGCGCGCCGGTTACCGGGATGGCGATCATGTCCTGTTCGATCACCTCGCCCAGGCGCACGCCGGCATCGAAGCCATGGGCGACGATATCGAATTCCTCGTCGGTGACCGTGATATCCAGCGTCACCTCGGGATAGGCTACGATGAAGTCGGCCAGCAGGGGACCGTCGAGAAAGCGTTCGGCGATGGACGTGACCGCAACCCGCAGCAACCCGCGCGGTGGCCCCGCGTGGCTGGCGTCTTCCAGGGCGCCGAGCAGACCCGCCAGAGGCCCCGCGATCTGGCGCTGCAGGCGTTCGCCGGCTTCGGTCAGGCGCACGCTGCGAGTGGTGCGTTGCACCAGGGAGCTGCCCAGTTCGTCTTCCAGACGGCGGATGGCCTGGCTTACTGCTGAGCGACTGACGCCCAGGCGGTCTGCCGCCACGCGAAAGTTGTCCGCCGTTGCCACGGCGATAAAAACCTTAAGGAGATTCAGGTCCGTTTCCATTGGTAAGTCCGGCTAACCAAGGCAGTCAGGGGGCGGCGGCTTATCACGACAATGCGCGGTCGCTAAGGTGTTGGCAAGCCTGGACGCCCCGCGTCCGTAACCCGGGATCGAGCGGGGCGTGGCTATACCAGTGAAACCCTGAAGTCATCCAAGAGGACTCATTCATGGCTATCGACAAGGTCGTACTCATCACCGGCGCTTCCAGTGGCATAGGGGCGGGCATCGCTCGCGAACTGGGCGCTGCCGGCTGCAAGCTGCTGCTCGGCGCCCGCCGTATCGACAGGCTGGAGGCGCTGGCGGCCGAGCTCAACGCGGCTGGCGGGGAGGTCGCCTGCCGCCGGCTGGACGTCACCGATGGCGCCGACATGGTTGCCTTCGTGCAGGCGGCCCGGGAGCGCTGGGGGCGGGTGGACGTCATCGTCAACAATGCCGGGATCATGCCGCTGTCGCCCATGGCGTCCCTCAAGACGGAGGAATGGATGCAGATGGTCGACGTCAACATCAAGGGCGTGCTCAACGGCATCGCCGCGGTGCTGCCGGAATTCACCACCCGCGGGGCCGGCCACGTGATCAACCTGGGCTCCATCGGTGCCCTGTCGGTGGTGCCCACGGCAGCGGTCTACTGTGCTACCAAGCATGCGGTACGGGCGATCTCCGAAGGACTGCGGCAGGAACGTGAGGATCTGCGGGTCACCTGCATCCATCCGGGCGTGGTGGAAAGCGAGCTGGCGTCCACCATCACCGATCCCGCGGCACGGGCGATGATGGAGGACTATCGTGCCATCGCGCTGCAACCCGCGGCCATTGGCCGAGCGGTGCGTTATGCCATCGAGCAGCCGGACGACGTCGACGTCAACGAGATCGTCGTCCGTCCGACCCGCAGCGCCAACTAGACGGTTTCCGCCAGGGCTTCGAGAAAGCGCTCCAACACCAGGTTGGGCCGCCGTCCCTTGCGGGTGACGGCGGCCAGGGTGGTGTCGAAGTGGAAGCGGTCGGGGTCGAGGGCGCGCAATTGACCCTGAGTCACCCAGGGCTGGGCGACGTGATCGGGCAGATAGCCGATATAGCAACCGGTGAGGATGAGAAAGGCCACGCCTTCGCGATCCGAGGCGCGCGCCGTGCAATTCAGGGCGGCATGGCGCTCATGCCCTTCCTGATTGAGTAGATGATTGGGGCCAACCGCGTCCTGGGTCGCCAGGATGCCCTCGTCCAGCGCCGCGTCGGCCATCTCGAACAGCGGATGGCTGCGGCTGCAGTAGAGCAGGGCGCGCTCTTCGTAGAGCGGCAGGTACTCCAGGCCGGCCAGGGCATTGATCAGCGGCAGCACGCCCAGGTGGAGATGGCCATCGAGCACGCCGGTCTCGATCTCGCTGGGCAGGGTCATGCCGATGTTGACCACCACGTCGGGCGCAGCGCGCTTGAGGGCGGCCAGGGCATGGGTGATGCGCATGCGCGGCTGGGTGACCAGGTTGTTGATGATGCCGAGGTTCAGTTCGCCACGCAGGTGCTGGTGCAGCTGGTTGACCTCGCTGCGAAAGCCTTCCAGGGCGGCGAACAGCGACTGGCTGGCCTTGAGCACCTCGCGGCCTTCGTCGGTCAGCGAGAAACCGGCGCGACCGCGCTGACAAAGGCGCATGCCCAGGCGCTTTTCCAGATCGTTCATGTGCAGGCTGATGGCCGAGCGGGTGATTCCCAATCGGCCTTCGGCGGCAGTGAAGCTGCCGCATTCCACCACCGTCTTGAACAGCCGCAACAGGCGGATCTCGAAATCGCCGACCTGGGCGAGCAGGGCCTTGCGCGTCGTCTTCATGACTGCCACCGCAAATGCGGGACAGCATAAGGCGCCTCGGTGACGGGCGCCAGCGACCGGCCTCAGGCGCCGATCAGGGCGCGACTGCGCTCCCGGGTCAGGTACTTGACCACCCAGACCGCCGCGATACAGCAAAGCAGGGTGATCAGCGTCAGGCACAGGCGCGTGCCCAGGTACTGGGCGAAGTTCTGCTCACCCAGCAGCCGTCCGAGCATGCGATAGGCACCCGCGAGATAGCCATGCAGGAAGTAGATGGCGAAGCTGTAGGCACCAAGCAGGGCCATGCCCTTGGCCATCCGGCTCTCGGTCCGACCCGGGACCCGGATCTGCTGGCTGAAAACGGCGAAGAGCAGGAAGCACAGCGCCAGTTTCTGCAGGCCATAGAAGGCGCTGTTCAACACCGCGGCGCCGCTCAACAGTAGCAGGGCCGCCAGTAGCCAGTAGCGCGCCTGGGGCCGCTGCAGGCGCTCGCGTTGTTCGCAGGCCAGCATGCCGCACAGATAGATCGGCAGGAAGTGCAGTGCCGCCAGCAGCGGATCGGCGTCATTGGCCGGGCGTTCGGAAATGAGGAAATAGACCAGGCCAACCATGGTCGCCGCGGGCAAGAGGCCGCGGTTGACGATCCATTCAAGCGCGGGCGCGAGCAGGAAAATCAGCGTCAGGGCCGGAATGAACCACAGTGGCCCCAGATGGGCGCCGGTAGCTAGCAGCAGGGCGGTCTGGGCGAAGGGCGGCCAGTCGTGGAAGGCATTCATGTCGATCCACTCGTGGTCCTGCTTGAGTCCGGAAACGTAGAGCAGCACGGCGGGGATGGAGATCAGCAGATAGGGCAGGATGACGTTCTGCAGCTTCTTGCCCAGATAGACCTGATAGCTGTACTTGCCCAGGTTGTAGCGAAAGAAGAAGCCGGAGAGGGCGACGAAGATGCAGGTGGTTTCCAGCGACAGCAGGTTCAGGGCGATCTGCTGATGTTCGGTGGTCTGGTAGCTGCCCACGGTCATGTGGTGAAAAACGATGAGAACGGCCGCCAGGCCGCGGATCCAGTTGAGCTGAATCAGCATTGGAGGGTTTCCTTGAGGAATAGGCAAACCACGCGCTCAGCCTCGGAGAGGGGCACGGGTCTGAGAAGCGGACAGATTGGGCACGCGGTAGAGACGGCGGACAGGCTACCGCGCCCGGCAAAACTACAGGCCGGGAAGAGAGGTGAGGCGAGCAAGCCTCGGCGCCACGGGACTACAGCGGCGGGCGGCCAGCTTAAAGTATTTCAAATAAATTATTGATCGCTAATCAGAATTTCTTTTTGCAGAATATTTCCAAGGATGAAATCTGCATGCTAGAACCGCTCTAGGATGGGGCTTGGCATAAGCTCATTCTGAGCCGCCTGACCTGCCTGGCAAGGTTCGGACCCCAGCGCATCCTTGCTAGCCGACTGCCATGTTGCGCAGGAGATTCTGCTCGAGGAAGCTGACGAAGCGTTGGCGAAACAACATGGTGTGCTCGTGGGCTGCCGCTTCGGCCTCGTCGCCATCCTGGCGTTCGATGGCGGCGACGATGCGGTCATGGTCGCGACCGAGCCGGGTGGAACCTGCGCTGTTCATGATGTAGTCGAAGTGCAGGTGCAGCAGCCGCTGCCCCTCGCCCAGCAGGCGGTCGTAGCTGGCGGTGAGGTAGGCGTTCTTGCCGGCACGGGCGATCTCCAGGTGGAAGGCCTTGTTCAGTTCGGACATGGCCTGGAAGTCACCGCTGGCTACCGCGTCCAGATAACGCACGTCGGCCTGCTTGATCGCTTCCAGCTCGCCCGGCGTACGGCGAATGGCGGCCAGACGCGTGACGGCGCGCTGCAGCAGGTCCAGCGCGGACACGTAATTGGGAAATTCCTCGATCTCGAAAGGCGTCACCAGCAGGGTGCGGTTAGGCAGAATGGTGACCAGTCCTTCGCTCGCCAGCCGTGCCAGGGCGTCACGTACCGGTGAGCGTGACAGCCCGAACTGGGTCGCCAGCGAGGTCTCGTCCAGTGGCATGCCCGGCTTTAGCTGCAGGGTGAGGATCTGCCGGCGCAGTTCCTCATAGATATAGCGGCCACCGTGACGGCGGGCGGCAACGGCAGGATCGGCGTCTTTGGGGGCCATCGAGAAGGTCTTCACGCTCAAAGGTGGGGGAGGGCCAGTCTAGCATCGCACCTGCTGCGCTAACCGAAGCCCGCGCCCCAGGTGTCACTGAGCATGAAGCCGGCGGCAAGAGGATCATCGGGATCTATACCCAGCTGTTGCAGACCATACAGCCAGGCGCGCCCCGTGACCCGCGGCAGGACCGCGGGCCGGCCGGCCACCTCGGTCAGTCCGCGCAGACCAAGGGTGAATTCGCCCCCAATGGTCGAGCGTGAGGTGAGCTGATCGCCTACCTTGACCAGTCCGCGCGCCGCGAGGGTGGCCAGATTCGCGGAGCTGCCGGTGCCGCAGGGCGAGCGATCCACCCGCCCGGGTGGCAGGGTGGTGCAGGTCTGGTAGGTGCGAGCGTCCAGCCGGTGGCGGAACATCACGTAGGCGATCTCGTTGACGCTGGGCAGCAGCGGATGCTGGAGGCGGACCTGCCGCCCGATCTCGCTTTTGAGCGCCACGCCCAGTTCGGCCAGGGCTCGGGCATGCTCCGGTGCGATGCTCAGCCCGACTTGATCGACATCGATCAGCGCGTAATAGACGCCGCCAAAGGCGATGTCCACTGTCAGGGTGCCATGTTGAGCGGTAGGCACCTGCAGATCCAGGGCTTCGACGAAGGCCGGTACCATGTCCAGGGAGACATTCAGGCAGCGGCCATCGCGACACTCGGCCTGGGCCACCACCAGCCCGGCCGGGGTATCCAGCGTGACCGTGGTCAGTGGCTCCTGCATTGGCAGGATGCCCAGTTCCAGCAGCGCGGTGACCACGCAGATGCAATTGCTGCCCGACATGGGATGAGCCTTGTCCGCCTGCAGCACGATGAACCCTGCCTGGGCCTCCGGGCGGGTCGGCGGCAGCAGCAGATTGACCGACATCTGCAGGCAGCCGCGCGGTTCCAGGGTCACCAGGCGCCTCAGGCTGTCGTCCACCTCGTTGAGGTAATTCATCTTGTCGAGCATGGTCCGGCCGGGCACGTCCAACACGCCTCCGGTGATGACCTTGCCGATCTCGCCTTCGCAGTGGACGTCGGCCAGCTGTAACGTTTTCTTCCAGCGCATGGTAGCTGTCCTACTTGATGTACCAGCCCCAGGGCTGGTCGCTGTCGTAGCGGGTGATCTGCTTGGTTTCCAGGTAGTTCTGCAAGCCCCATTCCCCCAGTTCGCGGCCGATGCCGCTCTGTTTGTAGCCGCCCCAGGGGGCCTCGGTAAAGGTTGGCTGCGAGCAGTTGATCCAGACGATACCGGCGCGCAGGGCCCGGGCTACCCGCTCGCAGCGGGCCAGGTCGCGCGACATCACGGCAGCGGCCAGACCGAAGCGGGAGTCGTTGGCGCTGTGTACCGCCTCGGCTTCATCGTCGAAGGGCCGCACGCAGACCACCGGACCGAAGATCTCCTCGCGCCAGATCCAGCTGTCCTCGGCGACGTCGGCGAAGACCGTGGGTTGCACGTAGTACCCGGTGGTCAGGTGCGCCGGGCGCTCGCCGCCGGTGACCAGGCGAGCGCCTTCTTCGCGGCCGCGGGCGATGGCGGCGAGTACCTTCTCGTGCTGACCGCGACTCACCAGCGGACCGAGCAGCACGCCCGCCTCCAGACCCTGCCCCATGGTGATGCGCTGGGCCTCTTGCGCCAGGCGTTCCAGCAGCGGCTCATAGAGGTCGCGCTGCACCAGCACACGCGAGGTGGCCGAGCAGACTTCGCCCTGATTCCAGAAGATGCCGAACAGGATCCATTCGACGGCGGCGTCGAGCTCGGCGTCGGCGAAGATGACGAAGGGCGACTTGCCACCCAGCTCCAGGCTGATGTTTTTGATGTCGCGCGCGGCAGCCTGCATGATCCGGCTGCCGGTGGGCACGCTGCCGGTGAAGGCCAGCTTGTCGACGGCCGGATGCTCGGCCAACGGGGCGCCCGCGTCCGCGCCCAGGCCGGTGACCACGTTGAGGGCCCCGGGCGGCAATCCGGCCTGGTCGCAGATGCCGGCCAGTTCCAGGGCGGTCAGCGGAGTCAGCTCCGACGGCTTGAGCACCAGGGTGCAGCCGGCGGCCAGGGCTGGAGCGACCTTCCAGGCCGCCATCAGCAGTGGGAAATTCCAGGGGATGATGGCGCCGGCCACCCCGATGGGCTCTTGCCGGGCGACGGCGCTGAAGCGCGCATCGCTCAAGGCGATGGTTCGCTCGCGGTCCCGGTCCAGGCGTTCGGCCTGGTCGGCGTAGAAATCGAAGCAGCCGGCGGCGTCACCGATGTCCCACAGGGCTTCGGGGAGTGGCTTGCCATTGTCGCGCACCTCCAGCTCGGCGAGTGACTGCTGGCGCTCGCGGATCATCGCGGCGATGCGGCGCAGCACGGTCGCCCGTTCGGCGCCGCTCTGCCGCGGCCAGGGGCCTTCGTCGAAGGCGCGACGGGCCGCGTGGACAGCCAGGTCGATATCCTCGGCGGTCGCCGCGGCGACCTGGGCAAGGGGAGTCTCAAGGGCCGGATCGAGGGTCTCGAAGGTGCCGCCGCGCAATGGGCGAACCCAGTGGCCATCGATGTACAGGTGGTCGTAGCGAACCATCAGCGAAGTCCTGTCAGAAGCGCGAAGCGCGGAAAGGGTGGAGATCGAGGGTGCTCGTGCGTCCCCCGGCGAGATCGGCGATCAGCCGTCCCGTGGTAGCGCCCAGGGTCAGGCCGAGCTGGCCGTGACCGAAGGCGAGCAATACATTGGTCAGGCGCTGGCTGCGGTCGATGATCGGCTTGGTATCGGGCAGGAAGGGCCGATAGCCCACGCCATATTCGAAATCCGTGGTCCGCAGCTGCGGCAGCACGCGCCGGGCCTTTTCCAGAATGATGTCGGCCCGGGCGAAGTTGGGTTTGGCGCCCTCGCCGGCGAATTCGATGGTGCCGCCGATCTGCAGGCCGCGGGTCATGGGCGCGAAGCAGAAGCCGCCATCGGCATAGATGGTGGAGTGGCGGATCTCGACTTCGGGCTCTGGCAGCACCACCTGGTAGCCGGCGATTCCTGCCAGGGGTATCGAAAGTCCGAGCTGGCCAAAGAAGGCCCGCGAGCCATTGCCCGCGGCGATGACCACCCGCTCGGCCGGCAGGCGGCGCCCGTCGGCCAGCGTCACCCCGGTGGCCTGTCCCTGGTATTCGTCGATCCGCGTCACCCGCTCGCGAATCCGGCGGCCGCCCGCCTGTTCGAAGCTGTCGGTAAGGGCGGCGATGAAGCCTTCGGTATCGCTGACCGCTCGCCAATCGGGAAACAGCAGGCCGTGTTTGAACCGACCGGCGAAGGCTGGCTCCAGATCGGCGATGGCGGCGGCATCCAGTTCTTCCACCTGGAAACCCAGGCGCTCGCGTAACTCGAAGTGGTGACGCTCCTGGGCCAGTCCCTGGGGCGTGTCGAACACTTCGAGGATGGGCCGCTCGCCGAGCAGGCTTCGGTCGGGACAGGCCTCCAGCAGTACCCCGTAGTCGCGGTAGACGTCGCGGGTCAGGGTCGCCAGTTCCGCGGCGATTTCCTGGATGCGCGTTGGGCGGGCGCAGGCCAGGAATCTCAGGAACCACGGCAGGATGCCAGGCAAGGCGCTGGGCCGTAGCGCCAGCGGACCCCGCTGGTCCAGCAACCAGCCGGGCAGCTTCTTCAGGATGCCCGGCTTGGACAGGGGCACCACCTCGCTGACGGCCATCTGGCCACAGCTCCACTTGGCCGTGCTGTCGCCTGGTGCGGCAGGGTCGACCAGCGTCACCGCCAGCCCATCCCGTTGCAGCCAGAGGGCGCAGCACACCCCGACGATACCGCCCCCGACCACTATCGCGGTCCGGGGAACGCCTGACTCCTGGTTCATAGTGCTCTCTCGCTGGATGACGACCTGTCATGCGGACCGGATGGCGACCCATCCCGCCGGGCGGGTAAAGGCGCCTCCACGGTACCCACGTGGTATGGCTCTGGCCTTTCCGGCGCCTGGCCTGTGAAGCCGCCGAAGCTGGGGTTCATGGAAATCCTCCACCCACCCCCCTTGGCGCCGGGGTGGGCTATCCCATCAGCGTTGCGAGGCTTCGAAGACGGCGCGGAAGTCGGCCTTCTCGGCGTCGCTCAGCGGCAACAG
Source organism: Pseudomonas sp. VMV1 (assembly GCF_056790235.1). Taxonomy (NCBI): domain Bacteria; kingdom Pseudomonadati; phylum Pseudomonadota; class Gammaproteobacteria; order Pseudomonadales; family Pseudomonadaceae; genus Pseudomonas; species Pseudomonas sp. VMV1. Next base: position 434,199 of record NZ_JBXGSE010000002.1, read on the forward strand.
CGGCAGGCGCGCGTTACCCGAGTTGAACCCGGCCAGCTCGCATCCGTACTTCACCTTCTGGATGAACTTGCCCTGCTCCATGCTCGCCATCACCGGGAACAGCGAACGCATGACCGCCTGAGCCCCCTGGATGTCGCCGGCGGTGAAGGCCTTGTGGAAGGCGACGATCTGATCCGGGAAACAGTTGGCCGGCCCGCAGATCCAACTGGTGGCGCCCCACAGGAAGAAGTCCAGTGCCTGGTCATCCGAGCCGCAGGACAACTGGTAGGCGCCCTTGAAGGTCTCGCCGATCTCGATGGCGCGCAACAGATTGCCCGAGCTTTCCTTGATGCCGATGACGCGCGGGTGATCGCGAAAGGCTTCCAGCACCGACGTGCCGACTTCGACGTTGGTGCGGATGGGGTAGTTGTAGAGGATGACGTTGATGTCGGCGAAGGTATCCAGCACGACCTGATAATGGTTGATCAGCTCTTCCTGGGTCGGCAGGGCATAGAAGGGTGGGGCCAGCAGGATGTTGCTGAAGCCGCATTCGATGGCCTGGCGAATCTGCTCGATCACCTCCCGGGTGCTGGCACCGTTGCAGTTGGCGATCAGGGTGCCCTTGCCTTCGGCTACCTCCTTGACCGTCTGCAGGACCAGGCGGCGTTCGGCGTTGTCGAGGGCGTAGTACTCGCCGGTGGAGCCCAGGGCCACGAAGCCGGACACCCCAGCCTTGAGCTGGTAGTCGACGATGGAGGCGAGCGTCGCGCAATCGACCTTGCCGGCCTTGTCGAACGGGGTGACGAGAGCGGGAAGGATGCCGTGCATGTTCATGGAGTTACCTCTTGGGGATGGGGGTTCAGTAGGCGAAGCGTCTCAGCAGTCGGGCCTCGACGAGACCGACCAGACGGGTCAGGGGAAAGGCGATGCAGAAGTAGATGACGGCGACCGCCGAGAGGAACTCGACCGGTCGCGCCGTGCTGTTGGAAAGGTTCTGGCCGACGAACATTAGGTCCGCCACCCCGACCGAGGAGATCAGGGCGCTTTCCTTGAACAGGCTGATGACGTTCGAGAGCAGCGGCGGTATGGCGCGCAGCAGCGCCTGGGGAAAGATTACATAGAGCACCTTCACCCCGGGCGTCAGGCCGAGGGCCACGCAGGCATCGTGCTGTTCGCCGGCGATGGACTTGAGGGCGCCACGAAAGGTCTCGCTGGTGATGGCTGCCATGAACAGGGTCAGGGAGATCACTACCGACACATAGGGCGAGATCGACAGGCCGAACACCACGGGAAAGCAGAAGAACACCCAGAAGAGCTGGATCAGTAATGGCGTGCCGCGAAAGAACTCCACATAGAGCCGGACCGGCGCCCGCAGCAGGCGACTGGGTGCCAGCTGGACCAGGCTCAGCCCGAAGCCCAGCAGGCTGCCCACCAGGGCGCAGCCGAGGGTGATGGTCAAGGTCAGCCCCAGGCCCTTGAGCAGCACCTGCCAGTAGCCGAGGACGACGGAGAAGTCGAGGTGCATATCCATCTCAGCGCTCCAGGGCCGCGTCTTGGCGGCGTTCGACGAACCGCACCAGCTGGGCGATCGGCAGGGACAGGGCGAAGTAGATCAGGGCGATCAGCGAGTAGGTTTCCAGCGGGCGATAGGCTTCGGTGGCGATGGACTTGCCGATGTACATCAGGTCGGCCACGGCCACGATGGCGACCAGGGCGCTCTGCTGGAGGATGCCTATGCCATTGGTCATCAGTACCGGCAGGGCGCTGCGCAGCGCCTGCGGCAGCACTACATAGAGGGTACGGTTCAGTGGTCCCAGGCCGAGAGCGACGCTGGCATCCAGATGCTCACGCGGCACGGCCTGTACGCCGGCGCGGTAGGCCTCGGCATTGAAGGCGGTGAGGTTCAGGCCCAGCGCCAGCACGCCCATGGTGATGGGGTCGACGAAGACGTTGAACAGCATGGGCACGCAATAGAAGAACCAGACGATCTGCAGCAGGACCGGGGTGCAGCGGAAGAACTCGATGAACAGCTGGGCGGGCAGCCTTACCAGGCGCCAGCGGTTCAGGGTCAGCAGGCACAGCAGGAAACCCAGCACCAGGCCCATGAGATTGGCGGCCAGGGCGAGTTGCAGGGTCACCTTGAGGCCCTGCCAGAGCGGGCCCAGGGTGCCGTTGAGGAAATGGAAGTCGAATTGGTAGTTCATGGCGCCGTCCTCAATCCAGGTGCAGGACCTTTTCCAGGAATTCCCGGGTACGGGGCTCGCGTGGACGGCGGAACAGTTCCTCGGGCGGGCCTTCCTCGACCGGCCGGCCGTTGGCGCAGAACACCACGCGGGTCGCGATGTGCTTGGCGAAGTGCATGTCGTGGGTGACGATGATCATCGCCATGCGCTGCTCGGCCAGCTGCAGCATCACGTTCTGCACCTCGATCACCATTTCCGGGTCGAGGGCGGAGGTGACCTCGTCGAAGAGCATCAGCGCCGGTTCGAGCATCAACGCGCGGGCGATGGCGACCCGCTGCTTCTGGCCACCCGAGAGCTGGCTGGGGTAGGCGTGCAGCTTGCTTTCCAGGCCCAGGCGGGCGAGGTACAGCCGGGCCTTTTCGGTGGCTTCCGCGCGGGACAGCCCGCGCACCTTCATGGGCGCCAGGACCAGATTGCCCAGCACCGACAGGTGGGGAAACAGGGTGTAGTGCTGGAAGACCATGCCGATCTGCCGGTGCAGTTCTCGATCCAGCACCTGACTGCGTCCGTTGCGACCTTCTATATAGGGCTGGCCCTGGAAGTGGATGCGGCCGTCCTGGATGCTTTCCAGCCCCATCATCACGCGCAGCAGCGAACTCTTGCCGCTGCCACTCGGGCCGATGATCACCAGACGGTCGTCGGCACGCATGTCCAGGCAGAAGTCGTCCATGACCTTGAGATCCGGGCCATAGCTCTTGCACACGTGCTGGAACTGGACGAAGCCATCGGGACCCGGGCGGGCCTCCGGCGTGGCGGTGGCAAGGGGCGTCGGCATGATGGAAACGGCTTTCATAGGGGCGAACTCCGGTAAGGACTCGTCAGGACGAGTCCTTTGTCTCAGCGGCGGGTTACGGGGCTTTCTGGGCGTTGACCTGCTCGGAGGCCTTGTCCACGAGGGCGGCGATCTCACCCGTCTCGCGACGCTGGGTGAGATAGATGTTCAACACCTGCATGTCGGCCCAGGAGATGTCGCGGCGCACGCCGAAGGCCACGCCCTGCTTGGCCAGCGCCGGCTTGGGCATCACTTCTTTGGCCCAGGTGGGGTTGGCGATGGCGAAGAGGTGATTGGTGTCGCTGGCGTCGACCAGCACGTCGGCGCGGCGCGACATCACCGCCAGACGTGTCTCGTCCATACCGGGCAGACGCATCACGGTCCCTTGCTTGATGACGGCGGAGATCGCCTTGTCCGCGGCCGTACCGGACATCACTGCGAAGGTCACGCCGGGTTTGTCGTAGTCCGCCAAGGTCTCGCCGGCCTGGGCCAGCTTGGGGTTGTCCTTGTTCAGCAACAGCGAGATCTGATAGTCGGTGGCGGCCGTGCTGAAGGCCACGGCCAGGGCCCGCTCGGGGGTCTGGTTGAGTGCCATGGCCAGATCCCACTTGCCGCCCTGCAGGCCGGCGACCAGGTTGTCCCAGTTGGTGTCGACGAACTCCACCTTGACCTTGAGCACCCGCTCGCCGAAGTCGCGGCACAGATCGACGAAGTAGCCGCTGTATTTCGCCGAGGCGGCATCGCGCATCACATAGGGCGCGGCGACTGCGGCCCCGCATTTCAAGACGCCGGCTTTCTGGACCTGCTGCCACACACCGGCCTGCTCGGCCTGAGCGGCCGGCTGCCAGAGCAGGGCGCCGGCGATTGCCAGACTACCCAGGACTGCACGAAGGGATTGCGAACGCGATAGACGCCGAGCCATAGCTGCTACTCCATTTGGACGATTGTTATAGGCAGGAGGCAAAAAAGCTTTTTTGTGTGTGTTTTTGTATTCAGCGCTGCATGCAGATTAGGAGTGGCGAAATCGGGCTGTCAACGACCTTCGTCATCGAAGAAGCGGACTGCCAAAGCGGGCCTCGGCTGCAAAGATGAGGTAAGGCGTTGTTTTCTCGATATAAAACGATGGTGAGAGGCGGAGGAAAAAAATTTTGCAGACGCCCGATACCTAAATTGCGTGAGTTTTTATAAATTCAAGCGCAAGAAAAAAGCCATTTAACTCACGCAAGGTGCGGCGCATTCTGCAGGCTCATCGTCCCGCCCGAGGCCCTGTCATGAACCAGCCGCTGACCGTTTCCCCGCCCGTCTCCGCCCAGCTCAATCTGCGCGCCCACTGGATGCCCTTCACCGCCAATCGCGCCTTCCAGAAGGATCCACGCATCGTGGTGGCCGCCGAGGGCAGTTGGCTGACGGACGATCAGGGGCGGCGCATCTATGACAGCCTGTCCGGTCTCTGGACCTGCGGCGCCGGGCATTCGCGCAAGGAAATCCAGGAGGCCGTGGCGCGTCAGCTGGGCACCCTCGACTACTCGCCAGGCTTCCAGTACGGCCATCCGCTGTCCTTCCAGCTGGCCGAGAAGATGGCCGAGCTGACCCCGGCGGGTCTGGACCACGTCTTCTTCACCGGCTCGGGTTCCGAGAGCGCCGATACCTCGGTCAAGCTTGCGCGGGCCTACTGGCGCATCAAGGGTCAGCCGGCCAAGACCAAGCTGATCGGTCGTGCCCGTGGCTACCATGGCGTCAACATCGCCGGTACCAGCCTGGGCGGCATCGGCGGCAACCGGAAGATGTACGGCTCCTTCATGGACGTCGACCACCTGCCCCATACCCTGCAACCCGGCATGGCCTTCACCAGGGGCATGGCCGAGACCGGTGGCGTCGAGTTGGCCAATGAACTGCTCAAGCTGATCGAACTGCACGATGCCTCGAACATTGCTGCCGTCATCGTCGAGCCCATGTCAGGTTCGGCCGGGGTGATCGTGCCGCCGGTGGGCTATCTGCAACGCCTGCGCGAGATCTGTACCCAGCACGACATCCTGCTGATCTTCGACGAGGTCATCACTGCCTTTGGCCGCATGGGACGTCACACCGGCGCCGAATACTTCGGCGTGACGCCAGACCTGATGAACGTCGCCAAGCAGGTCACCAATGGCGCCGTACCCCTGGGGGCGGTAATCGCCAGCAGCGCCATCTATGACACCTTCATGAATCAGGCCACGCCGGAGCACATGGTGGAGTTTCCCCACGGCTACACCTATTCGGCCCACCCGGTGGCTTGCGCGGCAGGCCTGGCGGCGCTGGAGCTCATGGAGCGGGAGAACCTCGTACAACAGGCCGCCGAGCTGGCGCCGATGTTCGAAGCCTCGCTGCATGGCCTCAAGGGTGCCAAGCACGTGGTGGATATCCGCAACTGCGGCCTGGCCGGTGCCCTGCAGCTCGCGCCGCGCGATGGCGATGCGGTGATCCGCCCCTATGAGGCCGGTATCGCCCTGTGGAAGGCCGGCTTCTATGTCCGCTTCGGGGGCGACACCTTGCAATTCGGGCCTACCTTCAATGCCAAGCCCGAGGACCTGGACCGCGTCTTCGCCGCCGTCGGCGACGTCCTCAACCGCCTCGACTGATTTCCCTTTTCTGGCGCTCCCCTGGGGAGCGCCAACCTCTCGTACAAGGAGTCCCTTCATGAGTCTCAAGCATCTCATCGGCGGCCAACTGGTCGACGGTGGCAGCCGCCGCGCGCCGGTCTATAACCCTTCCACCGGCGCGGTGATCCGCGAAGTGCCCCTGGCCGATGCCGCCACCCTGCAACAGGCCATCGATGCCGCTCAGGCTGCCTTTCCGGCCTGGCGCAACACCCCGCCGGCCAAGCGCGCCCAGGTGCTGTTCCGCTTCAAGCAACTGTTGGAGAGTAACGAAGAGCGCCTGGTCCAGTTGATCAGCGAGGAGCATGGCAAGACCCTGGAAGACGCCGCCGGTGAATTGCGTCGCGGCATCGAGAACGTCGAATACGCCACTGCCGCCCCCGAGCTGCTCAAGGGCGAGTACAACCGCAATGCTGGTCCCAGCATCGACACCTGGTCCGACTTCCAGCCCCTGGGCGTGGTGGCCGGCATCACCCCCTTCAACTTCCCGGCCATGGTGCCCCTGTGGATGTATCCGCTGGCCATCGCCTGCGGCAATACCTTCATCCTCAAGCCCAGCGAGCGCGACCCTAGTTCCACCCTGGCCATCGCCCAGCTGTTCGAAGAAGCTGGTCTGCCCAAGGGCGTGCTCAACGTGGTGCATGGCGACAAGGAAGCCGTCGACGGCTTGATCGACGCCCCCGAGGTCAGGGCACTGAGCTTCGTTGGCTCCACCCCCATCGCCGAGTACATCTATGCCCGCGGCACGGCCAAGGGCAAGCGCGTCCAGGCCCTGGGCGGCGCCAAGAACCACGCGGTGGTCATGCCCGATGCCGACCTGGGCAACACCGTCAATGCCCTGATGGGTGCCGCCTACGGCTCTTGCGGCGAGCGCTGCATGGCCATCTCGGTGGCGGTCTGCGTCGGTGATCAGGTCGCCGATGCGCTGATCGCCCGCCTGGTACCGGAGATCGAGAAACTCAAGGTCGGTCCGGGCACCCAATGTGGCCTGGACATGGGCCCGCTGGTGACCGGCGCGCACCTGGACAAGGTCACCGGCTACGTCGCCGATGGCGTGGCCACGGGTGCCAAGCTGGTGGTGGACGGCCGCAGCCTCAAGGTCGCCGATCACGAGGACGGCTTCTTCCTCGGCGGCTGCCTGTTCGATCAGGTCACCCCGGAGATGCGCATCTACAAGGAGGAGATCTTCGGGCCGGTACTCTGCGTGGTACGGGTCAAGAGCCTGGAAGAGGGCATCGCCCTGATCAACGCCCACGAATACGGTAACGGCACCTGCATCTTCACCCGCGATGGCGAAGCGGCCCGGCTGTTCGCCGACCAGATCGAAGTAGGCATGGTCGGCATCAACGTGCCCCTGCCGGTGCCGGTGGCCTACCACAGCTTCGGTGGCTGGAAGAGATCGCTGTTTGGCGACCTTCACGCCTATGGCCCCGACGGCGTGCGCTTCTACACCCGTCGCAAGACCATCACCCAGCGCTGGCCGCAACGTGAGACCCATGAGGCCTCGCAGTTCGCCTTCCCCAGCAACGGCTGACTCAGGCGGGTGGTGGCAAAGCTGGCGTCACAGGCGCCAGCTTTGCTGCGTCAGCACTCTCCAACGTCCTGCTGGCAGTTGAATTGAGGCGAATTGAAGCTTCTCTCGCGCATGGACTTCCTCGACGGCTATGGCTCCAGTCAAGGCTGGACACTCCCTGTCTTGGCTGGTGGAGCGGCGTGCCACCCAGTGCATGCTTTCTGTTCAGACGCTTATTGCCAGAGAAAAAGATGAACAAACCCTTGCTTGGTCAGACGGTATTGGTCACTGGCGCATCTGGCGATATTGGAGGGGCCATCGTTCGGCAGATAGCTGGCCAAGGGGCCGAGGTCATCATCCATTACAGTAGAGATAGAGGACGTGCCGAGCATCTGCTCGCCAGTATCGGTGGCGCTGGGCATCTCGTTTGTGGCGACCTAGGAACCAAGGGTGGGCCTCTTGAATTGTGGCACCAAGCTATGGCGATTACGGGTCGTATAGATGCCTTGGTGAATAATGCAGGTGTGCGCAACGAGGTTTCGGTGGAGGCTGCCCCTGCGGAATGGCAGGGGACTTGGCGGAAAGAGTTTCAGATCAATTTCTTTGCCGCAGCGGACCTATGCAAGGAGGCCATAATCCATTTCAGGTCGAACGGAGGTGGCCGCATCGTCAATATGGCAAGCCGGGCCGGGCAGCGGGGCTATTCCGCTGATGCCATGCAGTATGGGGCGTCGAAAGCGGCACTCATCAATCTGACCAAATCTATTGCTACCTCATTCGGCGCTGACGGGATCACTGCTGTGGCTATAGCGCCTGGCTGGGTGGGTACCGAAATGGCAGAAAGCTTCATGGCTATTCATGGTCAGCAAGCTGTGACGCGGGATATCCCGATAGGCCGGGCTGTTGCACTGGAAGAACTTGCCGAGTTGGTAGCCTTTGTTCTACGGCCTTCGCAGCGCTCATTAAACGGCGCCACTCTTGATATCAATGGTGGGAGCTACATCCGATAACGATGCCTGCATCTTCACCCGTGCAGTGAGGCGACACCGCTATTCGTTTTCCGTAGCAACGACTGAAGGTTGGAAAAACCCATTCCTTGGCCTGCCGCACAGCAGGCCAGCCAAGGAAGGCTTTACCCTTCGGCTGCCCTCCATTGCCGAAGCTTCCATGCCTGCCTCTACCTTCACAGCCGTCGCTCGTCTCGGGTGTGTGATTGGCCTCCTGCTCGCGAGTCTGACTGGCTGCAGCCGCCAGGCCGCCCATGATATCGCCCAGCAATTCGGCAAGACCCGCCCCAGCGAATTCCTGCAGACCAGCTCCGATCGCATGGCTACCCTTGCCATGCAGGCCAACCTGCAGAGCCTGTACCTGCTGATGAACAAGCTCTATCTGCGCAATCCGGCCGAGTGGAAGAAGACCGGCCTGCCCGATGCCGCCAGCGCCGAGCGGGAGATCCGCACGGCCATCGAGCAGCGCCGCAGCCTGCCGGCCCTGGGCGGGCGACGCGATGTGGCGGCCCTGAGCTACGTGCTGGACGACGACTATCACGGCGACCGTGTCGGCGCCTTCATCTACGCCATTGGCAGCATGATCATCGCGGCCCATGGCAATCGCACCGAGTTCTACATCACCGATGTGGTGAATGCGCGCTTCGTCAACAACGCCGCCCGCAACATCGAGAAGGCCACCTGGCTGCTGGGCCAGCGCAAGAATGCCGACGGCGAACCCCTGCTGTTCGCCAACGAGATCTCGGAGGAGGGCAGCAACCTCAGCTTCGCCACCGAGTTCGGCAAGATCGTCGCCCGGCTGGACCTGCTCGCCCAGTTGCTGGACGAGCGCTACCGGCGCATCGGCGTCAACTACGCCCAGAGTCTGCTGTTCATCAATTTCCTGCCGGTGCAGTAGCGGTTACAGCGGCTTCGTCAGTTCCTTGGCCCGGTCGTAGGCCTTGGAGAACCCCTTGAGCGACAGGCTTTCGCTGGCGGTCTCGCCATTGGCGACCGGCGTGGTCACGGTCAGGCGACCGCCGCGCTGCAGCTGCTTGAAGACATCGCCGACGAACTCCACCGGCACCACGCAGCCCTGGGGAATGCAGGTATGGAAGGGGCGATTCTCCAGGCTGCGCTTGTCGATCTGCAGCGAGATCGGCTTGGTCACGGCCACGCCGAACGGCAGCACCAGGATGCCGTCCACGCCTTCGCGATTGGGGCGTAGTTCGGTGACCAGCATGCGCTGGCCCTTGGCGCTGTCCTTCTGCTGGGTCAGGGCGCAGAGCTGCGCGGAGCGCTCCGCGTTGCGGGCGATGCGGCAGATCACCTGCCAGTCGCCATACTTCTCCGTGACCGACGGCTGCGGTTCCTGGGCGTTGTTGGGCGCCGACTGGGCGAAGGCCTGGCCGGCGAGCAGCAGAGGCGCAAGGAACAGGGCCGGGCGGAGGAAGCGATAAGACATGGAGAGTCCTTGGCAGGGAAAAAGAGCCTCAAGGGTAGGCCATCGCTCCGCCAGCGAACACCCCGGTACGACGATCAGACCTTTTTGACGAACTCGGATTTGAGCTTCATCGCACCGATGCCATCGATCTTGCAGTCGATGTCGTGATCGCCATCGACCAGGCGGATGTTCTTGACCTTGGTGCCGACCTTGACCACCAGGGACGAGCCCTTGACCTTGAGGTCCTTGATCACGCTGACGGTGTCGCCGTCCTGCAGAGGGTTGCCGACGGCATCGCGGATCACCTTGGTTTCATCGCCGGCGCCGGCTTCACCGGGCGTCCATTCATGGGCGCATTCCGGGCAGATCAGTTGATCACCGTCGGCATAGGTGTATTCGGATGCGCAGAGGGGGCAGGGCGGTAGAGCGGTCATGGCGGGGGCACCTGGCTGGAAAAGCCGCGCATTGTATAGGGTTTTTGCCCTGTCAGGTGTCTGGGTACGCCTCCGACTCTAGGCTACGAGCTGCACCTCGACGACGGTGCCATTGTCATTTCGATAGCGCGCCTCGCCACCGAGCTGCTCGGCCAGGCTGTTGATGATCTTGAAGCCCAGGCGCTGGCTGGTGCGCGGATTGAACTGCTGTGGCATGCCCCGACCGTTGTCGGCGATACGCAGCAGCAGGCGCTGATCTTCTTCACGTTGCAGGCTGATGCTGATCAGGCCGCGCTGGCTGTCCTCGAAGGCATGCTTGAGGGAATTGGTGACCACTTCCGCCACCAGCATCGACAGGGTGGTCAGGCGCGAGAGATCGAAATTCAGCGGCTCGGCGTTGATGGCGCAGGACACATTGGACTGTCCTGCCGCGGCCAGCAGATCGCTGGTGAGCAGCTGCAGGTGGTGAGCCACTGGCTGGTCGGCATCGGCGGGGTCGTGCAGGCGCCGATGAATGCGCGAGATGCTTTCCAGTCGCGAGCGCGCCTCTTCCAAGGCCAGGGAGGCCTGGCTGTCACCGGGCAGCTTGAGCTGCTGCAGCATGAGCAGCGAGGCGATGAACTGGATGTTGTTGGCCACCCGGTGCTGCAATTCCTGGAACATCGTCGTCTGGACGTTGTAGAGGTCGTGGATCACCTGCTGCTCGGCGCGCAGTCGGGCGCTTGCCCTGTGCATGTAGTGGATCAGGGCGATGTCCACTCCGACGATGACGACGTAGAAGGCCAGGGCCAGAAAGCCCTGGGCACCGACATCGAAGGTCCAGCCCGGAGGAATGAAGAAGTACCAGGCCGCGAGACCGGAAAGCATTGCACAGAGGACGCCGGCACGCGTGCCGCAGAAGAAGGCGGTCAGGATCACCGCCGGAAAGAAGGTCAGGTAAGGAAAGCCCTGCATTAGGATATCGGCCAGGGCGAAACGTGCGCCCAAGGCCAGGGCGAAGGCCAGTAGAGCGAGGCCGTAAGCCTGCGCCGGACGAGCTCGGATCGTACTGCTGAGATCGCTGATCCAATGACGACGAGACGACGGATCCAAGGCTCTAACCTGTGGTGTAGATAACGGCGGCGCAAGCTTAACGCAAAGCCGTCTCGCTTAGGGGGGGCGGGCGCATCAAAGGCGCCTTTGCCCGGTCCGACGGCGGCATCCTGTACAAGACTTGGACCGCTTCAGCCGTTTCGTCGACTCGCGGACCAGGCGGGTACCTTTCTTGTACAACAGTACCCTTGGTCGTATAGCTGAGGACGCTAGCGAATTGCTATGGTCAAACCATTGCAAATCTTTCAATCACAGGATCCGCTCATGAATCGCCAGCGTGTGCTAGTCGCCGAGGATGAGCCTGTTCTGCGAGAGCTATTGCAGGAGCTTTTCGAAGGCTGGGGTTATCAGGTGGATGCCTTCGGCAGTGCCGACGCGGCCTGTGCCTTCCTGCAGGAAGCGCAGCCCACGCTGGATCTGCTCTTTACCGATGTGCGGATGCCAGGCCTGCTGAGCGGTGTCGATCTGGCACTTCAGGCACGTGACCGCCAGGCGGGCCTGCCCATCGTCATCACTTCGGGCTATTGCGACGAAAATCCGGCTTCTGCGGCTCGTGCCACCTTTCTGCCCAAGCCCTGGGATCTGGAGATGCTGCACCGTAGTTGTCCCCAGCCCGTTACGCAGTAGCTCGCTGTCTGGGCGACTGCGGTCGCGTTGATCCTGAGCCACATGGCGAATCGCTGTGGCCCCAAGGTCTTTGCGAAACAGCGAGGGATAGTCGCGGATCTTCCCTGGCAGCCGAGGTGGTACTGCGTCTACACGATGAAAATCGCACCCAAACAAAAAGCCCGTAGCGGTTACCCGCTACGGGCTTTTTCAAATTTTGGCTCCGCGACCTGGACTCGAACCAGGGACCCAATGATTAACAGTCATTTGCTCTACCGACTGAGCTATCGCGGAACAACGGGGCGTATCTTACTGATAGATAACGGGAAGTCAAGCCTCGGCGGCACCAGAAAAACGGGCCGCCGAAAGCCCTTCGTCAGCCCTTCAATACCGCGGCGATGGCCTGGATGGTGGGCTGCAGATTGCGCTCGTTCAACGCGGCCACGCAGATGCGTCCGGTACTGACCGCATAGATGCCGAATTCGCTCTTCAGCCGCTCGACCTGCTCGGCGGTCAGGCCGGAGTAGGAGAACATGCCGCGCTGGGCGTTGACGAAGGCGAAGTCGCGGGTGGCGCCGGCAGCGGCCAGGCCTTCCACCAGGGCGTTACGCATGGTGCGGATGCGCTGGCGCATTTCCCCCAGTTCGGCTTCCCACAGGGCGCGCAGCTCGGGATTGCTCAGCACGGTGGCGACGATGGTGGCGCCATGGGTCGGTGGGTTGGAGTAATTGGTGCGGATCACCCGCTTGACCTGCGACAGCACCCGGGCGCTTTCCTCGCGGCTCTCGCTGACCAGCGTCAGGGCGCCAACCCGCTCGCCGTACAGCGAGAAGGATTTGGAGAAGGAGCTGGACACCAGGAAGGTCAGGCCGGAATCGGCGAACAGGCGTACGGCCTGGGCGTCTTCCTCGATGCCGTCGCCAAAGCCCTGGTAGGCGATGTCGAGGAAGGGCACCAGGTTGCGCGCCTTGACCACGTCCAGCACCGCCTGCCAGTCGGCCGGCTGCAGATCCACGCCAGTGGGGTTGTGGCAGCAGGCGTGCAACACCACCACCGAGCGCTCTGGCAATGCCTTGAGATCGGCCAGGAAGCCTTCGCGATTCAGGCCATTGCTGGCGGCGTCATAATAGCGATAGTTCTGCACGGGAAAGCCGGCGCTCTCAAACAGGGCGCGGTGGTTTTCCCAGCTCGGATCGCTGATGGCGACCACGGCGTCCGGTAGCAGGCGCTTGAGGAAGTCGGCACCGATCTTCAGGGCGCCGGTACCGCCGACGGCCTGCACGGTGATGGCGCGACCTTCGCGCACCAGACTCGATTCGGCACCGAACAGCAGGTGCTGCACGGCCTGGTCGTAGGCGGCGATGCCCTCGATGGGCAGGTAGCCACGCGGCGCCTGGGCGGCCACGCGCTGCTTCTCGGCCTCGGCTACGGCGCGCAGCAACGGAATGCGGCCCTGCTCGTCGTAGTAGACCCCCACGCCCAGATTGACCTTGTGCGGACGGGCGTCGGCGTTATAGGCCTCGTTCAGGCCAAGGATGGGGTCGCGGGGTGCCATTTCGACGGCGGAGAACAAACTCATGGGGCAGGGGCTCGAATGAGGGGTGAAGGGAAGGGCGGAACGCTTAGGAACCAGGAGTATAGCCCCCTGCAGGCACCATCGCGACCCGACCTCGGTAGGAGATTTCCTGACGTGCGGCGCCGCAGGCGGATTGCAAAGGGGCGCATGCGACCTCATCTAGGGGCTTCCAGCCTTTTCCTCGTCCACACCGCCCTGACCTTGCGTCAGCGTGGTGGTGTCCGTGCATTTCCGCGCTACTGAGGCAGCCATGTCCGCATTCCAGCTTTCCACCCGCTACACCCCGGCCGGCGACCAGCCCGAAGCCATTCGCCAGATGGTGGAAGGCCTGGAGGCGGGCCTGTCGCACCAGACCCTGCTCGGCGTGACCGGCTCGGGCAAGACCTTCAGCATTGCCAACGTCATCGCCCAGGTGCAGCGCCCGACTATGGTGCTGGCGCCGAACAAGACCCTGGCCGCCCAGCTCTATGGCGAATTCAAGGCCTTCTTCCCGAACAACTCGGTGGAATACTTCGTCTCCTACTACGACTACTACCAGCCGGAAGCCTATGTGCCGTCGTCGGACACCTTCATCGAGAAGGACTCGTCCATCAACGACCACATCGAGCAGATGCGCCTCTCTGCTACCAAGGCGCTGCTCGAGCGCAAGGACGCCATCATCGTCGCCTCGGTGTCCTCCATCTATGGCCTGGGCAGTCCCGAGGCCTACCTGAAGATGGTCCTGCACCTGGATCGCGGCGATCGCATCGACCAGCGCACCATCCTGCGCCGGCTGGCCGAGTTGCAGTACAGCCGTAACGACATGGAATTCGCCCGCGCCACCTTTCGCGTGCGCGGCGACGTCATCGACATCTTCCCGGCGGAATCCGACCTGGAAGCGGTGCGCATCGAGCTGTTCGACGACGAGGTGGAGAGTCTGTCGGCCTTCGATCCGTTGACCGGCGAGGTGATCCGCAAGTTGCCGCGCTTCACCTTCTATCCCAAGACCCACTACGCCACGCCGCGCGAGACCCTGCTGGGCGCCATCGAGAACATAAAACTGGAGTTGGCTGATCGTCTCGAATGGCTGCGCAGCCAGAATCGCCTGCTCGAAGCGCAGCGTCTGGAGCAGCGTACCCGCTTCGACCTGGAGATGATCCTCGAACTGGGGTACTGCAACGGCATCGAGAACTACAGCCGCTACCTGTCGGGGCGTGGTCCGGGCGAGCCGCCGCCCACCCTCTACGACTACCTACCGAGCAATGCCCTGCTAGTGATCGACGAATCCCACGTCACCGTTCCGCAGATCGGCGCCATGTTCAAGGGTGACCGCTCGCGCAAGGAAACCCTGGTGGAATACGGCTTTCGCCTGCCCTCGGCGCTGGACAACCGACCGCTCAAGTTCGAGGAGTGGGAGGCCGGCGCGCCCCAGACCATCTTCGTCTCGGCCACCCCAGGTCCTTACGAGGAAGAACATGCCGGCCGCGTGATCGAGCAGGTGGTGCGGCCCACCGGCCTGGTCGACCCCATCATCGAGATCCGTCCGGCCACCACCCAGGTGGACGATCTGCTCTCCGAGATCCGCCTGCGCGTAGCCCAGGAGGAGCGGGTGCTCTGTACCACCCTGACCAAGCGCATGGCCGAGGACCTCACCGACTACCTGGCCGATCACGATGTGCGGGTGCGCTATCTGCACTCGGACATCGACACCGTGGAGCGGGTGGAGATCATCCGCGACCTGCGCCTGGGCACCTTCGACGTGCTGGTGGGCATCAACCTCTTGCGCGAAGGCCTGGACATGCCCGAGGTCTCCCTGGTGGCGGTGCTGGACGCCGACAAGGAGGGCTTCTTGCGTTCCGAGCGCTCACTGATCCAGACCATCGGCCGGGCGGCGCGTAACCTCAACGGCAAGGCCATCCTCTATGCCGACAACATGACTGGCTCCATGCAGCGCGCCATCGACGAGACCGAGCGCCGCCGCAATCGGCAGCTGGCGTTCAACGAAGAGCACGGCATCGTGCCCCAGGGCATCAAGAAGGACATCCGCGACATCATGGAAGGCGCCGCCGCGCCGGGCGGTAAGGGCAAGCGTCGCGTGGCCAAGGCTGCCGAGGACAAGGGCGAATATGCCGCCGAACTGCGCTCGCCCAGCGAGATCGGCAAGCGCATCCGTCAGCTCGAAGAGAAGATGCTGCAGCTGGCGCGCGACCTGCAGTTCGAGTCCGCAGCCCAACTGCGCGACGAGATACAGACGCTCCGCGAGCGCCTGGTCCAGGTTTAAGGTGATGGGCTCAACTGGCAGCGCTGACCCCGGCGCTGCTACCATTCCGCCTTTGTCCCTTCGCGTTTTTCGAGAAAGCCGATGACCACCGTTCGCACGCGCATCGCGCCGTCGCCCACCGGCGACCCGCATGTCGGTACCGCCTATATCGCCCTGTTCAATCTCTGCTTCGCCCGTCAGCACGGCGGTCAGTTCATCCTGCGTATCGAGGATACCGACCAGGTTCGCTCGACCCGCGAGTCCGAACAGCAGATCTATGATGCCCTGCGCTGGCTGGGCATCGAGTGGGACGAGGGCCCGGATGTTGGCGGTCCCCATGGCCCCTATCGGCAGAGCGAGCGCGGCGAGATCTACTGGAAGTACGCCCGGGAGCTGGTAGAGAAGGGCCACGCCTTCTACTGCTTCGCTACTCCGGAAGAACTCGACCAGATGCGTGCCGAACAGCAGGCGCGTGGTGAAACCCCGCGCTACGACGGTCGCGGCCTGCGCCTGAGCCAGGACGAGGTGCAACAGCGCCTGGATGCGGGTCAGCCCTATGTGATCCGCATGAAGGTGCCGGAGGAGGGCGTGTGCGTCGTCCCCGACCTGCTGCGCGGTGATGTCGAGATCCCCTGGGATCGCATGGACATGCAGGTGCTGATGAAGGCCGACGGCCTGCCCACCTATTTCCTCGCCAACGTGGTCGACGACCACCTGATGGGCATCACCCACGTCCTGCGCGGCGAAGAGTGGCTGCCCTCGGCACCCAAGCTGATCAAGCTCTACGAATACTTCGGCTGGGAGCAGCCCCAACTCTGCTACATGCCGCTGCTGCGCAACCCCGACAAGAGCAAGCTCTCCAAGCGCAAGAATCCCACCTCGGTGACCTTCTATCAGCGCATGGGCTACCTGCCCGAAGCCATGCTCAACTACCTTGGACGCATGGGCTGGTCGATGCCCGACGAGCGCGAGAAATTCACCCTGGATGAGATGGTCGAGCATTTCGACCTCCAGCGTGTGTCCCTGGGTGGTCCGATCTTCGACGTCGAGAAGCTCTCCTGGCTCAACGGCCAGTGGCTGCGCGAACTGAGCCCCGAGCGCTTCGCCGCCGAGGTGCAGCAGTGGGCGCTCAATCCCGACTACCTGCTCAAGATCGCACCCCTGGTGCAGCAGCGCGTCGAAACCTTCAGCCAGATCGCCCCGCTGGCCGGCTTCTTCTTCAGCGGTGCGCTCAATCTGGATCCGGCGCTGTTCCAGCACAAGAAGCTGTCCGCCGACCAGGTCCGCCTGGTCATGCAACTGCTGCTGTGGAAGCTCGAAGCCTTGCGCCAGTGGGACAAGGAGCGCATCACCGCAGTGATCCAGGCCGTCGCCGAGCACCAGCAGCTCAAGCTGCGTGACGTGATGCCGCTGCTGTTCGCCGCCATTACCGGCCAGGCCAGCTCGGTCTCGGTGCTGGACGCCATGGAAATCTTGGGTCCGGACCTCACGCGCTTCCGCCTGCGGCAGGCGGTCGAGCTGCTGGGCGCACCCTCCAAGAAAGAAACCAAGGAGTGGGAGAAGCTGCTGGCCGAACTCGGCTGACAGCCTCCCGGCCGACCCCGTCGTTGGGGTCGGCTTCTTTCTCGCGCCAGGATGGCCACATGACCTCCAAGACTCCTCCGCACCACACTGGCCTGGAAGCCAGATTGGCTGGCGGTACTACGCCTAGGCTGGACCTTCATTCCCGCGACGCCCGTATGCCTGCTCGCCGGACCAATCCCGGCCGCGCGAGGCCGCGGTCCCCAAGGCATGCCGGTGCTGATTCGCCTTCGTCATCATGCCAGTCTTGGTGGTATCAACATCGTTGTGCACTCTTTGCAGCAGCGCTACGGTTGGTGGGTGGGCAAGGTGCGGAAGGGTATCGCTTGCCTGAGCGTTCACCTGGCCCGGTTCGTTGTCGAGTCCGGCGCCACTCTCATTTCCCTCCTGGCCGCCGCGATCCTTATCTGGCCCGGCGATCGATCCTCGCCCAGGTCGTTACAGTGGGATCGACTACGGGCTTTCCGTCGCGCGATCGCAACTTCGATTGGTCCGCGACCCGCCTTGGCTTTAAGATGGCGCCCATTTTCGGCGGCCCGGCCGTCGTCATCGCAAGTTGAAGAGGTCTCCATGAGCTGCGATTTCCTGGCACAAGCCCTTCCCGGCGTACAGAAACTTTCGCCCTACGTGCCCGGCAAGCCTGTCGATGAACTGGCCCGCGAGCTGGGTATGGCGCCCGCCAGCATCGTCAAGCTCGCCAGCAACGAGAATCCCCTCGGCCCGAGTGCCAAGGCCCTCGAAGCCATCCGCGCCGAGCTGGCCGACCTGACCCGCTATCCCGATGGCGGCGGCTTCGACCTCAAGCAGGCCCTGAGCGAGCGCTTCGGCGTGGCCGCCAATGGCATCACCCTGGGCAACGGCTCCAACGACATTCTCGAACTGGTCGCCCGAGCCTACCTGGCACCCGGCTACAACGCCGTGTTCAGCGAGCATGCCTTCGCCGTCTATCCGCTGGTGACCCTGGCCATCGGTGCGGAAGGTCGCAGCGTCCCGGCCAAGGACTACGGTCATGACCTCGACGCCATGCTGGCCGCCATCGATGCCGACACCCGGGTGGTCTTTGTCGCCAACCCGAACAACCCCACCGGCACCTGGTTCGACAGCGAAGCCCTGGCCCGCTTCCTCGCCCGCGTGCCCGAACACGTCCTGGTAGTGCTGGACGAGGCCTACATCGAATACGCCGAAGGCAACGAGCTGCCGGACGGCCTGGCCTTCCTCGCGCAGTATCCCAACCTCGTGGTGTCGCGGACCTTCTCCAAGGCCTATGGCCTGGCCGCCTTGCGCGTGGGCTATGCCTTCTCCTCGCCGACCGTGGCCGATGTCCTCAACCGGGTACGCCAGCCGTTCAACGTGAACAGCCTGGCCCAGGCCGCGGCCTGTGCGGCCTTGGCCGACAGCGACTACCTGGCCCGCAGCCGCGCCCTGAACGACGCCGGCATGGCCCAGCTGGAAGCGGGTTTTCGCGACCTCGGCCTGGCATGGATTCCTTCACGCGGCAATTTCATCGCCGTCGACCTGGGTCGTGATGCCGGGCCGATCAACCAGGGCCTGCTGCAGGAAGGCGTCATCGTCCGCCCCGTTGCCGGTTACGGCATGCCGACCTTCCTGCGCGTCTCCATCGGTACCGAGGCGGAAAACGCCCGCTTCCTGGTAGCACTGGGCAAGGTGCTGGGGCGTGGCTGACATGGCCGCCCCCGTGATCGAACGTCTTGTCGTTGTCGGCCTGGGGCTGATCGGCGGCTCCTTCGCCAAGGGTGCTCGCGCCAGTGGTCTTTGCCGTGAAGTGGTCGGGATCGACCGGGATCCGGATACCCGGCGCCAGGCGGTGGAGCTGGGCGTGGTCGACCGTTGCGTCGCCGAACTCGCCGAGGCCTGTCCCGGCGCCGATGTCATTCAGCTCGCCGTGCCCATCCTGGCCATGGAGTGCGTGCTGGCCGACCTGGCGGCACTACCGCTGCAGGGCGCCATTCTCACCGATGTCGGCAGTGCCAAGGGCAACGTGGTGCGCGCCGCCCGCCGTGCCTTTGCCGGCCAGTCGCTGCGTTTCGTCCCGGGGCATCCCATCGCCGGTTCCGAGCGCAGTGGCGTCACCGCGGCCAATGCGGCCCTGTTCAATCGTCACAAGGTCATCCTCACGCCACTGGAAGAAACCCTGCCGGCCGACCTGGACAAGATCGATCGCCTCTGGCGCGCCATCGGCGCCGACGTCGAGCACATGACCGTCGAACATCACGATCAGGTTCTCGCCGCCACTAGTCATCTGCCGCACCTGTTGGCCTTCAATCTGGTGGACTCCCTGGCCAAGCGCAGCGAGAACCGCGAGATCTTCCACTATGCCGCGGGCGGTTTCCGCGACTTCACCCGTATCGCCGGCAGCGATCCGACCATGTGGCACGACATCTTCATCGCCAATCGTGAAGCCGTGCTGCAAGCGCTGGACACCTACCGCACCGATCTCGACGAACTGCGCGGTGCCATTCAGGCCGGCGATGGTCAGTTCCTCATGGAGGTGCTGACCCATGCGCGGGGCGCGCGCGAATATTTCGGGCGCATCCTCGCCAGTCGTACCCAGGCCGGCGCTCAGGCCGCCAGCCATCATTCCCTTACGGAGGGGCACTCATGAGCAGTACCGCACCCGTCATCACCCTCGACGGCCCCGGCGGTTCGGGGAAGGGCACCCTCGCGGCGCTGGTCGCCCGCCAGCTCGGCTGGAACCTGCTGGATTCCGGCGCGCTCTATCGGCTGCTGGCCTTCGCCGCGCGTAACCATGGCGTCGACTACACCAATGAGGAGTCGCTCAAGCTGCTGGCGGCCCATCTGGACGTCCAGTTCCTCGCGGGGCACGAGCACGGCCAGCGCATCATCCTCGAAGGCGAGGACGTCACTGACGTCATCCGCACCGAGGAAGTCGGCGCCGGCGCCTCCCAGGTCGCCACGCTGCCTGCCGTTCGTGATGCCCTGCTGCAGCGCCAGCAGGCCTTCCGCGAAGCGCCCGGCCTGGTGGCCGATGGTCGTGACATGGGCACCGTGGTTTTCCCGGATGCCGAGCTGAAGATCTTTCTGACCGCCGGTGCCGAGGAACGGGCACAGAGGCGTTATCTTCAGTTGAAGCAAAAGGGCGAAAATGTTAGTTTGCCTGCCCTCCTGGAAGAGATCCGTGAGCGGGACGCCCGCGATAGTCAGCGTAGCGTTGCTCCGCTCAAGCCTGCCGACGACGCCGTCGAGCTGGATTCCACGCATCTCTCCATACAACAGGTATTGGAACGCATCCTGACCCTGGCCGCCGAGCGCGACCTGGCAGGATGAAGGCCGAGGCTCATTCGAGTCGTCGGTGAAAGCTGCCGGGAACCAGTCACATCCCGGTAGCCGGATGGTTACCACTCACCCCGCATGGGCTGGTCATGCGGTAGCCGGATACATCGGGTATCCATACAACAGGTATAAACATGAGCGAAAGCTTCGCAGAACTCTTTGAAGAAAGTCTGAAATCCCTCGACATGCAGCCGGGCGCCATCATCGTCGGCACCGTGGTGTCGATCGATGGCGACTGGGTAGTGGTCGATACCGGCCTGAAATCCGAAGGCCTGGTTCCGCTCGAGCAGTTCTACAACGAACAAGGCGAGCTGACCATCAACGTGGGTGACGAAGTCCACGTAGCCCTGGATGCCGTCGAAGACGGTTTCGGCGAAACCAAAGTGTCTCGCGAAAAGGCCAAGCGCGCCGAGTCCTGGCTGGTCCTGGAAGCCGCGTTCAGCGCCGACGAAGTGGTCAAGGGTGTCATCAACGGCAAGGTCAAGGGCGGTTTCACCGTCGACGTCAGCGGTATCCGCGCGTTCCTGCCGGGCTCCCTGGTCGACGTCCGTCCGGTGCGTGACACCACTCACCTGGAAGGCAAGGAACTCGAGTTCAAGGTCATCAAGCTGGACCAGAAGCGCAACAACGTTGTCGTTTCCCGTCGTAGCGTCCTGGAAGCCGAGAACAGCGCCGAGCGTGAAGCTCTGCTGGAATCCCTGCAGGAAGGTCAGCAGGTCAAGGGTATCGTCAAGAACCTCACCGACTACGGTGCGTTCGTCGACCTGGGCGGCGTGGATGGCCTGCTGCACATTACCGACATGGCCTGGAAGCGCATCAAGCATCCGTCGGAAATCGTCAATGTCGGCGACGAGATCGACGTCAAGGTGCTGAAGTTCGACCGCGAGCGCAACCGCGTCTCCCTGGGTCTGAAGCAGCTGGGCGAAGATCCGTGGGTCGCCATCAAGGCTCGTTACCCGGAAGGCACCCGCGTTCAGGCGCGCGTCACCAACCTCACCGACTACGGCTGCTTCGCCGAGCTGGAAGAGGGCGTGGAAGGCCTGGTACATGTGTCCGAAATGGATTGGACCAACAAGAACATCCACCCGTCCAAGGTCGTTCAGGTCGGCGACGAAGTGGAAGTCATGGTCCTGGATATCGACGAAGAGCGTCGTCGTATCTCCCTGGGCATCAAGCAGTGCCGCGCTAACCCGTGGGAAGAGTTCTCGGGTCAGTTCAACAAGGGCGACCGCATCTCCGGCACCATCAAGTCGATCACCGATTTCGGTATCTTCATTGGTCTGGAAGGCGGCATCGACGGCCTGGTACACCTGTCCGACATCTCCTGGAACGAAACCGGCGAAGAAGCCGTGCGTCGCTTCAAGAAGGGTGACGAGCTGGACACCGTGATCCTGTCCGTTGACCCGGAGCGTGAGCGCATCTCCCTGGGCATCAAGCAGCTGGAAGACGATCCGTTCTCCAACTACGCCTCCCTGAACGAGAAAGGCACCATCGTGCGCGGTACCGTCAAGGAAGTCGATGCCAAGGGCGCTGTCATCACCCTGGGCAACGAGATCGAAGGCGTCCTGAAGGCGTCCGAAATCAGCCGTGATCGCGTCGAAGACGCCCGTAACGTGCTGAAGGAAGGCGACGAAGTCGAAGCCAAGATCATCAGCATCGATCGCAAGAGCCGCGTGATCAGCCTCTCCGTCAAGTCCAAGGACGTCGACGACGAGAAGGAAGCCATGAGCTCCCTGCGTAGCAAGCAAGAGCCTGCTGCTGGCCCCACCACCATCGGCGACCTGATCAAGGCGCAGATGGAAAGCCAGAACTAAGTTCGAGCTTGAATGAAAAAGCGACCCTTCGGGGTCGCTTTTTTTTGCTCTGCAGAAAGGGAAGCAAGGTGGTCATGAGACGTAAAAGTTACCGAGGCGAAAGCGACCTGCTTGACTTTTCAAAAATCGGCCAGCGTGCTAAAAGTCCTTGAAGGTGATCTAGCCGCTTGATAACGAAGGAAAAAATCCATGACCAAGTCGGAGTTGATCGAGCGCATCGTGTCCTACCAGGGGCAACTTTCGTCCAGGGACGTCGAGCTGGCTATCAAGACCATGCTGGAGCAGATGGCCCAGGCGCTTTCCACAGGTGATCGCATCGAAATCAGGGGCTTCGGCAGCTTTTCTCTGCATTATCGGGCGCCTCGGACCGGTCGCAATCCCAAGACAGGCGAGTCGGTATTGCTGGACGGAAAGTTCGTGCCGCACTTCAAACCGGGCAAGGAGTTGAGAGACAGGGTCAACGAGTTGGAGCCATAAAGCCGTCGCCCAACTCTTCTGTCTGCTCGATTACCGTCTAAGCTATTGATTCTTCTGCTTTTTTAATCTGAGCCAGAATCGTCAAAAAAGCGTTGTTTATTCATTTTTTATCGGTATTTTGACGTTTACAAAAAAAGTCAAGGCGTTTTGATATTTTTGTAGACGAGTTCCGATTTTTGTATGAGACTTCCTTCACATAAGGTCTTGGGTGACCTCGTAGTCCACGCCGAGTGAGGAAGTTGTCATGCGCCACTATCTTTTCATCTGGATTGGTATCGCCGCCTGCTTTACCAGCATGCAACTTGGGCATCCCTTCCTGGCCGTCGCTGCTCTGGCTGGCAGCTGGATGGTAGCTCTGTTCCTGCAGCCCGCTCAGCGCGTTGAGAACTTCTCCCGTCACTACGTTGCTCCTCCGGCCGCTCGTTTCCAGGCCGTTGAAGTGCGGGCGACTGCCAAGACGTTCTAAAGCTTTACCGTTTTACGGCCCGCCAAGCTCACGCTTGGCGGGCTTTTTTATGCCCGCGTTTTGCGCGGCTAGGCCCTCGCGGGGCAATGTCTTACCATAAGCCCCCTTACCTGGCTGACTGGCACGGCGCAACGCATTGATGGAACGCAAGATTCTGGTGACGGGGGCGAGAGGCTTCGTGGGTGCCGCCCTGGTTAGGCAGCTGCAGACCAAGGAGTATCCGGTAATCGCAGCGCAACGCCAGGCGTCCGCGGCTTCTACCGTGGGTGGCATCACGACGGTGATCCAGGAGCTGTCCAGCGATACCGATTGGTGTGCAGCGCTGGCAGGGGTGGACACGGTCATTCACCTCGCGGCGCGCGTCCACCAGTTGGGCGAACAGCCGGGCGCGGAGAGCGAAAGGCGCTACGACGAAGTGAATCGAGCTGCCACGCTGAAGCTGGCACGGGACGCCTCTGCCGTCGGCGTTCGCCGCTTCATCTTTGTCAGCAGTATCAAGGTCAACGGCGACTGGACTCAGCCCGGTCGGCCCTTTCGCGCTGACGATCCTCCTGCGCCCAGTGACGCCTATGCACGTTCGAAGGCGGCCGCCGAACAGCAGCTGCTGGCGCTGATGGCCGAGACCGGGCTGGAAGTGGTCATCGTGCGACCGCCGCTGATCTATGGGCCTGGAGTAAAAGCCAATGTGGCTCGCCTGCTGGACACCCTGGCTCGTGGTGTACCTCTGCCCTTGGGCGGTGTCCGCCATAACAGGCGCAGCCTGCTGGCCTTGGAGAACCTGGTCGATCTGTTGATCCTGTGCATCGAGGCGCCCAAGGCCGCGGGCGCCATCCTGCTGGCCAGTGACGACGAGGACGTGTCTACTGCCGAATTGCTGCAGCTACTGGCCGAAGGCTTGGGGCGCAATGCCCGGTTGATGTCGATTCCACCCGCCTGGCTCGAATGGGGCGCTCGGCTGCTGGGTCGCGGCGATGTGGCGCAAAGACTCTGTGGTTCACTGCAAGTCGATATTCAGCCTACCAGGGCCTTGCTCGGCTGGCAGCCTCCGCTGTCGGCGCGCATTGCGCTTCGGGCGCTGGGAGCGCAGCAAGCACACCCGGAGGGCAGGTGATGCTGCTGCTGTTGTTGATAGCAGCCGTTGGCTGCAGCTGGCTGGGTACCGCAGCCCTCAGGCGCTATGCCTTGTCCGGCGGTTTGCTCGATGAACCCAATGCCCGTAGTTCGCATCAGGTGGCGACACCTCGTGGCGGCGGCCTGGCGATCGTCGTGGTATTTCTGCTCGGCTGCGCAGTCCTGCTGCTGCTGGGACGGCTAGAACCTTCGTTCTGTGGTGTGCTGACAGGGGCGGGGTTGCTGGTGGCGGTACTGGGCTTCGTTGACGATCATCGTCATGTCGGTGCTGGCTGGCGGTTGCTCGGCCATTTTCTTGCCGCTCTGGGCACTTTGCTGTGGCTGGGTGGCTATGGCGTCCTGCCTGATACTCTGGCCGGGTCGCTCGGGTTGCCCGGTTGGCTGATAATTGCTCTGGGGTGTCTGTATCTGGTCTGGCTGCTGAACCTCTACAACTTCATGGACGGTATCGATGGTATCGCCGCCGTGGAAGCCCTGACTGTCTGTCTGGGTATGGCGCTGGTGTATGTATTCGTCGGTCAGAGCCAGTTGGTGGCGGCGCCGCTGCTGTTGGCGGCAGCGGTCAGCGGGTTCCTGTGGTGGAATTTTCCGCCTGCCCGAATCTTCATGGGCGATGCGGGTAGCGGCTTCCTCGGCCTGGTCCTCGGCATTCTTTCGCTGCAGGCGGCGCTGACCGATCTGTCGCTGTTCTGGGCCTGGCTGATCCTGCTTGGTGTCTTCGTGGTGGATGCGACCTGGACGCTGCTGCGCCGGCTGAGTCGCGGCAAGAAACCCTACGAAGCCCATCGCACCCATGCCTATCAGTGGGCGTCGCGGAGGCATGGCGCGCACCGGCCGGTGACCCTGGCCGTGCTGGTGATCAATCTGTGCGGGTTGCTGCCTATCGCTTTGCTGGTGGGTGCCGGGCGTTTAAGTGCCATACTGGGCCTCTTGCTTGCCTATGGGCCTTTGCTTTGCCTGGCCCTTCGATACCATGCTGGGACCGATGAGGTAGCCGCGGCTGCGCAGTCCACCGGAATCAGGGATTAGGGACACTGACATGTTGCGTGACCATCTGGTCAAGCTGAACCGGCGTACGAAGAGAGTCATCCAGGTCGCGGTCGACCTGCTGCTGATCTGGCTCTCGCTATGGTTGGCCTTCTATCTGCGCCTGGGCTCCGTGCAGATGATCGAGCCCTTCAGTGGTCATGCCTGGCTGTTCATTACCGCCCCGGCCATTGCCATCCCGCTATTCATTCGCTTCGGCATGTACCGGGCGGTCATGCGCTATCTGGGCAACGATGCGCTGATCGCCATCGCCAAGGCGGTGACCCTGTCGACCCTGCTATTGTCCGTAGTCATCTACTGGTATCGCGATCTGCCGGAGATCGTCCCGCGCTCGATGATCTTCAATTACTGGATCGTCAGCCTGATCCTGATCGGGGGGTTGCGCCTCGCGCTGCGTCAGTACTTCCTCGGTGACTGGTATCGCGCCATCACGGTGCCCTTCATCAAGCAGCCCGACGAATTGCCGCGGGTGGCCATCTATGGCGCCGGCTCGGCCGGCAACCAGCTGGTCGCGGCCCTGCGCATGGGCCGGGCCATGCGCCCGGTGGCCTTCATCGACGATGACAAGAGCATCGCCAACCGCATCATCGCCGGGCTCAAGGTCTACACGCCAAAGCACATCCAGCAGATGATCGACGAGTCGGGCGCCGAAGAGATCCTCCTGGCGATACCGTCCGCCACGCGCGCACGCCGGCGCGAAGTGCTTGGGCTGCTGGAACCCTATCCACTGCACGTCAGAACCGTGCCGCGCATCAGTGATCTGGCCTGTGGCAAGGTGCAGGTGGACGATCTTCAGGAAGTCGATATCGCCGATCTGCTGGGGCGCGATCCCGTCACGCCCCGCCCCGAGCTGTTCGCCCGCTGCATTACCGCCCAGGTGGTAATGGTCACCGGGGCAGGGGGCTCCATCGGTTCCGAGCTCTGTCGCCAGATCATCGGGCAGAAGCCGCGCACCCTGATCCTGCTCGACCATGCCGAATTCAATCTCTACAGCATCCATCGTGAGCTGGACGCCTATATCCAGCGCGAAGCCCTGCCGGTCACCCTGGTACCCGTGCTGGGCTCCATCCGCAATGCACCCTTGCTGTTGCAGGTGATGCGGCACTGGAAGGTCGCTACCCTCTACCACGCCGCGGCCTACAAGCATGTGCCCATGGTCGAGCACAACATCGCCGAGGGATTCGGCAACAATGTGCTGGGAACCCTCAACGCCGCCCAGGCAGCCATCCAGGCCGGCGTGACCAGCTTTGTGCTGATCTCAACCGACAAGGCGGTTCGCCCCACCAATATCATGGGCAGTACCAAGCGGCTGGCCGAGATGATCCTCCAGGCGCTGAGCCGCGAGGCCGCGCCCGTGCTGCACGGTCAGGCGGACGGCATCCATCAGGTCAATCGCACCCGTTTCACCATGGTGAGATTCGGCAACGTGCTGGGCTCGTCCGGCTCGGTCATCCCGCTGTTCCGTACCCAGATCCGCAAGGGTGGTCCGGTGACCGTTACCCATCCCAAGATCACGCGTTTCTTCATGACCATCACCGAGGCTGCCCAGTTGGTCATCCAGGCGGGCGCCATGGGGGAGGGCGGTGACGTCTTCGTGCTGGACATGGGCGAGCCGGTCCGGATCGTCGAGCTGGCCGAGCAGATGATCAAGTTGTCAGGTCTGAGCGTGCGCTCCCCGACCAATCCCCATGGCGACGTGGCCATCGAGTTCACCGGGCTGCGTCCAGGTGAGAAACTCTATGAAGAGCTGCTCATCGGTGATGACGTAAGCCCGACTTCCCATCCCAAGATCATGCGCGCCAGCGAAGATTTCCTTGCCTGGGAAGCCTTCCAGGCTGCCATCATCGAGCTGAGTCGAGCGATCGAGGCAGGCGATTACCTGCGTGTCCGCCAGCTGCTGCGCGATACCGTCGCCGGCTATTCTCCCGAGGGCGATATCGTCGACTGGCTGCACGGCAAGAGATCCATCGAGTGATCCGGTCCACGCTTTCTTTCAGCCTGGATTTGAAGCCGAGCACAGAAGCGGCAGCCTCCCACCGCTAGGCTGAACTTTCTTTTCCTGCCACTGTTTAACTCAGGTCTTTGGGTACATAGCTGTGGCTGTGACCCGAGCCAGGGATGGCTGCGCCGTCCTCCGATGTCTCGCCCGCGGCGCTGGGCGCGATGATGTACAAATCGATATAGGCAGGATTCAGGATGAAGGTACTGGTAACAGGTGGCGCGGGTTTCATTGGTTCCGCCGTAGTACGTTTTCTTATCAACGAGACCCAATGCAAGGTTGCCAACGTCGACAAGCTGACATACGCCGGTAATGTGGATTCCCTGGCCGAAGTCGCCGACTCCGACCGCTACGAGTTCCACCAGGTGGACATCTGCGACTTCGCCGCGCTGCAGCAGGTCTTCGCGTCCTTCCAGCCCGACGTAGTCATGCACCTGGCGGCCGAGTCCCACGTGGACCGCTCCATCGAGGGCCCTGCCGCCTTCATCCAGACCAACGTGGTCGGCACCGGCGTCATACTGGAAGTGACTCGTGCCTACTGGAACGAGCTGGAGCCGGAAGCCAAGGCAGCCTTCCGTTTCCACCACATCTCCACCGACGAGGTATACGGCGACCTGCACGGCACCGACGACCTCTTCACCGAGACCACGCCCTATTCGCCGAGTTCGCCCTATTCGGCCAGCAAGGCCGGCAGCGACCATCTGGTACGCGCCTGGGGTCGCACCTACGGGCTGCCGGTGCTGGTGACCAACTGCTCGAACAACTATGGCCCCTATCACTTCCCCGAGAAGCTGATTCCCCACGTCATTCTCAATGCCATCCATGGCAAGCCGCTGCCGGTCTATGGCGATGGTTCCCAGGTGCGTGACTGGCTGTTCGTCGAAGACCATGCCCGGGCTCTCTACACCGTGGTGACCCAGGGCGAGATCGGCGAGACCTACAACATCGGCGGTCACAACGAGAAGCGCAACCTGCAGGTCGTCGAGACCATCTGCGACCTGCTCGAAGAGCTGGCGCCGGAGAAGCCCGAAGGCGTGGAGCGTTATCGCGACCTGATCACCTTCGTCAAGGATCGTCCCGGTCACGACATGAGATACGCGATCGATGCCAGCAAGATTGGCCGCGAGCTGGGCTGGACGCCGGAGGAGACCTTCGAGACCGGCATGCGCAAGACCGTAACCTGGTACCTGAACAATCGTGAGTGGTGGCAGCGGGTACTGTCCGGCGCCTATCGCCTCGAGCGTCTCGGCGAAGCCGTTTAACGATCCTATTGCGGACACGTCCCTGGGCGTGTCCGACCGACAGCAACAGTCAATTTTCAGAGGATGATTGCCATGAGCAAATACAAGGGAATTCTGCTGGCCGGTGGATCCGGTACCCGTTTGCACCCCATTACCCTGGGCGTGTCCAAGCAGTCGCTGCCGATCTACGACAAGCCCATGATCTACTATCCGCTGTCCGTGCTGATGCTGGCCGGTATCCAGGAAGTGCTGATCATCTCGACGCCAGACGACCTGCCTGGCTTCCAGCGCATGCTTGGCGACGGCAGTCATTTCGGCATGCAGCTGAGCTATGCCGAGCAGCCCAGTCCGGACGGCTTGGCCCAGGCCTTCATCATTGGTCGCGAATTCGTCGGCGATGACAATGTCTGCCTGGTTCTGGGCGACAACATCTTCTACGGCCAGCGTTTCAGCGAGACGCTGCTCAAGGCGGCGAGCCTGGAAAAGGGCGCCACTGTCTTCGGTTACTACGTCGCTGACCCCGAGCGTTTCGGCGTCGTCGAATTCGATGAGCAGGGCAAGGCCCTGAGCATCGAAGAAAAGCCCAAGAAGCCGAAATCCAACTACGCCGTCACTGGTCTGTATTTCTATGATAACGACGTGCTGGACATCGCCGCCAATATCAAGCCGTCGCCTCGCGGCGAGCTGGAAATCACCGACGTCAACAACGAGTACCTGCGCCGTGGTTCGCTGAACGTGTCCCTGCTGGGCCGTGGTTTCGCCTGGCTGGATACCGGTACCCACGACGCCCTGCTGGAAGCTGGCCATTTCGTGCAGACCATCGAAAAACGTCAGGGTCTGAAGGTCGCCTGCCTTGAAGAGATCGCCTTCCAGAAAGGCTGGATCACCTGCGAGCAGATGGCCCTGCAGGCCGAAGCCCTGAGCAAGACCGGCTACGGTCAGTACCTGGCGCGGCTGTGCAAGGAGCAGGACTGATGCAGGTCTTCGATACCGCGATTCCCGATGTGAAGCTGATCGAGCCCAAGGTCTTCGGTGATGACCGCGGGTTCTTCCTGGAGTCCTTCCAGGCCGATCGCTATGCCCAGCAGGCAGGAATCACCCTGCCATTCGTGCAGGACAACCACTCGCGTTCAGCTAGAAACGTCCTGCGTGGTCTGCATTTCCAGCGCAGCAAGCCGCAAGGCAAGCTGGTGCGGGTCGTGCGTGGCGAGGTACTGGACGTGGCCGTCGACATTCGTCGCGGTTCGCCCACCTTTGGCAATGTCGTGGCCGAAATCCTCTCCGAGGACAACAAGCGCCAGCTGTGGATACCGCCGGGCCTCGCCCACGGCTTCGTGGTGCTGTCGGAAACCGCTGATTTTGAATACAAGTGCACAGATTATTACGATCCCTCTGATGAAGGGTCTTTGATCTGGAATGATCCGGATCTGAATATCGACTGGCGGGTCAAGGATCCCATCCTGTCCGCCAAAGATGCACAAGGACTTCGATTGGCGGAGCTGTATAGATGAAGATACTGGTTACCGGAGCGAACGGTCAGGTCGGACGTTGTCTGACCGACCGGCTTCAGCGTTCAGAACTGGCATGGGAGGCCCATGGACGTGCCACTTTGGATATTGCTGACGAAGGCTCGGTAACCAGCCATCTCCAGCGGTTCGCGCCGGACGTGGTGATCAATGCGGCCGCCTATACGGCGGTCGACAAGGCCGAGCAGGAGCCGGAGATTGCCGCGCGCGGCAATATCGAAGGCCCTGCGGTACTGGCTCAGGCCTGTGGGGCGGCCGGTATCGCGCTGCTGCACCTGTCCACCGACTATGTATTCGATGGTACGGCCACCGAGCCCTATCAGGTCGAGGATCCCGTCAGTCCCTCCGGCGTGTACGGCATGACCAAGCTGGAAGGGGAGAATCGCGTGCTCTCCGCCTGCCCCCGGTCGGTGGTGCTGAGAACGGCCTGGGTGTTTAGCGAACACTGCAACAACTTCCTCAAGACCATGCTGCGCCTGGCGGCTGATCGCGATGAGTTGCGGGTGGTGAGGGATCAGGTCGGCTGCCCGACCTATGCGGGTCATATCGCCGATGCGCTGCTGCAGATCGCGGCCAAGGTCCAGGCCCAGCCAAATCAGGCGGCCTATGGGCTCTACCATTTCGGTGGTGACAGCGGCCTGAGCTGGTGCGATTTCGCGCGCTATATCGTCGATGCCGGAGAGGAACTCGGCATGCTGCAGCGAACCCCTCTCATTACCGGGATCGCGACCTCCGAATTTCCGACGCTGGCCAAGCGGCCCGCCTATTCCATGCTCGATTCCAGCGTGCTGGAGCAGCAGTTCGGCATAGCGCCCAGCGATTGGCGTCAAGGCGTCCGCCAGACCCTCCTGGCGCTCAAGACCGAG
This sequence comes from Pseudomonas sp. VMV1, assembly GCF_056790235.1. Classification (NCBI taxonomy): domain Bacteria; kingdom Pseudomonadati; phylum Pseudomonadota; class Gammaproteobacteria; order Pseudomonadales; family Pseudomonadaceae; genus Pseudomonas; species Pseudomonas sp. VMV1. The sequence continues at coordinate 465,179 of NZ_JBXGSE010000002.1, forward strand.
CACGCCCAGGCGGGGTCGCTGGTGAGTTGACCTTTTGACGGAGCGGTTTAAGCTTCCCGGATGACACAGTGGAACACGGAGGTTCCTCTATGAGATTCATCTGGATAGTGACGTTGTTGGTCCTGCTCAGCCCCTGGGCCAGCGCCTGCGAAACCGACCGCGGCAGCGCCGCCAAAGTCATTTCTAGCCTTGAGCAGGCGCCGCTGAACATCAATGTCGCCGACGTCACCGCGCTGCAACGGCTGCGGGGAATCGGGGCCGTCAAGGCCCAGGCCATCGTCGAGCATCGCCAGACTCATGGCGCCTTTGCCTCGGTGGACGAGCTGCTCGAGGTCAAGGGTATCGGGAAGGCCCTGCTGCAACGCAATCGCACCTTGCTCACCGTCGACTGATTGTCGACAAACTTTAATCATCTCTCTGTGCCTATCTCCAAGCTATTGTTTTAGCTTGATTTTCAGGATCTGGCACAGGCATTGCTCTATCTCTGACACGAGTGGGTACGGCGTCAATTTCCCGTGCCAGAGGAGCAGAGCAAATGGTTCAAGGTGTCGAGTTCAATCGGTTGATGCTGGAAATGCGTTCCATGCAGACCGAGGCCATGGCCCGGCCGAAAGCCGTAGCAGCCCCTGCTGCTGGCGCCGAGCAGGTCCAAGGTCCGAGCTTCGCCGACATGCTCAGCAAGGCCGTGGGCTCCGTCAATGAAACCCAGCAGACTGCTGGCGAGATGGCCAAGGCCTTCGAGCTGGGGCAGGGTGGCGTCGACCTCACTCAAGTCATGATCGCTTCGCAGAAGGCCAGCATCTCCGTACAGGCCTTGACCCAGGTACGCAACAAGTTTGTCCAGGCGTACCAAGACATCATGCAAATGTCTATTTGAGGACGGGCTAGAAAATGGCTGACGCTCTTACCAACGCACCCGTCCCCACGACCAAGCCGGAGGCTGAAGACAAGCCGAAGAAGTCGCTGCTGGGCCTCAGCTTTCTCGACAACCTGTCAGATATGCCACTGCTGCGTCAGCTGGGTCTGCTGATCGGCCTGGCAGCCAGTGTCGCCCTGGGTTTCGCAGTGGTGCTCTGGACCCAGCAGCCCGACTATCGGCCGCTGTACACCAGCATGAATGGTTTGGACGCGAATCAGGTCCTGCAGGCCCTTGGCGCAGCCGATATCGGCTACAAGGTCGATCCCAATTCCGGCGCTCTGCTGGTCAAGTCCGACGATCTCGGTCGTGCGCGCATGAAGATGGCCGCCGCCGGCATTACCCCCACCGACGGCAACGTAGGCTTCGAACTGCTGGACAAGGAGCAGCCGTTGGGCACCAGCCAGTTCATGGAGGCGGCGAACTATCGTCGTAGCCTGGAGGGCGAACTGGCCCGCACCATCTCCAGCCTCAACAACATCAAGGGTGCCCGGGTGCACCTGGCGATTCCGAAGAGTTCGGTGTTCGTCCGTGACGAGCGCAAGCCGAGCGCCTCGGTGTTGGTCGAGATGTATGCTGGCCGTACCCTGGATGCCGGTCAGGTCATGGCGATCATCAATCTGGTCGCCACCAGCGTGCCTGAGCTGGACAAGTCCCAGGTCACCATCGTCGATCAGAAAGGCCAGCTGCTGTCCGATCAGCAGAACCTGTCCGAGCTGTCGATCGCTGGCAAGCAGCTGGACTATACCCGCAAGATGGAAGGCTCCCTGACCCAGCGCGTGCAGAACATCATGCAGCCGGTGCTCGGCAACGGCCGCTTCAAGGCCGAGGTGGCCGCCGACGTGGACTTCAACGCCGTGGAGTCGACGTCGGAGCAGTTCAACCCGGATCAACCTGCGCTACGTAGCGAGCAGCAGAACAGCGAGCAACGTCAGACTTCCGGCGGTGGCGCCCAGGGTGTGCCCGGTGCACTGTCCAACCAGCCGCCCGGTCCGTCCTCGACCCCCGAAAAGGCCGGTGCCCAGGGTGGCGGCGCGAACTACATCGCTCCGGGCCAGCCGCTGCGCGACGCCAACGACCAGTACATCTATGACAGCAAGACCAGCCTGCCGGCGACCCTGCCGTACCCGACCGACAAGCGTGAGCAGAATACCCGCAACTACGAGCTGGACCGCAGCATCAGCTACACCCGTCAGCAACAAGGCCGCCTGCGTCGACTTTCCGTCGCGGTGGTACTGGATGACCAGGTCAAGGTCGATGCGGCCGGCAAGGTCACTCACCAGCCCTGGACCACCGAAGACCTGGCTCGCTTTACCCGCCTGGTGCAGGATGCCGTGGGCTTCGACGCCAGCCGTGGCGACAGCGTGAGCGTGATCAACGCGCCCTTCGCGCCGGTGCAGCAGGAAGAGATCGAAAGCATTCCCTTCTACCAGCAGCCCTGGTTCTGGGGTGTGGTCAAGCAGGCGCTCGGTGTGCTGTTCATCCTGGTGCTAGTCTTTGGGGTGCTGCGTCCGGTGCTGAAGAATCTGTCCGGCGGCAACACCAAGGACGCCGCCGCTCTGGCCGCCGCCGGTGGCGCCGGGGCCCTGGGGGCCGGTGGTCTGGATGGCTTGGGGGATGATCTGGCCGACGACAAGGTGAGTCTGGCAGGTCCGGCGCCGCTGCTGCTGCCGAGCCCCAGCGAGGGCTATGATGCTCAGCTGACGGCCATCAAGCAGTTGGTCAACGATGATCCGGGCCGTGTCGCCCAGGTAGTGAAGGATTGGATCAATGGCGACGAATGACGCGCAACTTTCCAAGGTCGAGAAGGCCGCCATCTTCCTTCTGTCGCTGGGTGAGGCCGATGCCGCGCAGATCCTGCGTCACATGGGACCCAAGGAAGTACAGAAGGTCGGCACCGCCATGGCCCAGATGCGCAACGTCAACCGCGAGCAGGTCGAGCGGGTGCTGGGCGACTTCATCGAGGTGGTGGGTGACCAGACCAGCCTAGGCGTAGGCGCCGATGGCTACATCCGCAAGATGCTGACCCAGGCGCTGGGCGAGGACAAGGCCAGTGGCCTGATCGACCGTATCCTGCTGGGCGGCAACACCAGCGGGCTGGACAGCCTGAAGTGGATGGAGCCGCGGGCGGTGGCGGATGTCATCCGCTACGAGCACCCGCAGATCCAGGCGATCGTGGTGGCCTATCTGGATCCCGATCAAGCGGCCGAGGTGCTTGGGCACTTCGACCACAAGGTGCGCCTGGACATCGTCCTGCGTGTCTCCTCGCTCAACACCGTACAACCGGCGGCGCTCAAGGAACTGAACCTGATCCTGGAGAAGCAGTTCTCCGGCAGCGCGAGTACCACCCGTACCGCCCTGGGTGGTGTGAAGCGCGCCGCTGACATCATGAACTACCTGGACAGCTCGGTCGAAGGCCCGCTGATGGAGGCGATCCGCGACGCGGATCAGGATCTGTCGGGGCAGATCGAAGACCTGATGTTCGTCTTCGACAACCTGGCCGATGTCGACGACCGTGGTATCCAGGCCTTGCTGCGCGAGGTGTCGTCCGACGTCTTGGTGCTGGCGCTCAAGGGCGCCGACGAGGGCATCAAGGAGAAGTTCTTCCGCAACATGTCCAAGCGCGCGGCCGAACTGCTGCGCGACGACCTGGAAGCCAAGGGGCCGGTGCGGCTGTCCGAGGTGGAGGGGGCGCAGAAAGAGGTGCTCAGCGTCGCCCGGCGCATGGCCGATGCCGGGGAGATCGTCCTGGGTGGCAAGGGTGGCGAGGAAATGGTCTGACAGGTTGCAGGGGTTGGCCTGGGCTTTGCTAATGTCCTGTCAGTAGCGGTTTTCTGACGGACAGGTAATGAGCAAAGAATCGGCGAGCGAACTGATCAGGGCGCGGGACTTGGAAGTGTTCGATGTCTGGCGGTTGCCGGCCTTCGACAGCTTCGACGAGCCCGAGGAGATCCCTGCGCCCGCAGCACCCGAGCCGGAGCCTCAGCCTGAGACCCTGATCGAGGAGGTGCCGGTCGAAGAGGTCCAGCCGATTACCCTCGAAGAACTCGAGGCGATTCGTCAGGAGGCCTACAACGAGGGCTTCGTGACCGGCGAGCGCGATGGCTATCACGCCGGTCAGCTCAAGGCCCGCCAGGAGGCCGAAGCAGCGTTGACCGCGCGGCTGGCCAGCCTGGAAACCCTGATGACTCATCTGCTCGATCCGATCGGCGATCAGGACCAGGCGTTGGAAGCCGGTATGGTACAGCTGATCCGCCACATCACCCGCGAGGTCATCCAGCGCGAACTGCAGATGGATTCCAGTCAGTTGGGGCAAGTGGTGCGCACGGCGCTGAAGCTGTTGCCCATGGGTGCCGAGAACATCCGCATCCAGGTCAGCCCCCAGGATTTCGAACTGATGAAGGCCCTGCGTGACCGGCATGAAGAGAGTTGGCGTATCCTCGAAGACGAGACGCTGATGCCTGGCGGGTGCCGGATCGAGACCGAGAGCAGTGTCATCGATGCCAGCATCGAGACTCGCCTGACCCAGGCACTGACGCAACTGGCCGAACAGCAACGCCACCAGGCGACCCAGCCCCAGGAAGCCGACCTGCACATCGACATCGAGGATGCCTCCCATGCGTCTTGAGCGCCTGAGTTTCGAACGCCGTCTTGGCGGTTACGATGAAGCCATCCGGGTCGAGCAGCAGCCGGTGATCGAAGGTCGCCTGCTGCGCATGGTCGGGTTGACGCTGGAGGCTGAAGGCCTGCGCGCGGCCGTTGGCAGCCGTTGCCGCCTGATCAATGGCGGTGGCTACCAGCCCGTGGAAGTCGAAGCCGAGGTGATGGGCTTCAATGGCAACAAGACCTTTCTCATGCCGGTGGGCAGTCTGGCCGGGATCGCTCCCGGCGCCCGGGTAGTGCCCGTGCCGGATACCGGCCGCCTGCCCATGGGCATGTCCATGCTCGGTCGCGTGCTGGATGGCCTGGGCAATGCCCTGGACGGCAAGGGCCGCATGCGCGCCGAAGACTGGGTGCCCATGGACGGCCCCACCATCAACCCGCTCAAGCGCGAACCCATCAGCGAACCCTTGGACGTGGGTATCCGCAGCATCAACGGTTTGTTGACGGTAGGACGTGGCCAGCGTCTGGGCCTGTTCGCCGGTACCGGGGTGGGCAAGAGCGTGCTGCTCGGCATGATGACCCGGCTGACCAAGGCCGAGATCATCGTGGTCGGGCTGATCGGCGAGCGGGGCCGCGAGGTGAAGGAATTCATCGAGCATATCCTTGGCGAGGAGGGCATCAAGCGAGCGGTGGTCGTGGCCTCGCCAGCGGACGATGCGCCCCTGCTGCGCCTGCGAGCGGCCATGTATTGCACCCGCATCGCCGAATACTTTCGCGACAAGGGCAAGAACGTCCTGCTGCTGATGGATTCCCTGACCCGTTATGCCCAGGCACAACGGGAAATCGCCCTGGCCATCGGCGAGCCGCCCGCCACCAAGGGTTATCCGCCATCGGTGTTCGCCAAGCTGCCGCGGCTGGTGGAGCGCGCCGGCAATGCAGAAAAGGGTGGGGGTTCGATCACGGCGTTTTATACTGTGCTATCGGAGGGCGACGATCAGCAGGATCCCATCGCCGACTCGGCGCGGGGGGTGCTGGATGGTCACTTCGTGCTGTCGCGGCGCCTGGCCGAGGAAGGCCACTATCCGGCGATCGACATCGAGGCGTCCATCAGCCGGGTGATGCCCCAGGTGGTCAGTCCGGAGCATCTGCGCAACGCTCAGCGCGTCAAGCAGCTCTGGTCGCTCTACCAGCAGGCCAAGGACCTGCTCAGCGTTGGCGCCTATGTGCCTGGCGGGAATGCCGAAACCGATCTGGCGATCGCCCGTTACGCCCCGATGCAGCAGTTCCTGCGCCAGGGGTTGCGCGAAAGCGAGTCGCTGGAGCAGAGCGCCGCCAATCTCCAGGCTGTCTTGGGAGGCTGATAGATCATGAAAGGCAGAGCCGAACGTCTGGGCCCCGTGGTGGAGATGAGTGAGCGCGACGAGCGCGACGCCGCCCAGCGCCTGGGGCAGTGCCAGCAGCAACTGGCCCAGGCCGAGTTCAAGCTGGGCGAATTGCAGCGCTATCGTGAGGACTACCAGCAGCGGCTGGTGGCCAACGGCAGTCAGGGCGTCACCGGGCAATGGCTGATCGGCTATCAGCGTTTTCTCAGTCAGCTGGAAGAGGCGATCGGCCAGCAGGAGCGTAATGCCCAGTGGCACCGCGACGTGGTCGCCAAGGCGCGCGCGCAGTGGCAGGAACGCTATGCCCGGCTTGAAGGCCTGCGCAAGCTGGTCGAGCGCTACAAGCAGGAGCAGCGCCTGGTCGAGGACAAGCGCGAGCAGAAGCAGATGGACGAATATGCGCAGCGGGCGCGTTCGACCTATCTATAGGTCCCGCAGACCTGCGGGGTGTCTGTTGCCCCGTCAGTACCAGTGCCCTTGTCAGTGAGAGTATCGATGTTTTCCACCCATCTTGATTCGGAAACGCTCGCCGCCCTGCGCGACTGCATGGAGGAGGAGTACGTCGACCTCATCGATACCTTTCTCGTGGACTGTGAAGAACGCATCGCGGAACTCAAGCGTAGCCTGATTGGTGGCGATGCCGAGCAGGTTCGCCAGCTGGCGCACAGCTTCAAGGGTAGCGCCGGCAACATGGGTGCCGCGCCTTTGGCGCAACTGTGCCGGGACGTAGAGGAGGGCGCCCGGCGCCGGGCCCCCACCGCCGAGCTGGCCATGGGCGTCTCCGCGATGGAGCGTGAGTTCGCCATCGTGCGCATCTTGTTCAAGGTCGAGCGGCAACGCTACACGACCTGAGTCTCGTCAAAGTGCTGGCGTTTGTGGCTGGCGCGCAACTTGCAAGTTTCTGGAAAACCCGTCGCTTGGAGCCTTCCATGGCCGTCGTGCCCGATTTTCTTCTCAACGCCGCAAGCTCTCCGGCCATGCCTGGCAGGACCGCGGTCAAGACCCCCTCTGCCCAGGATCGCTCTCCGACTCAGGAACGATTTGCCGACGTCTTTGCCCAGGAACAACCGCGGGAAGCGGTACGCAGCGAAAAGCCGCGGGACTCCAGCGATAGCAAGGCGTCCAGTCAGGCGCGCAGGAACGAACCCGCGCGCGCCCGGGATGGCGATGACCGGGTGAAGCGCGCTGGCGATGACGACCGCACGGCGGACGCCAAGCCTCAGGCCGACACCACTGCCAAGAGCGGTGAGCAGTCGGCAGCCGCGACCGACGACAGCGGCAAAACCTTGCCGGTAGCCCAGGGTGAAGAAACCAAGGCGCCGGTCGACGCGGTACTGGATCCGCTGTTCATGTTCGGCATGACCGGTCAGCTCCCGCAACCGGTAGCCATGCCGGCGCCAACACCCCAGGTCCCGACCGGAACGGCGGCAGAGGCGGCTACCGCCGCTACCACTGCCACCACTCAGGCCTTGGATCCGGCGGCCTTGCTGGGCGGCGCCGTGGCCACCGCCATGCCGGCGACCGCTATGGGTGCAGGCACGGGTGCAGCGGCGACCCCGGCCAAAGCTGGCGAGCAGGTCTCGGACGATGGTCTGGCGCAAATGCTGGGCCAGGTGCCTCAGGCTCAGACAGATGCCAGCAAGGCAGCCACCACTGCCAACAACCTGGCGGCGACGCAGTTGCAGGGCATGATGCCGGATGCCAGCGCGGCGGTTCCGGCGGCCGATCAGGCGGCCAGTGCCGTCCTGGCCTCGACGCTGGATCAGGGGGGCGATCAGGACGCGGCGATGCCGACCAAGACCGACGCCTTCGCCGACAAGCTCACTGCCCTGTCGCAAGCCATGAGCACGCCGGCGCAAACCGCCCGTCCGGTTACCGCTACGGTGCCTGGTCAGCCGCTCAGCCCACAGGCCGGCAACTTCAGTGAGGCCGTGGTGGACAAGGTCATGTGGATGTCCAGCCAGAACCTCAAGACCGCCGACATTCAGATGGAACCGGCGCAATTGGGCAAACTGGAAGTACGGATCGACATGACCCAGGACCAGACCCAGGTCACCTTCGCCAGTCCCCACGCCGATGTGCGCGAGGCGCTGGAAAACGGCAGCCAGCGCTTGCGTGAGCTCTTCGCCCAGCAGGGCATGAACCTGGCCAATGTCAACGTCTCCGACCAGTCGTCGGGCCAGGCCTGGCAGCAGTCGCAGCAGGGCGCTCAGAACGAGGGATCACGCCGAGGTCGCGGTGGTGCCGCGAGCGGCGGCGAGGATGAAGCGGTGGCGAACGTCGCCGAAACCCGCGGCTCGGCGACGCTCGCGGCGCGCAGTCTGGTCGACTACTACGCGTGACAGGCCACCGGCTCCCAGGTGACAGCCTGGGCCGCACCTGCTATATCCCCTTCGTATCAATAGGTTAGCTGCGTCACTCGACAAGGGTGACGCGCAGCACAGGATTCGGTCGAGCACTTATGGCGAAGAAGCAGGCGCCCGCGGCAGAGGGTGCAGCCGCGGAAGGCAAGGGCAAAGGCAAGCTCAAGCTCATCATCATCATCGTCGTGGCCCTGCTGCTGGTCATCGGCGCCTCCGTGGGAGCGACCTGGTTCCTGCTGGGCAAGAAGAACGCCGAGCCCGAGCACGCTGCGCCCGCTACTCCGGCGGCACCGGTGCACCTGGCTGCGGTCTATCAGCCGTTGGTGCCGGCGTTCGTGGTCAACTACAACGCCGATGGTCGGCAGCGTTACATGCAGGTCACGGTGACCCTGATGGGGCGCGACCAGGCGCAGATGGACGCGCTCAAGGCGCAGCTGCCCCAGGTGCGGAATCTGCTGGTCATGCAATTTTCCGGGCAGGACTTCAATAGCCTGCTCACGCCGGTGGGCAAGGAAATGTTGCGTCAGCAGGCCACCAGCAAGGTTCAGGAGCTGGCGAAGAACCTGACCGGCCAGACCACCATCGAACAGGTACTGTTCACCAATCTCGTCCTGCAATAGGTAACACCATGGCCGTGCAAGATCTGCTCTCCCAGGATGAAATCGATGCCCTGCTGCACGGGGTCGACGATGGCATCGTCGAGACCGAGACCGATGCCGAGCCGGGCACCATCAAGGGCTACGACCTTACCAGTCAGGATCGTATCGTCCGTGGGCGGATGCCGACCCTGGAGATGATCAACGAGCGTTTCGCCCGCTATACCCGGGTCAGCATGTTCAACCTTTTGCGGCGCTCGGCGGATGTGTCCGTGGGCGGGGTGCAGGTCACCAAGTTCGGCGAATACATCCACTCGCTGTATGTGCCCACCAGCCTCAACATGGTCAAGATGAAGCCATTGCGCGGAACCGCGCTGTTCATCCTCGACGCCCGGCTGGTGTTCAAGCTGGTAGACAACTTCTTTGGCGGTGACGGCCGTCACGCCAAGATCGAAGGTCGCGAATTCACCCCCACCGAATTGCGGGTGGTGCGCATGGTGCTCGACCAGTGCTTCATCGACCTCAAGGAAGCCTGGGGCGCCATGCTCGACTGCCAGTTCGAGTACATGAATTCCGAGGTCAACCCGGCGCTGGCCAACATCGTCAGCCCCAGCGAAGTGGTGGTGGTGAGCACCTTCAACATCGAACTGGACGGCGGTGGCGGTGAGCTGCACGTGACCATGCCTTATTCGATGATCGAGCCGATTCGCGAGATGCTCGACGCCGGTTTCCAGTCGGACGTGGACGACCAGGACGAACGCTGGGTCAAGGCCCTGCGCGAGGATCTGCTCGATGTCCGGGTTCCCCTGGAAGCGACGGTTGTCCGGCGGCAACTCAAACTCCGCGATATCCTCAACATGCAGCCTGGCGACGTGATTCCGGTGGAGATGCCGGAAGAGATGCTCATGAGAGCCAACGGCATGCCCACCTTCAAGGTCAAGATGGGCGCGCGCAAGGGCAATTTGGCCCTACAGATTCTCGAACCGGTCAGCCGCGGCCGCTGAGCGGCAATGTTTTCCCGTCCGGGCCGCGGCCCGGCGTAGCACGAGACCTAGACGATGGAAGAGAACCCCGAAGAACAAGCCCTGGCGGACGAATGGGCCGCGGCCCTGGCCGAAGCCGGCGATGCCAGTCAGGACGATATCGATGCCCTGATGGCCCAGGGTACCCAGGTAGAACCGCCCAAGCCGCCCAAGGCACCGGTCGAAGAATTCGGACAAAGCAGTGGAGGTCTGGCGGTGAGCGGTATGGAAGGTCCCAACCTGGATGTGATCCTAGACATCCCCGTGACCATCTCCATGGAGGTCGGCCACACCGACATCTCCATCCGCAACCTGCTGCAACTCAACCAGGGCTCGGTCATCGAGCTCGACCGTCTGGCTGGCGAGCCACTGGACGTGCTGGTGAATGGTACGCTGATCGCCCATGGTGAAGTGGTGGTGGTGAACGAGAAGTTCGGGATCCGCCTGACCGACGTCATCAGTCCCACGGAACGTATCAAGAAGCTGCGGTGATCCATGAAGAGTCTGCTCCTGCCGCTGGGTCTGCTTCCCCTGACCGCGCGTGCCGCCGAAGCCACCAGTCCCGGGCTGGACGTGGGGGCTCAGCTCGGCCAGTTGCTGCTGGGCCTGCTGCTGGTGATCGGCCTGATCCTCGGCCTGGCCTGGCTGGTGCGTCGCGTGCAGCAACAGGGCCCGCGCGGCCAGCAGGCGATCAAGGTGATCTCGACCCAGCACCTCGGACCGCGCGAGCGGCTGGTGCTGGTACAGGTCGGTCAGGAGCAGCTGCTGATCGGCGTCGCCGGAGGGCGCATCACGCCGTTGCACAGCCTGCGCGAACCGGTTCGCCTGGGCGAGACGGAGGCGCCGCCGCCAGAATTCGCCCAGCGCCTGCTGGAACTCATCAGCCGCGATCCCAAGGCGAAACCATGACCCCTTTGCGTCTACCGGCCGGCCTGGGGCGTACCCTGGGCTGGCTGCTGGGACTGGCCGTGCTGCTGTTCGCGCCCCTGGCGCTGGCACAGCAGGCCGGGCAGGCCAATCCGTTGTCGATACCCGCCATCACCTTGAGTACCAACGGTCAGGGGCAGCAGGAATATTCGGTCAGCCTGCAGATCCTGCTGATCATGACGGCGCTGAGCTTCATCCCGGCGTTCGTCATGCTGATGACCAGCTTTACCCGCATCGTCATCGTCTTCGCCATCCTGCGCCAGGCGCTGGGGCTGCAGACCACGCCCTCCAACCAGGTGCTGGTGGGCATGGCGCTGTTTCTCTCGCTGTTCATCATGGCGCCGGTGTTCGACCGCATCAACACTACCGCCGTACAGCCTTACCTGAAGGAGCAGCTCAGCGCCCAGGATGCCATTGATCGGGCACAGGTGCCGATGAAGGACTTCATGCTGGGTCAGACCCGGCAATCGGACCTGGACCTGTTCATGCGCCTGTCCAAGCGCACCGACATCGCCAGCCCTGATCAGGCACCGCTGTCGATCCTGGTGCCGGCCTTCGTCACCTCCGAACTCAAGACCGCCTTCCAGATAGGCTTCATGATCTTCATTCCCTTCCTGGTCATCGACCTGGTGATCGCCAGCGTACTGATGGCCATGGGCATGATGATGCTGTCACCCATGATCATCTCGCTGCCGTTCAAGCTGATGCTGTTCGTGCTGGTGGATGGCTGGGCGCTGATCATGGGCACCCTGGCGAGCAGTTTCGGTACCGTCTAGCGGTGCCCCTTTGCGTGGAGAAGCGAAATGACCCCTGAAGTCGCCGTCGACCTGTTCCGCCAGGGCCTCTGGCTTACCGCGCTGCTGGTGGCCGTGCTCGTGGTACCCAGCCTCATCGTTGGCCTGATCGTGGCGGTGTTCCAGGCGGCGACCCAGATCAACGAACAGACCCTGAGCTTCCTGCCGCGCCTGATCGTCACCTTGTTGACGCTGATCGTGTTGGGACCCTGGATGGTCAGGCAGTTGATGGAGTTCATCCAGACCTCGGTCGCCAATATTCCGCGGCTGATCGGCTAGCCCATGCTCGCGCTCAGCGACGCCCAGATCGGCGGCTGGGTCGGCAGCTTTTTGTTTCCGCTGTTTCGCATCGCCGCGCTGCTCATGACCATGCCGATCATCGGTACTACCCTGGTCCCGGTGCGGGTGCGGATGTACCTGGCCCTGGCGTTGAGCCTGGTGCTGGTACCCACCTTGCCCCCGATGCCACAGGTGGATGCCATCAGCGTCCAGGCCTTGCCGCTGATCGTCGAGCAGATCCTCATCGGCGCGGTGATGGGCTTCAGCCTGCAGCTGTTCTTCCATGTCTTCGTGGTGGCCGGGCAGATCATCTCGACCCAGGCGGGTCTGAGCTTCGCGTCCATGATCGATCCGGTCAACGGCGCCTCGGCACCGGTCATGGGGCAGTTCTTCACCATGCTGGTGACGCTGCTGTTCCTGGCCATGAACGGTCATCTGGTGGTGTTCGAGATCCTTGCCGAGAGCTTCGTCACCCTGCCGGTAGGGGATACCCTGAGCGTCGAGCATTTCTGGCAGATCGCCGGCCGGCTGGGCTGGGTACTGGGTGCCGGCATCCTGTTGGTCCTGCCAGCCATCACCGCGCTGCTGGTGGTCAACATCGCCTTCGGCATCATGACCCGCGCGGCGCCGCAGCTGAACATCTTTTCCGTCGGCATGCCGCTGATCGTGGTGCTGGGCATGGTGATCGTCTGGCTCGGCACCGCCGATATCCTGTCCCACTACGAAAGTCTCGCCAGCGAGGCGCTGCAATGGCTGCGCGAACTCGCCCGCGAACGCTAGGAGGTATGCCGCATGGCTGAATCCGATGGCGAAGACCGCACAGAAGACCCCACCGAGAAACGCAAGCGTGATTCTCGGGAGGAGGGGCAGCTCCCGCGATCACGCGAACTCGGTACGGTGGCAGTCATGCTGTCAGGTGTTGGCGGCCTGCTGATGTACGGCGCCTTCCTCGGCGGCAAGCTGCTGGAGGTAATGCGCAGCAACTTCTCGTTGCGACGCGAAGAGGTCATGGACGAACGCTTCATGGGCACCTTCCTGCTGGCCTCGGGCAAGGCGGCGATGCTGGGGATGGTGCCGATGATTGCCTTGGTGGTGATCGCCGCCATCGTCGGCCATATCGCCCTGGGCGGCTTCCTGTTTTCCGGCAAGGTGCTGGCCCCCAAGCCGAGTCGGATGAATCCGCTGTCCGGCATCACACGCATGTTCTCCAAGAACTCCCTGGTGGAGCTGCTCAAGGCGCTGGGCAAGTTCTTCATCATCCTCGGCGTGTCGGTGCTGGTGCTGATGAGCGAGCGCACGGCGTTGCTGCAGATCGCCAAGCTGCCGCTGGAGCAGGCGCTGCTGCACAGCATGCAGGTGGTGGGGCATGCCACGCTGCTGCTGGCGCTGGGATTGTTGATCATCGCGGCCGTGGACGTACCCTTCCAGATCTTCAGCAATCGCAAGAAACTGATGATGACCAAGCAGGAGATCAAGGACGAATACAAGGACAGCGAGGGCAAGCCGGAGGTCAAGGGCAAGATCCGCCAGATGCAGCGGCAGATGGCGCAGCAGCGGATGATGGCCGAGGTGCCCAATGCCGATGTGGTCATCACCAACCCGACCCACTTCGCCGTGGCCCTCAAGTACGATGCGGCCAAGGGCGGGGCGCCGGTCCTGGTGGCCAAGGGCAGCGATTTCACCGCGCTGAAGATTCGCGAGATCGCCCAGGAACACCAGGTCTCGCTGCTGGAGTCACCCGGCCTGGCGCGGGCAGTGTATTACTCAACCGATGTGGATCAGGAGATTCCGGCCGGGCTCTATGTGGCCGTGGCTCAGGTCCTGGCCTATGTCTATCAGCTCAGGCAATTCCGCGCCGGACGTGGCCGCAAGCCCAAGCTGTCAGACCTGCCCATCCCGCCGGATCTGCGGCGGGACGAGGAGGGGAAGGCGCCTACTTGATGACGCCGCAGGCGACGCGGGCGCCGCCACCGCCCAGGGGCTTGGGCTGATCGGAGTAGTTGTCGCCTCCGGCATGTACCATCAGGGCATGGCCCTTGATCTCTTCGAGACGCTTGATGCGTGGCGCCAGTACCGGCTGAGTGGCCTGGCCGTCTGCGGTCACATAGAGCGCCGGCAGTTCGCCCAGGTGGCCATCGTCCGACCAGGGCGCGCTGTGCTTGCCGGTGTTGCGCGGATCAAGATGACCATCCGCGGCGCCGCCAGCGGTCAGGGTGCCATTCACCTCGGCCGGGCCGCAGTTGGGCTTGGTATGGACGTGAAAACCATGGATCCCCGGCTCCAGGCCCTTGAGGTCGGGGGTGAAGACCAGGCCATATTTCGAGCGGGTCACCTGCACGCTGCCGACGCTTTCACCCACACCGTCGGTCGTGACCTTGTTCACGGGAATCGTCAAAGATTCAGCCGCCTGGGCAGTGCCGGCCAGGCAGGTGGCCAACAGCGTCGCGGTCCAGATTTTCATCATGATGCTCCTCGGATAGGCGCGCTAGCGCAGGTCCCTAGACAGACTCGCGTCTTTCACCTGGGGTTCAGCCCGCCGCTCCACCGATCCGTAACCAGTCCTGTATCGCCTCCGGAAAACCTTGCGGATTCAAGCTGTTGGGCAGTTGGCCCGGAGCTTGCTCAGGCCCCTGCGAACAGTGCGCTGCGTCAACTTTCCGTGACGACGGCACCGGCAAGCGAGGAATGGGTGTGAAAGTCGATAAATCCCTGATGATGGGCAACATGCGCGGTCTAGCTCGCGGCAACCTGGGCGTGCCGCTGGCCGTCCTGGCGATGCTCGCCATGATGACCCTGCCGATGCCGCCGTTCCTGCTGGACGTGCTGTTCACCTTCAACATCGCCCTGTCGATCGTGGTCCTGCTGGTCAGCGTCTACGCCTTGCGGCCGCTGGACTTCGCCGTCTTCCCGACCATCCTGCTGGTGTCGACCCTGTTGCGCCTGGCGCTGAACGTGGCCTCGAGCCGCGTGGTGTTGCTGCACGGCCAGGATGGCCACGACGCCGCGGGCAAGGTCATCCAGGCCTTCGGTGAGGTGGTGGTCGGCGGCAACTACGTGGTCGGTGCGGTGGTGTTCGCCATCCTCATGATCATCAACTTCGTGGTGGTGACCAAGGGTGCCGGCCGCATCTCCGAGGTGTCGGCGCGCTTCACCCTGGATGCCATGCCCGGCAAGCAGATGGCCATCGATGCCGACCTCAACGCTGGCATCATCGACCAGAACGAAGCCAAGAAGCGCCGGACCGAAGTGGGTCAGGAAGCCGATTTCTACGGCTCCATGGACGGTGCCAGCAAGTTCGTGCGCGGTGACGCCGTCGCCGGCCTGCTGATCCTCTTCATCAACCTCATCGGCGGCATGGCCATCGGCATGGCCCAGCACAGTCTGTCGTTCGGCGACGCTGCCCGCATCTACGCCCTGCTGACCATCGGTGACGGCCTGGTGGCCCAGGTCCCGTCGCTGCTGCTGTCGGTCGCCGCGGCCATCATGGTGACCCGCGTCTCTTCCGCCGAGGACATGGGTCAGCAAGTCAATCGTCAGATGTTTGCCTCGCCCAAGGCGCTGGCGGTATCGGCCTTCATCATCATCGCCATGGGCCTGGTGCCGGGCATGCCGCACCTGCCGTTCCTTGGTCTGGGCGGTGGTGCCGCCGCCGGTGCCTGGCTGATCTACAAGCGTCAGCGCCAGGCCAAGCAGACCGCCGAAGTCGAAGCCAAGAAGCAGCAGGACCTGGCTCCCGTGCAGCGCCCGGCCGAGGCCAAGGAGCTAGGTTGGGACGACGTGACCCCGGTGGACATGGTGGGTCTGGAAGTCGGCTACCGGCTGATCCCCATGGTTGATCGCAACCAGGGTGGTCAACTGCTGGCGCGGATCAAGGGCGTGCGCAAGAAGCTGTCCCAGGACCTCGGCTTTCTTATGCCTTCGGTCCATATTCGCGACAACCTGGACCTGCTGCCCAATGCCTATCGTTTGACGTTGATGGGCGTGAGCGTGGCCGAGGCCGAGATCTATCCCGACCGCGAACTGGCGATCAACCCCGGTCAGGTCTATGGCTCCCTCAATGGCGTCGCCGCCAAGGATCCGGCATTCGGTCTGGAAGCCGTCTGGATCGACGTCACCCAGCGTGATCAGGCCCAATCCCTGGGTTACACCGTGGTGGACGCCAGTACCGTGGTCGCCACCCACCTAAACCAGATCCTCTTCAAGCATGCCCACGAGCTGATTGGTCACGAAGAAGTCCAGCAATTGCTGCAGGTGCTGGCCAAGAGTTCGCCCAAGCTGGCCGAAGAATTGGTGCCCGGCATCGTCTCCCTGTCGACCCTGCTCAAGATCCTCCAGCAGCTGCTGCAGGAGCAGGTACCGGTCCGCGACATCCGCACCATCGCCGAAGCCATCGCCAACGTCGGTCCGCGGAGTCAAGATCCCGCCGCCATCGCCGGTGCCGTACGGGTCGCGTTGTCCCGCGCAATCGTCCAGAACATCGTAGGAATGGAGCCTGAGCTGCCTGTTATCACCCTTGAGCCAAGGTTGGAACAGATGTTGCTAAGTAGTATGCAGAAGGCCGGTCAGGGCGCCGAGGACGGTATGTTCCTTGAGCCTGGCATGGCTGAAAAACTGCAGCGTTCCCTTATCGAGGCAGCGCAGCGTCAGGAAATGATGGGTAAGCCAGTGGTGCTGCTGGTAGCTGGTGCGATCCGCGGGATGATGTCCCGCTTCGCCCGGATGGCAGCGCCGAACATGAGTGTACTGGCCTACCAGGAAATTCCGGACAACAAGCAGGTCACCATCGTCGCTACCGTTGGCCAGAATGGCTGAGGTCTAGATCATGCAAGTCAAACGTTTCTTCGCTGCCGATATGCGTCAAGCCATGAAGCTGGTACGCGACGAGCTGGGCCCTGATGCCGCCATCCTCAGCAACCGCCGGGTCGCCGGCGGGGTCGAGCTGACCGCGGCGCTGGACTACCAGGCTCCGGCACCGGCTGCGCCCAACGCGGAGCTGCAGGCGGAGTTGCGCAAGACCCATGCGAAGATCGCCCAGGCCCATGCCGACCTCAGCATCCGCGCGCCGGGCGTGCCCTCGGCCGCGCCCAAGGACAAGCAGCTGCTCGGCGCCATCAGTGCTGCCGACAGTCGTCGCGAGCCGGTGATCGCCCCGCCGCGTGCCCCCCAACCGGCTGCTGCGGCAGCTGCCGCCAGCGCCGCGCCGGAAGACCGCCGCGCCCTGGAAGCCATGCGCAGCGAACTCAGTGGCCTGCGTGAACTGCTGGAAGTCCAGCTGGGCTCCATGGCCTGGACGCAGGTGCAGTCCACCCGTCCGGAGCAGGCCGGCCTCTGGCGCCGTCTGCAACGCATGGGGCTGCCGGCCGACCTGGCCCGCCACCTGCTCGACAGCGTGGCCAAGATCCAGGACCCGCGCCATGCCTGGCGCATGCTGCTGGCCAACTTCGCCCAGCTGGCCAAGACCACTGACGCCAAGATTTTGGAGGAGGGCGGCATCGTCGCCTTCGTCGGCCCGGCCGGAATGGGCAAGACCACCACCCTGGCCAAGCTCGCCGCCAACTACGTGCTCAAGTACGGTCCCCAGAGTCTGGCGCTGGTCAGCATGGACAGCTTCCGCATCGGTGCCCAGGAGCAGATCAAGACCCTGGGCCGCATCCTCGACGTACCGGTGACCCTGGTCGATCCGGGCCAGTCCCTGGCGCAGGC
This sequence comes from Pseudomonas sp. VMV1, assembly GCF_056790235.1. Taxonomy (NCBI): domain Bacteria; kingdom Pseudomonadati; phylum Pseudomonadota; class Gammaproteobacteria; order Pseudomonadales; family Pseudomonadaceae; genus Pseudomonas; species Pseudomonas sp. VMV1. Next base: position 482,764 of record NZ_JBXGSE010000002.1, read on the forward strand.
CCTGGCGCCCCTGGCACGCAAGCGTCTGGTGCTGATCGATACCGCGGGCATGCCCGCCAACGATCCGGCGCTCAAGGCGCAGCTCGAAGCCCTGGCGAACCGCCAGCTGAAGATTCGCAATTACCTGGTGCTGGGTGTCACCAGCCAGAGCCAGGTGCTCAAGGCGGCCTATCACAGCTATCGGCGCTGCGGTCTGAGCGGCTGCGTGCTGACCAAGCTGGACGAGGCCGCCAGCCTCGGCGAAGCCCTGGGCCTGGCCATCAGCCAGCGCCTGCCGGTGGCCTACATCGCCGATGGTCCGCGCATCCCGGACGATCTACATCAGGCCCGCAGCCACCAGCTGGTGAGCCGCGCCGTGAGCCTGCAGGCGTCCGAAGAGCCGAGCGAAGAAACCATGGCCGGCATGTTCGCCGGCCTGTATCAGAGCAATGCCCGCCGCGCCGGTTAGCGCCGACGAACGGTGGTGGTGCATCGCATGCCTGGGCACGCCAAATGCACTTGGTCTAAAGTGTGACGGATTTCAATCAAAGGTATCAGGCAATGGGTAGCATGCATCCCGTCCAAGTCATAGCGGTCACGGGCGGTAAAGGCGGTGTCGGCAAGACCAATGTGTCGGTCAACCTGGCCTTGGCCCTGGCCGATATCGGGCGGCGCGTCATGCTGCTCGACGCCGACCTGGGCCTTGCCAACATCGACGTTCTGCTCGGGCTGTCGCCCAAGCGCACCTTGGCCGACGTCATTTCCGGCGAGTGTGAGCTGCGCGACGTGCTGCTGCACGGGCCGGGCGGCATCCGCATCGTCCCGGCAGCCTCGGGCACCCAGGCGATGGTCAATCTGACGCCGGCCCAGCATGCCGGTCTGATCCAGGCCTTCAGCGACATCAGCGAGAACCTCGACGTGCTCATCGTCGATACCGCTGCCGGCATCGGCGACCAGGTGGTCAGCTTCGTCCGCGCCGCCCAGGAAGTCCTGGTCGTGGTGTGCGACGAGCCCACCTCCATCACTGATGCCTACGCCCTGATCAAGCTGCTCAATCGCGACCATGGCGTCACCCGTTTCCGGGTGTTGGCGAATATGGCGCTGACACCCCAGGAAGGCCGCAATCTCTTTGCTAAGCTGACCAAGGTGACCGACAGATTCCTGGATGTCGCCTTGCAATACGTGGGCGCCATTCCGTTCGATGAAGCGGTGCGCAAAGCGGTACAGAAACAGCGCCCCGTGTACGAAGCCTTTCCGCGTGCCAAGGCCTCACTGGCCTTTCGTGCGGTGGCTCAGAAAGTCGATGGCTGGCCGCTGCCCGCCAATCCGCGCGGCCATCTCGAGTTCTTTGTCGAGCGCCTTGTGCAACCAGCCATCGGTACCCACGCATGACAGCATCCAGCGGGCTTCGCATGTACAGCAAAACCTCGGAACGTACCCAGCAGGAGCAGCTCATCAACCGCTACGCGCCGTTGGTGAAACGCATCGCCTACCATCTCCTGGCGCGCCTGCCGGCGAGCGTACAGGTCGAAGACCTGATGCAGGCCGGCATGATCGGTCTGCTGGAGGCCTCGCGCAAATACGACGCCGGCAAGGGCGCCAGCTTCGAGACCTACGCTGGCATCCGCATCCGCGGTGCCATGCTCGATGAGGTCCGGAAGGGCGACTGGGCACCGCGCTCGGTGCACCGCAACACGCGCATGGTCACCGACGCCATTCGGGCAGTGGAAGCGCGCACTGGTCGTGACGCTAAAGATTCCGAAGTCGCGGCCGAACTTAAATTGAGTCTGGATGAGTACTACGGCATCCTTGGCGACACCATGGGGAGTCGCCTGTTCAGCTTCGACGACCTCATGGAGGGTGGTGAGCATGGGCTCGAGGAGAGCGGTTCGCATGAACTCGAGCCCGGTCGCGGTCTGGAAGACGAGCGCTTCCGCAAGGCCCTGGCCGAGGCCATCGCCAATCTTCCGGAGCGTGAACGTCTGGTGCTCTCGCTGTATTACGACGAGGAACTCAACCTCAAGGAAATCGGCGAGGTGCTGGGTGTGAGCGAGTCACGTGTCTGCCAACTTCACAGTCAATGCGCGGCACGCCTGCGGGCGCGGCTGGCGGAATGGCGTTCGCGTTAACCGGCTGGTACTCAGGCTACTACGATTGCTTAGACGCGCCTTGTGGCGTGTGTGCGGATTAGGACGGAGGTCGACTTGGACAAGAACATGAAAATCCTCATCGTGGACGATTTTTCCACGATGAGACGCATCATCAAGAATTTGCTGCGCGATCTGGGATTCACCAATACCGCCGAAGCAGACGACGGTAATACCGCACTGCCGATGCTGCAGAGCGGCAACTTCGATTTTCTCGTCACCGACTGGAACATGCCTGGCATGACCGGCATCGATCTGCTGCGCCAGGTCCGCGCCGACGCGCGCCTGAAGACCCTGCCGGTGCTGATGGTGACCGCCGAGGCCAAGCGTGAGCAGATCATCGAAGCCGCTCAGGCCGGCGTGAATGGCTATGTGGTCAAGCCTTTCACCGCCCAGGTGCTGAAAGAAAAGATCGACAAGATCTTCGAGCGGGTGAACGGCTGAAGAAAGCCGCGGGGACGTTATGGATCAGCTTGGCACCAACAGCTTCAGCGACTTCGAGTCGAATCTAAAACAGCACGCCCAAGAGCTGGTGAAATGCCTGGAAAGCGGCGATTTCACCCAGGCCGTGCATGTTATCAATGAGCTCAATCAACTGCGTGACCGGGGTCTTTACCAGGAAGTCGGCAAGCTGACCCGCGAGCTGCACAATGCCATCGTCAACTTCGAGATCGATCCGCGCGGCATGGCCGGCGAAGAGGTCTCCCAGATCAGCGATGCCACCGATCGTCTCTCCTACGTGGTGAAGATGACCGAGAACGCTGCCAACCGAACCATGGATCTGGTGGAGGAGAGCGCACCGCTGGTAGGCAACTTCGGCGACGAGGCCCGTGCCGTGCATGCCGACTGGAAGAAATTCATGCGCCGGGAAATGGGCGCGGACGAATTCCGCGAACTGGCCAAGCGCGTCGACGCCTTCCTCAGCCACAGCGAGAGCAGTGCCGAGCAGCTGTCGGCCAAGCTCAACGACATTCTCCTCGCGCAGGACTACCAGGATCTCACCGGTCAGGTGATCAAGCGGGTCGTCAATCTCGTCGGGCAGATCGAGAAAGACCTCGTCAAGCTGGTGATGATGGCCAGTCAGGTCGATCGCTATACCGGCTTCAGTCACGATCACACCGCGCTGATCGAACAGAATCGAAAAGAAAAGACGATGAAGGGTGAAGGTCCGCAGATTCATGCCGATAAGCGTGAAGACGTCGTGGCCGCTCAGGTCGACGTCGACGATCTTCTATCCAGTCTGGGCTTTTGACCCAGACCCTCTTGGGGAGTGCAGGAATGAGCTTCGACGCCGATGAAGAAATCCTCCAGGATTTCCTGGTAGAGGCCGGCGAGATTCTCGAACAGTTGTCCGAACAATTGGTCGAGCTGGAAAGCCGCCCGGATGACATGGATCTGCTGAATGCCATTTTCCGTGGCTTCCATACCGTAAAGGGCGGTGCCGGTTTCCTGCAGCTCCATACCCTGGTCGAGTGCTGCCATATCGCGGAAAACGTGTTCGACATCCTGCGCAAAGGCGAACGCCGCGTGGATGCCGAGCTGATGGATGTAGTGCTGCAGGCACTGGATTCCGTCAACGAAATGTTCGGTCAGGTCCGTGAACGCGAAGAGCCGACCCCGGCCTCGCCTGAATTGCTGGCGGCCCTGGCCCGCCTGGCCGAACCCGCCGGCAGTGAGCCGGCGCCGGTTCCGGTTGCGCCCGTGGCTGTTGCCCCGGTCGCCGCCGCAGAGCCCGCTCCGACCGCCGCGGCGGCTGCCGAGCCGGAACTGAGCGATGCCGATTTCCAGAACCTGCTCGATGCCCTGGGTAGCGAGCCGGGTGCCGACCAGGGGGCCACTGCGGAAACCGCCAGTGCCGCCGGTGGCGAGGACATCACCGACGACGAATTCGAGGCCTTGCTCGATCAGCTGCATGGCAAAGGCAAGTTCAACGAGGCGCCAGCGGCGGCTCCGGTGGCTGCCACGGCACCTGCGCCGGCCGCCACGGGTGGCGACGAGATCACCGATGACGAATTCGAAGCCCTGCTCGACGAGCTGCACGGCAAGGGCAAGTTCGTCGCGAACGAGGCTCCTGCGCCGGCCGCATCGGCACCCGTCACGGCTGCTCCGGCGGCGGCGAGTGGTGATGAGATCACCGATGACGAGTTCGAATCCCTGCTTGATGAACTCCATGGCAAGGGCAAGTTCAGTGGTCCCGCCGAGCCCGTAGCTGCACCGGTTGCCGCTGCGCCGACACCGGTCGCCGCGCCTCAGCCCGTTCCGGCCCCGGCCCCGGCCCCAGCACCGGCACCGAAACCGGCCGCCGAGGTCGCTGCGCCCAAGCCGGCGGCACCTGCCGCGGCAGGCGAGCGTCCCACCAGCGAGGCGGAGACCACCGTGCGGGTCGATACCGCGCGGCTGGACGAGATCATGAACATGGTCGGCGAACTGGTGCTGGTGCGTAACCGCCTGGTACGCCTGGGCCTGAACAGCGGCGACGAGGCCATGGCCAAGGCCGTGTCCAACCTCGACGTGGTCACCGCGGATCTGCAGACCTCGGTCATGAAGACCCGAATGCAGCCGATCAAGAAAGTCTTCGGCCGCTTCCCGCGCCTGGTCCGCGATCTGGCGCGCAGCCTGAAGAAAGAGATCAACCTGGAGCTGGTCGGTGAAGAAACCGACCTGGACAAGAACCTGGTCGAGGCCCTGGCTGATCCGCTGGTGCACTTGGTGCGCAATGCGGTCGACCATGGCATCGAGGGGCCGGCCGAGCGTGAAGGCAACGGCAAGTCCCGCGCCGGACGCGTGGTGCTTTCCGCCGAGCAGGAAGGCGACCATATCCTGCTGTCGATTTCCGACGACGGCAAGGGCATGGACGCGGATCTGCTGCGTAACAAGGCGGTGGAAAAGGGCCTGCTCGACCGCGACGCGGCCGATCGCCTGACCGAGACCGAGTGCTTCAACCTGATCTTTGCCCCGGGTTTCTCCACCAAGGCCGAGATCTCCGACATCTCCGGCCGCGGCGTGGGCATGGACGTGGTCAAGACCAAGATCAGCCAGCTCAACGGTACCCTCAACGTCTTCTCGACCAAGGGCCAGGGCTCCAAGATCGTCATCAAGGTACCCCTGACCCTGGCGATCATGCCGACGCTGATGGTGATGCTGGGCAACCAGGCCTTCGCCTTCCCGCTGGTCAACGTCAACGAGATCTTCCACCTCGACCTGTCCCGCACCAACGTGGTGGATGGCCAGGAAGTGGTGGTGGTGCGCGACAAGGCACTGCCGCTCTTCTACCTCAAGCGTTGGCTGGTACCTGGTGCAGCCCACGTGGAGCAGGGCGAGGGGCACGTGGTGATCCTCTCGGTCGGCACCCAGCGTATCGGCTTCGTGGTCGATCAGCTGGTGGGCCAGGAAGAGGTGGTCATCAAGCCACTCGGCAAGATGCTGCAGGGCACGCCCGGCATGTCGGGGGCGACCATCACTGGCGACGGCCGCATCGCGCTCATCCTCGATGTACCCAGCATGCTCAAGCGCTACGCCCGTCGCGGGCTCTGAGTCGGCCAGGTACGAGCGGCGTCGGGTCCTGTGCCCGGCGCCATCGGGTGGCCTGAGCCGCCCCAAGTTAGGAGTTTCAAGGTATGCCGGTAAAAGTACTGGTGGTAGACGATTCCGGCTTCTTCCGGCGTCGGCTCAAGGAAATCCTGGCGGCCGACCCCAACATCTCGGTGGTGGGCACGGCCAGCAACGGGCGTGAGGGGGTCGATCAGGCCCTGGCACTGCGGCCCGATGTCATCACCATGGATTACGAGATGCCGATGATGGACGGCATCACTGCCGTCCGCCATATCATGCAGAAGTGCCCGACTCCGGTACTGATGTTCTCCTCGCTCACCCATGAAGGCGCCCGGGTCACCCTGGATGCCCTGGATGCTGGCGCGGTCGACTACTTGCCGAAGAATTTTGAGGACATCTCGCGCAATCCGGCGAGTGTGCAGAAGCTGCTGTGCGAGAAGATCCACCATATCGCCCGTTCCAATCGCCGCTTTGCGGTGGCACCCAGTGTCGCGCCGGCAGCGTCCGCGAGTCCGGCGGCTGCATCGGCAAGTGCCCGGACGGTGACCCGGCCGGCGGCGCCCAGTGCGACCCAGGCTGGCCACGCGCCCAGTACCCCGGCGTCACCACCGCCCAAGCGCAAGCACTACCGCTTGGTGGCCATCGGTACGTCCACCGGCGGCCCAGTGGCCCTGCAGCGCGTGCTGACCCAACTGCCAGCCAATTTCCCGGCGCCGCTGGTGCTGATCCAGCACATGCCCGCCGCCTTCACCAAGGCCTTCGCCGAGCGTCTGGACAAGCTCTGCCGTATCAGCGTCAAGGAAGCCGAGGACGGCGATCAGCTGCGTCCGGGGTTGGCGCTGCTGGCGCCCGGGGGCAAGCAGATGATGGTGGATGGCCGCGGCATGGTGAAGATCCTGCCCGGCGACGAGCGCCTCAACTACAAACCCTGCGTCGACGTGACCTTTGGCTCCGCGGCCAAGGCCTATGCCGACAAGGTGCTGGCGGTGGTCCTGACCGGCATGGGCGCCGACGGTCGCGAAGGCGCGCGGATGCTCAAGCAGGTCGGTAGCCAGGTGTGGGCCCAGGACGAAGCCAGTTGCGTCATCTATGGGATGCCGATGGCCATCGCCAAGGCCAACCTGGCCGATGCCATCTACGGCCTGGAAGACATCGGCAGGCACCTGACCGAGGCCTGTTCGTGACGGCAGGCGTTCATTCGCCAGAAGGGCATTGAGCGTGGACGTCCTCAGCCTTATCGGCATCCTGCTGGCCTTCACCGCCATCATGGGCGGCAATCTGCTGGAGGGCGGCTCCTTCGCCGCCCTGGCCAATGGCCCGGCGGCGCTGATCGTGGTGGGTGGGACCCTCGGTGCCGTGCTGTTGCAGACCCGGCTACCGGTGCTGCGCCGCGCCCTGACCATGCTGGGGTGGGTGTTCGTGCCGCCAACGCTGGACCTCACCGGTGGCATTCGCAAGGTGGTCAATTGGAGCAGCGTGGCGCGCAAGGAAGGCCTGTTGGGTCTCGAGCCCCTGGTCGCCCGCGAGGCCGATCCCTATGCCGCCAAGGGGCTGCAGCTGCTGGTGGACGGCACTGAGCCCGAGACCCTGCGCAGCATTCTGGAAGTGGACCTCTACGGCCAGGAAGATCGTGACATCGCCGCCGCCAAGGTCTATGAAGCCATGGGCGGCTATGCGCCAACCGTCGGCATCATCGGTGCGGTGATGGGCCTGATCCACGTCATGCAGAATCTCGCCGATCCCTCACAGCTGGGTAGCGGCATCGCGGTGGCCTTCGTCGCCACCATCTATGGCGTCGCCTTTGCCAACCTGCTGCTATTGCCCATCGGCAACAAGCTCAAGGCGTTGGCCCAGCAGCAGTCCCGTTACCGGGAAATGCTGCTGGAAGGGCTGATGTCCATCGGCGAAGGCGAGAATCCGCGGTCCATCGAAATGAAGCTGCAAGGTTTCCTGGACTAGGAGAGCGCCGCATGCCTCGCCGCCGCCGTCCCGAAGAGCACGAGAACCACGAACGCTGGCTGGTCTCCTACGCGGACTTCATCACCCTGTTGTTCGCCTTCTTCGTGGTCATGTATTCCATTTCCTCGTTGAACGAGAGCAAGTACAAGGTGCTCTCGGACAGCCTGTCAGGCATCTTCAGCCAGCCAGAGCGGTCGCTCAAACCTATCACCCTTGGCGATCAGCGTCCGGCGGGAACGACGCCTGCGGTAATGGACACCAGCGCCGCCCAGAGCGCCAAGGGCACGCCTAGCGATCCGCTGCAGCAGATCGCCGACAGCGTGCGATCCACCTTCGGCGATCTCATCGCCGGCGACCAACTGAACATCAAGGCCAGTGAGATGTGGCTGGAAATCGAGCTCAGCTCCAACCTGCTCTTTGCCAGCGGTGACTCTCTGCCGAGCAATCCCGCCTTTGGCCTCATGGAAAAGGTGGCCAAGATTCTGGCGCCGTTCAAAAATCCGATCCAGGTACAGGGCTACACGGACGACCGTCCCATCAGCACGGCGCTGTATCCCACCAACTGGGAGCTATCAGCGGCCCGGGCCGCCAGTATCGTGCGGCTGCTGATCGGCAATGGCATCGCCCCGCAGCGCTTGGCTGTGGTCGGCTATGGCGCCTATCAGCCGGTGGTCGACAACACCAGTGACGTCAACCGAGCCCGCAATCGGCGGGTGGTTCTGCTGATCTCGCGCAATCTAGACTTGTTCCGGCCACAGAGCACCTTGCAAAATTCGTCGACTGGCACACAATCTGCAGCATCGCCTGGAGAGCTGACGCCCAAGGGGGCGCCTGTCAAATCTTCGTCGCCGGCCTCTGTGCCGGCCCCTTGACCCGGTCGGTTATGTCGTCGGGAGGAAGTCTGCACATGAGAGTCTGGGCTGTCGCCAATCAGAAGGGTGGGGTGGGGAAGACCACCACCACCGTTGCCCTCGCCGGGTTGCTAGGCGATGAAGGCAAGCGCGTCTTGCTGGTGGACCTGGATCCCCATGGTTCCCTGACCAGCTATTTCGGTCAGGATCCGGACAGTCTCGAGCACAGCGTGTTCGACCTGTTCCAACACGGCGGTCAGGTCCCGGAAGGCCTGCCGAAGCGTCTGCTGCTGCCGACCAGCCATCCGCAGTTGTCGATGCTGCCGTCCAGTACCGCCCTGGCTACCTTGGAACGCCAGTCGCCTGGGCAGAGCGGATTGGGCTTGGTGATTTCCAAGAGCCTGGCGCAACTGTGGAACGACTTCGACCACGTGCTGATCGATAGCCCACCGCTGCTGGGAGTGTTGATGGTCAACGCTCTGGCGGCCAGCCAGCATCTGGTGATTCCCACCCAGACCGAATTCCTGGCACTCAAGGGGTTGGAGCGCATGGTCAACACCCTGACCATGATCAACCGCTCGCGCAAGCAGGCGCTGCCCTACACCATAGTGCCGACCCTGTTCGATCGCCGTACCCAGGCCTCCATTGGGACGTTGAAGGTATTGCGCAATACCTATCCTGCGCAGTTGTGGCAGGCCTTCATTCCCATCGATACCCGGCTGCGCGATGCCAGTCGCTCCGGGCAGGTGCCGTCGCGCTATGAACTCAACAGCCGCGGTGTCATCGCTTACCGGGCGCTGCTACGGCATCTGCTCGAAGGGGCGCCCAGTAGCCAGGTCGCCTGATTCAAGTTTTCCATCCTTCCAGCCGATAGGCTGGACAACCCACCCACGTAGATCGCCATGAGCCAACCGACGTCCCTCGACAATCGTCCGCAGCGTGTCCTTCAGGGCTATCTCGATGCCCTGCTGCTGGATGCGTTCCTGGAGCTGCCGACCGCTGAAGTCGCGCCTGCCGTGGCGCCCGTGGTCGTGCCCGCAGAGCCGATCGCCAGCGTCAGCGAAGACGAGTTCGCCGCCGCCGTGCGCGAAGAGCTCGAGCGCGACGCCGCGCGACAGCCCCGGGTCGTGCCGTTGACCGCGCGCCGCGCAGGCGTTGCGCTGGCCGAGCGCTCCCCGGCGGAGGTCCTGTTGCCAGTGACCCTGCCCGTGGCGGCGCCGGACACCGATATCGAGCTGGATTGGCGCGTCCCTGAATTGGCCCCGGTCGCCGAGCCGCCGCGTCCCATCGTGGAAGGCATCGCTGTGGGCAATGTGCCGTCGCAATCGTTGCTGGTCGGCGGCGCACCGCCCGGTGGCGTAGCGCTGGAGGGCCGGCCCGAATGGGGCGAGGAACCCTTCGAATGCCTGTTGTTCGACGTCGCCGGCTTGACCCTGGCCGCGCCTCTGGTCTGCCTGGGCTCCATCTACCCACTTGCCGACGAAGAGTTGACGCCGCTGTTCGGTCAGCCAGACTGGTTCCTGGGCCTGCTACCCTGCCAGGCAGGTAACCTGCGCGTTCTCGATGCGGCGCGCTGGGTGATGCCCGAACGTTACCGTGACGACTACCGTGAGGGCCTGAAATTCGTGATATCGCTGCAAGGTCTGGACTGGGGCCTGGCCGTGCATGGCGTCAGCCATTCGGTACGACTGGATCCCGCCGAGGTCAAATGGCGGAATCAGCGCGCTACCCGGCCCTGGCTGGCCGGTACGGTGATCGATCAGATGTGTGCGCTGCTGGATGTGGCGGCGCTCGCTGAACAGGTGGTGGGTGGCCGTCGCTAGGGCTGCCCGCCGCAACTAACCAGCGGGTTCGCCCGCTTCGCCGCACGTGCGGTATTTGACGAGGCTAGGGAACATGAAAAAAACGTCCGCACAGGGTTCCGAAGATCCGGTCCTGCAATGGGTTACCTTCCGCCTGGATAACGAGACCTACGGCATCAACGTGATGCAGGTCCAGGAAGTCCTGCGCTATACCGAAATCGCTCCGGTACCGGGTGCGCCGAGCTATGTGCTGGGTATCATCAACCTGCGCGGCAACGTGGTGACGGTGATCGACACCCGCCAGCGCTTTGGTCTGCTGCCCACCGAGGTGACCGACAACACCCGTATCGTCATCATCGAGGCCGACAAGCAGGTCGTCGGTATCCTGGTCGACAGCGTGGCCGAGGTGGTCTACCTGCGGCAGTCGGAGATCGAGACCGCGCCGAACGTCGGCAATGACGAATCCGCCAAGTTCATCCAAGGCGTGTGCAACAAGAACGGCGAGCTGCTCATCCTGGTCGAGCTCGACAAGCTGATGACCGAAGAAGAGTGGTCGGAGCTGGAAAGCATCTGATGCTCGTCGGGCTGATCCTGCTCAGCGTCGCGCTGGGGCTGGCCTGTGCCGGCCTCGGTGGTTGCTGCTGGCTGCTCTGGCAACGCCAGCAGCAGCAGGTAGCGAAACAGGTTGAGCGGGACGCCCTTGTCGACAAGCGTATGCAGATTTTGCTCAAGCGCCTGGAAACCTACCAGGCCGGGCAGGTGCGCATGGGTGAGCAGGTGCAGGGACTGGCCAAGGTGGTGGCGCCCTTGCCTGATCGGTTGACCCAGATCGAGCAGAGCGACCCTACCAGTCTGTCCTTTTCCCAGGCTGCGCGCCTGGTGGGATTGGGCGCCAGCGCCGACGATCTCACCCAGGCCTGTGGCCTCTCCCAGGCCGAAGCCGAGCTGGTAGCCCGGCTGCATCGGCAGCGCCAGCAGCGCTCCGGCTAATCTGCCTTTGACGCCGCCTGCGCAGGATCGCCGCCTTAGCTGACGATCCAGTGGTAGAGCGCGATCACTACCAGCACGGCCAGCACCGGTTTGGCGATGCGATAGGCCTTGGGATGGCGCCGCTTGAATTTCTTCACGCCGCCACCGATACGATCACCGAATCTCTTGCTGAAGGCATAGGCCTGGTTGATGCCGCCTACGCGTTCGCCTTCGACGTTCTGCGGCGCTGTGGCACTACCCAGGAAGCGGCTGACTGCCTGGTTGATGCGCGTCAGCAGACGGTTGCGCAATGGCCGTTCCACATCGCAGAACAGGATGACCCGGGTCTGGTCGGTCTCGTTCTTCACCCAGTGCACATAGGTTTCGTCGAACATCACATCCTCGCCATCGCGCCAGGCATAGGGCTGGCCGTCGACATAGATGCGGCAGGCATCCGAGTTGGGCGTGGCCAGACCCAGGTGATAGCGCAGCGAGCCGCCGAAGGGATCGCGATGCGGATTCAGATGGCTGCCGCCTGGTAGCAGGGCGAACATGGCGCCCTTGACGTTGGGGATCTGCCGCACCAGTTCGACGGTGCGCGGGCAAAGGGTCTGGGCGGAGGGCAGCGGTTCGCCGTACCAGGTCAGGTAGAAGCGCTTCCAGCCCTTCTTGAAGAAGGAACCGAAGCCGGCGTCGTTGTCCTTTTCCGCGGCGCGAATGTAGCCTTCGTCGAACAGCCGCAAGGCTTCGACGCGAATCTCCTGCCAATTGTCCTTAAGTACGTCCAGCTCCGGAAAGCGGCTGCGATCGAGGTAGGGCTTGGACGGGACGCTGGAGAACAGGTACATCAGGGCGTTGTAGGGGGCGAACACCGCCGAGTGGTTGACCAGTTGGCGCAGAAAGGGCAGGCGAGCGCGTCCGCGAAGGTGGACGAAGAGCACGCTGGCGACAAAGAGCAGGACGATCGCGAAGGTAATCATGGACAAATTCTGATCGGCAGCGCCCGAACCAGGGGCGGATAGGTCATGACTGCATTATTTCACCCCCGGGAAAGGCTTGCACTCGCTTCGTCGGCTGCGCAGGATGGACACCCTGGCGCGCGGCCGCTCCCGAGCCGTGCCCCCTTGGATGATCTAGACGAGTCGTATCGATGAGCATGTCCCTACGCGACCAGCTGCTGAAAGCCGGATTGGTCAATGAAAAGCAGGCCAAGCAGGCCGTCAAGCAGAAGCAGAAACAGAGCCGCATGGAGCATCGCGGGCAGACGGAAAAGGACCGCTCCCAGGAGCTGGCCGTCCAGCAGGCCCAGGCGGAAAAACTGGCCAAGGACCAGGAGCTCAATCGTGCTCAGGAAGACAAGAAGCGGCGCAAGGCCGAGCAGGCGCAGATCAAGCAGCTGATCGAAACGAGCCGCCTGCCCAAGCTGACCACCGAGGACTACTACAACTTCGTCGACGACAAGAAGGTCAAGCGCCTGTCGGTCAACGTCATGATGAGAGACAAGCTCAGCAAGGGCAGTCTGGCCATCGTGCGCTACGAGGGTCGCTACGAGGTGGTGCCGCGCGCCACCGCCGAACGTATCCAGGAGCGCGATCCCAAGCGGGTGGTACTGCTCAACGTGCAGAGCGGCGAGCCGGATCCGGACGATCCCTATGCCGCCTACCAGGTGCCGGACGACCTGATGTGGTGAAGTGCCGGGTCAGGCGTCCTGCCTGACCAGCATGTAGATGCGATAGACGGCGATGCTGGGGATCAGCTGCAGGAAGCCTGAAAGGGTCTGCAGTACGATCTCCAGCGCTGCGTCCTCGGCGAAATGCCGGGTGATCCAGGCGTCGAGCAGCCAGGCCGGCAGCACCGTGGCCAGGATGCATGCCAGCAGGGTGAAGAAGTGCCCACGGCTCAGGCGCAGGCTGCCACGCAGCGCATCCAGCGGCGCCCGTCCCTCCAGCACCAGCAGGTTCTCGGCGAAGGCCAGCTTGGCCATGATCAGAAAGCCCGGCACGATCAGCAGCGAAAAGCCCAGCATCACCAGCCCCGAGGTCAAGGCCGCGAGGAGGGCGAAGCGTGGCCAGAGCAGCAGTGCCGCGCCCCAGGCACCGCTCAGGCGCGGTGTGGTGCCCTGCGTACGCGCCTCCAGAAAGATCAGCAGGGCGGCGGTGTACAGCGGATAGCAGAGCAGGCTGACCAGCATGTCCCACAGCCCATTGGTCACGCCGAACCGCTCCAGCACCTGATAGCGCAGCAGGGCTTCGAGCAGCAGCCAGGGCAGGGTGAGGACGGCCAGGGGCCGCAGATTGCGGGCAAAGAAAGACAGCGAGTCGCGCAGGATATCGACAGGGTTCATGCAGCTCTTCCAGGCGGGCAGGAGGGCAGTCTAGCAGGGCGACCCGTTCGTCCGCAGACGTTCGAGCATGGCTGCGCTGGAGGTGACGGTGGCGTATTCGCCGTGCAGATTGGCCATGGCCATCGCATGGACCTCCTCGGCGCTGCGCGGCCGACCGGAGAAGTCGGTCTTGGCGAAGGTGTAGCAGGCGTCTTCGGCGACCCAAGTGGTGAAATCCAGATTGCCGGCGCTGCGCGCCGTGGCTTCCACCGAATTCTCACTGGCCACGCCACAGATCAGCAGTGAGTGGATACCGCGCTTGTGCAGCCAGCGTTCCAGGCCACTGTTGGCGAAGGCGTCCGGGACCTGCTTGTCGAACACCGGCTCGCCGTGCAGCGGCGCCAGGGCCGGCTGGAACTCCACCCCGGGCTGCCCTGGCCAGAACACCGAGCGCGGATCGCGCGACAGATGGCGGACATGTAACAACGGGGCCCGGGCCTGGCGCCAGGCCGCCAGCAGTTCAGCTATCCGTCGCTCGGCATCGGGATGGTTACGTGGCCCCAGGTGCGGGGCGCGGATGCCCTGTTGCTGGTCGATCAAAATGAGCAGTGGAGTCATGACCGAGTCTTCTTGAAAAACGACCAGACTCCCGTAGCACCTGCCGATTGTCCAGTTGCGGGCAGCGGTTCGGAACTCGATGGCGAGACGTCTCTTCAGATAGGGAGGGATGACGTGTGGTATCTGGCTGAATCCACGCTGAACGCCATGCGGATCCATCTTGAAATGGCGACCCTTCGTCATTATCTGGCTAGTAGCGCATCGCTTGCGCCTTTCAGTATCCAGGCCGTTCCCGGGGGAACGCCGTCAGTAGACCGTCTGCGGGAGGGTCATCATGCAACGCGAAGAAAGCCAGCTGATCGAGGGTCTGTTCGACCGTCTCAAGACCACCGAAGCGCGAACCGCGCCCCGCGACCGGGAGGCCGAGGCGCTGATCCAGCAGCGTCTGCGCGACCAGCCCGCGGCGCCCTATTACATGGCTCAGGCGATGTTGATCCAGGAAGCCGCCATCAAGCGGCTGGACCAGCGCGTCAAGGAGCTGGAAAGCCAGATGGCCCAGGTTCAGCAGAATCGCCCTGGCAGTGGCGGCTTTCTCTCCAGCCTGTTCGGTGGCAGCAGCAACCAGCCAGCCAGTGGCCCGGCACCTGCCAATGCGGCGCCTTCTCGCGGCTGGAACGATCCCGGTCCGGCGGCACCGCGTCAGGGCTACGGTCAGCCCAATCCGGGCTACGCCCAGCCTGCACCGGGCTATGGTGCGCCTCAGGCCGCACCGTCGCGCATGGGTGGTTTCATGGGCGGCGCCTTGCAGACTGCCGCCGGGGTAGCCGGGGGGATGCTCGCCGCCCAGGCGATCTCGGGGTTGTTCCATCATTCGCAGCCCGAGGAGATCGTCAACGTCATCAATGAGACACCAGCGACCGACCAGGGCCTGGCCGACGCCGGCTCCCAGGGTGGCTGGGCGGATAACGCCAGCTACGACAATGGCGGCGGTTTCCAGGACGCCGGGGGCTATCAGGATAACGGAGGCTTCCAGGATGCCGCCGACTATGGCGATACCAGCGGTGGTGGCTTCTTCGACGACGGTGGCGACGACGACTCTTTTATCTAGGTCGTCGCGCCCAGCCAGCCCTGGCGCCGCAAGGCCCCAGGGCTTTTTTGTGCGCGGCTTTAAGTGGAGATGAGCGGCAGCGGCCGCTCGAAGGGCGTCGATAGCACCACCACGGTACGGCTCATGCCGAATGTGGTAAGGGTGTCGATGAGGGCTTCCAGCTCGGCCATGTCGCGCACGGCGGCGCACAGCATCAGGCAGTCCTCGCCCGTGACCCGGTGACAGGCGAGGAGCTGGGGCAGGGCTTCCAGCTTCTTCAGCAACGGCCCCTGGCTGGTGCTGTGCAAGCGCAGCGAGATCAGGCATTCGGTGCCGTAGCCCAGGGCGCGGCGGTCGATACGGGCGCCATAGCCGGTGATGACGCCGGCGTCCTCAAGCTTGGCGATGCGCTCGGCAATGGCCGGCGCGGAGAGACCCAGGCGGCGGCCCAGTTCGGCGTAGCTGGCGCGGCCCTCCACCAGCAGCAGGTCGATGAGGCGTCGATCGATATGGTCCATGTCCCATTCCCTGCCTTCGAATCGAAGGTCCTTGTCCTTAAAGTCTGCCGAATCAAAGCCTGATCAGGCCCTTTCTCTCCCGACTGTATCTTAGCCGTCCTGGCACTCGCTCCTACAATGTCAGCCTGACCTACCAGGAATCTCTCGCGCATGGACACCTCCGCCTCGCCCTGCATCGCGCCGCGCCTGCCCAGTTGGCTGCCACTGTTAGCGGCCTTTTTCGCCCTCTATGTGGTCTGGGGTTCCACCTATCTGGTGATCCGTATCGGCGTGGCCCATTGGCCACCGCTGCTGATGGCAGGGCTGCGATTCCTCATCGCTGGGAGTCTGCTGCTCGGCTGGCTGCGCCTGCGGGGAGCGCCCTGGCCGACGGCGCGCGAGACCGCGGCTGCCGCGGTGATCGGCATTCTGTTGCTGGGCGTCGGCAATGGCGGCGTGACCCTGGCCGAGCATTGGGGTGTGACCTCCGGCATCGCGGCCTTGTCGATCGCCACGGTCCCGCTGTTCACCCTGTTGTTCGGCCTGCTCTGGGGGCAGCGCAATACCCTGCTGGAATGGGCCGGTATCGCCTTGGGGCTGGTAGGGATCGCGCTGCTCAATCTGGGCGATACGATGAGCGCCACGCCGCTCGGGGCTGCGGTGATCCTGCTCGCCGCGGCGGCCTGGGCCTTCGGCTCGATCTGGAGTCGCTACCTGCCGTTGCCACGCGGGGCTATGGCCAGTGCGGTGGAAATGTTGGTAGCTGGCGCTGTCCTGCTCAGCGCCAGCTACCTCAGTGGCGAGCGGCTGCAGCATTGGCCAGCCCTGGGCGGTTGGTTGGCGCTGGGCTATCTGGTGGTGTTCGGCTCCCTGATCGCCTTCAGTGCTTATCTCTACCTGCTGGGCCGGGTACGGCCGGCGGCGGCTACCAGCTATGCCTATGTGAATCCGGTGGTGGCGGTGCTGCTGGGTACCCTGTTCGTGGGTGAACGGATCGGTCCGGCGGAAATGCTGGCCATGCTCGTCATCGTGGGCGCGGTGGTGCTGATCGGCTTGCCGCAGTGGCGACGCCGCTGACGGCAGGCTAGGCTGGCGCGTCATCCAAGCGGAGTTCGCCATGAGCCAAGCAGTCACCCCCGCCTTCGCCGAAGAGCCGCTCGAAGCCACCGAGATCCGTGTCCTCGGCAGTCTGATCGAAAAGCAGCTGACCACGCCGGAAAGCTATCCCCTGACCCTCAACGCGCTGGTGCTGGCCTGCAACCAGAAGACCAGTCGCGAACCGGTACTGAACCTCACCCCAGGCGAAGTGGGGCAGGGGCTGCGACGGTTGGAGGAGCGTGGCCTGGCGCGTCTGGTCATGGGCAGTCGTGCGGACCGCTGGGAACAGCGCCTCGACAAGGCACTGGAGCTGCCGCCGCCGCAGTGGGTCCTCTGCGCGCTGCTGTTCCTGCGCGGTCCCCAGACCCTGGGCGAATTGCTCGCGCGCAGTACCCGGATGCATGCCTTCGACGATACCGAGCAGGTGCGCCATCACCTGGAGCGGCTGATCGCTCGCGGCCTGGCCACCGGGCTTGGGCGCCAGCCGGGTCAGCGGGAAGAACGCTACCTGCATCTGTTCGGCAACGCGGCTGAGCGCGATGCCCAAGTCGCGCAACTCGGCAGTGCTTCCGATGGCAGTCCGTCCGTGGGCGGACGCGAAGGCCGGCTGGAGGTCCTGGAAGCCCGGATCGCCGCCCTCGAAGAGCGCCTGGCGCGCTTGGAAGAGAGTGCTCAGCGCGGATAGAGCGGCGGCAGGGTGTCGTGTACCGTCGCCGGTGTCAGCGGCGGCAGGGCGTTGATCGCCTGCCACAGGGTCTCGCCCTGCCAGCGCTGACCGGCTTCGCTGTACAGGGCGCCGTTGAGGTCGTCGAGCGCGGCCGCCAGGGGTTCGAAGCGGGCGCCCATGGCTGCCAGGGTTTCCGGTTGTTGCCGGGCCCAGGCATCCAGGGCGTGGCGCGTCGCATGGGGATCATTGCTCTGGCAGGCGCGGCGCAGCTCTTCGCGCTGCACGCGGCTGTCCACGTCCGGCACGGCCGGGAGTACCGCCGGTTGGCGCCGGGCGCGCCACCAGAGGCCGAAGCCAAGCAGCGTGGTGAGCGCGAAGAAGGCGGTCGCCAGCTGCCAGCGCCAGAGTCCGCGGTCGCCCGTGGTGACCTTGACCACCGTCGGCGTGGCGGTTGGCTGTAGCGTCGGATCTTCGGCCACCACCAGGGGCTGGGCGGGCAGGGTAGCGCGTTCCAGGGTATCGGTTTCGGTATTCCACCAGACCACTTCCACCGGTGGCAGCAACTTGTCGCCGCTGCTGGTGGGAATCAGGGCGACGCGTTCTTCGCGTTGCCCGACCAGGCCACGCGCCTGGGTCTGCAGAGATAGCCGCGGCTGCTCGGCATAGCGTTTCACGCCTTCGATCTCGGGCAACACCAGCGGCGGCAGCTGACCCGGTGCCAGGCCTTCGGCATGTACCTGCAGGGTACGGGTCAGGGCGCTGCCTTCCCGGGCGTTTTCCGGGGCGGGATTCCACTGCTGCGTCAGGGTCAGGCTGCGCGCCGGAACCCAGGGGGTCTGTGGCGGATAACTGGCCGGTTGTGGCAGAACCTCCAGGGTCACCGCCGGAGTGCGCAGCTGGATCGGCTGGCCAGCGCGCGAGCTGTCGTCGAGGCCACCGGCGAGGGTGGCGCTGAAGGTCTGGGGCGGCAGGACCAGGGTGCCGCTCTGCAGCGGATGGATGGCGTAGCGCCATTCGATCACGCCATGACGGACGCCGTCGACGTCGCGCTCATAGACGTTTGGCGTACCCAGCAGGTCGACCCGCGCGTCGCTGGGATTGGGCGGGGTGAGCACATGGTCGTCGTAGAGCGCTACCGCGTGGTAGAGGCGGATGGTCAGGATGGTTTCCGCCTGCACATAGAGCCTGGGGCGATCCACCGCGGCTTCCAGATAGACTGGCTCCCGCGTCTGGCGCTTGGTGGCGGGGGCCGCCACGGTGACGGTCAGCGGCTGACTGTGGGCACCGCCCAGGCTGAGTGCGGGAATGATGAGGGCGCCGCTGGCCTTGGGTTGCAGGGTCACGTTCCAGCGGGTGGTTACCTGCTCGCCCGGCGGCAGGCTGTTCTGGCGCACCCCGAGCACCTTGAAGTCCTGCTCCAGCGGGGCGAGATCGGGTTTGCCGAACTGGGCGGGATCGGTGGTCTCGAGAATGAGTTCCAGGGTCTCGTTCTGGCTGAGCTGACTGCGTTCCAGGCGAGCGCTGAGATCCGCCGCCTGGACGAGTGGCGCGAGCAGCGCCAGGGGCAGCAGCAATGGATAGGACTTCATTGCAGCGCGTTCTCCTCGCGTTGTTGCTGCTGATACCAGAACTTGCGGCGCAGTAGCTCGGCCGGGTTGTCGGGGATTTCCCGCAGCCACTGTTCGGCGGCCTGGTGCTGTTCTTCCGCCAGGGAGTCGTCAGGCACGGACGGGCTGACGAGCCAGTCCGCACCGGGCTGGGCCTGCTGCTGCGGGTTGGCCGCAGCAGTGGCGTCCGGGGTAGCGGTGCTGGCGCTGGCAGGTTCGTCGGCTTGGGCGCTGCTCTGGTTGGCGGCTTGGGCCTTGCGGCTACGCGCGGCGGCGTCGGCCTGCGCCGCGGCGGCGCGCTGGGCAAGCAGACGCTCGAGGCGGTTGCGATTGCGCAGTGCCGCGGTCAGATCCGGACGCAGCACCAATGCCGCACGATAGGCGAGCAGGGCTTCTTCCAGGCGACCGGCCATGGCCAGCGCATTACCACGATTGTAGTGACCGTCCGCCGAGGGATCCCGGGCGAAAGCCGCGGCGGCGCCAGTGAAGTCACCGGCCCGGTAGAGCGCCACACCGCGCCAGCGCTCGTCGGTAAACCGCTCGACGGCCGCACCGGCCTGGTCGTCGCTGAGCAGCTGCAAGCCCTGCTGGTCACGGCGCAGCCAGAGATCGTCCCAGCTACCCGCGTGGACCGGAGGTGGCGTCAACAGCAGGCAGAAGGGCAGGCACAGCAGCCAGCCGCGGCGTGCGCCGCAGGCCACCAGCACCAACAGGGGCAGGAGCAGCAGGTAACCCTGGTCGCGCCAGTCGGAAGGCCCCTGGCCAGCGCTGGCGCGGACATCATCGGGCCGCTCCAGCAGTCCGAGCCGGCGCAGATCGCCGTCATCGCGCTGCAGACGCTGATAGCGTCCGCCCAGTTCGCGGGCGATGCCTTGCAGGCGACCCTCGTCCAGTCGCGCGATGCGGATGCCGCCTGCGGCATCGCTCAGATAATTGCCTGTCTCGGCGGCCACCGGGGCACCCTGGGGCGTACCTGGTCCGAGGATGGCCAGTTGACGCAGACGGCCTTCCAGCTGGCGTTCGATACCCAGGCGCTCACGGTCGTCCAGCTCGCTGGTGATGAGCAGCAGCCGGGCGCTGGCACTGGGCGCAGGGCCGAGCAGCTCCAGCGCCTTGGCGATCCCCAGATCGGCGCGCTGGCCGGGCACCGGCATGATCGAGGGGCGCAGCGCTTTGAGCAGGTTGTCCATGGTCGGCAGGTCGTCGGTCAGGGGCACCAGGGTATGGGCGCTACCGGCATAGACGACGATGGCGGTCTCACCGTCCTGGCGCGCCTTGAGCAGGTCCTGCAGCTTGCGCTGCACGGCCAGCAGGCGGTTGGGGACGACATCGGTGGCGAGCAGGTCCGGCGTCAGGGCCAGGACCACCACCAGGGGATCGTTGCGCCGGAAGTTCTGGGGTTCGCCCTGCTGCCAGCTGGGGCCGGCCAGGGCCAGGCAGGCCAGCAAGCCCGCCAGGCCCAGCAGGATCAGTCCGAGGGGGGAGCGCTGGCGCTCGCTGTCGGCGAGCAGCCAGGGATGCAGCGCTGGCGGCAGCAGCACCTCCCAGCGCCCGTGACGATGGCGACGCTGGCGCAACGACCAGATCACCAGGGCGACTGGCAGCAGGGCCAGCAGCCAGTAGGGACGCAGGAACAGCGGTAGCCAATCGCTCATGTGGCCTTGCCTCCGCGCCGCCAGCGGCGGGGCCACGGCAGGCGCCCGAGCGCTAGGGTCAGGCCGAGCAGCAGCGCCGCGGCCAGGGGCCAGGCATAGAGCTCGCGAGTGGGACGGGCCTGGTCGGGTTGCTGACGGATGGGTTCGAGGCGGTCGAGTTGCCGCGACACGGCTGCCAGTTCGGCGCTGGATCTCACCCGGAAGTAGGCGCCGTTGGTGAGGTCGGCGAGATGCCGCAGCATGGGTTCATCGAGATCGCTGGACGTTGCGCCAACGCCCAGGGCATCCGGTTCGGCGCCGATCCCCAAGGTATAGACGCGCACCCGCTCACTGGCGGCCAGGGTCGCCGCGACCTCGGGTGTCACCACGCCGCCATTGCTGGCGCCATCGGTGACCAGGATCAGGGTCCGACTGTTGTCCGGGCGCTTGCGCAGGTGCTTGACCGCCAGGCCCACCGCGTCACCCACCGCCGTATTGCGCCCGGCCAGGCCAATCTGGGCTTCCTCCAGCAGGGCATGCACGGTACGCCGGTCGGCGGTCAGGGGCGCCTGGAGATAGGCCTGGGAGCCGAACAGGATCAGCCCGACGCGATCACCCTGGCGGCTTTCGATGAAGCGCCCCAGCAGCTGCTTGACCAGAGTCAGGCGGCTGACGCTTTCGTCGCCCAGCTGCATGTCCTGGGTATCCATGGAGCCGGAGACGTCCACCGCCAGCAGCAGGTCGCGCCCGCTCACGTCCAATGGCTGGGGCGGCCCCACCCACTGCGGGCGGGCGGCGGCGGCCAGCAGCAGCAACCAACCCAGCAAATAGGGCAGCAGGCGTCGGGCCCCGACCAGGCCGCCGGCGCGACTGGTGCGTCCGCCCAGGTGTTCGAGTTCGCTGAGGAAGTCGACCCGCAGGGCTGCCTGGCCGCTGTCGGCGGTCGGCAGCAGCAGGCGCAGCAGCCAGGGCAGGGGCGCCAGCAGCCACAGCCAGGGCCAGGCGAATTCAAACATGCTTGCGGATCCAGGTGGCGACGGCATCCTGCAGGCCGTCGATGGTGCGGTCGTCCAGCCGACAGTCCGGGCGATAGCCGCCGTCGACCAGGATCATGTAGCGCGTCAGGCCGGCGGCAGGGCAGCGGGAGTCGAGAAAGGCCAGCCAGTCCCGCCCGCTCAGGGTCTGGCTGAGCTGATCCGGATAGCTGGCGCGGCTGAGCCGCTTGAGCAGGGCGTTCAGCGCCTGCAGCCAGGGACCGGCCGGGCCGCCGTAGGGGCGGGGCAGCTGGGCCAGTTCGGCCAGCGCGGTGGCGCGCAGATCCTCTTCGGTGGTCGGTTCCGCCACGGTGATGCGGGTCAGCGGTCGCCGGCCGCGGCGATGACGGAGAAAGAAGGCCAGCGCCACCAGGATCAGCGCCAGCAGCCACCAGCCCGGCGCCGGCGGCCACCAGACGGGTTCCGGGGGCAGCCGCAGCGGCTCCAGGTTGGGTGCGCCGGGGCTCACGAGGCATACCCCGGGCGATGTTGCCGCAAGAGATGCCGCAACTGCTCGACCAGGTCGTCCGCCGTGGACAGCGGCAGCAGTGGAATGCCCAGGCGCAGGCTGAGTTCCGTCCAGCGCTCGCGGCGCTGCGCGGCCTGCTCGGCATAGCCCTGACGCACGTCGCTGCGGTCGGTATCCAGTTCCACTTCGGCCTGGCCGCTGGTGAAGCGCAACAGGCCGGCCTGGGGCAATTCGTGATCGAGCGGATCGGAAAGCGGTAGCAGGACCAGGTCGCTGTGCCGCGAGAGCAGCGTGAGGTGCTGTTCGGTGGCCACGTCCAGACTGCGCTCGTCGCAGATCACCAGCGCCAGGCTGCCCGGACGCAGCACTTCGCGGGCGCGGCGCAATACCTGGTTGAAGCTGATACGCGGCACCTGAGCCAATGCCGGATCCCGCAGCGCCCGGTTGGCATTGACCAGGTGATCGAAGAAGCGCAGCAGATTCTGCTTGCTGCGCCGCGGCCGCACCTCGTGCAGGCGCTCGCCACCAAAGATCATGCCGCCGATGCGGTCGTTGTGCTCCAGCACCGCCCAGCCGATCAGCGCGGCCAGGCGTCCGGCCAGCACTGACTTGAATTGCTGGCAGGTGCCGAAGAAGGTGCGCGGACTCTGCTCCAGCAGCAGATAGACCGGCCGCTCGCGTTCTTCGTGGAACAGCTTGGTGTGGGGCTCGCGGGTGCGGGCGGTGACGCGCCAGTCGATGGCCCGTACGTCGTCACCGGGCTGATAGGCCCGTACCTGGTCGAAGTCCACGCCGCGACCGCGCAGGCGCGAATGGTGCAGGCCGATCAGCGGGCTGCGCCGTCCGGCAGCGGAAAACAGCTGCACCTCGACTACCCGGTGGCGCATCTCGATGAGCTCGGCCAGGCCCAGGGTCACGCCGTCGCGCTCGGCCATCTCAGGCCACGGCCACCAGATCGAGGATGCGCTGCACCACCCGGTCATGGTCGATACCGGCGGCCTCCGCCTCGAAGGACAGGATGACGCGATGACGGAGGACGTCGAAGACCACCGCCTGGATGTCTTCCGGGCTGACGAAGTCCCGCCCCGCCAGCCAGGCATGGGCGCGAGCGCAGCGATCCAGGGCGATGGAGCCGCGCGGACTGGCGCCATAGGTGATCCAATGCGCCAGGTCCTGGTCGAAACGGCCCGGGGTACGGGTCGCCATGATCAGCTGGACCAGGTACTCCTCCACGGCGTCGGCCATGTACAGCCCGAGCACCTCGCGGCGCGCGGCGTTGATGGCCGCCTGGGTGACGCGCTCGGTCGGCAGGGTCTCGCCGTCCAGGGCCTCGCCACGGGCCTGCGCCAGGATGCGGCGCTCCACCGAGGCGTCCGGATAGCCGATCTTGACGTGCATCAGGAAACGGTCGAGCTGGGCCTCGGGCAGGGGATAGGTGCCTTCCTGCTCGATGGGATTCTGGGTGGCCATCACCAGGAAGAGGTCGGGCAGGGGATAGGAGGTGCGGCCGATGCTCACCTGGCGCTCGGCCATGGCCTCCAGCAGCGCGGACTGCACCTTGGCCGGTGCCCGGTTGATCTCGTCGGCCAGGACCAGGTTGTGGAAGATCGGCCCTTGCTGGAAGGAGAAGGTCGCCGTGTCCGGGCGATAGATCTCGGTGCCGGTGATGTCGGCGGGCAGCAGGTCGGGGGTGAACTGGATGCGGTGGAAGTCTGCCTCCAGGCCTTCGGCCAGGTCCTTGATGGCCTTGGTCTTGGCCAGCCCCGGGGCGCCTTCCACCAGCAGGTGACCATCCGCCAGCACGGCGATGAGCAGGCGCTCCACCAGGGTTTCCTGGCCAAGGATCTGGCTGGTCAGGTAGGTGCGAAGCACCTGCAGAGCGTCACGGTGAGCCATGGGGCATCCTGAATACGGCGCTGGAGCGGTCAAAGTTGCGCAATTTTACTGCAAGCGGCGGCTGCCGCCCATGCCTGCGCTGACGTCGCATTCAGAGCAGTTTTTGACGAAATTTTGACGCGGGTCTGGTCAGGCTGGGCGGCTGCCGGCGCGGCCAAGGTCTCGCTTCGCTCAACCAGTGCGTGCCAAGACTGGCGTGATCGCGCCGGAGGGTTAAACTCCCACGCCTGCCGACCGCGCTCGAGGCCTCTGCGTGGCCGATCTCGTGCCGCTGGCCATTCGCCGCGAATCCCTGCTGCTTTTGACAAGGTGTTTTCATGTCGCAAACGGAAGTCCCCCAATCCCCACGCGCCGCTGGCGTCCGGCCGGTGCCGACGCTGGGCAGCCACCTGAGTTTCGTCCTGGGCTGCGGCCTGGCGCTGATGGTCATGTTCACCCTGCTGCGCCTGGCGATGCTGGGCTACAACACCGATCTGATCGGTGAGTCGCCCTTCGCGACCTTTGCCGAAGCCTTCTTCAACGGCGCCCGCTTCGACCTGCGCCTGGTGGTCTATATCTGCGCGCCCTCGCTGTTCTGCCTGTTCAGCCTGCGAGCCATGGCCGCACGCCGGCTGCAGGCCAGCTGGTTCACCCTGGCCGCCAGCCTCTGTCTGTTGCTGGGCGTCGGCGAGCTGAATTTCTATCGGGAATTCCACCAGCGGTTGAACAGCCTGGTCTTCCAGTACCTGCAGGAAGACCTGCACACCGTCACCAGCATGATCTGGAACGGCTTCCCGGTGGTACGCCTGCTGCTGGCCTGGGCCGTGGCGACCCTGCTGCTGGGACTGGTGTTCTTTGGTATCGAGCGGGCTACCCGCCGCCATGCCGCGCCAAAGCCTGCGGCCTGGTATCGCCGGGGTGCGGTATTCATGCTCTGCCTGGTGGTGGCCGTCATCGCCGCGCGTGGCACCCTGAGATCCGGTCCGCCGCTGCGCTGGGGCGATGCCTATACCACGGACTCCATGTTCGCCAACCACCTCGGCCTGAACGGCACCCTGACGCTGATCGATGCGGCCGAGAACAGCTTCTCCGATCACCGCGACAACAGCTGGAAGGCGACCATGCCCGCCGCCGATGCGCTGGCGGTTACCCGGCAGATGCTGCTGACCCCGCGCGATGAGCTGATCGACGCCGACAAGGCTGCCATTCGCCGGATCTACACCCCGCCTGCCGACGGCCAGTTGCCCAAGGTGCGTAACGTGGTGGTCATCCTCATGGAAAGCATGGCCGGGCGGTACATCGGCGCCCTGGGCAACGAAGACGGCATCACCCCGAACTTCGACGCCCTGGCCAAGCAGGGCACCCTGTTCACCCGCTTCTTCTCCAACGGCACCCATACCCACCAGGGCATGTTCGCCACCATGGCCTGCTTCCCCAACCTGCCGGCCTTCGAGTACCTGATGCGCATGCCCGAGGGTGCCCACCAGTTCTCCGGCCTGCCGCAGCTGCTCAGCACCCGTGGCTTCGACGACGTCTATGTCTACAACGGCAACTTCCAGTGGGACAACCAGTCCGGCTTCTTCAGCAACCAGGGCATGACCAGCTTCGTCGGGCGTGAGGACTTCGTGAATCCGGTGTTCATGGATCCGACCTGGGGCGTGTCCGACCAGGACATGTTCGACCGCTCGGTGCAGGAACTGGACAAACTGGCCAAGGCGCCGGACGGCAAGCCCTTCTATGCGCTCTTGCAGACCCTGTCCAACCACACCCCCTATGCGCTGCCCAAGGACCTGCCGGTCGCGCCGGTCACCGGCCATGGCTCGCTCGACGAACACCTCACCGCCATGCGCTACGCCGACTGGTCGCTGGGCCAGTTCTTCGCCAAGGTCAAGCACGAGCCCTGGTACCAGGACACCCTGTTCGTGATCCTTGGCGACCACGGCTTCGGCAACAACGAGCAGATCACCGAGATGGACCTGTCGCGCTTCAACGTACCGCTGCTGCTGATCGGTCCGGGCGTGCAGGAAACCTTTGGCGCCCGTCGCGATACCGTGGGCAGCCAGATCGACGTGGTGCCCACCGTGCTGGCGCGCTTCGGCAAGCCGACTCAGCACCAGTGCTGGGGCCGTGACCTGCTGGGCCTGCCCCAGGGCGATCAGGGCGTGGCCGTGATCAAGCCGTCGGGCAGCGACCAGACCGTGGCCCTGGTGACCGGCGATCACATCCTGGTCAAGCCGCGTGACCGGGACGCCGTGCTCTATCGCTATCACCTGGGTACCCAGGCCGGCGGCGAGGTGATCAAGGGTGACGCCAATGCGCCCGAGTTGCAGAAACGCCTGGAAGCCTTCATCCAGACCGCCACGGCCAGCCTGCTCGGCAACACCACCGGCATGAACGACAGCAAGGCCGCCGCCGCCCAGCGGCAGTGACGCTCGTCTAAAAAGAAAGGCCGCCCGAGGGCGGCCTTTCTTTTTGCTGACAGAGATCAGGCCGCGATGACCACGTCCTCGGCTTGCAGGCCCTTGTCCCGCTGGATCACCGAGAACTCCACGCGCTGGCCTTCCATCAGCACCCGATGACCTTCGCCACGGATCGCGCGGAAGTGCACGAAGATGTCGTCGCCGGTATCGCGGGAGATGAAGCCGAAGCCCTTGGAGGTGTTGAACCACTTCACCGTGCCACGCTCGCGGTCATCGGCCAGCGGACGTGCCGGGGCGGGGGCTGCAGCCGCGCGTGCCACCGGGCGTGGACGCGCCTCGGCATCGGCCGTGGGAGCGCTGCCGGCCGGTCCACGAAACTTTTCCGGCAGGCTGGCCAGGGCGGCGACCAGGGTCAACCCCAGCGGCAGCAGTTCAGCCGGCAGGCCGCCGATCTGCTCGAGGGGCGCCAGCAGGATGAAGGTCTGGGCCACGACGGCGATCACCAACAGGGCGCTGGCGAGTTTCTGGGCGCCACTGCTGCGGCTGCGGGAGAAGGGCGTGAAGAGAAGGGTGGCAAGACCCAGCAGGGCCAGATGGATGGACTCGGGTTGATCGAAGGACGAGGTGTCGGACTGCAGTCCGGGAATAGCCGATAACAGGAGCGCGGCAGCGCCCACCACGACATGGACAGTAGATAACGTGTTCAATGTGAAATCACCTTGGGTTCAAGAACACGGGTCTGCCGAAACTGCCGGTATGTTGCCCGACAGCGGAGTGACCCGGCGCAAAACGCGCATCCTTATTAAACCCAAAAGGTGAGGGCTGCTCAATCGTGGCACCGTCGCCGGTCGTGGCCGGCGACGGTGCTCTGACTCAGGCGGCGAGCAGGCTGCGCAGCATCCAGGCGGTCTTCTCGTGGGTCTGCATGCGCTGGGTCAGCAGATCGGCGGTGGGCTCGTCATTGACCTTGTCCAGCAGCGGGAAGATGCCCCGGGCAGTACGCACCACGGCCTCCTGACCCTGCACCAGCAGGCGGATCATCTCCTGGGCGTCCGGTACCCCTGCTTCCTCCTTGATGCTCGACAGGCGCGCATAGGCGGCGTAGGTGCCCGGTGCCGGGAAGCCCAGGGCGCGGATACGCTCGGCGATGTCGTCCACCGCGACCGCCAGCTCGGTGTACTGGGTCTCGAACATCAGGTGCAGGGTGTTGAACATCGGCCCGGTGACGTTCCAGTGGAAGTTGTGGGTCTTCAGATAGAGGGTGTAGGTGTCGGCCAGGAGGCGCGACAGGCCCTCGGCGATCTCGGCGCGATCCTGTTCGGCGATTCCGATGTTGATTTCCATGCTGACGGCTCCTGTGCGTCGGTTGCGAAGGGCTTCGAGGCTATCACAGAACCGCTGGCCGTTTAGCCAGTGTTGGCATGTCGAGCTGCGTGCCCGGCTACGGTAAAATCGTGACGGATGATATAGAATCTCCCGTTCAGTCGAGCGCCCGGTCCTGCTGGCCCGGCGCCTCCACGCATTCAGCCTGTTCTAGAGAAGCGAAAACACGACCATGATGCGCAGCCACTATTGCGGCCAGTTGAACGAGAGCCTGGACGGCCAGGAAATCACCCTCTGCGGTTGGGTCCACCGCCGCCGTGACCACGGCGGGGTCATCTTCCTCGACATCCGCGATCGCGAAGGCCTGGCCCAGGTGGTGTTCGATCCGGATCACGCCGAAACCTTCGCCAAGGCCGACCGCGTGCGCAGTGAATACGTGGTCAAGCTCACCGGCAAGGTGCGCCTGCGTCCCGAAGGTGCCCGCAATGCCAACATGGCCTCCGGTGCCATCGAGGTACTGGGCTATGAGCTGGAAGTGCTCAACGAAGCGGAAACCCCGCCGTTCCCGCTCAACGAGTACACCGATGTCGGTGAAGAGACTCGCCTGCGCTATCGGTTCATCGACCTGCGTCGTCCGGAGATGGCCGAGAAGCTGAAGCTGCGTTCGCGCATCACCTCCAGCATCCGCCGCTACCTGGACGAGAACGGTTTCCTCGACGTGGAAACCCCGATCCTGACCCGTGCCACCCCCGAGGGTGCTCGCGACTATCTGGTGCCCAGCCGCACCCATCCCGGCAGCTTCTTCGCCCTGCCGCAGTCGCCCCAGCTGTTCAAGCAGCTGCTGATGGTCGCCGGCTTCGACCGCTACTACCAGATCGCCAAGTGCTTCCGTGACGAAGACCTGCGCGCCGACCGCCAGCCGGAATTCACCCAGATCGACATCGAGACCAGCTTCCTCGATGAAAAAGACATCATGGACATCACCGAGACCATGGTGCGCAACCTGTTCAAGGAAGTGCTGGACGTCGAATTCGGTACGCTTCCGCACATGACCCTGGCCGAAGCCATGCGTCGCTTCGGTTCGGACAAGCCGGACCTGCGCATTCCGCTGGAACTGGTGGACGTGGAAGACCAGCTCAAGGCCGTCGACTTCAAGGTCTTCGCCGGCCCGGCCAACGATCCCAAGTGCCGCGTCACTGCCCTGCGCGTACCGGGCGGGGCGAGCATGCCGCGCAAGCAGATCGATGACTACACCAAGTTCGTTGGCATCTACGGCGCCAAGGGCCTGGCCTACATCAAGGTCAACGAGCGCGCCGCTGGCGTCGAAGGCCTGCAGTCGCCCATCGTCAAGAACATCCCGCTGGACAATATCAATGTCATCCTGGACCGCGTTGGTGCGGTGGATGGCGACATCGTGTTCTTTGGTGCGGACAAGGCCAAGATCGTGTCCGAAGCCCTGGGTGCCCTGCGCATCAAGCTCGGTCACGACCTGAACCTGCTGACCTGCCAGTGGGCGCCGCTGTGGGTTGTCGACTTCCCGATGTTCGAGGAAAACGACGACGGCAGCCTGACCGCCATGCACCACCCCTTCACGTCGCCCAAGTGCAGTCCCCAGGAGCTCCAGGCCAACCCCGGTGCCGCGCTGTCGCGTGCCTACGACATGGTGCTTAACGGCACCGAACTGGGCGGCGGCTCCATCCGTATCCATGACAAGAAGATGCAGCAAGCCGTCTTCGAGGTATTGGGTATCAGCGAAGAGGAACAGGAAGAGAAGTTCGGCTTCCTGCTGGACGCCCTGAAGTTTGGCGCACCGCCCCATGGTGGCCTGGCCTTCGGCCTGGATCGCCTGGTGATGCTGATGACCGGCGCCTCGTCGATTCGTGAAGTCATTGCTTTCCCGAAGACCCAGAGCGCGGCCGACGTCATGACCCAGGCGCCCGGCGCCGTCGACGCCAAGGCCCTGCGCGAGCTGCACATCCGCCTGCGCGAGCAGCCCAAGGCGGAATAAGCCTTACCGGAGGAGGGTGCCCAAGTCGGCGCCCTCCGTTTCCCTTTTTCATTGCGTCGCGGCCATCGCGGCCGGCGCAGTCTTCGTCAAGACATTGGAGTAGCTTATGGCCGGTCATTCCAAATGGGCCAACATCAAGCATCGCAAAGAACGCCAGGATGCCAAGAAAGGCAAGATCTTCACCAAGATCATCCGTGAGCTGACCGTGGCCGCGCGCCAGGGCGGTGGCGTTCCGGCCGACAACCCCCGTCTGCGTCTGGCGGTGGACAAGGCGCTCACCGCCAACATGACCCGCGACACCATCGACCGGGCCATCGCCCGTGGCGTGGGCGCCGGCGAAGGTGAGAACGTCGAGGAACTGACCTATGAAGGCTACGCCCCGAGTGGCGTCGCCATCATCGTCGAGGCCATGACCGACAACCGCAACCGCACCGCGGCCGAAGTCCGGCATGCCTTCAACAAGTGCGGTGGCAACCTGGGCACCGATGGTTCGGTCGCCTATCTGTTCGAGCGCAAGGGCCAGATCAGCTACGCCCCCGGCCTGGACGAAGACGCCCTGATGGAAGCCGCTCTGGAAGCGGGTGCCGATGACGTGGTGGCCAACGATGATGGCTCCATCGACGTCTTCACCAGCTTCGCCGACTTCATCGCCGTCAACGAAGCCCTGACCGCTGCCGGCTACAAGGCCGACGAAGCCGAGGTGACCATGATCCCCTCGACTTCCGCGACCCTGGACCTGGACACCGCGCAAAAGGTGCTCAAGCTGATCGACATGCTCGAAGACCTGGACGACGTGCAGAACGTCTATTCCAACGCCGAAATCCCCGACGACGTCATGGCGCAGCTCGGCTGATGTCCCTCTACGAGCGCCTGCCGCCAGATGCTCCGGGCACCCTGGTCCTGGGTATCGATCCGGGCTCCCGGCTGACCGGCTTTGGCGTGGTGCGCGACACCGGGCGCGGCTGCGAATACGTGGCCTCGGGCTGCATCCGTACCGGTAACGGTCCGTTGCCGGAACGGTTGCAGATCGTCTATCGCGGGGTGCGCGACGTCATCGCCCAGTATGGGCCGGTCACCATGGGCATCGAGCAGGTGTTCATGGCACGCAACGCCGATTCGGCGCTCAAGCTGGGTCAGGCCCGCGGCGCGGCCATCGTGGCCGGCGCCGAGGGTGGCCTGGAGATCTCCGAGTACACCGCGAGCCAGGTCAAGCAGGCCGTGGTTGGCAACGGCGGGGCGGACAAGCAGCAGGTGATGCTGATGGTCATGCACCTGCTGCGGCTGACCGAAAAGCCGCAGATCGACGCCTCCGACGCCCTGGCCATCGCCCTGTGCCATGCCCATACACGGCAGAGTCTGGTGCCCCATGGCCTGTTGGCGACCCGTCGACGCGGCGGCCGGCTGCGTCTCTAGCTTCATCCGTTCAAACATCTCGCTCCAGAAGTAGGAAGGTATCCCTGTGATCGGTCGTTTACGTGGCACCCTGGCGGAAAAGCAGCCGCCCCATCTCCTGCTCGACGTGGGCGGAGTCGGCTACGAGGTCGAAGTGCCCATGACGACCCTTTATCGGCTGCCGGCCCAGGGCGAGGTCGTCACATTGCATACCCACCTCGTGGTACGGGAAGATGCGCACCTGCTGTACGGGTTCGGTGAAAAACGCGAGCGTGAGCTGTTTCGCGAGCTGATCCGGCTCAACGGTGTCGGTCCCAAGCTGGCCCTGGCGTTGATGTCCAGTCTCGAGGTGGATGAATTGGTTCGCTGTGTGCAAGCCCAGGACACGGCCGCCCTGGTCAAGGTGCCCGGGGTGGGTAAGAAGACCGCCGAGCGCCTGCTGGTCGAGCTGAAGGACCGTTTCAAGGCCTGGGAAAATCTGCCCGCGATCGCTCCCCTGGTGTTGCCGAACCAGGCCACCGTCGCGGCCAGCGCCGAGGCCGATGCGGTCAGCGCCCTGGTCTCCCTGGGCTTCAAGCCGCAGGAAGCCAGTCGCGCCGTTGCCGCCGTGGAAGGGGAAGACCTTTCCAGCGAGGAACTCATCCGTCGCGCCCTGAAGGGCATGGTCTGATCCCATGATAGAAACCGATCGAATCATCTCGGCCGGCGGCCGCGACCGCGAGGAGGTCCAGGATCGCGCCATTCGCCCGGTGCGCCTGGCGGACTATATCGGCCAGCCCGTGGTGCGCGACCAGATGGGCCTGTTCATCCAGGCGGCGAAGGGCAGGGGAGAGGCACTCGACCACACCCTGATCTTTGGTCCGCCCGGTCTGGGCAAGACCACCCTGGCCAATATCATCGCCCAGGAAATGGGCGTTTCCCTGAAAAGCACCTCTGGTCCCGTGCTGGAGCGCCCGGGCGATCTCGCCGCCTTGCTGACCAATCTGGAAGCGGGCGACGTGCTGTTCATCGACGAGATCCATCGGCTGTCGCCCATCGTCGAGGAGGTACTCTATCCAGCGATGGAGGACTACCAGCTCGACATCATGATCGGCGAGGGCCCGGCCGCGCGCTCCATCAAGCTGGATCTGCCGCCTTTCACCCTGGTGGGCGCGACCACCCGCGCCGGGATGCTGACCAACCCCCTGCGTGACCGCTTCGGGATCGTCCAGCGCCTGGAGTTCTACGGCACGGCGGACCTGGCTACCATCGTCACCCGTTCGGCCGGCATCCTCGGTCTCGCCATCGAAGCCGAAGGCGCTCTGGAAATCGCCCGCCGCGCGCGCGGTACGCCACGGATCGCCAACCGTCTGCTGCGCCGGGTGCGGGACTTCGCCGAAGTACGCGGGCAGGGCCATATCAGCCACGACATCGCCAGTCGCGCGCTTGATCTGCTGGATGTCGATGCCCAAGGCTTCGATCATCAGGATCGCCGCCTGTTGCTGACCATGATCGACAAGTTCGATGGCGGTCCGGTCGGGGTCGACAGCCTTGCTGCTGCCATCAGCGAAGAGCGTCACACCATCGAAGACGTGTTGGAACCCTATCTGATCCAGCAAGGCTATATCATGCGCACGCCGCGCGGGCGGGTAGTGACCCGACATGCCTATCTGCATTTCGGGCTCAATCTGCCCTCTCGTCTGGTCCAGGGTGGTACGCCCGATCTGTTCGAGGTCAATGGTAACTAAATGCAGTTGCGAACATTTCTGATTGGCAACGGCGAGGCTAGGTTCTAGAGTATGCACGCGCAATCGCGGAGCCCGTCGCCGTCCGTCCTCAGGTGTCGTGTCTACTACGAAGATACCGATGCCGGCGGCATCGTCTACTACGTCAACTACCTCAAGTTCATGGAACGCGCCCGCACCGAGCGACTGCGCGCGCTGGGCTATGCCCAGTCCGAACTCGCTCGGGACAATCTGCTCTTCGTCGTCCACAGCAGCGAAGCGCGCTACCATGCGCCCGCGCGCCTGGATGACGAATTGTTGATCGGTGCCGAGGTGGTCGAAGCGAAGCGTGCCAGCCTCAGGTTTCACCAGGAGGTTCGGCGAGCTAAGGATGATGTCCTGCTCTGTGAAGGGTGGGTGACGGTCGCCTGTGTGCGTGCCGACAGCTTCAGGCCCAGGGCCATGCCCCAGGCCATGCGAACGGTTCTTGCCGGAAATCCGGCGTCAATTCAATCAGGAGATTAAGCGTGCAACCCAACGTCGACCATACGTCCATGTGGAGCCTCATCGCCAACGCCAGTCTGGTGGTGCAATTGGTGATGCTCATCCTGGTCGCAGCCTCTGTCACGTCCTGGATCATGATCATCCAGCGTAGCAATGCCATGCGCGCCGCCAAGCGTTCCCTGGATACCTTCGAAGAGAAATTCTGGTCGGGCATCGATCTGTCCAAGCTGTACCGCCAGGCCGGCAGCAACCCCGATCCGGATTCCGGCGTCGAGCAGATCTTCCGCGCCGGTTTCAAGGAGTTCTCCCGTCTGCGTCAGCAGCCCGGTGTGGATCCCGATGCCGTGATGGAAGGCGTCTCGCGCGCCATGCGCGTGGCTATCTCCCGTGAGGAAGAAAAGCTCGAGCAAGCCCTGCCGTTCCTGGCCACCGTCGGTTCTACCAGCCCCTATGTCGGTCTGTTCGGTACCGTCTGGGGCATCATGAACTCCTTCCGCGGCCTGTCCACGGCGCAGCAGGCGACCCTGGCCACCGTAGCGCCCGGCATCGCCGAAGCCCTGATCGCCACAGCCATCGGTCTGTTCGCCGCCATTCCCGCCGTCGTGGCCTACAACCGCTTCGCCGCCCGTTCGGAAATGCTGATCAACCGCTACTACACCTTTGCGGACGAATTCCAGGCCATCCTGCACCGCAAAGTCCACACCAGCGACGAATAAAGAGGTATCCCATGGTCCCTCGCCGCAAGAAACGCAAGCCCGTCGCCGAGATGAACGTGGTGCCCTACATCGACGTGATGTTGGTGCTCCTCGTCATCTTCATGGTGACGGCGCCCATGCTCAATCAGGGCGTCAAGGTCGACCTGCCCAAGGTCGACAGCCAGGCCCTGCCGCAGGACAACGACAAGCAGATCCTCACCGTCTCGGTGAAGGCCGACGGCACCTACTACTGGAACGTCGGTTCCGAGGTGGATACCGATCAGAAGGCCAAGTCCTCTACGGCGGTGTCCCTCCCACAACTGAGTCAGCAGGTCGGTGCCATCATGCGTCAGCGTGCGGACACCCAGGTGTTCATCCGGGGTGACAAGGCCGCCAACTATGGCGTCGTCGCTGGCGCCATGGGTGCCTTGCAGCAGGCCGGCGTGCCCAACGTCGGGTTGATTACCGAGGCGCCTTGATGCGACACCGCGAGCGTTCGTCGTCCGAAAGTTATTTCTGGCCGGCCATCTGGGCAGTCGCCCTGCATGTGCTGATCTTCGGCCTGCTGTTCGTCAGCTTCGCCTTCACGCCTGAATTGCCCCAGTCGCGCCCGGTCGTCCAGGCGACCCTGGTCCAGCTTAAATCCAAGAGCTCGGCCCAGGTCCAGACGGAGCAGAAGCTGGCCGGTGAGGCGAAGAAGACCGCGGCCAAACAGTACGAGCAGGAACAACTGGAGCAGCGTCGCCAGCAACAGGAAGCCCAGCGTGAAGCGGCGGCGGCCAAGGCGGCTCAGCAACAGAAGGAAGCCCAGCAACAGGCCGCGGAACAAAAGAAAGCCGACGACGCTCGAAAGGCGCAGCAAGCGGAAGCGGCGGCCAAGGCCGCCGAAGCCAAGGCTGAGGCTGAGAAACAGTCCGAAGCCGCCAAGGCGGCCGCAGAAGCCAAGCAGGCCGCCGAGCAGAAGAAGCAGGCGGACATCGCCAAGAAGAAGGCCGACGAAGCTGCCAAACAGAAGGCAGCCGAGGAAGCGGCAAAGAAAGCCGCAGCAGAAGCGGCCAAGCAGAAGTCGGCGGAAGAAGCCAAACAGAAAGCTGCGGCCGAAGCTGCCAAGAAGGAAGCGGCAGCGGAAGCGGCGAAGAAGAAAGCGGCTGACGACGCCAAGAAGAAGGCCGCCCAGGCGGCTGCTCGCAAGGCAGCGGAAGACAAGAAGGCGCAGGCACTGGCCGAGCTGTTGTCCGATGATACCCAGCGGCAGCAGGCACTGGCCGAAGAGCAGGGCGACGAAGTGGCATCGAGCTTCGATGATCTGATTGTGCGTCTGGTCAGCGAGCAGTGGACGCGTCCGCAGTCGGCGCGCAATGGCATGAGCGTCGAGGTGCAGATCAACATGCTGCCGGATGGCACCATTACCAGCGCGACGGTGACCCGCTCCAGTGGCAACAAGGAATTCGATAATTCAGCGGTGTCGGCCGTGCGTAACGTCGGTCGTATCCGTGAGCTGCAGCAGCTGGATCGCAAGACCTTCGACCAGCTGTACCGCCAGCGCCGCATGATCTTCAAACCGGAGGACCTGAGTCTGTGAACACCCTGATCCGTTACATTCTGCTGGGCCTGGTCCTGGTGGTGGGCTCCGCCCAGGCGGCCGATCCGCTGGTGATTTCCAGCGGTAGTGATCGCGCCATCCCGATCGCCGTCGTGCCCTTCGGGTGGCAGGGTGGTCAGCCGCTGCCCGAGGACCTGGCCAACATCGTCAGCGATGACATGCGCAATTCGGGCGTGTTCTCGCCGATTCCGCGCCAGAACATGCTGAGTCAACCGACCCAGGCCAGCGAAGTCATCTTCCGTGACTGGAAAGCCCTGGGCGCCAACTACGTGCTGGTCGGCAGCGTCGTGCCCAATGGCGGTCGGCTGCAGATCCAGTACGCGCTGTTCAACGTCTCCACCGAGCAGCAGGTCCTCACCGGCAATGTCGGCGGCAGCACCGATCAGCTGCGCGACATGGCGCATTTCATCTCCGACCAGGCCTATGAAAAGCTGACCGGCGTGAAGGGCGCCTTCTCGACGCGCATCCTCTATGTCACCGCCGAGCGCTTCTCCGCGACCAATACCCGCTACACCCTGCAGCGCGCCGACTACGACGGTGCTCGCTCGGTAACCCTGCTGCAGTCTCGCGAGCCGATCCTGTCGCCGCGCTTCGCGCCGGATGGCAAGCGCATCGCCTATGTCTCCTTCGAGCAGCAGCGTCCGCGCATCTTCATGCAATACATCGATACGGGTCGTCGCGAGCAGCTGACCAACTTCGAAGGCCTCAACG
The DNA here is from genome assembly GCF_056790235.1 of Pseudomonas sp. VMV1. Taxonomy (NCBI): domain Bacteria; kingdom Pseudomonadati; phylum Pseudomonadota; class Gammaproteobacteria; order Pseudomonadales; family Pseudomonadaceae; genus Pseudomonas; species Pseudomonas sp. VMV1. The sequence goes on from NZ_JBXGSE010000002.1 coordinate 519,231, forward strand.
GTGCCCCGGCGTTTTCGCCTGATGGCAATCGCCTGGCATTCGTGCTGTCCAAGGACGGCAACCCCGAGATCTACGTGATGGACCTGGGATCCCGTGCCATCCGTCGTGTGACGAATGACTCCTCCATTGATACCGAGCCGTTCTGGGGCAAGGATGGCCAGACCATCTACTTCACCTCCGACCGCTCCGGCAAGCCGCAGATCTACAAAACCGGCGTTAATGGCGGAGGCGCTGAGCGCGTGACTTTCGTCGGCAACTACAACGCCAACCCGAAACTTTCGGCGGACGAAAAGACCCTCGTCATGGTGCATCGTCAGGAAGGTTTCACCAACTTCCAGATCGCTGCTCAGGACCTTCAACGCGGCTCTGTTCGGGTACTTTCCAACACCAGCCTGAACGACTCGCCCACTGTTGCGCCCAATGGCACCATGCTAATCTACGCCACCCGCCAGCAGGACCGAGGCGTACTGATGCTTGTATCCATCAATGGTCGCGTCCGGATTCCTCTTCCCACCGCCCAGGGTGATGTGCGCGAGCCTTCCTGGTCTCCTTACCTGAACTGACGGCTAATTAGAAAAGTCCTTAGATACACCAACATTGCGGTTCTTTTAGGAGTTACATGATGGAAATGCTGAAATTCGGCAAGTTCGCTGCACTGGCTCTGGCCATGGCCGTCGCCGTGGGCTGTTCCTCCAAGGGCGGCGACGCCTCCGGTGAAGGCGCTGGTGCTGGCGCTGGCGCCGGTGCTGTCGACCCGAACGCTGGCTACGGCGCCAACGCCGGTGCCGTTGACGGCAGCATGGGCGACGAAGCCGCTCTGCGCGCCATCACCACCTTCTACTTCGAGTACGACAGCTCCGATCTGAAGCCGGAAGCCATGCGCGCTCTGGACGTTCACGCTCGCGACCTGAAGGCCAGCGGCCAGCGCGTCGTTCTGGAAGGTCACACCGACGAGCGCGGTACCCGCGAGTACAACCTGGCACTGGGCGAGCGTCGTGCCAAGGCCGTTCAGCGCTACCTGGTACTGCAGGGCGTGTCCCCGGCTCAGCTGGAACTGGTTTCCTACGGTAAAGAGCGTCCGGTTGCCGTCGGTCACGACGAAGCTTCCTGGGCTCAGAATCGTCGCGTTGAGCTGAAGAAGTAATAAACGATGTCCAAGCGCCTGCAGTTCTTGATCGCCCTGACCCTCGGTGTACCGGTTGTCGCCGGGGCTCAGGTTCCCGTACAGGATGGTAGCTATGGCACTGCCCAGTCCGCTGGGCAGGCTTATGGCGGTGCAGGCGCGACCAGTGCCGGAAACGGGGCTCCCGTTTCCGGTATGGGTCAACTGTTCATGCAGTTGCAACAGATGCAGGACGATATCGCTCGCCTGCGTGGCCAGGTCGAGGTTCAGGAAAACGAGATCCGCCAGCTCAAGCAGGAAGGATTGGATCGTTACCAGGATCTGGATGGCCGAATTTCCCAGCTTTCTTCCGCCCCTGCCAACGCAGGTGCCGGAGCCGCTGGAGGTGCCGCCCAGGGTGGTGCCATCGCGGCCAACAACACGCCGACTCCGCCTGCCTCCGCAGGTGCACCGGCTGCCAGTAGCGAACCGGGCGATCCGGCGAAGGAAAAGCTGTACTACGACGCTGCCTTCGATCTGATCAAAGCCAAGGATTTCGACAAGGCCAGCCAGGCGTTCAATGCGTTTCTGCGCAAGTATCCCAACAGCCAGTACGCGGGTAATGCCCAGTACTGGCTGGGTGAGGTGAATCTGGCCAAGGGTGATCTGCAGGCTGCGGGTCAGGCCTTCGCCAAGGTCAGCCAGGCCTATCCCACCAGTAACAAGGTGCCGGATTCTCTGTACAAATTGGGTGGCGTCGAGCAGAAGCTCGGCCGCACCGACCGGGCCAAGGGCATGTACCAGCAGGTCATCAGCCAATATCCCGGAACCTCCGCTGCGCAGCTGGCGCAGCGGGACCTGAAAAGCCTGCCCTAGCGCAGGCTTTTTTCTTCTATCTACCGCAACGGAGGCGGATGGCCTGTGTAGCCGTCACGCCCGTGGCTTCTATGCAAAAAGATACCTTACGTCTTACCGAAATCTTCTATTCGCTCCAGGGTGAAGCCCGCACTGCCGGCCTTCCCACGGTCTTCGTCCGCCTCACCGGCTGCCCATTGCGCTGTCAGTACTGCGACACGGCCTATGCGTTCACCGGTGGCGAGATCCATCACCTCGATGCCATCCTCGAGCAGGTCGCCAGCTACCGCCCGCGACATATCTGCGTAACGGGCGGCGAGCCACTGGCCCAGCCCAATTGCCTCAAACTACTTGAGCAACTCTGCGATGCAGGCTACGAGGTGTCCCTGGAAACCAGCGGTGCCCTGGATGTCAGTGGGGTAGACGTCCGCGTCAGCAAGGTGATGGACCTCAAGACCCCGGCATCGGGCGAAGTCGGGCGCAACCTTTACGCCAACATCGCTCAGCTCACACCGAACGATCAGGTGAAATTCGTCATCTGCTCGCGTGAAGACTACGACTGGGCCGTTTCCAAGCTGATCGAGTACCGCCTGGACCAGCGAGTGGGAGAAGTGTGGTTTTCGCCCAGCCACGGCCAGGTGGTGCCCCGCGAACTGGCGGAGTGGATCGTGGCGGATAACCTTCCCGTGCGTTTTCAATTGCAACTGCACAAGATTCTCTGGAACGACGAGCCGGGACACTAAGCATGAGTCAGCCTAAAGCGGTCATCCTTCTCTCCGGCGGCCTCGATTCCGCCACCATCGTCGCCATGGCCAAGGCTCAAGGCTTCGCCTGCTACACCATGAGCTTCGACTACGGCCAGCGGCATAGAGCCGAACTGCAGGCGGCCGAGTGCGTAGCTCGCCAGCTTGGCGTGGTCGAACACAAGGTGATCGGCCTGGACCTCAATGGCATCGGTGGCTCAGCGCTCACCGATCCGGACATCGCCGTGCCGGAAACGCCTGGCGAGGGCATTCCCGTTACCTATGTACCAGCGCGCAACACCGTGTTCCTGTCGCTGGCCCTGGGGTGGGCCGAGGTGCTTGGTGCTCGTCATCTCTTCATTGGGGTGAACGCGGTGGACTATTCCGGCTATCCGGATTGCCGACCGGAATTCGTCGAGGCCTTCGAGCGCCTAGCCAATCTCGCCACCAAAGCCGGCGTGGAAGGGGATACCTTCAAGATCGAAGCCCCGTTGCAGTTCCTGTCCAAGGCGCAGATCGTCCAGGCCGGCACCGATCTGGGTGTGGACTACGGACTGACCGTGTCCTGCTATCAGGCCAACAGCGAAGGGGAGGCCTGCGGCCGTTGCGACAGCTGCCGCCTGCGTGCCGACGGCTTCAAGGCAGCCGGAATTTCCGACCCTACCCGCTACCAGTAAAAAAAAATTTATCTAGGGTGTTGATTATCCAGAGAAAATCGCTAGAATGGCGGCCACTAACGGGTCGTTAGCTCAGTCGGTAGAGCAGTTGGCTTTTAACCAATTGGTCGTAGGTTCGAATCCCACACGACCCACCATCTTCACCAAAAACCCTCCGCAATGGAGGGTTTTTGCGTTCCCTCAGCTCAGAAAAGCAGCTGTCTGTGGCGGAATCTAGCGTCAGCGTAGCCGCCCATCAGCGTGCCCGTTAGCAGCAGCGTCTTGCGCGCTGTTTGATGCCAGCACTCCCATGGCCTGGCCCTGGGCCGAACCGCTGTTCTTGTACTCGTGTCCCTCGTCCACCACCAGCAGGTCGAAGTAGCCGTCCGGGAGGTAGCGCTTGATGAGCTCGGTCGGTTGGTAACCGCCCTCGCCGAAGCCGAATTCCAGGTTGGCCATCGCCCGCTCCATGCGCTTGGCCTGGCGGTCACTGAAGACGAAGTTGCCCTTGGCGTCCATCAGGTTGATGAACTCATGGACGTTGTCAGCCAGCATCGTGGCGAGAAACTCTTCGCCGAAGTCCGCCACCAACTTCTCGGCCCGGATGGGGCCAATGGTCGGTATGCGGCACATTGACTTGAGGATCACGCTGCGCCTGTCACCGCCTGCGGCCTTGCCCGGGCGCATCAGCGTCCAGAGGGGCGCCTTGCACTTCGGGCACTGCCGGCGTCGCTCCCCGCGCTGGAAGTCCTCCAGGGTGAGGTAGTTGCCTTCCTCGTCCTCGAGCACGCGACACCCCCGAGCGCTGTTGGGCGGCGAGCTGAAGGTGTTGCATTGAAGGTGCTCCGAAGTAAGGCAGCGCGTAGGGGGTATCACACCTCATACTAGTGCTACAAAACATGCAAGAAAAAGCAATACCACGCCTGACCGTGCATTTCCTATTGATGCCATGGAAGAGGGCAGCCAGGGTTGACCGGAGCTGTATTGGTGGACTCGTGACTTCGGGCGACTAAGTAGATGATGGCAAAATGCTATATTGATAGGTAATGGTCATAACTTTCGGGTTATCCTAAGCGATCCTAGCGCCATCTCAGCACTTCTTCCCCGTATGACCGCCTCACGAAGACCTCCTCGCGGCGCAGGCCGCACGGCCAAGCCCGATTCGCTCCGCGCTGCTCATGAGCAGATCACCCGCAACAGCGGCACTCTCGCCGACATCGCCGGCCTCATCGAGATGGAAGGCAGGGCCACGCCCTCCCGTGGTCAGGGCATTCAATCCCCGCGCGCCAAGGCCGACACCGGGAGTCCTTCGAATACCTCCAGGACCGATGTGCTCGAGGCCAACGGATCTGGCTCTTTTCTGGGACAGCGGGTGTTCGGAGTACCGCTCTTGGCCGTCTTGGGGTGTGCCTTGATCCTGGGCGCCGCGGTTGGGGTACCGCTGGGCGTACTGACCTATGGCACCGCTATCTGCACGGCGGTGCTGGACGGGTTGGCCGGCCTCTAGTCGGGCCCTGTCTGAGCGCTTTCGGGACGTACCTAGAACGAAAGGCAAGTGCCTTAGTAATTCTCGATTTCCAGGGGCAATCTCTCCTGGGAAACGGGATCTGCCTCGGGTCTGCCGAGCAGGTAGCCCTGTGCGAGCCGAACGCCCAGCTGTTGCAGCAGCGCCAGCTGCGCCGCGTTTTCCACGCCTTCGCAAAGTACTTCCAGCTTCATCGCCTCGCCTAATAACAGCAACGAGGTCAGGACCTGCCCGCGTTGATCCTCGTCCTGGATGGCCAGGATCCGGCGATCAAGCTTGATCAGCTGGAAGGGTAGCTCCAGGATGGGGCCCAGCCCGGCATAGCCACTGCCGAAATCATCCAGGGCCATGCGGATGCCCAGCAGCTGGAGGAGGGCAAAGGATTGGCGGGTCTTGGTATCGATGACCAGTTCCACACCTTCGGTGACTTCCAGGACTAGCCGACTAGGCGCGAGACGGGAGAGCCTGAGCGCCGCGGATACCCGTTCGTGCAGCATGGGGTCGGCAAACTGCAACGGTGAAAGATTGATGGAAATGCTCAGGTGAGGCGGCCACTGGCTGGCTGCCAGGCAGGCCTCCTTCACCACCCATTCGCCCAGGGCGATGATGAAGTTGCCCTGTTCGGCCAGCGGAATGAAGATGTCCGGCGATACCATGCCGAGGGTAGGGTGCTTCCAGCGCAGCAGCGCCTCGTAGCCGATCACCTGCTGCGGCTGAACGCGATAGATGGGTTGGTAGTGCAACAGGAATTCATTACTGGCGAGTCCCTTGCGGACATCGTCCGGCGTGAGCAGATCCGCATGCTCCAGAGGCTCACCCAGGACGGCCTCGACCCCACCTTCGAACACCCGATCACGGCCATCGCGTTTGGCGCGGTAGAGGGCTCGATCCGCGCAATCCAGCAGATCGTCCGCAGTACTCAAGCCGACGATGCCGCTGCGCGCGATGCCTATGCTGACGGTGACATAGGTCTTGTCGTCCTGCCGCCCCTGATGCGGAATCTGCAGGTCACGAATACGGTGCAGGATGGTCTCCGCCGCAGCGAGTGCCTGGGCCGGACCGACGTGCCTGAGGATGACGACAAACTCTTCGCCACCGTAACGGCCAACCAGGTCGCCAGTGCCCAGGCCGACCGCCAAGGTGGTAGCCACGGTGCGTAGGCATTCATCGCCGGCGAGGTGGCCATAGTGATCGTTGTAGCGCTTGAAATGATCCACGTCGATCAGGAGCACGGCGCCTTGCTCACCTGCCAGGCGCGATTGCCAGAAGGCTTCGAGCAGCGGACGCAGCTGACGGCGATTGGCGAGGCCAGTGAGCGAGTCCGTTTCCGAGAGGATCTGCAGGTCCTGGTTGGCCAAATTCAAGGACGCCAGGCGGACTTCTTCGCGCAACTTGTACAGATAGGTGCGACGACCCTCGACATTGAGCCAGTAACTGGCCAGGAGGGAAAAGAACGCCATCACGACGGCATTGGTGATCATCAAACCGCCCACGATGGTCGACACAGGGGCCTCGTGAACGGCGATGCAGATGACTGTTAGCGCGAAGCCGTTGAACGCAAGGGCAGGCGGCAGAGCGCTCTTCATGCAGGTGTTGACGAAGGTGAGCATCAGCGGCCAGGTGAAAATGAACAGCGTCTGGTTCATTTCCTTGCCGGCCGGGCCATTGATCACCAGGTTGTAGACCACCAGCAGGCCGACGTAGAACGGCAGCAGGGCCAGGGCTTCGCGCCAACGAATGGGGGCCACCCGCAGCAGGCAGATGACCAGCAGCGTGAAGGGGGTGGCTATTCCCAGCATCTGGCCGGCTGCCCACGGCAGGGCATCTTCCATCAGCAGCCACCACCAGAGCAGAAAGCTGTTGTAGCTCAAGGTCCCGATGAGGAGGCAGCGGGTGAGATGGCGGCTGCGCTGTTCATGGATGTCCTGATGAAACAGGCGCTCCAGCACCGGCGCGAAGGAAAAGGGCCCCACGGGCACGGCAAGCGTCTGATCGACAAGCCGACCAAGCTCTGGAGAGGTTTTCATAGGGGGCCCAGACTGCTGACAGGGTGGATATCAACGTCTGACGAATGACGTTGTAGTATCAATATAATGGCACTTAGTGACCTGCCACCCGCATCAGGATTCACCCGGAATGACCGGCGGTTGAGTTGGAGAGCCTGGCGGTGTCAGACGGTCCTAATCATCGGTTTCGTTCGGTGAGCGGGGCGGTCCTGCGGTTGCAATGGGGTAGGGCGCCGGGAATCCTTTGATAGCATGACGAAGGCTGAATGCCTTGATCCCTTACCTGAGCCGGTGATCGATGGATGCTTATCCGACTTTCCCTCACGATCGAGGCGCGATGAAGATTCACCGTCTGGGACCTGAATTCGCGCCGGCCTATAGGCAACTGATGCTGGAGGCCTATGCCAGTTACCCGGAGGCCTTTACGTCCAGCGTGCAGGAACGAGAAGGGCTGCCACTCGATTGGTGGAAGCGTCGGCTGCAGGTCGGCGATCAGGTGCAGGAGCTGGTCTGGGGAGCGACGGAAGGAAAGGCCTTGCTGGGCGTGGCCGGGCTCCGGCTCGAAACGCGGGAGAAGGTGCGGCACAAGGCGACGCTGTTTGGTCTGTACGTGCCTGATCGGCATAGACGGCTGGGAATAGGCGGAGCCTTGCTGGCCGAGCTGCTGACGTATGCGAAGGATATTGCCACGCTCAAGGTCGTTCAGCTGACGGTGACCGAGGGTAATCAGGCTGCCCAGGCGCTGTATGAGCGGGCGGGTTTCCTGACCTTTGGCGTGGAGCCGATGGCGGTGGCAGTAGGGGGCACCTTCGTCTCAAAGGTGCACCTGTGGTGTGACGTGCGCCTACTGCGCAGGAAGACGAATTGCCTGGATGAAGTTCTTGGCTGAACGCCAAGACAGCGGTGTGCGGCAGGCTCGACCTGAGAGGCACACCTCAAGTCACAAGGCGGGCAGGGCCGACCAGAAACCAACGTGCACCCGGCCGGGTCTCTGAGAAGTCTCCATTGCCAGGAATACCCAATGTCGAAAGCTCTGTTGTCGTCCCTCGTACTGGTCAGCGCCGTCACCCTGGCGGCCTGTGACAAGACCTCCGAAGACCATGCCCGGGACGCCCAGACGCATGCCCAGCATGCCCAGGAAAAGGCCGCCGAGGGCAAGGTCGATCGTGCCTCCCAGGAACAGGCCAAGGCGGCGGAGGATCGCGCCCAGGCCAATGGGGCCGCGGCTACCGAAGGGCGCCATACGCCGCCGGATTCCGTGGTACCCGGCTACATCAAGACCCCTGCCAAGGAAAATCCCTGAGGAGAGGCGACTGCCGGTCTGAGCTCCTGGATAACGACCAGGCAGATCGGCTGGGCGCGGGATGACCGTGGCGCAGAGCTTGATCGCGCCTTTCTACCCAAGGATGCCCGGGTCTGAAAGCCCGCGCTCTGGCTTGTCCAATAGGGCAGGGCGATTGGGCGCAGGGTTTGTCTCCACCGAGCGCCGGTGTAAGCGCCAGCAGGTGAACCGCGACGCTCAGGCCTCCACCGAGTAATGGCTGTTTACATTCATGGCAGGGCGATTAGAGTAGGAAGCCCTGCAGCCGACGCTCGCCCCCCTTCCTGGAGCCGCCATGAGCCTTTCGCGACCGATCCATTGGTATCGTACCCGCAGCACGCTCGAAATCGTTGCTCTGGGCCTGGGCATCATCGCCCTGGTAGTCGCGGTCGATCAGGGGCTGCGCAATTCGCCTTCCGAACACCTTGCCGACTACCACGCCTGCAAGGGTGACGGTGGCCTTGCGCGGATGAATGCCATCGGCGAGATCGTCTGCCGGCTGCCCAGCCCGGTGATTGGCCAGGTGGCCGCCAAGACGCCCGCGGTTTCCGGCCTCTAACGCGCGACGAGCCGGCTGCGGCGCGCCCTGTCGGGACGTCGCCTGACCTCTTCCCGCCGGACCGATCTGGTCCGCTCGATACGTTCCTAGTCTTCTTCCTGATTCCGCCCCGGCCTCTGGGCGCGGATCACGGCTGCCTGTGCGCTGCGATGCAAACGACTATTGCTTAACGTAACATTTGATAATGAGAGTTTTTATCATTTAAAGTGCTGGCCCTCGCGCGATGCCGCGAAGAGCAGCCTTCAAGTGCACGGCGTCGGCTGCAACGCCACGGTCACAAGGATCACCATGAACCCCCAAGGAACCCTCTGCCAGCCCGTCCGCCAACCACGTGGAGCGCTTCGTCAGCTACTCCTGATCGGCGCCCTGATTCCCTTTCCCCTGACGGTGCTCGCCGCCTCGGTCGCGGAGCAGAGCGCCACGGAACTGGACACCCTGACCATCGAAGGCAATCGCCTCTATGACATGGCGCCCTCGGAGCAGACCGGTGGCTATACCGTGGATTCGGCGACCGTGGGCACCAAGACGCCAGCCGCCCTGCGCGACATTCCCCAGTCGATCACCTCCTACACCAGCGAGTACATCAAGGATCGCAACTTCAACACCCTGGACGAGCTGGCCAAGTCCACCGCCGGGCTGCGGGTGCTCACCAACGACAGCGGGCGTTCCTCCATCTATTCGCGTGGTTACGAATACGACGAATACAACGTCGACGGGCTGCCGGCGCCCATGACCAGCATCTTCGGCACCGTGCCCATCCTGTCGCCCTTCGACCGGGTCGAGATCATGCGTGGCCCCTCGGGGCTGTTCAACAGCACCAGCGAGCTGGGCGGTATCGTCAACATGGTGCGCAAGCGCGGCACCGAGGATTTTCAGGGCCATATCACCGGGCGCTACGGCTCCTGGGACACCAACTACCAGGAAATCGACCTGGCCGGCCCGCTCACCGCGAGCAAGAACGTTCGCGGTCGTTTCGTCGCCTCGCGTGCCGACAGCAATGGCGAGGTGGACTACAACGCCAATACCGACCAGAGCTACTACGGCGACCTGGACATCGATCTGTCGGACGCCACCCAGCTTTCTTTCGGCCTGATCCATCAGGTCAAGAACCTCACCCCGCACAATGGCTATCCCACCGACGCCCAGGGCAATCTGCTGGACTTCAGCCAGTCGCGCTTCCTCGGGGCGGATTGGAACTACTTCGATGGCAAGACCACCGACGGCATCTTCGAGCTGACCCACAGGTTCGATAACGGCGGCTATGGGCGGATCGCCGCTCGGGCCTCGCACCGGGAGGCGGATTACCTCTATGCCTTCACCGGTGGGGCGGTGCAGAGCAATGGCAACGTCAATATTAACGGCACTACGCGGAGTTTCGATCAGGATGCCTACTCGCTAGACGCCAGCTACAGCCAACCTTTGGAGGTGCTGGGGCAGGTGAGTGAGTTTGTCGTCGGGACTGACTACAAGCACTACGATACCGATTACCAGAGTGGTAACTACAACAGCTCGCGCACGGGAGCGCCGCGCCTGGCTGTTGCCAACGTCAATACCTATCGCCCGACGTCTATCGCCAAACCGGCTCGTATCTATCAGACCGATTTCAGTGGCGAGGATCGCGAGTTCGGTCTTTATTCCAAGGTCACCTTCCGGCCCATCGAGCGCCTGGCGCTGATCGGCGGCGCCCGCGTCTCCTGGTACAAGGGTGAGGCTTACACCACCACCCTGGCCAGCGGCGCCGAGGCGGGTGAAAGCCAGAAGCATAGTGGCTTCGTCACCCCCTATCTGGGCACCGTCTACGACCTAGACGACTATCACTCCCTCTATGCCAGCTATTCCAAGGTCTACAAACCGCAGAGCGAGCTGGATGGCCAGGGCAAGGCGCTGGATCCGCGCGAGGGTGACCAGTACGAGGTCGGGATCAAGGGCAGCTATTTCAACGGCGATATGAATGCACGGCTGTCGATCTTCCAGCTGACCGATGAAAACCGGGCTGCCCGGCCCTTCGACGCCAATGGCGTGGCCATCACCGACTATTTCGACAGCTCCGGCAAGACGCGGGTGAAGGGTGCCGAGATCGAGGTCAGCGGCAAGCTCACCGAGCAGTGGGAGATGCTCGCTGGCTACACCTACATGGATACCCAGAACCTCAGCGGCGATGGCAACACCCTGTTCGAAGCCATGCCCAAGCACATGGCCTCGCTGTGGACCAAGTACACCCTGGCGGGCGGTCCACTGACCGGTCTGAGCATCGGCGGCGGGGTGACCGCGATGAGCGATTTCTCCCAGACCAACCAGACCTCTGGAGTCACCGTGTCCGCCCCCGGCTATGCCACGGTGGATGCCAAGTTCTCCTATCCGGTCACCAAGCAGCTCACCGCGACCCTGGACGTGAACAACCTCCTCGACAAGGAATACTGGTCGCGCGTAGGTTCGGTCTCCACCTTCAACTTCCAGGGCCCCTCGCGCAGCGTGATGGTCGGGGCGCGTTACGACTTCTGAGGTTTAAGCCGACCGGGCCAGGCTCGGGTCGGTCGGCGCGATGCAGGCCATGAAGATCTCTTCCACGATGCACTGAGATGCGATGAAAGATTCACTCTTCCAGCGGGACGATGTGGGCAGCGAGTCCTGGTGGCAGGCCGTCGCCTGCCGCGGCACGCCGCTGATCGAACCCACCGTGGGTGGGCGCTATCGCCTGACCTTTGTCTGGCGCGATCCCGAGGGTTTGGCCGAGCGCTCCAGTACCCAGCGGGTCTGGCTCAACATCACCGGCGTCACCGACCATCACCAGCCGGGCTTGCCGCAGAGCCTCACCCGCTTGCCGGGCACCGATGTCTGGGCCTGGGAGACTGAGCTGGACGGAGGTTGGCGCGGCAGCTACTGCCTCATCCCTACCGGGGAGCCGGCTGCTTTCGAAGACGAGTCCCAGCCTGACCTCCAGGGTATCCGTCTGTGGTGGCGCAGCGTCTTTCCCCTGGCCCAGGCCGATCGGCTCAATCCCCGCCGCGCCTGGCAGGGTGGCCGAGGACTGGCGGTATCCGGCGTGCATCTGCCAGAGGCACCAGTGCAGCCAGCCTGGGCGTCCTTCGATGACCGCAGTCTGTCTCCGGCTGCCCCGTCAAGAATGCAGCAGTATCAGTGGGACAGCATCCAGTTGGGTAACAGTCGCCCGGTCTGGGTCTTCACGACCGGTAATACCACCCCTACGGAGCGACCGCTGGCCATCCTGCTGGATGGTCAGTTTTGGGCGGAGGCAATGCCTATAGGTACGCCGCTGCAGCAGCTCACCGATGCCGGTCAGCTCCCGGAGGCGGTTTATTTGCTGATCGACAACAGTGACCGTGCCCTACGCGGCAGCGAGCTGCCCTGCAATCCCGCTTTCTGGCAGGCGGTCCATGAAGAGTTGCTGCCTCAGGTGCGCGACTGGGCGCCCCATGCCCAGTCAGCGTCCTCCACTGTCGTCGCCGGGCAAAGTTTTGGCGGCTTGGCCGCGCTCTATGCGGCGCTGCACTGGCCGGAGCGCTTCGGTTGCGCCCTGAGCCAGTCCGGCTCCTTCTGGTGGCCGCAGCGCGGCGCGCCGGGACGGCTGTTCGAGGCGCTGGAAAGCGGGCAGGGGAGCAGGCATCCCTTGCGGCTGTTCATCGAGGCGGGACTGCGCGAACCGACCATCCTCGAAGCTTCCCGCGCCTTGGTCGAGCGCCTGCGCGAGCAGGGCCATGACCTCGACTATCGCGAGATCGATGGGGGCCATGATGCCCTCTGGTGGCGTGGGGGCCTGCTCGATGGCCTGGTCCGGCTCTGGCAACCCCTGGTCGCAGCCGACGCCCACCGCTAATCCCTACTGCCAGGAGGTCCGATGGACGCTCTCAATCCCTTCGACGATCCCGCGCAGGTGATGCTGATTCTGCGCAATGCCCGGGGCCAGTGCAGCCTCTGGCCGGAGGCCATGACCGTTCCCGCCGGCTGGGAGCCGGTGTTCGGGCCCGCGCTGCGCGCGGCTTGTGACGATTGGCTGGCCAGCCACTGGCGCGATATCCGCCCGGTCGCCTCTCTGCTTTCCTGACTGGAGTTCCTGTGTCCTCTACGCCCTCTTGCGCCTTTTCCGAACTGCCCCTGGTCGCCGCCCAACCCGGCATCTGGCTGGCCGATCAGCTGTCGCCCCATGCCAATGCCTTCGCCGTGGCCCATCTGGTCGAACTGCGCGGGCCGCTCAAGGCCGAGGCGCTGGTGGCGGCCATCGTCCAGGGCCTGGGCGAGCTGGATAGCCTGCGGCTCAACTTCGCTGAACGCGAGGGCGAGCTGGTGCAGTGGATAGATACCGACGCTGCTATCCCCACACCCGAGTGGCTGGACCTGCGCGGGGCAGCCGATCCGGAAGGTACCGCGCGGGCATCCATTCGCGCCGATCTCGACGGCGACCTGAGGGCTACCAGCGGCGGTCCGCTGTGGCTCAATCGGATTTACCAGCTGGGTGACGATCACCTGTTCTGGTACCAGCGCTATCACCACCTGCTGATCGATGGCTATGGCTTCGCCGCCTTGGCCAAGCGGGTGGCCGCCCTGTACAGCGCCGCGGGGCGGGGCGAGACGGCCGAGGCCTCGCCCTTCGTCTCCTTTGCCGAGGTGGTGCGTGAATACCAGGACTATCAGCAGTCGGCCGTTCGCGAGCGCGACGAAGCCTTCTGGCGCGAGCGGGGGGCTGCGCTGCCACCGGCGGCGTCCCTGGCGCCCGGGGGGCTGGCCGGGCAGGTGCCCACGCCGCGGGTGGTGGAAGCCCGTGCCCGGGTACCTGCCGAGGTCTTCGCCAGGTTGGCCGAGCAGGGCAAGGCCCAAGGGGTGACGCCAGCCGATCTGGCGGTGGCCCTTGCTGCAATATGGTTCGCCCGCCTCAGTGGCCAGCCGGCCTTCAGCGCCGGTTTCATCTTCATGCGGCGCATGGGCTCGGTGGCGCTCAAGTCAGGTGGGGCGACGCTCAACGTCCTGCCCCTGGGCGTGCGCACGACTACCGGCCAGACGCTGCCGGAGCTGGCCACGGTGCTGGCCGCCGAGCTCAAGAAGGTACGTCGTCACCAGTGCTACGACGCCGAGCAGATCGCCCGCGATCTCGGCCGGCCGGGCGATGCCGAGCCCCTGACCGGGCCGGTCATCAACCTCAAGCTGTTCGATTTCGCCCTGGATTTCGCTGGGGTGCCGGGCATCACCCACGAACTGGCCTCGGGGCCGGTGCGCGACCTGGAGATCGCCCTCTACCTGGAGGCCAGCGGCGCCCTGGACATCAAGCTGCTCGGCAACGCCGAGCGCTACGCCGCCGACCTGCTGCAGGGCCACGCCGAGCGCTTCGGGCTGCTGGCGGACCAATTCGCCGCGCAGCCCGGGCTCCCTCTGGGCGATGCCGACCTGCTGGCGCCGATGGACCGCAGTTGGCTGGCCGAGATCAACGCCACCGAACGCCCGCTGCCAGCGGTCACCCTGGCGACCCTGCTGGCCGACCAGGCCGCGCGAACCCCCCTGGCACCGGCGTTGGCCGATCTGCAGTATGCCTTCAGCTATGCCGAGACCCGCCAGCAGGTGCTGGCCCTGGCCCAGCGCCTGAGCGCGGCCGGGGTAGGGCGGGGCGACATCGTCGCGGTGGCGCTGCCGCGCTCGGTGTTCCTGTCCCTGGCGCTGCTGGCCACCGTCGAACTGGGCGCCGCCTATTTGCCACTCGATAGCGGCTATCCTGACGAGCGCCTGCAACTGATGCTCGACGACGCCCGACCACGGGTGCTGGTGACCGATGCCAGCCAGCGCGGGCGCTTCCCGACGCTGAGCGAGGGCCAGGTGCTGATCCTTGACGCGCCCCTGGAAGTGCTTGATCGAGATCCGGTGTTCGAGGGGCCGCGGCCCAGCGATCCGGCCTATGTGCTCTACACCTCCGGTTCCACGGGCCGGCCCAAGGGCGTGGTGGTAGGTCATGCCGCCATCGTCAATCGCCTGCTGTGGATGCAGGACAGCTATCCGATCGGCGCTGGCGACACCGTCTTGCAGAAGACACCAAGCAGCTTCGATGTCTCGGTGTGGGAATTCTTCTGGCCGCTCTTGGTGGGGGCTCGCCTGTACTTGGCCCCGCCCGAGGCCCACCGCGATCCCGAGGCGCTGCAGGAGCTGTTCGCCCGGGAGCAGGTGACCACGGTGCACTTCGTGCCCTCGATGCTGGCGGCCTTCGTCGCCGCCCTGGACGAGCCCGCGGCCGTCGCCCGGTGCGCCAGCCTGCGCCAGGTCTTCTGCAGCGGCGAGGCCCTGCCCACCGAGCTGGCCCGCACCTGGGAGCGCCGGGTCGGCGCGCCCCTGCACAATCTCTATGGCCCCACCGAGGCGGCGGTGGACGTTTCCTACCATCCGGCCCATGGTGCTGCCCTGGCGGCCGTCACCGGCAGCAGCGTGCCCATCGGCAAGCCGGTGTGGAACACCGGGCTGCACATCCTCGATGAACGCCTGCGGCCAGTACCGCCAGGTGTGGCGGGGGAGCTCTATCTGAGCGGGGTGCAGCTCGCCGATGGCTACCTGGGGCGCCCGGACCTGACCGCTGCACGCTTCATCGCCGCGCCCGATGGACAGGGCGAGCGCCTCTATCGCACCGGCGACGTCGCCCGCTGGCTGCCCGAAGGCGTGGTCGACTACCTGGGCCGTAGCGATGACCAAGTCAAGATCCGTGGCCAGCGCATCGAACTGGCGGAAATCGATCATGCCCTGCTCGCGCTGCCAGGCGTCGCCCAGGCCGTCACCCATGCCCGGGTGCTGGGCGAGGCGGCCAATGGCGCCGGGGGCGATGCCCGCCAACTGGTGGGCTATCTGCTCGCCCAGCCGGGTGCGGTGCTGGACCTGGAGCGCCTGCGCGCCCGCCTCGCGGATCAGCTGCCGCCACATCTGGTGCCCGTGGCCCTGGTGGAGCTGGAGGAATTTCCCCTGGGTGCCACCGGCAAGCTGGATCGCAAGGCGCTACCGGCGCCCCAGGGCGCGGCAAGGGCCGCGAGTCGACCGCTGGCGCCGGGGTTGGAAAGCGAGCTGGCGGCGGCCTTCTCCGAGGTGCTCGGTTGCGCCATCGTGGGCGCGGATGACGACTTCTTTGCCCTTGGCGGCCATTCTTTGCTGGCCATGACCCTGGCGGCCAACCTGCGGCGACGTCTGGCGCAACCGGTGTCCATCGGCCAGATCATGGTGGCGTCCAGTGTCGCCCGCCTGGCACGGCAGCTGGAGCAGGACGCGGCCCGCGAGACCCGCGCCGGCTTCGAGACCCTGCTGCCGCTGCGCCCGGGCGACGGCCCCACCTTGTTCTGCTTCCATCCGGCCTCGGGCTTCGCCTGGCAATTCAGCGTGCTGCAACGGCATCTGGATCCGCGCTGGTCGCTGCTCGGCATCCAGTCACCGCGTCCTGACGGCGCCCTGGTCCAGGGCGCCGATCTGGACGCCGTCATCCAGCGCCATCTGGACACCCTGCGCGAGGTGCAGCCGCAGGGGCCTTATCATCTGCTCGGCTACTCCCTGGGCGGCACCCTGGCCCAGGGGCTGGCGGCGCGGTTGCAGGCGGCCGGAGAGGAGGTCGCCTTCCTGGGCCTGCTCGACACCTATCCGCCGGAAACCCAGAACTGGCAGGAGCGCGAGGGCCAGCGCGAGCTGGACCCGGAGGTGCTGGCCGAGGTGAACCGCGAGCGCGAGGCCTTCCTCGCCGCCCAGCAGGGCCTGGCCGACCCGGCGCTGGGCGAGGGGGCCGAGTTGTTCGCCACCATCGAAGGCAACTACGCCGACTCGGTACGCCTGCTGGCCACGGCGCACAGCGCTCGCTTCGACGGCGAGGCGCTGATGTTCGTCGCCCGGCGCACCCTGCCGGTGGGAATGGACGTCAAGGCTACCTGGGCGCCCTGGATCACCCGCCTGCAGGCCCACGAGGTGGACTGCGCCCACGTCGACATCATCGCCCCGGCCCAGCTGGCGCAGATCGGTCCGGTGCTCAATCGGGCGCTGAAAGGGCTCTAGCCGCCCGAACGCCGCGCCAGGGGCACCACCATGGGCGTCCCGGCCACCGGGTCGTCGATGATCAGGCAGTCCAGGTCATAGACCGCCTTGATCAATTCGGGGGTGACCACGTCGCGCGGGCGGCCGGTGGCCAGTACCTTGCCGTCGCGCATGGCCACCAGGTGGGTGGCGTAGCGACAGGCGTGGTTGAGGTCGTGCAGCACCATCACCAGGGTATGGCCCTGCTGGCGGTTGAGGTCTTCCAGCAACTCCAGGAGGTCGATCTGGTGGGTGATGTCGAGCCAGGTGGTGGGCTCGTCGAGCAGCAGCAGCGGGGTCTCCTGGGCCAGGGCCATGGCGATCCATACCCGCTGGCGCTGGCCACCGGACAGGGTGTCCACCGCCCGGTCGGCCAGTTCGAAGACGCCGGTGGCCTGCATGGCGTGGGTCACGGCGCGCTCGTCGTCGGCGCGCACGCCACCGAACAGTGTCTGGTGCGGATAGCGTCCGCGGGCTACCAGGTCGCGCACCGAGATGTCCCCCGGCGCCTGGGAGCTCTGTGGCAGAAGGCCCAGGCGGCGCGCGACCTCCTTGGTGCGATAGCTCTGGATCGCCTGGCCGTCCAGCCAGACCTGGCCCTGGCTGGGCGCCAGTAGCCGGCTCAGGGTGCGCAGCAGGGTCGACTTGCCGCAGCCGTTGGGACCGATGATGACCGTCAGTTCGCCATCGGGAATGGTCAGTGAGAGGTCTTCGGCGATCAGCTTGCGGCCATAGCCCAGGGTCAGGCGCTCGGCGTGCAGGCGCGAGCAAGGGGCGTCGTTCATGAGCGGCGGGACTCCCAGATGAGCAGGCCGATCAGGTAGAGCCCACCCAGGCTCACCGTGACCAGGCCCACCGGCAGGACATAGGGCAGGAACAGGCGCTGGGCGATGAGGTCCGCGCCCAGCAACAGGACCGCGCCGGTGAGGGCGGCGGCGGGAAGCGCCAGGCGCTGGGTACCGGTCAGGCGGCGGGCGATCTGGGGTGCGGCCAGGGCGATGAAGGAGATCGGCCCGGCCACCGCGGTACCGGCGGCGGTGAGCACCACGCCGAGGCCCAGCAGCGACAGCCGGGTGCGCTCCACCGGGACGCCCAGGGCGCAGGCGGTGTCGTCGCCCATCTCCAGCAGGAACAGCCGGCGACTCAGCGCCAGGCTGGCCGCACCCGCCAGCAGGATGAAGATCACCGCCGGCCAGGCCTTGGCCCAGGTCACCCCGTTGAGTGAGCCGGCGCTCCACAGGCCCGCGCTGAAGGCGGCTTCCAGGGAGGCATGCACGATCAGCCAGGTGTTGAGCGCCATCAGCAAGGCGCGCACGCCGATGCCGACGATGATGAGTCTCAGGGTATCCACGCCGCTGCCGCGCCAGGTGAGGGCATAGACCAGGGCGGCGCTGGCCAGGCCGCCGATCAGGGCGGCGGTGGTGCTCCAGAGGATGCTGGCCTGGAACAGCACCAGCGCGACCAGCACCCCGCTGTAGGCGCCGGTGTTGAAGCCCATGATGTCCGGGCTGCCCAGGGGATTGCGCAGCAGCGACTGGAACAGCGCGCCGCTCAAGCCCAGGGCGGCGCCGATCAGCAGCGCCAGGGCCACCCGCGGCAGGCGCCACTGGGTGACCACCAGCTCGATGCCGCGCGGAGCCTCGCCGAACAAGGCGGCCAGTACCTGGGAAGGACTCAGGGTCAGGCTGCCGCTGCCCAGGGCGAACGTCGCCAGCAGCAGGGCGCCGCCAAACAGGGCGAGCAGCACCCCGGGCAGGCGCAGGCGATCAGGGCGGTTCATGCCCGACCTCCCTGGCGCTGGCGGCGCGCCAGCCAGATCAGCAGCGGTGCGCCGAGGAAGGCGGTCACCACCGAGACGCGCAGCTCATTGGTCACCAGCAGGCGACCGACGATGTCGGCGGTCAGCAGCAGGCTGGGGGTGAACAGCAGGACGAAGGGCAGCAGCCAGCGATGGTCTTCGCCGATGGCCCGGCGGCCCAGGTGCGGCACCATCAGGCCAACGAAGGCGATGGGACCCACTGCCGCGGCTGCCGCGCCGCAGAGCAGGGTGATGGCCAGCAGGCCGAGCAGTTGGGTCTGGCGGACCCGGGTGCCGAGGGCTACGGCCAGATCGGTGCCCAGGCTCAGGGCATTCAGTGCCGGAGCCAGCAGCAGGGCTATGACCACCCCACCCAGCACCGGCACGCTGGCGCTGCGCAGCAGCTCGAACTGGCGCACGTCCAGGGAGCCGAATTGCCAGAATCTCAGCTGGTCGTACACCAGCGGATCGAGCAGGGCGATACCGGAGCTGACGCCTTCGAGCATGGCCCCCAGGGCTACCCCCACCAGCACCAGGCGCATGGGGTTGAAGCCGCCGCCACCGGCGATGCCGGCCAGCAGCACCACCAGGCTGGCGAGCAGGGCGCCGCCGAAGGCATAGCCCAGGTAATGCTCGGGACCGCTGGCGCCGAACAGGGCGATGCCCAGCACCACGGCGAAACTGGCGCCGGCATTGACGCCGAGGATGCCCGGGTCGGCGAGGGGGTTGCGCGTCAGCGCCTGCATCAGGGTGCCGGCCACGCCCAGCGCCGCGCCGGCGAGCAGGCCGGCGAGGGTTCGCGGCAGGCGCGCCTCGCGCACGATGAGGCAGGCGGGATCGCTGCAGCCGTGGCCCAGCGCCTGCCAGACGTCGGCCAGCGGTATGGCGGTGGAGCCGAGCGCCAGGCTCGCGGCCATCACCAGGAGCAGCGACAGACCCGCACAGCCGAGGATAAGGAAGCGGCGCATGATCATCCGCGACGGCAGGCAGGAGAGGGGGTGGATGAGAACAAGGCGTATTAACACATGATAGTCTGTATTACATGCTAACAGCCTTGCCTCGGCGGCTCGATAGCGTCCCCTGTGTTTTTCCGGTGATTCATGTCCAAGACGTCCTTCCTGCTCGACTTCGGCCTGCTCAGGTCCCACGCCGCCTTTCGTACCCTGTTCATCGCCCGTCTGGTGTCCGTACTCTCTCTCGGGCTGCTCGCCGTGGCGGTGCCCATCCAGGTCCAGGCCCTGACCGACTCGCCGCTCAAGGTAGGCCTGGCACTGAGCATGGCCGGCATCGGCATGTTCGTTGGCCTGCTCACCGGCGGGGTGCTGGCCGACCGCCTGGAGCGGCGCCGGCTGATCCTCGCCGCCCGCTCCATTTGCGGCCTGGGCTTCATCGGCCTGGCCATCAACGCCAGCCTGCCCGAGCCATCGTTGACGGCCATCTACCTGCTGGCGCTGTGGGATGGCTTCTTCGGCGCCCTGGGCGTCACCGCGCTGCTGGCGGTGACACCGATCCTGGTCGGCCGGGAATCCATGGTGCAGGCCGGCGCCTTGAACATGCTCAGCGTGCGGGTGGCCGCCATCATCGCGCCGCCACTGGGGACGCTGCTGATCGCCCAGAGCGGTGTCGTCTGGAATTACGGGCTGACGGCCTTCGGTACCCTGATCACCCTGCTGGTGCTGCTGCGCCTACCGCCGCTGCCGCCGCCGGAGCAGCCGCGCGAATCGCCCTGGCAGGCCCTGGGTGGCGGCATTGCCTTTCTGTTCGAGAACCGGCTGCTGGGTGCCGTGGCCCTGGTCGGCGCCCTGGTGACCATGGCCAATGCGGTGCGGGTGCTCTATCCCGCGCTGGGGGAGAGCTGGGGGCTGGATACCGGACACCTGGGCTGGCTCTATGCCGCCGCCCCCCTGGGCGCTGCCCTCGGCGCCCTCACCAGTGGTCGACTGAACCAGGCGCCACGCCCTGGGCGTACCCTGCTGATGAGCGCGGTGGCCACCTTTCTGGCGGTAGCGGTCTTCGCGCTATTACCCGGCTTCTGGTTGTCCGCGCTGTGCCTGGTGCTGTTCGGCTACCTGGGCGCGCTCAATTCGCTGGTGCAGTACGCGCTGATCCAGCGCCTGACCCCGGATCGCCTGCTGGGGCGGATCAATGCCCTGTGGACGGCACAAAATATTGGTGGCGAGGCCATCGGCGCGGCGCTGTTCGGCGGCCTGGCCAGCCTGATGTTGCCGGCGCAGGCAGCGTTCGTCTTCGGTCTGGTCGCCATGCTGGTGGCTGCCCTGTGCTGGGCGCTGGCCAGCGGTCTGCGTCGAGCTGAAAGCCTCGGCGCCTGATCCGCTCCAGTGCGCCTGGCGTAGCGTGGAAAACCGCGCAGCGTTTTCCACTGGGGTTCACGGCAGGGAGTGGTGGACAAGGCTGCGCCGTTGTCCACCCTACGGATAGCTAAAGGTTTGGCGTAGCGTTTTCCGCGATTGCCCGGTTCAGGGCTTGGCGTAGCGCTTTTCCAGTCGATCCAGCAGCAGGTTGGCGCTGTAGGGATCGAGGCGGAAGGTCTCGGCGCCCAGCGCCTCCACGCGGTTCTCCTTGACCGCCGGCAGGTGTGCCAGCAGCGGATTGCTGCGCACCGCCTCGGCCTCCTTGGCGTCCGCAGCGAACAGCAGGAAGGTCTGGCCGTTGAGACCGGTGGCGACGTTCTCGCCGGCCAGCTGCAGGATGTCATGGCGCTGACCCTGGCTGTGGCCCGTGGCGAGACCGACTGGCAGCGCGGCGAGTTTGAAGCCCAGGCTTTCCAGCAACTGACCCTGGGAGGAGGCGGCGGTCCAGAGATTGGCCTGCCGCGTCGCCGGGCTGTAGACGAAGGCGGATACCGGTTGCGGCGGCAGTTGCAGGCGCGCCTTGAGGTCGGTGACGCGCCCGGCGAAGTCGTTGACCACCTTGGCGGCGGCGTCCTCGCGACCGGTAGCCTGGCCCAGCAGCTCCACCACCTGTTGCCAGCTGCGATTGTCGTAACCCACCACCAGCACCGGAGCGATGGCCTTTAGTTGATCGACCAGACGCAGGGCCGAGTCGTTGCCGGCGGCGCTGACCAAGATCAGATCAGGGGCCTCGGCGGCCACTGCCTCGGCATTGGCTTCGCCGATGTACAGCCGCTTCACGTCGCGCTCCTTGGCGACCTCGCCCCATTGGCGGAGGAAGCCCTGGTCATCGGCGAATCTGTTGTTGGGCGAGGTGGCGCCACTGGCTACCACCGGGGCGCCGATGGCCAGCAGGGAACCGGTAAGGGTGACGCTGGTGGAGACGATGCGCTGTGGCTTGGCGGGCAGGGTCACCTGGCTGCCATCGGCGTTGATCTCTCGCGGCCAGTCCGCCGCCTGGGCGGTACCGCCCAGCGCCAGGGTGGCGACAGCCAGGGTGGTGAGAATGCGAAACAATGACGACAAGCTGAACATGAACGCTTTCCAGTTGTAAGATAATCACTCTCATTTTCAAAGAAGCACTCGGAGCCGGCAAGCCATTCCAGTGATCAGGTATCGAGAGGGCAGCCGCTATCGGACTGGATCTGGCTTATGTAGTCACCGCCGCATGGCAATAAACGAGCTATATCAAGGGCTTGCATGCCCATCGAGAAAATCGTTTGGTCCCTAACGAATTGACTTTTCGTCAGACAAAAGTTAGCTTCCGATTATTGATAAGCATTATCATTCGTGTAGAGGTTCATCGAAATGACGAGCAAGAGGGCTGAGAGGGTCGAGCAGGTAGCTGCCGATCGTCGGGAACAGGCCGCGTTCCTGTTCCAGTCGGGTGATCGCGTCCTGCAGGGACAGGGCATCTGCGCCCGGGTCGAGACACCGGCCAGCGGCGGCGCGCACCGGGACAGCCTGTTCCTGCACGCCGTGGAAGAGGCCTTCGCCCGTGCCAGCCAGGCCGGCATCGCCGAGCCGGTAATCATGGGCGCCATTCCCTTCGATACCACCAGGCCCTCTTGCCTCTATGTCCCTCGGGAGCATGCCTGGGTGGCCCGCTCGGCGCCGGTCAGCCCTGCGCCGATCACACCGGCGCAGGTGCGTGAGGTGCGCAACCTGCCCAGCGCGGACGGCTTCTGCCTGGCGGTGGAGGAGGCCATCGAGGCCTTCCGTCGCGGTGAACTGAGCAAGGCGGTGCTGTCGCGGATTCAGGAGATTCGTCTGGCCGAACCCGCCGCTGTGGACGTCATCCTGGCGAACCTGGCGCGGCAGAATCCCACTGGCTATCAATTCCGCATCCCGACCGCCGAGGGCGGTGAGCTGGTCGGGGTCAGCCCCGAGTTGCTGGTGCGCAAGCAGGGCGCCCGGGTATACACCAATCCCCTGGCGGGCTCCGCCAAGCGCCAGGCCGATCCGGTGGAGGACCAGCGGGTGGCCCGCGACCTGCTGGATTCCAGCAAGGACCACTACGAGCACCGCCTGGTGATCGAGGACATCCGCCAGCAGCTGGCGCCGTTGTGCAGCCGGCTGGACGTCCCCGAAGCGCCGTCGCTACTCAGCACCAATGCCATGTGGCACCTGTCCACCGCCATCGACGGCGAACTGGCCGACAGCCGGACCTCGGCGCTGCAGCTCGCCTGCCGCCTGCATCCGACGCCGGCCGTCTGCGGCTATCCCACGGCCGCGGCGCGCCAGCTGATCGAGCGCATCGAGCCCTTCGACCGCGGCCTGTTCACCGGCATGGTGGGGTGGTGCGATGCCCAGGGCAATGGCGAGTGGGTGGTCACCATCCGCTGCGGTACGGTGCAGGACGACTGGCTGCGGCTGTTCGCCGGCGCCGGCATCGTCGAGGCATCCGACCCCGCGGCGGAATGGGCCGAGGTCACCGCCAAACTGGGCACCATGCGTGCCGCCTGTGGTTTGCTCGACGAGGAGAGCCCTACGTGAGTCTGGAATTCACCCCCTGGCCGGACGATCTGGCCGCCCGCTATCGCGCCCTCGGCTACTGGCTCGACCTGCCCATGACCGAGATCCTGGCCCGCAGCCGCGCGACGCTACCCCAGGCACCGGCGATCCTCTGCGGCGAGCGGCAATTGAGCTACGCCGAGCTGGACGAGCGCTCCAGCCGCCTGGCCGCCCACCTGCAGGCCGCCGGTCTGCGCCGCCACGACACGGCGCTGGTGCAGCTGCCCAACGTGGCCGAGTTCTATGTGGTGTTCTTCGCCCTGCTCAAGGCCGGCATCGCGCCGGTCAACGCCCTGTTCAGTCACCAGAAGCTGGAACTGCTGGCCTATGCGCAGCAGATCCAGCCCAGGTTGCTGATCGCTTCCCGCGAGCACAACCTGTTCCGCGACGACAACTTCCTCGGTGAGCTGCGCGACGTGGCACCGGGCCTCGGCGAGGTGCTGCTGGATGGCGCGGACGACGCGCGCAGCTTGCAGCAACGCCTGGATACCCCGCTGGCCGGCTATCAGCTGACGCCCACCGCGGGTGGCGAGGTAGCCTTCTTCCAGCTCTCCGGTGGCAGCACCGGTACGCCCAAGCTGATCCCGCGTACCCACAACGACTACTACTACAGCCTCAGGCGCAGCGTCGAAATCTGCCAGCTGACCCCCGCGACGCGCTTTCTCTGCGCCTTGCCGGCGGGGCACAACTACACCCTCAGCTCGCCGGGCGCCCTGGGCGTGTTCATCGCTGGCGGCTGCGTGGTCATGGCCCGCGATCCTGAGCCGCTGCGCTGCTTCGAACTGATCGAGCGCCATCAGGTGGACTGGGTGGCCTTGGTGCCGCCGGCGGTGGCGCTCTGGCTGCAGGCCGCTGCCGCACCCGAGCAGCGTGCCCGCCTGGCCAGCCTGCGCATGGTGCAGGTGGGCGGTGCCAGCTTCGCCGAGGCCCAGGCCCGACGGGTGCCGGCGGAGCTGGGTTGCCAGCTGCAGCAGGTATTCGGCATGGCCGAGGGCCTGGTCAACTACACCCGCCTGGACGACGAACCCGAGCGCATCTTCACCACCCAGGGCTGCCCCATGAGCCCGGATGACGAGGTGCGCATCACCGACGAAGACGGCCAGCCGGTGCCCGATGGCCAACCCGGTCTGCTGTCCACCCGTGGCCCCTATACCTTCCGCGGCTACTACCGCAGCCCCGAGCACAATACCCAGGTGTTCGACGCCGAGGGTTTCTACTTCTCCGGCGACGTGGTCCAGCGCGATGGCGCCGGCTACCTCAAGGTGGTCGGCCGGGTGAAGGACCAGATCAACCGCGGGGGCGAAAAGATCGCCGCGGCCGAGATCGAGGGCCTGCTGCTGCGTCATCCCGGTATCACCCACGCGGCCCTGGTGGCCATCGCCGATGAGCTGATGGGTGAGAAGAGCTGCGCCTGCCTGGTGGTCAGCGATCCGGCGCTCAAGCCAGTGGCCCTGCGTCGCTACCTCCGCGAGCAGGGCGTAGCCGAGTACAAGCTGCCCGACCGTTTCCAGTTCCTCGACCAGCTGCCGCTCACCGCCGTCGGCAAGATCGACAAGCGCCGTCTGCGCGAGCAGCTGCAGACCCCCTCCACCGAACGTCCCTAAGGTTTCCCATGGCTATTCCCCGTCTTGCGTCCTATCCCTTGCCCCAGCCCGCCGGCTTTCCCGCCAACAAGGTCGCCTGGACGCCTGTGGCCGATCGCGCCGTGCTGCTGATCCACGACATGCAGCGCTATTTCGTCGAGTTCTATGGCGACAACAGCCCGCTGATCGCCCAGGTGGTGACCAACATCGCCGCGCTGCGTGCCTGGGCCGATGCCCAGGGCGTGCCGGTGGTCTACACCGCCCAGCCCACGGACCAGCCGCCAGCCGATCGTGCCCTGCTCAACGACATGTGGGGCCCTGGCCTGACCCAGGCCGATCCTGCGCTGCAGCAGGTGGTAGAGGAGCTGGCCCCCAAGGGCGATGACGTGGTCCTAACCAAGTGGCGCTACAGCGCCTTCCATAGATCCAACCTGCAGGACCTGATGACCGAGTGGCGCCGCGACCAGCTGATCGTCTGCGGCGTCTATGCCCACATCGGCTGCCTGACCACCTGTACCGACGCCTTCATGCGGGATATCCAGGCCTTCCTGATCGGCGACGCCGTGGCCGACTTCAGCGAAGAAGAGCACCGCATGGCGCTGCGCTACGTGGCTACCCGCTGCGGCAGCACCCTCAGCACCGCCCAGGTCACCGGCGCGGGTGCGGCGGTGCTCGACGAAGCCTGGCTGCGTGCCCAGGTCCAGCCGCTGCTGGACGCCGACGACGAGGAGCCGGCGCTGGACGACAATCTGACCGATTTCGGTCTGGATTCGGTGCAGGTCATGACCCTGGTGGGGGAATGGCAGAAGCGCGGCCTGCCGGTCACCTTTGCCGATCTCGCCGCCCAGCCGACCCTGCAGGGCTGGCTGGACCTGCTGCGCGCTCGCGCCTAGGGAGCCCTTGATGACGCAACTGGATTTCACCGGCAAGCGCGTCTGGGTGACCGGCGCAGGGCAGGGCATCGGCCTGCAGGTGGCACGCCGCTTCCAGGCGGCCGGCGCCGAGGTGATCGGCCTCGACCGGCAATTCGCCGAGAGCAGCTATCCCTTTCGCACCCAACTGCTGGATGTTGCCGACGCGGCTCAGGTCGAGGACGTCTGCCAGGCCCTGCTGGCCGAAGAGCGGCGCCTGGACGTGCTGGTCAATGGCGCCGGTGTGCTGCGCCTGGGCACCAGCGACAGCCTGAGCCTGGACGACTGGCAGGCGCTGCTGGACGTTAACGTCTCCGGCCCCTTCTACCTGTTCCGCCAGCTGGTGCCGCTGTTCAAGGCCCAGGGCCGCGGCGCCATCGTCAACATCGCCTCCAACGCCGCCCATGTGCCGCGCCTGCAGATGGCCGGCTATTGCACCTCCAAGGCGGCGCTGGTGTCTCTGAGCCACTGCGTGGCCCTGGAACTGGCGGGCTCGGGCGTGCGCTGCAACGTGGTTTCGCCCGGCTCCACGGCGACCCCCATGCTGGCCGGCATGCTCGGCTCGCCCGAAGGCTATCAGCGCCTGGTGGACGGCCTGCCGGAGGACTTCAAGCTCGGCATCCCGCTGCGCAAGATCGCCCAGCCCGACGAGATCGCCAACACCGTGCTGTTCCTCGCCTCGGACCTGGCCAGCCATATCACCATGCAGGACATCGTGGTGGACGGCGGCGCGACCCTGGCGGCGTGAGGGATTTCTGTAGGTTGGGTTGAGCGCTAGCAAAGCCCAACAGGAGTTATCCGGCGATCGCGGTGTGTTGGG
The DNA here is from genome assembly GCF_056790235.1 of Pseudomonas sp. VMV1. Taxonomy (NCBI): domain Bacteria; kingdom Pseudomonadati; phylum Pseudomonadota; class Gammaproteobacteria; order Pseudomonadales; family Pseudomonadaceae; genus Pseudomonas; species Pseudomonas sp. VMV1. The sequence continues at coordinate 546,066 of NZ_JBXGSE010000002.1, forward strand.
CTTCGACGGTGGGGCCGTCTCAGCCCAACCTACGGCTAGGCGCGGCGACCGATCACGAGCTTGCCGGAGCTGATGCAGCTGAACGCCTGCTCGTATAGCTCCCTCCCCCCTTGGGAGAGGGTTGGGGTGAGGGCGCCCTTGGCTGGGACGCCCAGTGGAAAAGGCTACGCCGTTTTCCACGCTACGGGACTGAGCGGTTCCGTAGGTTGGGTTGAGCGCCAGCGAAGCCCAGCATTGATTCCCAGTTAAAGCACTCGCGGCCATGGGCCGCTCCTACAGAACTGTAGGAGCGGCCCATGGCCGCGATAGGTATCGCTAAAGGGCTTCGCTAACGAAGCCCTTCCACTCAACCCGCCACCAGCACCCGAATGGCTTCCAGGCGCAGCGAAGCCTTGTCCAGGTAGGTCAGGCCTTCTTCGCGCTGCTGGCGCAGCCGGTCGATCTCGTCCTGGCGGACGCTGGAGTTGACCGCGCGCAGGGCCTCCAGGCGGGCGATTTCCTCGTCCATGCCCGAGAGGTACGCCTGGCGCGCCTTGGCGACGCGTTCCTCGTGGCGGGGCAGGGCCTTGCCTTCGCCGCCGCCGATCAGCTTGGCCAGGGAGTCGCGCTGGGCCTGGACGAACTTGTTGGCGCTGGTGCGCGGCACGCTTTCCAGTTGATCGTTGAGGGTCTCGAAGGCCACCCGGGCGGCCAGGTCGTTGCCGTTGGCGTCCAGCAGGCAGCGAATCGCCAGTGGTGGCAGGTAGCGACCCAGCTGCAGGGCGCGCGGCGCCACCGCCTCGCTGATGTAGATCAGTTCCAGCAGCACGGTGCCCGGCTTGAGCGCCTTGTTCTTGATCAGCGCCACGGCGGTGTTGCCCATGGAGCCGGACATCACCAGGTCCATGCCGCCCTGGGCCATGGGGTGTTCCCAGGTCAGGAACTGCATGTCCTCGCGGACCAGAGCCACGTTACGGTCGTAGGTGATGGTCACGCCTTCGTCGTCGCCGAGGGGGAAGCCGGCGTCGAGCATCTTCTCGCTGGGCTTGAGGATCAGGGCGTTGTCGGAGTGGTCCTCGCTGTCGATGCCGAAGGCGTTGAACAGCTCTTCCATGTACATCGGCAGAGCGAACTGGTCGTCCTGTTCGAGGATGTCCTCGACCAGTTGCTCGCCGGCACCGGCGCCGGAGGAGTTGAGTTCCAGCAAGCGGTCACGGCCGTTGTGCAGCTCGGTTTCCAGGGTGGCACGGGCCTCGGCGCCCTGTTCCAGCAGGGTCTGCCAGGCGGCGTCGTCGCCACCGGCCAGTTGTTCGTCCAGCTCGCTGGCGAAGCGCGCCTGCAGGGCACTGCCGGTGGGCGAGGTGGCCAGGAAGGCGTTGAGCGCCTGGTGGTACCACTGGAACTGCCGCTCCTGGCGGCTGCCTTCGAGGTAGGGCACGTGCAGCTGGATGGTGTGGCGCTGGCCGATCCGGTCCAGACGGCCGATGCGCTGCTCCAGCAGGTCCGGGTGGGCCGGCAGGTCGAACAGCACCAGGTGGTGGGCGAACTGGAAGTTGCGGCCTTCACTGCCGATCTCGGAACAGATCAGCACCTGGGCGCCGAATTCCTCATCGGCGAAGTAGGCGGCGGCGCGGTCGCGTTCGAGGATGCTCATGCCCTCGTGGAACACCGTGGTCGGGATGCCGGACTTCAGGCGCAGGGCATCTTCCAGATCCAGGGCGGTTTCCATGCGCGCGCAGATGACCAGCACCTTGTGCGGCTTGATCGCCTTGAGGGTGTCGATCAGCCATTCGACGCGGCCGTCGTGGCGCCACCAGCGATCGTTGTCGTCTTCCGGCGCGAATTCGGTTTCCGGTTGCAGCGACTGGCCGGGCATGACGCCTTCGTCCAGATAGGCATCCGGGAAGGGCAGGGCATGGGCATGCAATTCGCGCTCGGGAAAGCCCTTGACCGCGGCGCGGGTGTTGCGGAACAGCACGCGGCCGGTGCCGTGGCGATCCAGCAGTTCGCGGACCAGGCGGGCACGGGCATCGGCATCACCGGCTGCGGCGGCGGCCAGCAGGGTCTCGCCTTCCTGGCCGAGGAAGCCACCGATGGCATCCTGGGCCGCCGGGCTCAGGGCACCGGCATCGAGCAATTCCTGCACGGCTTCGGCGACCGGGCGGTAGTGCTGGGACTCCTGCTGGAAGGCGGCGAAGTCATGGAAGCGGCTGGGATCGAGCAGGCGCAGACGAGCGAAGTGGCTGTCCTGGCCCAGCTGCTCGGGGGTCGCGGTGAGCAGCAGCACGCCGGGAATGACCTCACCCAGTTGTTCGACCAGGCTGTATTCGCGGCTGGCGCCCTCGGGGTGCCAGACCAGGTGGTGGGCTTCATCGACCACCAGCAGGTCCCAACCGGCGGCGAAGGCGGCATCTTGGGCCTTTTCGTCGCGCACCAGCCAGTCCAGGGAGACCAGGGCGAGCTGGGCATCCTCGAAGGGATTGCCGTCTTCGCTGGCCATGAAGCGCTCGGCGTCGAACAGCGCGACTTCCAGGTTGAAGCGGCGGCGCATCTCCACCAGCCACTGGTGCTGGAGATTTTCCGGGACCAGGATCAGCACCCGGCTGGCGCGACCGCTAAGGAGCTGGCGATGGATCACCAGGCCAGCCTCGATGGTCTTGCCCAGGCCCACTTCGTCGGCCAGCAGGACACGTGGCGCGACGCGGTCGGCCACACTGCGGGCGATGTGCAGCTGGTGCGGGATCGGTTGGGCGCGGACACCGCCCAGGCCCCAGAGGCTGGACTGCAGCAGGCGGTTGCGGTGCTCGTGGGTGTGGTAGCGCAGGCCGAACCAGGGCAGGGGATCGATCTGCCCGGCGAACAGGCGATCGCTGGCCAGGCGGAACTGGATGAAGTTCGACAGCTGGGCCTCGGGCACGCTGCGTGCCTCGCGCTCCGCGGTGAAGCCGTGATAGGTCAGCAGGCCATCCTCCTCGGAGACCTCCCGCACGGTGAGCTTCCAGCCCTCGAAATGCGTCACCTCGTCGCCCGGGGCGAAGCGCACCCGGGTCAGGGGCGCATTGCGCTGGGCATACTGGCGCGTCTCACCGGTGGCTGGATAGAGCACCGTGAGCAGGCGGCCGTCCAGGGCCAGGATGGTTCCCAGGCCCAGTTCGGCCTCGCTGTCACTGATCCAGCGTTGTCCCGGTTGATGTGACGCCATGTAGAAGCTTCTCCCCAGCTATCAAAAAGCCGGCTATTTTAGCGAAAGCGGAGTCATAAGCCCAACCCCAGGGCGGTGCTCTTTGCCGCAGTCCGTCAGGCGCCGCTCCAAATTCGAGGCCCCCGTCATGATTCCCATCGTTCCGCCTGTGGGCGTAACCCCGCCCAACCAGCTGGACCCGGCGCCGGTACGACCGCCGGTCGCTCCCGTTGCACCGGTGGAATCGGCCGCGCAGACCGGGCAGACCCCCTTGGAAGACGAGGCCACCCTGGATCGCGAAGCCCGCCGCCGGCGCCGTCGGCGCGAAGCCCTGCGCCAGGGGCTCGGCGCCGAACGGGCCCAGGTCCTGGAGGAGCCGGAGCAGATGGGCGTCCAGGTGGATTTGCGCGTCTAGCCATGGCCGATGTCCTGCACCTGGCCGATGCCGAGCTGGATTTTCATCCGCACTGGCTGCCGGCGGACACCGCCGACGCCTGGCTGCGGCAACTCGACGCCGAGACGCCCTGGAGCCAGCCGCAGGTGCGGGTGTTCGGCCGCTGGCATCCGGTACCGCGACAGGTCGCCTGGTACGCCGATGCAGGGGTCGTCTACGGCTATGCCGGCCTGGATCATGCCGCCTTGCCCTGGACGCCACTGCTGCAGCGGATCCGCGAAGCCGTCGAGGCGGCTTGTGGCCACGGCTTCAATGGCGTGCTGCTCAACCGCTATCGCGACGGCCAGGACTCCATGGGCTGGCACAGCGACGACGAAGCCAGTCTCGGCCCCAATCCGCTGATCGCCTCGCTCAACCTGGGTGCTGCGCGACGTTTCGATTTCCGCCGCAAGGGCAGCAGCCGCATCGGCCATTCCCTGGAACTCGGTCACGGCAGCCTGCTGGTCATGGGCGGCGCGACCCAGCATCATTGGCAGCACCAGATCGCCAAGACCCGCAAAGCCAGCGGAGTACGGCTGAATCTCACCTTTCGCCGGATAGCCACATGAGCGACGACAGCAACCTCATCGACTTCACTACCGAGCGCGGCAAGCGCATCCACAACCTCAAGGAGCGTCGCCTGCAGGAGGTGCGCTCAGCCTTCGAGCAGGCGCTGCCGCTGGCTGCAGCCAAGAAGAAAAAGCGCAAGCCGAAGAAGAAATAGCGTCACTACCGTTCGTCGGGATTGGGCCTTGAAATTTGTTGGGGAATTCCTATCTAGGTTCGTGCGGGATGCCGAAGTCGGGTCCCGCAGGCAATACCGAAACTTGCTGAACCTATCAGGAGATTCACCATGAGCAACGTACTGTCCCTGGCCCCGCTGTTCCGTCATTCCGTTGGCTTCGACCGGTTCAACGACCTGTTCGAGTCCGCCCTGCGCAACGACGCTGGCAGCTCCTATCCGCCCTACAACGTCGAGAAGCACGGTGACGACCAGTATCGCATCGTGATCGCCGCCGCCGGTCTCCAGGAAGATGACTTGGAAATCGAAGTCGAGCGTGGCGTTCTCACCGTCAAGGGCGGCCGGCGCGAAAACAGCGCCGAGAGCGTGACCTTCCTGCATCAGGGCATCGCCCAACGCGCCTTCAAGCTGTCCTTCCGCCTCGCCGACCATATCGAGGTGCAGGGCGCCGATCTCAAGCATGGCCTGCTGAGCATCGAGCTGGTGCGGGTGATCCCGGAAGAAGCCAAGCCCAAGCGCATCGCCATCTCCGGCCAGCGCCCGGCCCTGGACAACTGATCGTCCAGGCGTCCTGCCCCAAAGCCCCACCCCTGAGCTGGGGCTTTTTCGTTTCCGGCCCTGTGCTAGCGCCCGTGGCCGAAGAGCTCCATCAGCACCCCACGTAGCCAGCGATTGCCGGCATCCTGGTGATAGCGCGCATGCCAGTGCTGCCTGACCGCGAAGCCCTCGATCGGCACCGGGCACTCATGGACCTTGAGACCATAGGTGGCCGCGAGGGTGGTGCCGATATGCCGGGGCAGGGTGACGATGAGATCGGAGCTACCCACCACCGCGCCGACGCCGAGAAAGCCGGGTAACTCCAGCACGATCCGGCGCTGCACCTCGGCTCTGACCAGGCCGGCTTCCAATAGCTTCTGCCCGGTTCCGGCACTCACCAGGACATGGCCCTCCCGGGCATAGGCCGCCGCCGTCAGTCGCGCTCCAAGCCGGGGATGGCTGGCGCTGACCAGGCAGACCCAATCCTGGGGAAAGAGCACCTGCTGATAGAGACTGCCACCCAACCAGGGGATGAAGCCGATTGCCAGGTCGGCTTCGCCGATCTCCAGCGCCTGTTCGGTATTGCCATCGATCCGCGCGACCTCCAGGCGTACGCCGGGCGCCACCTCGCGCAGGTGCGCCAGTATCCGTGGCAGCAGGGTGATGTGGCTGGCATCGCTCAGGCAGAGGCGAAACAGCCGCTGGGCGGTGGCGGGCTCGAAGGCGACCTCCCAGGCGACCAGGCGGCGTAGGGATTCGAGGACTTCGCGACAGGGCGTGATCAGGGCTTCGGCCTGGGGCGTGGGCTTCATGCCGCCCGGGGTGCGCACGAACAGCGGGTCGCGCAGCTGGCGGCGCAGCTTGCCGAGCCAGAGGCTGATGGTGGGCTGGCTCTGGCCCAGTTGCTCGGCGGCGCGGGTGACGCTGCCGGTGCGATAGAGCACCTCGAACAACATCAGCAGCTTGGGTTCGGGCAGGCCGTCCGTGGGGAGCATTATCAGCTTTCCTGATAGGCGGATTGAGGTCTTTGTATAGCTCAATAGGATCCCCAGGCCTAGGGTAGGGCGCTAATCAGGAGCCTCTGCCATGAAAATCTGCATCCTCGGAGCTGGTGCCCTGGGCAGCACCTTTGGTGCCTGGCTGAGCGAGGCCGGGCATGACACCTGGCTGCTCAACCGGCCCAATGCCCATCTCGACGCGATAGCGCACGATGGCCTGGAAGTCACGACTATCGACGGCACGCGCCGGCTTCAGGTGCGGACCGCAGTGGATGCCGAAGCGGTCGGCGTGGTCGATCTGGTGGTGGTGCTGGTCAAGTCCTTCGCCACCACCGCGGCCATGAACCAGGCCCGGGCGCTGGTCGGTCCCCATACCCTGGTGCTGTCGCTGCAGAACGGTCTCGGTCACGAAGAACTGCTGGCGGAGATCGTCGGGCAGGAGCGGGTGATCGCCGGCAAGACCTATGTCGGCGGCGTGCTGCTGGGGCCCGGTCAGATCCGCAGCGGGGTCGTGGGCAAGCGCACGATCGTCGGTGAGCTCGATGGACAGCTCTCGGCGCGCGTCCAGACCGTCGCCGCGGTCTTCGACAACGCGGGACTGGCCACTACCGTCAGCGGCAACATCCTCGGCACCCTCTGGGACAAGCTGCTGGTCAACGTCGCCACCGGCGCCCTCACCGGCATCACCCGACTCACCTATGGCCAGCTTTACAGCGAGCCGCTGCTGCGCGACGTGGCGCTGCAGGCGGTGGGCGAGGCCATTGCGGTGGCGCGCGCGGCCGGCGTCGAGTTCGGCCTGCGGGAGCCGCAGGCTGCCTGGGAGCTGGCGCGCGAAGGGTTGCCGACGTCGTTCAAGACCTCCCTGCTGCAGAGCTTGCAGAAGGGCTCCATCACCGAAATCGACTTCATCAACGGCGCGGTGGTGCGGCTCGGCCAGCAGTACCGCGTGCCCACACCGGTCAACGCCACCCTGGTCGCCTGCATCAAGGGCATCGAGCGCGCCCTGGCCGACCGACAACGAGAGGACGCGACAGCATGAGCATTCCCAAGGCCTATCTGGAACACGTGGCCATCTGGGTCAAGGACATCCACTGGCACATCCGCTTCTTCCACGAGGTGTTCGGCATGACCCTGCGCGAGGTGCAGGGCACGGTCGAGGAGCCCAGTCAGTACTGGACGCTGGGCGGGATGCAATTCATGAGCAAGCCTGACTTCGAAGGCCCCGAGGGGCGCCTGGGTCATCTGGGGCTGATGTGCGAGGACCTCGATGCCGCCCTGGCCGCCGCCCGGCGCTTCGAGGGGGTGGAGCAACTGCCCCAGGGCCACAACTGGCTGCGCCTGCCTGACGGCCTGGCGCTGGAATTCATCCAGGCCGTGCCGGCCCGCGCCGTGCACGACGCCCTGGCCGTCAACGCCCGCCAATCCGAGTGACAGCGACCATGACCGTAACAGAAAAATATTTCGAGGATGCCCGCGAGGGCGACGAGGCGCTCACGCCGAGCTACCAGGTCACCAGGGAGCGCATCCTGGCCTACGCCGACCTCACCGGTGACCATACCCCGGTCCATGTCGACGAGGCCTATGCCAACGCCAGTCACTTCGGCGGCCTGGTCGCCCATGGCCTGATGGGGTTGTCCATCGCCGACGGTCTCAAGACCCAGTGCGACTACCGCTTCCTGCCAGGGATGTCGCTGGGCTGGACCTGGGACTTCCTCCTGCCGATCCGCGTCGGCGACGAATTGCACGTCAGGCTGCGCGTGGGGTCCATGCGCCTGAGCAAGAGCAAGCCGGGCTGGGGCATCGTGGTGCTGCCGTCCGAGCTGATCAACCAGAAGGGCGAGGTCGTCCAGCGCGGCGAGCACCGGCTGATGGTGCCGCGGCGGGAGGGGGTGCTATGAACCAGCCACTGCCGCTGCAGGGCCTGAGGGTCATCGATTACAGCCATTTCCTCGCCGGCCCCTATGTGGGGCGCTGCCTGGCGGCGCTGGGCGCCGAGGTGATCAAGGTGGAGCGGCCCGGCAGCGGCGATGCTGGTCGCCAGCACGCCTTCGTCCTGGATGACCAGCAGAGCGGCTACTTCCTGCAACTCAACATGGGCAAGCAGGGCGTCAGCGTCAATATGAAGGACCCGCGCGGCAAGGCCTTCATGCAGCAGCTCTGCGACAGCGCCGACGTCTTCATCGAGAACTACCGACCTGGCGCCCTGGACAGGCTCGGCCTGGGCTATGCGGAGTTGTCCGCGCGCAATCCGCGGTTGGTGTATTGCTCGATTTCCGCCTATGGCCATACCGGGCCCGACGCGCACCGCGCCGGTTTCGGGCTGATCGCCGAGGCCAAGAGCGGCATCATGCAGATGGTCGGCACGCCGGGCGAGGCGCCGCCGCTGCTGCGCATCTCCCTGGGCGACATGTACACCGGCGCCCACGCGGTCGCCGCCATCAACGCGGCGCTGCTGGGACGGGTCACCAGCGGGCGCGGCCAGCATATCGACATGGCGCTGTACGACACCCTGGTATCGATGCACGAATACGCGGTGCAGTGCTACACCCTGTCCGGCGGCGAGATCCTGCCGCAGCAGACCGGTCATGACATGCCCACCTCGACCCTCTATGGCGTGTTTCGCGCCCAGGACGGCGACCTGGTCATCGCCGCCCAGGTGGACGAATCCTGGAAGCGCTTCGCCGCCCTGGTGGAGCAGGACGCGGGCCAGCCGGGCTTTGGCAGTGACGTTCGCTTCCATACCTCCACCGGCCGCAACGCCCATCGCGAAGCCATCCTGCCCATCGTCAAAGCCTGGGTGGCGGCCAATCCGGTCGCACGGCTGCTGGCCCTGCTCGACGAGATCGACGTGCCCTGTGCCAAGGTGCAGCGCATCGACGAGGTGATCGAGGATCCCCAGATCAAGGCGCGCGGCATGATCCAGGAACAACAGCACCCGCGCTTCGGCACCCTGCGCATGCCCAATCTGCCGTTCCGCTTTTCCGACTGTGACACCACCATCCAGCAGGTGGCGCCGGACCTCGGTGAGCACAACGCTGCCGTCGCCCAGAGCCTGGGCTACAGCGCGGAAGACATCGCCCGGCTGCAGGCCGACGGCGTGCTGTTCAGCCAGGAGCCCTGCGCATGACCGACCACTACGCGGTGATCGGCCGCCCGATCAACCACACCAAGTCGCCGCTGATCCATGGCCTGTTCGCCGCCGCCACCGGGCAAGACCTGGAATACGGCGCCATCGAGGGCTCGCCGGAGGACTTCGCCGGCGACGTGCAGCGCTTTCGCGCCCAGGGCGGGCAGGGCCTGAACGTGACCGCGCCGTTCAAGCTGCAGGCCTTCCAGCTGGCCACCGAGTCCAGCGAAAGGGCACGGCTGGCCCGGGCGGCCAATGCGCTGAAGTTCGAGGGCGAGCGGGTGCTGGCGGAGAACTTCGATGGCATCGGCCTGCTGCGCGACATCGAGGTCAATCTCGGTCAACCCCTGGCCGGCAAGCGGGTGCTCTTGCTGGGCGCCGGTGGTGCGGTGCGTGGCGCCCTGTTGCCCTTTCTCGTCGCCGGACCGACCGAATTGATGATGGCCAATCGCGATGGGCGGAAGGCGGCTGAGCTAGCCCAGGAGATCGGGCACCCGCTGCTGAGCGTGCGGAGCTACGCGGCTCTGGAAGGGGAGACCTTCGATCTGGTGATCAATGCCACCTCGGCCAGTCTGGTCGGCGAACTGCCGCCGGTGCCGGCAGGCGTCTTCGCCCAGGCCGCGCTGGCCTACGAGCTGGCCTATGGCAAGGGGCTGACACCTTTCCTGCGCCTGGCCCGGGAGCAAGGCGTGGCGCAACTGGCGGACGGCGTGGGCATGCTGGTGGAACAGGCCGCCGAAGCCTTCGCCTGGTGGCGCGGCGTGCGCCCCGAGACCCGGCCGGTCATCGACCGGCTGACCCTTCCGCTGCAGTGAGAAGACCCATGAAGATCCTGATGCTGCACGGTATCAACCACAACATGTTCGGCAAGCGCGACCCGTCGCAGTACGGCACCGTGACCCTGGCCGAGATCGACGCCAGGCTCGCGGCCCTGGGTGCTGAACTGGGCGTCGAGGTGGAAAGCTTCCAGAGCAACCACGAGGGGGCGATGGTGGAGCGCATCCATCGGGGCTATGAGGAGGGCGTCGACGCGGTACTGATCAACGCCGGCGCCTGGACCCACTACAGCTACGGCATCCGCGACGCCCTGGCGATCCTCACCGTGCCGGTGGTGGAGCTGCACATGTCCAACATCCATGCGCGGGAAAGCTTCCGGCATCACTCGGTGTTCGCCGAGATCGTGCTGGGCCAGATCGCCGGCTTCGGGGTGGACAGCTATCTGTTGGCGCTGCGTGCGGCAGTGAGCGCGGCCCAGGCGCGTAAAGCCTGAGCCGCCGACCCTCTCCCAAATGCAGAGGGGGTGCTCCCACAGATCCCATGTAGAGTGGAAAACCGCGCAGCGTTTTCCACGCGCAAAGGTGTTGGCCGAGGTCATGGTGGGCTTCGCTGCGCTCAACCCAACCTACGGTAGGGTTTCGTAGGTTGGGTTGAGGCGGCTCCATCGCCGAAGCCCAACGGCCGGGTAAGAAGTCTTGCGTAGGCTATCGCGGCCATGGGCCGCTCCTACACTGTAGGAGCGGCCCATGGCCGCGATAAATCCGGATAGGGAGGCGCAGGTTTTCCTGAACATGAGAGCCAAATTGCTATCCTCTGCCGGCACCTGCCCACAGCAGGGTTCCTATGCCGCCCTCTACGGCGAACCCCACCTTGGCATAAAGCCGTTGGGCGTGATGTTCGCTTTCCGCCACGATCACGAAGGCGTCCACGCGATGTCGTTGGTGCCGAAGCACCGTGCCGAGCAGGGCCTGGCAGAGTCCGCGCCGACGCCAGTCCACCCGCGTGGTAACCGCTTGGAAACGGCCCAGTCGGCCCAGGCGATAGAGGCCAAGATAGGCCAGCAGCCGCTCCTCGCCATCGAATACACCCCACCAGTCGCCCAGGCCGCTGTCGCTCAGTGATCGATAGCGTCGCGCCTGGTAATCCAGATAGCGCCGGTGCGCTTCCGGATCCTCCGCGCCCGGAGTCACCTCTGCTTGGAGCTCACGCCACTGTTGCCAATCGGCCGGCTGTTGAAAGGTTCTGATGTGGAGCCCCTCAGGCAGGACCGGGGCGGGCTGCAGGGCATCGGCGGCCAGACGCATCCAGACCAGGCGCTGATAATCGTAGGCGCAAGGCAGGTCCGCCGGTGGCGCCTTGGCCTGCTGCTCTGGCCAGACGAAAGCACGATGCCCCAGGGGCTGTGGGCTGCCGAGCAGCTGCTCGAAGTCCGCGGACCAGGCCAATACCTGCTGGGCGGTCGGGCGCTGGTCCAGCAGGAGGTAGTTGCCGAAGTAGTAGTCGGGGCAGTCCGGTGTGCGGATCGCCACCTCATGCTCACCGTAGGTCAGGCGGGTATCGGGCGCCAATTGCAGCTGGGTGAGAAGTCCTGCGTTGGCGCGAATGGAGGCAGGGAGTCGCAACGGATTCACGGGCATTCGTCGTCCTCTCGTGGCGACATTGCCTCACCCGAATGCGGCCCCAATTCTCGCTTGGGACACTCCCGCCACTGCTTGTCCCCAAGACCTGCGGTGTATTCCGGATGCAGCGGATAGTGCAGCCGATTGTCCGCCCGGCTGGTATCGCCCACCACCAGCAGCTCCACCGGCTCCGTGGTCTCGTTGATGAAGGTGTGGGTGACGCCATCGCCGGCCTTGAAGCCTACGCCATCGCCCGGTTCCAGCCGGTGGGCGTGGCCGTCGATCCAGGCCGTGGGGTGGCCCGCGATCACATAGATGAATTCGTCCTCGGTGGCCTCGGCATGGGGCCTTGAGGTACGCCGGCCAGGTGGCAGCCATTCATGGTGGATGCCCAGGCGGGCGAAGCCGAAGTGGCGGCCGAAGGCGGCGCCCAGGGAAAAGCGCTCGTCACTGTCGGGATAGCCGGGGCCATCGGGGGCCTGGAGCTGGGACCAGTGGACGATCTTGTCGAAATCTTTCCGGGATTGCATGGGGTGCTGCGCCTCGCGGGAAAATAGCTCAAGCTTAGTCGTTTAGGCCGGCGCTGCCGCCTCAGGTCTCTTTCGGTGCAGGAACGCGATGCCCAGACTGTCCAGACAACTCCTCGCACTGCTGACCCTGGTGCTACTCGGTGGCTGTTCACCCGACGATACGCCGATCAACAGCCCCTACCGCGCCGGAGCCGAAGGCCAGAATACCCTCTATACCGCCTTTACCACCCGTTCGCCGAAGTACCTGGATCCGGCCAGTTCCTATTCCGGCGACGAGACCAACTTCACCTACAACATCTATGAGCCGCTCTATGGCTATCACTATCTCAAGCGGCCCTATGAGCTGATCGCCCGCGGCGCGGAGCGAGTGGTCGCACCCTATTACCTGGATGCCCAGGGCCGGCGACTGCCGGACGATGCGCCGCCGGCGCAGATCGCCGAGAGCGTCTACGACATTCCCATCCGCCGTGATGCCCGCTATGCGCCGCATCCGGCCTTTGCCCGCGATGCCCAGGGCAATTACCGTTACTTCCCAATCAAGCCGGACGATCTGGCCGATCGCTACCAGATCCCCGACTTCCCCGAGACCGGCAGCCGCGCCCTGACCGCCGCCGACTATGCCTACGGCCTGCGCCGCCTGGCCAGTCCGCGGCTGGTCTCGCCCAGCTACGCCATCTTCGCCGAGCACCTGGTGGGCATGCAGGCGTTTGGCGATAGCCTGCGCGCCGCCGACAAGACCCTGCGCGCCGGCCTGCCCAAGGGCGCGCCGCTGCCCTGGCTGGACCTGCGCCAGGGCGAGTTGCCCGGGATAGAAGTGCTGGATGACCACACCCTGAGGTTGCGGGTGATCGGCAAATACCCCCAGTTCAGCTACTGGCTGGCCACGACCTTTGCCGCGCCGGTGCCCTGGGAGGCGGATCGCTTCTACAGCCAGCCGGGCATGGCCGAGCACAACCTAAGCTTCAACAGCTGGCCGGTGGGTACCGGGCCCTATCGCCTGGCCGAATCCATTCCCAATCGCCGCCATGTGCTGGAGCGCAATCCCAACTACCGCGCCGATCCCTATCCCTGCGAAGGTGAGCCTGGTGATCGCGAGGAGGGTCGGCTGGACGACTGCGGTAAGCCCATGCCGCTGATCGACCGCGCGGTGTTCAGCCTGGAAAAGGAAGGGGTGCCGCTGATGGGCAAGTTCATCCAGGGCTACTACGATACCCCGCAGGTCGAGCGCGGCGAGTATGGCGTGGCGCTGCGCACCAAGGCGGGCGACTCGGCCGACTCCGCCGAACTCTATCGCGAGCGCGGCCTCAAGTTACCCACCGCGGTGGAGGCCTCCAACTGGTACCTGGGCTTCAACTGGCTGGATCCGGTGGTAGGGCAGGGCGCGACCCCCGAGCAGCAGGTGCGTAATCGCAAGCTGCGCCAGGCGCTGTCCATCGCCTTCGACTGGGAGAGCTACATCACCGTCTTCCTCAACGGCAACGGCCTGGTCGCCAATGGCCCGCTGCCGCCCGGTGTGCTGGGCTATGAGGCGTCGCCGGCCGGTACCAACCCGGTGGTCTACCGGTTGGTGGACGGCAAGCCCGAACGGCGGCCCATCGAAGACGCGCGGCAGCTGCTGGCCGAAGCCGGCTATCCCGATGGCCGCGATGCCAAGAGCGGGCGGCCGCTGATCCTGCAGTACGACGCCCAGAGCAGTGGCGACAGCGCCATGTTCGACTGGATGCGCCAGCAGACCGCCAAGCTGGGTATCCAGCTGGAACTGCGCGGCTCGGACTACAACCGATTCCAGGACAAGATGCGCAAGGGCGCGGCGCAGATCTTCTTCTGGGGGTGGAACGCCGACTATCCCGACGCCGAGAACTTCCTGTTCCTTTTCTACGGCCCCCAGGGCAAGGCCAAGCATGGTGGCGAGAATGCCGGCAACTACAGCAATCCCGAGTACGACCGGCTGTTCGAGCAGATGAAGAGTCTCGACGACGGTCCCGAAAAGGTGGCGCTGATCCGGCGCATGGTTGCCATCGTGCAACAGGATGCGCCCTGGCTGTTCGGCTGGAATCCCCTATCGGCGGGTGCCTATCAGCAGTGGGTGTACAACGCCAAGCCGACCCAGATGGTGCGCGACCAACTGCGCTACCTGCGCCTGGATCCGGCCCTGCGTGAGCGCAAGGTCCAGGAGTGGAACCAACCGGTGCTCTGGCCACTGTGGCTGCTGCTAGGGCTCGCGCTGCTGCTGGTGTGGCCGGCCTGGCGCATCCTCCGGCGCCGTGAACGCCAGACCGCCTTTGGCGATTCGGCAGGGGAGAAGCGGCCATGATCGGCTATCTGCTGCGGCGCCTGGCCTATGGCGTGCTCATCCTCATCGGGGTGAACCTGCTCACCTTCGTGCTGTTCTTTGCCGTCAACACCCCGGACGACATGGCGCGCCTGGCGATTGGCGGCAAGTACGTCACCGCCGATGCCATCGAGGACTGGAAGGCGGAGCACGGCTACGACAAGCCGCTGCTTATTAATACCACCCGTGAAGGGGTGGGGCGATTCACCGATACGCTCTTCTTCGAGCGCTCGGTGAAGCTGCTGGCCTTCGATTTCGGCACCGCCGACAGCGGTCGCAGTATCGCCCGGGAGATCGGCGAGCGCGCCGGGCCCAGCCTGGCGCTGGCGCTGCCGACTTTCGTGCTCGGCCTGGTCGCCAGCGTGGGCTTCGCCCTGCTGCTGGTGTTCTTTCGCGCCACCCGCCTGGACTTCTGGGGCGTGGTGCTCTGTGTGGTGCTGCTGTCGATCTCCTCGCTGTTCTACATCATCGCCGGTCAGTGGCTGTTCGCGAAGATCCTGCGGCTGGTGCCCTATTCGGGCTACGAGGAAGGCTGGAATCTGCTGCGCTTCCTGCTGCTGCCAGTGGTGGTGGCGGTGATCTCCGGCCTCGGCAGCCAGGCGCGCTTTTACCGCGCGCTGTTTCTCGAAGAGATCGGCAAGGACTATGTGCGCACCGCCCGCGCCAAGGGCCTGGCCGAGCGCCAGGTACTGCTGCGCCATGTCCTGCGCAATGCGGCCCTGCCGATTCTCACCGGGGTGGTTTCGGCCATCCCGCTGCTGATCATGGGCAGCCTGATCGCCGAGTCCTTCTTTGGCATCCCGGGCCTGGGCAGCTACACCATCGACGCCATCAACGGCCAGGACTTCGCCGTGGTCCGCACCATGGTGTTCCTGGGTTCGGTGCTCTACATCGTCGGGCTGATCCTGGCGGACCTGTCCTACACCCTCGCTGATCCGCGCGTTCGCTTCAGGTAGCCGCCATGCCGAAATTCGTCTTGCTCTGGACCGATATCGCCCTCTACCTGCTGGTGGCCGGTAGCCTGTTTTACGCCTGGCGTGCCCGTCGTCAGCCGGCCCTGCGCGCCAGTTGGCGACGGGTGCTGCAGGACGCGCCAGCGATGAGCGCGGCCGTGGTGCTGGCCAGCTTCGTCGCCATCGCCCTGCTGGATTCCGTGCACTACCGTCCGCAACTGCCGGCCGCGCCTGGCGCGACGGCGCCTATCTATTCACCCACGGTGCTCTCGGCCCTCGACGGCCTGCTGGCCGGGACCAGTCTCACCCAGCGCGAGAAAACCTACTCCGCACCGCTGGCCACCCACCAGTTCTCCAAGGAGACCCTGGGCACCACCGCCGATGGCCAGCCGCTACGCGACTTTCCGCGTCTCAAGCATGCCGGTACGACCTTGGCCGATCCTGCTAGAGAGTGGCGCGGCGATGTGCTCCAGCGGTTGCTGGTGGGGCTTCTCGGCGGTCTGGCAGTGGCCTTGGTGGCCGCTGTGCTGGCGGCGGCGCGGTTGCGCGAGGCGGGCGGCCTGGGTGCGCGCTGCCTGCTGATCCTTCGCGGTCATACCACCACCCCCTGGCGCGCCATCCTGCTGACCTGGCTGGGCGTCTGCCTGGTGGCCGGCAGCGTGACCGCCCTGGCCAGCGGCTATCACGTGCTGGGGACCGACAGCACCGGCAACGATGTCCTCTACCAGTCGCTCAAGAGCATCCGCACCGCCTTCGTGATCGGTAGTCTGACCACCCTGGCCATGCTGCCACCGGCCATCGGTTTCGGCCTGGCCGCTGGCTACTTCAAGGGCCGGGTGGACGACATCATCACCTATCTCTACACCACCCTGACCTCCATCCCCGGCGTGCTGCTGGTGGCGGCCTGCGTGCTGATGATGCAGGTGTTCATCGACCGTCACCCGGAGCTGTTCGACACCGGTGCGGCGCGCGCCGACCTGCGGTTGTTCATGCTCTGCCTGATCCTCGGCCTCACCGGTTGGGCCGGGCTGTGCCGCCTGCTGCGCGCCGAGGCGCTCAAGCTGCGCGAGCTGGAATACGTCCAGGCGGCGCGCGCCTTTGGCGTCTCTCACTTCACCATCCTGCGCCGGCACCTGCTGCCCAATGTCTTCTACCTGGTGCTCATCACCCTGACCCTGGAGTTCTCCAGCCTGGTGCTCTACGAGGCAGTGCTGTCGTACCTGGGTATTGGGGTCGATCCGACCATGAATTCCTTCGGTTCCATGATCAATGACGCCCGCACCGAGATGTCCCGCAGCCCCATGATCTGGTGGAATCTGCTGAGCGCCTTCGCCTTCATGCTGACGCTGGTGCTGGCCGCCAATCTCTTCGCCGATGCCGTGCGCGACGCCTTCGATCCGCGCAGTCGCCGATTGAGGTCCGCCTGGCTCGGAAGAAGGCCTGGCCAGGGTGAGGTGCAGCCATGAATCCAGTGCTGGAAATTCGTGACCTGGAGATCCTGATCGAAGGCGAGGAGGGCACGCGCCAGGCGGTCAAGCAGCTGGGGCTGGCCATCGCCCGTGGCCAGACCTTTGCCCTGGTGGGCGAGTCCGGCAGCGGCAAGAGCGTCACGGCGCTCTCCCTGCTGCGGTTGCTGCCCCCCTCGCTGGGTATCACCCGCGGCGCGGCGCTGCTGGCCGGTACCGACCTGCATCGCCTGCCGGAGCGCCGCCTGCGCGAATTGCGCGGCGGGCGCATCGGCACCATCTTCCAGGAGCCTGCGACCAGTCTGAATCCGGTGATGCGCATCGGCGAGCAGATCGAGGAAACCCTGCGCGCCCACACCCCGCTGCGCGGCGCCGCCGCGAGAGCCCGGGTGATGGACTGGCTGCGCCGAGTCGGCATTCCCGAGCCGGAGCGGCGGATCGACGACTATCCCTTCCAATTCTCCGGTGGCCAGAAGCAGCGCATCATGATCGCCCTGGCGCTGGCGGCCGAGCCTGACCTGCTGATCGCCGACGAGCCCACCACGGCGCTGGACGTCACCGTCCAGGCGCAGATCCTGACCCTGCTGGCCGACATCCAGCGCGAGCTGGGCATGGCCATCCTGCTCATCACCCATGACCTGGCGGTGGTGCGCCAGGTGGCCCATCACGTGGCCCTGATGCGCCACGGCGAGATCGTCGAAAGCGCCCCGGCGGAGGACTTCTTCCAGGCGCCCCGGCATCCCTATGCCCGCGAGCTGTTCGCCGCCATCCCCACCTTCGCCAAACGCGGTCAGACCCTGGCGGGCACACCCCGGGCCTTGCCCGCGCGCGACCCAGGTGAGCGGCTGCTGGAGGTGCGCGACCTGGCCGTGCACTATCCCATCCGCCGCGGTGCCTGGGGCCGGACCCGCGACTGGGTCAAGGCGGTGGACGGCGTGACCTTCGATCTGCACGCCGGCGAGACCCTCGCATTGCTGGGCGAATCCGGCTGCGGCAAGACCACCACCGGCAAGGCCCTGCTGCGGCTGCTCGACGGCCCACGCATCCAAGGTAGCGCGCGCCTGGGCGGCGCAGACCTGCTCACCGCCGACAGACGTACCCTGCAACGGCTGCGCCGGCAGATCCAGATCGTCTTCCAGGATCCCTTCGCCTCCCTGGATCCGCGCATGCGCATCGGCGCCACCCTGGAGCAGGGGCTGCTGGCCCTGCGGCCGGAGCTGGACGCCAGCGAGCGCCAGCGCCGCGCCGCGGCCCTGGTGGAGCGGGTTGGCCTGCCCGGCGATACCCTGCAGCGTTTCCCCCACGAGTTTTCCGGCGGCCAGCGCCAGCGCATCGCCATCGCCCGGGCGCTGATCGTCGAACCTCAGGTACTGGTCTGCGACGAACCCACCTCGGCGCTGGACGTCTCGGTGCAGGCGCAGATCCTCGATCTCTTGCGCGAACTGCAGGCGGAGATGGGCCTGGCCTATCTCTTCATCACCCACAACTTCGGCGTGGTCGAGTACCTGGCCGATCGCATCGCGGTCATGGACGGCGGCCGTATCGTCGAACAGGGCAGCGCCGAGCAGGTGCTGCGCGCGCCCGCTCACGCCATGACCCAACGCCTGCTGGCCGCGGTGCCACGGCTGGATTTCGGACCCACGCCATGAACTTTCCGCCCCGTATCGCCCTGGCCGACTTCGAGCTGGTGTGGCCGCAACCGCGCCTGGCAGAGGCCTTCGCCGAGGCGCTTAACTGGAGCTATGCCGAGCATCGCCGCTTCCTCGGCTGGGCCCGGGAGCACACCACGGTCGCCCAGGCGCGCGACAGCCTGCTCGCGGCCCGCGGCGCCTTCACCCTGGCCCAGGGCGAGAAGCGCTACTTCCTGGTGCGCGGTGACGAGATGCTCGGCTGCCTGGGACTCACCCCGCTGGAGGGCGGCCGCCGCTACGAGATCGGCTACTGGACGCACAGCCGTCACGCGGGGCAGGGCCATATGACCGCGGCGCTGCGCCACTTCGTCGAAGGGCGCGGCGCCGCGGGGCTCTATCTCACCACCTCGGCGGCCAATGCCGCCAGCCAGCGGCTGGCCGAGCGGGTCGGCTTTCGCCGCATCCGGGTGCTGGAGAACGATCGTGAGGGACCCGAGGGCGGACGCTGCGCCACCTGGGTCTACGAATTGCCGCCGGAGACGAAGCGATGACCGCTCTGACCATTCCGCTGCAGTATCCACCCCGCTTCACCGTGACCGAGGCGGTGGAACTGATCGATCTAACCCTGGCCGATCCCGCCGCAGTGGCCGACTACTATCGGCGCAATCGCCAGCATCTGGCGCAGTCGATGCCGCGGCGCTCCGACGCCTTCTACACCCAGGCCCAATGGCAGGGGCAGGTAGCGGCCTATCGGGCGGGCGGACCGGGCGTGAGCGAAGTACGCCTGGTCCTGCGGGCAGGGCCCCTAGTGATAGGCACGGTAAATTTTAGCCAGATCTTTCGCGGCGGCTTCCAGGCTTGCTTCCTGGGCTATGGCCTGGACGAGGCCTGGCAGGGGCGCGGCCTGATGCGCAATGCCGTACGGTTGGGCCGCGATTTCGTCATCGGCGAGTTGGGCCTCAATCGCATCATGGCCAACCATCTGCCGGACAACCTGCGCAGCGCTCATCTGCTCCGGAGCCTGGGCTTCGAACGCGAGGGCCTGGCCCGCCGTTATCTGCAAATCGACGGCGTCTGGCGGGACCATGTGCTGACCAG
The DNA here is from genome assembly GCF_056790235.1 of Pseudomonas sp. VMV1. Lineage (NCBI taxonomy): Bacteria > Pseudomonadati > Pseudomonadota > Gammaproteobacteria > Pseudomonadales > Pseudomonadaceae > Pseudomonas > Pseudomonas sp. VMV1. The sequence goes on from NZ_JBXGSE010000002.1 coordinate 565,469, forward strand.
CTACGTCCGTCCCGCCCCTTGAAGGACGAAACCCGGCGAGGTTGATCCGCCGGGTCCTGGCTCAGACGCGTGCCGCCGTGACCGCGGCCGAGCCCCAGGTGGTGCGCCAGCGGCGCTTGACGCTCAGCAGGCCGAACCAGGCGAGTACGCCCAGGCCCGCGAACAGCCAGAGGCCGAGCTGGTAGTCACCGGTGGCCTGCTTGATCGTGCCCAGGCCCGCGGTGAGGGCGAAGCCGCCGATGCCGCCCGCCATGCCGATCAGTCCGGTCATGACGCCGATCTCCTTGCGAAAGCGCTGGGGCACCAGTTGGAACACCGCGCCGTTGCCGGCGCCCAGGCTGAGCATGGCGACCACGAACAGCGCCAGGGCGGCCATGGCGCTGGGCAGGTGGAAGCCCACGGCGGCGATGCAGATGGCCGCCACGGTGTACATGCCCAGCAAGGCACGGATGCCACCGATGCGGTCGGCCAGGGCGCCGCCCAGGGGCCGCATCAGGCTGCCAGCGAAGACGCAGGCGGCGGTGTAGTAGCCGGCGATCACCGGTTCCAGGGCGTACTGGTCATGGAAGTAGCCGGGCAGGGTGCTGGCCAGACCCAGGAAGCCACCAAAGGTCACGCTGTAGAAGAACATGAACCACCAGCTGTCCTGGTCGCCCAGGGCACGGGCGTAGTCCGCCAGCTTCTTCGGGGCCGGGCGTTCCGGTGCGTTGCGCGCACAGAGCACGAAGACCACCAGGGTCAGGATCAACGGGATCAGCGCGAAGCCGAACACGTTGGTCCAGCCAAAGGCCTTGGCCAGCGCCGGGGCGAAGAGAGCGGCGAACACGGTGCCGGAATTGCCGGCGCCGGCGATGCCCAGGGCCTTGCCCTGGTGCTGCGGCGGATACCACTGGGAGGCCAGCGGCAGGGCTACGGCGAAGGAGGCCCCGGCGAAGCCGAGGAACAGGCCCAGCACCAGGGTTTGCTCATAGCTGTGCACGCCATGCTGCCAGGCCACCAGCAGCGCCAGGATCACCACCACCTGGCCGATGATGCCGGCGGTCTTCGGCGACAGTCGATCAGCGACGAAGCCCAGGATCAGGCGCAGGACCGCACCGGCGAGGATGGGCGTCGCCACCATCAGGCTGCGCTGCTGGGTGGTCAATTGCAGGTCAGTGGCGATCTGCACGGCCATGGGGCCGAGCACGTACCAGACCATGAAGCTCAGATCGAAGTAGAGGAAGGCGGCGAACAGGGTCGGCGCATGGCCGGCTTTCCAGAAACTGGGACTCATGGAGGCACCTCGGGCACGTCACGGGCATGAAAAAGGCGCCAGTCACCCTGACCCGTTGCCGGGAGGTGAACTGACGCCTTTGTCGATTGGGGTGACCGCCGTTGGCCACCGCTGCCCAGGTCTTTGCAAGAGCGACGCCAAGTCGTGCGTGCCTTGTATTGACGGGGCTTGGCGGGATTCGGAGCGGGTATCGGGGCAAGCCAGCGCCCAAGGATTGGGCGTAGCTACAAGAAGTCGCCCTCTATTGGCGCCCTGTGGGAGCGGCCGCATCCGCGGACCGCCATGGCCGCGATAGGCTAGAAGAAAAGGCCGTGGCGATCACTCGCCACGGCCTTTTCTATCGGGATAACGCTATTACTTGGCGTACTTGGTCTGCAGCGCCTTGGCTTCCTGCAGGTGGTGTTCCAGCTTCGGCAGAGTCTTCTCGGCGAAAGCCTTCAGCGCTGCGTCATCGCTGTTCTTGGCTTCGGTGCGGAAGATCTCGATGGTCTGCTCGTGGGCGACGACCTGGTTGTTGGCGTAGGAGCGATCGAAGGAATCGTCACGCACCTGCAGGATCATGGCCTTGGCCTTGTCCATCAGCTCGGCGTCGGTGGAGACTTTCAGCTTCTTCTCCTGGGCCAGACTCTTGAGCTGCTCGTTGGCCTTGGTGTGGTCGTCGATCATGCTCTGGGCGAAGGTCTTGATGTCCTGGGACTTGCTCTTTTCCAGGGCCAGCTTGCCTGCTTCGATCTCAGCGATGCCCTTGGCCGAGGCGTCGTCGACGAATTCGGCCGGAGACAGCTTGTCAGCGGCCTGGGCCAGACCGGCACCGGCAGCCAGCAGGATGGCGAGGGACAGGCTGGAGGCTTTCTTCAGCATGGGCGTCATGGACGTGCTCCTGATTTCTTAGGCAGTTAGGAAAGGGCGTCACCGCGTGGCAGTGAACGCGCCTGCAAAATGGGACCTGCCTAAAAAGTCATACGTTCCCTGCGAAAGCGTCGTCAAACCCTATCAATTGCGGCTGACACTTGAGCGAAACGCTTCATAGGCGTCGAAATCGAAGCGCGTCGCCGAGACGATCTGGCTCTGTTTCAGCGTCAGGTAGATGTCCTTGCCCTTGTCCGCATAATGGGTGGTGAAGGTCACCCAGAGTTTGTCCTTGTCGCGGTAGCCGCTCATGAGCGGTTTCTGTTATTGTCAAAGCCTTTAGAAGTCCATCTTAGAGGCTTTTCAGATGTCTCTTGCATACGCATACGTCCGCTATTCCACCGCTCGCCAAGGTGCGGAAGGTCGAGACAGCGAGACACGTCAGACGGCCCCGCTTGCAGCTTTCGAGCAGGCTTTTGACATAACTATAGATGAGCGGAACATTGTCTATGACAGAGGGCGAAGTGCTTTCGATGGCTCTAACGCCCTCAAAGGCAACCTGAAAGCCCTGCTTGAAAAGCTACGAGAAGACGACTTTCTTGTAGTCGAGTCGATTGACCGACTTACCCGGCAACGAGTCTTGAACGGTGTAGAACTTATCCAAAACCTCCTGAAAAGAGGCATAAAGCTCTACACCACATCCGATAAAAAGCTTTATGAAATATCTGACCCTTCTCGTGACCTAGAAACGCTTCTGCTCATTTCTGTAATCGCAAAACGGGCAAATGAAGAATCAGAAACAAAGAGTATTAGACGAAAATCTGCTTATCAATATGCGAAGAATGCGGCAGCAGAAAGCGGGAAGATTTTCAATAAGAAAACCCCTCCTTATGGGATTAGATTTGATAACGAAGCTCAAAAGTTTGTAGAGGATAAAGAAGAAGCCGATGAGATTCGGGAGATTTTCTCTTCACTCAAGACCTTTGGGTTGACCGAGACATTAAAGCGTATCAATAAAACTTCGAAGCGTAGGTGGTCCAACAGAGCAGTTGAAATTCTAATACAGAACAAGAGCCCACTGGGCACGTTGGCGGTTTATTCAAGGTTGAAGAAAGATGGTAAAGAAAAACGAGTCTTCGAAAGATTTATTGATAATTACTATCCGCAAACAGTAAGCGAGAGCGATTTCTTTGGCGCAATCGAAGCAATGAAAAAAAGAAAGACAAATCATGCTTCCGGAAGGACAACAAAAGAAAATATAAACATCTTTAAGAAAGCAGTTTTGTGCGCTAAATGCAATGGAACAATGCTTTTTTCCCGCACAAACTTAAAGGCAAATGAGAAGGGATATACTTATCTAATCTGTAGGAACAAAAGAGAAATCGGTAATTGCGACGCAGAAAACATCAATTTCGACTATGCATTAGGGTCGCTTTTTAAACTCAACGAGATGGCTTTGGTAGTAAATTCTCATTTTGAAAAGCTCAACATTCCTCATAACCGACTTGCAAGCACTTCTAGCCTATTTCTAAAGCTGGCAACAGAAAAATCTAAATCCTCAAAAAATGATTTTGAACTCACCTCTAAATTAAAGCAGCGCTCCGAGAAAGAAAACCAGCTAAAAAACATTACATCATCATTAGATTTCAACGCTAAAATACCGTCGTTTTTGGTTCAGCAAATGAGTAAGCTTGAACAGGAAATAGAAGAGCTGAATAGGCAAGTAGCCACATTGAATTTATCACTAAGCGTTGATTCCAATCAAAATCTCGGAGAGTTTATCGACCTGAAAAACTCGGTTTCGACAGAAGAGGGACGAATAAAGGTAAATAGATTTTTTGTAGACAATGGGATACTCTTCAAGTTCTTAACATATAAAGACTCAGCAACAGACGAAAAAGTCATTGCAACTACTATCTTAAAGAAAGACGATAATTCGATAAATGCGGTGTTGTCGAATATAGTTAGCATTGCAGAATTACAGAATTAGCCTCTCGCACTGCTGTCTTTCCAATGGTCTGCGCGCTTCGCCTCTTGACGAGTAAAAGGCGCCCTGCTTTACTCAGGGCATTGATGCATAAATAGCATAGTAGTAGGAGAAAGGATGTCTACCGTCAAGCGCAGTGATAATAGCGGCTACTTGAACTTTTTCGAGATAGACCTGAGCGGGCTTTACAAGATACAAAGAAGGAAAAGCGAAGAAGACATCGTATCGACCTGCTTCGGCCTCGAAACGAAGACAGTCTTTAAAGCAATGGCTGCTTGGATGGAAGGCCGGCAGTTTAGAGAAACGTGCCCCTGGGTATTGGAAGGAAAAACAGGGGAAGACCCTGTAATGTGCTATTGCAAGGAGATAAAGGAGTTCGATAATGGCGACTTTATTTTAGTATTGTGGAAGCACGACCCTAGCGACGTTAGGGGTTTCAGAGGTCTTGAGATAGACAAAGATGGCAATCCAACTGGAAAATACATCAGTAGCACTGCCGATAAGACCAGTGATAACTATATCTGGGGACACCCTTGCTACTACTGGATAATTCCAGACCATGACCTGGTCGTGTCATTGAAGTTTGAAGACTCAAAGTGTGACACAAATTTGATGCAAAAATGGGTTTCCCACATGGTGAGGCATCGCATCAAATTTAAGGACTACAACCAAAGGGCATCGGGCGACACAGAGACCCGAATTATGTTCAGCACGCCGAACGCGCCCGAAACTTATGATGTTTTGTATAAGTTCAAGGTCAAGATAAAAGAGTTCAAAACAAGTGTTGAAAGGCTCGAACAAATATGCGCTTCAACGAAAAGTGTTTTGCTTAGAAACGAGGTTTATGTAAGTGCTACCGCTGCTAGCGTAGAGGCCGCCTCTATTCTAGATAAGAAAAATGGTTTAGAAAAAGCTAACGGCGAACTTTTCGACCTCTTTCAGACTTTTCTAAGCAAGTTCTTTTCTAAAGAAAGTGATGATGAAGACAACGTAAGAAAGGTGGAGATACTCATTGAAGCCACTCCGTCCATTGAGCAAATGGCAGAGCTTATGGAGTATTCAGCTGACTTTTCGGAAGACGGGTATGCAGATGTAATATTTGTAGACGAAGAAGGCAAAAAGACTTCCATAAAGAAACATCGGCTTGTAGAGCGAGTCATATTGCCACAAGGAATTGGTGCATATAGTTGCGAAAGCCTCTATGGCATCATCAATGAACAGCGTGCTTATTATATACATAGCGTTAGGCCAGATTTGGCCACTCACACAGAGCCGGCTCCGCAACCTGCGCAAGGTTAAATATGTCGATAATACTTTTATGTATTATAGTCCCGACTGGGCTGTGGATATTCGGCATCGACCTTAAACAAGATTCAGTGCCTAATATTCTCAGCCTATTAGTTGCCGTCGCTGGTGCAATTTTTACGATAATGAGTATTTGGGTAGCTTTTTTATACCCCAATGTTCTAAAGACGCTACGCGGCGAAAATCTATTAAATGTAGATTTTTCTGGTGGCGGTGAAGATAACGTCCGACTGAAAGAGATAATTAGCGTAATAGTCCAGTCTGCTCTGACAATGATTGTGGCTTTGTCATTATTGATATTTTCAGCGTTTCTGGATGGTTTCTCCTTTCGCTATAAGCCATATGCGGAAAGCGTAATTCAGTTTCTTATGATTGCTTTCAGCTGCCTTCAAATAAGCGCACTGATAAGCACCATAGCTATTAATATGAGCTTCATTAGTGTTCTTGATAAGCAGGCAAAAAAGCGTGCTAAAGACCACGATGCATAGAATTTGAATTGCTCATTCAAGCCCTCCACGAGAGGGCTTTTTTATTGGTGCTGTATAGCGCGCTTCAATTTATTAGAATCTATTAGCCATTTCTGTTTTTAATTAAAATCAGACTTTTGCGTATGGTATATTTTTAGTAGGGCCTATGGTAACTATGGTAACTCGCTACACCTTTCACCACACTTTGCTTCGCAAAGACGCACTTCGTGCTTGCGGTTTCAGGTTAGCTCGCAACTTGTCGTTGAGACAGAATCAAAAGCAAGAGCCAAAGCACTCTACGAAACTGATTAAAAATTTTCGCTCTCGCTCTAATTTTAAATCATTTCTACTACTGATTTAGAAAAAAATATCGCTATGTCGCTCAATATTTTTCTCTAAATCGATAATAAAAGGAACACAAAAAAACAAAAAATAATGGTGATATTATGACAACAAAAAAAGCAGTAACGATGATATACAAACATTTGAATTTTAAAAATGACAAATTCGGAAAAGCGAAACTTTTCAAATCTGTTGCTCACTCTCTTCGTATAGCTCCACATGAAAACAGTCAAATAATTTCGACAAAAATTTTAGAGTGGGACGAAGATAAATCAGATGAGAATTTGGTTTGGTTCCCCTCAATAACTGGCACAAATACAATAAAACTCAACGAGCTTACAGAAGAACAAAAAAAAATAATCCAAGAATCATTCATCCACAAAGTCAATGCAGAACAAAAATCCAAAAACGAAAAATCAGATGCTACTGATGCTTTGAGTAAATACAAAGCAAAAGTTAATAAGTGGCATAATTCAATCCCAGATAATAACGATGCTTTAAAGATATATCTTGCAAAAATCTTGGAGAAAAAAGAAAGTTTCAACATAAACGAAGAAATTGAGCAGCTTTCAGAGTTCGATTTTTCACGCAAAAATCAGAAGATTGAAACAGTAAGGAAATTCTTAAATCTTCACAATGAAGTAATAGAAAATAAATCTGACATTGCTCGCAATAAAGTTTTCATACAAGAAGCATTTTTCAAAATCCCAATGCATAACAAAGTCAACATAAAACCCTTAGATATGCTCTCAAACATTCACTCTTTCTATTCTAAAAACTTCCCAGATTATCCAGTCAAGTTAGTTGTCTTTCACGGTGATGAAGTCGGGAATCATCCTCATATTTTTGTCGAAGCAAAAAATAAAAAGACAGGTAAATATGACTTGCTTAATGCTCAAAAGCAATTCGTGAACGACAACATCGAGAAAATCAAGCAACAATATCCAGACGCTGAAAAGCTCGACTTCTCAAATCGTTCATACAAATCAAAAAAACTACAAGCTCAATATTTTCAAACATTATTTTATCAACATACCAACAATATGCTTCTGAAATATAATGTCGAAGCAAAAAAACTAGATAACACAGAAGAGCACAAAAAGAGAATGAAGCTCATAGAAGAAGATGCGAGAAAGCCTAAAATCGAGAGAGTAGCGAGCTTTCACAATAAACAGATTCTTGACTTAAACGATGAGCTTAGCAAAATCAAAGTCGATATTAAGAACGATGAAGACATTCAGAAAGCTCTGAATAATTCGATTATGGAAGACCAAAAAATTCATCAGGCAATTATTAGCTCCATAGCTGAGAAACAAGATGAAGAAGAAAATCTAGATGTAAAAATAGATAACAAGAGGACAATTTTTGAAAGGTTAAATTCAGACATTCAAAGAATAAAAGATGAACTTCTCGATTTCTCTAATCTCATCATTGAAAGAGTGATTGATATATTCTCGAACTCAGAAGAAAGCAAAAGCCTTGATAAAAAAATTGCAGGTAAATATGAATCTTTTGAAGATAAAACACCGGCTGACAATTTGCTAGATAAAGTATCAGTGAACTTAAAGACAAAGAAAAAACTTAACGAAGATATAGAGTTCGAGAAGTTGAAAAAGTATTACCGAAGTGGAAAGGTGAAAATTTAAAACCCTCAAAACTGCACAATCAGGGCTTGCGACAGTTATTTTAGAGTTATCCAAGAAGAGCAAAAATCGAAGAGCCATGTCGAAAACTTGATTTATGTTTAAGCGACATAAGATTATTAAAGACGACATAACTTATTCAAATCAATAAAAAAGAGCCTTTCGGCTCTTTACTTATTTTTTTATTTGTTATAATGAATTTACCACAATTTAATATAACAAATGACTTTACTTAGATATATCATACCATTTATTTCAGAAACACAACCCCTTTCATCAGAATTCAAAAAAAATATTTCTGATGCTGCTGCACTATACGAAAAAGAAGATATTCATATTTATGAACTTTGTGCAAAGCTTAAAGTAATAATATCTAACTTATCTATAGCTACCAAAACTTTTGACTATATAGACAATGTTAGTTTCGAGCAAAAACCCTTTATCCCCTTCCTTTCTAGCGCTGAACAAGAGCCAGAATTTCAAAAGATTCTATTAGGCAAAAAACTTGTTACGCTAAAAAACTTCAAGGCATCTACATTTTCATACAGAGAAAAAATCACTGATTACGATAAAGAAACAATATCTTTTGCCAACATAATCAACAGAATCTTTCACTATATTTGCGAAAACAAAGCTATTAAAAAATTGATTCTGGAAGCTTCATATATAAATTTGTATAGAAAAGAGCTTGCAGATTTGCATATTTATAAGAGCATTCGATTTAGAGACTTGAAGGGCCAAGGCACAATTTTCGATAAGATTTCAAACTACTACATAGAAACGTCTGAAATAGTTAAAGCGAACAATAGCAATATTGTTAAGGCGGATTTTTCTATTACCGAAAATCGCGAATTCAGGAAATTAAAGAAAATAATCGAGCGTGTGGCAAGGCGAGATAGAGAGCTACACTTATTGAAAATTGGTGCTATTGGCAAAAATAAGACCCAATATTGCAGTGATGAGCTTCTTGCATATCAAGAGAAAATTGATTTGGAACAAGCTGAATTTATTGAAAATGCAGAGGTGGTCATCATCAAAGATGACCAAACAGAAGAACGTAAAAAGTTATCAGACTTTGCACTGACTGATGAGCGCAAGGCATCTGAACTCTACATGAAGGCAAAGGACCTTGAAGAGCAAGCCGTCAGCCTTGGCTATATGGCTCTATTCACTACGTTCACGTGCCCAGCGAGCTTCCACCCCAACCCTGGTAACGGAGCTACAAAATGGAACGGATCAACACCACGAGAAGCCTCAGATTGGCTTTCTAGCAGGCTTGTCGCTCTCAACAAAGACAGAGAGCGCCACGGCATCGAGACGCTTGGATTGTGGTCAAAAGAAGCACACAAAGACCAATGCCCGCATATGCACAGCCTTTTTTATGTTCATCCAACCCAATCGGAAGAACTCAAAAGACTCATCTACAAGCACTTTGGACATAGCGATAAAGCTGTTCGCATTGTCGAAATTTCAGAAGCGGAAGCAAAAAAAGCGGGTGTAAAGGCTGCATCGCCAACCTCGTATATCACTAAATACATAATGAAAAGTCTTCGAGACAAGACAGATGATGCAATGAAAAATAAAGCAGTAGCTCGGCTCTGGAGATATAAGACTTACAATTTCTTCGGAAAGACAAAATCGGTAATGTGGAGAAAATTTAATCGATTCTTTAATCTTGACTTGAAGAGCTTACAGAAAAACCTGGGAAATCAAAACTTGGTTAAATTAGCACTATTAAGACAGGAGAATAAATTTTGGCAATTTTGCAGGCTAGCAGATGAGCATATTGAGAATATTGTTCTAGAAGATTGCCTAGAAACAATGAGCGGCTTTGAATACATTAAATATACGCTATGGGGTTATCGAATAAAGGGAACGGATGACTGCTTACAAACAAAGTTTAATTGCTATTTAGCTGTATAATGTAAAAAAACCACTTTGATTCCTATGGGATACTGTAAAGCTTGCGATTTATTTTTTTTAATATTCTGTTTATTCTGCTTTGTGCTATATGTAAATCCGCAAAATTTTTCGCCTGAGTCGATTGCCGCTTCAAAAGAAAGAAACGCACATAATAAAAAGCAATTAGATGAAAAAACAAATCAAGATAAAATTATTTATGCGTGTTTAAGTAGAGCTACCATTGAGTTTAAACACGAGAGCACAAAAAATGGCGGCGCTTACACTCGTGCAACAAAGCACGTATTTAGCTATAAAAATGACAAATGCGAAGAACGCATTGATGAGTATTTCATCGAAGGTTATGTTTAATCACGCTTTGAAGGGTTATCGCTAGTGATGACTGCGCTATTCGAGGTAGGCGTTTCCTAGGCAGAACAAGCACTATTAGTTTTTTCTGACAAAAGACCTAGCCGATCATGATCGGCTTGATGCAGACGTCCTGGTCGGCCCCTTCCGTTTCGCTCGGCTCGCCCAGGGTGGTAATGCGACCGACATACACCTTGCGCTCTTCCAGGGTCAGCATCAGCGTCTCCCGGTTGATCGAGGCGGTCATCAGCAGATCGTCCAGCGGACTGTCCTTGAGGATGCCGGCCAGGATGAAGGTGCGGTAGTTGTCCTCGGTGAGGCCGTACTTGCGCTTGATGGTCGCGCGAGCCAGTGCTGCCCAGGCCGTGGGGATCAGCAAGGCGGTCACTGTCACCAGCAGGATCCAGGCGGCCTGCAGCGGATCGTCCAGGGTACCGGTACGGCGCAACAACTCGGCGAGACCGGCGAAATAGTCGAAGGAAAAGGTCCGCTCACCCCATGACCAGCTGCGCCCCTGCAGCAATTGGGCGATGCCCAGGTGCAGGCTCACGGCGAGCAGGGTGCAGAACAGACCGAAGCGGGCGCTCTGCAGATAGAGGTACTGGCCCTCGTAGCGATGCAGGCGATAGAAGTACAGCGGATGCTTGTGGCAGACGAGAAAACCGCTGACCAGGATCGGCAGGAGCAGCAGCAGGAACATCAGCGGTTGATGAGCCGCCGGGCGCGGTCCAGGTCTTCCTTGAATTCGGGGGAGTCGAAGACCTCCGCCGGATCGATGCGCAGGGTGCCGCGGCCGACCACGCGCATGGACTTGTAGGAGTTGTTGATGCTCGCGGCCAGCTTGAGGTCGTCCGCGGAGGGCGATTTGAGCAGGTTGAACAGGCCTTTCAGCATGACGATATCCCGAGGGTGCACTAGGCGCTTATAGCTTGGAACACCAGAACCGGCAAGGATTCGCCGCGCCGCCGGTCGACGGCGCGGCGAGGACTCAGGCCGGTTCGACCCCCGTTTTACGCGAGGCAACCTTGGGCAGCACGCCATCGGCGCGGAACATCTGCTTGATGCCGCGCACCGCCTGGCGGATGCGGTCCTGGTTCTCGATCAGCGCGAAGCGCACGTGGTCGTCGCCATAGTCGCCGAAGCCCAGACCGGGCGAGACGCAGACCTTGGCCTCGGCGAGCAGCTTCTTGGCGAACTCCAGCGAGCCCAGCTGGGCGTAGGGTTCGGGAATCTTGGCCCAGACGTACATGGAGGCCTTGGGGATCTCCACCATCCAGCCGGCTTCGTGCAGGCCACGCACCAGCACGTCACGCCGGTGCTGGTACTGCTGGGCGATGTCGCGCACGCACTGCTGGTCGCCTTCCAGGGCGGCGATGGCCGCTACCTGCAATGGGGTGAAGGTGCCGTAGTCGTGATAGCTCTTGATGCGCGCCAGGGCGGCGACCAGCTCGGGATTGCCGACCATGAAGCCGATCCGCCAGCCGGCCATGTTATAGCTCTTGGACAGGGTGAAGAATTCCACCGCGATCTCCTTGGCCCCGGGCACCTGCATGATGGAGGGCGCCTGCCAGCCGTCGAAGACGATGTCGGCATAGGCCAGGTCATGCACCACCAGCACGTTGTAGCGCTTGGCCAGCTCCACCACGCGCTCGAAGAAGTCCAGCTCCACGCACTGGGCGGTGGGGTTGGAGGGGAAACCGAGGATCATCATCTTCGGCTTGGGAATGCTTTCGCGAATGGCTCTTTCCAGTTCGGCGAAGAAGTCCATGCCCTGCACCAGGGGCACCGAGCGCACCTGGGCCCCGGCGATCACCGCGCCATAGATGTGGATCGGGTAGCTGGGATTGGGCACCAGCACGGTATCGCCGGCATCCAGGGTCGCCAGCATCAGGTGCGCCAGGCCTTCCTTGGAGCCAATGGTGACGATGGCTTCGCTGTCGGCGTCGATTTCCACCTGATAGCGGTCGCGATACCAGTGGGAGATGGCGCGGCGCAGGCGGGGAATGCCCTTGGAGCTGGAATAGCCGTGAGTATCTTCGCGCTGGGCGACCTGGCAGAGCTTCTCGACGATGTGCGGCGGGGTAGGGCCGTCGGGATTGCCCATGGACAGGTCGATGATGTCCTCACCCCGACGGCGCGCGGCCATCTTGAGTTCGGCGGTGATGTTGAAGACGTAGGGGGGCAGGCGATCGATGCGCGCAAAGCGGCGCACGGGACTGGAATCAGTCATGCGTTCCTCGAAGTACGTAAGCGCCCGGAACCGTCCGAGCGACGTGGGTCACAGGAGGTGACCTGCATCGGACAGTAGCCGCAGGCCGCTGCGCTTGTCGAGGAAAAAATCAGCGGGGTGCTGTGGGGTGGCGAAGCGCCCCGGAACGGCTCAGAGCGCGTGGCTCGTCTGCAGCGCCGCCACTTCCAGCCGCGCCTGCTGGCGTGCCTTGTCCTGATGCTGCTGGATCATGCCAGGGATGAGGAAGGCGTCGATCAGGCACCAGATACCCAGGATGATCCAGGGGATGAAGAAGGTGACCCAGCCGAGCAGCGAGAGCACCAGCATGATGGCGGCGGTGCCGGTGCGGCCGAGGTAAAAGCGATGACCGCCGAGCATGCCGAGAAAAAACCAGATCAGGTAGGCGGCGCCGGTGGATTTGCGCGCATTGGCGACCTTTTGTTCGACCAGCATTTCAGCTTGCAGCGAGCTCATGACAGAAGTCCTTTTCGAGCGTGGATATCCAGGGGGCGCGGATATTGCCACACAAATCGGTGCCAGACTATTTCCAGAGTTCTGCCCCTGGCGCCGGTTCAGCCCAGCAATTCGCTCATGGCGATGATCTGGTCGGCCACCTGGATCAGCTTCTGTTGCTTGCTCATGGCCTGGCGGCGCATCAGGGTGTAGGCCTCGTCCTCGCTGCAACCACGCATCTTCATCAGCAGGCCCTTGGCCTGGTCGACCTTCTTGCGCTCCAGCAACTGCTGCTCGCGGGCCTGGAGTTCGGCGCGCAGCGCCTGGTCGGTCTCGAAGCGGGCGCGGGCGACGTCGATGATGGCCTGCAGGCGACTGGTCTGGATGCCCTCCACGATATAGGCGCTTACCCCGGACTGGATGGCCCGGCGCATCACCGCCGGGTCGTGTTCGTCGGTGAACATGACGATGGGGCGCGGCTGGTCGCGGGTCACCAGACAGACCTGTTCCATGACGTCGCGACCGGGTGACTGGGTGTCGAACAGGATGACGTCCGGCCGTAGCGTCTCGATGCGCGCCGGCAGGTCGATGGTCAGGCCGGATTCCTCGATGACCTCGAAACCGGCTTCGATCAGCGCGCTCTTCAGGCGGCCGACCTGCTTGGGGGTGTCGTCGATGAGCAGAATGCGCAAGGTCGTTCTCCCTAGTGATCGCTGAGCGCGTGGATGGCGAAGCTGCGGGCGTAACCGGCTGGATCGCTGCCGTCCCAGGTGCGACCGTCGAACAGGGTGCTGCTGCGCCGGGGCGGCGGTACCGCCAGACCGAGCTCGGTGGCAGCCTCGCGGTACAGCTCGGTGCATTGCACGGCCTCGGCGATGGCCAAGTAGTCCGGGTCCTCGCGCAGCAGGCCCCAGCGGCGGAACTGGGTAAGGAACCAGAGGCCGTCGGAGAGATAGGGCGGGTTGACCGCGCCCTGGCGATGGAAGGCCAGGGGATGTTCGTCCTCCCAGCGGCGGTCGAGGCCATCTTCGTAGTGGCCGAGGAAGCGTCCGGCCAGCAACGCCGGATCGGCGTTCACGTAGGCGGCATCGCTGATCAGCTGGGCGGTGCCGAGGCGGTTCTCACGACTTTCCTCGATGAAGCGGCTGGCATCGAGCAGGGTGCGGATCAACGCCCGGGCCGTATTGGGATAGCGCTCGGCGAAGCGGCCGGTGCAGGCCAGCACCTTTTCCGGATGGTCCGGCCAGATCGCCTGGGTGGTGGTCAGGGTGAAACCCTGGCCGCGTGCGACGGCGGCGGCGCCCCAGGGCTCGCCGACGCAGAAGCCATCGACCCGGCCGGCGGCCAGGTGCTCGGGCATCTGCGGTGGCGGTACCAGCGCGGTGCGCACGTCCCGTAGCGGATGAATGCCCTGGGCAGCCAGCCAGTAGTAGAGCCAGAAAATGTGGGTGCCGGTGGGAAAGGTGTGCGCCAGGGTCAGGGGGCTGGTGCCCGGCTGGCGGATCCGCTCGACCAGCGAGGCCGTGTCCTGAACCCCTTCCCGGGTCAGGCTGCGCGCCAGGTTGAGGCTCTGGCCATTCTGCGCGAGACCCATCAGCACCGCCATGTCGGTGGCGGGAGTGCCGCCCAGCCCCAGGTGCATGCCATAGACCAGGCCATAGAGGCAGTGGGCGGCGTCGAGGTGGCCGTTGAGCAGGTTGTCGCGCAGGGCCGACCAGGATGGCTGGCGGTGCAGGTTCAGGGTCAGGCCGTGTGGCTCGCCAAAGCCCTGGGTCGCCGCCACGATTAGCGAGGCGGCGTCGCTCAGCGGGAGAAAGCCCAGATTGAGCTCGGGCTTTTCCGGGGCATCCGAACCCGCGACCCAGAGATGCGCGGCGTGAGGAGGAAACTGGGCAGGCATGGTGTCTCCGGCAGCTGACGGACGCCAGGGCACCTTTCTGTGCACCGCTATGGACGTCTCGACTAGGGTCTGCACCATTGTGGTGACAGGCACGGCACCATCACCGGGCGCTTCCATTGCCAGGCACCTGCGGGACCGCGCCTCTGCAGCGGTCCGCGGCGCGGTGGAAGGAAGCGACGCCGGCTGAGGTCTGCCAGAGCAGGGGCAAAACCCGCGCCAAGTCGCGGGTTGCCGGTGGAGAAGTCTACTTCTGCGGAATCAACAGCAGGCGGTCGCGCCCATAGACGCGCTCCAGATTCTGCGGCTGTAGCGGCAGGCTCTGGTACTGCCCGCGGGCCCACCCCTTGCCCAGGGTGCCGGCCTGACTCGCCTGCAGGGGTTCGGCCAGGCCGAAGTCCACCACTAGGCGAAGTGCGGGTGCCAGCCAGACCTGATCGTTACCGCCCCAATGGCTGGCGGTCAGGTCCAGGGTCGAGCCGTCACCACCGCTCGCATTGCCGTCCAGACGATGCAGGCGGCCCCACTGCCAGGCGGCGCGATCGCTGCCCAGTTTGGCCTCGCAGGTCGCGATGGCCCCGGCCAGGGCGCGGGCGAAGATCGCCGGCTTGTCTTCGCGAGTGGGCGTGCTGACGTCATCCCAATAGGGGCTGTCGTCGCGGGCCAGGAGGTGATCGACGATGGCGTTGTAGCCGGTATCGCTGAGGGTGGTGAAGGCTTGCCAGGCCTTGCTCCTGGTGCCACCCAGTTCATCGGCGAAGGTCTGTTCGGCCAAGGCCTGCAAGAAGGCCTCGTAGAGCGCCGCATCGGCGGAGCCGCCGGCCAGGCGACCGTCGAAGCCCTGCAGACGCCGCAGGGCTTCTTCCGCCGCCTGGCGCTGGGCAGCGGGTAGCGCCGCGATGGCCTGGCGCAGCGGGGCGGCGAAGCCGGGGGCGTCGAGTTGCGTCTTCAGCTTGGCGGCGAGGGTGGTGGTCTGGTCCTGCTGTAGCGCCATGGCGTCGCGGCTGTCCAGGCGCGCCGAGCGCCCGGCCAGTTGCGCCAGGCGCTCCTGGCGCTCGGGGCCCGACCAGTTGCTGGACAGCTGCATGCCGTAGCCGCGCGGCACCACACGCTGGTTGGCGGCGCCCAGCCAGCCCTGGGCCGGGTCCTGATCATAGGGGTGCAGCATGGGATCGGCGTAGCCGTCCCAGGCGTAACGTTCGTCCCAGCCGGGCGAGGGCAGCAGCCCCAAACCGCTGCGGCGATTGGGATAGCGCCCGGTCACCTGCCAGCCGACGTGCTCGGCATCGGCGAACACCAGGTTCCAGTCACTGGCGCGCAGCTCGCGGGCCAGTTCGAAGGCGCGTTCCACGTCCTTGGCGCGGGACAGGTCGAAGAGCGCGTCCAGGCTCTTGTCGGCTTCCAGACGGCTGCTGCGCAAGGCCAGGCCATAGCCGTTGGCGTCCGGCGCCAGCGCCAGATTCAGCAGGGGGCCGCGCGGGCTGGTGTAAAGGGTTTCGCGACGCGGTTTCTCGCCGCGCACGAAGAAGGTTTCCACCCGTTCGCCGGCGGGTTGCCACTGGCCGCCGCTCTGCACCTGCAGGCGACCGCCCTGGCGTTGCAGGCGCTCGAGGTAGAGGTCCTGGCTGTCGCCCATCAGGGTCGCGGCGCCCCAGGCCAGCTTGCCGTTGTAGCCATCGAGCAGCAGCGGCAGGCCGGGCAGGGTGGTGCCCACGGCTTCGAAACGGGGCGCTCTCAGGGTCACCAGGGTGAAGGGCGACTGGCCATTGAAGGCGCTAACCTTGTCCACCCCGAGCAGGCTGCGGCCGCTGCGGGTGTGGCCCGGAGTGGCCGCCCAGGCGGTACCGGTCGGGCCACCGAAGGGCGCCAGTTGAGCCAGCTGGCGCTGGACGTCCAGCAGGGCGTCGAGGCCGGGCAACTGGCCCCGCAGATTCAAGCCACGCAGCTTGGCCGTCTCCTCCTCGGGCAGGGGTTCGTCCGGATAGGTGGGCAGCAGCCAGGCGAGGCGCTCGGGGCCGACCTGGGCGGCCAGTGCCAGCGCGGCGGTCTCCTTGCGCAGGTCCACTGCCTGGGCGAAGTTCAGCAGTTCGAAGAGCAGGGCACTGTCTTCCGGCTTCCAGTACTCGGCGCGGTACTCGTTGCCATCCAGCTCGACTCGTTCGCCGGCGCGATAGAGGTAGGCATTGACGCCTCGGGCATAGACCTCGAAAAAGGTCTTCATGCGCGGCGAGGCGTTGTTGTAAGCCACCTGGGCAGCCTTGCGCAGATCGACCGCGCGCATGAAACGGTCGGTATCCAGCCGGCTGTCACCATAGGCTTCGGCCAATCGGCCCTGGGCCAGCAGGCGCAGCTCGACCATCTGCGCCAAGCGTTCGCTGGCGTGAACATAGCCGAGGGCGAAGAGGGCGTCGTGGAAGGTGGTGGTCTCGATCAACGGCTGGCCATCGGCGTTACGGCGCACCGAAGCGGTCTGCGCCAGGCCGCGCAGGGGCAGGCTGCCCTTGAGTTGCGGCTGGCTGCGTGTCGGCTGCTCCTCGGCGAAGTACTGGCAACCGGCGAGGGCGGTCAGCAGGCCGAGGGTGGCGAGGCGCAGAGGCGCTCGCTGGCGAAACAGAAGAGACGAGACCATGAACAGCGGGCACTCCGAGCGGATGGATGCGAACGGGTGGCTACGTTAGCAGGGTCCACGGGGGGAGCAAGCCTCTGGCGAGGGGTGGCGCCTGGGCGCTGCCGACAGGTCGTCCGGGCCTGCCACCTAGCGCAGGGCCATCCAGATCAGCAGCGCGGCCTGGAACAGGCAGAACACCGCCAGGCAGCCGATGGCGAAACGCAGCGAGATGTCATCGCGGCGATAGAGGGCGATGCGGTCCTCCAGTTGCCTCAGGCTGGCGTCACGCTCGTCGATCACCCGATCGCACTGTTCCAGCAGGGTAGCGCCGTCCAGTAGCGACAGCAGCTGCACCTTGTCGGCATTCCAGTCCTCGCGCAGCTGGCTGACCCGTGCCGCCCGGCAGAGCTGCTGGCGCTCGTCGTCCGCGGCCGTCTCGACGGTGAAGCCCTGGGCACTGAGCACGTGGTCACGGCGCTTGCGGCTGTCTTCGTCGAGGGCGTCGCGGCGCGCCAGGGGCAGGTCCTGTACCCGGTAGTGGTTCCAGCGCAGGCGCGCCCAGGCGGCCGCTCGGGCCAGCAGGAAGCGTCCCAGGCCGCGTTCTTCCGGCTCGACTTGCAGACCCCGCTCGGGGCCCAGGCGGATTTCGCCGAGGCGATGGTCGACCCAGACCTCCAGCACGTTGACCTCCCGGTGCAACAGTTGCCCGGGAATCTGCACCGTCAGCCGCAGCAGGCTTTCCTCCTCGCCATGGCGCTCGACGAGGCCGAGTTGCACGAAGCGCAGGGGGCGTGACCCAACCCGGCGATCCGCCGGCTGGGGCATCAGCCGCAGCAGCTGGAAACGCTCGGGCGGCAGGCTGGCCCAGGGATGGGGCTCATGGGGGGCAGCCTCGACGGCCGGCGATTCTTGGTCACGGGTTTCCACGGGCAGGCTCCAGCTGGCGCGCCTCCTGGGCGCCTTTACGGCTTATCGGCCGGTGTGCGGGGAACCTGAGCGCTGGACAAAGGCGGCTACGCGCTCGATCAACTCGCGGGCCAGGGGCAGGTTGGGATTGTCATAGGTGGGCAGTTGCGCCTGGAAGTCCGCCGGGGCGATGCGCAGCACGTGGTTCATCCCGGGAATGATCGCCAGTTCGGCATCCGGCTTGGCCCGGTGCAGCGCCCGGGCGTCATCGACCTCCACCTGGACATCGTGGGTGCCCTGGATGATCAGCGCCGGTGCCTGGATGCCGGCAAAGGCCTTGGCCGGATCCTGGCGGAACAGCGAGATCAGATAGGGCTGGACGCTGGGGCGGAACAGCACCAGCAGCTCCTTCGGCACCTCGGGTACCGGCGTGCCACGCAGCAACTGGTCGATGATCCACTGGGCGCTGGCCAGGGCCGCGGGCGACAGCTTGCCCGCCAGCTGCTCGCGCAGCACCACGTCGATCGGGCGGCCGCTGCCGGCCAGGGTCACCACGCCCGCGACCGGCACCCGGTCGGCGGCCAAGCTGGCGATCAGGGCGCCTTCGCTGTGACCGAGCAGGATCACCTGGGAAAAGCGCGGATCGGCGCGCAGCAGCCGGATCCAGCCGACCAGATCGTCGACATAGCGCTCTACGCTCAAATGGCTCTCGTCCGGCTCGGCGCTGCGGCTTTCCGCCACGCCGCGCTTGTCGAAGCGCACGCTGGCGATCCGCCGCTTGCCGAGGGCCTCGGCCAGGCGTTGCAGGGCGGCATTGCGGGCGCCGGGGGCGTTGCCATTGCGGTCGAGGGGGCCCGAGCCGGAAACGAAGAGCACCACCGGTTGCGGACGCTCGCTGCGGGGCAGGATCAGGCTGCCCTTGAGCACGCCGCTGCCGGTGTCGAGCTGGAGGGGACGAAAGAGCACGGGATCGGCGGCCTTGGCCAGGGCGGGCAGGGCGAGGCACAGCAGCAGGGAGAACAGCAGACGCATGACGAGGAGGGCACCGAAGGCTGGGGTGTGAGGGCCTATCCCGCACACAATCCGTGTAAAAGACCACGGCGCGTGTAAAATCGCCCATTCCCATTTTGAATCTATACCTTTCACCCGTAGCGCGGAGCCCTCGCATGTCCGGCAATACCCTCGGCACGCTGTTTACCGTCACCACCGCCGGCGAAAGCCATGGCCCGGCGCTGGTCGCCATCGTCGACGGTTGCCCACCCGGACTGCCCCTGGACACCGCCGACCTGCAGCGCGACCTGGATCGGCGCAAGCCCGGCACCAGCCGCCACACCACCCAGCGCCAGGAAGCGGACGAGGTGGAGATCCTGTCCGGGGTCTTCGAAGGGGTCACTACCGGCACGCCGATTGGCCTGCTGATCCGCAACACCGACCAGAAGTCCAAGGACTACTCGGCGATCAAGGACCTGTTCCGCCCGGCCCACGCCGATTACGCCTACCACCATAAATATGGCCTGCGCGACTACCGCGGCGGCGGTCGCAGCTCGGCGCGGGAAACCGCCATGCGTGTGGCGGCCGGTGCCATCGCCAAGAAGTACCTGGCGACCCAGGGCATCCGGGTGCGCGGCTACATGAGCCAGCTGGGTCCGATCGAGATCCCCTTCAAGACCTGGGATAGCGTGGAAGAGAACGCTTTCTTCAGCCCCGACCCTGCCAAGGTGCCGGAGCTGGAGGCCTACATGGATCAGCTGCGTCGCGACCAGGATTCGGTGGGTGCGCGCATCACCGTGGTCGCCGACGGCGTGCCACCCGGTCTGGGCGAGCCCATCTTCGACCGCCTCGACGCCGAACTGGCCTATGCGCTGATGAGCGTCAACGCGGTCAAGGGTGTGGAAATTGGCGCCGGCTTCGCCAGCGTCGCCCAACGCGGTACCGAGCACCGTGACGAGCTGACCCCGGAAGGCTTCCTGTCCAACAACGCCGGTGGCGTGCTGGGCGGCATCTCGTCCGGCCAGCCCATCGTTGCCCATCTGGCGCTCAAGCCCACCTCCAGTATCACCACTTCGGGACGCTCCATCGACGTCCACGGCAATCCGGTCGAACTCATCACCAAGGGTCGCCACGATCCCTGTGTGGGCATCCGCGCCACTCCCATCGCCGAAGCCATGATGGCCCTGGTGTTGATGGATCACCTCCTGCGCCATCGCGCGCAGAACACCGAGGTGCGGGTCTCCACGCCCGTCCTGCCCCAGCTCTGAGCACCTGTTCATGATCAGCTGCGCGTCGGCCAAACAGCGTTGAAAATGCCTTCGGAATGCTCATTTACCTTTTGTAAACTCCGCTTCCTCAGGCATTTTCGCCTTGTTTGCCTCTAGCTCGCGAGATCCTGAACGCGCGCCAGGCACCGGGCAGACGATGCCGGTTCCCTATTGGCGACTGTCAGGCTTCTACTTCGCCTACTTCGCCTTGTTAGGTGCCACGGCGCCCTACCTGGGGCTGTACTTCCACCACCTGGGCTTTTCCGGCACCGCCATCGGCCAATTGGTGGCCATTCCCATGCTGATGCGGGTGCTGGCGCCTAATCTCTGGGGCTGGCTGGCCGATCGTACCGGGCGCCGGTTGAGCATCGTCCGCCTGGGCGCCGCCTGCACCCTGCTGTGTTTCTCCGGCATCTACCTGGGCCAGGGGTTCGCCTGGCTGGCGCTGATCATGGCGGGCCATGCCTTCTTCTGGCACGCCGTGCTGCCCCAGTTCGAAGCCATCACCCTGGCCCATCTGCGTGACCAGCCCCAGCGCTATGCGCGTATCCGCCTCTGGGGCTCGGTGGGTTTCATCGCCGCGGTGGCCGGACTCGGCTGGGCCTTCGAATACGTCAGCCTGGATCTCTATCCGGCCTATCTGCTGCTGGTGATGGCGATCATCCTGCTCGCCTCGCTCGCGGTGCCCGGGGTGGCGGTGGATCCCGGCCAGCGCTCCGAGGCGCCGGCCGAGCCCTTCCTGACCACCCTGCGGCAACCACGGGTACTGGCCTTCTTCGCTGCCGCGGCGCTGATGCAGCTGTCCCACGGCCCCTACTACACGGTCTTCACCCTGCACCTGGAAGCCCTTGGCTATGGCCGTGGTGTCATTGGCCAGCTCTGGTCCCTGGGGGTGATCACCGAGGTGCTGATCTTCCTGTTCATGCCCCAGCTGCTGGCGCGGATCGCCCTGACCACCCTGCTGGTCGGCGCCTTCCTGATCGCTGCCGGGCGCTGGCTGCTGCTGGGCGCCCTGGCGGACCAGTTGCCAGTGCTATTGTTCGCCCAGCTCCTGCATGCGGCCACCTTCGCCTGCTTCCACGCCGCCGCCATTCAGTTCGTCCAATCCCATTTCGACCGCCGCCGCCAGGGCCAGGCCCAATCGCTCTACGCGGCACTTTCCGGGGCTGGCGGTGCGCTGGGCGCGCTGTATGCTGGCTATGCCTGGCAGGTATCCGGCGCTCTTGCCGCCTTTGCCGGTGCCTCCTTGGCGGCATTGGCAGGGGCCTTCCTCATCCTCTTGTCCGTTAGGAGAACCCTCCATGATCCAGCAGCGTGAGCAACTGGCCCAGGAAATCATCGACGCCGGTCGCTTCCTCTATGGCCGCGGCTGGTCGCCGGCCACCAGTAGCAACTACTCGGTACGGCTGTCCGACAGCCGCCTGCTGCTGACCGTCTCCGGCAAGCACAAGGGTCAACTTGAGCTGGACGACATCCTCGCCACGGATCTCGACGGTACCCCGCTGGAGGACAAGAAGCCTTCCGCGGAGACGGCGCTGCATACCCAGCTCTACCGCTGGCAGCCGGAGATCGGCGCGGTACTGCATACCCATTCGGTGAACTCGACGGTGCTCTCGCGCCAGCTCCAAGGCGATCGTCTGCTGCTGGATGGCTATGAGCTGCAAAAAGCCCTGCACGGCGTCACCACCCATGACGTCAGGGTGGAGATCCCGGTGTTCGATAACGACCAGGACATCCCGCGCCTGGCCGACCAGGTGCAGACCTGGCTGGACGTGCACCCCGACTGCGTGGGGTACCTGATCCGCGGACACGGCCTCTATACTTGGGGCCCGCGCATGGCCGATGCCTTGCGCCACGTGGAAGCCTTCGAATTCCTCTTCGAATGCGAACTCAAGACCCGGAGCCTGCGCCCATGAGCCGACTGACCGTCTACCATGATGCCGAACCCCGCCAGCCGCTGAAGGTGATCAGCGATGGCGAACACATCGCCGCCACCCTGGCCGAGGTCGGGGTGCGTTTCGAGCGCTGGCAGGCCACCGCACCGGTGGCGCCCGGTGCCAGTCAGGAGGAGGTGATCGCCGCCTACCGGCCGGAGATCGACCGCCTGATCCAGGAGCGCGGCTACCAGACCGTCGACGTCATCAGCATGAGCCCGGAGCACCCGCAGAGGGAGGCATTGCGTGCCAAGTTCCTCGAAGAGCACCGTCACAACGAGGACGAGGTGCGCTTCTTCGTCGCCGGTCAGGGCCTCTTCACCCTGCACATCGACGACCAGGTCTATGCCGTACTCTGTGAGAAGGATGACCTCATCTCGGTGCCGGCCGGCACGCCGCATTGGTTCGACATGAGCGAGTCGCCGTCCTTTGTCGCCATCCGCCTGTTCGACAATCCCGACGGCTGGGTCGCCCACTTCACCGGTGTGGACATCGCCCAGCGCTTCCCGCGCCTGGAGGTCGAGGCGTGACCATCAAGGGCATCCTGACCGACATAGAAGGCACCACCAGCGCCGTCAGCTTCGTCTTCGACGTGCTCTTTCCCTATGCCCGCGAGCATCTGCCGGCCCATGTCCGTGCCCATGCCGGGGAGCCGGCAGTAGCCGAACAGCTCGACGCCGTGCGCGCCGAAGCCGGCGAGCTGGATGCCGATGTGGAGCGAGTGATCGTCATCCTGATGGAGTGGCTCGCCAGCGACCGCAAGGCCACGCCGCTTAAGGCGCTGCAGGGCCAGGTGTGGGAGGAGGGCTATCGCGCTGGCACGCTCCAGGGGCACGTCTATCCCGACGCCGTCCAGGCCCTGCGCCAGTGGCACGCTGCCGGTATTCCACTGTACGTCTATTCCTCGGGCTCGGTGCAGGCGCAGAAGCTGATCTTCGGCTGCTCCGAGCATGGTGATCTCACTCCGCTGTTTTCCGGGTATTTCGATACCCTGACCGGCGGCAAGCGCGAGGCCGAGTCCTATGCGCGCATCGCCTCGGCTACCACCCACGTGCCGGCGGAACTGCTGTTCCTGTCCGACGTGGTGGAAGAGCTGGATGCCGCGCGGCAGGCCGGTCTGCCCACCTGTGGCCTGGTGCGTGCCGGCGGCCAGCTGGGCGATCATCCTTGCGTTACGTCCTTCGCCGACATCGATCTCGCCGCCTTCGGTTGACGCTCATGGCCGGCGCCGCTGCCAAGCGAGCCGGCCGAACTCCACGCCCTCATCGCCAGTCCCAATTGACGAGACCTTTGTCCTCGCAACGGGAGTCGCGACATGATCAATTCCACCATCGGCGGTGTACTGGGCTTCATCGTCTTCCTGCTCGACATCTGGGCAATCGTCAATGTGATCCGCAGTGATAGCACCAGCAACGCCAAGATCGTCTGGACGGTGCTCATCATCGTACTGCCGGTGATCGGCCTGATCGCCTGGGCCGCCGCCGGTCCGCGCGGCAATCGATCGGCCACCGCGCCTACCCATAAAGGCTAGTCAGCGCAACGCTGGAGCCTGTCACATCCAGCTCTTACAATGCCCGGCTTTTGGTCGGGCATTGTCTGTCTCGGCCAGCTACCTGCGGAGATCGACATGAGCGACTACCTGGAAACCCTCTACGACGGCTACGGTCAGCGGTTCACCGTCCAGCGCCTGCTCCACGAGGTGCGGACCGAGCATCAGCACCTGGTGATCTTCGAGAACGCGGTGCTGGGCAAGGTCATGGCCCTGGATGGCGTCATCCAGACCACCGAGGCCGATGAATTCATCTATCACGAGATGCTGACCCAGGTGCCCTTGCTCGCCCATCCGGCCCCGCGGCGGGTGCTCATCATCGGCGGCGGTGACGGCGGCATCCTGCGTGAAGTGGCCAAGCATCAGGGCGTCGAGCACATCACCATGGTCGAGATCGATGGCTCGGTGGTGGAGATGTGCAAGGAATACTTCCCCGGTCATTCGGCGGGTGCCTTCGACGATCCGCGCCTGAATCTGGTAATCGACGACGGCATGAATTTCGTCGCCAACACCACCGAGCGCTACGACGTCATCATCTCCGATTCCACCGACCCCATCGGCCCGGCCGAGGTGCTCTTTTCCGAGAATTTCTATGAGGCCTGCCACCGCTGCCTGAACGACAACGGGGTGATGGTCGCGCAGAACGGTACCCCGTTCCTGCAGCTGGACGAGGTCAAGACCACCGCCAGCCGCCTGTCCGGGCTGTTCGCCGATTGGCACTTTTATCTGTCGGCGGTGCCTACCTACATAGGGGGCGTCATGACCCTGGCCTGGGGTAGCAAGGACCCGACCTTGCGTCGGCAGAGTGCCGAAACCCTGGCGCAACGCTACAGTGATACAGGCATCCAGACCCGTTATTACACCCCGGAGCTGCATGCCGCTGCCTTTGCTCTACCTCGATACGTGCTGGAGGCCATCGGTAAGGCGTAAGCCCTGGCGGTCGCGGCACCGTTCGAGTTCTCAGCCGCGACTCGCTGGCGTCGGTAGCGATGGCCAGCGAGACGATCATCCGAACCAGAGGAGGGAAGTCCTATGTCCTTGTCGTTTGCCGATGATGTGAGCTTGAACCTGCTGCAGCGGATGAAAGAGGGCGGCTTCGATTTCGCCCGCTTTCATCCCATCGACTTCTTCGCCATCTTCGCCGATGAAGGCAAGGCCCGCATCGCTGCGGACCAGTTTCACGGCGAGTCCCTTAACGCCCAGGTGGTGCCCCACGAAGAGGGCGGCTGGCACCTGCAGGTCAGCAAGGTGATGTTCGCTACCCACGCCACCATCGATGATTTCGAAAGCGATCTCGAGGCCGTGGTGGTACCTCTCGGCGGGCAGCTCGATGGCTGGGGCGTCACCCAGGAAGTCAACCGCAGCCCCGCCTGATCCCACGCGTTGCGAGGCGGCATCCCGGACGGGATGCCCGTCTCATCTTCGGTAACCGTCGCGCCCCTCAATCATCGCACTTTCCGCTTGGCGCACCGTCTTAGGCTCATGACGGAAACGTTGCGGTGCATGCGCACGCTTACGTGCCTGGCTTTGGTGCACCGCGCGCCTCGCAGCTACGCGAGGGCCTGATCTTGAGGGCCCTTACGGTGGCACGCGGCTTGCGACGCTGCACCGTGGGTGACAAGGAGATCGGCATGAGCCGCCAACTGTATAACGAGATGTACGACGTCCAGGCGCAATGCCGACCGCACTATGGTCGCTATGCCCAGTGGCTGAAGGAAACACCCCCTGAACTCCTGGCCCAGCGCCGCCGCGAAGCCGACCTGCTGTTCCATCGCGCGGGTATCACCTTCACCCTCTATGGGGACGAGCAGGGCACGGAACGTCTGATTCCCTTCGACGCCCTGCCGCGGGCGATTCCCGCCAGCGAGTGGCAGATCATCGAGCGAGGCTGCATTCAGCGGGTCCAGGCGCTGAACATGTTTCTCCATGACCTCTATCATGACCAGCGCATCATCAAGGCCGGGGTCATTCCGGCCGAGCAGGTGCTGGCCAACGACCAGTACCAGCTGGCCATGCAGGGGCTGGATCTGCCCAACGGCATCTATGCCCATATCGCCGGTGTCGATCTGGTCCGCGACGGCGATGGTGCCTACTACGTACTGGAAGACAACCTGCGTACTCCGAGCGGGGTGTCCTACATGCTCGAAAACCGCAAGATGATGATGCGGTTGTTTCCCGAGCTGTTCACCCTGGAGCGCATCGCGCCCATCGACCACTATCCGAACATCCTGCTCGATACCTTGCGCAGCTCCACCCCGGTCAATAACCCCACGGTGGTGGTCCTCACACCAGGCCGTTTCAACAGCGCCTACTTCGAACATGCCTTCCTGGCTCGTGAGATGGGCGTGGAACTGGTGGAGGGGGCCGACTTGCTGGTGCGCGACGAACAGGTGTTCATGCGTACCACGTCGGGCTTCCGAAAGGTCGATGTCATCTACCGACGTCTCGACGATGCCTTCCTTGATCCCCTGGCCTTCAATCCGGACTCCATGCTCGGCGTGCCGGGCCTGCTGGCCGCCTATCGCGCCGGTAACGTCATCCTGGCCAATGCCATCGGCACCGGGGTCGCTGACGACAAGTCGATCTATCCCTATGTGCCGGAGATGATCCGCTTCTATCTCAGTGAGGAACCCATCCTCTACAACGTGCCCACCTGGCAGTGCCGCAAGCCGGACGAGCTGTCCCATGTGCTGGCCAATCTGCCCGAGCTGGTCGTCAAGGAAGTCCATGGCTCCGGCGGCTACGGCATGCTGGTCGGTCCCGCCGCCAGCAGCATGGAGATCGAAGCCTTTCGCGCGCGGCTCAAGGCCAATCCCAGCGCCTACATCGCCCAACCGACCCTGTCGCTGTCCACCTGTCCGACCTTCGTCGAAAGCGGCATCGCGCCGCGGCACATCGACCTGCGGCCCTTCGTGCTGTCCGGGCGCAAGACGCGTCTGGTGCCCGGCGGCCTGACCCGGGTCGCGCTGCGGGAAGGCTCGCTGGTGGTGAATTCCTCCCAAGGCGGCGGCACCAAGGACACCTGGGTGGTCCAGGACTAGATCGCCACAGAACAGTGGCCGCCACGGCGGCCCCGCAAGGACCTTTGAAAGGCGACCCCACCATGTTGAGTCGTACCGCTGCCGATCTGTACTGGATGTCCCGCAACCTTGAGCGCGCCGAGAATCTCGCGCGGATGCTGGACGTGAGCTATTCGCTGTCGATGATGCCGCAGAGCGGGCAGGGCGGAGGCCTGGATGAATTGGCCATGCCACTGCTCATCACCGGCACCCTGGATGACTACCGGGAAAAGCACGGGGCCCTGCACCCCGAGCGCCTGCTGCACTTCTTCGCCCTGGACGAGCGCAATCCCGGCAGCATCTATTGCTGTCTGCAGGCCGCGCGCAGCAATGCTCACGCAGTGCGTGGGCGCATCACCGCCGACATGTGGGAGAACGTCAACGCTACCTGGCTGGAGATGCGCGAGATCGCCGTCACCGGCCTGATCCGCTTCGGCATCAGCCGCTTCTGCGAATGGGTCAAGGAGCGGTCCCACCTGTTCCGTGGGGCCACCGTCGGCACCATCATGAGAAACGACGCCTATCGTTTCATCCGCCTGGGTACCTTCGTCGAGCGCGCTGACAACACCCTGCGCATGCTCGACGCCCGCTACCAGGTACTGGGCGAGGAGGAGGCCGAAGCCATCAGCGACGCCTCCGCCCGCGGCTTCTATCAGTGGAGTGCGCTCTTGCGCGCCCTGAGCGCCTTCGAGGCCTACACCGAGCTCTATCGCGATGCCCTCAATGTGCGCAACGGTGCCGAGTTGCTGTTGTTGCAGGAAGACCTGCCACGCTCGCTACTGGCCTGCGTGATCGAACTGCACCGGGTGCTGGCCAGCCTGCCCGGGGAGAACGGCCGCGAGGCCAAGCGCCTGGCCGCCGGCCTGGAGGCGCGGCTGCGCTATACCAGCATCGACGAGGTGCTGGACGAAGGGCTGCATGCCTGGATCGGCGGCTTCATCGTCCATGTCCGCCAGCTCGCCAGCGCCATCAACACCGCTTATCTGGAGGCCGTATGAGGCTCGCGATCCATCACGAAACGCTGTATCGCTACGCCGATCAGGTTCGCGCCAGCATCCAGTACCTGCGGCTCACGCCCCAGGATGACGCGCGTCAGCGAATCCTCGGCTGGGAACTGTCGTTGCCGCGCCCGGCGCGGGCACAGCGCGATCCCTTCGGCAACATCCTGCATGTCCTGACCCTGGACACCCCGCATGACGCCATCACTATCACCGCCAGTGGTCAGGTGGAAATCGACGAGGGCTTCGAATCCGAGCCCTGCCAGGCCTCACCCTTTCCCTTCCTGCGTCAGACCCGCCTGACGGACGCCGACGAGGCCCTGACGGCCTTCGCCCGTGACATCTGCGACGGTCGCCGGGATCGCGCCACGCTGATCCAGCTCATGGAGCGGCTACACGAGCGCATGACCTATCTACCTGGCTCCACCGAGGTGGATGGCAACGCCGCCCAGGCTTTCGCCAAGGGCGCTGGCGTCTGCCAGGACCATGCCCATGCCTTCCTGGCCTGCGCCCGCAGTCTGGGCATTCCGGCGCGCTACGTGTCCGGCTATCTATGCACCGACGACAGCGCGCACCTCTCCAGCCATGCCTGGGCCGAAGCCTGGCATGAAGGTGCCTGGTACAGCTATGACGTCACCAATCGCCTGATCCGGCCGGAGCGCCACCTGCGCCTGGCCATAGGCCTGGACTACCTCGATGCCTGTCCGGTACGGGGCATGCGCCGAGGTGGTGGGGTAGAGCAGATGGAAGCCAGGGTGCTGGTCGAGCCGCTGCAGCAGGTGCAGCAACAGCAATGATCAAAGGTGCCTGCAACAGACGCGGAGGCGGCCAGGGGCCACCTTCGTCTGTTGCGCTGCCATAGAGCAGCCTTACGGCAATGGCACAGGTGTCGTCCACGATAGGTCTGCTCGCCAGATCGGTGTGAACAGGTAAGGCAAGCCAATGCTCTATTGCCTGCTAGCGATGGCGTGCGCGGCGCGCTGTCTTCTTGTCATCCGCAGCGACGTGCCGTTAGGGCTGCCGCTGGTACCGATGGTCCAGCCACGATTCATTCGGATGCAGGTCAGTAGCCGGCGCTTCGGGGATGCAATGAACCCGGCGTCCAGGCCTCATGCAAGGGCTGGGCGAAGGGACGCGCCTGCGAACGGTGGTCCTGGGAGATCAGCCAAAGAACCGCGAGAGGTTGGGTATGACCAACACCACGGTGGTAACGATAAATACGAAGCTCGCCTGACGCCACTTGGGGACGGGATTCTTGAACATGACTCGGGGCCTTTATTGTTAGCTGTTTAGAGCCTTTACGTCTTCAGCGCGTAGCGCTTGCGCAACAGCGGCATGTAGCTACTGATTCCCGCGGACTTAAGCACTATCCAGTAGCTATAGAACATAAATTTCAGTTTTGTGGCAGGTAACGACCAACTGGTTATCAAAAGTGTCGTCTTGCAATATTTCTCCTTTGCTTTCAGGCGATTAGTGAATTGGTTACGACGCTACCATTGGTCGGACGCCTGACAGGCGGGCGGGCTAGCAACAGCGACCGGCCGGTCATCCTGTGAACGGTGCTTACGACCCCTCGCGCCAGTGCGTCGTGCAAATGCATGAATAGATTGAAGAAAAAGCTTGCCATCGAAATCGTCTTTGCCTATAGTTGCGCGCCTCGGTGATGCAGATGCAGATGCCGAGCAAATCTGGTGAGGTGTCCGAGCGGTTGAAGGAGCACGCCTGGAAAGTGTGTATAGGAGAAATCTTATCGAGGGTTCGAATCCCTCCCTCACCGCCAGATCTGAGAGAACCCCTGAGAGCCAAGCTCCAGGGGTTTTTTCTTGCCTGCGATTCGGCCAGGCGCCAGGAATTCAGGCGGCCTGACTGAAGCTTGCCGCGGTATCCCGGGCGCTTGGCAGTACGGCGGTGAGCTGTTCCAGGTCGATGCTGGCGAACAGCGGGCCGCCCAGGTCCTGCACCTTGCTGTCACCGGCGTTCTCGTGAAGGACCTCGGCCACGGCCACTGCCTGGGCCACGATCAGTGCATAGCCCTTGCCCTCGGGCGCCTGCAGCGGACGCGCCTGGAAGGCGATGGCGTCGCGCAGTACCTGGGGCAGCTGCCAGCGGCGGGCCAGTTCCGCACCGACTTCCGGATAGCCGAAGCCCAGTTGCAGAGTCTCGTCGGCGGCGCGGTGGCTGCTGGCGGTCGCGCGACCGGCCAGGCTCGGTGCCAGTTCGGGCGCGCCGCTCTGGATCAGCAATTCGCCAATGTCATGCAGCATGCCGCAAGTGAAGGCGGTTTCCTGGTCCAGGCCGGCCTGCTTGGCCAGTGGCTTGCACAGGCTGGCGACCAGAAAACTGTTGTACCAGAAGGCCTGCAGGTCGAAGCCAGGCGCGGCCTTGAAGCCGCTGGCGAAGGCCGAGGCCAGCACCAGGGTGCGCAGGGTGTTGAAGCCCAGGCGCAGGGCAGCGTCTTCGATACTGGTAGATTCGCGGGCGCCACGGAAACGCGCCGAGTTGGCCAGGCGCAGTACCTTGGCGGCAATGACCGGGTCACGCGCCACGGTGCGCGACAGGGTTTCGATGCTGGTGTTGGGGTCGTCGAACTGCTGGATCAGGACCTGCGCCACTTCGGGGGCGTTGGGCAGGTTGTGCAGCTGGGCAAAGAGGGTATCGAGTTGCATGGGCGTCTCCGCGAAAAGGGTTACATCTCCTTACACCCTCGTCATCGGTCGCCTGCGCAGATTTCTGTAGCGGTCATGTGACGATCGGTCGCAGCCGGAGTGGCCGCGACCGGGTAGCCAAGCAAAATTGCTTTGCTGATCAGGTAATTGCTGCAAGAAAGCCAGGCATGCCTGGCCGCGCCATTACCGTTCGTCGAGAGCGAAATCGACCTGGGTCAGGCCCGCTTCGCTGGCTTCCAGCACCCAGCCTCGGCGGTCCCAGTCCCCCAGCACGATGCGCTCGGCCGGCTGGCCATCGAGCAGCAGCTCATGGCGAGCGGGTCTGTGGGTATGGCCGTGGATCAGCGTCGTCACCTGGGCAGCGCGCATCTCTCGCTCGACCTCGGCCTCGGTGACATCGGTGATGTCCATGGCCTTGGCCCGGGTCTGCTGGCGACTCTCGCTGCGCAGCTTGCGCGCCAGCTTCTGGCGGCTGGCCAGCGGCAGGTGGCGCAGTACGAAGAGGGTGAGGGGGTTGCGCAGGATGCGGCGCAGCTTCTGGTAGCCCTCGTCACGGGTGCAGAGGGTATCACCATGCATCAGCAGCACCCGGCGGCCGTGGAAGTCGGCGATATGGCGATCCGGCAGCAGGCGGCAGCCGGCCTGGCGGCAGAAGGCCTTGCCGATGAGGAAGTCGCGATTGCCATGCATCAGGTAGACGGCCGTGCCGCTGTCCGCCAGCTGGCGCAGGGCGGTGGCGATCTCCTGCTCGAAGGGACCCATGGCGTCATCGCCGATCCAGGCCTCGAACAGATCCCCAAGGATGTACAGCGCCTCGGCACCGCGGGCGCGGTTCTGGAGGAAATGCAAAAACGCCCGGACCAGGTCCGGGCGTTGCGGTTCGAGATGCAGGTCTGAGACCAGTAAAATCACTCGACGATCTCGGCCTTCTCGATGATCACGTCTTCGCTCGGCACGTCCTGGTGACCGGCCTTGCTGGTGGTGGCGACGGCCTTGATGGCGTTGACCACGTCCATGCCCTCGACGACCTTGCCGAACACTGCATAGCCCCAGCCCTGGCTGGTAGGCGCGGTGTGGTTGAGGAAGGTGTTGTCGGACACGTTGATGAAGAACTGCGCCGAGGCGGAATGCGGATCCATGGTACGAGCCATGGCGACGGTGCCGATCTCGTTGGAAACGCCGTTGTTGGCCTCGTTCTTGATCGGGGCGCGGGTCGGCTTCTGCTTCATGCCCGGCTCGAAACCACCGCCCTGGACCATGAAGTTGCTGATCACACGGTGGAAGATGGTGCCGTCGTAGTGACCGCTCTTGACGTATTCCTTGAAGTTGGCCGCGGTTTCAGGCGCCTTGTCCTCGAACAGTTCCAAGGTGATGACGCCGTGGTTGGTGTGCAGCTTGATCATGGCAGCGAATCCGTAGCTAAGGGGGACAGCATCCAGACCCGGCGAGGGCCTCAAGGGTTTCGCCGGGACTTGACGGGTTGGGCTATGATACGGGTTTACCTTTGCTCGGCCTACCCTGGCCGTGCGCCTGCCCAGTTAAGGATCCCATGAGCAAGCCGACTTCCGACTCGTCCACCGCCGCCAAAGCCGCCCCCGCGCATTTCCTGCGGCAGATCGTCCAGGCTGACCTGGACGCCGGCAAGCAGGCCAAGATCGTCACCCGCTTTCCCCCCGAGCCCAATGGCTACCTGCACATCGGCCACGCCAAGTCGATCTGCGTGAACTTCGGCCTGGCCAAGGAATTCGGCGGCGACTGCCATCTGCGCTTCGACGACACCAACCCGGCCAAGGAAGACCAGGAATACATCGACGCCATCAAGAGCGACGTGCACTGGCTGGGCTTCGACTGGGCCGGCGAGGTGCGCTACGCCTCCGCCTATTTCGACCAGCTCTATGCCTGGGCGGTGAACCTGATCGAGCAGGGCCTGGCCTATGTCTGCGACCTGACGCCCGAGCAGGCTCGCGAATACCGCGGCAGCCTCACCGAGCCGGGTCGCAACAGTCCTTTCCGCGACCGCTCGGTGGCCGAGAACCTGGACCTCTTCGCCCGCATGAAGGCCGGCGAGTTCAAGGACGGCGAAAAGGTGCTGCGCGGTAAGATCGACATGGCCTCGCCCAACATGAACCTGCGCGATCCCATCCTCTATCGCATCCGCCACGCCCATCACCACCAGACCGGTGACGCCTGGTGCATCTACCCGAGCTATGACTTCACTCATGGTCAGTCCGATGCCCTGGAAGGCGTGACCCACTCCATCTGCACCCTGGAGTTTGAGGACCATCGTCCGCTGTACGAGTGGTTCCTGGCCAAGCTGCCGGTGCCGGCCCAGCCGCGCCAGTACGAATTCGCCCGCCTCAACCTGAACTACACCGTCACCAGCAAGCGCAAGCTCAAGCAACTGGTGGACGAGGCCCATGTGCAGGGTTGGGACGATCCGCGCATGTCGACCCTGTCGGGCTATCGCCGTCGTGGCTACACCCCGGCCGCCATCCGCAACTTCTGCGAGATGATCGGCGTGACCCGCTCCAATGGCGTGGTCGACGTGGCCATGCTGGAATTCGCCATTCGCGAGGACCTGGACCAGAACGCGCCGCGTGCCATGTGCGTGCTCAAGCCGCTCAAGGTGGTGATCACCAACTACCCTGAGGGCCAGGTGGAAAACCTGGAGCTGGCGCGGCATCCCAAGCAGGATCTGGGGCTGCGTCAGCTGCCCTTTGCCCGCGAGCTGTACATCGACCAGGGTGACTACGAAGAGAATCCGCCCAAGGGCTACAAGCGCCTGGAGCCGGGTGGCGAGGTGCGCCTGCGCGGCAGCTACGTGATCCGCGCCGACGAGGCCATCAAGGATGCCGACGGCAACGTGGTCGAGCTGCGTTGCAGCTACGATCCGGACACCCTGGGCAAGAACCCGGAAGGGCGCAAGGTCAAGGGCGTGATCCACTGGGTGCCGGCCGAGGGCAGCGTGGAGTGCGAGGTGCGCCTCTACGATCGCCTGTTCCGTTCGGCGCAGCCGGAGAAGAGCGAGGAGGGCGGCAGCTTCCTCGACAACATCAATCCTGATTCCCTGGTGGTGCTCAAGGGCTGCCGTGCCGAGCCGTCGCTGGCCCAGGCTCAGCCGGAAGACCGCTTCCAGTTCGAGCGCGAAGGCTACTTCTGCGTCGATCTGAAGGATTCGGCGCCGGGCAAGCCGGTGTTCAACCGTACCGTGACCCTGCGCGATTCCTGGGGGCAATGATGGCGCTGCACCTCTACAACACCCTGACCAAGACCAAGGAAGCCTTCACGCCGCTGGTACCGGGGCAGGTGCGCATGTACGTCTGCGGCATGACCGTCTACGACTACTGCCACCTGGGTCATGGTCGCAGCATGGTGGCCTTCGACGTCATCACGCGCTGGTTGCGCCATAGCGGCTATGAGCTGACCTATGTGCGCAATATCACCGACATCGACGACAAGATCATCAACCGCGCCAACGCCAACGATGAGCCCTTCACCGACCTGGTGGCGCGGATGATCGAGGCGATGCACGAGGACGAGGCACGGCTGAATATCAAGAAGCCGGACCAGGAGCCGCGCGCCACCGATCACATCGATGGCATGCACGCCATGATCCAGACCCTGATCGACAAGGGCTATGCCTATGCCCCGGGTAACGGTGACGTCTACTACCGGGTCAACCGCTTCGCCGGCTACGGCAAGCTGTCGCGGCGGCGCGTCGAGGACCTGCGCATCGGCGCTCGCATCGAGCCGGGCGAGGCCAAGGAAGATCCCCTGGACTTCGTCCTGTGGAAGGCCGCCAAGCCGGGTGAGCCGAGCTGGCCGTCGCCCTGGGGCACCGGGCGTCCGGGCTGGCACATCGAGTGCTCGGTGATGTCCACCTGCTGCCTGGGCGACACCTTCGACATCCACGGTGGCGGCAACGACCTGGAATTCCCGCACCACGAGAACGAGATCGCCCAGAGCGAGGCGGCCACTGGCAAGCCCTACGCCAACGCCTGGCTGCACTGCGGGATGATCACCATCAATGGCGAGAAGATGTCCAAGTCCCTGGGCAACTTCTTCACCCTGCGCGAGGTGCTGGAGAAGTATCACCCGGAAGTGGTGCGCTACCTTCTGATCGCCAGCCACTACCGCAGCCCGATCAATTACTCGGAAGACAACCTACGCGAAGCCAAGGGCGCCCTGGAGCGCTTCTACCACTCGCTCAAGGGTTTGCCCCAGGCTCCGGCGCAAGGCGGCGAAAGCTACGCCGAGCGCTTCGCCCAGTGCATGGACGACGACTTCAACACCGCCGGTGCCTGCGGCGTGCTGTTCGAACTGGCGCGTGAGATCAATCGCCTGCGCGAGAGCGATCCCGCCGCCGCGGCCGGTCTGGCCGGGCGTCTGCGCGAGCTGGCTGATGTGCTGGGTGTGCTGCAGCTGGAGCCGGAAGCCTTCCTGCGCGCCGATGCGGCGGGCCGGGTGGATGCGGCCGAGGTCGAGGCACTGATCCAGGCGCGCCTGAGCGCGCGTGCCGAAAAGAACTGGGCGGAATCCGACCGTATCCGCGACCAGCTCACCGCTCTGGGCGTGGTGCTGGAAGACGGCAAGGGCGGTACGACCTGGCGCCTGGCGGAGTAGGAGTCATGGCCGGGTGAATGACGGCTCCGCCTCCTTCACCCGGTGCAAGACACTTCGATCCCGTCCCTGGAAAACGCTGCGCGGTTTTCCAGGCTATCGGTACGGATTCTCTTGTAGGAGCGGCCCATGGCCGCGATCACCCTCTACCGCCGCTCCACCGTCAATCCCATAGGGTGGACAACGGCGCAGCCTTTTCCACCACCCCAATCCTCAGGGCTTCTTGCGCGCCTTGCCGAAGCCGGGTGACTTGCGTACCGACTTGACCTTGGGCTTGCCATCTTCCACCCAGCGCCCCAGCGGCTTGTCGGACACCGGTGCGCCGACCTTGGGCTTCTTCGGCTTCTTGGGCTTTTTCACCACCAGCCCGTTGGGCCGGGTTTCCGGAACACGGTGATCGGGGATGAAGTCCGGTTCGTCGCGGCGCGGCAGGACCTGGCCGATGAGGGTCTCGATTGCCGCCAACTGGTCCACCTCGTCGGCGCAGACCAGCGAAACCGCCTGGCCCTGGTTGCCCGCGCGGCCGGTCCGGCCAATGCGGTGCACGTAATCCTCGGCGACGATGGGCAGGTCCAGGTTGACCACCAGGGGCAGGTCCTGGATGTCCAGGCCGCGGGCGGCCACGTCGGTGGCGACCAGGATGTCCGCCTCGCCAGCCTTGAAGCGAGCGAGGGCGCGCAGCCGCGCCGGCTGGGGCTTGTCACCATGGATGGATTCCGCCGCCAGGCCTTCGGCCTGCAGCACCTCCACCAGTTGTTCCACGCCCTTGCGCGTCTTGGCGAACACCAGCACCTGCTGGCGAGGACCGCTGCGATAGAGGTGCAGGAAGAGTTCGGTCTTGCGCTTCTTGTCCACCGGCACGACCCACTGCTTGACGGTCACGGCAGCCGTATTGCGCGGGCTGACGTCGATGGTCTGGGGATCGCGCAGCACCGGGGCGGCCAGCTGGCGCACGGCGTCGGAGAAGGTCGCCGAGAACAGCAGGGTCTGGCGCTTGCGCGGCAGCATGACGAACAGCTCGCCCAGTTGGCGGGAAAAGCCGAGGTCGAGCATGCGATCGGCTTCATCCAGCACCAGCAGCTGCACCTGATCGAAGCGCACGGCGTTCTGGCTGAACAGGTCGAGCAGGCGACCCGGGGTCGCCACCAGCACATCGACACCCTTGCGCAGTTTCATCATCTGCGGATTGATGCTCACGCCGCCATAGGCCACCGCGGTGCGCAGCGGCAGGTGCCGGGCATAGTCATGCAGGCTGGCATGGACCTGCTCGGCCAGTTCGCGGGTAGGTGTGAGGATCAGCGCACGGATATGGTTGGGCGCCACCGCCGGACCTTCCTGCACCAGTCGCTGCAAGAGCGGCAGCCCGAAGGCGCCGGTCTTGCCGGTACCGGTCTGGGCCGCGGCCAGCAGATCGCGTCCGGCCAGCACCGCCGGGATGGCCTGGCGCTGGATGGGAGTGGGGGAGCTGTGCTCCAGCGCAGCGAGCGCCTGCAGCAGCGGATCGATGAGGCCGAGGTCGGCAAAGGTCATGACAGGCCCGGATGGCGACGAAAAGGGAGCGAATTCTAGGCTGACTGTGATGCGCGCTCAAACTTTGTAGCCAAGCGGCGGCTGCGGGCTGAATCCGGACGCGGCATAGTGGTCAGTTCTGCGTCCACAGGAGAGCCCATGAGCGATACCTCTGCCTTGCCCCCGGTACTGGCCGGTCCGCTGTTGCGCCGGGTCGAGTCGTCCCGGTTGCTGCTCTGGCTGGTGACCACCACCGCCGAGCCACCTGTGCCGCGGCTTTGGCAGGGTGAGGCCGTGTGGGGGATACAGAGCGAGGTCCAGTGCCTGCGCCTGGGCGAGCAGGCCTATCTGCAGTTGCTGGACGTCAGGCCCGAGATCGAGCTGCCGCTGGATACCTTCATCCAATACGACCTGCAATTGAGCGCGGGCGGGATCCGCGACTGGGCGCCGCATCTGCTCTCGGCCAACGGCGACCTGCCACGCCTGGTGCTGCGCGCCCGCTTCGATCATCTGCTCCATGGTTCCTGTCGCAAGCCCCATCATTCCTCGGCCGATGGCTTGGTCGCGGTCGATCGCCTGCTGCAGGACTGTGCGGCGCCCGAGGAGCGGCCGGCGGCGCTGCTGCTCACCGGCGACCAGGTCTATGCCGACGACGTGGCCGGCCCCATGCTGCTGGCCGTACAGGCGCTGATCCGGCGCCTCGGCCTTTATGGCGAATGTCTCGAAGGCGCCGTGGTGGCGGACAGCGATGCGCTGATGGCCCATGCCGCCAACCTCTATCACCGCGAAGACCTGCTGCCGGCCTTCAAGTCCAATCGGGCGCTGCGCGAGCGCTTCTTCGGTGGGGTGGAAAAGCCGATCTTCACCTCCACCAATGCCCACAATCATCTGGTGACCCTGAGCGAGGTGCTGGCGCTGTACCTGCTCAGCTGGTCGCCGACGCCCTGGACCCTGATCGAGGTCGTGCCACCCGTGCTCGACGACAAGGACCGCGAGCGGTACGCGGCCGAATCGGAGTGCATAAGGGCTTTCGTCGCGACGCTGCCCCAGGCGGCGCGGGCCCTGGCCGGAGTGCCGACCTTGATGATCTTCGATGATCACGATGTCACCGACGACTGGAATCTATCGGCGCGCTGGGAAGAGACCGCCTATGGTCATCCGTTCTCCCGCCGGATCATCGGCAATGCCCTGCTGGCCTATCTCCTCTGCCAGGCCTGGGGCAACGCGCCCGAGTCGGTGGCCGAACCCCTGGCGGCGGCCGATCGACTACTGGCCACGGCCGCCGAAGACGGCTGGCTGGATTGCCAGACGCAGAATGCCTGCATCGACGACCTCTTGCGTTTCCAGGGCTGGCACTATGTGCTCAAGACCGAACCGCCGCTGATCGTGCTGGACACCCGTACCCGCCGCTGGCGCAGCGAGCGGCGTCTGGGGCACCCCTCGGGGCTGATGGACTGGGAGGCCCTGTGCGAGCTGCAGCAGGAGCTGCTGGATCATCCCTCGGCGGTGATCGTCTCGGCCGCGCCCATGTTCGGCGTCAAGCTGATCGAGGCGGTGCAGCGGATCTTCACCTGGTTCGGCCAGCCGCTGATGGTGGATGCCGAGAACTGGATGGCCCACCCCGGTGCCGCCAAGACCATGCTCAATATCTTTCGCCATCGCCGTACCCCGGGCAACTATGTGGTGCTCTCCGGCGATGTCCACTATTCCTTTGCCTACGACATCCGTATTCGCGACAGGCGCGGCGAGCCACGGCTGTGGCAGATCACCAGTAGCGGTATCAAGAACGAGTTTCCGCCGCGTCTGCTGGCGACCCTGGACAGGCTCAATCGCTGGCTCTATGCGCCCTGGTCGCCCCTCAACGGCTTCACCAAGCGACGGCGCTGGGAGTTGCAGCCGCGTCTACCGGACCGTCGTGAGGCTGGCGAGCGCCTGTGGAACGGGGCCGGTATCGGTCAGGTGCTACTGGATGAGGAAGGGCGCCCGGCGGTGATCCGCCAGCACAATGCCAATGGCTCCCCAGCCACCGAGTTCGTCGAGCGCCCGGCCTGACGCTAGCGGCCGGCCAGCCAGCGCAACACGCCCTGGCCCGCTGCCCGACCACTGGCGAAGCAGGCGGTGAGCAGATAGCCGCCCGTGGGAGATTCCCAATCAAGCATCTCGCCGGCACAGAAGACCCCCGGCAGTTGCCGGAGCATCAGGCCGTCGTCCAGCGCCTCCAGGGGCACGCCGCCAGCGCTGCTGATGGCTTCCGCCAGGGGGCGCGGTCGGACCACGGTGAGGGGCACGGCCTTGCAGGCCTGGGCCAGCCGGGTCATGTCCTGGAAGGCCTCGGCCGGAGCCAGCTCGCGAAGCAGGGCGGCTCGGGCGCCGTCGATTCCGGCATGGCGCCGCAGATGGTTGGCAAGGGACTGGCTGCCACGGGGTCTGCAAAGGGCCCGGTCCAGTTCGGCCAGGTTGCGCTGGGGTGCCAGATCCAGGCTCAGGGTTGCCTGGCCGTCGCGGTCGATGGCCGTACGGATCTCGGCAGCTAGCGCGTAGACCAGGCTGCCTTCGATCCCGGTATCGGTCAGGACGAATTCGCCCTGGCGCGCTGGCCGGCCGGGCAAGGCCAGGGCGGCGGGCTTGATCGGCGCGCCGGCATGGCGGGTCTTGAGAAAATCGCTCCAGCCCTTTACCTCGAAACCGCAGTTGGCCGGTTCCAGTGGGCGCAATTCGATGCCGCGCGAGGCCAGCAGGGTTTGCCAGGCGCCATCCGAGCCCAGGCGTGGCCAGCTGCCGCCGCCCAATGCCAACACACAGGCTTGTGGTTGCAACAGCCGTTCACCTTCTGGAGTGGCGAGGCGTAGCCGGCCTTC
The DNA here is from genome assembly GCF_056790235.1 of Pseudomonas sp. VMV1. Lineage (NCBI taxonomy): Bacteria > Pseudomonadati > Pseudomonadota > Gammaproteobacteria > Pseudomonadales > Pseudomonadaceae > Pseudomonas > Pseudomonas sp. VMV1. Next base: position 605,148 of record NZ_JBXGSE010000002.1, read on the forward strand.
GGTGTCCCAGCCGAGCCAACGGCTGCGGGTATGGATCCGCACCCCTTGGTCACGCAGGCGATGTAGCCAGGCGCGCAGCAGCGGCGCGGCCTTCATGTCGGCGGGAAACACCCGCCCCGAGGTGCCGACGAAGGTCTCGATGCCCAGCTCATGTATCCAGGCGCGCAAGGCTTCGCTGTCGAAGGTGTCGAGCCAGACGCCTACCTGGCTTTCGCGCTCACGGTATCGCTGACGGAACGATGCCTGCTCTTCAGCATGGGTGATGTTCATACCGCCCACGCCTGCCAGCAGGAACTTGCGGCCGACAGAGGGCATGGCATCGAAGAGGTCGACAGGCATGCCGGCTGCGGCCAGGGTCTCGGCCGCCATCAGACCGGCGGGGCCACCCCCGATGACAGCGACGGCAGGGGTGGAAGGGGAGAGCGGCATGGCGGCATCCAGGGGACTACGGAAAGGCCGCCATTGTACGCGAGGTGCTAGGCTCTTAGACCACGCCGGCTTGGCCCAGTGGCGCTGCCAAGGGCTCTTCCAGGCGCTCGGGCACCAGTGGCTCGGTCCGGCCAGGCGTGAGGATCACCTTGCGACAGTCTTCCTGCTTCTTGTCGAAGATCTTGTAGCCTTCGACCGCCTGCTCCAGGGACATCCGGTGGGTAATGATTGCCTCAGGGGCGAGATCGCCGCGCTCGATGTGTTCGAGCAGCTCCGGCAGATAGCGCTGGACATGCGTCTGGCCCATCTTGAAGGTCAGGCCCTTGTCGAAGGCGTCGCCGAACAGGAAGCCATGGATGAAGCCGGCATAGACCCCGGGGACACTCACGGTGCCACCGCGTCGTACGGCCGCGATGCACTGGCGCAGGGCCTTGCCACTGCTGCCTTCCAGCTTGAGGTTGGCGAGAATGGTCTCGGTGGTGCTGCCCTTGGCCTCGAAGCCCACGGCATCCACGACTCCGTCCACGCCCCGCTTGCCGGGCGTCTGCTCGATGATGGTGGCCGCTGGATCGTCGTCCTCGTCGAAATTGATCGGGATGACGCCATAGGTCTGCTGGGCATAGGCCAGGCGGTAGGGGTGGTGGTCGACCATGAAGATACGGTCGGCACCCAGCATCCGCGCGCAGGCGGCCGACAGCAGGCCGACCGGTCCGGCGCCATAGATGGCGATGCTCGAACCCTGGCCGATGCCGGTGTTGAGCACGGCCTGCCAGGCGGTGGGCAGGATATCGGAAAGGAACAGTACCTTTTCGTCAGCGAGGGTGCCGGGCACCTTGAAGGGGCCGGTATTGGCCTTGGGTACGCGCACGTATTCGGCCTGGCCGCCCGGTACGCCACCGTAGAGATGGCTGAATCCGAACAGCGCCGCGCCCGGCGGGATCTGCTTCTTGTTGAGAATGGCGCCGCGCCCGGTATTGGTGGTCTCGCAGGCCGCGTAGAGATCCTGGTTGCAGAAGAAGCAGCTGCCGCAGGCGATGACGAAGGGAATCACTACCCGGTCGCCTTTCTGGACCGCGGTGACGGCTGGTCCGGTTTCCTCGACGACGCCCATGAATTCGTGGCCGAAGATATCGCCATGCTCGACCGTGGGAATCTTGCCGCGATACAGGTGCAGGTCCGAGCCGCAGATGGCCGTGGCGGTTACCCGCAGGACGATGTCGTCGGCATCCTGGATGGTCGGATCAGGTACGGTATCGACACGGACATCGTGGGCACCGTGGTAGGTCAAGGCTCGCATGGCGGTCTCCGTTGGGTAGCGTTTACCTAGAGGTGGAGGCCGCCGCCAGCCGAGCGGTTCCGCAACGTCAGACCGATGGTATGGCACCTTGATGGCGACCGATCACCGGCTTTCGCTGCCATTGCCCGGTCCAGAGCCGGGCAAGCGGGACGGCGTCAACGGTTGCGGATGTAGACGGCCTTGCCGGCGCTGCCATCGGCGGGATCCCGTTCCTGAACCTCGAATCGATCGCCATGGGCCTTTACCAGACCGCTGAACTTGCGATGCCCATAGAGGCGGGCATCGAAGTCCGGACGCACCTTGCCCAAGTTGGTACCGACCAGCCCCAAATTCGCCCAGCCGCCTTCGTCGGAGGCATCTTCCACCGCCTGTTCGATGAGCTTGAGGATGGCGCTCAACTTGGGCTTGCCGCGGTTGCTGCTGGCGGGCTTGTCGGCAGGCGTCGTCTCGCGATTCTCCTCGCGTGGCTTGGACCTGAGAATCTCGGTGTAGATGAATCTGTCGCACGCCGAGACGAAGGGATCCGGCGTCTTCTCCTCGCCGAAGCCATAGACCGTCAGCCCTTCCTCGCGCAGTCGCGCGGCCAGGCGGGTGAAGTCGCTGTCGCTGGAGACCAGGCAGAAACCATCGAAGCGCCGGGTGTAGAGCAGGTCCATGGCGTCGATGATCAGGGCGCTGTCGGTAGCGTTCTTGCCCTTGGTGTAGCCGAATTGCTGCACCGGCTGGATGGAATGGTCGAGCAGCACCTTCTTCCAGCTGTTCAGTTGCGGCTGGGTCCAGTCGCCATAGATGCGCTTGACGCTGGCCACGCCGAAGCGGGCGATCTCGGCCATGAGCCCGTCGACGATGGCGGCGGGTGCGTTGTCAGCGTCGATCAGCACGGCCAGGCGTGCCTGGCTGGATTCAGATGTCTTGGCGGTCTTGCTCATGAAAACTCCCGTTCAGTTCAGGCCCAGCTCATGCCAGACCTGGGTCGCCGTGTGGTGCAGGATCCCGTGGCGGCGGGCCAGGGCGGTGCGATCGGCCGAGTAGCCGCCGCCGATCACCCCTGCCACCGGTATATCCGCCGCCAGGCAGCGTCGCAAGACCAGGCCATCACGAGCCGCGAGGCCGGCGTCGGTGAGCGCCAGATACCCCAGGGCATCGTCGCGATGCACATCCACCCCGGCGTCGTAGAGCACCACGTCGGGCTGGTGGAGGGGCAGCAGATAGCCCAGGGCGTCGTCGAGGACCCGCAGATAGCCAGCGTCGTCCAGGCCGCGTGGCAACGGGATATCCCAGTCGCTTTGCGCCTTGCGTGCCGGATAGTTGGTGGCGCAGTGCAGCGAGACGGTGATAGCGTCAGGGACCTCGGCGAGAATGCGCGCCGTGCCATCGCCCTGGTGGACGTCGCAATCCAGGATCAGTACCCGCCCGGCGCGACCGCTTTCCAGCAGTGACAACGCCAGGATCGCCAGGTCATTGAAGATGCAGAAGCCGGCCGGATAGTCATGGTGGGCATGGTGGGTGCCGCCGGCGAGGTGGCAGGCTAGGCCATGGCGCAGCGCCAATTCCAGGGTGAGCAAGGAGCCGCCCACCGCGCGGACGGTGCGGCGCACCAGGGCTTCGCTCCAGGGCAGGCCCAGCTGGCGCTGCAGCGGTGGTGCCAGTTCGCCGGCTTGGAAGGCCTGAATGTAGTCGGGCGCGTGTGCCAGGGCCAGCAGCGCGTCTGGGCATGGCTCGGGGCGCTGCCAATTGTCCGCGCCCAGTATGCCGGTCGCGCTCAGGTGCTCGTGCAGCAGGCGAAATTTATCCATCGGAAAGCGATGGCTGGCGGGGAAGGGCGGACTGTAGTCCTCGTGATAGACCAGCGGCAGACGGGCGCTCAAAACACCAACAGCTCCAGGATGAACCAGATGATCCCGGTGCAGAAGCCCAGTGCCAGGAGGAATAGCAGCCCGTCGCGGGCGATCAGCGACAGGGCGAAGGAGGTCAGGGCCAGCCCGGCCGTGGTGTTGGCGAAGGGCACCAGATCCAGCACCGGCATGGTCGCGGCGATGAGGATGCAGAGCAGGGCAGTGACGAAGTGCGCCGGTCGCGAGGTGAGCACCCGCAGGCGTGACCTGACCACCTTGTCCACCCACCGCGCCGGCTTCTGCAGCAGCCGCAGCGATTTGCGCAGCTTGCCGCGCGAAACATTGCGCTGCAGGACCCAGCGCGGCAGCCAGAAATGGTCGCGTCCCAGCAGCAACTGGGCACTCACCAGCATCACGAAGACGGCGATGGCGGTGGCGATGCCGGGAATGCCGGTCAGCGGCGAAATCGCCAGCACACCTGGCAAGAGGATCATGGGGCCGAAGGAGCGACTGCCGATGGCATCGATCAGATGCTGGACCGACACCTGCTCGGGACTGTTGCCCACCCGTTCGAGACAGGCCAGGAAGCTCTGGAGATCCACCGGGCCATCCTGCCCGGCGTCACAGCTGGCTGGCTCGCGCTCCAGGGCTTCGTCACTCATGGCTGCTCGGCGTCCAGCATGCGGCGAATCCAACGGGTCAGATCCTGGCGACCATAGGGCTTGTTGAGGATGGGAAAGCGCTCGCCATTGCCTTCCTCGACGTCCAGGGCATTGTTGGCATAGCCGGTGGTGAGCAGGATACGCAGGTGCGGTTGCCGCTTTTGCGCCTCCTTGGCCAGCATGACACCGTTCATACCGCCGGGCATGATCAGATCACTGAACAGTAGATCGATGGAAGGCTCACGGGCGAGGATATCCAGAGCCTGTTGCCCGTTGTGCGCGACCAGCACCTGATAGCCAGTTTCTTCCAGGATGGCCTGGGCCAGGGCTGCCACGTCCGGGCGGTCGTCCACCACCAGAATCGTTTCGGAGCCACCGCCATCCTCGTGCAGGCTAGGGAGCGGTGCCGCATGCTCGCGCGCCTCCTCCTCCGAGACCGGGAAGTAGAGACGTACTGAAGTTCCTATCCCAACTTCGGAATAGAGCCGGACCAGACCGCCCGACTGCTTGAGAAAGCCATAGACCATGGACAGGCCCAGGCCGCTGCCCTGGCCCTCGTCACGGGTGGTGAAGAAGGGATCCAGCGCACGCCCGAGCACATCGGTGGACATGCCACATCCGGTGTCGGTGAGGGCGATGCAGACATAGTGTCCCTGGGAAAGTCCACCATGGGCCAGATCCTGCCCATTGACCTCTACATTGAGGGTTTCCAGAGTCAGGGTGCCAGTACCACGCTCCACCATGGCCAGGCGGGCGTTGTCGATGATGTTGAGCAGCGCTGTTTCCAGCTGGATTGGATCGAGGCGACAATTCCACAGACTGTGGGCGGGACGGAAGATGAAGCGGAAGGGGGCGCCCAACGCCTGCGAGAAACGTCCCTGGCCGGCTTCGATGAGCTTGTTCAGGTCCACCGCACGCCCGGTCAGGCGCTGCTTGCGGGCGAAGGCCAGCAACTGCTGCGTCAGGGTCGCGGCTCGATTCACCGCATCGCGGGTGTTGTCGACATGCCGCTTGGCCTTGTCGCGGTCCAATTCGGGACGATTCAGATTGATTCGCAGGATGTCCAGGTAGCCGACCATCACCTGCAGCAGGTTGTTGAAATCGTGGGCGATACCGCCTGTGAGTTGGCCCAGCGCCTCCATCTTCTGCGACTGGCGCAAGGCGTCCTCGGCATCGCGGCGGCGGGACACATCCAATTGCGAGGCAAAGTAGTAGATGAGCGTGCCTTCCGCGTCGAGGACCGGCGATATGAAGAGGGCATTCCAGAAGGTGGTGCCATCCTTGCGATAGTTCAGCAACTCGACGTTGCAATCGCGGTGTTCGCGCAGGGCGTTGCGGATTTCGGCGATGTGTTCCGGACGGGTATCGGGCCCCTGCAGGAAACGGCAATTGCGGCCCATCACTTCATCCAGCTCGTAGCCGGTGGTGCGCAAGAAGGCCTCGTTGGCGAAGATGATCGGATTGTCCGGCTGATGCGGGTCCGTCACGATCATCGGCATACGCGTCTTCTTCACGGCGGCGAAGAAGACGTCGTTGTGCCCGAGACGCTTGCCCAGCTCCGCAATCTGAGGCGCGGAGGGTGCAGGAGACGAAGCGGTTGAGGTTTCGGTCATGGAGAGGAAGCCTGCGAGCGAACAGCGAATACGTCATTGTGACCGCTATTGCAGCCACAAGCTCCACCAATTGTCGTCATACGATGAGTAACGTGGGCAGATGCACGGCGAACGCACAGGATTTGACCGGTTTTGCGTATGATGGCCACTCTCTGTCAAGGAACCCTACCCATGAGCAAGGTGCTGGACAACCTGGTCGATCTCCTGAGCCTCGACTCCCTGGCTCCCGACCTGTATCGCGGCGGCAGTCAGGACCTTGGCTTTCCCCAGCTCTTTGGTGGCCAGGTACTGGGGCAGGCCCTGTCGGCGGCCAGTCAGACCGTCCCGGCGGAGCGCCGCGTGCATTCCCTGCATGGTTATTTCTTGCGCGCGGGCTCGGCGGTGGAAGCGGTGACCTATCAGGTGGATCGCATCCGCGACGGTGGCAGCTTCTCCACGCGCCGGGTCACCGCCTTTCAGGATGAGCAACCCATCTTCTTCTGCAGCGCCTCCTTCCATATAGAGGAGCCGGGTTTCGAGCATCAGACCTCCATGCCCGAGGTGCCCGCGCCCGAGACCCTGCAATCGGAGATCGCCCACGCCCAGCGCTATGCCGAGCTGATTCCGGCTCCGCTGCGCGACAAGCTACTGGGACCACGACCTATCGAGATGCGCCCAGTGGTCTTTACCGACCCCTTCAAGCCGGAACCCACCGAGCCGGTCCGCCACGTCTGGTTCCGCGCCACTGGCGATCTGCCGGATAAGCCAGCGTTGCACCGCTACCTGCTGGCCTATGCATCGGACTTCAATCTGCTGCCCAGTTCGCTGCTGCCCCATGGCACCAGTTTCTGGGATCGCTCCCTGCAGATCGCCAGTCTCGACCACGCGGTCTGGTTTCATCGCGATTTCCGCCTGGACGACTGGCTGCTCTACGCCATCGACAGCCCCTGGGCGGGCGGCGCGCGTGGCCTGTGCCGCGGCAGCATCTACAACCGCGCGGGCCAGCTGGTGGCCTCGGTGGCCCAGGAAGGCCTGATTCGCAAACGCGGCTGAACGCGCGCGCTCTAGCTGGCTATTTGCGCACCAGGCTTATACCCTCTTGCCTGCGAAGCACCGGGCGCCTGTCCAAAGGCGTCCCAGACACATCATTAGTTTGAGGCATCGTTCTTGAATCGACTCGAGCGCGTCGTAACCGGTATCCAGGGGCTGGATGAGATCTTGAAAGGAGGCCTGGTTGCAGGTGCGTCCTATGTCATCCAGGGTCGTCCGGGTTCCGGCAAATCGATCATGGCCAATCAGATCGCCTTCAATCATGTGCGTGGCGGTGGCCGGGTGCTGTTCGCGACCATGCTGTCGGAAACTCACGAGCGGATGTTCCAGTTCTTTTCCACACTGGATTTCTTCGATCGTTCCTGCATCGGGGATCAGGTCCAGTACCTGAGTGCCTTCGATACCATGGAAGGCGAAGGGCTGGATGAGGTCGTGCGGCTCTTGCGGCGAGAAATCAGCCGGCAGAAGGCCAGTCTGCTGGTGGTGGACGGCCTGCTCAATGCCCGCTCGCGCGCGGAAACGCCCATCGACACCAAGAAGTTCATCGCCGAACTGCAGGGGCACGCGGCCTTCGCCGGCTGTACGGTGATCTTTCTCACCAGCGCTCGCCTCGAAGACGGCAGTCCGGAACACACCATGGTCGATGGCGTGCTGGATCTGCACGAAGAGGACATCGGCAGTCGCAGTATCCGCCGTATGGCGCTGCGCAAGACCCGCGGTAGCGGAGCCCTGTCGGGTTTTCACGAATTCACCATCTCCAATGCCGGCATCACGGTGTTTCCACGGCTGGAAACCCTGTATCGAGATCCCTCGGCCGGGGCAACCTACCGCGTCGGTCACCAGCGGGTGACCAGCGGCGTGGCCTCGCTGGATGCGATGATCGAAAACGGGTTGCCGGAAAGTTCGACCACGCTGCTCATGGGGCCTTCGGGGGCCGGCAAGACGTCCATCTGCCTGAACTTCCTGGCCGCCTGCACGCCCGAGGCACCCGGTCTGATGTTCAGCTTCTATGAGCCGCCGGAGCGGCTGCAGCTCAAGGCCAATGCCCTAGGGCTCGATCTGGCCGGCCGTATCGACGAGGGCGCGCTGCATATGCACTGGCAGCCCACGACCGAATTGCGCCTTGATGAGGTAGGTCTGAAGCTGCTCGCGCTGGTCAAGCAGCATGGCATCAAGCGGCTGGTGATCGACAGTCTGGGCGCCATCGCCCGCTTCGCCCTGCCCCAGGGGCGGCTCATCGAATACTTCAGCGCATTACTGAACGAGCTGCGTACCCAGGGCGTCACAGTTCTAGCCACCTGGGAATTACGGGACGTGTTTGGCGCGGATATAGCAGCGCCGGCCCCCGAACTTTCGAGCATGGTGGACAATCTGATCTTGCTGCGATTCGTCGAGGCTGAGGCAGAGATCAAAAGGGTCCTGTCCATCCTCAAGGTGCGGGATAGCCTTTATGACCCCTCGCTACGCGAGATGGTGATAGATGACTCGGGAATCGAACTGAAAAAGGCGTTCAAAGACATGGTGAAGGTGCTTTCAGGTTCAGCCATGCCCTCAATACAACCATGATCGCGTCGGCTGGGAGAGCTTCCACATGACGACGATACTGGTAGTCGATGACGAATTTCTGATAGCGGACATCCTGGCCTTCGCTCTTGAAGACGAAGGCTACATGGTGGTCAAGGCGAGCAACGGCCGCCGAGCGCTAGACGTATTCGATCGCGAACTACCGTCGCTGGTCATCACCGATTTCATGATGCCGGTGATGAATGGCCGCGAGCTCGCAGAAGCGCTACGTGAACGTCAGGGCCTGCAGCACCTTCCAATCATCCTGATGAGCGGCGCCCAGGCGCATCTGGCGCAGGAGAGTTCCGAGCTGTTCGACGCCGTCTTCCAGAAGCCCTTCAATATCGGCGACATCGTGGAGACGGTACGCAAGCATCTCCTCACCCTCAATCAGTGAAAAGCCCCAAAACAAAAAGGCCTGTCTGAGCAGGCCTTTTTGTTTTGGGGCTGGCATCACGGCCAGCCCCGCGTCTCCGATCAGGAGCGCGACAGCAGTACGCCGAGGACGAAACCGATGCCACCGGCCACGGCCAGTGCGGTAAAGGGTTTGTCGGCAGTCACGTTGCGTGCGCAATCGACAGCCTGGCCATACTGCTCTTGCAGTTTGCCCTCTAGCTGACGGGACTTGCCTTCGGCTTGCCAGTCGGTGTTGCCGGTGGCGGCACCAAAGCTATCCTGGACCTTGCCGGTAGCGTCCTTGGCATTGCCTATGATCTGATCGGTATTCATAAATGCACCTCGTGTTGTGGGAACGGGGGAGGTCATGCCAAACGACATGCTTCCCTTATTGATCCGCACCAGACGCATTTCGTTCAGGTCCAGTTCGTTGTTCGCGATATCCATCGCGATTTGCTGCCGAGAGGATCCATGATTCCCAGTCGTCTTTCCGCCCTCTGCCTGCTATCGATCCTGGCCGGCTGCACCCTTCAGCAGCAGTCGACCGAGCCTGCTCCCCAGGCCGAAGACCTCTTCACTCGTCCTCTCATGCCAGAAAGCGTGCTACGAGACGGCTCTCGGCTCCAATTCGCGCTGGCTTTGCCGGAAGAGGGGTCGGCGCTGGTCGCTCTGGACTGCGCCGCCGACCAGGCGGAGCTGCTCTATCTCGATGGCGCCCAGCGAGTCTATCCAGGGCAGGTGAATGCCTATGCCGCACCGCTGCCCCTGAGCACCGCCAAGAGCGCCGCGCTGAGGCAGCGTGCCGATATCGCGGCACTTTGCGCCCAGCCGGCGAACACGGATTGGCGCGTCCTGGCCAGTTCCGCCGGTGGCGATACCCTGGTCATCGACCGCAACAGCCTGGTGGACGGTCAAGGCGTCCGTCGTTTTTGGCGCGGGCAGCAACTGGGCGTTACGGTCAAGACGCCGCGCTACAGCGCCCCCGTGCGCCAGTGGCGTGAATCCCTGGCCGCGGATTGCACGGCGCGCCGCTACCTCCTGCTGGCGCGCTATGGCCTCGATGACAGCGGTCGCATCACCGATAGCGAACCGGCCAGGTTGACCCAGGAGACCTTCACCACCGCTCCGGTCGAACGTCGGCATGTGCTGGAAGCCGTATGCGATCATCGTGACGCTCTGCTGGCCGCACCGCGAATGCCTGCGGTGGCGACCACTCCGGCCGCCGCGGCCCCAGGCTCGACCATGGCATCTCCGACCGAGTTGCCTGTGGCCCAGCCTCAGCCATTGCAGGCCCTCCAGGCGCTGGCGCTACCCGCGCCCCGTGCCGCCATTCAGACCGTAGTGGAGGAGGGCGAGAGTCGCTACGCCGGCCAGTCTCATCCCTATCGCCAGGCCCTGCAGGTCAGTGCCGGCCCCTTGCCAGGCCTGTTCAGGTTCACTGCACAGGGCAAGGCAGCACGGATGGATGCGCTCAGCTGGCGTGGCCTGATCGATCTGGTGCGGCGTACGGAGGTCGACAACGGTGGGTTGCCGGTCGAAGAATCGGCCAGCCTGACACACCTGACGTTCAATGGTGACTGGCGGGCACTGGCCGTGGGCAGTCAGGTCGGTTATCAGGCGCAGCAGACCCTGACCGGCAATCTGCAGGGTCGCGAGCAGCGGGAGATCCAGGTGTCCTGCAAGGTGGTAGCCGAGGGCGAGGCCCGCCAGGTACTGGCGTCCTTGAGCGGACGAGCCAAGGCGCTGGAGTGTCGGCATGGCAAGGCGAGCAAGGGGCCCCTGAGTCACTGGAGCTATCTGGAGGACTATGGCTTCTTCCACATGACCAGCCTGGGTGCTGATGACGCCATGGGGCTGAAAAAGCATCTGGTAGAGCTGCGCTAGCCGCTGGACAATCAGGCAAGAGACGACCGGAGAGTGGCAAGAGTTCTCCTACGATATTTGCCTTTTAGGTAATGATCACTCTCTAAAAGGCTACTTTTTAGCGGATTGGTACTAGAGGTACGCTGTGTCTATTGAAACAGCACAACCAAGAGGTATTCGCTATGAAAGTCCTAGGCGTCCAAGCCATCGTTACCGTTCTGTTCCTGGGTCTACTGTCAGGCACCGCATCGGCTGCCAGCCGTGATGTGTCCAGCAAGTCCATTCGCGCCAATTCCCAGACCCAGTTCCAGTCGGAACATCCGGCGCGCGCCTCCGCGCTCTACCAGAACAACGCCAACTAGGTTGGTCGCTGTTACGACGCCCTGGCGATCCACTCATCGCCGGGGCGTCGGCTTTTCTCCACCGCCCCGCCGTCGCGGCCGGCTCCATCCGCCGCCCACTGACGCTCCCTAGCCAGCACCTCCCTCCTGCGCCGATAAACCTTGCTCCAGAGCCTCTGGCGCGGCAGTCTGTATGGCTGACAGAGCGTTGAGGTGGGGGCGATGAAGATCGGCGAATTGGCCAAGCGTACCGACTGCGCGGTCGAGACCATCAGATACTATGAGCGTGAGGGCCTGCTGAGTCCTGCCGCCCGCAGCAGCAGCAATTACCGTAGTTACGACGAGAGCCACGTCGAGCGACTGCTTTTCGTACGTCATTGCCGCTCTCTCGACATGACCCTGGAAGAGATACGCGCGTTGCTGGCCCTGCGCGATACCAGCGAACCCGGCTGTGCCCAGGTGGATGCCCTGATCGGTGCTCATCTGCACCATGTCGAGGTGCGCATCCGCGAGCTGGATCAGCTACGCGAGCAACTGGTGACCCTGAGGCGCCAGTGCCAGGGGGAAGGCGAGGGAGATCGCTGCGGGATCCTGCGCGAACTCGGCCAGCCGGCGGCGCCGTCATCGACCACCGCCAGTTGCAGTGCGGCCGGGCATGCCCATGTGCCCGGCACTCACCGCTTGCAGGATTAGATCACTTCCGCCCAGAGATCGTATTCATCGGCGTCGGTGACCCGCACCCAGACCTTGTCGCCCGGCTTGAGCGGAGTCGCGCTGTCGACATAGACGTTGCCGTCGATTTCCGGGGCATCGGCATAGGAGCGGCCGATCGCGCCCTGGTCATCCACTTCGTCGATCAGCACCTCAATCTCACGACCTACCTTGAGTTGTAGCCGCGCCGCGGAAATGGCCTGCTGATGCGCCATGAAGCGTTCCCAACGATCCTGCTTGATCTCGTCCGGAACAGGCTCCAGGCCCAGCTCGTTGGCCGGTGCGCCCTCAACGGGCGAATACTGGAAGCAGCCGACGCGATCCAGCTGGGCTTCGGTCAGCCAATCCAGCAGGTACTGGAAGTCTTCCTCGGTCTCGCCGGGAAAGCCGACGATGAAGGTGGAGCGGATGGTCAGCTCCGGGCAGATCTCCCGCCAGCGCTTGATGCGCGCCAGGGTCTTGTCCTCGAAGGCCGGCCGCTTCATGGACTTGAGCACCTTGGGGCTGGCGTGCTGGAAGGGGATGTCCAGGTAGGGCAGCAGCTTGCCGGCGGCCATCAGCGGGATGACGTCGTCGACATTGGGGTAGGGGTAGACATAATGCAGGCGCACCCAGACCCCCATGCCCGACAGCGCCTCGCAGAGTTCCAGCATGCGCGTCTTGACCGGCTGGCCGTTCCAGAAGTCCAGCCGGTACTTGAGGTCGACGCCGTAGGCGCTGGTGTCCTGGGAAATCACTAGCAGCTCCTTCACGCCCGCCTTGACCAGCCGCTCGGCCTCGGACAGCACATCGCCCACCGGGCGGCTGACCAGCTTGCCGCGCATGGAGGGGATGATGCAGAAGCTGCAGCTGTGGTTGCAGCCTTCGGAAATCTTCAGGTAGGCGTAGTGGCGCGGGGTCAGCTTGATGCCTTGGGGCGGCACCAGATCGATCAGTGGATTGTGCTCCAGCTGTGGCGGCACCACCTCGTGCACGGCGCTGACCACCTGCTCGTACTGCTGCGGACCGGTCACTGCCAGCACACTGGGGTGGACGCCGCGGATATTACCCTCGTCCACACCCATGCACCCGGTGACGATCACCTTGCCGTTCTCGGCGATGGCCTCGCCAATGGCATCCAGGGACTCGGCCTTGGCACTGTCGATGAAGCCACAGGTGTTGACCACCACTACGTCGGCGTCTTCATAGGTCGGTACGATCTCGTAGCCTTCCATGCGCAGCTGGGTGAGGATGCGTTCGGAATCGACGGTGGCCTTGGGGCAGCCGAGGCTGACGAAACCGACCTTGGGGGCGGACGTTTGGATGGACATGGGCTAACCTCGGCGGGCGCTCAGGAGGCGCCTTGATCAAAAAACGCGCGATTCTAGCCATCTCTGTCGCTGCTTGGAAGGGGCATGCAAGCCCTGTCGACAGCACGAGCTTTTTGCCGACGAGAGAGTCTAGGGTGCGTGAAGCGCGGCGCTGAGAAGTTGCCGGCACCACGCCCCTGGCCTTTTCAGCTTGATCCCGGCGCCGCTTCGGCGCAGGATGCGCCGATTTTCGACTCTAGGAGCCTCGCATGAGCCGTCCGGAACACGAGCACGGTGGTAAAGCCCCTTCGGCCTTGGGAATGATCGTGCTCGCCACCGGCGTGGTCTACGGCGACATCGGCACCAGCCCTCTCTATACGCTCAAGGAAGTCTTTTCCCCGCACTACGGCCTGCCGCTGAATCACGACAGCGTACTCGGCATCCTGTCGCTGATCTTCTGGTCGCTCATCTGGGTCGTCACCCTCAAGTACATCACCTTTGTCATGCGCGCCGACAACCAGGGCGAGGGCGGCATCATGGCCCTGACCGCGCTGGCCCGTCGCGCGGCGCAAGGCTCGCCCCGGCTGGCCACGACCCTGGTGCTGCTGGGTCTGTTCGGTGCAGCGCTCTTCTATGGCGACAGCATGATCACCCCGGCGGTCTCGGTGCTGTCGGCGGTGGAAGGCCTGGAACTGGCCTTCGATGGGCTGGAAGCCTGGGTGGTACCCATCGCCCTGGTGATCCTGGTCGGCATCTTCGCCATTCAGAAGCGCGGCACGGCCACCATCGGCAAGTTCTTCGGGCCGGTGATGGTGCTCTGGTTCACCACCCTGGGCGCTCTGGGCGTCTATGGCATCGTCCAGCAGCCCGAGGTGCTCAAGGCCTTCAATCCCTACTGGGCGGTGGAGTTCTTTGCCGCCAACCCGGTGAAGGGCTTCATCGTCCTGGGCGCCGCCGTGCTGGCGCTTACCGGCGCCGAAGCGCTCTATGCCGACATGGGCCACTTCGGCCGCAAGCCTATCGCTCGCGCCTGGCTGATGCTGGTGTTGCCGGGACTGGTGCTCAATTATTTCGGTCAGGGTGCGCTGTTGCTCGCCGATCCCGCGGCCGTGCGCAATCCCTTCTATCTGCTGGCGCCGGAATGGCTGCTGTTGCCGATGATCGGCCTGGCGACCCTGGCCACCGTCATCGCCTCCCAGGCGGTGATCACCGGTGCCTTCTCCATGACTCGCCAGGCCATCCAGCTGGGCTACATCCCGCGCATGCAGATCCAGCACACCTCCAGCCAGGAGCAGGGGCAGATCTACATCCCGCTGATGAATTGGGCGCTGATGCTGGGCGTGATCTTCCTGATCCTCACCTTCCAGTCTTCCGCCAACCTGGCCGAAGCCTATGGCGTCGCCGTGACCGGTACCATGCTGATCACCAGCTGCCTGGTGTCGGCGGTGATCCTGCTGCTGTGGAAGTGGCCACGCTGGATCATGGTGCCGCTGCTGATCGGCTTCCTGATGGTGGATGTCCTGTACTTCTCCGCCAACGCGCCGAAGATCTTCTCCGGCGGCTCCTTCCCGGTGATCGCCGGTATCATCATCTTCATCCTGCTGACCACCTGGAAGCGTGGCCGGCAGCTGGTGGTGGAGCGCCTGGACGACGGGGCGCTGCCGCTGCCGATTTTTATCAGCAGCATCCGCGCCCAGCCGCCATTCCGCGCCAAGGGCACCGCGGTGTTCCTCACGGCGCGGACCGATGTGGTCCCCCATGCCATGCTGCACAACCTGCTGCACAACCAGGTGCTGCATGAGCAGGTGGTGCTGCTCACGGTGCGCTATGAGGACCGGCCGCGGGTATCGCGCGGCGAGCGCATGGAGGTCGAGGACTTTGGTGACGGCTTCTATCGGGTGGTACTGCACTACGGCTTCATGGACGAGCCGGACATCCCCCTGGCGCTCAGCCATTGCCCCTATCCAGGTCTGGATTTCACCCCGATGCGCACCACCTACTTCCTCAGCCGGGAAACGGTGATCGCCTCCAAGCGCCTGGGCATGGCGCCCTGGCGAGAAAATCTCTTCGTCTTCCTGATGAAGAACGCCAACGGCAACCTGAGATTCTTCAAGCTGCCGGTGAATCGGGTGATCGAGCTGGGCACCCAGGTCGAGATCTGACCGAGCGCAGAAAGAACAAAGGCCCCGGAAGGGGCCTTTTCTTTGCCTAGTTGAATACCGGCGGGGGCAGGGCGTCAGGATCGGTGATGAAGGGCATCTGCCAGCTATCGAGGGTCTGGCCGCGGCCTTCCAGTTCGCTGCGCACGGTGCCTATGTAGCCGGCCAGGCGTAGCGGATCGCTGTAGTCGGCTTCGCCGAGCTGCTCTTCCGCGTAGAGCGTCTTACCTTGCGCATCGACTACACCCAATGCCAGGTCATGGCCATCGGCGCCAGAGGACACCACGCAACCCAGAGGCTGGAAGGCGTCGACCAGGATCTTGCTGGCGGCGTCGGCAGAAAGCGGTGTAGTCATGGCGAAGGTCTCCGGGGCTGATGGAGCGATAGACCGCGGGAGACCGCCCTGTTGTTCCAGCCGTTCGTCCGGGCCCCGAGTGACTGCCCAGTCTCTGCTAGGCGCTGGTCAGGCTGCGTTGGACATGGCCTGGAAGGATGCTCCCTTGCCCGTCTTAAATTCGGGCGACTCCGGTACCGTCTTCAGCGGGTTTCACGGGACCTTGCAGGCCTGCCTGTCTCCAACTCAGGAGACGTAGAGCGGGCTTCACGCCCGCTCTACCCAACAGCTACTGCGGCGTACGGGCCTCGATAGCCTTGACCATGAAGTCAGCCAGCCTGTCGTAGTTCTCGTCGAAGTGGTGACCGCCCGGGCGACCCAGCTTCTCGCCCGGCTGACCGGGTTGCGTGCAGCCACTGTCGTCCTTCTCTTCCTCGCCATAGACGCAAAATTGCTTGGCAGCGGGAATCTTGCTGGTTTCCGGCAGGGTGTCGGCTTCGTCGCCCGGTTTGCCCAGCCAGCCTTCCACGGCGATCTCAAAGTTGCTCTTGCGGCTGAAGGCCAGCAGCAGCAGCGAGGACACCTGGTCCTGATCCGCCTTGGGCAGACGGTTGTAGACCGCCGGCAGGATGTCGGCACCAAAGGAGTAGCCTGCCAGCACGAAGTGCTTGGCGTTCCACTTCTCGCGGTACTCCTGCATCAGGTTGGCCAGGTCGGCAGCCACCTGTTCCGGGCTCTTGTGCTGCCAGAAGTAGCGCAGCGAATCCACGCCGATCACCGGATAACCTGCTTCGTTCATGGCCTGAGCCGAGAGACGATCGATGTCGCGCCAGCCGCCGTCACCGGAGTAGAAGATGGTCACTACGTCGGGGTGGCCGGGCTTGACGTCCGGATCGGCCGGCATCTCGATGGTGGGGATATCGTTGTGCTCGCCCAGCAGCCGGGTCTTGAGCTGCTCGCGCAGTACCACCGGCAGGGCGGTGCCATAGTCGGCGATGGTCAGATCGGCATTGCTCTGCTGGCGCACGAAGATGGCGGAGTCATCAGTGGGATGATCGTTCCAGGCGATATGCCAGTGGCCGTTCGCGGCCTTGGCCGGCAGTGCATCCGGGCAATCCAGGGATTCCACGTTGAAGCCGACGCTCAGGGCCGCAGCCTTGGCGTTGTCCTGGGTGGCCAGCCAGCGCCATGCCCGGGACGCGCCTGGGCCGATACCGCCGACGAAGGTTGGAGCACCGCTCAGTTCCTTGGCCGCAGTGGCGAAATCGTCACCCTGGGCCTGGCAGCTGTTGAGCACTTTGATTTCGTACTGAACGATCTCGGCGCCGGTGTCGGTTGCCAGGCTCAGCAGGTCGGCATCCGCCAGCTGCAGATCGGGCGGGGTCGCCAGCACGACGCGGGCATGCGGCTCACCCTTGGGCGCGGCCATGGTCAGCAGACGGCCGTCCGGCTGCGCCAGGACCTTGACCTGGGGAGCCGATGGCCAGCGATGAAACCACCACCAGCCCAGGCCCGCGGCGATCAGCAGAAGGACGAGCAGTACGACGAGTGCACGTTTCAGCATAGGACTCTCAACGTTTGACCAGGCCGGTATAACCCCCGGCGATTAGGGCGGCGGTGTCTGCGAAGGCTACCAGGGGATCCAGGCCGGCAGGCACGGCCATGTAGCGCGGCTCCCATTCCGGATCGAACTTGTCCTTGAAGCGACGCAGTCCCTGGAAGTTATAGAACTGTTCCCCGCGCCTGAACACCATGGCGCCCAGGCGCTGGGTAATGGGTGCGCCGCGACGGGGGTGTAGTCCTGCCAGTGGCACCATGCCCAGCGAGAAGCGGGCGAAACCGGCGGCCTTGAAATGCAGGATCAGGCCGAGCATGAGGAATTCCATGGTCTGCTTGGGCGCATCGGCGGTGACACGCATCAGATCGATGCTGGCCAGGTCAGGCCGTTCGGTTTCCAGCAGATTGGCAAAGGCCACCGCTCGGTCCTGGAAGCGCACCACGGCGATGCGGAAGTGCTTGAGGTAAGCCTGATCGAAACGGCCCAGAGAGAAGCCTTTCTCCCGCACCTGCTTGCTCTCCAGCCAGACGTCGGAGATGGCCTTGAGTTCGTCGAAGGGCGCTTCGCCGGGTGCATGGAATTCGATGGACAGGCCATCGCGCTGGCCCCGGTTCCAGGTATAGCGCAGGTCCTTCTTGCCTTTGCTGTCGAGATCGAAGGCGTGCAGATCGACCCGCGCCTCCTCACCCAGCTTCAGGGCTGTCAGGCCGATGTCCATGTAGAACGGCAGGTTCTCGGCGCGTACCTGATAGAACACCGGTCGCGCATGGTGCAGATCGCACAGGTCGCGGAATTTCCAGATCAGCTCGGCGCGGGGTTGTGCCCGACCGATGGGGTCGAACAAGGCGATCAGGCTGCGCCCGCGGCGACCGTACATCAGGAAGGCGTCGTCACTCTCGTGGAAGAGCAGGGCCTTGTCCCCGGTCATCACCAGGCCGCCATCCGGCTGACTGGATTTGCGCACGATGCCGAAGGCCCGTTCGAGCTCTGCCGTATCGGGCGCTTCGATGGGTGGCGGCGCGGCGCGCAGCAGCCAGCCCAGGGCAATGATCAGCAGCAGTACCGAACTGCCCAAGGCCGCGCGCAGACCGCGGGGGGCATCGGCGTCCAGCGCGAATTGCCACCACAGGCGCGTATCGTAGGGAACGTCCTGATAGGCGAACAGCAGCAGCCAGACCGAGGCCGCGACCACGCAGATGCTGGCGGTCACGTACAGCGGCGAGAACGGCTGCTCCATCAGCCGGCTACGGCGATAGAAGGATTTGCGAAAGATGGCGAGCAGCGCGGCCGTCAGCGCCAGGATGGAGGCTTCCTCCCAGTCGAAACCTTTCAACAGGGACAGCAGAGAGCCCAGCAACAGCAAAACCAAGGTCACCGCCCAAGCCGCGGACAGGCGCCGGCGCAATCCCTGCGCCAGCAATAGACATACGACGCCAATCAGGCTCGCGCCCAGGTGGGAGGCGTCGATCAACCGCTGGGGCAGCAGGAAATCCATGCCTTCCAGACGGGTGTCTATTTCAGGGGTGACCCCAGAAAAAAGCAGGACTACCCCGGAAAAGAACACCAGGATAGCCAGGATGGGCGCGGCCAGGCCGGACGCCACGCGAACCGCCGGACTGTTCGACAGCAGGCGGCGGCCTTCGCTGAACAGCAGCACCAGGCAGGCGAGCACGAAGGGCAGCAGCACATAGAACAGCCGGTAGACCACCAGGGCGGCAGCCAGCTGGGCAGCGCCCAGCTCGTTGGCGAAGGCTGCCAGCAGTACGGCTTCGAAGACCCCGACGCCGCCCGGGACGTGGCTGAGTACCCCGGCGGCCAGCGCCAGCAGATAAACGAGCAGGAAGGCACCGAAGGGTGGTGCGGTCGGCAGCAGCAGGTAGAGCACCATGGACGCGGCGACGACGTCGAGGATGGTGATCGCCAGCTGCAGGGCGGACAGGCGCAGGGTCGGCAGACGCAGCGCTCTCTTGCCGATGCGGAAGTGCAGGGCATGGGCAGAGGGCTGTTCGGGGGCGCGCCAGCGACGCAATGCCAGGATACCCACCGCATAGCCGACCAGGATCAGCCCGGCCACGGTGATGATCACCGCCTCCGGTACCCGCAGGGCCTGGGTGGAGGCCTGCAGATTGGTCAAGGCGGCGATAGCGGCCAGCGGTGGCAGTGCGGTTCCCAGCGCCAGGCTGGAAAATACCGTCATCTGCGCCACTTCCAGGGCACTGAGGCCCTTGCGCGCATAGAGGCGATAGCGCACCGAACCACCGGACAGCATGGACAGACCCACCGCGTTGCCGATGGCGAAGGCAGTGAAACCACCTAGGGTCCAGGTCCGCGCCGGCAGCTTGACGTCGGCGAAGTGCATGGCCGACCACTCGTAGCCCAACAGGATGGTGAAGCCGGCTGCCGCCGCCAGGAGGGCGCCGATCAGTGACGAGTGCGGGATGTCATGCAGGGCATCGTGCAGGGCTTCGCCATCGATGCTGCTCAGCAGGTGCCAGCACACCACCAGTGCGACGGCGAACAACACCAGCGTGAGACCCAGCTCGATGGGTTGCCGGTAGGCGGTCAGCCGTTCCAGCAGGCGCCAGGGTAGGGCGGGAGGGGGCGAAACGGGATGATCCGCAGGGGATACCGGCTTCGAGGAGACCTCTTTGGCTGGATCAGGTGCAGTCATGCAAACTCCTCTAGACAGGAAACGCGCGTCAGATTACTGCTCGCGCGCGGTTTGCCAAGCCTTGTACAGATAAAAAAGCTCTATACCAACCTTTGTAGCTCTTGTAGCTCCAGAGTTCGCACCGCTGGGATCTGGCCCAGGTCAAATTCAGCGCAAAAAAAAACCACTCAGAAGAGTGGTTTTTTCGAATTTGGTTGCGGGAGCTGGATTTGAACCAACGACCTTCGGGTTATGAGCCCGACGAGCTACCAGACTGCTCCATCCCGCGTCCGATGTGGCTCAGTATAGGGCCAAGAAAAAAAACGTCAAGGAAAAAATTTAATATTCTTCAAAGGCTTATTTAAGGAGGCGAGGGAAGGTCACTTGTCGGTATCGCTTTTCTGCATCTGCACCGAGGCCTTTTCACCGCTGGAGCGATTTTGCTGATCCGACTGGTCACGGTCGAAGCAGCCGCTGAGTGCCAGGGTGATCAACAGGGCGGAAGAAAGCAGTAGGGGACGTTTCATGGGGGATCTCCTGGTTGCACGTCATCAGTCGACCCGTGTGCGTGGCAAAGGGTCCACGAATCCGATGAGAGCGCGCGAGCAAGTGAGACGGTGATAGCAAAACGCCGCATCACCACCAGGGCTGGTGGTGGCCATATGCTATCCTCGAGGTGTCTCGCGGAGAACCCCATGCACCCTTCCCAGGATTCGAGTTGTCTGGATCAGCGCATCATGCGCATGATGGAACAGGATGTAGCGACGCTCGTCGCCCAGCTGTGCAATCTTTCCCTTGCCCTGACCGGCAGCAGTATCAACGGCGCAGGCGAGATGGCACTTCAAGTCGTGCAGAAAGTCGAATTGCTCGTCGACGACATGAAGACGCTTCGTACCGCAGCGCAAGCGCTGCTGGATACCCCGTCTCGCCATGTTCGATCCGGCCAATTAGAAGATCGGATCGTCATCGCCGGCGACGAGAGTGCACCTTTCGACGATGGGCAGCGCGACTGAGCCGTTTGACCAGGAAAGTCCAAGGGGCCGCCATGAATCTCCTGCTGGAAACCTTGCTTCATCATCTTCAGGGTCTGGGACGCATCGAGTTCTTCGAGCGCAGCGACCATTTCGCGCGACTGATGGTCACCACGCCAGATGGGGTAATCGCCGAGCGTCACCTCTATTATGATCAGTTGCATCACGCCCATGACCTCAAGGCCGTGGTCGATGAGCTGCGTGAAGAGGTCGTTCATCGCCAACGCCTGTTGCAGGACGTCGGTTAACGGTCGATTCGTCGTTCGCCATGGACAAATGCGGACGGGCTTGGCTTACTGTACGGATAATCAGCCGCAGTGCCCGGCCCGGCATCTCTCTCCATGGCTCCGGACAACTCCACCGCCCAACTTCCCCCCAAGCGTCAGCGCAAGATCATTCATGTCGATTGCGACTGCTTCTATGCGTCCATCGAGATGCGCGACGATCCGCGTCTGGGCGGCAAGCCCCTGGCGGTAGGCGGTACCCCTGATCGGCGTGGGGTGGTCGCCACCTGCAACTATGAGGCCCGCGCCTTCGGTGTGCGCTCCGCCATGTCGTCCCATCAGGCGCAGAAACTCTGTCCC
The DNA here is from genome assembly GCF_056790235.1 of Pseudomonas sp. VMV1. Lineage (NCBI taxonomy): Bacteria > Pseudomonadati > Pseudomonadota > Gammaproteobacteria > Pseudomonadales > Pseudomonadaceae > Pseudomonas > Pseudomonas sp. VMV1. The sequence goes on from NZ_JBXGSE010000002.1 coordinate 626,492, forward strand.
GACCTGGTCTTCGTCAAGCCGCGCTTCGATGTCTATAAGGAAGTGTCGCGGCAGATCCATGGGATCTTCCAGGACTACACCGAGCTGATCGAGCCGCTGTCCCTCGACGAGGCTTACCTGGATGTCACCCAGTGCGACCTGTTCAACGGCAGCGCCACCCTGATCGCGCGCGACATCCGCCGTCGGGTGTGGCATGAGCTGAACATCACGGTGTCAGCGGGGGTGGCGCCCAACAAGTTTCTTGCCAAGATCGCCAGCGACTGGAAAAAGCCCAACGGCCTGTTCGTCATCGCGCCGCACGAGGTGGATGATTTCGTCGCCACATTGCCGGTGGCCAAGCTGCACGGCGTCGGCAAGGTCACCGCGGACAAGCTCAAGCGGCGCGGCATCGTCCTGTGCAGCGATCTGCAGACCTGGTCGCGCTTCGATCTGTTGCGAGAATTCGGCAGCTTCGGCGAGCGACTCTGGTCGTTGGCCCATGGTATCGACGAGCGCCAGGTCAAGGTGGACAGTCAGCGGCGATCGGCCAGCGTGGAGCGCACCTATGACCAGGACCTGCCTGACGCCGCTGCCTGTGTGAAGGAGTTGCCGGAATTGCTGGCCAAGCTCGAAGAGCGGTTGGTGCGGCTGGCCGATCGCTATCGCCCGGAACGGCCCTTCATCAAGGTCAAGTTCCACGACTTCACCCAGACCACCCTGGAGCAGCAGGGCGCCGGTCGGGATCTCGACAGCTATCGGCGCCTGCTGGAGCAGGCCTATCGCCGTGGCAATCGGCCGGTCCGGTTGCTGGGCGTCGGCGTGCGCCTGCTGGATCTGCGCGAAGCCGCGCTGCAGCTCAGGCTGTTCGAGGACTAGCGCCCGCTAGAGCGGGCTCTTGGCCTGGGCGGAGAGGTTGACGATGGCGGCGTCCAGCTCTTCCAGCGCCGGGCTGGAGGTCGGAGCACCCTGCTTGAGCAGGGTTTCGCTGTGCTGGCAGGCGGCCCGCAGCTGGGGTACGCCGCAATAGCGGGTAGCGCCATGCAGACGGTGGACGCGTTCGATGAGCGCAATGCGATCACCGTCCTCGCGGGCCTGGCGGATGGCCTGGCGATCCGCCGCCAGGGAGGCGAGCAGCATGCTCAGCAGGTCCTTGGCCAGGTCGGGCTTGTTGGCGGCGAGGCGCAGGCCTTCGTCCGCGTCCATCACCGGTAGGGTGGAAATGTCCTGGCCGCCGCTGTTGAGGCTGGTGACCTCGGGTGCCGAGCTGTGCAGCAGGCGCAAGCCCGTCCACTTGAGAATGACCTGGGCCAGTTGCCGATCGCTGATGGGCTTGGTCAGGTAGTCGTCCATGCCGCTCTGCAGCAGGGCGCGTTTCTCGTTGGCCATGGCGTGGGCGGTGAGCGCGACGATAGGCACCGGGGTGCCGCCCTCGCTGGCTTCCCAGTCGCGAATGGCCTCGGTGGCCTGGCGACCGTCCATGCCGGGCATCTGCACATCCATGAATACCAGGTCGAAGCGCTCCTGCTGAACCGCCTCCACCGCGGCATAGCCACTGTCCACCGCGGTGACCTGGGCACCAAGATCGGTCAGCAGGGTTTCTACCAGCAGCAGGTTGGCTGGATTGTCATCCACGCAGAGCAGGCGGGGCGGACGGTCGGTGATGCCCATCCCGCCGCTTTCGTTGCGCTGTGGGCGCTGGTTGAGCAGTTCGGCCACGGCCTGTTCGAGCTTGCGGCTGCAGGCCGGCTTGGCGTGCAGCTGGCAGTGGACGTCCGGCAGGGAGGCGTGGAACACCGCCTGGTCGGTGGTCGGGCAATAGACCAGGGTGTTGCAGTCCTGGCGACCCAGCTCCCAGATGCGCTCGGTGAGCAGATCCGGGGGAATGGTACGCGCGCTGACGCCAAGCACCGCCAGGCTGATCGGCAGCTTGCCGGACGCCGGATGGGCGACGGCATCACTCAGCTGTTCAAGGGTCTCGAAGGCTTCGACGCTCAGGCCGCACTCCTCGAGCTGGTGCTGCAGCGCCTGGCGGGTGAGGGGGTGCGGTTCCACCAGGCCAACGCGACGGCCGGCCAGGGCGATGCGCTTGTGGTTTTCGACGCTGCCATGGGCCTTGGGTAAGGTAAGGGTGATCCAGAATTCCGAGCCTTCGCCGGGAATGCTTTCCAGGCCGATCTCGCCGCCCATCTGCTCGATCAGGCGCTTGGAGATGACCAGGCCCAGCCCGGTGCCGCCCGCCTGGCGGGTCAGGGAGTTGTCGGCCTGGGAAAAGGCCTGGAACAGCATCTGCCGGTCTTCGTCGGTCAGCCCGACCCCGGTGTCCTGCACGCTGATGCGCAGCTGGGCATGGTCGTCGGTTTCTTCCTCGACCATGGCCCGTACGGCGATGGTGCCGGAGTGGGTGAACTTGATGGCGTTGCTCACCAGGTTGGTGAGCACCTGGCGCAGGCGCTGGGGATCGCCGACCAGGTGGGTCGGGGTGTCGCGATACACCAGGCAGACCAGTTCGAGGTGCTTTTCGTGGGCCGAGGGCGCGAGGATGGTCAGGGTGTCCTGGATCATGTCGCGCAGATTGAACGGCAGGTTTTCCAGCACGAGCTTGCCGGCCTCGATCTTCGAGAAGTCGAGGATCTCGTTGATGATGCCCAGCAGGCTTTCCGCGGAGTTCTGGATGGTGCTCAGGTAGTCCTGCTGGCGGGGAGTCAGCTCGCTTTTCTGCATCAGGTTGGTGAAGCCGATGATGCCGTTGAGCGGGGTGCGGATCTCATGGCTCATGTTGGCCAGGAATTCCGACTTGATGCGGCTGGCCTCCAGGGCGGCCTTGCGTGCCAGGTCCAGTTCGATGTTCTGGATTTCGATGGTTTCCAGATTCTGGCGTACGTCTTCGGTGGCCTGGTCGATGTTGTTCTGCATCTCGAACTGGGCGTTTTCCATGGCTTCGGCCATGCGATTGATACCGGTCGCCAGTTCGTCGAATTCGGGGCTGCCGAGCTGGGTGGGCAGGCGCGTTTCCAGGCGGCCTTCCTGCAGCTGGCTGACACCCTGGGCGATCACCTGCAGGGGACGATTGATCCGCCGGCCCATGCGCACCGCGATGAAGGCGGTGAAGGCCAGGCCCAGCAGGATCAGCAGCAGGCCGGCCACCAGGTTGCGATAACCGCGCAGCAGGGTGGCGTGGTGGGAGAGTTCGAGCTGGATCCAGCCCAGGGTCTGGGGCGAGGCCGGACTGCCGTCGCTGCGGGTCAGGCGCAGATCGTGGGTCTGCACCGGCAGATTGAAGTGGGTGATGTCGAGGCCGGATCTCATGCTGATGGTCTGGAAGTCGCGCCCGGTCAGCTCCACGGTCATGGAGGGGCCGGCATGGGCGAGGACGTTGCCATCGGCATCAAGGAAGCTGATCGCCCGGACGTCGGCCTGATCGAGGGCCCGTTGGGCGATGCGATTGAGCTGATCGTTGTCACCGGTGCGCATGGCCGGCGCGATAAGAGGCGCCATCTGCTGGGCGACCAGCTGGCCGTGCTCGATGAGCTGGCTGCGCATGTCCGACAGCTGGACCCAGCTGAAGTAGACCCCGAGCAGGGCCGCCATGCAGCAGGTCGGGAGGACGCTCAACAGCAGAATGCGTCCCTTGAGTCCCAATTCGTCCAGCACTACGCGTCCCCCGAGGAAATTGGCGAGTCTAACCTCTTTACCAAATGTAAAGAGAGTCTTTGCGAAAGGGGTCGCACCCCCTCGCGACATTGATCCGCGAAAATGCGCGAAGGCTGCCACGGTCCCTGGCCGGGGTGGACAACCATTGGCGCCATCGGCGGTCTGGTAGGGATTGCCGGTCGTTCCGGTACGGTTATGTTCGAGGAGATCCTTTGAAGAAGAGTTGCAGTCTGATGCTGGCGGGCGCCCTGTTGCTGGGGGCCGGCTGGATGGCACCGACCCAGGCCCAGGAAACGAAGCAGGCCACCCTGGTGGAGCGGGGGTCGATGTACTACAGCTTCGAGACGCACCTGCTCGACTCGGCGGACGGCAAGCGGCGCTATCGGGTCTATATCGGCATCCCCAAGCAACCGGCACCCATGATGGGCTATCCCGCGCTGTTCCTGCTCGACGGCGAGACGGCCCTGGCGCAGCTCCAGGATGTCTGGCTGTCGCCGCATAAACTGAAAAGTCCCCCGGTTCTGGTCGCCATTGGCTATGCCGACGCGGCGGATGCCATGCAGGAGCGCACCTACGACTACACCCCGGCGGTCAATGGCGGGCGCAATCGTGACGATGCACGCAAGGAGTGGCCAACCGGCGGCTCGCGGGCCTTTCTCGATCTGATCGAACAGCGCATCAAGCCATTGCTGACCCAGAGCGTGCCGTTCGATCCCAATCGCCAGACCCTCTGGGGGCATGGCTACGGTGGCCTGTTCGTGCTCGATACGCTCTTCAGGCAACCCCAGGCCTTCCAGCGTTATGTCGCGAGCGACGTGGCCTATGGCTGGCAGCAGGGCTACATCCTCAAGCGTGCCCAGGAGTTCCAGGGGGTGGGTGGTGCCCGTCCCGTGCAGCTCTCGCTGTTTTCCGGCACCGAGGACATGACCCGCAAGGTCGCGCCCGAGGCCGCCAAACGACTGGCCGAACGGCTGGCGGGGCTGCCCGGGCTGGAGGTGACGCCCCAGCTGCGGCCCAACTTGGGGCCGGAAGCCATCCTGTCGCTGAGCCTGCCGGCCGCCCTGGAGCTGGCCAGCGACGGTGCCGCTGCACCGCGACCCTAGCCCTGCGTCGGGTGGGTAGGGTCGACGCGGGTTTGGGGGTATCATGGAAGGCTTTCACCCCCTGGCGGAACGAGCTGATTCATGAGTCTGCACTATCCCACCATCGCCGATTGCATCGGTAACACGCCGCTGGTGCGCCTGCAGCGCCTGGCCGGCGACACCCGCAGTACCGTGCTGCTCAAGCTGGAAGGCAACAACCCGGCCGGCTCGGTCAAGGATCGCCCGGCGCTGTCGATGATCCGGCAGGCCGAGTCCCGCGGCGATATCCAGCCGGGGGATACCCTCATCGAGGCGACCTCCGGCAACACCGGGATCGCCCTGGCCATGGCCGCCGCCATCATGGGCTATCGCATGATCCTGATCATGCCCGACAACTCCAGTGCCGAACGCAAGGCGGCCATGACCGCCTATGGCGCCGAGCTGATCCTGGTCAGCAAGGAAGACGGCATGGAAGGCGCGCGGGATCTGGCTACCCGCATGCAGGCCGAAGGCCGCGGCAAGGTGCTCGACCAGTTCGGTAATGGCGACAACCCCGTTGCCCACTACCTGGGTACCGGTCCGGAGATCTGGCGCCAGACCCATGGCAGCATCACCCACTTCGTCAGCTCCATGGGCACCACCGGGACCATCATGGGCACCTCGCGCTACCTCAAGGAGCAGAATCCCAAGGTGCAGATCGTCGGGCTGCAGCCGGAAGAGGGTGCGGCCATTCCCGGCATCCGCCGCTGGCCGGAGGCCTATCTGCCCAAGATCTACGAATCCAGCCGCGTGGATCGCATCATCGACATGGGCCAGCAGGAAGCCGAAGACACCATGCGCCGACTGGCGCGGGAAGAAGGCATCTTCTGCGGCGTGTCTTCCGGCGGTTCGGTGGCGGGCGCCCTGCGTATCGCCCGGGAAGTGGACAATGCGGTGATCGTCGCGATCATCTGTGACCGAGGCGATCGCTACCTGTCGACCGGCGTCTATGACCCGCGCTAAGCGAGGCGGTGGCGGCCTGCGTTTCCAGCCGGCCGGCGGAGCGCGTTCGGTCGCGGTACCCACCGGCAAGCGCCAGGTGCTGGGCATCGATCGTCTGTCCAATGACGGCCGTGGCATCGGTCACGAAGGCGGGCGGACCTGGTTCGTCGCCGGTGCCCTGCCGGGCGAGCGCGTCGAGGCACGGGTGCTCGGTGCCCGCAGCCAGGTGGTCGAGGCCCGTACCCTGAAGGTGCTGGACGCCAGCCCGTTGCGGCGCACCCCGCCCTGTACCGTGGCCGACCGTTGTGGCGGTTGCACTTTGCAGCACCTGCCCCATGCCGATCAGCTGACCCTCAAGCAGCAGGCGCTGGCAGAGCAGTTCCAGCGCCTGGCGGGGGTCCAGCCGCTGGTCTGGGCTGCGCCTTTGGTGGGCCCCGAATTCGGCTATCGCCGGCGCGCCCGGGTCGCGGTGCGCTGGGATGAGCGGCAGAATCGGCTGGAAGTGGGGTTTCGCGCCGAAGCCAGTCAGGACATCGTCACGCCCGACGACTGCCTGGTGCTGGTACCCGAGCTGCAGGTTCTCTTACGGGCGCTGCCGGGCGTGCTGGGGAGCCTGGAACGGCCCCAGGCCATCGGCCATGTCGAGCTTTTCCAGGGCACGGCGACGGCGCTGCTGGTGCGCCATACCCAGGCGCTGCTGCCGGGCGATCAGGTTCGTCTGCGCGAGTTCTGCGCCGCTGCGCAGGTACAGCTCTGGTGGCAGGGCAAGGGTGAGCCCGAGCCGGATCAGGTCGATGCCGTTCTGGCTTACCAGCTGGCGCCGTGGGCGTTGACCCTTGCCTATCGGCCAGGGGATTTTGTCCAGGTCAATGCGCCCATCAACGAGGCCATGGTGGCCCAGGCCCTGGACTGGCTGGCGCCAACGGCTGACGATCGGGTGCTCGACCTGTTCTCCGGCCTGGGCAACTTCGCCTTGCCGCTGGCTCGGCAGGCGGCTGCGGTCACCGGCATCGAAGGTGTCGCGGCGATGACATCCCGGGCAATACAAAATGCGCGTGACAACGGCATCGGCAACGCGCACTTTCTACAGGTGGACCTGTCGAACCCGCTACCCGCCGATCTGGGTACCCATTCGCTGGCCCTGCTCGATCCACCGCGCGACGGTGCGCTGGAGGTGGTCCGGCAGCTCAGGGGCCTGGGCATAGGGCGGCTGGTCTATGTGTCCTGCAATCCGTCCACCCTGGCACGGGATGCGGGAGAGCTGGTGCGACAGGGCTATCGCATGACACGAGCGGGCATTCTCGACATGTTTCCGCAGACCGCCCATGTGGAAGCCATGGTGTTGTTCGAAGCGGGCGGGATGCCCGGGTAACGACGGCTCGCCAACCGATGCGAGCCAATCCGGCGAGAACGCTGCGCCGTGAGGAAGGGGTAGATGGTACAGGTCAGAGCGCATCAGCCAGTCAATGTCGATGGCAGCATCAACCTTCACGCCTGGCTGGATCATATCCAGAGCGTGGATCCAAATCTCGATCGCGAGGCCTTGCTGGATGCCTGCGGCTTCGCCCGCACGGCGGAAGAGAACTCCGGGCAGGTCGAGCATACCTGGGCGGAGGGCACGTCCAGTTTCCGTACCGGCCTGGAGATGGCCGAGATCCTCGCCGACCTCAAGCTGGATCAGGACAGCCTGATCGCCGCCGTCGTCTATCGGGCGGTGCGCGAGGGCAAGGCGACCCTGGAGGCCGCGGCCGAGCATTTCGGGCCGGTGGTGGCCAAGCTGATCGAAGGCGTGCTGCGCATGGCGGCGATCAGCGAGAGTCTCAATCCGCGCAAGTCCATGGTGCTGGGTAGCCAAACCCAGGTCGACAACCTGCGGCGCATGCTGGTGGCCATGGTCGACGACGTTCGCGTCGCCCTGATCAAGCTGGCCGAACGCACCTGCGCCATCCGCGCGGTCAAGAATGCCACTGAAGAACGCCGCAACCGGGTGGCCCGTGAGGTCGCCGACATCTATGCGCCGCTGGCCCATCGCCTGGGCATCGGTCATATCAAGTGGGAGCTGGAGGACCTGTCCTTCCGCTACCTGGAGCCGCAGCAGTACAAGCAGATCGCCACCTTGCTGCACGAGCGGCGGCTGGATCGTGAACAGTACATCGCCGACGTCATGCGGCAGTTGCGCGACGAACTCACTGCCACCGGGATCAAATCCGACCTCAGTGGCCGGGCCAAGCACATCTATTCCATCTGGCGGAAGATGCAGCGCAAGGGCCTGGAGTTCAGCCAGATCTATGACGTGCGCGCGGTGCGCGTGCTGGTACCCGAGGTGCGTGACTGTTATACCGCGCTGGGCATCGTGCACACCCTCTGGCGGCACATTCCCCGCGAATTCGACGACTATATCGCCAATCCCAAGGAGAACGGCTACCGTTCCCTGCACACGGCGGTGATCGGCCCGGAAGGCAAGGTGCTGGAGGTGCAGATCCGCACCCACGCCATGCACGAGGAGGCCGAGTTGGGGGTTTGCGCGCATTGGCGCTACAAGGGCACCGACGTCAAATCGGCCTCCAATCACTACGAAGAGAAAATCTCCTGGCTGCGCCAGGTGCTGGAGTGGCACGAGGAGCTGGGCGACATCGGCGGTCTGGCCGATCAGTTGCGCGTCGACATCGAGCCGGACCGGGTCTATGTCTTCACGCCCGACGGCCACGCCATCGATCTGCCCAAGGGCGCGACCCCGCTGGACTTCGCCTATCGGGTACACACCGAGATCGGTCACAACTGCCGCGGCGCCAAGATCAATGGCCGCATTGTGCCGCTGAACTACCAGCTGCAGACCGGTGAGCAGGTGGAGATCATCACCGGCAAGCAGGGCTCGCCCAGTCGTGACTGGCTCAACCCCAACCTCGGCTACGTCAACACCTCGCGAGCGCGGGCCAAGATCGTCCACTGGTTCAAGTTCCAGGCGCGGGATCAGAACGTCGCCGCCGGCAAGGCCATGGTGGAGCGCGAGCTGTCGCGCTTGGCACTGCCGCCGGTGGACTTCAACACCCTCGCCGAAAAGGTCAACTACAAGGGCGCCGAGGACATGCTCGCGGCCCTGGGTGCCGGCGATCTGCGCCTGGCCCACGTGATGCACGCGGCCCAGCAGCTGGTGGAGCCGGACAAGGGCGTCGATACCCTCGATCTGCTTCCGCGCAAACCCACCAACAAGCCGGGCAAGCGCGGTGACGTGCAGATCCAGGGCGTCGGCAACCTGCTCACCCAGATCGCCGGGTGCTGCCAGCCGGTACCGGGCGATGCCATCGTCGGCTACATCACCCTGGGGCGCGGCGTGACCATCCACCGGCAGGACTGCGCCAACGCCCTGCAGCTGGCCAGTCGCGAACCGGAGCGGACCATTCAGGTGAGCTGGGGACCGGTGCCGGTGCAGACCTATCCGGTCGACATCCTCATCAAGGCCTTCGACCGCTCCGGCCTCTTGCGTGACGTTTCGCAGATCCTGCTCAACGAGCGGATCAACGTGCTGGCGGTGAACACCCGCTCCAATCGCGAGGAGAACACCGCCAACATGCTGCTGACCATCGAGATCCCTGGTCTGGACGCCCTGGGGCGCTTGCTGGGGCGCATCTCGCAGCTGCCCAACATCATCGAAGCCCGTCGTAATCGCGCCGCCTGAGCGATGTGGTGACGACCCCACGAGGCGCCTCTGGCGCCTCGTTCTTTTTCCAGTGACAGGATTTACCCATGTACCAGCTCGACGACTTGCTGCACCTCATGGCCCGGCTGCGCGATCCCCAGCACGGCTGCCCCTGGGATCTGCGGCAGGACTACGCCAGCATCGTGCCGCATACCCTGGAAGAGGCCTATGAGGTCGCCGATGCCATTGCCAAGCAGGACTTCCCCCAGGTGCGCGACGAGCTGGGCGACTTGCTGTTCCAGGTCGTCTACTACAGCCAGCTGGGCCGCGAGGATGGCCATTTCGACTTTGCCCAGGTGGTGGACGGCATTACCCGCAAGCTGGTGCGCCGTCATCCCCATGTCTTTCCCGACGGCGACCTGCACGGCCCCCTGGACCTGCCGCGCCTCGACGAGGCCACCATCAAGCGGCGCTGGGAGGAGATCAAGGCCGAGGAGCGCGCGGAAAAGGCCATGGCGCCCGAGCAGCTGTCGCTGCTGGACGACGTGCCAGCCGCGTTGCCGGCCCTGAGCCGCGCGGCCAAGCTGCAGAAGCGCGCCGCCAACGTGGGCTTCGACTGGGCCGATGCGACCCCGGTGGTGACCAAGATCCAGGAAGAGCTGGATGAGGTGCGCGACGCCATGGCCAACGGCCAGGCCGCTCAGGTGGCGGAGGAGGTGGGCGATCTGCTGTTCGTGATGGTCAACCTGGCGCGCCACCTGCACGTCGATGCCGAAGACGCCCTGCGCCAGGCCAATGCCAAGTTCGAACGACGCTTTCGCTATATAGAAGAGGCGCTGAAAGCCCAGGGACGCACGCCGCAGGAAGCCAGCCTGGAGGAGATGGACGCATTCTGGGACGCCGCCAAGGTGGAAGAGAAGGGCGTCGTCGGGCATTCGTTGCAGGGCCGCTGAAACCGGGCGTAGGTTGGTGCTGAGCATAGCGAAGCCCAACGCTGCCGAGATCTGGACGGGTTTCGACGTGTCGTCCAAGCCCGGCTGTTGGGCTTCGCTGCGCTCAACCGCAACCTACGGCATCCGCTCCCAGCCGTACGACAGGTCCGGTTGGTCGGCCAGGTGCGCTGGGCACTTGCCCTTGAGGTGCCAGGCGAAGGCGATGATTTCCGCCAGGGTGCGATAGAGCGCCTCGGGAATTTCCGAGCCCAATTCCAGGCGTGCCAGGATGCGCACCAGGTCGGCGTTCTCGTAGATGGGCACCTCGTGCTCGCGGGCCGTGGCCAGGATGAGCTCGGCCAGTTCGGCATCACCCTTGGCGGAGAGGATCGGAGCGCTGCTGCCGTCATAGGACAGGGCGATGGCCTGGCGGGGGGAGGGCGTGCTCATGCGGTGTCGTCGATCCAGCGTTGTTCGAGGGAGGTGCGCGGATTGCGTGCGGGGCGGCCCTGGCGGCTGCTGAGGTCGCCGACCACGAAGCCGGCGGCCAGCAGACGGTCGCGCAGGTGGGGCAATTCGGTATCGATCAGGGTCGCGGTGGCACCTTTTTCCGCCCAGAATTCGCTCGATAGCCGGCCGCTGGCGAGTTGGGCCCTGACCTGCAGCGGGCCGAGCGGCGCCAGGTCGAAGGCCAGCTCCACCTTCCACAGGCTGTCGCGGGCCTCGCCGCGGCTATCTGGCGGAGGGCGTTCTTCCTGGAAGCGGACCTGCACCGCGCCAAGGCGCTCGCCGTCGCGCCAGGGGATCTCGGTCTGCCAGGTGGACAGGTAGTAGCCATCCGGCAGTACCTGGGTCTGGGCCAGGCTGGCCAACTGATGGGTCTGCAGCCGGGCGATGACACCCGTGGCCAGTTGCAGCAATTCGTCGAGTTCGGCATTGGCGGCGCTGAGGCCACGGCCATCGCGCTCGCCCAGCGGAAAGTCCAGGGCGGTGGGTTGGCGATTGGCGGTGGCGGCGTCGCCCAGGGCCCGACGCAGGGCATCGGGCAGATTCTGCTGGGCGGTCTGAACCGCGACCTGGGGATTGCGCAGCGCATCGCCCGGTACGCTGGCCAGCAGGCGATCCACCAGGCGCAAGAGATTGGCCTTGAAATCTTCCTGGAGGTCGGGACCGCTGCGATCCAGCAACTGCTGCTCCAGTTGCAGTCCGCTGCGGGCCAGGGCGCGGGTCCAGCCCTGGGCCGTGGTGAGGGCCTCGGTGTGTTCCAGGTTGGCCAGCAGCGACTTGAGGGCCGCGCCGACCGAGGGCGGCAGGTCTGCCTCGGGGACGTCCTCCAGCCATTGCAGCAGGGCGTTCATCGACAGCTGCCGCTGTCCCTGGCCCTGCAGTTGCCGATCGATGTCGAGCTGGTCGAGGCGCTGCGCCATGGGCAGCACCGTGACCTCCTGGCTGTCCTTGATCACCACGGTCAACAGGCTGCCCACCGGCACCGGACGAGCTGATTCCAGCTTGAGCTGGCGGCCTTCGAGGTTGGAGCTCAGCGCCTTGGCGATCACCTCGTAGGTAGGCGCCGTTCCCGGGGACTGTTGCAGCAGGTTGCTCAGCACCCGTAGTTGCAGCGTGGTGCCTACCGGCAACTGGCGCAGATCCAGTTGCTGCAAGGGCGGCGGCGGCGCGTCGCCCTCCAGGCTTTGCAGCAGCACCGCCAGCTGGGTGGATCCCAGGGTACTCACCAGCAGCTGGCTGCCCACCGGCAAATTGTTGGTCGGGCTCTGGGTGGTGAGCAGGACGCTGCCACCTTGGGCGAGCTGCAGTTGCAGCAGGAACTGGAAATTCTGGCCGGCCGGCCGCGTGGCGAGCACCTCGGCAGTGGCCGTGCTGCCGGGCGGAATCAGGTCGTCGAGGGACTGCAGCGCCTGCAGGATCTGCGCGCCGGCATCCGACGCCTGCGCCGCCGCGGCCCGGACGGGCAGGGCGGGCGTGACGCCGACGCTGGGTGGGATCGCAGAGATGGAGTTCATCGGGCAGGTCCGGAAGAGTCGCCTGTGTATAATGGCGCGCCTTCAAAGGCGTGTGCCGGGTTAACGGCCATTGCCCGACCGACTTTAGTGCCGTGAGATCTCCTGTCTTGAACCAGCCCCTGCTCGACGCCGTCGCGCTCCGTTGCGAACGGGGCGGCCGCCTGCTGTTCGACAATCTGAGCCTGAGCGTGCAGGCGGGTGAGCTGCTGCAGATCGGGGGCGTCAATGGCAGCGGCAAGACCAGCCTGCTGCGTATCCTGGCGGGGCTGCTGCCGGCCGATGGCGGTGACGTGCGCCGGCCACCGGCGGCCGAGCTGCTCTGGCTGGGGCATGCGCCCGGCGTCAGCGAAGCCCTGACAGCGGTGGAAAATCTCCAGGTCCTGGCGAATCTGTGGCGACCGGCTACGACCGAGGTCTGCGTCGCCGCCTTGGCGGCGGTCGGTCTGGTCGAGTGGGCGGACGAACCCTGCGCACAGCTGTCCGCCGGCCAGCGACGCCGCGTCGCCCTGGCACGTCTGTATCTGCCCCATCCTCCGCGGCTTTGGCTGCTGGACGAACCCTTCACGGCCCTGGATGCCGGCACCTGCCGGCATCTGGAGGAGCGCTTGCACGAGCATTGCGCCGCCGGCGGCGCCGTGGCGCTGACCAGCCATCGTGAGCTGGATGACCTGCCTGCCGGTCATCGTCGTCTGCAACTGGACGGTGACCGGTGAGCGGCGCCTGCCGGGCCATCTTGCGCCGCGAATGGCGTCTGGCCTGTCGCCGCCCGGCGCTGTGGCTTACGCCGCTGGCGTTCCACGCCCTAGTGGTGATCCTGTTTCCCCTGGCCCTGGGCCCGGACAGCCGGCAACTCGCCGTGTTGGCACCCGGGCTCTTGTGGATCGCGCTGCTGCTGGCCCTGCTGCTGGGCGAGGAGGCCCTGTTTCGCAGCGAGTGGCAGGACGGTTCCCTCGAGCATTGGCTACTGGCGCCCCAGCCCCTGGCGCTGCTGGTGCTGCTCAAGCTGCTGGTGCACTGGTGCTTCGCCGGCCTGGCGCTGGTGGCCCTGACTCCGCTGCTGGCGCTGATGCTGGGGCTGCCGGCCGCGGCCCTGCCAGCGACCCTGGCGGCCTTGACCCTCGGCAGCCTGGCGCTGACCCTGATCGGTGCCATCGGCGCGGCGCTCACCGTGGGCCTGGCGCGCGGTGGCCTGCTGCTGGCGCTGCTCAACCTGCCGTTGCAGATCCCGGTGCTCATTCTTGGCGCCAGCACCCTGGATGCTGCCCGGTTGGGCCTGCCGGTGACGGGGCTACTGCTCTGGCTGGGTTGCCTGACCCTGCTGGCCCTGACCCTGGCACCCCTGGCGGTGGCCGCCAGCCTGCGCATCGGCGCCGCCCAATGACGAGGACGACATGAACTGGACCTGGCTGCATCGCCTGGGCTCGCCGGCGATCTTCTACCGGCTGGCTGGCCGCCTGCAGGGACCCTGCCTGGCGCTGGCCGGCCTGCTGCTGGCGGTCGGGCTGGTCTGGGGGCTGTTCCTGGCGCCGCCGGACTACCAGCAGGGCGACAGCTTTCGCATCATCTATGTGCACGTGCCGGCCGCCTTCCTGGCGCAGACCTGCTATCTGCTGCTCGCCATCGCCGGCGCCATCGGCCTGATCTGGCGGCTCAAGCTGGCCGACGTGGCCCTGCGCGCAGCCGCGCCCCTGGGCGCCTGGATGACGGTGATCGCCCTGGCCACTGGGTCGCTGTGGGGCATCCCCACCTGGGGCACCTGGTGGATCTGGGATGCCCGCCTCACCTCGATGCTGGTGTTGCTGTTCCTCTACCTGGGCGTCATCGCCCTCGGGCAGGCCATCGGCCAGCGTGAAAGCGCTGCCCGGGCCTGCGCCATCCTGGCGCTGGTGGGGTCGGTGAATCTGCCGATCATCAAGTACTCGGTGGAATGGTGGAGCACCCTGCACCAGCCGGCGACCTTCAGCCTGGTGGAGCGCCCGCCGATGCCGCCAGCCATGTGGCTGCCGCTGCTGGTGATGGTGCTGGGTTTCTATCTGTTCTTCGCTGGCGTGCTGTTGCAGCGGATGCGTCTGGAGCTGCTGCGGCGCGAGTGGCGCAGTCGGTGGGTGCAGGCGGAACTGGGCGAGGCGCGGGCATGACCGGGGTGGACTGGACTCAAGCCCTGAGCATGGGACGCCATGGCCTCTATGTCTGGCCCGCCTTTGGCCTGACCCTGGCGGTCCTCGGCGGTCTGCTGTTGCAGGGTTGGTTGGCGCGTCGACGTCTGGAACGGACGTTGCGCCAGCGCTGGCGCCGGGAGCGGCGTCCATGAATCCGATCCGGCGCCGACGGCTGTTGTGGATCCTGTTGCTGCTGCTTGGCGTAGGCGGCGCGGCAGCGCTGGCCCTCAGCGCGCTGCAGCAGAACATCAACCTCTTCTATACCCCCAGCCAGATCGCCCAGGGCGAGGCGCTGCGGGATACCCGCATCCGCGCCGGCGGCATGGTGGAAAAGGGCAGCCTGGTGCGCGCCGCGGATTCGCTGGCGGTAAGCTTCGTCATCACCGACTTCCAGCGTGAGGTGCGGGTGAGCTATGCCGGCATCCTGCCAGACCTGTTCCGCGAAGGGCAGGGCGTGGTGGCCCTGGGTCGGCTGGATGACCAGGGGCGGCTGGTGGCCGACCAGATTCTCGCCAAGCACGACGAGAAGTACATGCCACCGGAGGTCAGCCAGGCGCTGCGCCAGGCCGGGCAGCCACTGGACGGCGCGAGGCCGGCGCCATGATTCCTGAACTGGGGCAACTCTGCCTGCTGCTGGCACTCGTCATGGCCCTGGTGCAGGGCACCTTGCCGCTGCTGGGCGCCTGGCGCGGTCAGGTCGACTGGATGCGGCTGGCACGTCCGGCCGCCTTCGGCCAGTGCCTGTTTTTGGTGCTGGCCTTCGCTGCCCTGACCTGGGCCTTCCTGCAGGACGACTTCTCGGTGGCCTATGTAGCCGCCAATTCCAACAGTCGCCTGCCCTGGTATTACAAGGTCAGTGCCACCTGGGGTGCCCACGAGGGGTCCCTGCTGCTCTGGGCGTTGACGCTTTCGGCCTGGAGCCTGGCGGTGGCGGTCCGTTCGCGGCAACTGCCCGAGGCGCTGCTGGCGCGGGTGCTGGGGATTCTCGGGCTGGTGGCCACGGGCTTTCTAGCCTTCACGGTCGCCACCTCCAATCCCTTCGCCCGACTGCTGCCGCAGTTTCCGCGCGAGGGCAACGACCTCAATCCGCTGCTGCAGGATCCCGGTCTCATCCTGCATCCGCCCATGCTCTACATGGGCTATGTCGGCTTTTCGGTGGCCTTCGCCTTCGCCCTCGCGGCCCTGCTGGAAGGGCGCCTGGACGCCGCCTGGGCGCGCTGGGCACGACCCTGGACCCTGCTGGCCTGGGCTTTTCTCGGCTGCGGCATCGTGCTGGGCTCCTGGTGGGCCTACTACGAACTGGGCTGGGGAGGCTGGTGGTTCTGGGATCCGGTGGAGAACGCCTCCTTCATGCCCTGGCTGGTAGGGACGGCCCTGCTGCATTCCCTGGCGGTGACCGAGAAACGCGGCCTGTTCAAGGGCTGGACGGTACTCCTGGCCATCGCCGCTTTTTCCCTCAGCCTGCTGGGGACCTTCCTGGTGCGCTCGGGGGTGCTGACCTCGGTCCACGCCTTCGCCAGCGATCCCACCCGCGGCGTCTTCATCCTGGCCTTCCTGCTGTTGGTGGTTGGCGGCTCCCTGACGCTGTTCGCCTGGCGAGCGCCCGCGCTCACGGGTACGGCATCCTTCAGCCTGGCCTCGCGCGAGGCGCTGCTGCTGGTCAACAACCTGATCCTGGTGACCGCCGCCGCCACGGTCCTGCTGGGTACCCTCTATCCGTTGATCATCGACAGCCTCACCGGGGCCAAGCTGTCGGTCGGCCCGCCCTATTTTGACCTGCTGTTCGTGCCGCTGATGGCGCTGCTGATGCTGGCCCTGGGTGTCGGGGTGCTGGTGCGCTGGAAAAACAGTCCGGGGCGCTGGCTGGCCCGCTTGCTGGCGCCCCTCCTGCTGGCCTGCGCCGCCCTGGCCGGCCTTGCGGCCTTCTGGCTGGACCAGCCCAAGGCGGCGATCCTCGCGGTGCTGGCGCTGGCCGCCTGGATCGTCCTCACCGCGCTGCGCGATCTGCTGGGCAAGGTCGCGGCCCTGGGTTGGCGGCGCGGCCTGCGCGGCCAGCCACGCAGCTACTGGGGCATGCAGCTGGCGCATCTGGGCCTGGCGGTGCTGGCCCTGGGCGTGGTGCTGGCCAGCCAGCTGGATATGCAGCGCGATCTGCGCCTGGCGCCGGGTGAGCACGTCGAGCTTGGCGGCTATCGCTTCGGCTTCGCGGGCACCCAGCACTACGAGGGGCCGAACTTCACCGCCGAACGTGCCTTGTTGCAGGTCGAGCGTGACGGTCGGGTCGTCGCTTTGCTGACACCGGAAAAACGCCGCTACCTGGCCAGCGGCGCGGTCATGACCGAAGCCGCCATCGACGCCGGCCTGACCCGCGATCTCTATGTGGCCCTCGGTGAGTCACTGGGGGAGGGCGCCTGGGCCGTGCGCCTGCAGATCAAGCCCTTCGTCAGGCTGATCTGGCTGGGTGGCCTGCTTACCGCCCTGGGTGGCCTGGTGGCGCTGACCGATCCTCGCTATCGCCGCCGCCGGGCAGGCGCCTCCTTGCCCGTGGAGTCCCCATGATGCGTCGTCGCCTGTTGCTCTGTCTGCCACTGCTGGCCTTTCTGGTCCTGGCCGGTTTTCTCTTTCGCGGGCTCCATCGCGATCCTCAGGCCTTGCCCTCGGCGCTGGTGGGGCAGCCATTTCCCTCCTTTTCGCTGCCGGGCGTGAAGGATGACCAACTGTTCAGCCGCCAGGACCTGCTCGGCCGCCCGGCGCTGGTCAATGTCTGGGGCACCTGGTGCGTGGCCTGCCGCGAAGAGCACCCCGTGCTGAATCAGCTCAAGGCCCAGGGTGTGGTGATCCACGGCATCAACTACAAGGACGACAACGCCAGCGCCCGCCGCTGGCTGGCGGAATTCCACGATCCCTATCAGCTCGATCTCCGCGACGACGCCGGTCGCCTGGGGCTGGACCTGGGCGTCTATGGCGCGCCGGAAACCTTCCTGATCGACGCCCAAGGCGTGGTGCGCTATCGCCATGTCGGCGTGGTCGATCAGCGGGTCTGGGCTGAAGAGCTCGGCCCGCGCTATCACGCCCTGGTGGCGGCGCCATGAGGTGGCTGGCGCTGGTCCTGCTGGTCTGGTCGGCCCTGGCCGGTGCCGCCATCGATCCCTATGGCTTTCACGACGAGGCCGAGCGTGATCGCTTCCAGGCCCTCACCCGCGAGTTGCGCTGTCCCAAGTGCCAGAACCAGGACCTGGCCGACTCCAATGCTCCTATCGCCGGCGATCTGCGTCGCGAGATCCAGCGGCTGATGGCGGCCGGGCAGAGCGACGACGAGATCATCACCCACCTGGAACAGCGCTACGGCGAATTCATCCGTTATCGGCCGCCTTTTGAAGGCCGCACCCTGCTGCTCTGGCTGCTGCCTGGCCTGGGCCTGCTGGCTGGAGCCGGACTGCTCATCGCCCTGACGCGGCGGCGCCGTCCGGCGCCAGAGCTGAGCGAGGCGGAGCGGCAACGGCTGGCGGCGCTGCAGGCGGAGGAGGAGGCCTGATGCTGACGTTCTGGGGCTTGGCCGGACTGCTGCTGATCCTGGCGGTCCTGATCCTGCTGGTTCCGCTGCTGCGCGGCGGACGGGCAGCCGCCGATCAGCGCGCGGTCCTCAATCGCACCCTCTATCGGGAGCGCCTGACCGAGCTACGGGCGCGTGCCGAGCGGGGTGAGCTGGATGCCGAGGCGCTGGCGCTGGCTGAAGCGGAGGCAGGTCGGAGCCTGCTCGCCGACAGCCCGGCCCGGGCGGCATCCCCCCTGCGACGTGGCCGGCGCCTGGGTGTTGGCGCTGCCCTGGCGGTGCCGGCCTTGGCCCTGGGCCTCTACCTGCTGCTCGGCGCCTGGCCGGCGCTGCAGCTGAGTCGGCAGCTTGCCGCGCCACCGCGCTCTCCCCAGGCGCTGCTGGCCAACCTGGAAGCGGCCACCCGCCTGCAACCCCAGGCGGCCGACAACTGGTACCTGCTTGCCCGCGCCTATGCCGGCCTGGGCCGCTACCAGGACGCGGTGGCGGCCTTCGAGCAGGTCCTGCCGCGCGATGGCCGGCGACCTGAGGTGTTGGGGCAACTGGCTCAGGCACGTTTCTTCGCCGCCGGCCGCACCCTGGATGCCCAGACCCAGGCGCTGGCCGATGAGGCCCTGGCGGCGGATGCCGGCGAGCCCACCACCCTGGGCCTGCTGGGCATGGCCGCCTACGAGCGTGGCGACTATGCCGGCGCGGCCCGCTACTGGCAGAGGCTGGTCGCCGTTCTACCGCCCGCGGATCCTCTGCGTCGCACCCTTGCCGACGGGGTCGCCCGGGCAGAAACGGCGGCCCGAGCCGCTGGCCAGGCGCTTGCGCGGCCTGGACTGGAGGTGGAGGTCAGTCTGTCGCCCGCCGTGGCGCAACGGGTAAGGCCCGAGGACAGCGTCTTCGTGCTGGCGCTGGCGGTGGACGAGCCGGGACCGCCGCTGGCGGTTCGGCGCCTGCGGGCTGCCGATCTGCCACGGCGGGTGCATCTGGACGATGGCGACGCCATGTTGCCCAGCCGGCGGCTGTCCGCTCATCGTCAGGTACGGCCCGTGGTGGTCATCGCTCGCGGCGGCGATCCGCTCAAGGGTGACTGGCGCCATGAGGGAGGCCCGTTGGACCTCTCTTCTAGTACGTTCAGCCTATTGCGCGTGGAGCCTGGTGATAGCATTGCGCCATGATTGTGCGGAATTTCGACAGCGGAGGCAGGGAAGTCATGTACAGCTACGAAGAGGCGGTTGCCGCGACTACCGAGCTCTGTCGCCAGATCGAGAATTGCCCCACGCGGCGGCGAGCGGTCCGTGAAGCCTTCTATCAGCGCTTCGGCGATACCGATAACGATGGCCTGAGCTACGGTGATTCGGAGCTGGCCTTTCTCGATTGGGAACTCCAGGCCGGTGTCCTGGAGCCGGTGACCGGCAGCCCCTGGTGGCGCAACGTCAATCTGCACTTCATCTATCTGGCCGAGCTGGCCGGGTGCCTGGCGCACCATGGCCTGCCGGATGACCAGGCGCCGTATCCAACCCGCTGCTGGCTGACCTTCATCGCCGATCCTAGCCCGCGGCACTGGTACCGGGCGCACAACGCTTCCATCCTTGCCGGTTTTGCCCGCTATCAGCAGGATGCCCGCGCGGAAAACGCCGTAGGCCAGCTGTTTCTCAACATCACCCTGTATCGGCTGATGTTCGCCCAGGCGCTGGTCGAGGAGGCGACGCTGTTCGCCGAGCTGGGCGCGCTGCTGGCCGATCCGCGCGGCTTCTCGGTCAAGCTGCTGGTCAGCCTGGCCGATTTCTATCCGCCGCACTATCCGCTCACCGAGGCGGATCGCGAGGTGATCGAGGGGCATGGCCTGGGCATCGGCGAGTTGGGCGTGCGGCTCATGGACGGCTGGATCCGCATGGAGCTGCCTCGGCTCTATGCCGAGGCCGCCGAATGGAACCAGGCTCCCGAACTGCTGGCGTACCTGAATGGCGACGAGCCGGCCTATCCGCCCGTCGCGGACCGTTGCGCCGAGCGCGCCGCGGCCGAAACGGTGGCGCTACTGGAAGGCGTCCTCGCCGGGCAGGACCTCGGTGTGGCCGAGCAGGGCGCGAGCGGTCTGCAGGCCGGATAGGGTCGCCGACTCCACGCAGCCCATGTTGAAGCCGTTGCGGATCCAATCCCCGGTCAGATAGAGGTTGCGGCAGACCGTGCCGTCGGTGGGCAGCCGATAGCGACTGCTGCCGGCCACGCTCTGTACATAGCGCTCACTGGGGTCGACGTTGGCGCGCCAGTACTGATAGTCGAAGCGTGCCGGTCCCTGGACATCGTCGGGCGCCAGCAGATAGTCCCAGCGGTAGCCCGCCGTGGTCACGGCCTCCGGCCAGTAGGCGCCCAGCTTGGCGTTCATGAGATCGATGAAATCTGCTCTTACCTGGGCGGCCTGTTTTTGCGGATAGTCGTCTCGCTTGCCGATAGGCGGGGCGGGCGGAGCCTCGAGTACGCCGCAGAAATAGCTGATGTCCGCCGGCGGCGTGCCGTGCGACCAGTCTTCACGCTCCACCAGATAGCTGACGTCGGCCCAGGAATCCATCGCCTGGGCGGCGAAGCCCAACAGCTCCGGCGCCTGGCCGCCCTGGGGCGAACCGGTCCAGCCCAGTTGCCAGGCATCACGGTTCTGCCAGAGCTGCACGGCCTGGGTGGCAACGGTCGCCACTGCCTGGGTCATCCGGGCGAAGGCCGGGTCCAGGGCACATAGGCTGGGGGAGAGAGCGGCGAGGCCAGCCACGGAAATGCCCAGCACCACCTCGTCGAAGTCCCGCTCGACCTGCAACTCCAGCTGCTCGACGCCCTGCCAGCCACTCCAGTTGGATTCCAGGTTGATCTGGCCGTCTTGCAGGTCCTTGGCGACCTGGTCGTCGATCTGCTCGTATAGCGGCGCCGAAGGCCAGCAGGGCAGGCCCTTGACGTCCACCAGCGGCTGATAGACGTCACCCTTGAGGGGGACCTGGCGCTGAATCTGCAGGCGGGTCACCCGTGGGCCCTGGCCATCGTCGGCGGCTTCGATGCCGGTGACCTGGTGGAAGAAGCGGAATTCCACCCCGCGGCGGGCCAGCACCTCGTAGTAGGGCGCAAAGACCACGTCGCCCATGCCGGCCTGCATGCGCCAGATAAAGGAGCTCTTGGCGGTGGTCAGGGCCAGCAGGGCGGCGCGCAGCACGGTGCCGGCCTCGACATCGGGTTGGCCGAGATCGCCGTCGCGATAGGCGAAGATGCCGCCGTGCAACGACTTGAGCACCGCACCGTCCAGGGTCGCGGTGCTGGCGCCATGGCGTTCGAGCCAGGCCAGGAAGGTTTCCGCGTTGAGCGCCTCGAAGCCCTTGGAGTAGACCTCGTCGGCGAGCATGCCGATGAGCACCGTGAGACCGAAGTCCATCAGCAGCCACAGCCGGTGGGCGCTGAGGCGGGTCTGGCTGCGCTCGTGCAGCACCTTGGCCAGCAGGCCTCGTGCTTCGCGCAGCAGCCACAGCAGTAGCGGATGATCGACGCCATCGGGCAGTGCCTTGCGGGCCCGCTGCAGGTGTCGCTCCGCCTCATCCAGCGCCAGCTCCTGCAACTCCTCGCGACAATGGGCGCGCAACCGGGCGAACAGGCCGGCCGGCTCGGCAGTGACCGGGGTGTCGTCCACCTCGCCCAGGCGCAAGAGCCACTCCAGCAGGTCGCCGAGGGCGGCCATGAAGGGTTTGGGATTCCAGCCTTCGCCAGGCTTGCCGGGCAACGCCAGGGTATCGATGGGCCAGGTGGTCCAGTGGCCCTGGAACTCGTCGGCGAAGGCGGTATGGGAGTGGGGGAAGAAGGCCTCGTCGAGCGTGGCCAGGGGCGCTCCCGCCGGTCGAGCCAGTTCTTCGTAGCACTGCCTCAGGTTATGGAAGGCGTTGTAGTAGAAGCCGAACCAGACATGGATGCCGTGCTCCTCGATCCGCTGGTGATCGGCGGCGTTGCGTCCGCTTGCCCCCTTGCCCCCCAGGCGCCAGCCCTGTTGATACAGGGTGATCTGGTAACGCTCACGCCAGTTAGGCTCACTAGTAAGACGAAAGGCGGCGGTGACGGCGGACACTCCTCCACCCAGAATGGCGATCTTGCGGACAGAGGGTAACGCTTCCATGCCTATTGCTCCGGAGTGTGCAAATTGTTGCCTGAGTGGACGAATGCCAAGTGATGGCTAAGGTAATATCACTTTATCGAAAGGTTCCCTTGAAGCTTTAGCAAGGCAACGGAAATAGTGGAGGCGCTGACCTGGCATTGCGCCTGGTCAGACGAGGACTGAGGCGAACGCGTTGTTGAATATTCCAGGCTACAGCTGCACGACGCGGGTGAGTGAAAGCCGCCATGCGCTGATCTATCGAGGAACCCGGCTGGACGATGGTCAGCCGGTGATCCTCAAGCTGCTGGCCACCGACTACCCCACGCCCCAGGCCCAGGCTGCGCTGCGCCAGGAGTTCGAGTTGACCCGCCGGGCCAGCGCCAGTGGTGCTGTGAGCGCGGCCCTGGACCTGCTGGACCACGAGGGCAGCCTGGTCCTGGTACTCGAAGACATCGGCGGTACCGATCTGGGCGAGCTGCTCGCGGCGGGCCCTCTG
This sequence comes from Pseudomonas sp. VMV1, assembly GCF_056790235.1. Classification (NCBI taxonomy): domain Bacteria; kingdom Pseudomonadati; phylum Pseudomonadota; class Gammaproteobacteria; order Pseudomonadales; family Pseudomonadaceae; genus Pseudomonas; species Pseudomonas sp. VMV1. The sequence goes on from NZ_JBXGSE010000002.1 coordinate 649,091, forward strand.
GCCCTGGATGACTTCTTCGACTGGGCGCTGTCCATCGTTCGTGCCCTGGCGCGACTGCACCGGCTGCGTATCGCCCACAACGACCTCAATCCGCGCAACATCGTCTGCAACTGCGCCACCGGCACGCTACGCCTCACCGACCTGGGGATCGCCACGGCCTTTGGCGCCGTCAATGGCACCGATGTCCGTCTGGAAGGCTCCCTCACCTATCTGGCTCCCGAGCAGAGCGGGCGAACCGGGCGTCATCAGGACTATCGCAGCGATTTCTACGCCTTGGGCGTGACCTTCTACGAGATGCTCGCCGGTGAGCCGCCCTTTCGCGCCCAGGATCCCCTGGAATTGATGCACGCGCACCTGGCGATGCGGCCGCCGTCGCTGGTCGAGCGCGTGCCGACGGTACCGCCCATGCTGGCGGCGCTGGTGGACAAGCTCATGGCCAAGGCCGCCGAGGAACGTTACCAGGGCTGTTTCGGCATCCTGAGTGATCTGACGCGTTGCCAGGCAGCCTATCAAGGGGGCGATTCGTCAGACTTCACCCTGGGTGAACAGGATCCGCCGGCCCGGCTGATGCCGGTGCGCACCCTGCAGGGGCGCGGCGTGCCCTTGCGGATGCTGGAGGAGGCCCTGGCCCGGGCGACCCTGGGCCGGATCGAGGCGGTCTTCGTCAGCGGCAGCTCCGGGGTGGGCAAGTCGGCACTGGTACAGGCCTTCGTTCGCCGCCAGGGCGAACGGGTGATCCTGGCCCATGGCAAGTTCGAAACGCTCGGCAGCGGCGTGCCCTATGGTGCCCTGCGCCAGGCCGTGCGTGAGCTGGTCGAGATCGGCCAGACCCTGGGCGAGGCGTTCGCCGAACGCCTGGTAGGCGCCCTGGCTGGCAACGCGGGTGTGCTGACCGAGGTCTCTCCTGAGCTGGCCACCTGGCTCGGGCCCCAGCCTCCGGTGGCCGAGCTACCGCCGCAGCAGGCCGAACAGCGCTTCGACGAAACCGTGATCACCTTGTTGCGGGCCTTTGCCACGGACACCCGCCCGCTGTTGCTTTGGCTGGATGACCTGCAATGGGCCGACAGCGCCTCGTTGCGACTGATCGAACGCCTGCTGGCGCGGGGCGACCACGGCTCGCTGCTGCTGGTGGCCACCCATCGCGAAGAGCAGTTGGCCGGTAGTAGCCTGGAAAGACTGCTGAGCGCGGGGTTGATCCGCACCCTCTCGCTGGGCCCGCTGTCACGGGTGGAGATCGAGCGGCTGATCGCCGAACTGCTGCCGGCCCCGGCTGCGGACCAGGCGGCCCTGGCTGGCCTGTGCCTGGACAAGACCCTCGGCAATCCCTTCTTCATCGAACAGCTGCTGCGTAGCCTGCAGCAGGATGGCCTGCTGGAATTCGATGGTGAACGCGGGCAGTGGCAATGGGAGCTGCAGCGCCTTCAGGCACTGGACGTCTATGACAATGTCGTCGACTTCATGGTCGGCAAGCTCAAGGAACTGCCGGCGGCGACCTCGCAGCTGCTGCAGTGGGCGGCCTGCCTGGGCACGCATTTCTCCAGCGACCGTCTCGCCGCGCTGATGGCCGAATCACCGGCGGATATCCGCCGGCTCTGCCAATCGCTGGTGCAGGAAGGCCTGCTCACCGAAACCGACGGCGGCCAGACGGGCGAGGCGACGCCCACCCGCTACAGCTTCCCCCACGATCAGGTGCGGCACGCCGCCTACTCGCTGCTGGCGCCCGCCGAACGCGAGCGGGTCCATCTGCGCGCCGGTCAGCTGTACCTCGCCGAGGGCAGCGGCCAGCGGCTGGACGCCGTGAGTCATCTCAATCTGGCGCTGGCACTGATCGAATCGCCCGCCGAGCGCCTGCAACTGCTGGAACTCAACCTGGAGGCCGCACGCAAGGCGCGTCAGGCCAATGCCTATCCCGCTGCGCTGGACTTCCTGCGCACGGCCGTCACGCTGATCGACGAGGCGGCCTGGGGCAGCTGCCACGCGCTGCTGTTCCAGGTACATCGGGAATGGGCCGAAGTGGCCCATCTCTGTGGCGATGCCAGCGAAGCGTTGCGCATCTGCGAACTCTTGCTGCCGCGAGCCCTTACCACTTTCGAAGAGGCCGGGGTCCGGGCCCTGCAGATCGATCTGTACAGCGGCCTGGGTCGCTTCACCGAGGCCGTGGCCGTCGCGGTGGCCGGTATCCAGGCGCTGGACGAACCCTGGCCGGAGGCGCCAGAGGCGATCAACCAGGCCATCGGCAGCGACAGTGCCGAGGTCGAGGCCTGGCTGGCCGAGCACACCCCGGCGGCGCTGCTCGACCTACCGCGCATGGAAGATCCCCGCGCCCAGTTGCTGATCCGCTTGCTGGGCCTGCTCTGGGGACCGGCCACCAACGTCGACCTGGCCATGAGCCTGCTGGCGATCATGCGCATCGTCAAACTGTCGATCCAGTACGGCAACGGCGATCTGTCGCCTTTCGGCTACGCCAACTACGGCTCCGTGCTGTCGGCCTTTCATGGCCGCTACGAACTGGGTTATCAGATCGGCCGACTGGCCGTCGACCTGGTGGACCGCACCGGCAATCTGCCGCTCAAGTGCAAGGTCTACACCATGTTCGCGGTGACCAATAGTCCCTGGTCGAGCCCCATCGCGGACAACGTCACCCTGCTGCGCGAAGCCCTGGCAGCCGGGCAACGCACCGGCGAGATCATCTTTACCGCCTATAGCGCCTTCCACATCCTCAAGCACCTGCAGCATGCCGGCGCACCGCTGGACGACATCCTGGCCGAAACCGAGGAGATCGAGCGGATCCTGCTGGGGATCGGCGATCCCAACACCCTCGAGGTCTTCACCATTCTGCGTCAGTCACTGCGCCTGCTGCAGGGCCTCACGCCGGGGCAGGAGCGCTGGGACGAAGAGGGACAGGACGAGGCGGCGCTGGTGCAGCAGATGCAGGACAGTGGTCATGTCCTCTGCCTGAACTACTACGACTTCAACAAGATGCAGGCGGCGCTGCTGTTCCGCCGGCTACCCCAGGCGCGGCACCATGCCGAAGCCATGGAGGCATCGCTGGCGGCGAGCTTCGGCTGGTTCAGCATCGCCGAACATGCCTTCTATCAGGCGCTGATCCTGCTCGCGGAAGGCGAACTGGTGGACGAGGACCTGGCGAAGATCCAGAGCGCCCGCGAGCGTCTGGCCGGGTGGGCGGAGCACTGCCCGGAGAACTTCGCGCACAAGCGTGACCTGGTGGACGCCGAGCTGGCCCGGCGCGACGGACGCGTCGAGGCTGCCATGGATCTCTACGAGCAGGCGCTGGAGTCCGCTCGCCTGCACGGTTTCCGGCAGGGCGCGGCGCTGGCCGAAGAGCTCTATGGCCGCTTCTGGCTGGAGCGGCAGCGACCGCGTCTGGCCCGGACCTATCTGCAGGATGCCCAGCGCAGCTACCTGCACTGGGGCGCGGCGGCCAAGGCCCAGGCGCTGGAAGACGAATTCCCACACTGGCTGCGCGTGGCCGAGACCAGCGCCCTGACGATGCAGCGTACCCAGGGCCAGTCCACCAGCGAGATGATGCGCCTGGACTGGCTGTCGGTGCTGAAGTCGCTACAGACCATCTCCAACGAGCTGGCGCTGGATCAGCTGCTGGCGCGGATGATGCGCATCATCCTGGAGGAGGGCGGGGCTCAGCAGGGTCTGTTGCTGCTGCCCGAAGGCGGGCGCTGGCTGGTCCAGGCCTCGGTGAGCAGCGGCGCGACGGAGCCCAGGGTGCTGCAGGGCCTGCCCCTGGCGCTTAACGAGCAGGACGCCGGCGAAGGGCTGGTGCCCCTGACCCTGGTGGCCCACGTCATCCGTCATCGGGAGCCGGTGATTCTCGACGATGCCGCCCGTGCCGGGCGTTTCGTCCGCGATGCCTATATCCGCGCTCGCCGTCCGCGCTCGATCTGCTGCCTGCCGGTGCTGCGCCAGGGGCGCTTGATCGGCATCCTCTATCTGGAAAACAACCTGCTGGCCCAGGCCTTTACCCCGGGTCGCCTGCAGGTGCTGGGCATCCTGGCCACGCAGGCGGCCATTTCCCTGGAACACGCGCAGATCTACGAGACCCTGGAGCATCGCGTCGCCGAACGGACCCTCGAGCTGGACCAGGCACGGATCCGCGCCGAGGAAGCGGCGGCGGCGAAGTCGCTGTTCCTGGCGACCATGAGCCACGAGATCCGCACGCCACTCAATGCGGTGATCGGTCTGAGTCGCCTGACGCTGGGTACCCGGCTGTCCGGCGAGCAGCGCGGTCATGTCGGCAAGATCCTCGATTCCGGCGAGACCCTGCTGGGCGTGATCAACGACGTGCTCGACTACTCGCGTAACGAAGCCGGCGGTACCCAGCTCGAACGGTTGGGCTTCAACCTGGCCAAGGTACTCGAACGCACGCTCAATCTCTGCGCGCTCAAGGCCCACGAGAAGGGGGTCGAACTGATCCTGGATTGCAGCCCGGACATTCCCCTGGCGCTGGAAGGGGATCCGCTGCGGCTGCAGCAGGTGCTGGTCAATCTGCTGAGCAACGCGGTCAAGTTCACCGAGCGGGGCCATGTGCTGATTCGTGTCGGCGCCGTCTGCGAGGAGGGTCGCGCGCATTTCAGCCTGGCGGTGGAAGACACCGGTATCGGCCTGACCGAGGCACAGCAGGCACAGCTCTTCCAGCCCTTTACCCAGGCGGATGGCTCCATCAGTCGCCGCTATGGTGGCACCGGCCTGGGCCTGGCGATCTCGCGTCAGCTCACCGAGCTCATGGGCGGCACCTTGGAGGTTCACAGCGAGGCGGGACGGGGCTCCTGCTTCACCCTGCGCCTGACGCTGCCAATGGTCGGCGAGCCCGAGCGGCTGCCCAGCCAAACCCCGCGCCAGGTGCTGCTGGTGGACGATCATGGCCTGGCCCGGCGTACCCTCGGCCAGCGCCTGCGCGAACTGGGCATGCAGGTGGTGGAAGCGGAGTCCGGCGAGCAGGCCCTGGGGGCGATGATCGATCACGCCGCGGCCTTCGAACTGGCCATCGTCGACTGGCGTCTCGGCGCCGAGGATGGCCTGGTGCTGGCACGGCGTCTGCGCGAATGCCAGCCGCAGCTGGCGCTGACCCTGCTGGCCTCCCCCTATGAGGCGGAGGAGGTGCGCAGCCTGGGCGAGGATCTGCCAGGGCTGGAGTTGCTGGACAAGCCGGTCACCGGGCCGGCCTTGCAGCGCCTGCTGGCCGGCATGGGCATGGCGCCCGTCGCCTCGCCGACCATGGGCCAGAGCGTGGTGGACCTGCAGGGCATCCGCCTGCTGCTGGTGGACGACAATGCCATCAATCGCCAGGTGGTCATCGGCTTCCTGCAGGGCAGCGGTATTCTCATCGACGTGGCCGAGGACGGCCAGGCGGCGCTGGATCAGCTGGAGCGCGAGCGCTACGACCTGGTGCTGATGGATGTGCACATGCCGCGACTGGATGGCCTGTCGGCGACCCGCGAGCTGCGTACCCGCCCGGCGCTGGCAGCGCTGCCGGTCATCGCCATGACCGCCAACGGCCTCCCAGGGGATCGGGAACGCTGCCTGGACGCGGGCATGAATGATCACCTGGTGAAGCCGCTCGATCCCGCCGAATTGTTCCGCATCATCGCCGCCTGGGCCAACCTCGAACAGCTGCAGCGTGCCGAGCGCAAGGCGGTGGAAGAGGTCGAGGAGAGCAAGGACGTTGGCGTGCTGGCCCGGGCCCGCGCCAGTGCGGTACTCGAACCCGAGCCGGCGTTGCACCTGCTGCGCGGCAGTGCCGAGCTCTACGAACAGCTGCTCCGGGATTTCCGCCTGCAGCAGGCCGAATTGCCCGAGAAGGTCGCCGCCTGGCGCGCGGCGGACGATGTCACCGCTCTATTCGAGTGTGCCCACAGTTTGCAGGCCACGGCAGCCTATGTCGGGGCCAGCGCCTTGCAGGAGGCCGCTCAGCGTCTCACCCAGCGGATTCGTCTGGCTCAGCCCATCGGTGACGACGTGCGCCGGCTACAGGTGGAGGCCGAGCGCTGCCTGACGGCGCTCGACGAGATCCTGCTGCCGGTCGACCAGGATGTGGAGGCCTCCACGGAAGCCTTCGAGGTCTTGCTCGAACGGCTGGTCGGGCTTCTGCAGACCTCGGACTTCGCCGCTGAAGAGCTGCTCGATACCCTGCTGCGGGCCTGCGTAAGTAACACCCATGGCGCCGACGTGGCGCGGATCCGGGAGTGGGTGAACGACGTCGAGTTCGAGCATGCCGCCGATGCCACCGCGGATCTGCTGCGGCGGGTGCGTCAGGCCGGACAACGGTCGGGATAGCGGCCGATGGAGGGGCGTCGTCCCGAATTGCCGTTGATCCTCATCGTCGACGATCAGAAGAGCAACCTGCGTGTCCTCGGTGATCTGCTGCGCAACGAGGCGCGCATCATGCTGGCCAAGAGTGGCGTCCAGGCGCTGACCAAAGCGGCCCGCGAGCATCCCGATCTGATCCTGCTGGACGTGGTGATGCCAGGCATCGACGGCCTGCAGCTGATCCAGCTGTTCAAGCGCCGCGCCGAGACCAGTGCCATCCCGGTGATCTTCATCACCGCCGCCAACGACCTGCACCGCGAGGTCGAGTGTTTCGAGCTGGGCGCCAGCGATTTCATCCAGAAGCCCTTCAATCCGCTCGCCGTGCTGGCGCGGGTACGGCTGCACCTGCAACTGGCCCGGCAGCGCCGGCTGCTGGAAGAGCTGGCGCACATGGATCCGCTGACGGCGGTGGGCAACCGCCGCCGCTTCGATGAGCAACTGGCGATCGAATGGCAGCTGGCGGTCTCCCGCCGTGGTTCCCTGGCTATCGCCATGCTCGATATCGACTACTTCAAGCAGTACAACGATACCCACGGCCATGGTGCGGGCGATCAGGCGCTGGCGCGGGTGGCCCAGGTGCTGGAACAGCGCATCCGTGAGCGGGACTGCCTGGCGCGTTATGGTGGGGAGGAGTTCGTGCTGTTGCTGCCGGGCGCCTCGCGTACCGCGGCCGAAGCGGTGCTGGAGCGCTGCCGCCAGGGCATCGCCGAATTGCGCATCGCCCACCCGCTGGCGGAGGACCGCCTCTGGCTGACCATGAGCATGGGCCTGGCGTGCTGCAATCCGACGCCCGAGCAGACCCCGGAAGAGATGCTCAAGGCCGCCGACAACCTGCTCTATCAGGCCAAGGCGGAAGGTCGCGATCGCCTGGTCAGTCGCAGCTTCTAGTCCTGCCGAAGGGCTGGCTAGGCGTCCTTGCCGGGGCTTGGCAGCAGATGCACCCGGTTACGGCCTTCGGCCTTGGCCTGATACAGCGCCTGGTCGGTCTGTTCGATGAAGGCTTCGTGGTCATCGCCGCTTTGCGGCTGGATGCTGCCAACGCCGATGGAAATGGTGACGAAGCCCAGGTCACTGCCGGAGTGGGCGACCTGCAGTCGCTCGACGCCCGCGCGGCAGGCTTCGGCAACCTTGCGCGCGCCTTCGGCGTCGGTCTCCGGCAGCACCATGGCGAATTCCTCGCCACCGTAGCGGGCTACCAGATCCGCCGGGCGCTTGAGTTGCTCGGTCAGCACCGCGGCCACCTTCTTCAGGCAGAGGTCGCCGCTGAGATGGCCATAGGTATCGTTGTAGCGCTTGAAGTGGTCGACGTCGCACAGCAGCAGGGCCAGCGGCTGGCGATTGCGCCGGGCACGCAGCCATTCGCCTTCGTAGGTCTGGTCGAAGTGACGACGGTTGTTGATGCCGGTGAGGCTGTCGATGGCCACCAGCTTCTGCAGCTGAATGTTGGCCTCGGCGAGCTGGCGTTGGCTTTCGCGCAGGAAGCGGAACGCTTCGTCGCGCTGGGCCCGCAGCACATGGGCCTCGGAGTGGTAGCGCACCCGCGCCAGCAGCTCCAGCTTGTCGGGCAGCTTGACCAGGTAGTCGTTGGCGCCCGTGGCGAAGCTCTGCGCCTTGACCTGGGGGTCTTCCTTGGACGAGAGCACCACGATGGGGACATCGCGCAGCGCCGGCTCGGCACGGAAGCGCTTGACCGTTTCCAGGCCGTCGATCTCGGGCATGATCAGGTCCTGCAAGACCACCGTGGGCTTGAGTTGCAGGGCCATGTTGACCGCCTGGTTGGCATCCAGGCAGTAATGCAGTTCGATGTCGGGCTGATCCGCGACCATCCGGCGCAGGGCTTCGATGATGATCAGCTGATCATCCACCAGCAGCAGGCGCACCTTGGGGGCGGTCAGGCTGTCCAGGGCGTTACCCTCGTCTGTGGCCATTACTGCGAGTCCTTCTGCGAGCGGGGTCGGGCGTCCCGAGTCTCATCTTGGCCAGTCCCTGCCGCTGCATCGTCCAACGCTCCTGTTGGCGACCTGTCATGTCGAGCTCCGTGAGCCTGCGCCGAAGCGCCTTTGCAGCCAGGCACCGATCTGGGTGGGGCTGAGGACGCGCTCCGCGGCGCCCATTCTAACCGCAGCCGCGGGCATGCCGTATACGGCGCAACTGGCTTCATCCTGGGCCAGCGTCGGAGAGCCGCTCTGGCGCAGGGCATAGAGGCCGCTGGCACCGTCGCGTCCCATGCCGGTCAGCAGGATACCCAGCGCCTTGCCCGACCTTAGCGGGTGGCTGGCGAGGTGGGTGAAGAACACATCCACCGAGGGACGATAGGGATAGTCGAGCGGTTCGGCGGTGTAGGCGAAGCGTCCCTGTTCGTCCAGCAGCAGGTGGTCATCGCCCAGGGCCACGCAGACCTGGCCAGGCTGCGGCAGGGCGCCGGGCATGGCCGCCGTGACCGGCCAGGCGAGTTGCGTACCGAGCCAGCCAATGAAGCTGGGGGCGAAGCGCCGGTCGATGTGCTGCACCAGCACCACACTCGCCTGGGGCGTTGGCGTCCAGGCGTCGAACAGACTCACCAGGGCCGCCGGGCCGCCGGTGGAGGCACCGATGGCGACCAGGGTGTCCGTGGGTGAGGAAACCGTGCCGGCGGGCGCCGGCGCGGTGAAGGGCGCGGGGCGGGCGGCGCGCTCTGGCAGGCGCACCAGCGGCTCGATCCGGGCGATCTTGCGCAGCAGGGCGCCGCCATCGGCGCCGCCGCTCAGTGCCGGGGTGGCGGTCACGTCCAGGGCGCCCGCGCCCATGGCGCGAAACACCCCTTCGCAATCGTCGGGGGTGGCGGTCACCATGAGGATGGCGCAAGGCGATCGGGCCATGATCCGGCGCGTCGCCTCGATGCCATCCAGACGCGGCATCTGCAGATCCATGAGGATGAGGTCGGGGCGGTCTTCGGCGCAGCGTGCCACGGCTTCCTCGCCGTCGTGGGCGATCCAGGCGACCGTATGGCGCCCGTCGCTCGCCAGCAGGCGGCGCAGGGCTTCGGTGGCCAGCAGCAGATCGTTGACGATGGCGATTCTCATGGCGCTCCGATGAGGTCCTGCACGGCGGTGATGAGGGCGTCGTCGTGGAAACTGCCCTTGGTCAGATAGTAGTCGGCACCAGCCTGCATGCCCTTGAGCCGATCCTCCGGACGGTCCTTGTAGGACACGATCATGACCGGCAGGGCATGCAGCCGCGGATCGCGGCGTACCAGCTCCACCAGTTCGATGCCGTTCATGCGCGGCATGTCGATGTCCGACAGCAGCATGTCGAATTCGCCGGCGCGCACCGCGTTCCAGCCGTCCATGCCATCGACCGCGACCTCTACCTCGTAACCCTGGCCTTCCAGCAGCTTGCGCTCCATCTCGCGCACGGTAAGGGAATCGTCCACCACCAGGATTCGCTTGACCCGGCGACTGGCGGCGACGGTGCCACCCTGCACCTGGCGCAGGCGGCCCTCGCCGAGCAGACGCTCGATACCCGTCAGCAGGTCGGCGACGTCCAGCAGGAGCACCGGGCTGCCATCGTCGAGCAGGGCGCCCGCGGTGACCGAGCGCAGCTTGCCGAAGATCTCGTCGAGCGGCTTGAGCGCCAGGCCCTGCTCGCCACGCAGGCGATCCACCACCAGGCCATAACGCCGCTCGCCGCCGCCGATCACTAGCACCGCCAGATCACCGCTGGGCGGAGCGCCCTCCAGTTCCAGCAGCTGGTGGGCGGCGACCAGGCCCAGGCGATCGTCGCCCAGCAGGAAGAAGGCCTTGCCCTCCAGCGAATGGACCTCGGCCGCTTCCAGGCGCAGCACTCGTTCGATGCGATTGACCGGCAGGGCATAGGCCTCGCCGGCAATGTCGACGATGAGGGCGCGGACGATGGAGCGGCTGACCGGCACCAGCAGATGGGTGCTGAAGCCTTCACCGGGACGGGTTTCCAGGCGCACCTCGCCATCCAGGGCGCGGATGGCGTCGGCTACCACGTCGAGCCCCACGCCGCGCCCGGACAACTCGGTAACCGTTTCCTTGAGGCTGAAGCCTGGCAGCAGCAGGAATTCCAGCAGTTCGGCCGGGCTCAACTCGGCGGCGACCTGGGGTGGACTCAGCCGCCGGGCGATGACCGCGGCGCGAATGCGCTCCAGGTCCAGGCCGCGACCATCGTCGTGCAGGCTGACCTGCAGGCGGCCGGCGACATGGCGGGCCTCGAGACGGATCTGACCGCAGTCGGGCTTGCCCAGGGCGCGGCGTTCGGCAGGTAACTCCAGACCGTGGTCCACGGCATTGCGCAACAGATGGTTGAGCGGACTCTCCAGGCGCGTGAGCACCTCGCGGTCGATCAGGGTATCGGCGCCGTCCACCTGCAGCACCGCTTCCTTGTCCAGGCCGCGGGCCAGATCCCGTACCAAGCGGGGAAAACCCTGGACCGCGTCGCGCAGCGGGCGCATCCGTACCCCGAGCACCTCGTCCAGCAGGCCCTGGCAGACTCCCAGCAGGCGTCGTTCATAGGCTTCCAGGGCCTGCAGCTGCTGCTGATAGCGATCGAGCAGGCTCTCCTGGCGCTGGCGCAGTTCGCTGCTGGCCGCCGATGCCTGACCGAACAGGCCCTGCAGCTCCCCGCGATAACCCTGGAAACCCTGGACCAGGCCGTGCAGCCCAAGGCCCATCACGCGGGCCTCGCTGGTCAGGGCGAGAATCTGGTTGAAGCGGCCGCTATCGACCCGCAGAAGGTCACGGGTGCGTTCGGCGTCGGCAGCGGGTTCTTCCGGCGCGGTCGGTGCGGGCGGCGGATCGCGCGGGACCACCGGGGCGGGCGAGGCCGGGGCGCTGTCACCGGCGCTGAGGGCTTGCGCCAGTGCGCGCTGGGCATCGCGCTGTTCGACCTGCCAGCGCTGGCTGGCGGCTTCGTCCAGGCGGCTGACCTCGCCGAGGAAATCGACGCAGCGAAACAGCTGATCCAGATCCCCGGCGCCGAGCTGACGGCGCCCGGTCTGCACCGCCACCAGACAATCCTCCATGGCGTGGGTGAGTTCGACCAGTCCGTCCAGGTCGACGATACGCGCCGCGCCCTTGATGGAATGGGCCGCACGCATCATGGGTTCGATCACCGAGGTATCGGTGGGATCACGCTCCAGCCGCAGCAGGCCGGCATCCAGCGCCTGCAGATGACTCTGCACCTCGCTGGCGAAGAGATCATAGAGCGACATCTCGCGCACATCGCGCGGTGGCTGGCTCATCGCAGCGCCTCTTCCAGGGCCCGCTCCAGCCGCGCCAGATCGATCAGGCCGACCTGATGCGGACCTTCGCGATAGACGCCGCCGAGATAGCTGAGCAGTTCGCCGCCCAAGGTGGCCGGCGGCAGCTGCACGTCGCTCGGCGCATAGCGCTGCAGGCCCAGGACCTCGTCCACCTGCACGGCCCAGTCACGGCGACCGATGCGCAGCAGCAACAAGCGTGGAAAGCCGCCGGTCTGGCCTGCCGGGGCCACCGCCAAGAGGAGATCCAGGGCGATACAGGGATGCAGCTGGCCGCGCACCGGCACGATGCCGCGCAGCAGCGGCGAGCGTCGGTGGGGGATGCGGTGCGCCACGGTGGGTTCGCTGGCCGTGACCAGGCAACTGCCGGGCAGACCCAGCCATTCCGCACCGAGGCGGAAGACCAGAGCGCTGGCCGAACGGGCCTGACGATCATCCGGTGGCTGGGCATAGCGTTCGGCCCAGTCGAGGCGCTCCGTGGAGGTGAGGTCGCGCGTCAGACTCATGCGTCCTCACCTCCGCGGGTCTGGATGCGGGCGGCGCGTTCGCGCAGGCGACCGGCTTCGTCCAGGCGACCGGCTCTTTCGCAGATCAACGCCAGGCGACAGAGCGCCGGATAGTGGCCGGGCTCCAGATAGAGTGCCTGGCGCAGCGCCCGCTCGGCCTCGGCGGCGCGGTCGTCGGGCAGGATGAGCGCCAGCAGGAAGTGGGCGCCCGCTTGGCCACGGTCTGCCTCCAGCAGGCGGCGCAGCAGGGCTTCGGCTTCGGCGCCGCGCCCCGCATCGGCGAGGCGCTGGGCTTCCTCTAGTGCCGGGCGTGGGGGGGCGACGGGCGCGGCCGGCTCGGACGCTGGCGCGCTTCTGGACCGCAGGCGCGCAGGCAGCGGATGACTGGGGCCGGTCGAGCGGGTGGTGGCCTTGCGGCGAGGCGCCGGCGCCGTAGCCGGAGACCGCACCAGCTCGGGCGTGGCCGCCTGCCGCTTGATCAACGCCGAGGCGTGGGCGACGCCCAGGCTGGCGAAGCCATGGCGCATGGCGCTCACCATTTCCGAACTGCCAACGCAGAGCAGGCCGTCGTCGTGCATCAGCGCCGCCAGGTGGCTGAGGGCACGGCCCTGGGTCTGGTCATCGAAGTAGATCAGCAGATTGCGGCAGAGCACCACGTCGAAGGCGGCGCCGTCGCGCAGGCTGCCCAGCTGAAGGATATTGCCCTGGCGAAAGCGCACCTGGTTGCGCACCGCCTCGGCCAGGCGGTGGCGATCGCCTTCGGGGGCGAAGTAGCGCTCGCGAAAGGCGAGATCCCGCGCGCGAAAGGAGTTGCGCCCATAGAGCCCACGGCGGGCACGCTCCAGCGACGGTTCGTTGATATCCACCGCAGTGACCTGGAACGCGATGGCTGGCAGCCCGGTATCGAACAGGGCCATCGCCAGGGTGTAGGGCTCTTCGCCGGTGGAGCAGGGCAGGCTGAGCAGGCGTACCGGCAAACCGGTCCGGGCATGGCGCTCCTGGGCAAAGCGGGCGGCGTGGGCGATCGCCTGGGGATCGCGAAAGAACCAGGTCTCGGGAATGACTAGCAGGTCCAGCAGATCGGCGAATTCGGCCTCGTCTTCTAGGATGCGCGCGACATAGGACTCCGCGTCGTTTTCCTGGCGCTCGCGCAGCCGCTGGCGGATGGCGCGGGCCAGCATGTCGTCGGCGATGGCCAGGCCGGTGCGCGCCCGCACCAGGGGGGCAAGACGGGGATCGAGCGTCACGCGGCCTCCTGGAACAGCAGGGCGGCCAGGGCCGGCGAGAGCAGCCGGTCCAGGTCCAGCCACAACCAGAGGCCTTCGGGTGTTTCCAGCACGTCGCCGAGCCAGGGATAGTCGGGCAGGCGGATACCGGCCGGACGCGGCGGGGTGGCGCTGATCCGGTGTACGCCAGCGACGCCTTCCACCACCAGGCCGAGCGGCCGATGGCCACCGGCGGGCAGGGGATAGTCCACCAGCAGGATGCGCGTGTCCTGCCGCGCTTGGGCGCCCGAGGCACCGCTCATGGCGGCGACGTCCACCACCGGGATCGCCTCACCATGGAGGTTCATCAGGCCGGCGACCCCGGGCGGGGCGGCGGGAAACCGGGAGAGCTGGAGAAAGGGCAGCACCTGGCGAATGACCGCCGTGGGCAGGGCCGCGGCGGTATCGGCCAGTTGAAAGACCAGGATCTGCATGCTCAACGGGTGACCGAGAAAGTAGCGACACTGCTCTGCAGGTCCTGCGCCGCCTGCTGGAGATACTGGACGGCCTCACTGGTGGCCTTGAGCGCCTCGGTGGTCTGCTGGGTGCTGTCGTTGAGCTGGGTGATGGTCTCGGCGATCTGGCCGGCGCCTATCGCCTGGGACTGCATGCCTTCCAGGACGATGTCGAAGCGCGCAGGCAATTTCTGTACGTCTTCGATCACCTCGGCCAGCTGATCGCTGACGCTTGCCACTTCCTGCACGCTGCGGCGGATTTCCTCGGAGAACTTGTCCATGCCCATGACGCTGGCGGAGACCGCGGAATTCATGTCCTTGAGCATCTGCTCGATATCATCGGTCGCGGCGGTGGTCTGGTCCGACAGGCGGCGGATCTCGGTCGCCACCACCGAGAAGCCGCGGCCTGCTTCACCGGCCTTCTCCGCCTCGATGGCGGCGTTGAGCGACAGCAGATTGGTCTGGTCGGCCACCTTGGTGATGGTGGTCAGCACCTTGTTGATGTGGCTGGACTTCTCCGACAGGGCGGCGAGCTTGGCGTTGATGGAGTCGGTCGCCGCCACCATGCGCTGCATGGTGCCATCCATGCTCGTCAGGCTGGTGCGCGCCTGTACCGCGCCATTGGTGGTCTCGTCCGCCACCTGCACGGCTTCTTCCATGGTACGGACCAGGGCATTGGCGTTGGCGGCGATTTCCCGTGTGGTGCTCAGCACCTCCACGCTGGTCTGGGCCTGTTCGATGCTGGTGGCTTCCTGCTGGCGCGAGGACGCGGCGATTTCCGTCGTGGAAGAGGTCACCTGGATACCAGCGCGCTGGACCTTGGCGATCATGCCGCGCAGGTCCTCGATCATCTTGCCCAGGCCGCGGGCCAGTTGGCCGATGGCATCGTCGCCACTGACCGCGGTGCGCCCGGTGAGGTCTCCCGCTGCGGCCTTGTTGACCACCCCGAGCAGGTCGTCGACGTCGGCGCGCAGGCGCTGCATCAATGCCTGCTCGCGGGCATGGTCGTCCTGGATCTGCTGGGCCATCTGATTGAAGGCCAGCCCCACTTGGCCGAGTTCGTCCCGGCCCTGCACCTTCACCCGGGCGCTGCTTTCGCCCGCAGAGATCCGTGCCACCGTGTCGGTCAGGGCACGAATCGAGCGCAGCAGGTGATGAGAGAGCAACCAGGCGATGAGCGCGGCCAGCAGTACGCAGAAGGAGCCGCCCGCGACCAGGGTCCAGGTCAGCTGGCTGCGTACTTCCTCGGTATGGTCGGCGCGCTGGGCGGACAGGTGGCGCTCGTCATCGGCGATGCTCTGGATCTGCTGGCGCATGGCAGCGACCTGGCTGATCAAGGCGGTGATCAGCGGCTCGTTGGCCAACTGCGCTGGAGAGAGATTGCCGGTGTCACGCAGCCGCAGCAGGGGTTCGAAAGTCTGTTGCCGCCAACTGTCGAGATCCGCGGTCAGCCGCGCGAGGCGCTGCTGTTGCTCGGGATTGTCCTGGGTCAGCCGCTGGGGCACGCGCACCGCTGCCATCAGTAGAGGCAGCGCCTGGCGGGCAAGCTCGGCGTCGGCGGCGGCTCCGGAATACCAGTAGTTGCGCACCTTGGCACGGGCTTCGAGGAGGTTGTTGTCCAGCGCCGTGACGGACAGCAGTACCTCGGCGGTATGCCGGTCCCAGCGATTGGCATCGACCAGGCTCTGCAACGAGGCATAGGTCAACCAGAGCAGCAGGACCACCAGGGCAATGATGGCGGCGAAGCCGGCGAAGAGTTTGTTCTGGATGCGAATGTTGTTGAGCATGGGCACCGGTGCTGGCGGACGAGGGCTGGGGGAGTGAGCCCTGCGGGCCACTCGGGCTGTCCGCTAAAAGTAGCACGGCCATACATTTATGTGAGTTGAAGCTCAGTTCCGGACAGGCTGAGTAAAGTGGGGCGGAGGGGTGCCCAGGCTCAACGCCAAGGGCAGCCTGCCAAGGGTAGCAACTACCAGGCGGCTGCCGGCCCGATGGGCGGTTGTCAGGAGGAGACAGCGTCGCTTTCAGCCTCGGTCTTACGGGTACCGTGGCTGTTCTGGCCACCCTTGCGCCCGGCTTCAGAGGCTCGCGCGGGATTGTTGGCGAAGTTTCCACCACTGGCTCGTCCACCCTTGCGTCCGGCATCGGCGGCACGTTCGCGATTGTTGGCGAAGTTGCCTGGATTGCTGCTCTTGTTAGCCATAAGAACTTCTCCCACTTCAGGTTACTCACGAGTCGAGCGCCGTGCCCCCCAAAGGCCAGGCGGTTCGCTTATTGAGAGTAGGAGTTAAACGAGCGAGTTCGAGCAGGCTGATAGGAGGGCGTTTTATTGGACGACGTTTAATTTGAATACAAGGCTTGAGTTTCTACTGGCCGGACTAGAGCCCCTGAAAAGAAAGTTGTACAGGGGTTGTAAAGGATTTCAGCGGTTTTACTGCCAATGTCTGGGCAATAACCCTGGAGTGCCGACATTTTTTGAAATAGATCGCAGAAAGGCGCGCCCAGGCTGGTGTCCGGCGCGGTCAATAACTGAGACGTCTATTCTGCCGTCGCGTTCTTTTTGGACATGGAAGATGTCATTCCAAGGTTCCGTATTTAGCGCGGTGGTTTAGCGGCCTCTCAATAAGCAAAATTGTTCAGGCACTCTTTCCAGAGCCTCTGGTTGCCTTATTAACGGACGCCGGGTCCCTAATATGATAGCCAGGGATTAAAGGGTTTTTCCGATAAAGTTTAATGCGATAGTTATAGACTGGATAGCAAGTTTCCCAAAAAACGGGTTGCTCGATTTTCTCTTTTGTGAGAAAAAATCCCGAAAATGGGAGGTGAACCATGCTCGATGAACGCCTGGCACTCAGACTCAAGGCCTTGCGCCTCGAAGGTGGTCTGTCACTCGAACAGCTGGCGACCCTCAGCGGAGTGAGTCGCGCAACCCTGTCACGGCTGGAAAATGCCGAGGTCAACCCGACGACGGCGGTGCTTGGCCAGCTCTGTTCGGCCTACGGCCTGACCCTGACGCGCCTGCTGCATAGCGTGGAGCAGTCTTTTCCGGCACAGGTCCAGCGCCAGGCCCAGCAGGTCTGGACGGATCCCGCGCAGGCCTTTAGCCGCCGCTCCGTGTCACCGCCGGCCCAGGCGCTGGCGGGTGAGGTGATCGAGAGTCAGTTGGGCCCCGGCGTCGATATCCGCTATGAGGCCTCCCCTCGACCAGGCCTCGAACACCATCTGCTGATGCTGGAGGGCGAGTTGCAGCTCTGGATCGAGGAGCAGCCCTATCGGCTGAGCAGTGGCGATTGCCTGCGCTATCGCCTGTGGGGCAGCAGTCGTTTTCTCAGCGGCGCTGCCGGCGCTCGCTATCTCTTGTTCATGATCTGAGGAGCTGCCATGACCACTGCTTGTCGCATCGAACGGCTAGAGGTCGCCGACCTCAAGGCGCACCTGGACGAATTCCAGCAGCTGCTGGCCGCCTGTGTGCTGGAGGGGGCGAGCATCGGCTTCATCCTGCCGCTCACCGACGCCGTGAATCATCGCTTCTGGACCGAAGGAGTCGCGCCGGGCCTGGCCCGCGGCGATCGCCTGCTGTTCGCCGCCCTCCAGGCCGGGCGTGTGGTCGGCAGCGTGCAACTGGTGCTGGATACCCCGGCCAATCAGCCGCACCGCGCGGAGGTGGTCAAGCTACTGGTGCATCCGGCGTACCGCCGGCAGGGCCTGGCCCGTCGGCTGATGCAGGCGGTGGAAGCGGCCGCCCAGGCCCAGAGGCGTGAGTTGCTGACCCTGGATACCCGCAGTGATGACCATGCCGAGCCGCTCTATCTGTCCCTCGGCTATCAGGTGGTCGGCAGGATTCCTGGCTACGCCCTGGATGCCCGGCAACCCGAGCGCCGTGACAGCACCACCCTGATGTACAAGACGCTGTCCGCCAGGCCCGCTAAGCTTGGCGCCCCTCGCTGAAAGACACCGCTCGCCATGCGCCTTCGCTCCGCTACCCAACTCTGGCAACTCCTGCGCGCCCAGGCCGAGGCCGGGTGCCGTGAGGCGCCTGCCCTGGCCGCTGGGCTGACGCGTGCGCTGCTTGAACCGGAGGACCTGGCTGCGGCCCTGGGCCGGCGCTGCGCGGAGGCCCTGGCCGAAGATCCGCAACAGGCCGACCGGCTCGCACAGCGCTTCGCCGCCCTGCATGCCGAGCGTCCGGCGCTGGTCGCATCCGCCTGCGCGGACCTGGAAGCGGTGCTGGCACGGGATCCGGCCTATGCCAGCCTGCTGGAGATATTTCTCTTTTCCAAGGGCTTCCTGGCGCTGCAGGCCCATCGCCTGGGACATGCCCTCTGGGCCCACGACGAGCGTCTGCTGGCGCTGCACCTGCAGGCGCGCTGCAATCGCCTGCTGGCCATCGACATCCACCCGGCCGCACGGCTGGGCTGCGGCATCATGCTCGACCACGGCACCGGCATCGTCATTGGTGAGACCGCGGTGGTGGAGGATGAGGTGTCCATCCTGCAGCAGGTGACCCTGGGCGGTACCGGCAAGGAGCAGGGCGATCGTCATCCCAAGGTGCGTCGCGGCGTGATGATCGGCGCCGGGGTCAAGATCCTTGGGAATCTGGAGATCGGCGAAGGCGCCAAGATCGGTGCCAACAGCGTGGTGCTGCGCCCCGTGGCGCCCCATACCACGGTGGTGGGCATTCCCGCCCGGCCGGTAGGCCGCCCGCGCGACGCCCATCCGGCCGAGAGCATGGATCAGTCCTTCGACGGCTGAGCCAGAAAGACTTCTGCCTTGGGATAGCGCTCGCTGTTCAGGGCGCTGGGCAGCAGGCCCTCGGCCTGGACCAGGCTGCGCACCAGCTCGCGATTGAAGGCGCTGTTGCCCGGATCGGCCAGGTAGTCGGGCAGCGGTAGCCAGCGGGCGTCCTCGATCTCCTCGGGATCCTGGATGGCGATATCGACATCCAGCGGGTCAAGGCGGCAGACCACATAGAGATTGGACTTGCCGAAACGGTAGGGATGGGTGGTCACCAGGCCGGCGATGCTGCGAAAGGCGCTGTGGATGCCGGTTTCTTCCCAGACCTCGCGGATCACCGCAGGACCCAGGTCCTCGCCCAGCTCGACGTGGCCACCCGGTAGCTTGTAGCCCTGGCTGCCGCGTTCGCGGATCGCCAGGAGTTCGCCGTGGCTGTTCAGTGCCAGTCCGCCCACACCCAGGCTGTGGGTCGGCACGAAGGGCGCGAAGGCCGTGGGCGTGCCGCGCCACACCAGGGTCAGTTCCTGTTCGAGACAGTTGTGAAAGACGAAGCCGGCAGCGGTCGCCACGCCGACCAGTTCGCCCAGGGCCAGGGGCAGGGTCAGCCAGATCAGGTTGCGACCTTCGCGCCGGGCGCCGTCGAGCAGCTCCGCCAGGGCTGGGGCGAAGGCCTCGCGGGTGGTGGGCAGCGAGGCGGCGTCGATGATCAGGCCATTGAAGGCATCTTGGCGAAACTGCACGAGGTCTACTCCGCGGGACGTGGCTGAATGGGCGTGGAGGGTACGATACCGGCTTCGCTGGGCAGCAACAGGCTGGCACGCGGGTTTGCGATCTCGATGCCGCGCTCGCGGAAGCGTTCGAGGATGCGGCGGTTGAGTTCGCGCTGCACACCCCAGCGGCCCTTGTCGATGCATCTCATCTGGCCGGCGATGGTCACCATGGAGCCATCGACGGCATCTACGCCCCAGATTTCCAGATCGGCGAGGATCAGGTCCTTGAAGGCGTCATCGGCGCGCATGCCGGCACCGATATCCTTGAGTTCGGCGATGGCACGCTCGATGTCTTCGGCGTAGCCCACGCTGATGCGCAAGGCGGCGTTGCCCAGGCCGCGGTTGATGTTGTTGACCGCTGACACCGAGCTGAAGGGCACGATGTGCAGGGAGCCGTCCCCGGCGCGCAGGCGCACGGTGCGAATCGACAGGTATTCCACGGTGCCCGAGACCCCGGCCACGGTGACCCAGTCGCCGACCTGCATGGCGTTTTCCAGCAGCAGAAAGATGCCGGTGATGAAGTCCTGCACCAGCTTCTGCGAGCCGAAGCCCAGGGCCACGCCGATGATGCTGGCGCTGGCCAGCAGGGGCGTGGTGTTGATGCCCAGTTCGCTCAGGGCGGTCAGGCCGACGATGAGTGCGACCAGGATGAACAGGCCGGTGCGCAACATGGGCAGCAGGGTGCGCAGACGGGCCGCGCGTACCGTATCGCCGCGTTCGGTCCAGCTGCTCAGGCGCCGGTTTACCGTGACATTGGCGCCTTCCCAGACCACCACGGCGATGATGGCGGCAATGAGGATGGTGAGGAAGGCGGAAAGCAGGCTGCGCCCGATGCTGCCGTCACCGAACCAGTCCAGCACGCTCCAGCCCCAGGACTGGAACAGCGCCAGGACCGTGACCAGGGTGACGATCACCCCCACCAGCCAGCGGGCCAGCGGATAGTAGCGCTGCAGGTGCAGATCGATGCTGCTGGCGCCTTCGCTCGGTGCCGGCTGGAACAGGCGACCGAGCAGGCCGAGCAGGAAAACCGCTGCCAGGCGGCCGAGGATGACGATGCCGGCCGAAAGGGCGACGAAATTCATCAGCCGTGGCAGGCCGTCTTCGATGTCGAGCGCCCACATGGTCCAGCCGCCCAGCACGAAGACCGCGGCGAACAGGGCCCACACCTGACCCAGCCAGGCACGCAGCACGGTCAGGGCGCCATTGCCGTCCTGGCGCCCGGCGATGCGCATGGCCACCGGACGGCGGACGTGAAAGATCAGGCCGACCACCAGCAGGTGCGCCAGCAGCGAAACCAGTTTGACGATGGCTTCGCGTCCGGCCTCGCTGGCGCCGAGGATGTCCGCCGCCTGTGCCAGAGCCAGGCCAAAGGTGACCAGCGCGACGAAGGCATGCAGCCAGCGCAGCAGCGTGCAGGCCAGTCCCGCCCTTACCTTGAGCAGGCGAATGCCGTGGGCGGCCGGATCGATCAGCAGGCGGATGATGATCAGCGCGAGGCGGGTGGTGAGATAGGCACCGATAAACCCTCCGACCAGCTCGTGCTCGCTGGCATCCGCCCCCACCAGGTAGTGGATGAGCAGTGCCGCGATCGTCCAGAACACCAGTAGCGGCAGCAGTTCCAGCAGCAGCAGGCCCAGGGCGAAGGGCAGGTGACGCAGCGTGGTCCAGTGTTCCTCGGCGGTGGGCCGGGCGCGAGCCGCGGCGCTGGCGACCGGATGGTCGGGTTCGGCCACAGGCTCGCTTGGTGGTGGCGCAGCACTGTCGGAAGGCGCGATGGGTACTTCTTCCAGCTGGTCCACGCCATCGCGCTGGATCTTGACCAGCGCCACGGCAGGGTCGGCGGGGCGGGTAGCGGCTTCCTCGTCGGCGGCGGTGGCAGCGGGCGAAGGCTGCTGAGCGGGCGCCTGCTGGGCGCGGCGCCGAGCCCGACCGTCGGCCTGATCGGCATGGCGCTGCAGGTTCTGCCGCGGGCGTTGGAGCATCCGGCGCACCAGCCATTCGCCGAGCAGGCCGGCGGCGAACAGGGTCGCGAGGGTCAACAGGGCTTGCAACAGGGCGCGGCGGCCCGCTTCGGAGGTAAAGCTGGCGCGCGACCAGTCCGGCAACTTGCGTACCGCCCGCTGCACCTGATTCAGCTCGGTGCCCAGGTTGTCGGCCCAGCGACCGACGCGATTGAGCGTCTGGGCGATAAGGCCGTTGGCCTCCAGGGGTACCAGCGCCTTTTCCTCGCTGGCTGCCTGAGCGGGGGCTGGGGCAGCCGCCGTGGCCGGCGCCGCGGCGGCAGGCGTTCCGCTGGCGCTCGCCGGCTGGCTGGCGATGGCCTGAAGCGTCAGGATCAGCTCCTGGCGACGTTGCGGATCCTGCAACAGGGCCGCGACCTGGCGCGCCTGCTGGGGGTCGAGTCCGGCAGGGGCGTTGGCGGGGGTTTCGGCAGCCCGCAGGGGCAGGGCGAGGAGCAGCAGCAACAGGGAGAGCAGGAAAGTCGACATGGGCAGGGCAGCGGTCATGGCCAGGAGTCAGCCAGTTAGGACCTTCTATCGCCGCCTATGCTCCCTTCAGCCTGCGATCGTCTGCCGCTGCAGGCGGCGCCAGTCGCCGGGCGTCTGCTCGGTCCAGCGCTTGAACGCGCGCTGGAAGGCAGCCGGCGAGGCAAAACCCAGGAGATAGGCGATCTCGCCGAAACTGGCCTCGGTATCGCGGATATAGGCCAGCGCCAGGTCGCGGCGGGTGAGATTGAGCAGGGTGCGGTACTGGGTGCCTTCCTCGGCGAGCTTGCGCCTGAGGGTCCAGGAGGGCAGGCGCAGCCGTACGGCGATCTGCTCCAGGGTCGGCTCGCCATGGCGCAGCAAGGGCCCCATGACCTCGATCACCCGTTCGCTGAGGCCACGGGTACGCGTCAGGCGGGCACGTTCGGCTTCGCTCAGGGCCAGCAACTGGCGCCAGGTGGCGGGGCAGTGCTCGGGGCCGGTCAGGCTCAAGGCGCGGGCGTCGAGCAAGAGGGCGTTCTCGGCGGCGCCGAATTCCACCGGGCAACCGAAGGCGGCCTCGTAGGGCGCCAGGTCCGCCGGCGCCGGGTATTCGATGAGCACACGGCGGGGATGCAGACGGTGACCGGCCACGGCACTCAGTAGCGCCAGCCAGGCGGTGAGCACCACGTCGACCACGAAGCTGTTGTAGGCGTTGTAGGGGCTGATGCTATAGAAGTGCAGCCAGGCGTCGCGCCCCTGGGCCGCATAGCGCGTCTGGCCACGGTAGTTGCGGCCATAGAGCGGCTCCAGCGCCAGCAGCGTCTCCGCGGCATGGCGCACATCCGGTGCCTGGGCCACCGTCACTCCCGCGAGCCCGAGAAAGGCTGGACGCATCGCCTGGCCCATCGCCAGACCCAACGCCGGATCGCCGGTCAGCTCCAGGGCGGCATGACCAAGACGCATGTAGTGGGGAATCGACAGCCGTCCACCGGGTTCGGCCAGCCGCGCCGCCGTCAGGCCAAAGCGATCGAGCAGACCCGTGGCGTCCGCCCCGCGAGTCGCCACCGCGGCGGCCAGCGCCAGCACGAAACCGGTGGAGAGGTCGCCCAGGCGCAGCGCGGGTGCGCTCATAGCCGCAGATTGAGCAGCTTGCTGCCGCTGCGGGCGGGGTCGGTCGCCGATTCTCCGTCCGGCGTGAAGGCCTGGCTGGGGCCGCTGGCCTGCCATTCCCAGAGGCGTCCCTGCAGGTGAACTTCCAGCGCGGCGCGGATACCGGCCGCGCGCAGACGCTGAGGATCGAAGGGCGCAGGTGCCGGGGTGGCCCCCGAGGCAAGGGCGGGAATGGCCAGCAGATCCACCTGGGGGGCGTCCAGCACGCCGGTGCGTCCGGTATCACTACCCTGGATGACGCCCAGGCGGCCCAGCGGCGTATCCAGCCGCAGCAGCGGCGGACTCAGGTCATCGCCTACCTCGCTGGCTGTCAGCGGTCGCACCAGCGGCTCGCCTAGTGGTTTGCCATCAGGGCCAAACACCAGGGTGACATTGCGTAGCGGTCCACTGCCCACCTGCAATTCGCCGTCGACCAGCGCCGGACCGGGCAGGACGATGGAGCCGGCCACCAGGGTGACGCCGTACTCGCGGGCGAGGCCGGCGAAGAGCTGCTGATAGGCACTGGCCATGTCCCAGGCTTTCATGCGCAGCAAACTGTCGGCCAGGCGGCGATCCCCTTCGCTCTGGAACCAGGCCCGGGCGACCCGTAGCGGGTTGCCCAGGACCAGCCATTCTATGGCTTCCTTGCTCTGAGCGGCGGCGTAGACCTCGGGCTTTTCGCCCATCAGCGCCAGGGGCGTGCCCAGGTGCTCGGGCAGCACCACGATGGTCTGGGCACCGATCAGGCCCAGCCGGCGGGCATTGGCCAGGTAGGCGTCGAGCTTGAGACGCAGCCGCTCGGGATTGCCATAGTCCAGGGCCACCAGCTCGGGTTCGATTCCCAGCAGGTTGCCGGTGGTAGCCGCGGCCGGCGTGGCGGTCAGATCCACCGCCAGGCTGCTGCGCAGATCGGACAGGTAATGGAAGGCTGGCCGCTGGGCCACCCAGCCCGCCAGCACGGCGAACAGGGCGATCAGCACCAGGAACACGAGCTTGCGCATCGGCACTCCAGAGCGGTCCCGGCCCCCTTGGCCGGGCGGAATAAAGGTGCTCAGGGTAGGAGACCGCGCCGTCACTGCCAAGGGGGGGGCTGTGCATTTGGGTAAAGAGGTTGTCATTTCTGGTGATTGAGGCCCGGCCCTGCTGCTCCTATCGTGGCGCCAGGCTTTCCTAGAAAGGCCAATGACCGGAGACCGCCATGATTGAGCTTGCCCCTCGTAATACCACCCCTGTGGAATGCTATCCGCATCTGCTCGAACCCCTACCAGTGGGAGCGATCACGTTGCGCAATCGTGTGGTGATGGGCTCCATGCATACCGGGCTGGAAGAGCGGCCGGGTGGTTTCGCACGAATGGCGGCCTTTTTCGCCGAGCGGGCCCGCGGTGGCGTGGGGCTGATCGTCACCGGTGGCATCGCGCCCAATGAGGAAGGCGCCGTGGCCAAGGGCGCGGCCAAGCTGACCACCGCCGAGGAAGCCGAGCACCACCGCCCGGTGACCGAAGCCGTACACGCCGCGGGTGGTCGCATCTGCCTGCAGATCCTGCATGCCGGTCGCTATGCCTATAACCCGCTGCTGGTGGCGCCCTCGGCGTTGCAGGCGCCGATCAATCCCTTCACCCCGCGCGAGTTGCAGGATGCCGAGGTCGAGACGCAGATCGCCGCCTTCATCCGGTGTGCCCAGCTGGCGCAGCAGGCCGGCTACGATGGCGTCGAGGTGATGGGCTCCGAAGGCTATTTCATCAACCAGTTCATCGCCGCGCGGACCAACCACCGCACGGATCGCTGGGGTGGCGATTTCGCCAGTCGCTGCCGCCTGGCGCTGGCCATCGTCGAGGGCATCCGTGCGGCCACCGGTCCGGACTTCCTCATCATCTTCCGCCTCTCGCTGCTGGATCTGGTGGAGCAGGGCAGCACGCCCGAGGAATGCCTGCAGCTGGCGCGCTGGCTGGAGGCCGCTGGGGTGAGCCTGATCAATACCGGCATCGGCTGGCACGAGGCGCGCATTCCCACCATCGCGACCCTGGTGCCGCGTGGTGCCTTCGCTGCGGTCACCGCCCAGCTCAAGGGCCACGTCAGGGTGCCGCTGATCGCCACCAACCGCATCAATACCCCGGAGGTGGCCGAGGCCATCCTTGCCGCCGGCCAGGCCGACCTGGTGTCCATGGCGCGCCCGCTGCTGGCCGATCCCGAGTTCGTCGCCAAGGCCGCCGCTGGCCGGGCCGACGAGATCAATACCTGCATCGCCTGCAACCAGGCCTGCCTGGACCATACCTTCGCCGGCAAGCTGACCAGCTGCCTGGTCAATCCGCGTGCCTGCCACGAAACCGAATTGCAGATCCTGCCCACGGCCCAGCCCCGCACCTTCGCCGTGGTCGGTGCCGGACCGGCTGGCCTGGCCGCCGCCTGCACCCTGGCCGAGCGGGGCCATGGCGTGGTGCTGTTCGAGTCAAGCGAGCGCATTGGAGGCCAGTTCAATGTCGCCAAGCGCATCCCCGGCAAGGAGGAGTTCGGCGAGACCCTGAGGTATTTCCAGCGCCGCCTGGAGCGGCTCGGCGTCGAGGTCCGTCTCAATCACCGGGTCACCGCTGCCGAGCTGCAAGCGGGTGGCTTCGAGGCCGTGCTGCTGGCCACCGGGGTGACCCCGCGCGTTCCACCCATCCCCGGCGTCGACCATCCCAAGGTGCTGGGCTATCTGGACGTGCTGCTGGAACGCAAGCCGGTAGGGCGGCGGGTGGCCCTGATCGGTGCCGGCGGCATCGGCTTCGACGTGGCGGATTTCCTTACCCATGGGCACCAGGACGCCGACCCCATCACCGCCTTCTACCAGGAGTGGGGCATAGATCCCAGCTTCAGCAACCGCGGTGGCCTGGCCCCGGCCGCGCCGCCGGCAGTGCCGCGTGAGGTCTGGCTGTTGCAGCGCAAGCCCGGCAAGCCCGGCAAGGGCCTCGGCAAGACCACCGGCTGGATCCATCGCGCGCGGCTACAGCAGCGCGGCGTCCAGGCGGTGGGTGGCGTGGAATATCTACGTATCGACGATGCCGGCCTGCACCTGCGCCTGCCCGATGGCACCGAGCAGCTGCTTGAGGTGGATAACGTGGTGCTCTGCGCCGGTCAGGAATCCCTGCGTGAGCTGGAAGACGAGCTGGTCGGCGCTGGCATGGCGGTGCACCGGGTTGGTGGCGCGGATGTCGCGGCAGAGCTCGATGCCAAGCGCGCCATCGACCAGGCCACCCGGCTTGCCGCTCAGCTGTAACTCTTCGTTGCAATCAGGGATGATTTCTGTGACGCGCTCCGCATAACATCTTCTCTGGGCCGACCCTCGTCCCAATGTCCGGTCTCTCTTCCATCCCGTCGACCAGGATTGGCTAAGCTGCCGTCCTGATGCGCCGGGTGGGGGCCTGGCGTTTCGGAGACGTCGGGCGGGACGCAGCATGAGCGCGTCGTCGCCTGGAGGTTGGCGGTAGGGGCCTGTCCGGTCGCTTCGACCCTGGCATGCCATGCCCAAGCGGGCGCATGGCGCCAGCCTCGGAATTCATGTGGGATCGACAGAGCACGCGGCTACAGATGGCAGAGACGTTGAACGAAGAGGCGGTACTGACCCCGGTGGTGCTGGGGTTCGGCGACCAGGGCGTGAACCGCGCCCTGTTGTTTCCCGATTTCCAGGCGCTCTGGCAGGGCGAGCAGGGACTGCTCGACTGTGCCGGACGGCGCCATCGCTTCGTCTATCTGCTGCTGGATGACCATCGCCGGGTCAAGGCCGCGGTGTTCTTTCTGCTGGCCTTCGATGCCCAGGGCAGTCCGCTGCCGGAATGGGATCTGCCGCTGGGGGAGCTGGCCGAGCGCGGCGGCGTTGGTCCCGATCTGGGCGCCGGACCAATCCGGCTGGCCAGCCGCAGCCAATGTCCCCTTTCCTGGCACCAGGGCGATCTCTGGGATCCACGCAGCGATGCCGAACACGACGACTGGCAGGCGATCCGTGACTGCCTGGGGCTGGTCGCGCCCCGCGATGGCGAGGTCGAGCTGGCCGGCGAATACCATCCCAGCGCCGCTGACGGCATCGACGTCGAGGCCCGTCTCGAACGGGTCCGCCGCATCCTCGCCCAGGAGCATCAGGAGGCGCTGGACAAGCTGATCGCCGGCCAGCGCACCCGTCTGCTCACCCTGACCCGCCAGCACCAGGAAGACCTGGCGCGCCTGCAACGCGACGCCGACGAGTTGCGGACCGCCAAGGCCGAGCTGGAGGTGCGCTACGCGGCCCTGGCCCAGCACCTGGAGCAGCAGCACGAGCTGGCTCGTCAGCAGCGCGAAGAACTCAACGAACAGATGCACACCCTGGAAAGAAACGCCCTCTACAAGATCGAGGCGCTGCGCATCCAGGCCGAGGCCGAAAGCGAGGCCCGGGTAGCCGCCGCGGTAGGCGAGCTGAAGAACCAGCTGACCATCCGCGAGGTAGAGCTCAAGTACCGCGACGAGCTGGACGGCCAGTTGCAGGACGACATCCGCCAGCTGCGCGAACGCTGCGCTCAACTGGTCGGCGACAGCAATGAGGGTCAGCTGGAGCGCCTGGCGCGCCAGGGCATCCTCTTCGTTACCTTCCAGCCGGGTGCCGGGCATCTCATCCTCAGCCGCCAGGACGTTCCGCGCTTCAGCGCCGATCCGCTGGGTTTCGTCGCCGACCACTGCAAGGTCAGCCGGGAGCAGTACCAGCGCTGGTTGGAGCATCACCAGCAGCCGGTGTGCCAGGCCGAGGTGGACGGCGAGCGCTGCGGCCGGCCAGTGGTCCGCGTGGAGCATCCCGCCCAGTTCGATCCCCTGCGCTCGACCCGTTGCGCCGAGCATCGCGGCGATGACAGCGGTGGCGACGCCGTCGCGCTCTGATCCCTGCGGCTCTTCCGATGACCTGTCCTTCACCTGCCGTGCTTCAGGAGGTGCATCTTGCACCCCTGGCCGCGCGTGGCCTGCGTCTGGCCGTGTTGCGCCTGGATCGACGCCCGGCTGGCCAAAACGGCAACAAGGGTTACAAGCTACGGCCCTGGCGCGAGCGCCTGGCCCGGGGTGAGGGCCGCGGCCTGATCAGCCTGGGCGGCGCCCACTCCAACCATTTGCACGCCCTGGCGGCGGCTGGACGGGAGGAGGGCTTCGTGACCGTCGGCCTCTTGCGCGGCGATGCCTGCCTGACGCCTACCGTCCAGGATCTCCAGGACAGCGGCATGACCCTGCACTGGCTAGGCTATGGCGGTTATCGTCGTCGCCACGACGCCGACTTCTGGCAGCCCTGGCAGGCGCGCTATCCACACCTGTTGCCCATTCCCGAAGGCGGTTGCGATGAGCGGGCAGCCCAGGCCTGCGCGGGAATCGTCGCGGACGTGCGCCAGGGCCTCGCCGTCCTGGGCTGGCCCGATTGCCAGCAACTCTGGCTGGCCGCCGGCACCGGCACCACCCTGGCCGGGGTGATCCGCGCCGCCGCTCCCGGCTGGCAGGTGGTAGGTGGCCTGGCGGTGCCACCCGGGCATGGCGTCGAGGGCACTCTCGACACGCTACTGGCTGGGCAGGCCGCCTCGAACTGGCGCCTGGTGGATGCCAGTCGCGGCGGCTTCGGTCGGATCGACGCCGAATTGGCCAGGGCCATGGCGGCGTTCGAGGACCAGACGGGCATTCCTCTGGATCCGCTCTATACCGGCAAGCTCTGGCTCGCCCTGTGGCAGGAGATCGAGCGCGGCGCCGTGGCGGCGGGCAGTCGCCTGGTGCTGATCCACAGCGGCGGCCTCCAGGGTCGCCGCGCGCTGGAGGCTCAGCTGGCCAGGCTGGCGGCAGACTGAGTCGGCCAACCTTCGGGCACCAGGAACAGGCGGGCTTCCTCCTCACCCGCAAGGTCGCGGCGCACCAGCAGCTGCGGCCAGATCGGTTTGCCCTCCGGCACCGGCAGGCAGGGGGTATCGGCCACCGCTGGCGCCAACCAATGTCCCTTGGGCAGCACCTCCCAGTGCCCCTCAGGCATCAGCCTTCGCTCGCACCATAGCTGGGGTTGCGGGGGTGGCAAGGCGCCGGTCGGCCAGGGCAGGGGACTGGCGAGCGGCTGGAACAGATACCCACCCATCCACAGCGCTGCCCGTGGCGGCGCTATGTCCAGGGCCGCCAGGCTGGCCTGGGCCAGGGGCGTGGCCGACAGCGGTAGCTGGCGCTGGCGCAGATGGGCGAGCTTGCGCGCCAGCTGGTCTTCGCCGCCGGGACCCAGCCAGCGCGGCGCGTCCGGTGGGCCTTCACCCAGGTAGAACTTCACCGCCAGCTCCAGGTGATGAACGCCCTCCGCATCCTCCACCAGGAGATCCAGTTCACCCAGGGTGCGCTCGCCTTCGCGCAAGGGCAGGTTGGCCGCGCGCAGCCTTACGCCAGGTGCGCGCGCCAGGGCGAATTGCCAGAGTCTTTCATACTGCCGGCCCAGGCGGCGGTCGCTGCCCTCGGCGAGCCATCCGACCAGTTCAGCGGGCGCCGCGTCCTGTTGCCGCAGCCAGTCGGCCAGTCGTGCCGGCTCGCGCGCCCAGTCGCTGGCACGCAGCGGATGACGGGTATCGGTGGTCGTCAGCAGCGGCGGGGCGACCAGGGTCCAGGCGAGCGCACGCACCTGGGGCTGGCTCAGGCGGCGGGGCAGGGCGTGCAGCTCGGCGAAGGGCGTCATGGTGCCAGCATAGGCCAAGCGAGGCCCCTGCGGATCACCTCGGGCGACCCGTGGTCGGATGGAGGCGGTTTGCCGCTGCCACGGGCTTTCGCCCATACTTTCCGCCCAATCCAGTCAACGGGGCCGCCGGCGCGTCATGGACTCCTTTCGTAACATCGGCATCATCGGTCGACTCGGCAGCACCCAGGTGCTGGACACCATCCGCCGGCTCAAGACCTTTCTGCTGCAACGCGGGTGCAACGTCATCCTGGAAAACACCATTGCCGAGGTGCTGCCCGGGCATGGTCTGCAGACGGTGTCGCGCAAGCTCATGGGCGAGATCTGCGACCTGGTGATAGTGGTCGGTGGCGACGGCAGCCTGCTCGGCGCCGCCCGCGCCCTGGTCCGTCCGCGGGTGCCAGTGCTGGGCATCAACCGTGGCAAGCTGGGGTTTCTCACCGACATCCGTCCCGACGAGCTGGAGACCAAGGTCGCCGAGGTGCTCGACGGCCAGTACCTGATGGAGACGCGCTTTCTGCTCGACGCCTTCGTCGAGCGCGGCGGCGAGATGATCGGCCAGGGCGATGCGCTCAACGACGTGGTGCTGCACCCCGGCAAGTCCACCCGGATGATCGAGTTCGAGCTGTACATCGATGGGCAATTCGTCTGCAGCCAGCGCGCCGATGGCCTGATCGTCGCCACGCCCACCGGCTCCACCGCCTACTCGCTGTCGGCCGGCGGCCCCATCATGCATCCCAAGCTGGATGCCATCGTGGTGGTACCCATGTACCCCCACACCCTGTCCAGCCGGCCCATCGTGGTGTCCGGCGACAGCACCCTGTCGATCCTGGTATCGCCGAACATGACGATCTATCCGCAGGTCTCATGTGATGGCCAGAATCATTTCACCTGCGCACCCGGCGATACCGTGACCATTCAGAAGAAGCCCCACAAGCTCAGGCTGATCCATCCGCTGGATCACAACTACTACGAGATCTGCCGGACCAAGCTCGGCTGGGGCAGTCGGCTGGGAGACGACTGATGCCCCTGGGCTACGATCTGATCGGCGACATCCATGGCTGCGCCCATACCCTGGACCTGCTGCTGGAGCGCCTCGACTACCGGCAGGTGGACGGCGTCTGGCAGCATCCCAAGCGCCAGGCGATCTTTCTCGGCGACCTGGTCGACCGCGGGCCGCGCATCCGCGGCTCCCTGCGCCGAGTGCGCGCCATGGTCGAGGGCGGTCATGCCCACTGCATCCTCGGCAACCACGAACTCAACGCCCTGGCCTGGCACACCCCGGCCTGTCCCGGTACCGGCCAGACCTGGGTGCGTGAACACACCCCTCGGCACCGCCAGCTGATCCAGGAGACCCTGGCCGCCTTCGCCGATCATCCCCAGGAGTGGCAGGACCACCTGCGCTGGCTGTACACCCTGCCGCTGTGCAAGGACTTCGGCCACTTCCGCATCGTCCACGCCTGCTGGGATCAGCCGCTGATCGACGAATTCCTGCATCACTATCCCGATGCCTGTATCAACGAGGATTTCGTGCGCCAGTCCATCATCGCCGGCAGCCTGCCGAGTCGGGTCGCTTCGCGACTGCTCAACGGTGTGTCACTGCCCTTGCCCCATGGTCTGCGCCTCACCGGCAGCGATGGCTATGTGCGAGCGCGCTTTCGCACCAAGTTCTGGGAGAGCGATCCCCAGACCTACGGCGACGTGGTCTTCCAGCCCGATGCCTTGCCAGCGGAAATCGCCTGCGAACGGCTGAGCGACGAGGAAAAGGCCAGGCTGCTCTGCTATGGCGAAGGCGAGCCGCTGCTGTTCGTCGGTCACTATTGGCGCGATGGTCATCCCGAACCCCTGCGGCCCAACCTGGCCTGTCTGGACTACAGCGCGGTCAAGTACGGCAAGCTGGTCGCCTATCGCCTCGATGACGAGCGCCAGATCGACCCGGACAAGTTCGTCTGGATCGACGTGCAGCGCGAGGAGGGCCGATGAACCAGCCGCAACCCGTGCTACGCGTGCCGCTGGGCCGCGATCTGCTGGGCTTCACCCGCCTGCTGCGCCGGCTGCAGATCCGCCATCGCGTGGTGGAAGAGGGCGACAGCCAGGTGGTCTGGGTGCTGGACCCTCTGCGCGTCGAGGAAACCCGCAGCCTCTATGAGCGCTATCCCGATGGCGATCCCCAGGGCGAAGTCCAGATCACCCGTCGGCCACGCGGCTTCGGCCTGCTGGCGCAGTTCAAGGCCAGCCCGGTCTGCGCGGTTTTTCTCATTGTCACCCTGGTCCTGGGCCTGGTCACCGAGTTGGGCGACAACCTGGCGCTGATTCACTACCTGACGCTGCAGGAATTCCGCCTGATCGATGCCGAGCACATCGCCTTTCTCGATCTCGACGTCAGCCTGTCCCGAGGGCAATGGTGGCGCCTGGTCACGCCGATCTTCCTGCACTTCGGCCTGCTGCACCTGGCGATGAACGCCCTCTGGTTCTGGGAGCTGGGCCGGCGTATCGAATTCCGTCAGGGCGGCCTGATGCTGCTGCTCCTGACGCTGGTCTTCGCCACCGGCTCCAACCTCGTGCAGTACGCCTGGACCGGGCCGGCGCTGTTCGGCGGCCTGTCCGGCGTGCTCTATGGCCTGCTCGGCCATTGCTGGCTGTTCCAGTGGCTGTCACCCAATCAGGCCTATCGCATGCCGCGCGGCGTGGTGGCCATGATGCTGATCTGGCTGTTGATCTGCCTCACCGGGGTCTTCGACCTGCTCGGTTTCGGCTCCATCGCCAATGGCGCCCATGTCGGCGGCCTGGTGCTGGGCTGCCTTACCGGCTTGCTGGGTGGTGGGCTGGCGCGTCTGCGCCAGCGCTGATCAGCGCCGCCGCTTGAGTTCCGGGGCCAGGCTCAGAGCGTTGCGATAGCGCCCACGGTGCTGGCTGCGTCGGCGGAGCCAGAGCCCGATCAACAAAGACAGGATACCCCCGCCCAGGAAACCCTGGGCCGTCTCGCGTGCCATTGGCAGGTAAGGCGTCACCTGCGGCAACTGCAACCAGGCCACGGTGCCGACAAGCAACGCGGCGAGGCCAGTGAGTGCGGAGAGCGTCTCCACGCCAGCGGTCAGGGAGGTCAGAAAGGGCCGCCGCAAGCGCAGTGGCGGCGGATCGAAATGGTCGTGCTCGGGCAACTGCATGCTCATACCCCAGGCTTTTTATCAGGCCGCTGAGGTTATACGCCTCGACGTGCCTTGGCGAGCCTGAAAAGCCCGGGCTAGCGCAGCAACTGCCGCGCACCCTGCTTGAGCATGTCCCAGCCGTTCGGATCGCCGCTGGCGATGGAGCCAAGGAAGGCCCGCGCCTGTTCGAAGCTGATGTGCGGCGGCAACGGCGGCACGCTGGGATCGGTGACGAACTCCAGCACGACCGGGCGATCCGCCTCGAAGGCTTGCTGCCAGGCATCCGCCACCTCGTCCGGTCGATGGATGCGCAGGCCCTTGAAGCCCAGCAGCTCGCCATAGCGCGCATAGGGGAAGTCGAGCACGTCCTGGGCCGGCGCGAACTTGGGATCACCAGCCAGGGCGCGCTGCTCCCAGGTCACCTGGTTGAGGTCACCATTGTTGAGCACCATGATGATGAAGGTCGGGTTGCTGAATCTCTTCCAGTACTGCTGCAGGGTAACCAGCTCGGCGTTGCCATTCATCTGCATGGCGCCATCACCCACCAGGGCGATCACCGGGCGATCCGGATGGGCGAACTTGGCGGCGATGGCGTAGGGAATGCCGCAGCCCATGGTCGCCAGCTTGCCTGACAGCGAGCCCATCATCTGGCCGCTCATGCGGATGTCGCGGGCGTACCAGTTGGTGTGGGAGCCGCTGTCGCCGCAAAGGATGGCGTCGCGTGGCAACTGGCTGGACAGTTCGAAGAACACCCGCTGCGGATTGATCGGATCAGCCGGCGCCAGGGCGCGCTGCTTGATCGAGTGCCAGGATTCCGCGACGCTCTTTTCGATGCGCGTGCGCCAACCGTCGTGGGGCTTGCTCTCCAGCAGCGGCAGCAGTCGGCGCAGGGTTTCCGCGGCATCGCCCAGCAGCGGCTGCTCGATGGGATACCTCATGCTGATGTTGCGCGCATGCAGGTCGATCTGTACCGCCCGCGCCTGGCCTTCCTTGGGCAGGAATTCGGTATAGGGAAAGGTCGAGCCAACGATCAGCAGGGTGTCGCATTCCTTCATCAGCACATCGCTGGCCTCGGTGCCGAGCAGGCCGATGGAGCCGGTGACGTAGGGCAGTTCGTCGGAGACCACGCCCTTGCCCAGCAGTGCCTTGGCCACCCCGGCGCTGAGCTTTTCCGCTACCGCCATGACCTCGCTACGTGCCTGCAGGGCGCCAGCACCTACCAGCATGGCGACCTTCTTGCCGGCATTGAGGATATCGGCGGCGGCCTGCAGATCGTCTTCCTGGGCATAGGGCCGGGGTGGGATGGCCCCTGCGCCAGAAAGCACATTGGCGTGCTGGTGTGGTGGGCTTTCCACTGCCGGCAGCTGCTGGATGTCGTTGGGGATGATCACCGTGGCCACCTGGCGCTCGGCGATGGCCACGCGGAAGGCGCGGTCGATGACATGGCGCAGTTGCGCCGGATGCACCACCGTCTCCACATAGGCGGAGACGTCCTTGAACAGGGTATGCAGGTCGACTTCCTGCTGGTAGTCGCTGCCAAGCGAAGAGGCGGCCTGCTGGCCCACCAGGGCAACCACCGGCATGTGGTCCATCTTGGCATCGTACAGGCCGTTGAGCAGGTGGATGGCGCCGGGGCCTGAGGTGGCCAGGCAGACGCCCACCTCGCCGGTGAACTTGGCATGGGCACAGGCCATGAAGGCGGCCATCTCTTCATGGCGTACCCGCACATAGTCGAACTGGTCGGCCACCCGGCCCAGGGCGCCCATGATGCCGTTGATGCCATCGCCGGGATAACCAAAGATGCGCTCGACGTTCCACTGGCCGAGACGTTCCCAGAGATGGTCGGCTACGGTCTTGCTCATGTCGTTCTCCTCGTTGAAGGTCTAGGCTTAGGAAGAAGGGCCCGGACGTTAAGTTCCTGCAGCCGGACCGGGCGCGGGTTAGAATGCGCGGCTGATCATCCGGAGCCTTTCATGAGCGAATCCCGCCTGCGCACCTTGCGCGACCACATCCGCTGGGCCGTCAGCCGCTTCCATGCCGAAGAGCTGTTCTTCGGCCATGGCCATGACAACGCCTGGGACGAGGCCCGCGCCCTGGTGCTGGGCGCCGTGCACCTGCCCTGGGACACCGCCGACCGCTACCTGGACTGCGCCCTGGAAGACGACGAGCGCTACGAACTGGGCGTGCTGCTGCACAAGCGCATCCAGGAGCGGGTGCCCACCGCCTATCTGCTTGGCGAGGCCTGGTTCTGCGGCTTGCCGTTCACCGTCGACGAGCGGGTGCTGGTGCCGCGCTCGCCCATCGGCGAGCTGATCGAAGCGCAATTCGCGCCCTGGCTGCCGGCCACGCCGGCGCGCATCCTCGATCTCTGCACCGGCTCGGGCTGCATCGGCATCGCCTGCGCCTATGCCTTCCCCGAGGCCGAGGTGGCCCTGGGTGATCTGTCCTACGACGCCCTGGAAGTGGCCTGGCAGAACATCGAGCGGCACGGACTGGAGGAGCGCGTCTATACCGTGCAGGGCGATGGCTTCGCCGGTCTGCCGGGGCAGCGCTTCGACCTGATCGTCAGCAACCCGCCCTATGTGGATGCCGAGGACTTCGCCGACATGCCGGCCGAGTACCAGCATGAACCCGCGCTGGGCCTGGCCTGTGGCGACGACGGCCTGGACCTGGTGCGACGCATGCTGGCCGAAGCGGCCGATCACCTCACCGAGCAGGGCATCCTGATCGTGGAGGTGGGCAACAGCCAGGTCCACGTCGAGGCGCTCTATCCGGAAGTCGATTTCACCTGGCTCGAATTCGAGCGCGGCGGCCATGGCGTCTTCCTGCTCGCTGCCGCCCAATGCCGCGAGCACCAGGCGCTGTTCCGCAGCCGTCTGGTCCCCTGATCACCCGCGGTCGCCCCGCGGCGGCCGCCCTTTCTTTACCGAGGTCTACCCGTGTTTACCGAACTCGCTCTGCACGAGCGCCTGCTCAAGGCCCTCGATACCCTGGGCTTCAAGACGCCCACTCCGGTCCAGGCCGCTGCCGTCGGCCCGGCCCTGGAAGG
Organism: Pseudomonas sp. VMV1; assembly: GCF_056790235.1. Taxonomy (NCBI): domain Bacteria; kingdom Pseudomonadati; phylum Pseudomonadota; class Gammaproteobacteria; order Pseudomonadales; family Pseudomonadaceae; genus Pseudomonas; species Pseudomonas sp. VMV1. The sequence continues at coordinate 684,914 of NZ_JBXGSE010000002.1, forward strand.
TCACGACCTGCGTGTCACCGCCCGGACCGGCAGCGGCAAGACCGCGGCCTTTCTGTTGCCGCTGCTGGATCGCCTGCTCAAGGATCCCCAACCCCGGTCGGGTGCCCGTGCGCTGATCCTGCTGCCGACCCGCGAGCTGGCCCAGCAGACCGCCAAGGAAATCGAACGCTTCGGCCAGTTCACCTTTCTCAAGGCCGGCGTGGTGATCGGCGGCGAGGACTTCCGCGTCCAGGCCGCCGGCCTGCGCAAGAATCCGGAGATCCTGGTGGCTACCCCCGGTCGCCTGCTGGAGCAGCGCAACGCCGGCAACGTGAACCTGAAAGACATCGAGATGCTGGTGCTCGACGAAGCCGACCGCATGCTCGACATGGGCTTCTCCGAGGACGTGCTGCAGATCGCCGCGAGCTGCGAGCGCGAGGGTCGCCAGACCCTGCTGTTCTCCGCTACCAGCGGCGGCAACAGCCTGCGCCAGGTGGTCGAGCAGGTCCTGCGCGAGCCGCAGAATCTCATGCTGGACCGTACCGGCGAACTGAACGAAGCCGTGGTGCAGCAGGTGATCCTCGCCGACGAGCCGCCGCACAAGGAGCGCCTGCTGCAGTGGCTGCTGGCCAACGAGACCTATCGCAAGGCCATCGTCTTCACCAACACCAAGGTGCAGGCCGATCGCCTGACCGGCCGCCTGGTGGCCGAGGGCCTCAAGGTCTTCGTGCTGCATGGCGACAAGGACACCAAGGACCGCAAGCTGGCCGTGGAGCGGCTGCAGAGCGGTGCGGTCAAGGTGCTGATCGCCACCGACGTGGCCGCCCGCGGCCTGGACGTCGAAGGCCTGGACCTGGTGATCAACTACGACTTGCCGCGCAGTGGCGACGAATACGTCCACCGCATCGGCCGTACCGGTCGCGCGGGCGAGGCGGGTACGGCGATCTCCTTCGTCACCCATGGCGACTGGAACCTGATGTCCAGCATCGAGCGCTATCTCAAGCTGAGATTCGAGCGCCGTCACCTGCCGGGTCTCAAGGCCAGCTACAACGGTCCGAAGAAGCTCAAGGCGTCGGGCAAGGCGGCGGGCGTCAAGAAGAAAAAGACCGAGGGCAAGAAGGACGGCAAGGCCAAGACCAAGGCCAAACCCAAGACCGAGCGCCGCCCCGGTGCCCTGGTGCCGACCTCGGCGGACGGCTTCGCGCCGCCGCGCAAGCGCACCCAGGAGTGATCCGGCGCCGTGCGTGAGGCGGGTACCGATCACGCATGGCAGCGTAGGCTAGTGCTTGGCGGCGTTGTCGAACAGCTGGAAGACCGTCGCGCGACGGGTCGGCCGCTGCAGATCCGGTTGCTGGACCAGCAGCCAGGCCTGTAGCTCCGGTTCTGGCATGGGTTTGCCGATCCAGAAGCCCTGGCCCTCGTCGCAGCCCATGGCCAGCAGGCTGGCCAGGGCTTCGGCGGTTTCGATCCCTTCGGCGGTGATGCGAAAGCCCAGCTGATGGGACAGCTCGATCAGGGAACTCACGATCAGCCGGTCCTTGGTGCGATGGGTCAGCTCGCGGATGAAGCTGCGGTCGATCTTGATGGTATCGGCCGGCAGTTCACGCAGGTGCGAGAGGTTGTTGTAGCCGGTGCCGAAGTCATCGATGGCGATCCCTATGCCCAGCTCGCGCAAGGCGGCCAGTTGGCGGTGGATCAGCGCCGCATCGCCCAGCAGGGCATTCTCGGTGACCTCCAGCTCCAGACGCCGAGCATTGACCGGATAGCGCCGCAACAGCGCGGTGGTCTGGTCGGTGAAGTCCGGATCGTTGAGGTCATGGGCGGAGATGTTGATCGCCACACCCAGGCCGCGACCCTCGCGCTGCCAGGCATAGGCCTGGCTGATGGCGTTCTGCATCACCCAGCGACTCAAGGCGGTGATCAGCGCGGTCTTTTCCGCCAGGGGAATGAATTCTGCCGGGCTGATCGGTCCCAGGTGCGGATGCTCCCAGCGCAGCAGGGCCTCGACGCTCTGGCAGCGCCCCGTGGACAGGTCGATACGCGGCTGATAGACCAGGCTCAGCTGGTCATCCGCACGCAGGGCCTGGGGCAGGGCGCTGAGCAGGGCGAAGGCGCGACGGTAGCTGGCGTCGTGTTGCGGATCGAAGTGCCGGCAGCCGCGCATTTCGGCGCGGGCGTCATCCGCGGTGGCGATCAGGGCGCGTAGCCAGTCGGTAGGATGGTCGTCGGTCAGGGACATCACCCCCAGACCGAGGCGGCTCTGGATAGGAATGCCGTTGTAATCCAGCACCCCGGTCAGCTCGTGCTGCAGACGTTCGAGCAGGTCCCGCTGGGCGGCCTCGTCGGCGTCGTGCAGGAGAAAGCCGAAGCGCGCGGCGCCCAGCCGATACAGCGGCTGGTCGGACGGCAGCAGGCGGCGCAGGTGCTGCTTGATGGCGCGCTGCAGGCCATCGAAGTGCGCCTGGCCCATGGCCTTGATGAAGTCGTTGAGATAGCTCTGGGCGAACAGGTCGGCTGCCACCGCGACCACCCGGGTGCCCTGGCGGGTCAGGGCTTCGGCGTCCTCGATGAAGCGCTGGCCATTGGGCAGCTGGGTGACCGGGTCCCAGAAGGCCTCGGTACGCAGCAGCTCGATGTGCTGGGCCGCCAGCGCCGCCAGTTGCTGCAGTGCCAGCAGGCGGTCCTGAGGCAGGGCGGCCCGGGGTGCCGAATCGAACAGGCACAGGCTGCCCAGCATCAGGCCTTCGGCCGTGCGTAGCGGTGCGCCCAGATAGAAACGGATGTTCGGCTCCTCCTTGACCACTTTCAGCTCGGCGAAGCGCGCATCGCTGCGGGCGTCTTCCACCTGCAGCGGCAGGGAGGTTTCCTGCAGGTGCTGGCAGAACGACTGGGAGCGCGGCACGGTAAAGGGCATGCAGCCCACCGTGGCCCGGCAGTGGACCTGCTGGCCATCGAGAAAGCAGATCATGGCGTAGGGGACGTCGAACAGACGTGCGCAGAGGTCGGTGAGATCCTGGAAGGCACGGTCGGAGGGACGATCGATCAAGGCAAGATCACGCAGCAGTGCAAGACGCTGGCGTTCATTGGCCGCAGTGAGTGGAGCAGGCTCCATGGCAACGTCTCGGTGCGCTGTAGTAGCAGATTGCTACTTAGAGCGTGATCGGATCGAGAGTTCCCTTGTTGGTTGCATCACGACCGCCGGTACCTCCAGCGGTCTAGGCGGCGAAGTAGAAAACGGCGAACAACCGGGCCGGGTCGGTCCATACCTGTATCTGTGTGAAGCCGGCGTTTTCGGCGAGGGCGCGAAAGCTTTCCAGGCTGTATTTGTAGGAGTTTTCGGTATGGAGCCGTTCGCCTTCGTGGAAGGTGAAGCTCTCGCCTTCCAGACGCACGGTCTGGTCGCGGGTACTGACCAGATGCATCTCGATGCGCGAGGCGATGGGCTCGAAGAAGGCCAGATGGCGAAAGCGTGCCGGATCCAGGTCGGTATCCAGTTCACGGCGGATGCGCCGCAGCAGGTTGAGATTGAAGTCCGCGGTGACTCCGGCGGCGTCGTTGTAGGCCGCATCCAGTCGGGCCCGGTCCTTGATCAGGTCCACCCCGATCAGCAGGCCGCCAGTAGCCGGCAGCATCCGGTGCAGATTGCCGAGGAAAACGCCGGCTTCCTCGGGGGTGAAATTGCCGATGCTCGAACCCGGAAAAAAAGCGATGGGCCGCAGGCCGTCGAGGCTGTCGGGCAGGGTCATCGGCCGACTGAAATCGGCGCAAGCGGCGCTCACATCCAGCCAGGGATAGTCGGCGGCCAGACGCTGCGTGCTGCTGAGCAGGAATTCCCGCGAGATGTCGATGCCCAGGTAACCCGCCGGGCGCATGGCTTCCAGCAGCAGGCGCACCTTGCGACTGGCGCCACTGCCCAGCTCGACCAGCGCGGCGTCCCGGCCGGCCAGCCGAGCGATCTCGCCGGCCGCCGTGGCGAGGATTTTCTCTTCGGTACGGGTAGGGTAGTACTCGGGCTGCTGGGTGATTGCCTCGAACAGCTCCGAGCCGCGCTGATCGTAGAAGTACTTGGGCGACAACGCCTTGGGGGTCTGGGCGAAGCCCTGGAGCACATCGTCCCGCAGCGAGGTGCCGGCGCTGGCCACCGGCTGCTGATCGAAGAAGCGCACGGCAAGGGCCATGGGTCAGACCTCTCTGGCCAGACGCAGGCCGGAGAACTGCCAGCGCATGGTGGGATAGAAGAAGTTGCGGTAGGTGGCACGCACATGGTCCTGTGGGGTGGCGCAACAGCCACCGCGCAGCACCATCTGACCGGACATGAACTTGCCGTTGTATTCGCCCAGGCTACCCGGAAGTGGCTTGAAGCCGGGGTAGGGGCGGAAGGCGCTGCCGGTCCATTCCCAGACATCGCCGAACAGTTGGCGCATGCCCTGGCCTTCGCTGGCGACCGGTTGCAGACGGTCCTGCTCGACGAAGTTGCCCAGGGTCGGCTGGCGGGCCGCCACGGTTTCCCACTCCGCCTCGGTGGGCAGGCGGGCGCCGGCCCAACTGGCATAGGCATCGGCTTCGTAGAAGCTCAGGTGGCAGACTGGCGCCGCGGGGTCGACAGGGGTCAGGCCGCCCAGGGTGAAGTGGTGCCAGACACCATCCAGCTTCTGCCAGTACAGTGGCGCCTGCCAGCCGAGGCTGCGGATGGCCGCCGCGCCGTCGGACAGCCAGAGGTCGCTGCGGCCATAGCCGTTGTCCTCGATGAAGGCCAGGTATTCGGCATTGGTGACCAGGCGATCGGCCAGCTGGAAGTCATCGACGAACTGCCGGTGGACCGGGGTCTCGCAATCGAAGGCGAAGCCTTCGCCGCCATGGCCGACGTGACGGACGCCACCCGGGTGCGTCTCCCATCCCAGGGACGCGACCTTGCGCGTGCTGCCCTTGGCCAGGTCGGCGCGATAGACCGGATGCAGAGGGTTCTGCGCCAGGATGTGCTTGATGTCCATGAGCAGTAGTTCCTGGTGCTGCTGCTCGTGGTGCAACCCCAGTTCCAGCCGCCGCATGATCTCGGCGGCGTGTTCGACCGGCGGGGCGCTGAGCAGCTCGCCCATGGCCTCGTCCACGGCCGCGCGGAAGCGATAGACATCATCCACGCCTGGGCGTGACAGATGCCCACGGGCCGCCCGGGGAAAGGGCTTGCCGTGGGTTTCGTAGTAGGAATTGAACAGGTAGTCGTAAGCGGGATTGGGCGTCTGGTAGCCCTTCAGGAAGGGCTTGAGGATAAAGGCCTCGAAGAACCAGGTAACGTGCGCCAGATGCCATTTCGGCGGGCTGACGTCGGCCATGCTCTGGATCACGTAGTCTTCGGTGGTCAGGGGCGCACAAAGCGCCTCGCTGGCGGCCCGGACCCGCCGAAAACGCTCCAGCGGGGTGGCAGCGGTATGGCTCGCGGCGGGCAGTTCGCGGGCGAGAGGATTCATGGCGTTCTCCCTGATCGGTCTTCCTGTGGTCAGGAAACCGACCGGGCAGCATAAGTTTAGTTCGCCCGGTTATGACGGGCGGTCTCGCTTGCCGGTCTCTACCACCAGGTTTCCAGCTGCACGCCGAAGTTGTTGCCGTGGCGGGCATCGCCGAAGGCACCGCTGTCGGATAGCGCCGTGCCGGCTACCGCAGCGTCCTGGGCGCCACGGTTCCAGCTGGCATAGGTCCAGTAGAGGCGGATCTCCGGGCGGTCCATCAGGCCCATGCCGCCCAGGGCCAGCGTCGGCGCGACGGTGACCTTGTTCAGGGTACGGGTGGCGCCGCTGTCCGGATGGATCTGGTCATGGCCGAATTCCACCTGCAGCTTGAACAGCCGGGTGAAGGCATAGCTGGGGCGCACGCCGAAGGAATACCAGGTCTGGCCACCGTCGCCCGGCGCCCGGTCGCGCTGGTAGAGCGCCAGCAATTGGCCGCCGAAGCGTGGCGTGATCTGCCAGCGCGGCGATTCGAGGATACGCAGGCTTTCATATTCCTGATCCGCGGTCAGGCTACCGGTGGCGCCCAGCCCGGTTCCCGCGCCACGACCATACTGCACGGTGAAGACGTTGACTCCACCGAAGAATTGCGCCTGCTTGTGCTCGGCGGTGGCTGACCAGCCACTGTGAGCGCCCTCTACCTGGCCGGCGCGCTGGATATAGGACAACCCCAGTTCGATTTCGCCGCCAGGGTTGGTCTTGATGCCGCCGAGGTTGAGGTCATGGCGGTTGGCCTTGTCCGGCTGGTTGATGTTGTCTTCCCGACTGAAGGCGTAGCTCAACCGCACACCGCTGTCGCCCAGGCCGTAGTCCTCGATGCCGAAGCCGGTGCCACTCGGATTCCAGTAGTAGAAGTCGTTGATATGGATGTCGTGGCGCTTGTAGTAGCGCCGGCCGGCCCAGACGCCGCCACCGTTGAGCGCCGGCAGGCTGAGGCTGGTCCAGATCTGTGGCAGGCGCACGTTGCCGTTGTCGCCGCTGAAGGTGGGCGTCTGGTCGTAGACGTTGTAGAGGCTGGCCATGCCGTGCACCTTGAGCTCGGTGCCATCGACGCCCTTGTACAGCGTCTGGTGCAGTTCGAGTTCCCAGTAGGTCTCGCATTCGTTACCCAAACGGTACTTGGCCGGTGCGCCGGGCAGTTGGAAGCAGCTCTGCTTGCCGCCCGTGTCGGCGCCACCGACGCCTACCCGTCCGTAGCCGTTGAATTCCAGCGCCATGGCGGTCAGCGGCAGGCTGCTGGCAAGCAAGGCGAGGCAGGAGGCGGTGCAGGCCTGGCGGAGAACTCTACTCATCCCAAAAAATCCCTCTGTGGTTGGCGAACGCCGATCGGACCTGGCGTCAGGTCGACAAGTTGCGCGAAAAGCTACTCCTATCAAGGACTTGGAGTAGCGTCGACGCCATGGTGGGCCAGGCTGAAAGCGGCGGCCTAAAGAGAATGGTTGACGACCATGCCCTCCGCTGGCGACGCTGGGTTTTTTGGCCAGGTAAAGTATTACAAGATGAAACCGACGCTGCTGATGGCCCCGCAATTGCCTCAGGGACTGGTTACCCAGCTCGAAGCCCGCTACCGGGTACTGGGTCCCTTTCCTTCCGCGGATCCCGCCGCCTTGCCTGCCGGCGCCGAGGAGGCGGTGGCCCTGCTGACCATTGGCGGCCTGCCCACCCGCGCGGCCTTGCTGGACGCGCTTCCGGCATTGCGCCTGGTAGCCTGCTATGGCACCGGCTACGAGGGCGTGGAGCTGGCAGCCTGTCGCGAGCGTGGCATCGCCGTGACCACCGCCGGTGACGCCAATGCCACCGCCGTGGCGGAATTTACCTTTGGCCTGATCCTGGCCAGCGCTCGCCGCCTGTTGCAGGGCGATGCCTTCGTCCGCAGCGGCCGCTGGCAGGGCAACGCCGTCGAGCGCATGCCCCAGGTTCCGGGCCTGGCCGGGCGCCGACTGGGCATCTATGGCCTGGGCGAGATCGGTCGGCGCATCGCCCGCCGCGGCGAGGCCTTCGACATGGAGATCGGCTACTTCAATCGCTCGCCACGCACGGGGCTGGACTACGCCTATCACGGCAGCCTGCTGGAGCTGGCGCGCTGGAGCGATGTCCTGGTGGTGGCGGTGCGCGCCAGCGCCGAGACCGTGGGGGCGATAGACGCCGAGGTCCTGGCCGCCCTCGGAGAGGAGGGCCATCTGGTCAACATCTCCCGTGGCAGCGTGGTCGATGAGGACGCCCTGGCGGCGGCCCTGGAGCAGCAGGTCATCGCCGGTGCGGCGCTGGATGTCTTCGCCCGCGAACCCGAGGTGCCCGAACGCCTGCGCCAGCAGCCCAACCTGTTGCTCAGCCCCCATGTCGCGGCCAATGCGGCTTCGGCCCAACAGGCCCAGCAACAGGTGATGCTGGCCAACCTCGAAGCCATGCTGCAGGGGGGCGAATTGCACAATCGCATCGCCTGAGAGCCTGTTAAAAGTCTGCGGCGCGTCGGCCAAACGGCGTTGAATACACCCCGGATCGCCAGCCCGGTCGGAATGCTCATTTACCACTCGTAAACTTCGCACGCGAGCCCGGTCCGCTTCCTCAGGTCTCTTCGCCTTGTTTGGCTCTAGCTCGCTAGACTTTAAACAGGCTCTTATCCGCCGCCGGTCGGCTTGGGTTGTGGCCCCTGATGGCCACTCCCATATTGGGCTCATGACCTCGATATCGCCTGCCGCCGTCCTGGCGGACTTTCACGACGCGCCGCGCAGCTGGTTCACGACGCGCTTTCCCGCACCGACCGAGGCGCAGCTGCAGGCCTGGCCGGCCATTCGCGCCGGCGCCTCGGTGCTGGTGGCGGCCCCCACCGGCTCGGGCAAGACGCTGACCGCCTTCTTCGCCGTGCTGGATGGCCTGGTGCAGGAGGCGTTGCGGGAAGGCGGCCTGCCCGAGGCCTGCCTCTGGCTCTATGTGTCACCGCTCAAGGCTCTGTCCAACGACATCCGTCTCAATCTCGAAGAACCCCTGGCCGGCATCAGTGCAGCGCTGGAGGCACGGGATTTACCGCCCTTGGGGTTACGCACGGCGGTGCGTACCGGGGATACGCCACAAAAGGAGCGGGCGGCGATGCGTCGGCGGCCGCCGCACCTCCTGGTCACCACGCCCGAGTCCCTCTATGTGCTGCTCGGCTCGGATTCCGGGCGGCGGATGCTGGGTAGCGTCCGCGGTGTGATCGTCGACGAGATCCACGCCATGGCCGACGGCAAGCGCGGCAGTCACCTGACGCTGAGCCTGGCGCGACTGGAGGCCTTGGCGGGACGTCCACTGCAACGCATCGGCCTGTCCGCCACCCAGAAACCCCTGGCCGCCGTCGCCGCCTTTCTGGTCGGGCGCGATGCCCAGGGCCAGGCACGGCCCTGTACGGTGGTCGACATCGGCCACCAGCGTGCTCGCGATCTGGCCCTGGAGGTGCCCCCCGTTCCCCTGGAGGCGATGCTCTCCACCCAGGCCTGGGAGCTGGTCTACGACCGCCTCGCCGAACTGGCCGAGGCACACCGCACCACCCTGGTGTTCGTCAACACGCGGCGCCTGGCCGAGCGCATGGCGCGTCAGCTCTCGGATCGCCTCGGTAATGGCCAGGTCGCCGCCCACCATGGCAGCCTGGCCAAGGAGCAGCGGCTGGATGCGGAGCAGCGCCTCAAGCGCGGCGAATTGCGCCTGCTGCTGGCGACCGCTTCCCTGGAGCTGGGCATCGACATCGGTGATGTCGACCTGGTCTGCCAGATCGGCTCGCCAGGCTCCATCGCCGCCTTTCTGCAGCGGGTCGGGCGCGCCAATCACCAGGTCGGCGGCCTGCCCAAGGGACGACTGTTTCCCACCTCGCGCGACGATCTGGTGGAATGCGTCGCGCTGCTCGATTGCGTGCGCCGGGGCGAACTGGACACCCTGCACATCCCCCAGGCACCGCTGGATGTCTTGGCCCAGCAACTGGTGGCCGAGGTGGCCTGCCAGGAGTGGTCGGAGACAGCGCTGCTGGCCGTGCTACGCCAGGCCGAACCCTATGCCGCTCTCGAAGAGACGGACTATACCGCGGTTGTGGAGATGCTCAGCCAGGGCTATACGGATCGCCGCGGGCCCCGCGCCGCCTATGTGCACCGGGATGCGGTCAATGGCCTGCTACGCGGTCGGCGCGGCGGCAAGGCCACGGCGGTGATGAGCGGCGGCACCATCCCCGAGAGTGGTGATTTCAGCGTGCTGCTGGAGCCCCAGGGCCATACGGTGGGCAGCGTCAACGAGGATTTCGCCTTCGAAAGCCTGGTAGGCGACGTCTTCCAGCTCGGCAACACCGCTTACCGCATCATCAAGATCGAAGGCAGCAAGGTGCGGGTGGAAGACGCCAAGGGGCAGCCGCCCAACATTCCCTTCTGGCACGGTGAGGCGCCGGGGCGCAGCGACGAGTTGTCGGCGGGCCTGGCGCGGCTGCGGGCGGAACTCGAACCGCTGCTGCCCGGCACCGACGAGCCACCGGAACCGGCCATCGCCCGCATCGGCGCGGCCTATGAGCTGGAGGAGGGTGCCGCCCGCCAGTTGGTGGACTATCTGGGTCGTGCCCGGCAGGCGCTGGGTGCGCTACCGACGCAGCAGACGCTAGTGATGGAGCGCTTCTTCGACCAGGCCGGCGGCATGCAGCTGATCATCCATGCCCCCTTTGGCAGCCGCATCAACCGCGCCTGGGGCCTGGCCCTGCGCAAGAGATTCTGCCGCAACTTCAATGTGGAGCTGCAAGCAGCAGCCACGGAGAACGCCTTGATCCTCTCGCTGGCGACGAGCCACAGCTTCGTGCTCGACGAGGTCTGGCGCTACCTGCATCCGGCCACCGCCGAGACCGTGCTGGTCCAGGCCCTGCTCGATGCGCCCCTGTTCGCCGTGCGCTGGCGCTGGAACGCCACCACGGCGCTGGCGCTGCCGCGCTTCAGTGCCGGGCGCAAGGTGGCTACCCAGGTGCAACGCATGCGCAGCGAAGACCTCCTGGCCACGGTCTTTCCCGACCAGGTTGCCTGTCTGGAGAATCTCGTGGGCGAGCGTCAGGTGCCAGACCATCCACTGGTCCGCCAGACCCTGGATGACTGCCTGCACGAATCCCTCGACAGCCGCAGCTGGCTGGCCCTGCTGGCGCGCATCACCGGTGGGCAACTGACCCTGCTGACCCGCGATCTGCCCGGGCCGTCGCCGCTGGCTGCCGAAGTACTCACGGCCAAGCCCTATGCCTATCTGGACGACGCCCCGGTCGAGGAGCGGCGGACGCTGGCGGTGCAGAATCGTCGCTTCGGCGGCGCCGATCCCGACGAGCTGGGCGCCCTGGATCCCGCCGCCATCGCCCTGGTACGCGACGAAGCCTGGCCACGCCTGGAGACGGCGGATGATCTGCACGAAGCCCTGCTGGGTGTGGGCTTTCTCACCGAGGTCGAGCTGACGCGGCACCAGTCCCAGGTCCGCCAGCTGGTCAAGGCCGGCCGAGCCGGTTGCCTGCGGCTGCCGGAGGCGACCCTGTGGATCGCGGCCGAGCGCCTACCGCTCTTTCAGATGCTGTTTCCCGAGGCCTCCACGGAGCCGCCGCTCAGCCCGCCGCCCGGATTCAAGGCGCCTGTGGATCCTGAAACGGCACTGGTGGAGCTCTTGCGCGCGCGCCTCACCGCCCTTGGACCGGTGGACCAGCGTCCGTTGGCCGCGAGCCTCGGCCTGCCGCCGGAGCGCCTCACCCCGGCGCTGCTGGTGCTGCAGAGCGAAGGCTACGTCTTGCAGGGGCGCTTTACCGAGGCGGACGACGCGGTGGAGTGGTGCGAGCGCCACCTGCTGGCGCGAATCCATCGCTATACCCTAGGACGCCTGCGCAAGGCCATCGAGCCGGTGGCGCTGGCCGACTACCTGAGGTTCCTGCTGGAGCATCACCATCTGGCCGGTCCGGCGACCCTGAGGGGCGGAGAAGGCCTGGAACAGGTCATCGGCCTGCTGGAGGGCTTCGAGGTCGCCGCCGCGGGCTGGGAAGGGGAAGTTCTTCCCAGTCGTCTACCGGATTACCAGTTTACCCACCTCGATGATCTCTGCCGCGCTGGCCGGGTCGTCTGGCTGCGCCTGCCGCAACCCGGACGCGGTGGCGGCGGCCCGGTCAAGGGCTCACCCATCGTCCTGCTGCCCCGACGTCACCTGGCCGACTGGAACAGCCTCACCGCGCCCCCGCTGGCCGAGGCCCTGTCGCCCAAGGGGCAGCGGGTACTGGAGGTGCTCACGCGTCGCGGTGCCTCCTTCTTCGATGAGCTGCTCGGCGAGGCGCGCCTCTTGCGCAGCGAGCTGGAAACGGCCCTGGGCGAGCTGGTTGGTATGGGCGCGGTCAACGCCGACAGCTTCGCCGGTCTGCGCGCCCTGTTGCTACCAGCAGCCAAGCGCGGCAGCCGCACCGGTCTGCGCCGCGGGCGAATGCCTCTCTATGGCGGCATGGACGACGCCGGGCGCTGGGCGGCCTTGCGACTGGCCGAGGCCCCTACCGAGGAGCGGTTGCCGGATGCCCTGCTGGAGCGGCTGGTCTGGCTGTTGCTGCGCCGCTATGGCGTGCTCTGCTGGCAGCTGCTGCAGCGTGAGAGCGAGGTGTTGCCCCCTTGGCGCGATCTCTTGCGCGCCTGCCATCGTCTGGAAGCCCGTGGCGAGATCCGGGGCGGTCGCTTCATCGCCGGCCTGTCCGGCGAGCAGTTCGCCGATCCGGCGGCCATCGCACCCTTGCGGGAATGGCGCCAGCGCCCGCCGGAGGATCTGTGGGTATGCGTGTCGGCGCTGGATCCGCTCAATCTGATCGGCACCCTGCTACCGGGCGCCAAGGTGCCTGCCGTGGCCGGCAATCGCCTGCTCTATCGCGATGGCGTACCCATCGCCACCCGGGTAGGGGCGAAGGTCAACTGGCTGGTCGAGCTGGAGGCCGGGGAGCAGGTGCGGGCGCGTCAGGCCTTGCAGCAACTGGGGCGGGAGCGTCCCCAGGTAGAGCTTGGGCGCAGTCTGTTGCGGCAGTAGCGGACAGCCGTGGCGCTTAGAAGAAGGGGTGCGAGGCCTTGAGCATGAGGGCACTGTCGCAGTAGGTGTTGTGGCCCGAATACACCGAGCAGTCGGCGCCTCTCAGGCTGGTACCGCTGTAGGTCAGGTTGAACAGGGTGTTCACCCACTTGCGGCTCAGATTCACCGACCAGTCGTTGAAGCTGCGCACCATGCCACCGCTGTCGAGGGTGGAGGGCACATCCAGCACGTAATTGGTGTACTTGAGCGAGACGCCGGTCTTGATCAGGGGCAGGGTACCCAGGTCGGCATAGACCGAGGCGTTGTGGCGGCCCGGATCGTTGGCGAAGGCCGCGCCCAGGCGCTTGCCGTAGACGGTCATGCCGGAGTAGAGCTCGCGGCTGGGATCGACGTTCTGGATCAGGTTGCTGTAGTTGATCACACCCAGTTCGTAGCCATAGCCGGGGGCAAAGCGATGCTTGTAGCCGGCGTAGGTGTCCATCTCCAGCAGCGGCGCTTCGGCGGACGAGGCGTTGTTGGTCGTCCACTGGCCGAAGTACAGGCCGCTGTCGTGGGTGAGATCGAAGCCACCACCCATGCCGGCGGAGTTAGGGGCGACCAGGCCTTGGGCCATGCTGCGTGACGGCGCCGTGCTCATCTTCAGATCGAAATCCCCCACTTCACGCTGCATGCCCCAGCTGGCAGCCATCGCCGGGCTCGCCAGGAGTCCGAGGATGAGGAGTAGTGGTAAGGATCTGGTCATGGAAGCACTCCTGCCGTGCCGATAGCGCAATTGATGGAGATGTGATGGGGATAACAACAAGCAGGGAGAACACCAGGGTGCAACCACCTTGATGGCATCGTTGTTATTAGATGAGAAACCACGGCTAACCCGTTATCGCCATTGGATGATAACCAACGTGGCCCGGGTTTTTTCGCCATTCGTCAGTTTCTAGATCAGCCATTGAACTCGCCAAGAGTAACCAGACAGGCGAATTTGATATGGGTTCCAACAATAATCATCGACACACCAACTGGCAGGGTGGTGCGGATGACTTCCTGGCTGCCAGGCCTGAGGACATACTTTTTGACAAAGCGTAGGGCCATTGCGACGAACAACCGCGGCCTGGTGGATTGAATCGGCAGCGGAAGACTCAATATCTTAGGGTGACGGGCAGCAAGGCCCGTCCCGACGTGGCTGTCCCTGATAGAGCACTGGCTCGAGGAGTTTTCATGAACGACCGTATACAAGCCCTGGTGCTGGACCTGTTTGCCCGTTTCGGCCTGGTAAAGGCCATCCCGATTCGCAGCCAGGAGCGCGAGCGGTTGGCGGCTCAGCGTCGCCACGAGCAACAGCGTCGCTGAGCGACGCGTTCAAGCGTGATCGGGCGCGGACCTGAAAGCCCAAGGGCGCCAGGTTCGCGCGGCGGCCCCTCGACAGGGACCTGAGGTCACTTGAGATTGCCGCTGAGGAATTGTCGTAGCCGCTCACTGCGCGGATTGACCAGCACATCGCTCGGCGGACCTTCTTCTTCCACCACACCCTGGTGCAGAAACAGCACCTGGGACGATACCTCCCGTGCAAAGGCCATCTCGTGGGTCACCATGAGCATGGTGCGACCTTCTTCCGCGAGAGCGCGGATGACCTTGAGCACTTCGCCGACCAGCTCCGGATCGAGCGCGGAAGTGGGCTCGTCGAACAGCATGATCTCCGGCTCCATCGCCAGGGCACGGGCGATGGCGACCCGTTGCTGCTGGCCACCGGACAGGAACGCCGGGTACTGATCGGCGACCCTTGCTGCCAGACCGACCTTCTCCAGGTACTTGCGTGCGCGGTCTTCGGCTTCCGCCTTGCCGACACCCAGAGCCTTGCGTGGCGCCAGGGTGATGTTGTCCAGCACGCTCAAGTGGCTCCAGAGATTGAAGTGCTGGAAGACCATGGCCAGGCGGGTGCGCAGATTCTGCAGCTGAGCCGCATCGGCCACCCGCACCGCGCCGTGGTCATCGGCCATGCGGATGGTCTCGCCGTCCAGGGTCATGGTCACGGCGTTGGGCTGCTCGAGGAAGTTGATGCAGCGCAGGAAGGTGCTCTTGCCGGAGCCGCTGGCGCCGATCAGGCTGACCACATCCCCGGTCTTGGCCTTGAGCGAGACGCCCTTGAGCACTTCGTGGTCGCCGTAACGCTTGTGCAGGCCTTCGACGGTCAGTTTGTACATGGATAGGGATTCCACAGCTGAAAAGGAATAGGGGTCACGGCGAGAGCAGGTAGCCGCTGCGATAGGCCTCGGTGCCCGCCACGTGGGCGATCACCATGCCGGCCGTGGCCATGCGGCGATTGGAGCGCGCATAGAGGACACCGGCGACCGCACTGCGTACCTCCTCCACGCGATCACTGATGGGGTCGATGACCTGCGCCAGCACCTGGCCCACCTCGATGCGCTCGCCCACCTGGGCCTTGAGCACCAGCACGCCACCCTGGGAGGTCGCCACGGGCTCGACGGCCGCCAGCGGCGTGGCAGGCTCCAGCAGCGGCGGCAGGGGAGCCGCCTGGCCGCTCACGAAGCCCTGATGACGTAGGTAATGGACGATGGCATCGGCGTCCGGACCGGCGAGCTCATCGCGCACGTCCAGCTGACCGCGCAGCTCCAGGGTCACCGACAGGCTGCCCATCGGCAGGCGCTCGCCGAAGCGCTGGTTGAGGTTCCACCAGAGCAGGGTGAAGCATTCATCGAAGGACTGGCCGCCCGAGTCGGTGGCGAGCAGGCTGGCCTGCGAGCCGAAATAGCGTGCCAGCGGCTCCACCTGGGGCCAGGCTTCCGGCGTGGTGTAGAGGTGGGCCACGGCGTCGAAGTCACAGTGCAGGTCGAGCACCACCTCGGCGTCGCAGGCCAGGCGTTGCAGGGTCAGGCGTTGGCTGTCGAGCTGGGTGGTGGCGGTTTCTGCGGCCAGGGCGGTGCGGAAGGCCTCGCGCACCAGGGCTTGGTTGGTGGCGATGTCGTCACCCAGGCGCTCGGCGACGGCGGCTTCGACCTGGGCGGTCATGTCGCGAAACCGACGGTTGAAGTTCTGGCCGGTCTCCAGCTCGTAGCGACCCAGGTGGACGTCGGCCACCTGCTGGTCCTGGCCGATGGGGTTGGCCACGGGCACCAGCACCACTTCCGCCAGCAGCTCGCCCGCGGCGTCGAGCGCCTTGAGGCGCTGCTTGAGGTGCCAGGCGGTCAGCATGCCGGGCAATTCGTCGGCATGCAGCGAGGCTTGGATATAGACCTTGCGGCCACTGTCGGTGGGGCCGAAGTGGAAGCTGTGAATGCTGCGCTCGGTGCCCGGAACCGGGGCGACCAGCTGATGGGTGAGATGGCGCATGACTACTCCGGGGCCGCGCAGGACGCGGCCGCTTGGGTCAGTGGGTCGGGCCGAGGAAGGCCAGCCAGCGGCGTTCCGCGAGGCGGAACAGGCCGATCAGGATGAAGGACACCGCCAGGTACATCAACGCGGCCAGGCCAAAGGCCTGGAAGGTCAGGAAGGTCGCGGTGTTGGCGTCGCGGGCGATCTTGAGCAGATCCGGCACCGTGGCGGTGAAGGCCAGGGTGGTGGAGTGCAGCATCATGATGACTTCGTTGCTGTAGAAGGGCAGCGACCGACGCAGCGCCGAGGGCAGGATCACGTGCACATACAGCCGCCAGCCGTCCAGGCCGTAGGCCTTGGCCGCCTCGACCTCGCCGTGGGGGGTGTTGCGGATGGCCCCGGCAAAGATCTCGGTGGTGTAGGCGCAGGTGTTCAGGGCGAAGGCCAGGATGGTGCAGTTCAGGCCGTCACGGAAGAAACTGCCGAGCAGTGGCTGGTCGCGCACGAAACCCAGGCTGTAGATGCCGGTGTAGCAGATCAGCAACTGCAGATAGAGCGGGGTGCCGCGGAAGACATAGGTGTAGAAGCCGATGGGCCAGCGCAGCCAGCGCCGTTCGGATACCCGCGCCACCGACAAGGGCACCGAGACCAGGAAGCCGATCACCACCGAGGCCACCAGCAGCCAGAGGGTCATGGCCAGTCCGGTGATGTGGTAGCCATCGGTCCACAGCAGGGGTTTCCAATATTGCTGCAGGAGTTCGATCATCGCTTGGCCTCCCGCACGCCGACGTGATAGCGCCGTTCAAGGGCACCGAGGATGGCATTGGTCACGGCGGTGATGAGCAGGTAGATGACGCCGGCGACGATCAGGAAGTAGAACAGCTTGAAGGTCCCCTTGCCGGCTTCCTGGGAGGCACGCACCAGGTCCGCCAGGCCGATGATGGAGACCAGCGCGGTGGCCTTGAGCAGCACCTGCCAGTTGTTGCCGATGCCGGGCAGGGCGAATCTCATCATCTGCGGGAAGGTGATCAGGGTGAAGGTCTGCCAGCGGTTCAGGCCGTAGGCCAGGGCGGCCTCGCCCTGGCCGCGCGGCACGGCGAGGATGGCGCCGCGAAAGGTCTCGGTGAAATAGGCGCCGTAGATGAAACCGAGGGTGGCGATACCGGCGGCCATGGGATCGATGTCGATGTAGTCCCAGCCCATGTAGTCGGTGAGGGCGCCCAGCCAGTTCTGCAGGCTGTAGAAGATCAGCAGCATCAGCACCAGGTCCGGTACACCGCGGATCAGGGTCGTGTAGCTCTGCGCGATGAAGCGCAGGGGCGTGAAGCGCGACAGCTTGGCCGAGGCGCCGAGCAGGCCGAGGATGACCGCCACTACCAGCGCGAAGCCGGCGAGCTTGAGGGTCGTCAGGGTGCCTTCCAGGATCAGCGGGCCGTAGCCATGCAGGCTGAGCGTGCCCAGTCCGATGGACTGCAAGAAGGAGTCGAAGGAATTCTGCTGCATGCGTCTTGGGGGAATCGCCTGGTGAGTCCGCGGGCGCGGCGAGCGCCGGCGGTCATACGTAAAACGCCCCCGGTGGCACCAGGGGCGTCTGCCGAACCGACCTTACTTGGGATCGTAGAGGTTCAGGTCGCCAAAGTACTTCTTCTGGATCTTGTCGTAGGTACCGTCGGCGTGGATGGCCGCAATGCCCTTGTTGACGAAGGTCTTGAACTCGTCGTTGCCCTTGCGGATACCGACGGCGGTATCGGCCGGCAGCAGCTCGTCGTGGATGGCGGTGTTGACGTAGCCCTTGCCCTGGGGCGACTTCATGAAGCCACCTTCGGCCTGCAGCATGTCCTGCATGGCGACGTCGATACGGCCCGACACCAGGTCGGCGTAGACCTGATCCTGGTTCTGGTAGCTCTGCACGTTGACGCCATTGGGCGCCAGCTTCTGCTTAGCGAAGGTCTCCTGGATGGTGCCCTGCTGCACGCCCACGGTCTTGCCCTTCAGGCTTTCCGCGGTGGCCTGCAGGTTGGAACCTTCCTTGACGACCATGGAGGAGGGGCCCGACCACAGCAGGTCGGAGAAGTCGATCTGCTCGGCACGCGCCGGGGTCTTGGTCAGCGAGGACAGGATGCCATCGAACTTGCGCGCGCGCAGGCCAGGGATCAGGCCGTCGAAGTCACTCACCACCCACTTGCACTTCACCGCCAGCTTTTCGCAGATGGCGTTGCCCAGCTCGATGTCGAAGCCGACGAAGCTGCCATCGGCGGCCTGGGATTCGAACGGTGGGTAGGTGGTGTCCACACCGAAGCGGATCTCTTTCCATTCCTTGGCCATCGCCGAACCGGCGGCCAGACACAGGGCGAGCGCAGAGAGAGTCAGCCAGCTTTTTTTCATGTCGGATCCTAGAGCGAATGTGGATGAAATCATGGCGCCATTACGACGTCCGTGCCCTCGCGGGAGCAATAAGCTTACCAGTCGGCGAAGATCGTCCCAAATCTGTACGCGGTTGCCGCGTTGTTTACATCCTGTAGCAGCTAGCCGCATCGAGCGGCGCGCATTATGCACCGGAACGGCGCGGCTTTCCTGCCTGGGGCGGACGAGTGCACCGCTTTGGGTCGAAAAAGACACGGCTGCGCCAAAGGTGGGCAGAAAGGTAGCAGAAGGACAAGTCGGGATAGAGGTCGTATCTGTTCGGTAGCAGTCATCCGCCGCAGCTGTGTGCAAAGGAAACGGGAGAAAGACCGGATGACCAATCGGCAAAACGGGGTGGCTCCGAGCGCGATCCACGTGGCGACCGCTGCTCAGGTCGCGGCGGTCGCTCAGGGTTTTCAGGCCTTCGTCAGCCCCCAGCATCCGCTGTTGGCGGACGAATCAGCCGATCTTCCCCTGCAGCTTGTAATCACAGAGGCCAATCGCGTCATCGCGGGCGTACTCGGCCGGGTGTTCTGGCAGGGCCTGGAGATCGAGGTGCTCTGGTGGACGAGGCTCATCGTCAGCGAGGCCTGGGCAGGCGGTTGCTGCAACAGGCGGAAGACCACGCCCGCGCCCAAGGTGCCCGGGTGGCCTATCTGCGCACCGCGCAGGCGGCTGCCTTATATGAGCGCTGCGGCTACCGGCACTGCGGCTATCTGCCGCGACCTCTGGGAACCGGGCTGCACAGCTTCCATAAGGAGCTGGGCTAGATGACCGCCCCGGGGCTGGTCCGGCAACTGGCGCGCCTGCTGGCCCTGGTAGCCTTGGCCGCACTCTATGGCGCGCTGCATGACCAGCTCAGCTATGGCATAGGTCCGGAATACTTCAGCTGTCTGAAATTCCCCCAGTTCGGCCTGCTCGATTCGGAGGTGGCGCCACGTTGGCGGGCCGCGCAGGTCGGGGTGCTGGCCGGGGCGGCCGCAGGACTGCCCTTGGGGCTGGTTCTGCTCTGGCTGACCCACCGGCGTGCTGCCGCTGATCGAGGTCTCTGGCGCGGGATCGGCGCTGTCTTGCTTGGCGCCCTGGCCTTCGCCTTGCTGGGCCTGGCCCTGGGCTGGGTCGCCCTGGACCTGGGTCGTATGCAGCAGGTACCCGCTTGCGTGCGGGATAGCCGAGGTTTCCTGTTGGCGGCCTGGATGCACGATGGCAGCTACCTGGGCGCCCTGGTCGGCTTGGCGGTATTCGCCTGGCGCACCCGCCGATCACGTTGAAGCCGTGCAAGCGCACGCTCGACGCCGGCTTCCAGGGCAAGAAAGAGCAGGGCCACGCCGCCTCCGAGCAGAGTACTGCCCAGGCGTTCCAGCGCGATGCTGGCTTCGGGAGCACCCGCCAAGGCGACCATCAGCACCGTGGTGCCGGTGATGAACAGGGTCTGCCATGAATAGCGTCCGTCCTGCAGCAGATAGGCGCCCGCCGCGCACAGCAGGCAGGCACCAGCTAGGACGAGGGGCGTGTTGTCGAGCCAGACCACCGCGCCCGCCAGCAGGCAGCCGGCCAGGGTGCCGCCCAGTCGACCCAGCCCACGGCGCCAGGTGTCGCCCAGCCGTGGCTTGAGCACCAGCAGGGCGGTCATGGGGGCCCAGTAGCCATGACCATAATCGAGCAGGCCGGTCAGGATCTGGCAAAGGGCGACCACGGCGGCGGCATAGAAGCCATAGCGGCCAAGGCGGAATCTGTCCTCGAATAGCACCACCACCTCGCGCAGGTGGGTCCTGAGCGAGCCGGTACGCAGGCGCCATTGGGAGCGGTAGAGTGCCTTTTGCAGGAGGGCGAAGAGCGCCAGCTGCAGCAGGCCGCCGGCGAGCACCAAACTGCCGCGACAGACCGCCTGCTGCAGGTCGCCTGGAAAGCCACCGGCCACCAGCAGGGCCACGGTCCATTGCTGGGTGATCCACCAGGGGCCGTTGCCGACGGCGAACAGCCAGGCGCAGCAGGCTGCCCACAGGGCGCCGACGAGCACCAGCGCCGGTAGCTGATGACCGAGCAACGAGCCGACCACCGCCGAACAGGCCATGCCCAAGGCAGCCACCAGCATGGGCGCCAGGGGTTCGGCGGCAAAGCTCTTGTAGGCGCCGAAGCCGACCGTGTAGGCGCCACCGAGGGCCACCACGCAGGGTAGCCAGGCATCGGTCCACCATCCGGTGAGCAGGATCACCGCCAGCGCCGGCAGACAGGCCAGCGCCAAGGCCCAGCGGGGCTCCTGAGGCGCGCCTATGGCGCCATCGGCAACAGGAGGGGGTGACTGGCCTGCCATGGCTCAGGCCAGGAGATTCTGCAGGATGTCGAGGGTATCGGCTTCGGCCACCGACTTGTCATGGCGCCAGCGCAGCATCCGCGGAAAGCGCACGGCGACACCACTCTTGTGGCGCTTGGACAGGGCAATCCCTTCGAAGCCCAGCTCGAACACCAGGGTCGGCTCGACGCTGCGTACCGGCCCGAACTTCTCCACCGTGGTGCGCCGGACGATGGCATCCACCTTGCGCATCTCCTCGTCCGTGAGTCCGGAGTAGGCCTTGGCGAAGGGCACCAGGGTGCGTTCGGAACTCTCCGGCGGACCGTCCCAGACAGCGAAGGTGTAGTCGGAATAGAGACTGGCGCGGCGCCCATGGCCACGCTGGGCATAGATGAGCACAGCGTCCACCGAGAAGGGATCGACCTTCCATTTCCACCAGGTGCCCATGTCCTTGGTGCGGCCGACGCCATAAAGCGAGTCCTGTGCCTTGAGCATCATGCCTTCCACGCCCAGGGTGCGAGAGGCCTCGCGCTGGCGGGCAAGATCCTGCCAGTCGCGCCCGTGCAGCAGCGGTGAGGGACGCAACAGCGGACTGGCACAGTGCGCTACCACCCGTTCCAGCTCGGCGCGACGCTGCCGTTGCGGTTGGCTGCGCAGGTCATGACCCTGCCATTCGAGCAGGTCGTAGGCGAGCAGGATGACCGGTACGTCCTCCAGGATCTTCTTGCCCAAGGTCTTGCGGCCGATGCGCTGCTGGAGCAGGGCGAAGGGCTGCACGCCGAAGGGGATGGGCGCGGCTGGATCGCGGGCGTCCTGGTGCTCGCTGACTTCCTCGCTGCTGAGCAGGGTGTCGGGGGCGGCGTCTTCCTTCCAGACCACGATCTCGCCATCGATCACGGTGCCATCGGGCAGCGATTCCGCGAGGGGATGCAGTTCGGGAAAGCGATCGGTGACCAGGTCCTCGCCCCGCGACCAGATCCACAGCCGGCCGTCACGCTTGACCAGCTGGGCGCGGATGCCGTCCCACTTCCATTCCACCTGCCAGTCTTCGGCCGGACCCAATTGCGCCTCGAATTGCTCCACCGGCAGTTGCAGGGCATGGGCGAGAAAGAAGGGGTAGGGTTGGCCACCGCGCTGGGCGTGTTCGTCCGGACTTTCCGGGGCGACCAGGCGCGCATAGCCCTCGGCGGTGGGGCGGTGGGAAAGGTCGGTATAACCCACCAGGCGCTGGGCGACCCGCTTGGGATCCAGGTCCGCCAGGGTGGCCAGCGCGCGGGTCACCAGCAGCTTGGAAACGCCGACGCGGAATTCACCGGTGATCAGTTTGATGCAGACCATCAGGCTCTGGCGATCCAGCTGGTCCCAGAGCGGCGGCAGACGCTCGGCCAGCTCCTCCGGCGACAGGCCGCGCAGGGGCAGCAGGTATTCTTCCAGCCAGAAGGCCAGGCCTTCCGCGTTGGCGGCATCGGCGGTGGGAATCAGCAGCGCCATGGTTTCGGCCAGGTCGCCTACCGCCTGGTAGCTCTCCTCGAACAGCCACTCGGGCAGGCCGGAGAGGGCCATGGTCAGCTCACGCAGCTGCCGGGTCGGCACCAGGCGCCGGGGGCGGCCGCCGGCGAGGAAGTACACCGCCCAGGCGGCATCGGCGGCCGGGGCGCTGCCGAAGTAGTCCACCAGGGCGGCCAGCTTGGCGTTGCTGGAGGTGGTGGCGTCGAGACGGCCATAGAGTTCGGCGAAGGCCTTCATGCTTGGGCCTCCGTGGCGACAGGGGTATCGTCTTCCTCACCGTATTCGGTGGTGAAGCCCTGGGCATCCAGGCCCTGATCGCGCAGATAGCGCACCAGGGTGGCCACCGAGCCGTGAGTGACCATCACTCGTTCGGCGCCGGTCTGCTCGATGGCCCACAGCAGGCCCGGCCAGTCGGCATGGTCGGAGAGCACGAAGCCGCGATCCACCCCACGCCGGCGGCGGGTGCCGCGCAGCATCATCCAGCCGCTGGCGAAGGCATCGCTGTGCTCGCCGAAACGGCGAATCCAGGTACTGCCGCCAGCCGAGGGCGGGGCGATGATCAGCGCCTGGCGCAGCAAGGGATCGCTCTTCTTGAAGTCGCCGGCATAGTGGGTGTCGGGGATGCGGATGCCGGCCTCGCGATAGACCCGGTTGAGCGGCTCCACCGCACCATGGGCGAGGATCGGGCCGATCTCCGGATCGAGTCCGTGCAGGAGGCGTTGCGCCTTGCCGAAGGCATAGCTGTAGAGCACGCTGGCCAGCCCCTGGGCCTGGTTGGCGCGCCACCAGGCGTTGACCTCGGCGAAGATCTCCGCCTGGGGCCGCCAGCGATAGATCGGCAGGCCGAAGGTGGATTCGGTGATGAAGGTGTGGCAGCGCACCGGCTCGAAGGGGGTGCAGGTACCGTCGGGCTCGACCTTGTAGTCGCCCGAGGCGACCCAGACCTCACCCCGGTATTCCAGGCGCACCTGGGCCGAGCCCAGTACATGCCCGGCGGGGTGAAAGCTCAGCTTGACCCCGTGGTGGTCGATGACCTCGCCGTATTCCAGGGTCTGGAGGTTGATATCGGCGCCCAATCGCGTGCGCAGGATGCCAGCACTGCCCGAGGTGGCCAGGTAGCGACCATTGCCCACCCGGGCGTGGTCGCCGTGGCCATGGGTGATGACCGAGCGCTCCACCGGATGCCAGGGATCGATGTAGAAGTCGCCAGGCGGGCAATAGAGACCGTCCGGGCGGGCGATGACGAGGTCCATGGGCGCCGCTCTGCTAGGGGATTACCCATAGGAACGGCGGCTGGGCTCTGGAGTTCGCCGCTCAGGCCTGGGCGGCGTAGCTCAAGGCCTGCTGCAGAGCCGCCTGGCCCACCACCTCGCCGATCACCAGGATCGCCGGGCTCTTCAACTGGAAGAGCGCGGCGTCCACCTGCAGCTCCTGCAGGGTCGAGCGGCATTCGCGCTGGCTGGGCAGGGAGGCGTTCTCGATCATGGCTACCGGCGTAGCCAATGGCAGGCCGCCGTCCAGCAGGCCTTGCTGAATCTCGCTGAGCCGGGCCACGCCCATGTAGACCACCAGGGTGGTACTGGTAGCTGCCAGGGCGGCCCAGTTGGGCGCCGTGTCGTCCTGGGTATGGGCGGTGACCAGGGTCACGCCACGGGCCACGCCCCTCAAGGTCAGGGAGATGCCGCAGGCGGTGGCGCCGGCCAGACCGGCAGTGATGCCGTTGACGATCTCGCTGCTGACGCCGCGGGCGGCCAGCCATTCGGCTTCCTCGCCGGCGCGACCGAAGATGCAGGGATCGCCGCCCTTGAGCCGGGCCACGCAACGGCCCTGGCGGGCATAGCGCAGCATCAGCCGGTGGATGAAGGCCTGGGGCGTGGAGCGACAACCACCGCGCTTGCCGACGCGGATCACCCGGGCGGTCGGGCAGTGTTCGAGCACCGCCGGGTTGACCAGGTCGTCGATCATCACCACCTCGGCCTCGCCCAGGGCGCGCACGGCCTTGAGCGTCAGCAACTCGGGATCGCCAGGGCCGGCACCGATCAACCAGACTTTCCCGCTCATGTAGTGACCTCTCGTATCCAGGGTGGCGACTGTAACGCAAAAAAAAGGCGTCCCGCTGCAAGCAGCTGGGACGCCTTTGTCCTGAGGGTCTTTCCTCGCCGTTGAAGAAAGACCTATGTAATGGGTGGGTTTGCAGGCTTCATGCCAAGCCCAGATCCGTCCTTTGTGGCGGGATGACGGCTGGAATGGGCCGGTTGGTTGCCTCTTTTGGGCGCAGCGTGCTGCAAAACAGGGCATGCCTTGGGTCGTTCAATGTCGATAGAGCCAGAGCAGTATCAGCAGCAGATTCAGCGTCAGCGAACAGGCCGCCACGATCTGCCAGGTGCGCAGGGGATCGCGCTGCAGCAGCGGCAGGGGCCGGGCCAGGGGTTGGCGTTCGCCCTGTTCCAATAGCAGCAGCGCTTCTTCGGCGGTCTCGAAGCGCTCGCCAGGATCCACTGCCACGGCGCGTTGCAGCCAGTCTTCGAGCCAGGCCGGCGCATCCGGGCGCCGGCGCAGGACGCTGGCGGGCGCGCCGAAGCGGGGGCGCTGGAAGGGTTCCACTTCGCCGTAGGGATAGCCACCCGTCAGCAGCTGGTAGAGGGTCACCCCGGCCGCATAGAGATCCTGGGCCGGACTTGGCTCGCCGCCTTCGAAGGACTCTGGCGCACGATAGCTGGGGGTGCCCGGGCTGTCCTGCAGATCCTCGGACAACTGCGGGCAATAGGCCAGGCCGAAGTCCAGCAGGCGCAATTCGCCGTCCTGGCCGCGATGCAGGTTGTCCGGCTTGATGTCGCGATGGAGGATGTTGCGTCTGTGCAGCTGGCCGAGGGCGCGCAACAGGCGCGACGCCACGTCCAGCCAGTCGGCCAGCGCCAGGGGCCCTTCGTTGGTTAGCTGCTGCGCCAGCGTCCGCCCTGGGTACTCACGCTGAACGAAGTAGAGATGCGCCCGCCTGGGCAAGGGGTGTACCTCGACGAAGGCACGGCCCGCGACGCGGCGCAGGAACCATTCCTCCATGAGCAGGGCATGACCCGCCAGGGTGTCGAATTGCAGCGCCGCGGGTAGGGTCTTGAGTAGCCAGGGGCGGCCACGCTCGTCGTGGACGCGATAGAGCAGCGATTGCCGCGACTCCGCCAGGCGCTCGACCACTGTCCAGCCTTCGAAGGCCTGGCCGGGCTTCAAGGCGGGCAGCGGTGGCCAGGTATCGGCGTTGGCCAGGGTATCGGCCAGGGAGATGTCGGGCAGGCGGTCGACCCTTACCAGCAGGGCGCTGGCATTGTCCTGGACGCCGGCGTGCAGCGCCCCGGCCACCAGCGCCTGGGCGGTGGCATCCAGGTCGGTCACGCCGTCGACGAGAATACGCCTCATGCTGTCTTCGCCCAGCGCCGCCCAGACGCCGTCGCTGACCAGCAATAGCGTCTCGCCAGTTTCCAGTTCGCCTTCGCGAAAATCCACTACCAGATGGCTTTCCAGACCCAGGGCGCGGGTCAGGACGTGCTGCATGCCGGCCTGCTGCCAAACGTGGTCGACGGTGAGACAACCGAGTCTGCCCTGATGCCAACGATAGGCGCGGCAATCACCGACATGGGCCAGGGTATAGCGCCGTCCGCGGATCACCAGGGCCGTCAGGGTGGTCAGCAGCGGTTGGCCATTGCCGGCGGCCTGCAGCCAGCGATTCTGCGCCAGCAGCAACCGCTCCAGGGCCTGGGCCACCGGCCAGGTTTCCGGGGTGGAATAATAGTCTTGGGCCAGCGCCTGCAGGGTGGCACGCGCGGCGAGTCCACCATCCGGACAACCGCTGACACCATCGGCCAGGGCGAACAGGTGCCCCTTGGTGGCTGCCAGCGCCGCGCTGGGCTGGACACTGCGCAAGGCGTCCTGGTTTTCCTTGCGTGGACCGGTCGCAGTGGCTTCGGCGAAGGCGAGTTCTAGAGGCATGGACGGGGCGCCGGAGGGGAGAGGTGACGGGCGATGCAAAAGCGATACCCGACTGCCTGACGCCCCTGGAGCACTACCAGATTTCCACGCGTTTCTCGTCCGGCCGGACCATGGCATCACCCGCCTTGCAGCTGAACGCCTTCGCGAACGACGGCATGTTGGAGGGCGCCCCGATGGCGCGGAATTTCATGGGGGCATGGGGATCGGTGTTGAGGAACAGGCGCGCCTGTTCTTCACGGATCGAGCCCCGCCAGACCCGTGCCCAGTTGAGGAAGAAGCGCTGCTCTTGGGTGTAGCCATCGATCTTGCGATTGGCTTCTTCCGGCTTCTTGGCCAGTGCCAGTTGCAGGGCGTCATAGGCCGCGTTGATGCCGCCGAGGTCGCCGATGTTCTCGCCCAGGGTGAGCTTGCCGTTGACGTGCAGCTCAGGATGGTCGGGCAGCGGATGGTAGTTGTCGAACTGCTCCACCAGCTTGCCGGTACGGGCCTCGAAGGCCTTGCGATCGGCCGGGGTCCACCAGTCCACCTGGTTGCCCGCGCCGTCGAACTTGCTGCCCTGGTCGTCGAAGCCATGGCTGGCCTCGTGGCCGATCACCGCGCCGATGCCGCCATAGTTGATGGCATCGTCGCCGTCGGCATAGAAAAACGGTGGCTGGAGGATGGCGGCCGGGAAGTTGATGGTGTTGTCGGTGGGGCTGTAGTAGGCA
The DNA here is from genome assembly GCF_056790235.1 of Pseudomonas sp. VMV1. Lineage (NCBI taxonomy): Bacteria > Pseudomonadati > Pseudomonadota > Gammaproteobacteria > Pseudomonadales > Pseudomonadaceae > Pseudomonas > Pseudomonas sp. VMV1. The sequence continues at coordinate 711,631 of NZ_JBXGSE010000002.1, forward strand.
TTCACCGTCTGCGGGTACATGCCCCATTCCTGGCGATCGGTGGGCTTGCCGATCTTGTCCAGATCATGGCGATAGTTGAAGCGCGAGGCGGCTTCCAGGTTGGCGTAGAAGCCCTGCGGCTTGAGCGTCAGGCCGCTCCAGTCCCGCCAGCGCTCGGGGTAGCCGATCTTGGGCAGGAAGCTGTCCCACTTGGCCAGGGCCTTCTGCTTGGTCTCCGGGCTCATCCAGTCGAGCTTCTCGATGCGGGCTCGAAGCGCCAGCATCACGTTGTCCACCAGTTCCTGGGCCCGCGCCTTGGCCTGGGGCGAGAAGTGCTCCTGCACATAGAGCTGGCCGAGCCCTTCGCCCATGGCGCCATTGACCGCGCTCAACACCCGCTTCCAGCGCTCGCTCTGTTGCTGCTGGCCGCTCAGGGTCTTCTGGTTGAATTCGAAGCTCTCCTGCTGGAAGGGCTTGGACAGCAGCGGCGCGGCGTCATCGATCACGTGGGCGCGCAGATAGGCCTGCCACTGTTCGATGGGCGTCTCGGCCAGCATGCGGTCGAACTCGGCGAAGAAGCCGGGCTGGGACAAGGAAAAGCCCTGCTGGCCGGTGACGCCCTGGCTGGCGAAGAAAGCCTGCCAGTCGAAGTGCGGCGTGACCTTGTTGGCTTCGGCGAAGCTCAGGTAGTGATACTGGTTTTCCGGATTGCGCAGATCCACCGGCTTGACCGAGGCACGTGCCAGGCGACTTTCGAAGGCCAGCACCAGCTCGGCCTGGGCGGCCGCCTGGGCTTTGGGTACACCGGTCAGGGTCAGCAGCCGTGCGAGATGACCTAGGTAGGCCTGGCGTAGCTTGGCGTAGTCGGCCTCGGTGTAGTAATCGGGTGTCGGCAGGCCCAGGCCACCCTGGTAGGCATAGGCGATCTGCTGCTTGGCGTTCTGGTAGTCGGCACCGGAGCCGAAGGAGAACACCTGCATGTCGCCTCGGGCAAAGCTCTTCTGGAGATAGGCCACCACATCGGCCGAGGTGCGCAGCCGGTCGATGGCTGCCAGCTGCGCCTGAATTGGCTGATAGCCGGCGCGCTCGATGGCGGCTTCGTCCATGCCCGAGCGATACAGCCAACCGACCTTCTGTTCTATCGAACCCTGTTCCGCGCGATCCGCCGTGCGGGCTGCGCGCTGCAGGATGGCGTGCTGGTCGTTGAGCGATTTTTCGCCCAGGGCCATGAAGGAACCCCAGCGCGACTTATCCGGCGGGATGGGATTGGCCGAGACCCATTTTTGGTTGACGAAGGTGTCGAGGTCGCTACAGGCGGTGGCCGGGTCACCCAGTTCGGTGACGTCGAAGACAGGAGCAGCGAAAGCCTGGCTGCCGAGCAGCAGGCCGATGGTCAGGGCGAGGGGTTTCAACGCAGGCATGGGAGAAAGGGGGCTCCAGAAAAGGGCAGAGGAAAGCGGAGTAGGGGTCGAGGGTAGCGGTCGCGATGCGACCCTGCCAAGGGCCGCTGTTTCACCGGTGCTAGAAACGACGATCCCCGCCGAAGCGGGGATCGTGGGCGGTGTCTGGGATCAGAACACCGTCAGCTGCGCCAGTTGCAGCAGCGGCTGCGGATAGACGCCCAGGACGAAGGTGGCGATGGAAATGGCGATCAGCATCACGCCACCGGCGCGTTGCCCCCAATTCATCGGCGCGTCATGGCGCTGCAGGCCCTGCTCGGTCAGGTACAGGGTGACCATCACGCGCAGGTAGTAGAACAGGCCGATGGCGCTGCCCAGCACGATGGCCGCGGTCTGCCACCACATGCCCGCTTCCACGCCCACGGTGATGACGTAGAACTTGCCGATGAAACCGGCGGTGAGGGGGATGCCGGCCAGGGACAGCATCATCACCGTCAGGGCCGCGGTCAGGTACGGACGGCGCCAGAACAGGCCGCGGTACTCGAACAGTGCATCGGCATCACGCTGGCCGTTGCTCGGGCTGGACATCAGGGTAATCACGCCGAAGGCACCCAGGCTGGTGAAGACATAGGTCACCAGATAGACCGCCACGGCTTCCATCGACAGGCCTTCGCCCGACGCCACCGCCACCAGCAGGTAGCCGAAGTGGGAGATGGAGGAATAACCCAGCAGGCGCTTGAGGTTGCTCTGCATCAGCGCCAGCAGGTTGCCCACCAGCATGGAGGCGATGGCGATGAAGGCGATGGCATCGTGCAGCCAGCCGTCATCGCTGGCCATGGGCATGGTCTGGAACACCCGCACCAGCACGGCGAAGACAGCGACCTTGCTGGCGGTGGCCAGGAAGGCGCCAACCGGAGCCGGCGAGCCTTCGTACACGTCCGGGGTCCACAGGTGGAAGGGCACCAGGGACAGCTTGAAGCCGAGGCCGACGATCAGCATGCCGAGGCCGATTTCCATCAGCAGGCCGGTGCTGGCCGGGGCGTCCATCTGCATGCCGATGTCGGCGAAGTTCAGGCTACCGGACTGGGCATAGAGCAGGGCCATGCCGAACAGCAGGATGGCCGAGCCGGCGGCGGACAGCACCAGGTACTTCATGCCGGCTTCCAGCGAGCGGCGGTTGAAGTAGCTGTAGGCCACCAGGCCGTAGACCGGCACCGACAGCAGTTCCAGGCCGATGAACAGGCCAGCGACGTTTTGCGCCGCCACCAGCACCAGACCACCGGTGGCGGAGATCAGCAGCAGCAGGTACAGCTCTTCACGGTTGCCTGGATAGCCTTCCATGTAGGCATGCGACAGGGTCATGCAGGCCAGGGTGGCGATCAGGATCAGTGCCATGTAGAAGCAGCTGAAGCCGTCGATGCGCAGCAGCGGGGTGACGTCGATGGCGCCGACGCCGAGGGCCGGGATGCAGGACAGCAGGGCCAGGTTGAGACCGATCACGCCCAGGGTGGGAATGATGGTGTGATCCCGCCGCCAGGCGATGCCCAGCATCACCACCACGGCGGTGAGGCCGGTGATGATGATCGGCAGGAGGGCGGTGAAGTGTTCGTAGGTAAAGGTCATGGCGCTCTTACCGGGCGGAAACGAGAGAGGAGAAGGCTTCGCCGAGCCACTGCTGAACACCGGCCATGCTCGCGGCCGAGGTATCCAGCACCGGCTGCGGGTAGACGCCGAGCAGCACCAGCAGCACGCCAAGCAATAGCAGCATCGACAGTTCCCGTGCGTTCAGACCCGGTAGCGCGCCTTCGGCCTTGGCCGGACCGAAGTAGGCGCGGTGGATCATGATCAGCGAATAGACCGAGGCGAACACCAGGCCGAAGGTGGCGATGACGGTGATCATCGGCACGACCGGGAAGGCGCCCAGCAGGATCAGGAATTCACCGACGAAGTTGCCGGTGCCTGGCAGGCCCAGGGATGCCGAGGCGAAGAACAGACTCAGGGCCGGCAGGTAGGGCAGGCGTGCCCAGAGACCACCCATCTCGCGCATGTCACGGGTATGCATGCGCTCGTAGAGCTGGCCGCAGAGGATGAACAGACCGGCGGCGGAGAGGCCGTGGGCGATCATCTGTACCACTACGCCCTGCAGCGCCTGGGGGCTGCCGGAGTAGATGCCGATCAGCACGAAGCCCATGTGCGAGACGCTGGAGTAGGCCACCAGGCGTTTGATGTCGGTCTGGGCGAACGACAGGATGGCGCCGTAGAAGATGCCAATGATGCCCAGCCACATGGCGATCGGCGCGAATTCCGCCGAGGCGTTGGGGAACAGCGGGATGGCGAAGCGCAGCAGGCCGTAGGCGGCGGTCTTGAGCAGGATACCGGCGAGGTCGACGGAACCGGCGGTAGGCGCCTGGGCGTGGGCATCGGGCAGCCAGGAGTGCAGCGGCACCACCGGCAGCTTCACCGCGAAGGCGATGAAGAAGCCCAGCATCAGCAGGTATTCCAGCTTGGGATCCAGCTGCAGTTGCAGCAGGTCTTCGTAGTCGAAGGTCAGGACGCCGGTGGCACCGTAGTTCACCAGTACCAGGGCAACGATCGCCACCAGCATGATCAGGCCACTGGCCTGGGTGAAGATGAAGAACTTAGTGGCGGCGGTGATGCGGCTCTTCTTGCCGTCCGCGGAGCTATGGCCCCACAGCGCGATCAGGAAGTACATCGGCACCAGCATCATCTCCCAGAAGAAGAAGAACAGGAACAGGTCCAGCGCCAGGAACACCCCCACCACGCCGCCGATGATCCACAGCAGGTTGAGGTGGAAGAAGCCGACGTGGCGCTGCACTTCGCGCCAGGAGCAGGTCACCGCCAGCACACCGAGCAGGCCGGTGAGCAGGATCATCAGCAGCGACAGGCCGTCGAGACCGAAGTGCAGGCTGATGCCGAAGCGCGGAATCCAGCTCATCTGGAATTCCGCGGTCCAGGCGGTTTCGGCGCCAGGGGCCGGAGCCAGGCTGTAGTCGCCATGGGCCCACAGCCACAGGCCGAGTACCAGCTCCAGCAGCATGGTGAACAGGGCGATCCAGCGAGGCACCAGCGGGCCGGTCTTTTCCGTGAGGAAACAGAGCAGGCCGCCGATGAAGGGGATCAGGATTAGCCAGGGCAGAAGCATGACGTGTACTTATCCTTAGTCAGGGGGTCAGGCCAGCAGCAGCGCGCCGAGCAACAGCACGGCGCCTCCCACGATGGAAGCCGCGTACCAGCGCAGACGGCCGTTCTCGGTGATGCTCAGTGCCAGGTTGCCACCGCGAGCCACCATCGGGATCAGGCCAATGGCCTGGTCGAAGGGATCACGGCGCAGCAGGCGGGCCAGCAGCAGGTACGGCTTGACGAAGATCAGGTCGTACAGCCAGTCGAAGCCCCAGGCGTGATACCACCAGGTACCGAAGAAGCGACCCGGCGCGCTCTTGGCCAGGGCGGTCACGAAGGAACGCTTGCCAAGGAAGAGCAGGGCGGCTAGCAGGATACCGGCAATGGCGATGGCTCCCGAGGTGATCTCCAGGGAATGCTTGGCTTCACCACCGGCATGCCCGATCGATTCCGGCAGCACGCCTGCCAGGGGCGGCACGATCAGCGCGCCGACAAAGGTCGAGAGCACCAGCAGTACCGCCAGCGGCAGGTTGTGGGCGATGCCGTGGCCGGCATGGGCCTCGGTATGCGCCTCGCCGTGGAAGGTGATAAAGATCAGGCGGAAGGTGTAGATCGAGGTCAGGAAGGCACCGGCCAGGCCTGCGTAGAGCAGGTAGGTATGACCGCTGGCGAGGGCTTCCCAGAGGATCTCGTCCTTGGAGTAGAAGCCGGCGGTAACCAGCGGCAGTGCCGCCAGCGCCGAGCCACCCACCACGAAGCTGGCGTAGGCCAGGGGGATCTTCTTCCACAGGCCGCCCATCTTGAAGATGTTCTGCTCGTGGTGGCAGGCCAGGATCACCGAGCCCGAGGCGAGGAACAGCAGCGCCTTGAAGAAGGCGTGGATCATCAGGTGGAAGATCGCCGGTTGCCAGGCACCCACGCCCAGGGCCAGGAACATGTAGCCGATCTGGCTCATGGTGGAGTAGGCCAGGATGCGCTTGATGTCGGTCTGCACCAGGGCGGCGAAGCCCGCCAATACCAGGGTCACGGCACCGACGATGCCGACCAGGTGGAGGATCTCCGGCGCCAGCAGGAACAGGCCGTGGGTCCGGGCGATCAGGTAGACGCCCGCGGTCACCATGGTCGCGGCGTGGATCAGTGCGGAGACCGGGGTGGGACCGGCCATGGCGTCCGCCAGCCAGGTCTGCAGCGGCAGCTGGGCCGACTTGCCGACGGCGCCGCCGAGCAGGGCCAGGGTGGCCAGCACGATCAGCGGATCACCGCTGGCGAAGACGTCGGGCGCCTTCTGCAGCAGCTCCTGGATGTCCAGGGTGCCCAGGGTCATGAACAGGATGAACAGACCGAAGGCCATGAAGACGTCGCCGACGCGGGTGACGATGAAGGCCTTCAGCGCGGCGTTGCCGTTGGCGCGCTCGCTGTAGTAGAAGCCGATCAGCAGGTAGCTGCACAGGCCCACGCCTTCCCAACCGAAATACAGCAGCAGCAGGTTGTCGCCGAGGACCAGCAGCAACATGCTGAAGATGAACAGGTTGGTGTAGGCGAAGAAGCGCGAGTAGCCCTCTTCACCGCGCATGTACCACGAGGCGAACAGGTGGATCAGGAAGCCGACGCCGGTGACCACGCCAAGCATGGTCAGCGACAGGCCGTCCAGGTAGAGAGCCATGTTGGGCGCGAAGCCCTCCACGTTCATCCACTGCCAGAGGACGAGGGTCAGGTGGCCGTCGGCGGGCGGTGCGACGTGGAAGTTCCAGCCGACCCAGGCGGCGACCAGCGCCGCCAGGCCCACCGAACCCACGCCGATCAGCGCGGAGAGATTCTCCGACAACCGACCGCGGGAGAAGGCCAGCAGGAAGTAGCCGACCAGGGGAAAGGCGAAGGTGAGGGGTAGCAGGTTCATCCGTGCATCTCGCTGGCGGCATCGACGTCGAGGGTATGGAAGCGGCGATAGAGCTGCAGCAGGATCGCCAGGCCGATACTGGCCTCGGCGGCGGCCAGGCTCAGCACCAGGATGAACATCACCTGGCCGTCGGGAGCGCCCCAACGGCTACCCGCGACCACGAAGGCCAGGGCGGCGGCGTTCATCATGATTTCCAGACTCATGAGCACGAAGAGGATATTGCGGCGGACCATCAGGCCCACCAGGCCAAGGGCGAACAGGGCGCCGGCGAGGGCCAGTCCGTGTTCCAGAGGTATGGCGTTCATTGGCTGTTCTCCAGTCCTTGGCGACTCACTCGCCGATCCCGTCTTTGACGTCGCTGCGACCCAGGTGGTAGGCCGCGACCAGGGCACCCAAGAGCAGCATGGAGGCCAGTTCGACCGCCAGCAGATAGGGTCCGAACAGGCTGACGCCCACGGCCTTGGCATCTACCGAGGTGTGGCCGATGGCGGCGCCGCCCGGGGTGCGCGACAGCACCACCAGCAGCTCCACCAGCAGTGCACCGGCAAGGATCGAAGGACCGATCCAGACCTTGGGGGTCAGCCACTTGCGTTCCTGGTCGGAGATGACCGGCCCGAGGTTGAGCATCATTACCACGAAGACGAACAGCACCATGATGGCGCCCGCGTAGACGATGATCTCCAGGGCGCCGGCGAAGGGCGCGCCCAGGGCGAAGAACACCATGGACACGGCCAGCAGCGAGATGATCAGGTACAGCAGGGCATGCACCGGATTGGTGTTGGTGATCACCCGGAAGGTGGCCAGGACGGCCACCCCGGCAGAGAAATAGAAGGCAAATTCCACGACAGCTCCTTAGGGCAGCAGGCTCTTCACGTTGATCGGCTCTGCCTCGCTCTGCGCGGCACCCTTGGGCTTGCCCGCGATGGCCATGCCGGCCACCCGGTAGAAGTTGTACTCCGGATACTTGCCCGGACCCGAGATCAGCAGGTCCTGCTTCTCATACACCAGCTCCTGGCGCTTGAACTCGGACATCTCGAAGTCCGGGGTCAGCTGGATGGCGGTGGTGGGGCAGGCCTCCTCGCACATGCCGCAGAAGATGCAGCGCGAGAAGTTGATGCGGAAGAACTCCGGGTACCAGCGACCGTCTTCGGCTTCGGTCTTCTGCAGCGAGATGCAGCCGACCGGGCAGGCCACGGCGCACAGGTTGCACGCCACGCAGCGCTCCTGGCCATCGGGGTCACGGGTGAGCACGATGCGGCCGCGATAGCGCGGCGGCAGGTACACGGGTTCCTCGGGGTATTGCAGGGTGTCGCGCTTGCGGAAGGCGTGGCCGAAGACCATCACGATGCTGCGCAACTGGGTGTAGGTGCCATGCAGGACGTGCAGGATTTCCTTGATCATGACGGATACCTCACTGGCCGATGGCCGGCGTGGCGGTGTAAAGCACCACGGCGCCGGTCACCAGCAGGTTGATCAGGGTCAGGGGCAGGCAGAACTTCCAGCTGAAGGCCATTACCTGGTCGTAGCGCGGACGCGGAATGGACGCGCGCAGCAGGATGAAGATCATGATGAAGAAGGCGGTCTTCAGGGCGAACCAGACAAAGGACAGCCAGGGCAGGGTGTCCAGGAAGGGACCGTGCCAGCCGCCAAAGAACAGGGTCACCAGCAGCGCCGAGATCAGCACGATGCCGATGTACTCGCCGACGAAGAACATGCCCCACTTCATGCCCGCGTATTCGATGTGGTAACCGTCCGCGAGCTCCTGCTCGGCTTCCGGCTGATCGAAGGGATGGCGGTGGGTCACCGCGATACCGGCGATGAAGAAGGTGCAGAAGCCGAAGAACTGGGGAATGATGAACCACCAGCCCTGGTGCTGCGCCTCGACGATATCCCTCATGTTGAAGGAGCCGGTCACCGCCACGATGCCCATCACAGACAGACCCATGAACACCTCGTAGGAGAGGGTCTGGGCCGAGGCGCGCATGGCGCCCAGCAGGGAGAACTTGTTGTTGCTCGCCCAGCCGGCGAAGAGCACCGCATAGACGTTGACGCCCGCCATGGCGAAGAAGAACAGCAGGCCGACGTTCAGGTCCGCCACGCCCCAGGTGGGGGTGATCGGGATGACCGAGAAGGCCACCAGCAGTGAGCCCATGGCGATCACTGGCGCCAGGCTGAAGATCATCTTGTCGGCGAACGGGGGCGTCCAGTCCTCCTTGAAGAACATCTTCAACATGTCGGCGCCCAGCTGAAAGGCGCCGAAGGGGCCGACCCGGTTGGGACCGTGGCGGTCCTGCCAGAGACCCAGCAGACGGCGCTCGACGAAGCTCAGCAGCGCACCGCAGATGACCACCGCCAGCAGGATGACGATGGCCTTGACGATGCCGATGACGACGGCGATGAGGGTGGGGGTGAGCCAGGTCATGCCGCGGCCTCCTGCAGTCCTTCCACGGTGAGGCCGGCGAAGTCCACCGGAATCCCTTCGAAGCCGGCGGGCAGACCGACCAGACCCGCCGACAGCTCGGCCTTGATCTGCAGCGGCAGGCGCAGTTCCTGACCGGCGACCTGCAGGCGCAGCAGGGCGCCCTCGTTGACGCCCAGGCGATCGGCATCGGCCTTGGCCAGGGCCACGTAGGCGGCCGGGATGCGCTCACGAACCGGCTCGGCGCGGGAAGAGGTCTCTTCGCTGCCGAACAGGTGGTACAGCGGCACGGCCTGGAAGCCCGACTCGGCGCTGCGGATGGCAGCGGCCGGCGCGGTGAACCAGCTCAGGCGATCGCCCTGGGTCTCGATCAGGCGTACGCCCGGATCGCCAGCGCGCAGGTGACCACCGACCTCGTCCTGGAACTTGTTCCAGGCCTGGGGCGAGTTCCAGCCCGGGGACCAGGCGAAGGGAATCTGCTGACGCGGCTCGGCGCTGCCGGCATAGCCTTCCATGGAGAAGGCGAAGGCGGTATCGGCGTCCTGGGGCGCGCGGGGTTCGTGCACGCTGAGGTTGGCGCGCATGGAAGTACGGCCACTGTAGCGATGCGGTTCGCGGGCGAGCTTGAGGCCCTTCACCCGGAAGCTGGCGTTGGGCGCGGCGTCGCGGATGCCGTCCAGCTGCGGTGCGGCGGTGGCCACGGCATCGGTGACATGGTCCAGCTGGGTCCAGTCCACCGGACGGTTGTCCAGGGTGTTGCGCAGGGCGTGCAGCCAGCGCCAGCCCTCGCGGACCAAGCTGGAGGGATCGTAGTAGCTCGGCTCATAGACCTGGAAGAAGCGCTGGGCGCGACCTTCCTGGCTGACCAGGGTACCGTCGCCTTCGGCGAAGCTCGCCGCCGGCAGCACCAGGTCGGCGCGCTGGGCGGTGGCGGTACGCTGGTGATCCAGCACCACCAGTACCTGGGCGCGGGCCAGGGCCTGATCCACCTGCTGGGCAGGGGCGCGGCGATAGAGGTCGTTCTCCAGCACCACCAGGGCATCGGCCTGACCGTTTTCCAAGGCCGCGAAGGCGTCTTCGACGGACTCGCCACCATAGAGCGCCAGGCCCAGGCTGTTGGCTTCGGGCACCACCAGACTCAGGGAGCCGGCCTTGCCCTTGGCGGCCAGGGCCTTGGCCAGGTTGGCGGCGGCTTCGATTAGCGCCGGTTCACCCAGGGAGGTACCTGACACCACCAGCGGCCGTTCGGCGGCCAGCAGGGTTTCGGCGAGCAGGCGGGCCTGCTCGGCCACTTCACTGCTCAGACCTTCGACCGCGGGGGCGCTGGCGTCGATGGCATGGGCCACGGCATGGCCGAAACGAGCCAGTTCCAGTGGCGAACCGTGCAGGCGGGCGTCGGCGACGTCGTCCAGGCGGGTGGCGGCGACGCTGGCGATGAACAGCGGATTGCGTTCGCTCTGGCCGATGTTCTGCACGGCAGCATTCAGCCAGGGCTGAATTTTCTGCGCGGCGGCCATGGCTTCGGGCTTGCCCTTGACGGACTGACGCAGGGACAGCGCCAGGCGGGCCGCGGTCTGGGTCAGGTCTTCGCCAAGCACGAAGACGGCATCGTGCTTTTCCATCGCACGCAGGGTCGGGACTGGCAGCGGGCTGTCCTTGAGCACCTGCAGGACCAGGCGCACGTTGGCCAGGTCACGGGCGCTCATGCCGCTGTAGAAGTTCTCGGCGCCGACCAGCTCGCGCAGGGCGTGGTTGCCTTCCAGGCTGGCACGCGGCGAACCGATGCCGATCACCTTCTTGCCACGCAGCAGCAGGGCGGCGCGATCCAGGGCGGCGTCGATGCCGGTCTCCAGGCTGCCATCTTTCAGCAACGCCTGGCGCGGACGATCCTTGCGATTGACATAGCCATAGCCGAAGCGGCCACGGTCGCAGAGGAAGTACTGGTTCACCGAACCGTTGAAGCGGTTCTCGATGCGGCGCAGTTCGCCATAGCGCTCGCCGGGGCTGATGTTGCAGCCCGAGGAGCAGCCATGGCAGATGCTCGGGGCGAACTGCATGTCCCACTTGCGGTTGTAGCGCTCGGAGTGGGTCTTGTCGGTGAACACCCCGGTGGGGCAGACCTCGGTCAGGTTGCCGGAGAATTCGCTCTCCAGGGCACCGTCCTCGACGCGGCCGAAATAGACGTTGTCGTGGGCACCGTAGACGCCCAGGTCGGTACCGCCGGCGTAGTCCTTGTAGTAGCGCACGCAGCGATAGCAGGCGATGCAGCGGTTCATCTCGTGAGCGACGAACGGGCCGAGGTCCTGATTCTGGTGGGTACGCTTGGTGAAGCGATAACGGCGCTTGTTGTGACCGGTCATCACCGTCATGTCCTGCAGGTGGCAGTGGCCGCCTTCTTCGCAGACCGGACAGTCGTGGGGATGGTTGGTCATCAGCCATTCGATGACGGAGCTGCGGAATTCCTTGGCTTCGGCGTCTTCGATGGAGATGTAGGTCTTGTCGCTGGACGGGGTCATGCAGGACATGACCAGGCGCCCGCGGGTGTCATTCTCGTCGGCGAACTGCTTCACCGCGCACTGGCGGCAGGCGCCGACGCTGCCCAGCGCCGGGTGCCAGCAGAAATAGGGGATGTCGAGCCCCAGGGACAGGCAGGCTTCGAGGAGGTTGTCCGCCCCGTCGACCTCGTACGTCTTGCCGTCTACATGGATAGTGGCCATAGGGTTTTCTTCTCACCCGCGCAGGGCGGGTCTGGCTAATGGGAAAACGTTCGCGCCGCCCTGGCGGTCGCCAGTGGCAGCGCCGGCCGGGTCGGGCCCGGCCAGAAAGCGATAGGTTCGGCCCCCAGGAGGGGCCAAACTTCAGATCACGGTCGCGGAAGCAGTCGGACGAGGTTCGCTGGGCGTCTTGCGCACACCGGCCTCGAACTCCTCGCGGAAATACTTGATGGCACTACCCAGGGGCTCGACAGCGCCCGGTGCGTGGGCACAGAAGGTCTTGCCTGGGCCGAGGAAGTTGACCAGCTGCAGCAGGGTATCGAGGTCGCCCTGCTGGCCTTCGCCTTTCTCCAGGCTGCGCAGGAGCTTGACGCTCCAGGGCAGGCCGTCGCGGCAGGGCGTGCACCAGCCGCAGGATTCACGGGCGAAGAACTCTTCCATGTTGCGCAGTAGCGAGACCATGTTGACGCTGTCGTCGACCGCGAGGGCCAGACCGGTACCCATACGGGTGCCGACCTTGGCGATGCCACCGGCGTACATCTGTGCCGAGAGGTGCTCGGGCAGCAGGAAGCCGGTACCGGCGCCACCAGGCTGCCAGCACTTGAGCGTGAAGCCATCGCGCATGCCGCCGGCATAGTCCTCGAACAGTTCCTGGGCGGTAACGCCGAAGGGCAGTTCCCAGACGCCGGGATTCTTCACCTTGCCGGAGAAGCCCATGAGCTTGGTGCCCATGTCTTCGCTGCCGGCGCGGGCCAGGCTCTTGTACCAGTCCACACCACCGGCGACGATGCCCGGCACGTTGCACAGGGTCTCGACGTTGTTGACGCAGGTGGGCTTGCCCCAGACGCCGACGGCGGCGGGGAAGGGCGGCTTGGAACGCGGGTTGGCGCGGCGGCCTTCCAGGGAGTTGATCAGAGCGGTCTCTTCGCCACAGATGTAGCGACCGGCGCCGGTGTGGACGAACAGTTCGAAATCGAAGCCGCTACCGAGGATGTTCTTGCCGAGCAGGCCAGCTGCCTTGGCTTCTTCCACCGCGCGCCGCAGGTTGGCGGCGGCGTCGACGTACTCGCCACGCAGGAAGATGTAACCGCGATAGGCCTTGAGCGCCCGGGCGCTGATCAGCATGCCTTCCACCAGCAGGTGCGGAAGCTGCTCCATGAGCAGGCGGTCCTTCCAGGTATTGGGCTCCATCTCGTCCGCGTTGCACAGCAGGTAGCGGATATCGAGGGATTCGTCCTTGGGCATCAGACCCCACTTCACGCCGGTGGGGAAGCCCGCACCGCCGCGGCCCTTGAGGCCGGAGTCCTTGACTTCCTGGACGATGGCATCCGGCGCCAGCTCGGTCAGCGCCTTGCGCGCCGCGGCGTAGCCTTCCTTCGCCTGGTACTCCTCCAGCCAGACCGGGGCGCCGTCTTCACGCAGGCGCCAGGTCAGGGGATGGGTCTCGGGGGTACGGGCAATGCTGTTGGCAGGCCCGAAGGAGGTCAGTCTCATGCGTATCCCTCCAGCAGTTTGGCCACGCCCGCAGGTTGGACATCGCCATGGGTATCGTCGTCGATCATCAGCGCCGGGGCCTTGTCGCAATTGCCCAGGCAGCAGACCGGCAGCAGGGTGAAGCGGCTGTCGGTGGTGGTCTGGCCCAGGCCGATGCCCAGCTGCCGCTGGATCTCGCCCACCACGGATTCGTGGCCGCCGATGTAGCAGGTCATGCTGTCGCACACGCGGATGATGTGGCGACCGACCGGCACGCGAAAGATCTGGCTGTAGAAGGTCGCCACGCCCTCGACATCGCTGGCCGGGATGCCCAGCACCTCGCCGATGGCGTAGATGGCACCGTCCGGCACCCAGCCACGTTCCTTCTGGACGATCTTCAGGGCTTCGATGGACGCCGCGCGCGGGTCCTCGTAGTGATGCATTTCATGCTCGATGGCCGAGCGCTCGGAGTCGCTCAGGACGAAACGGTCGGTTTGGATCAGGGTTTCGGTGCTCATGCTCAGCGGTCCACGTCGGCCATGACGAAGTCGATACTGCCCAGGTAGGCAATCAGGTCGGACACCATGCTGCCGCGGATGACGGCCGGGATCTGCTGCAGATGCGGGAAGCTCGGCGTCCGGATGCGGGTGCGGTAGCTCATGGTGCTGCCATCGCTCGTCAGGTAATAGCTATTGGCGCCCTTGGTCGCCTCGATCATCTGGAAGGCTTCGCCCGCCGGCATCACCGGACCCCAGGACACTTGCAGGAAGTGGGTGATCAGGGTCTCGATGTGCTGCAGGGTGCGCTCCTTGGGCGGCGGCGTAGTGAGCGGGTGATCCGCCTTGTACGGGCCTTCGGGCATGTGCTGCAGGCACTGCTCGATGATGCGCAGGCTCTGGCGCATCTCCTCGACGCGCAGCATGCCGCGGTCGTAGCAGTCGCCGTTGTGGGCGATGGGCACTTCGAATTCGAAGTTCTCGTAGCCGGAATAGGGGCGAGCCTTGCGCAGGTCGAAATCGAGACCCGTGGCGCGCAGGTTGGGACCTGTGACACCCCACTCCAGGGCTTCCTTGGTGTTATAGACGGCAACGTTCTTGGTCCGGCCGATGAGGATGCTGTTCTTCATCGCGGCCTTCTCGTACTCGTCCAGGCGCTTGGGCATCCAGTCGAGGAATTCGCGGACCAGCTTGTCCCAACCGCGAGGCAGGTCGTGGGCGACGCCGCCGATACGGAACCAGGCCGGGTGCATGCGGAAGCCGGTGATGGCCTCGATGACCTTGTAGGCACGCTGACGGTCGGTGAAGGTAAAGAACACCGGGGTCATGGCGCCGACGTCCTGGATGTAGGTACCCAGGTACAGCAGGTGGCTGTTGATGCGGAAGAACTCGGCCATCATCACGCGGATGAAGTCGACCCGCGCGGGCACCTTGATGCCGGCGAGCTTCTCCACCGAGAGGACGTAGGGCAGGTTGTTCATCACCCCACCGAGGTAGTCGATCCGGTCGGTGTAGGGGATGTAGCTGTGCCAGGACTGGCGCTCGGCCATCTTCTCGGCGCCACGGTGGTGATAGCCGATCTCGGGCACGCAGTCGACGATCTCTTCGCCGTCCAGCTGCAGGATGATGCGGAAGGCACCGTGGGCCGAGGGGTGGTTCGGGCCCAGGTTGAGGAACATGAAGTCGGAATTTTCCGCATGTTCCTTCATGCCCCACTCTTCGGGCTTGAATCTCAGGGTTTCCTGTTCGAGATCCTGCTTGGCGGCGTTCAGCGCATAGGGATCGAACTCGGTGGCCCGCGCCGGATAGTCCTTGCGCAGCGGGTGCCCCTGCCAGTTGTCGGCCATCAGCATGCGCTTGGGCAGCGGGTGGCCATCGAAGTGGATGCCGTACATGTCGAGCACTTCCCGCTCGTACCAGTTGGCATTGGGGAAGATGCCGGTCGCGGTCGGCAGGCGGAGGTCGTTCGCCGAAAGCGCCACCTTGAGCATCACATCGCTGTTACGGTCGATGGACAGCAGGTGGTAGAAAACGGTGAAGTCCGCGTTGGGCAGGCCGCGGCGGTGAGTCCGCAGGCGCTCGTCCACGCCATGCAGGTCATAGAGCATGACGTAGGGGCGGGGCAGGTTGCGCAGGAAGCGCAACACTTCGATGATTTTTTCGCGCGCCACCCAGATCACCGGCATGCCGGTACGGGTGTCTTGCAGGGTCAGGGCGTCTGCGCCGAATTGGCCCTGGAGTTCGCCAACCACCGACGCATCGCCGGCAGGGGCGAGCGCAGAGGCGGACAGAGCGGTGTCTGCGGTCATGATGTTCCGTCGCTATCGATCGTCGTCAGCATGCAAGTCCCGGAGGGGACTTACACTTCGTCTGGGCTGCGCAGGTTGGTGACCTGGATGCGGCGCTCGCGGTTCTGCTCGCGCTGCGAAGGCATTTCGGCGCGGTAGATGCCCTGATCGCCCACCACCCAGGAAAGGGGGCGGCGCTCTTCACCGATGGAGTCCTGCAGGAGCATCAAACCCTGCAGGAAGGCTTCGGGGCGAGGCGGGCAGCCGGGCACATAGACGTCGACGGGCAGGAACTTGTCCACGCCCTGAACGACCGAGTAGATGTCGTACATACCGCCGGAGTTGGCGCAGGCACCCATGGAGATCACCCACTTGGGCTCCAGCATCTGCTCGTACAGGCGCTGGATGACCGGAGCCATCTTCATGAAGGGGGTGCCGGCGATGACCATGAAGTCCGCCTGACGTGGCGATGCCCGGATGACTTCGGCGCCGAAGCGAGCGATGTCATGGGGCGCCGTGAAGGCGGTGGTCATTTCCACGTAGCAGCAGGACAGGCCGAAGTTGTACGGCCAGAGGGAATTCTTGCGTCCCCAATTGACTGCGCCCCGCAGGACATCTTCGAGTTTGCCCATGAAGATGCTGCGGTTGACCTGACTTTCCATAGGGTCGGCAACGGTTTCCCGTTGGCCGGCCGGATAGCGGTCTACTGCCGCATCGGGATCGATCCGGGTGAGATTGTATTGCATTGCCAAAGCCTCATTGTTTCGACTTCGCCTGTCGCTCACGACGGCTCGCAGGCGCCCAATCGAGCGCTCCGATTCGCCACAGGTAGACAAGACCCGCCAACAGAATTGCTATGAAAATGGAGGCTTCCACGAAGCCGGCCCATCCCGATTCACGGATGGAGACCGACCAGGCGAAGAGAAAGAGGGCTTCGACATCGAAGATCACGAAGAGCATCGCGACCAGGTAGAACTTGGCAGAGAGACGGAGACGGGCACCCCCGGTGGGGACGATGCCGGACTCGAAGGGATCGTTCTTGCTACGACCTACGGCTTTGCTGCCGAGGAGGCTCGAGACTCCAAGCATGAAGGCGATCAGACCGACCACGCCCAGGAGGAATACCGCAAAGCTCCAGTTGTGGGTCAGTAGGCTGATCGGCTCAGACATGCTTTGAATCCTTAATTATGGGTATCAGGCGCTATCAGTGCGACACGGTGTCGCAAGACAGACAGATTTTATGCTCTATCGATTCATTCTGTAAATTTATTGGCTTAAAAAGATTCTATTGGACTGCTTTGAATCAAACTAAACAGAACTTCAAAGTTATTTGAGAATGAATATAAGAATTATTCTCAAATAACTTTTCATTGTCTGGTGAAACCTAGATTGCCAGGCGCCGCGAGAGTTCTCCCGTTCGCCGGTTGGTTAGTCGATGAGATCGGCGCGAATGCTCAACTGACGGTCGTCACGACCCTCGGTCGAGTAGTAGCGGGTGAGACCACTCTGGTCGCCTTCGATCTGTTGACGAAATCCTCCCAGGTCAAGCCACTGCCCCAGGGGGCCACTGATCCGGGTCGCGGCGCTCTGGGTCTGTAACGTGCCCGGATGGTGGGCAGCCGCGCGGTCGTCGACGCTGTTTATGTCCAGATGCACCAGATTGCCGCTCAGACGGGCGGTGACCTGGAAGCCGCGTTCGAGGCGGCGATAGTCGGTCTGGGCATAGCTCTGGCCATAGGGCGAGGTCTGGTAGGTGGTCACGGGGACGTCTTCGCCGAAGCGAATGAAGGCAGGGTAGCCCTCGGTGACCTGAACGCGTTGGGCGCCATCCTCGTGCCGGTCGGTGCTGTCCTCGATGATGCGCACCTGGGGTGAACGCACGTTGCCGCCTGCGGAATAATCCTGGCTGGCCCCTGAACTGCCTGCGCGGGTCGCCAGGGTGATAAGCAGGCGCCGCGGCTGGGTATCCAGCTGGGTCAGCAGATTCTTGATCTCGGTCAGCTTGGCCGGCTCGGCGTTGACGATCAGCTGGTTGCCGTAGACGTTGACCTTGCCTTCGCCGCCGAGCACGGATTGCAGGGTGGGCAGGAGGTCCTCGGCCGTGCGGTACTGCAGCGGGATGACTTCGGTTCTGGGGGTGGCCCAGGTGGTGGCGGTCAGTAGCAGCAGCAGCCCAAGCAATCGTCTCACAGCACCATCCTCCGTAGTTCCTGATCCGGCTGGCTGATGGCCCAGAGGCGATCGAAACGCTGTTGCTGGACCTTGACCGCTGCACGGTCGCCATAACGGACGAAGCCATTGGGGGCGTTGCCCGATCGGCGCAGCAGGGCCTGGTCGTCGACGATCAGGCAGGCGCCTTCCGGTTGCTGGTCGGCTGGTGGTCGCCGGATCAGCAGGTTACTGGTCAGGCGCTGCGCCAGGGCGATGAGGCGATGGCCCTGGCGCACGGCGAGGGCGCTGTCGTTGATCAGAATGCGTACCTGATGTCGCGGATTGCCCAGCAGCAGGCGCTTGATCGCCGCCTCGACGTCGAAGTTGTCGTAGAAGGGCGCTTCCAGGTTAGGGGTCTGGATACACAACTGGCGGCTGGCTTGAGCGATGAGGCGGACACCGTGCTCACGCAGGGCGTCCAGGCCTTCGAGGCGCAGGGCGAGGTCCTGGCCGAGCTGGGGTTCGGGCAGGGCGCCCAGGGTCAGATCGGCAAAGGACTCGTCCACGGCGGCTCCCTATCACTCGTCGTCGTCTTCTCCGGCGAAGATCAGGCTGCCCTGCTGGAGCAGTTCGCGGATCAGGCGCATGGCATCGTCGTCCTGCAGCCAGGTCGCGAGATTGGCCTCGTGCAAGACGTCCGCCGAGCATAGCAGGTCGAGCAGCGGTTGCAGCCGTATGGGCAGCAGGCGGCTCTGGCCGCTGGCAAAGACCATCACCTCGTCCTCCAGGCGGCTCCAGGCGATGCGGCCACTGGGGTTGCGCATCAGCAGCGCGCCTTCATCGAGTTCCTTGCGCAGCTGCTTGGCGCTGAGGTTTTCCCCAGCGACTCGCTCGGGATAGCGCGGCTCGGTCATGTGCTGGCCGAACCAGGCCAGCAGCAGACGATCGTCACTTAGATGGCGCTCCATCAGCCCGCGCACGCGCTCGATGGCTTCGGGCGGGATCTCGGCGGGGTGCTCGCTGGCCGGCGCGCAGCCGGCATCGCTGTAGCGCTCGTCCTCGGGGATGAACTGGGCGAGGAAGTCGGTGAAGTGGGTGAGCACCTCGCCGGCACTGGGGGCGCGGAAGCCGATGGAGTAGGTCATGCACTCGTCTTCGGCGATGCCGTCATGGGCCAGGCCCGGCGGCAGATAGAGCATGTCTCCCGGCTCCAGCACCCATTCGTCGGTCTGCTGGAAATCGGCGAGGATCTTCAGCTCCAGGCCGTCGATCAGCGGGCTGTCGGCGGTGCATTGCTGGCCGATGCGCCAGCGGCGGCGGCCATGGCCCTGCAGCAGGAAGACGTCGTAGTGATCGTAGTGGGGGCCGACACCGCCACCGGGGGCGGCATAGCTGACCATGATGTCGTCGACGCGCCAGTTGGGCAGGAAGCGGAAGGATTCCAGCACCTCGGCCACCTCGGGAACGAACTGATCGACCGACTGCACCAGCAGGGTCCAGTCCCGCTCGGGCAGCCCGGCGAAGGTATCTTCCGGCAGGGGGCCGCGGCGCAGCTCCCAGGTCTGGTCCTGGCCGATGATCAGGCGGGATTCGATTTCCTCTTCCAGCGAAAGGCCGGCCAGTTCGTCGGGTTCCAGGGGATTCTGGAAGTCCGGGAGGGCCTGGCGGATCAGCAGCGGTTTGCGCTGCCAGTAGTCGCGCAGGAATTCACGGGCGGTCAGGCCGCCGAGTAGTTGCAGGGGTTGATCCGGGTTCATGCACACCTCGCGCAATGAAAAACGCCCGGCGAGGCCGGGCGTAGAAAAAGGATGATCTTCAGACCCGACGGGCCTGTTCGGCAGCGTTGCCGATATAGCCGGCCGGGGTCAGCTGGCGCAGTTCGGCCTTGGCGGCCTCGGGGATCTCCAGGCCGTCGATGAAATCCTGCAGGGCGCTGGCGCTGATGCCCTTGCCACGGGTCAGCTCCTTGAGCTTCTCGTAGGGGTTGGCCACGCCATAGCGGCGCATCACGGTCTGCACCGGCTCGGCCAGGACTTCCCAGCAGGCGTCCAGGTCTTCGGCGATGCGGGCGGCGTTGAGTTCCAGTTTGCCGATGCCCTTGAGGGTGGCTTCATAGGCGATCACGCCGTGGGCCAGGCCGGTGCCCAGGTTGCGCAGCACGGTGGAGTCGGTCAGGTCGCGCTGCCAGCGGGAGATCGGCAGCTTGCTGGCGAGGTGCTGGAGGATGGCGTTGGCGATGCCCAGGTTGCCTTCGGAGTTCTCGAAGTCGATGGGGTTGACCTTGTGCGGCATGGTCGAGGAGCCGATCTCGCCGGCCACGGTCTTCTGCTTGAAGTAGCCGAGGGAGATGTAGCCCCAGATGTCCCGGTCGAAGTCGATCAGGATGGTGTTGAAGCGGGCGATGGCATCGAACAGCTCGGCGATGTAGTCATGCGGCTCGATCTGGGTGGTGTAGGGATTCAGGGTCAGGCCGAGGTCGTCTTCGATGAAGGTACGCGCATTGGCTTCCCAATCGACGTCCGGGTAGGCGGACAGGTGAGCGTTGTAGTTGCCCACGGCGCCGTTAATCTTGCCCAGCGGGCGGATGGCGGCGATCTGCTCGATCTGGCGCTCCAGGCGATAGACCACGTTGGCCAGTTCCTTGCCCAGGCTGGTGGGGGAGGCGGGCTGGCCATGGGTGCGCGAGAGCATGGGCACGTCGGCGAAGCGATGAGCCAGCGCACGGATCTCGCCGGCGATCTGGCGCATCAGCGGCAGCAGCACCTGGTCACGGCCTTCGCGCAGCATCAGCGCATGGGACAGGTTGTTGATGTCCTCGGAGGTGCAGGCGAAGTGGATGAATTCGCTCACCGCAGCCAGTTCCGGCAGGTCGGCGACCTCTTCCTTGAGCAGGTACTCGATGGCCTTGACGTCGTGGTTGGTGGTGCGCTCGATGTCCTTGACCCGCTGGGCTTGCTCGACGCTGAACTCGGTGGCCAGCTTGTCCAGCAGGGCATTGGCCTCGGCGGAGAAGGGTGCGACCTCGGGAATGCCCGCGTGGGCGGCCAGGCGCTGCAGCCAGCGGACCTCGACCTGGGCGCGGAAACGGATCAGGCCGAATTCGCTGAAGATGGGGCGCAGGGCGGCGGTCTTGCCGGCGTAACGGCCGTCGATGGGCGATACGGCGGTGAGCGAGGAGAGCTGCATGGGCATTCTCTTGGTAGCGGGGGAGAAAGGGGCGGAATTCTACACGCAAAGGCCGGCGCTGTAGTACCGCCGCCGGCCTGGGATCAGACGTTGCGCAAGGGGTAGAGGTTGTCGAGCAGCTTGCGACGATTGAGCACCAGCTGCCAGCGGTGGCCGCCGAGCTGCCGCCAGAGGCGTGCGGAGCGAATGCCGGCCAGCAGCAGGGCGCGCACCCGCGAGGCGGTGGCGGACTGCTGCAGGTAGCGCATTTCGCCGTGCACCTGGATGCGCTGCTTGAAGGTGCTCAGGGTGTCCTCATAGAGGCCGCCGCAGGCGGCGATGACGTTCTCGTGGGCCACGCCGAAGTGCTCGACCTGGGACTGGATCTGGGTGAGGCGGCGACCGATGAGATCGAGCAGGTCGCCACGCTTCTCCAGCTTGCGCTCCAGGGCGGTCATCGCCAGGGCATAGCGCAGGGGTTCGCGCTGCAGGCTGTTGGGATTGCGCTCCAGGGTGCTGGACAGGGCGCCCAGGCCCTCGCGCAGCGGCTCGACGCTGCCGCCATAGACCTCCAGGGTGCTGCCCGGATCGCGTACCAGCAGGCTACCGAGCAGACAGGCCAGAGGTTCTTCCGCGACTTGCCCGGTACGCGCCAGCTGGTCCACCAGCAGGGCGGCCTGGAAGACGCCGCCCAGGGCGATGAGTTGTTCCTGGGTAGGGTTCATGCGGCGGGCGCCTCGGCGCAGGCGGGTTGGTAGTGTTCGATCACGCCGCCGCCCAGGCAGACGTCGCCATCATAGAAGACCACCGATTGACCCGGGGTCACGGCGCGCTGGGGTTCGTCGAAGACCACCCGGTAGCCGGCGCCCTGGCGTTCGATCTGGCAGGGCTGATCCTGCTGGCGATAGCGGACCTTGGCGGTGAGACGGCGCGGCTGGGTGAGGTCCAGGTCGTTGACCCAGAACATCTCGCTGACGGTCAGGGACTCGGCGAACAGCCAGGGGTGGGCATTGCCCTGGCCAACGATCAGGACGTTGCGGGTCAGGTCCTTGCTCAGTACGTACCAGGGATCGTCACCGGCATCCTTCATGCCGCCAATGCCCAGGCCCTGGCGCTGGCCAATGGTGTGGTACATCAGGCCGTGGTGGCGACCGATGACCTCGCCGGTGGTGGTCTCGATGTCACCTGGCTGGGCCGGCAGGTATTGCTTGAGGAAGTCGCTGAAGCGGCGTTCGCCGATAAAGCAGATGCCGGTGGAGTCCTTCTTGCGCGCGGTGGCCAGGCCGTGCAGTTCGGCGATGGCGCGGACTTCGGGCTTTTCCAGTTCGCCCACCGGGAAGAGGGTGCGGGCCAGCTGCTCACCGCCCACGGCGTGGAGGAAGTAGCTCTGGTCCTTGTTGGCATCCAGGCCCTTGAGGAGCAAGGTCTGGCCGTCGACGTCGCGACGGCGCACATAATGGCCGGTGGCGATCAGGTCGGCGCCCAGGGCCAGGGCATAGTCGAGGAAGGCCTTGAACTTGATCTCGCGGTTGCAGAGGATGTCCGGATTGGGCGTGCGGCCAGCCTTGTATTCAGCGAGGAAGTGCTCGAATACATGGTCCCAGTACTCCGCGGCGAAGTTGGCCGTGTGCAGGGTGATGCCGATGCGGTCGCAGACCGCCTGGGCGTCGGCCAAGTCCTCCTTGGCGGTACAGTACTCGGTACCGTCATCCTCGTCCCAGTTCTTCATGAACAGGCCCTCGACCTGATAGCCCTGCTCCTTGAGCAAGAGGGCGGAGACCGAGGAATCCACTCCGCCGGACATGCCGACGATGACGCGGGTGCCGTTCACTTCAAAAACCTCTCATATCTACGATCATCGACAGGGGATAGCGGTGTCCATCCAGGTACTTTTCGATGGCATCGAGTACCAGGGGGCTGCGTAGCCGAGCCTGCTCGGCGCGGATCTCGTCGAGCGTCAGCCAGACCGCGCGGGTGATGTCGGCGTCCAGGGGACGCTCGCTTTCATGGACCAAGGGCCGGGCATGAAAGGCGGTGCGGTAGTAGGTGACGCCATTGCCCGGCGCGACATAGAGGCCGATGCCGATCACGCCCTGGATCTCCACCTGCCAGGCGGTTTCTTCCAGGGTCTCGCGGCGTGCCGCCTCGATCAGGCTCTCGCCCGGTTCCAGATGCCCGGCCGGCTGGTTGAGGACCAGGCGACCCTGTTTCTCTTCCTCGACCAGCAGGAAGCGGCCGGCGTCTTCCACTACGGTGGCCACGGTGACGTGGGCGTGCCAATCCATCTCGGACTCCGCTATCGGTAATCGCGCAGTATACGCCTTAAGCTTTGTCGGTCCCAAATGCAGCGAACCCCGGCCGGGGCCGGGGTTCGCGGTCAACGCAGGAGCTGATCTCAGCCCTTGAGCTGGGCCAGGGCGGCATTGAGCGTGGCGCTCGGACGCATCGCCTGGCTGGTCTTGGCCTGGTCAGGGTGGTAGTAGCCACCGATGTCCACCGCCTGGCCCTGGACGCCGTTCAGCTCGGCGACCACCTTGGCCTCATCGGCGCTCAGCGACTTGGCCACCGGTTCGAACTGGGCCTTGAGCTGGGCGTCTTCGCTCTGCTCGGCCAGGGCCTGGATCCAGTACAGTGCCAGATAGAAGTGGCTGCCACGGTTATCCAGTTCACCCGTCTTGCGCGACGGCGACTTGTTGCTGTCGAGGAACTTGCCGTTGGCCTGGTCCAGAGTCTTGGCCAGGATCTTGGCCTTGGCGTTACCGGTGGTCTCACCCAGGTGGTTCAGGGATTCGGCCAGGGCCAGGAATTCGCCCAGGGAGTCCCAGCGCAGGTGGTTTTCCTGCACCAACTGCTGGACGTGCTTGGGCGCGGAGCCGCCGGCACCGGTTTCGAACAGGCCGCCGCCGTTCATCAGCGGGACGATGGACAGCATCTTGGCACTGGTACCCAGTTCCATGATGGGGAAGAGGTCGGTCAGGTAGTCGCGCAGGACGTTGCCGGTCACCGAGATGGTGTCCTCGCCCTTGCGGATGCGCTCCAGGGACACGCGAGTGGCTTCCTCGGGCGACAGGACGCGGATGTCCAGGCCGTTGGTGTCATGGTCCTTGAGGTAGCGCTCGACCTTGGCGATGACCTGGGCGTCGTGGGCGCGGTTCTGGTCCAGCCAGAAGATCGCTGGGGTGCCGCTGGCGCGGGCACGGTTGACGGCGAGCTTGACCCAGTCCTGGATCGGCGCGTCCTTGGTCTGGCACATGCGCCAGATGTCACCGGCCTCGACCGGGTGCTCGAAGACCACCTTGCCCTGGTCGTCGGTCACGCGCACGGTACCGTCGGTGGGGATCTGGAAGGTCTTGTCGTGGGAACCGTATTCCTCGGCCTTCTGCGCCATCAGGCCAACGTTGGGTACGCTGCCCATGGTGCTGGGATTGAAGGCGCCGTTCTTCTTGCAGTCCTCGATCACCACCTGGTAGACGCCGGCATAGCAGCGGTCGGGGATGATGGCCTTGGTGTCCTGCAGGTTGCCTTCGGCGTTCCACATCTTGCCGGAGTCACGGATCATGGCTGGCATGGAGGCGTCGACGATGACGTCGCTCGGCACATGCAGGTTGGTGATGCCCTTGTCGGAGTTGACCATGGCCAGCGCCGGGCGCTCGGCGTACTGGGCGTCGAAGTCGGCCTTGATGGCGGCCTGGGTGGCTTCCGGCAGGCTGGACAGGCGGGCATAGAGGTCGCCGATGCCGTTGTTGCGGTCGAAGCCGGCTTCCTTCAGGGCGGTTTCGTGCTTGGCCAGCAGGTCCTTGTAGAACTCGCCGACGATGATGCCGAACATGATGGGGTCGGAGACCTTCATCATGGTGGCCTTCAGGTGCACGGAGAACAGCACGCCCTTGGCCTTGGCGTCTTCGATCTGGGCGGCGATGAAGCTCTGCAGGGCCTTGCGGCTCATGGTCGAGGCATCGACGATCTCGCCGGCCTTGACCGCGGTCTTCTCTTTCAGGACCTTGCTGCTGCCGTCCTTGCCGATCAGTTCGATCTTCAGGCTGCCGGCGTTCTCGACGGTGGCCGAGCGCTCGCTGCCATAGAAGTCATGGGCGTCCATGTGGGCGACGTGGGACTTGGAGTCGGCGCTCCAGGCACCCATGCGATGGGGATGCTTGCGGGCGTAGTTCTTGACCGACAGCGGGGCGCGGCGGTCGGAGTTGCCTTCGCGCAGGACCGGGTTCACAGCGCTGCCCTTGACCTTGTCGTAGCGCGCCTTGACGTCCTTTTCCTTGTCATCCTTGGGCTCATCCGGGTAGTCCGGCAGGGCGTAGCCCTGACCCTGCAGTTCCTTGATCGCGGCCTTGAGCTGCGGAACCGAGGCGCTGATGTTGGGCAGCTTGATGATGTTGGCTTCGGGAGTGGTGGCCAGTTCGCCGAGTTCGGCGAGGTGGTCGGAGATACGCTGCTCTTCCTTCAGGTACTCGGGGAAGAGGGCGATGATGCGGCCGGCAAGGGAGATGTCACGGGTTTCGAGGGCGACGCCGGAGGAGGCGGTGATGGCCTCGACGATGGGGAGCAGCGAATAGGTCGCCAGGGCGGGCGCTTCGTCGGTCAGGGTGTAGATGATCTTCGACGTGGTGGACATGTCTTGCTTTAACTCCTCTTTATCACAGCTGTGGCGCGAAGCCGGGCGAGCGAGGATCGACCCTTGAGTCGATAGACGCCCCAAGAAGGCGTTATCGGGCCGCGCGACAGGCGCGGCGGCGATGGACGTGCGATGCGACAAAGCGTCGCTGCGGAAATTGCGGGATCGGCCGATACAGCCAGCGGAACCGGCAGGGTCCGCAGCGACCCGTCAGTCGCGGGAGTATACCAGCGCGGCGCCAGGCGTGCATTCGTGCCGCCGCAGGTTGGCGATGGCGAGGTGCTGGCGACCCGGGTAGGCCTCTAGATGAGAAGCCCCTGGGTACCGAAGTCAGGTCAATGGAGTTGACCAATCGACGACTGGCCCTGCACGGGACTTGCTTAAGGGACTAAACTATTGCCCCTCTAAATTTCACGAGGTCGTTATGAAAACCAAGGACAATGCGTCCAAGAGTCGGTCCTGGGCTATCGTCGGGCTGGAAACGCTCGTCATCGTCGCCCTGTCGCTGTACGTCGCCTTTGGCGCCGGGCTGTTCATCAAGCACCACTGCTGGGACACCCTGACCCCGCAGCAGCAAGACCAGATCCTCGAGCAGATGAGCCGCAGCGCTCAGGAAAATACCCTGCTCACCTGATTCGCTCGAATCACGTCCCTTCAAATAACGATAAGAATCCTCTCTTTTCTTCCGCGCGCTCCCTGAGTGTCGAGGTGGCCTCGTCACGTCCGGCCAATCAGCACGCCAGGTGTTTGCGCGTGCTCACGGGGGAGGCCGGCGTCGCTCTGGGTAGCAATCTGGTCGAAGGCGTCGCCAAAGGGCGAGCGCGGCGTGCCAGACGTAGCATTGCCCAGAGTATGGCTAGCGACAGGGCCAGCCAGCCAAGTACAAGAAGAAGGATATAGGTCGCAGGAGTCATTGACGTTCACCGTACGGCTGTCTCGGAAAAAGTGTCGCTGCTGGACACATTTCACTAGACACGTCAATAGCTATCCTGTTCAGGCTTTCCCGACGAGGGGCTTGCCCGGGCGACGTCTGAGCATCGCCCGGGTGGCAGGGATTACAGGAACAGGTGGGCCAGCCAGAACAGGCCGGCGGAAAGGGCCATGGAGGCGGGCAGGGTGAGTACCCAGGCCATGAGGATGTTGCGCACCGTACTGCCTTGCAGGCCGCTGCGGTTGGCGACCATGGTGCCCGCTACGCCCGAAGACAGCACGTGGGTCGTGGAGACGGGCAGGGCGAAGACGTTGGCCATGCCGATGGCGGCCACGGCCGTCACCTGGGCACTGACGCCCTGCGCATAGGTCATGCCCTGGCGGCCGATCTTCTCGCCCACGGTGAGAACCACGCGACGCCAGCCGACCATGGTGCCGATGCCCAGGGCCAGGGCGACGGCGATGATGACCCAGAAGGGCGCGTATTCGGTGGTGCTGGTGAGGTCCTTGCGCAGCCGGCTGAGATCGTCACGGTCGCGCGCGGTCAGTACCGGCAGCTTGCTGACTTTCTTGGCGGTGTCGTCCAGGCACAGCAGGTAGCGACGCACCTGCTGGCGATGATCGTCACTCATGGCGCGGTAGTCGGTGATGCCTTCCAGGTCGGCCAGCAGGGCCTGCAGGGTGGGCAGGGTCATGTGCGGGGCGCAGCGGAATTCCTGGGGCAGGTCGCGATTGCCGCGCACTTCGGCGAGGAAGTCCTTCAGGTTGTCGCCCTGGCGCTCGTAGAACTGGCCCAGGTGGATGGCGGCGTCGCGGGTGCGCTCGATCTGGTAGGTCGTGCTGTCCAGGTCCAGGACGAACTTGGCCGGGACGATGCCGATCAGCACCAGCATGATCAGGCCAATGCCTTTCTGGCCGTCGTTGGAGCCATGCACGAAGCTCATGCCCATGGCCGAGAGAACCAGCATCAGACGATTCCAGAAGGGCGGATGCTTCTTGGCGTCCACCTCACGGCGCTGCTCGGGGGTCTTGTGCATCTTGGACAGCGGCCGCCAGCGCTTGAGGGCGAGCAGCAGCAGGCCGGCGACGGCGAAGCCGGCCAGCGGCGAGAAGATCAGCGACAGGCCGATGTCGATCGCCTTCTGCCAATTGACGCCTTCGCTCATCGGAATGCCGGTCAGCAGGGCGTTGGTCACGCCGACGCCGAGGATGGAACCGATCAGCGTATGGGAACTGGAGGCGGGGATGCCGAAGTACCAGGTGCCCAGGTTCCAGGTGATGGCCGCGGCGAGCAGGGAGAACACCATGGCCAGCCCGTGGCCGGTGTTGACGTTGATCAGCAGTTCCACCGGCAAGAGGTGGACGATGGCATAGGCAACGCCAACGCCGCCGAGCAGCACGCCGAGGAAGTTGAAGATGCCAGAGAAGAGCACTGCGAGGTGCGGTGGCATCGCCTTGGTGTAGATCACCGTGGCGACGGCATTGGCGGTGTCGTGGAAGCCATTGATGAATTCAAAGGCCAGCACAAAGGCCAGGGCCAAGACGAGGCTGATGGCGACCCAGGCGTGGAGTCCGCTGAAAAGTTCGAACATGGGGATACGTCGACAGTTGGCAGGCGCGAATTATGGCAGAAAAATGACTGCCACCATCGCCGCCTTGAATGGGAGAGGCGAATTAGTCGCCGCGGTAGATGCAGCCACAGGTACAGGTCTCATGGACGCGAACCTGGCTGAGCTCGGGCAGGAGCGGCTTGAGCTGTTGCCAGATCCAGCGCGCGAGGACTTCGCTGGTCGGGTTCTCAAGGCCCGGGATGTCATTCAGATAATGGTGGTCGAGACGCTCGTACAGGGGTTTGAAGGCGGCCTTTATATCGGCGAAATCCCGTACCCAGCCGGTATGAGGGTCGACGGCGCCCTCGATATGCAGGCCTACCTTGAAGGAATGCCCATGGAGACGCCCGCACTTGTGGCCCGGCGGAACGTTGGGCAGGAAGTGTGCGGCTTCGAAAACGAATTCTTTGAAAATTTCCACGATAACCACTCGCGTTGGGCCACGGTGTGTGGCGGCTGCGGGGCGGCAGTCTATCAGCTCGACACGGCCTTGCCGAACCTCGCGGTCACCGGCGGTGATCGGCTGCTAGCCCGGCATCGACCAGGGTTCGAGGGCGTGGCCGTCGCGTGCCAGTTCCAGGCGGGTCTGTTCGATCAGCGCCGCGAGGTGTCCGGCGTGGCTGTATTGACTGCGCGCGACGTGGGCGATCGAGGCCAGTACCTGGCTGCCGTCGGTCACGGTCAGGGCAAAGCTGGCGTCGCTGGGATCTTCGCGGACGTTGCCGCGCAGCGGTAAAAAGGCTTTTTCAACGATGTGGGTAGCGCGGTCAAGATCGATGGACATGGACGGGTTCCTCAGGCGGATGCCTTCAATAGAGCACAGGAGCAGGGCAGAATTCTGATTTGCCTTCGCCGGCGGGCTTAGGCAGTCTCCCGGTCTTTGTCTGGACGATTGCCCATGCGCAGTACCAATCCTCGTACCTTCTGGGCCCTGGTGGGCCTGGCCGTCGCCTTCGGTCTTGCCGGTCTGATCGGTAATCGGGTGGGCTGGGAGCGGCTGGAGATCGGCTATCGGACGGTGCCATCGCCCAGCGGCCTGGATATCGGTGTGGCCGGCCAGGTCATCACAGGCTTGCCGTCGCTGTGCATCGCCCTGGCCCTGGTCACGGTGGTCACCGCGCTGATCATTCGCGGCGGACGCCGCTTTCGCTCGCGATTGCCCTTGCCGCTGACCGCGGCCATTCTCTGGGTGCTGCTGGCCTCCCTGCTGGTGCTTTTCTATCCTAGTACTCTGGCGTTCCAGTGGGAGAATCATCGCAGCGCCGCGGAAATCGACTTCTATCTGCTGCAGGATCGTCCGGGTACTTTCAAGGGTACGGCACAGAAGAGCCAGCAGCTGACCTACTACCGTGACTGCGGGCAGGCCGGGCAGGCGGCCTGCCCGGTGTTCGAGTGCGTGGTGGAGCGGCGCAGCTGGCTGGGTGGCTTCCAGAAGATCCAGGGCTTCTATCCCGGCCTGGACCAAGAGCATCAGCTTGAGCTGCTGCGCACCCGCTGCCTGCCCGGTACGCCGTGACCGACGAAGCCACCGGTCTGATGGCGCCATAGGCGGGCATAGAGACCGTTGTAGGCGATCAGCTCGTCATGGGAACCCATCTCGACGATCTGGCCGCGTTCCATGACCACCAGGCGGTCCATACGCGAGATGGTCGACAGCCGGTGGGCGATGGCGATCACCGTCTTGCCTTCCATCAGGGTTTCCAGGCTCTCCTGGATCGCGGCCTCCACCTCGGAGTCGAGGGCGGAGGTGGCTTCGTCCAGCAGCAGGATGGGTGCGTCCTTGAGCAGGGTACGGGCGATGGCGATGCGCTGGCGCTGGCCGCCGGAGAGCTTGACCCCGCGTTCACCCACCTGGGCATCCAGCCCGGTGCGGCCATGGGCATCGGTGATGCGCGCGATGAAGTCATCGGCCTTGGCCTTGCGCAGCGCGGCGTGCAGCTCCTCATCGGTGGCCTCGGGGCGACCGTAGAGCAGATTCTCGCGGATCGAGCGATGCAGCAGCGAGGTATCCTGGGTGACCACGCCGATCTGGCATCTCAGGCTTTCCTGGGTGACGTGGGCGACGTCCTGGCCATCGACCAGGATACGACCGCCTTCCAGGTCATAGAGCCGTAGCAGGATGTTGATCAGCGTCGACTTGCCCGCCCCGGAGGGGCCGACCAGACCGATCTTCTCGCCGGGAGCCACGTCCAGGGTCAGGCCTTCGATGATGCCCGCCCCCTTGCCGTAGTGGAAGGCGATGTCCTCGAACAGCACCGCGCCACGGGTCACCTGCAGCGGCTTGGCGTCCGGGGCGTCGCCGACCTGGCGCGGCTTGGCGATGGTGCTCATGCCGTCCTGCACCATGCCGATGTTCTCGAAGATGCCGTTGACCACCCACATGATCCAGCCGGACATGCTGTTGATGCGGATCACCAGACCGGTGGCCAGGGCGATGGCGCCGACGCTGATGACGCCCTGGTGCCAGAGCCAGAGGGCCAGGCCCGTGGTGCCAGCGATGAGGAAGCCGCTGAGGATGGCGATGGTCACGCCCATGGCGGTGATCAGGCGGGCGGCGCTCTCGGCTTTCTCGGTCTGCTCTTCCATGGCCTGGCGGGCGTATTGCTCCTCCTGGGCCGAATGGGAAAAGAGCTTGAGGGTGGAGATGTTGGTGTAGCCGTCGACGATGCGCCCGGAAAGCTGCGAGCGGGATTCCGAGGCGATGGCCGAGCGCTCCTTGGTCTGGGGCACGAAATACCAGAGGGCGATGACGTAGCCGATGATCCACAGGATCAGGGGCACCATCAGCCAGACATCGGCCTGGGCGAACAGGATCAGCGAGGTGACGGCGAAGATCAGCACGTGCCAGATGGCGTCCACCGCCTGCACGGCCGAATCGCGCAGGGAGACGCCGGTCTGCATGATGCGGTTGGAGATGCGTCCGGCGAAGTCGCTGTGGAAGAAGCCCAGGCTTTGCTTGAGCACATAGCGATGGTTCTGCCAGCGGATCAGGGTGGTGAGGCTGGGGGTGATGGTCTGGTGCACCAGCAGGTCGTGCAGGCTGATGAACAGCGGGCGGATGACCAGGGTGACCACGGCCATCCAGATCAGGGTGCCGCCATGCTCCTGGAAGAACACGGTGCTGTTGGGCGCGCTGCCCGCCAGGTCGACGATCTGGCCGATGAAGTTGAAGAGGGCGACCTCGACCAGGGCGCCGATCAGGCCTACCACCAGCAGCAGGGCGAAGGCGGGCCAGGCTTGCTTGAGGAAATGCAGGTAGAAGGCACCGACCCGAGCGGGCGGCATTTCATCGGGAGCATCCCGAAACGCATCGATGATGCGTTCGAAGCGGCGAAAGATCATGCGGGGTCCTTGTAGAGGGGAGACAGCGTGTCGCGTCGCCGAAAGGGGGACCTCGCCGTTGGGACTGGATGATCGGCACAGATCATCCAGTCGGACGGTTCGGCTTACAGCCGTTTGGCAGCGAGAATCATGACCGGTTCACGAGGAATGTCGCGCAGCATGCCCTGGCGGGTGGTCTGGACCCCGGCGATCTGGTCGACGACTTCCATGCCGCGCACGACCTTGCCGAATACCGCGTAGCCGAAGTCTCGCGAGCCGTGGTCGAGGAAGGCATTGTTCTCGACGTTGATGAAGAACTGACTGGTGGCGGAGTTGACGTCCGAAGTACGTGCCATGGCCAGGGTGCCGCGCAGGTTCTTCAGGCCATTGTCGGCTTCGTTCTTGATCGGTGCCTTGGTGCGCTTTTCCTGCATGTCGCGGGTGTAACCGCCGCCCTGGATCATGAAGCCGGGGATCACGCGGTGAAACAGGGTGCCCTTGTAGAAGCCGCTGTCGACATAGGCGAGGAAGTTCTCGGTACTGACCGGTGCCTTGGCCGCATCCAGCTCGACCTCGATGTCACCCTTGTTGGTGCTGATGAGCACGTGCGGATTGTCCGCGGCCCAGGCGGTGGAGGCGACGAACAGGGCGCAGGCGGCAAGCAGGGCTTTGAACATGATGGATCCTTGAGTGGCGGAGACGACTGGCGAACGATAGCAACCCGGCTGGCCCCCCGCCACGGTCAGCGTGGCAGGGCGTGCTTGCGCAGGAGGTTCATGAGGATCTGCGAGGCCGGGCCCAGCTCGTGCTGGCGGGTCTTGTAGAGCTGGAAGGGATGGAAGCGGTGCGCGCCCTGTTCCAGCGGCAGCGGCTTGAGCAGCCCGGCGTCGAGGTCGGTCTGGATGGCATCCCGTGGCAGCCAGGCGAAGCCCAGGCCGTCACGCAGGAAGGTGGCCGCGGTGCTGATGCTGCCTACCGTCCAGCGCTGCTCGGCGGCCAGCCAGCCGGCATCGCGCGGCTGGGCGCGACCGCTGTCACGAATGACGATCTGCAGCTGCTCTTCCAGATCAGCGGTCACCAGGGTGCGCTGCAATTGATGAAGCGGATGCTCGGGATGGGCGACCGCGACGAACTCGACATTGCCCAGGGAGGCGCCCAGGTGGGCCGCGATCACCAGGCCGGTGATCGCCAGGTCCGCCGAGCCATCGAGCAGGGCTTCTTCCACCCCGGACAGGACCTCTTCGCGCAGACGCACCCGGCAGCCGCGACTCTGCGGCATGAATTCGCGCAGGCACAGCAACAGCGAGCGAGTCGGATAGGCGGCGTCCACCACCAGGCGCACCTCGGACTCCCATCCCTGTTCCATGTGGTAGGCCAGCTCTTCCAGCTGGCTGGCCTGCTGCACCAGCCGGCGCGAGCGGCGCAGCAGCACGGCGCCGGCGTCGGTCAACACGGCGCGACGGCCCTCCAGGCGCAGCAGCGGCACGCCGAGCTGCTCCTGCATGCGGGCGACGGTATAGCTGATCGACGACTGGGAGCGGTGCAGCACCTCGGCGGCCTGGGCATAGCCGCCGTGGTCCACCACCGCCTGCAGGGTCCGCCACTGATCGAGGGAAACGCGAGGAGTCTTCATCGAGCGCTCTGGAGCCACGAAAGGGCGCATGGTAGTGCCTGAGGGGGCAATGGGAAAACGCGGTGTCCATCACGGGATGAAAAAAAGCGAGACGCAGGAGCAAATGTCCTGCCGGCGTCACGCTCCAAGCTTGCCGATGAGTTTCCACTCTAGGCAAGACAAGGATTCTCCATGTCGTCATTCAAGGCGTTGCTGGGTTGCTGTCTGCTCGTCGCTCCGCTGCTGGTCCATGCCGAAGAGCCGGTATCCACGGCCAGTGCGCCCCTCGATATCGATGGCATGAACATCAGTCGCACCCTCGACTGCGAAGGCCGGGACGTGTCTCTGTCCGGCGAAGGCAATACCCTGACGTTGAAAGGCCAGTGCGGCACGGTGACCGTCTACGGCAGTCATCATCGGCTGGTGCTCGACAGCGCCCAGGCCCTGGCCATCCATGGGCTGGGCAGCGTCACCACGGTCAAGGGCGCGGTGGCCAGCCTGAGCATTGGCGGTGGCTACCAGCAGGTGCAGGCCAATGTGCGCGGCAGTGACGGCCTGGCCAAGGTCGATGCCTATGGCTACGGCGCCAAGGCGCGCCTGACCCTGCTCAGCCAGGCCGACATCGCCGTGGGTGGTTCCAACCAGCAGGTGTACTGGTCCCGGGCCGCGGGCGTGGGTGAGCCAAAGACCCTGGTCTCCGGTGCCGACAATGTGCTGCAAGCCAACCAGTCGGTCGCAGGCCTTTCCGGCGGCGATCCCTCGGGCCTGAACGCCACGCGTTGAGCGGCTGCCAGCGAGGGGTTTCCCTCCGGCGGCGGGCACGTTAAGGTCGCGCACCTTTTTCGTGCGTCGTCGCCATGCCTTATCTCCTGCTCGTCACCCTCATCTGGGCGTTTTCCTTCAGCCTGATCGGCGAGTATCTCGCCGGTCGGGTCGACAGCGACTTCGCCGTGCTGGCCCGTGTTGCCATCGCCTTCGTGCTGTTCCTGCCCTTCACCCGCTGGCGCGGGGTCCCTGGACGCTTCGCCCTGGGGCTGATGGCTGCTGGTGCCCTGCAGTTCGGCATTACCTATCTGTGCCTGTATCGCAGCTTCGCCGTCCTGACGGTCCCGGAGGTCTTGCTGTTCACGGTGCTCACGCCCATCTATGTGACCCTGCTGGACGATGCCTGGCAGCGCCGCTTGCGCCCCTGGTCGCTGCTGGCCGCCGTGGTGGCGGTCGGGGGCGCTGCCCTGATTCGCTTCCAGCCACTGGCCGGCGACTATCTGCTGGGCTTCCTGCTGTTGCAGGTGGCCAACCTGACCTTCGCCGCCGGCCAGGTGCTGTGCAAGCACCTGGGGCACGCCTATGCCGGGCAGGGCGCCTTGCATCGCTACTTCGGCCTGTTCTTTCTCGGTGCCTTGCTGGTCGCGGCGCTGTCCTTTCTGCTGTTCGGCAATCCGGCGCGCCTGCCCAGCACCGGTCTGCAATGGGGCGTGCTGGTCTGGATGGGCGTGTTCGCCACGGCACTTGGCCTCTACTGGTGGACGCTGGGCTCGCTCCGCGTCAATGGCGGCACCCTGGCGATCATGAACGAGGCGCATGTGCCGGCCGGTCTGCTGGTCAGCCTGCTGATCTGGCAGCATCCGGCCGATCTGCCTAGGCTGTTGCTGGGCGGCGGCATCATCCTGCTCTCGCTGTTCATCAACCGTCAGGGGCGTCAGTCATGAATGTGCTGTCGGGCAAGGGGCTGGGCCTCTCGGTGCTGTCTTCGGTGCTGTTCGCACTGATGCCGGTGTACTTCGTCTGGCTGGCGCCGCTGGACGGCCTGCAGGTGGTGGCCCTGCGGGTGGTCTGGTCGCTGCCGATGGTGCTCCTGCTGGTGGTGGTCCTGCGTGAGGGCAAGGCCTTGCTGGCTACGCTCAAGCGGCTGGTGCGCGAGCCCCGGCTGTGCCTGGCCATCCCGGCGGCGGCGCTGTTGATGGGCATCCAGTGGTGGGTGTTCGTCTGGGCGACCATGAACGGCGAAGCCATGGCCATGTCGCTGGGCTATTTCCTGCTGCCCCTGGCCATCGTACTGACCGGGCGGCTGGTCTACGGCGAGCGCCTGAGACCGCTGCAGCGCCTGGCGGTGGGTTGTGCGCTGCTGGGGGTGATCAACGAGGTCTGGGTGACCGGGGCGCTGTCCTGGGTCAGCCTGTTGCCGGTGGTGGGCTATCCGCCGTATTTCGTCCTGCGCCGCTGGATGGCGGTGGATGCGCTGTCCGGCTTCGTGCTGGAGATGTGCTGCCTGCTGCCCTTCGCGCTGCTCGCGCTGCACTGGTTTTCGCCCAGCCTGATCCTGCAGCAGACACCCTGGCTGTGGGCACTGCTGCCGGGGCTGGGCCTGCTCAGCGCCATCGCCTTCGCCGCCATGCTGGCCTCCAGCCGCATGCTGCCACTGAGTCTGTTCGGTATCCTCAGTTACGTGGAGCCGGCGCTGCTGGTCTTCGTCGCCCTCTATGTGCTCGGTGAGCAGTTGCCGGAGGGCGCCATCTGGACCTATGGTCCCATCTGGCTGGCGGTGGCCTGGGTCTGCCTGGACAGTGCGCGCCTGCTGCGCAAGCAACTCAGGCGCGCACCGGCTGCGCCCTAGAGCGCCAGGGTCGGGCATTCACCTGCGGCGAAGAAGAACTCGTCGCAGTCGGGCAGGGTACCGGCGCGATCGACGATAAGGAATTCGTCCTCGTCGCGCAGGGCCAGCACCGGGTGGTGCCAGACCCCGGCGTGGTAGTTGATGCCCTGGCGGCCATCGGTGCGAAAGACGCGGATGGCGCCGGCATCCGGGGCTGCCGCCGGCGGCGCCACCACCACCAGAAAGGGTTCGCCGCGTAGCGGGACGAAGGCCTGGCTGCCGTGGGGATGGCGTTCGAGCATGGCGATGGTCAGCGGATAGTCCAGGCGCCGGGCGCGAAAGATGCTGATGATCGCCGCACCGTCCGCTGGTCCTGTCTCGACCCGCGCCAGGGCGTGGTATCTCTGGGTCGAGCCATTGTTGATGGGAAACCAGTCCCGGCCTGCCGTCTCGATGACCTCGCCGAAGGGCGCGAAGCCCTCGGCGGTCAAGGGCTCGATGCGCAGTTGCCGGTTCATGCCTGGCCCCGCGCCACCTTGCCGAACAGCCGCAGTCGGCTGACGCCGCCATCCGGGAAGATGTTCAACCGCACGTGGGTGATGGGGCCAAGGTCACGGATCTGCTCACGGAAGCTGTGCTCCTGGTGCATCTGCAGCTTCTGCGGTGGCAGCAGTTCCTTCCAGTAGAGGCTCTGGGTTTCGATCTGGCCATCGGTGCCGCCGCGTACGTAGGCGCCCTGGATCTGGCAGCTGTCCGGGTAGTTGCCCTTGAAGTGCAGGGTATCCACCAGGATCTCTTCGACGATGCCGGCATGGCCCAGGGCGATGATCACCCAGTCGTTGCCGGGGGTGCGGCGGCGGGCGGTTTCCCAGCCATCGGCCATGCTGTCGGCGCGGCCCGGATTCAGGATGTTGCTCATGCGGCCATAGTGTTCGTCGTTGCAGGCCAGGGCGCGACCGCCATTGAGGGCGGCGGCCAGGTCCAGCACCTCGTCTTCGGCCTGGGCCGACCAGTCGCGATGGGGAATGCCGTAGACCCGCAGGCGGGCGACGCCACCGTCTGGATAGATGTTCAGCCGCAGGTGGGTCCAAGGGCGGTCGTCACCGATGACGTGATAGTGATGGCTGTTGCCCTGCAGTTCCACGGCCGGCAGCACCTCGGTCCAGGCGGCGTCGGCGGCCGGGTCGCCCTCGGCACAGAAGCAGGCTTCCAGGGAGGCGGAGGGCGGATAGTTGCCGGTGAACCAGCGGGTATCGATGTCGACGCCCTTGATCGAACCGGGCACGCCCAACCGGATCACCGCGTGGTCGTAGCCTTCGAAACGCTTGCGCCGTGATTCCCAGCCATCCATCCACTTGCCGTTGTCGTCGTAGACGCCTTCCTTCCACTCCGGCTCGTGGGGCTGGAGCATGCGATCGGCGGCAGCGAACCAGTCATCGGTGACGCTGATGACCTGGGTGCCGAGGCGAGCATCGGCGAGGTTGAGGTACTTCTCGAAGGGCGCGGCGTAGGTGCGTTTCATGGGCGGACTCTTATGCGGAAGGGGTCAGAGGGTCTGCAAGCGGAAGAGGGCGATGCGGTCGATCTCGGCCAGGGCGCGCTGGAATTCCTGCTCCGGGGTGTTGGGCAGGCGTTCTTCGAAGGCCGCCAGGATCAGGTGCCGGTTGCTGCCCTTCACCGCCATGATGAAGGGGAAGCTGAACTTGGCGCGGTAGGCCTCGTTGTAGCGGGTGAAGCGCGTCAGCTCGTCGGGGCTGCACTGGTCCAGGCCAGCGCCGGCCTGTTCGCCACTGCTGGCCGCGGTCAGCTCCCCGGCCAGGGCGGCACGACCGGCGAGGTCAGGGTGTGCCTGGATCAGCGCCAGTTGCTCGGCCTGGCTGGCCTGGGCGACCTGCGCGGCGAGGTGCTGGTGCAGGGCTTCGATGGTGTCCGGCAGCGGCATGCCCTCATCGAAGACACGCTCGGCGACCCAGGCGGAGTGCTCGTAGACGCCGCCGAAGGCCGCCACGAAGGCAGCACGATCCAACTGGCTGGGCGTGACGGTCTGGAAGGCGCTCATGCCGGCGGATGCTCCCTGTGCCAGTGACGGGCGATGTCCACGCGGCGGGCGAACCAGACCCGCTCGTGGCTCTGGGCGTACTCCAGGAAGCGCTTCAGGCCCACCAGGCGGCCGGGGCGGCCGATCAGCCGGCAGTGCAGGCCGATGGAAAGCATCTTGGGCGCGGTGGCGCCTTCTTCATAAAGGGTGTCGAAGGCGTCCTTGAGGTACTGGAAGAATTGCTCGGCGGTGTGGAAGCCCTGGACCTGGGTGAATCTCATGTCGTTGGTGTCCAGGGTGTAGGGGATCACCAGGTGTGGCTTGCCGGCCGGGGCCGTGGGTTCCCAGTAGGGCAGGTCGTCGTCGTAGGTGTCGCTGTCATAGAGAAAGCCGCCTTCCTCCATCACCAGGCGTCGGGTGTTGGGCCCGGTGCGCCCGGTGTACCAGCCCAGCGGACGCTCGCCGGTGAGTTCGGTAAGGATCTCGATGGCGCGCTGCAGATGGGCGCGCTCCTCGGCTTCGTCCATGTACTGGTAGTCGATCCAGCGGTAGCCGTGGCTGCAGATCTCGTGGCCGGCCTGCACCATGGCGCGGATGACCTCGGGATGGCGCTCGGCGGCCATGGCCACGGCAAAGACGGTCAGGGGTACCTGATGCTTGGCGAACAGCTCCAGGATGCGCCAGACGCCCGCGCGACTGCCGTATTCGTAGAGAGACTCCATCGACATGTTGCGCACCCCTGGCAGGGGCTGGGCGGCGACCATCTCGGACAGGAAGGCTTCGGATTCCTTATCGCCGTGCAGGATGTTGCGTTCGCCGCCTTCTTCGTAGTTCAGCACGAAGGACAGGGCGATGCGGGCATCACCTGGCCAGCGGGGGTGGGGCGGCTGAGCGCCATAGCCGATCAGATCACGGGGATAGGTCATGGAAGGGGCATCCTGGCAGTCGAGATGTTTTGTATACAATGTTTGGAGGCCTTTGCCGAGTCCCAGCAAGAATCCTGCCTAACTGGTCTGACCGGTCTGAAGACTCCGGACGCCCTGGAAAGGCGCGATACCGCTGGCAAAGCTCTGGTGCCAGCGCTGTATACAATCGATGGGCGGAAAACTGCTAGGCTGGAACATCCCCCTTGCAGGAGTCCACCGATGCCCGCTTCGTCCGCTACTGGATACCTGACGACCCATGTCCTGGACACTACCGGCGGCTGTCCTGGCGCCGGTATCGCCCTACGCCTGTACCGGTTGCAGGCCGGTGTGCGGGAGGCCCTGGGCGAGCTGTGCACCAATGCCGATGGCCGTGGCGACGGGCCGCTATTGCAGGGGGCGGCCTTCACGGCCGGATGCTATGAGCTGGAATTCGACGTGGGCGACTACTATCGGCAACGGGGCGTGCTGCTCGATGAGCCCGCCTTCCTTGATACGGTGGTACTGCGTTTTGGCATCGCCGATGCGGCCTCGCACTACCATGTGCCTCTGCTGGTCTCGCCCTACGGTTACTCGACCTATCGCGGCAGCTAGTTTTCCCTGCTCTGCCACGGTGCGCCTCGGCGAGCGCCGGCACCAGGACAGGGCGCTGCGCTAGTGGACGGTCGGTGCGTTCGGAAGGTGGGCGTTTGCCAGCAGTGGCTTGTCCGGCACGGCGCTGTCGGGCCAGGTCTGGGCGATGCGTTCCAGTACCACCTGGGCCAGCATGCTATGGGTGCGGCTGGCGAAATGACCGCGAGCGCCAAAGATATAGGCCTGGTCGGCGCCGGGCTCGACGTAGCTGTCCGGGTCGCAGAATTCCCGGCCGGGCAGGCAGGCGTCGCCTTCGGCATGGGTGAAGCCATAGTTGCCGTAGTGGGCGAAGACTTCTTCCATCACCCGATAGGCGTCCACCAGCAGTAGCCGGTCACCGGCTGGCAGATTGGCCTGCAGGGTCTCGTTGTAGAGTCGCACCAGCTCGTGATTGCGCTCGGCCAGGGCGGGCGTCCAGGGTTCGAGATAGGGCGCCTTGCCATAGTCGGTGTTGTTGAGTACCACCAGGCGTTGGGCACCCAGGCCCAGCAGATAGCGCAGCAGCTTGACCTCGTTCAGCGCGGTATGGCGGATCCGGC
Organism: Pseudomonas sp. VMV1; assembly: GCF_056790235.1. NCBI lineage: Bacteria > Pseudomonadati > Pseudomonadota > Gammaproteobacteria > Pseudomonadales > Pseudomonadaceae > Pseudomonas > Pseudomonas sp. VMV1. The sequence continues at coordinate 751,080 of NZ_JBXGSE010000002.1, forward strand.
CCTCGATCTGCTCGCGCACGTCCTGGGGTAAGGGGGCATCGGCCATCAGCGCGGCCTTGAGTCTCTTGTCATAGAAGGGGCCGATGATGTCGTTGCCGCCGATCTGCACCAGGACCAGATCCTGCTGGCCGAAGCGGCCGTGTTGCAGCTCGAAGTTGCGGATCTGCTGGGAGAAGGCCAGTGGCGCCTCATTATGGTCGAAGCCTGGTTCGGTGAAGCTGCCGGTCACGGCGCCGCCTTCGGCGTAACAGAGCCCATCGGGATAGGTCGGGCCTTCATGGCCATAACCTTCCACCTGGCGATTGGGGCTCAGGTCGATACCATAGGCATCGGCGATTTCCTGGGGATAGGTGCGGCCAGGGTTGGTGGCATAGATGTGGCCGAAGGTGCCGCAGTCCATGAGGCTGTCGCCAAAGGCGATGACGCGCTGGATGCCCCAGGCTTCGGCCACAGGCTCAGGGCTGGGTACGAGTGCGAACAGTGCGGCGACCCCTGCGAGCGCGGTCGCCAATCCCCAATGCCTGCCCATCACCCACCTCCCGACAGCATCCAGCGGCTGTGCTGCCAACGTCTTGTGCAACCTTCATACCCGGAAGAGCCGGGAAGGGGGGGGCGAGTTCCCTGGCGTCGGGCGGGGCGAGTCAGCAGCCGATGACCAGCATCAGGGGACACGGTGGCTGAGCGAGCGACCGCGCAATCTGCGCGGGTCAACCTGGAGGGTGCGCATGATTCGCCCGTGATAGGCGAAGAGACTCAAGGCAAGGGATAGCGCCGTTTCAGTCGGCCTTGCCGACCGGATCGGAAGACTGCGCCAGGATGGCTGCCATCAGGCCAGGAAAGCGCTGATCCAGGTCGTCACGGCGTAGCTGGTTCATGTGCGTGGTGCCGGCATTGCGGGTATGCACCAACCCGGCGTCGCGCAGGACGCGGAAGTGGTGCGACATGCTGGACTTGGGGCGGCCACCGTCCAGTTCGCCGCAGGTGGCTTCGGCTACCCGCGCGAGATAGCGGACGATATCCAGGCGCACTGGATCGCTGAGCGCATGGAACAGGCGCTCAAGGGAGAATTCGTCAGGACTGGGATGTTTGAAAGGGCGCATGAGCTAATCATACACCGGGGGTTGGCGATTATGTTATGTTCGATTAATATCGAAATAACGAACCAGCTGCTACCTCATGGGAGACCGCTCAGATGTCCGCATTGTTCCAACCCTTTACCCTCAAGGACGTGACGCTGCGTAATCGCATCGCCATCCCGCCCATGTGCCAATACAGCGCCGTCGACGGCGTGATCAACGACTGGCACCAAGTGCACTATGCCGGCCTGGCGCGCGGCGGTGCCGGCGTGGTCATCGTCGAGGCCACCGCTGTATCGCCGGAAGGCCGCATCACCCCCGGCTGCGCCGGTATCTGGTCCGACGCCCATGCCCAGGCTTTCGTGCCGATGGTGCAGGCGATCAAGGCCGCCGGTTCGGTGCCCGGTATCCAGATTGCCCATGCCGGTCGCAAGGCCAGCGCCAATCGCCCCTGGGAAGGTGACGATCACATCGCCGCCGACGATGCCCGTGGCTGGGACACCATCGCCCCGTCGGCCGTGGCCTTTGGCGCCAACCTGCCTAAGGTACCCAAGGCCATGACCCTCGAGGACATCGCCCGGGTTCGCCAGGACTTCGTCGACGCCGCCAAGCGTGCCTATGAAGCCGGCTTCGAGTGGCTGGAGCTGCACTTCGCCCACGGCTACCTGGCGCAGAGCTTCTTCTCGGTGCACTCCAACCAGCGCGACGACCAGTACGGTGGCGATCTGGCCGGCCGTAGCCGCTTCCTGCTGGAAACCCTGGCCGAGGTGCGCAAGGTCTGGCCGGAGCATTTGCCGTTGACCGCTCGTTTCGGCGTGATCGAATACGACGGCCGCGATGAAGAAACCCTGGCTGAATCCATCGAGCTGGCCCAGGGCTTCAAGCGCGAAGGTCTCGACCTGCTGAGCGTCAGCATCGGTTTCTCCACCCCAACCGCCAACATCCCCTGGGGCTCGGGTCTGCTGGCGCCCATCACCGAGCAGGTACGCAAAGCCACCGGCCTGAAGGTCGCCTCGGCCTGGAACATCGACACCCCGGTGCTGGCCAACCAGGTAGTGGCCGACGGGCAGCTGGACCTGGTCATGGTGGGCCGCGCCCACCTGGCCGATCCGCACTGGCCCTACTATGCGGCCAAGGCCCTGGGCGTCGACAAGCCGTCCTGGGTGTTGCCGGCGCCCTACGCCCACTGGCTGGAGCGTTATCGCACCAGCTGAGTCGGCTCAGGCTGAACGCGAAAGCCGCCCCTCGGGGCGGCTTTTTTGTGCGTCTCGGATGAGGGCAGTTTGTTGGGCTTCGCTGTGCTCAGCCCAACCTACGTTGATGGGTAGGCTGGGCTGAGGCAGCGCGCTTGCCGAAGCCCATCAAAGTCAGGCGTCGCGACTGTGTACCCGGCGACCCGCGGCATGGGTTTCCCGTACCACGCGGTCGTCGCCAAGGGTGGTGAGGACGAACAGGGTTTCCTCCAGGCTCTTGGACTGCTGCAGGCGGTAGTCCAGCAGTGGGGTGGCCTTGAGATCGAGCACCACGAAGTCGGCGTCGTGGCCGGGGGCCAGGCTGCCGATGCGGTCGTCCAGGCGCAGGGCGCGGGCGCCGCCGAGGGTGGCCAGGTACAGCGACTTGAAGGGGTGCAGGCGATGGCCGCGCAGCTGTTGCACCTTGTAGGCCTCGCCGAGGGTCTGCAGCAGCGAGAAGCTGGTGCCGGCGCCGACGTCGGTACCCAGGCCGACATTGACCTTGAAGGCTTCCATCCGCTCGAGATCGAACAGGCCGCTGCCGAGGAAGAGGTTGGAGGTAGGGCAGTGGGCCACGGCCGAACCGGTCTCGTGCAGGCGCTGGCATTCGGCAGCGCAGAGGTGGATGCCATGGGCGAACACCGAGCGCGGGCCGAGCAGCTGGAAGTGGTCGTAGACATCCAGGTAGTTGCTGCGCTCCGGAAACAGCGCCTTCACCCAGTCGATCTCCTTGAGGTTCTCGGAGAGATGGGTATGCAGGTAGACGTCCGGGTGCTCGGCCAACAGGCGTCCGGCTGCTTCGAGTTGTTCCGGGGTGCTGGTCGGCGCGAAGCGCGGGGTAACCGCATAGTGCAGCCGACCCTTGCCGTGCCAGCGCTCGATCAGCGCCTTGCTATCCCTGTAGGCGGACTCGGCCGTGTCCTGCAGGTAGTCCGGGGCGTTACGGTCCATCAGCACCTTGCCGGCGATCATGCGCAGATCGAGGTGCTCGGCGACCTGGAAGAAGGCGTCCACCGACTGCGGATGGACACTGCCGAACACCAGGGCGGTGGTGGTGCCATTGCGCAGCAGCTCCCCGACGAAGACCTGGGCCACCTCGGCAGCCGTGGCCGGATCGGCGAAGGCGCCCTCGGTGGGGAAGGTGTAGGTGTCCAGCCAGTCCAGCAGCTGCTCGGCGTAGCTGGCGATCATCCCGGTCTGCGGATAGTGGATATGGGTGTCGATGAAGCCGGGGGTGATGAGGGCGTGGGGGTGCTCGATCACCGGGGTACCGGCGGGCAGGGTGGGCAGCAGCTCGGCAGCCGGGCCCATGGCCTGGATACGGCCGTCTGCGACCAGCAGCAGGCCGTCGGCGTGATATTCGTAGGAGGCGTCCAGCCCGACCTCGGCCGGGTCGGCGAGGCTGTGGAGCAGGGCGGCGCGGTGGGCGATGGCAGTCATGGCGATCTCGGATAGGTAAACGACTAGCTTGGGGTGGCGGTGACCAGCCGCAGCGGCTGATCTGCCTGTTGGGTCGGGCGCCCGTAGTGGGCGATGACCTCGCCGGCCACGGCGATGGCGATCTCCAGCGGCAGCTTGCCCTTGACCTCGGGCAGGCCCAGCGGGCAGCGCACCGTGGCGAGGTGTTCGGCGCCGTGGCCGCGGGCCGCGAGGCGGTGGCGGAACTTGGCCCACTTGGTCCGGGAGCCGATCAGCCCGAAGTAGCCATGGTCGCCGCGAGCGAGGATGGCGTCGGTCAACTCCAGGTCCAGGGGGTGATTATGGGTCATGACGATGTAGTAGGCACCCGCCGGCATCCGCGCGATCTCGTCGAGTGGCTCGTCGGTCAGGATCTTCTCCACGCCGGCGGGGAGCACGGCGGGAAATTCCTGGGCCCGTGAATCGACCCAGCGCACGGCGCAGGGCAGGCCGGCCAGCAGGGGCACCAGGGCGCGGGCGACATGGCCGGCACCAAAGACGATCACCGGTACATCCTGGGCCAGCTGGGGTTCGAACAGCAGGGTGGTGACGCCACCGCAGCACTGGCCGAGGCTGGCGGCCAGGGAGAACCGCTCCAGGTGCGGCTGGCGGGTACCGGCGGCGAGCATCTCCCGGGCGATCTCCACCGCTCGGTATTCCAGGTGGCCACCGCCGATGGTCAGGTGCTGTTCCTCCCGGCCCACCAGCATCTTGGTCCCGGCGTCGCGCGGCGTGGAGCCCTGCTCATCGGCCACGGTGACCAGTACGCAGGGTTCGCCTCGCGCCTCGAAGTCGGCCAGGATGGCCAACCAGCCACGTCTCGTGTTCATGCCGGCTCCTCCGTGGTGATGGCCGAGGCTGTCTGGGCTTCGGCGGCCAGGCGCCGCATCCGCTCCACGCCCCAGAGTACCCGTTCGGGGGTGGCCGGGGCGTCCAGTGCCGGATGGAAGCGATAGTCGGCCACGCTGGCCACGGCATCCTGCAGGGCGCACCACACCGAGATGCCGAGCATGAAGGGCGGCTCGCCCACGGCCTTGGAATGGAACACCGTCGCCTCGGGATTCTTGCGATTCTCCACCAGCCGCACCCGAAGGTCGGGCGGTACGTCGCTCACCGCCGGGATCTTGTAGGTGGACGGGCCAGCGGTGAGCAGCTTGCCAGCGTCGTTCCACACCAGTTCTTCCATGGTCAGCCAGCCCAGGCCCTGGACGAAACCGCCTTCCACCTGGCCGATGTCGATGGCCGGATTCAGGGAGGCGCCGACGTCGTGGAGGATATCGGTGCGCAGCAGCCGGTATTCACCGGTGAGGGTGTCGATCACCACCTCGGAGCAGGCGGCGCCGAACGCGTAGTAGTAGAAGGGCCGGCCACGGGCCTGGTCGCGGTCGTAGTGGATCTTGGGCGTGCGGTAGTAGCCGGTACTGGAGAGCGATACCTGGCCGACGTAGGCCAGTTGGATCAGCTCCTCGAAGCTCAGCAGCCGCTCGCGGACCCTGACGTGGCCGTTGCGGAATTCCACCTCTTCAGAGCCGACGTGGAAGTGCCGGCTGGCGAAATCGATCAGCCGGTCCTTGATGGTCTGGGCCGCGTTCTGGGCGGCCTTGCCGTTGAGGTCGGTACCGCTGGAAGCCGCCGTGGGTGAGGTGTTGGGTACCTTGTCGGTATTGGTGGCGGTGATCTGGATGCGACCGATGTCGACCTGGAAGACCTCGGCCACCACCTGGGCGACCTTGGTGTTCAGGCCCTGGCCCATCTCGGTGCCACCGTGGTTCAGGTGGATGCTGCCATCGGTGTAGACGTTGACCAGGGCACCGCCCTGGTTGAGGAAGGAGGAGGTGAAGGAGATGCCGAACTTGACCGGGGTCAGCGCCAGGCCCTTCTTCAGCACCGGGTTGGCCCGGTTGAAGGCCTGGATGGCTTCGCGTCTGGCCTGGTAGTCGCTACTGGCCGCCAGGTCCGCGGTCATCTCTTCGAGCAGATTGTCTTCCACTACCTGGTGGTAGTGGGTGACATGGCGCGTCTCCTTGCCGTAGTAGTTGCGCCGCCGCACCTCCAGCGGATCCAGGCCACGGTGGCGGGCGATGGCGTCCATGACGTTCTCGATGGCCAGCATGCCCTGGGGCCCGCCAAAGCCGCGGTAGGCGGTGTTGGACGCCAAATGGGTCTTGCATCGGTGGCCAGTGATCTGGGCGTTGCCGAGAAAGTAGGCATTGTCGGCATGGAACATGGCGCGGTCGATGATGGCGTTGGACAGATCCGGCGAATACCCGCAGTTGCCCGCCAGCTCGAAGCGGATGCCCAGCAGGCGCCCGTCGTCATCGAAGCCAACGTCGTATTCGACATGGAAGGGGTGGCGCTTGCCGGTCATATGCATGTCTTCAAAGCGCGGCAGGCGCATCTTCACCGGGCGCCCGGTAAGACGGGCAAATACCGCGCAGAGCGCCGCAGGCATCCCGGCCTGGCTCTCCTTGCCGCCAAAGCCGCCGCCCATGCGTCTCATGTCGACGGTGACCCTGTTCATGGAGACGCCCAGCACCTCGGCCACCTGCTTCTGTACCTCGGTGGGATTCTGGGTGGAGGAATAGACCAGCATGCCGCCGTCTTCGGTGGGTAGCACCGAGGCCACCTGGGTTTCCAGATAGAAGTGCTCCTGGCCGCCGATGGCCAGCTCGCCCTGCAGACGATGGGGCGCGGCGGCGAGCGCGGCGGCGGCATCGCCGAGCTTATGACTGTGGCTGGGTGAGATGAAGTGCTCGCGCCTCAGCGCCTCCCTGACATCGAGGATGGCTTCCAGCGGTTCGTATTCGATGAGGGCGGCCTGGGCGGCGCGGCGGGCGGCGTCCAGGCTGGTAGCGGCCACCGCCAGTACCGGCTGGCCCAGGTACTGCACCTTGCCATCGGCCAGCAGCGGATCACCCGGCAGCACGGCGCCGATGTCCAGTTGGCCGGGCACGTCGGCGGCGGTGATGGCCAGGGCCACCCCGGGGATCTGGTAACAGGGCGCGAGATCGATACGCAGGATGCGCGCGTGGGCGTGCTCGCTCATCCGCGCATAGACGTGCAGCTGGTTGGGGAATTCCAGGCGATCGTCGATGTAGACGGCTTCGCCGCTGACATGCTTGTCGGCACTCTCGTGCTTGAGCGGCTTGCCGACGCCGGTGGCCAGGCCGGCAGCGAAGGCGGCGGCCATTTCCTCGGGGGTACGGACGGGGAGGGTGCTAGACATGGGCGGTGACCCTCGTAGCGAGCGCGGGCTGGGTGGTCTCCAGATGACATTTGCGCAGCAGATTCTGCGCCGTCAGCAGGCGGTATTCGCGGCTGGCACGGAAATCAGACAGCGGCGCGAAGTCCTCCGCCAGGGCCTGGATGGCGCGCTCGATGCTGTCGCTGGTCCACGGCTGGCCCAGCAGGGCCTGCTCACAGTGACTGGCTCGCTTGGGCGTGGCCGCCATGCCGCCATAGGCGATGCGCACGGTGGCGATGCGATCCTGCTGCAGTTCCAGCGCGAAGGCGGCGCAGACCGCGGAAATGTCGTCGTCCAGGCGCTTGGACACCTTGAAGGCGCGGAAGACCAGCCCCTCATGGGCGCGCGGCACCCGCACCGCCTGGATGAATTCGCCCGGCTCCAGGGCCGTCTTGCGGTAGTCCAGAAAGAAATCGTCCAGGGGCAATTCGCGCAGCCGTTCGCCCTGGCGCAGCAGCAGGCGTGCCCCTAGTGCCAGCAGCAGCGGCGGGCTGTCGCCAATGGGCGAGGCATTGCCGATGTTGCCGCCCAGGGTGCCCTGGTTGCGGATCTGCAAGGAGGCGAAGCGCTGCAGCAGGATGCCGAAGTCCGGGTAGTCGGCGGCCAGGGCGGCGGCGCAATCGGCGAGCGGGGTGGCCGCGCCGATCTCGATGCCGTCCGCGCGAACGGTCACGCCGCGCAGTTCGGGGATGTTGCCCAGGTAGATCAGGGTTTTCAGGCGGCGATGCTGCTGGGTCACTTCGAGCGCGAGATCGGTGCCGCCGGCCAGCAGTCGCGCCTCGGGATGGGCCTGGTAAAGGCGCGCCAGTTCGCTCAGGGTCGTGGGGCTGTGGCAGCGCCGCCCGGCACCGTCGAGCCGGGTCTCGGCTACCGGGGCGAGGGCCTTAAGGCGCGCCAGGGTCTGCTGCTCCCGGGCATCGAACTGATCCGGCTGGCGCTGGGTGCAGGCCTGTTCGGCGGCGGCCAGGATCGGCCGGTAGCCGGTGCAGCGGCAGAGATTGCCGGCCAGGGCTTCGTGGGTGGCGGCGCTGTCCGCTGATTCCACGTTTTTCTGCAAGGCAAACAGCGACATGACGAAGCCCGGGGTGCAGTAGCCGCACTGGGAGCCGTGGCAGTCGACCATGGCCTGTTGCACCTGATGCAGGCGACCCTGATGCTTCAGGTCCTCCACACTGATCAGTTGCCGGCCGTCCAGCGCCGCGACAAAGGTCAGGCAGCTGTTGACCGTGCGATAGCGCAACCGCTCGCCGTCGGGTTCGGCCAGCACCACGGTGCAGGCACCACAGTCGCCCGAGGCGCAGCCTTCCTTGGTGCCGGTCTTGCCGCTGCGCTCGCGCAGGTATTGGAGCACGGTGAGGTTGGGGTCGAGCTGCTCTTCGACGCGCAGCTCCTGGTCCAGCAGAAACCTGATCACGGCCGCTCTCCACCTGGGTTCGGATAATTCGATGGTGGGTAAAGCTGACCATTAGGTCAACAATCGTCCGGGCGAGCGGACCATCCCTGTCGTTTTTGAGCAAGCGGTAAGGGTGTGGCTGCGCCGTCCCGGCGCACGGGGAAGGCGGCTGCCCAGTGACGGTGCAAAACGAGCCCGTCTGAGCCGGCCCTTTGCAGAATCTTTAGGCGACGGCTTCAAGCCATTGGCGCCGTTGCCGATATATAGGCAGACGATTACGGCCAGGCCGTCAGCCGTCGGTACCCTCGACCAACCCGCTCCGACAGGTCACTGCCTTGCCTACCCAACTCAACCGTGTCGCCCGTCAGGCTTCCCTTGGTTTCTTCGCGCTGGTCACGCTCATCTTTACCCTGGCGGGGTGGATGCTGTTCGACCTGTGCGCGCGCATCGACGCGCAGCAGCGCGAGCACAGCGAGGCGGACGCCCAGCGGGCGCTGGAAACGCGCCAGGACAAACTCGGTCGGGTCTTGACTGACTATTCGTTCTGGATGGAGGCCTATGCACGGACCAGCAACAAGGTCGACGTGAACTGGGCCTATGAAGAAGACAACGTCGGGCCCTCGCTCTACAGCGACTATGGCGTGAATGGCGCCTTCATCCTGGCGCCCAACGGCATCACACGCTATGCGGTGGTCGGCGGCGGACGGAGCAAGATGCAGCTGGAGACCTGGCTGGGTGATGATCAGGCCAGGCTGCTGGCGCTGGCCCGCGAGCGCTCGTCCAAGGATGGCTATGCCCAGGGCTATTTCCTGGTCGACGGCAAGCCAGCCAGTGTCATGGTCGCGGTCATCCGTCCGGATGCCACCTACCAGGACTTCAAGCGGCTGTCCTACATGGTGTTCGTCGACATCCTGACGCCGGACAAGCTCGCGCAACTCGGGCAGGCCTTTGAATTGCACGGGCTGACCGCACAGCCGGGTGAGCTGCCCACCATCGGACAGCGGCCAACGCTGGTGGTAAGGTCCGATCCCGGGATCGCGGTGACCTTCAACTGGACCGTCCATGGCATGGGCCATCGGCTGCTGGCGCAGTTCCTGCCGCTGCTGGCGCTGATGTGCGGCCTGGCCTTGCTGCTGGTCTGGTACCTGCGCCGCCGGATCGCCCTGGCCGCCCGCCAGACCGACCTGGCCGAGGATGCCCTGAGGCACAGCGAGCAACGCTTTCGGACGGTCTCAGAGGCCTCGTCCGACTGGATCTGGGAGGCCGACGCCGAGCAGCAGCTGGTCTATCTCTCCGAGCGTTTCGTCGCCGTCACCGGCTTCAGCCGCGAGGACTGGCTGGGACGCCCCCTGCACGAATTGCTCGACTATCCGCCAAGCCAGGTCGACGAGGTAGCCAGGACCCCCTTGGCGGCCGGTCGCGTGCGTCGGCCCCTGCGGTGCGAGATGCATGACGCCCAGGGCAAGCTCAGATTCTGCCAGCTCTCGGCTCAGGCCATCGTCACCGGTGGTCTGCTGGCGGGCTTTCGCGGCACCGTGTGCGATGTCACCGAGGAGATCGAGGCCAAGGCGCGCATCGAACACATCAGCCAGCACGACGCCCTCACCGGGCTGGCCAACCGTCATCAGCTGCACCGCTACCTGGCGCAGCGCTTCGCGGAGGGCGTCAACGCCGGCCAGCCGCTGCATCTGCTGACCCTCGACCTGGACCGCTTCAAGCCGGTCAACGATTCCCTCGGCCACGGGGCCGGTGACAAGGTGCTCTGCCAGGTCTCCCGGGAATTGCGCGCCAGTGTGCGGGAGGATGATCTGGTCGCCCGCATCGGGGGCGACGAATTCGTGGTTGCCGTGAATGGCTGCCAGAGCGCCGAGCAGGTCAGCGTGCTCTGTAGCCGGATCCTGGACGGCATCGGCCGTACCATCCGCATCGACGAGCATGACATCAACATCGGCGCGAGCATCGGCATCGCCACGGCACCCCAGGACGGCCACAGCGCCGAGGATCTGCTGCGCTACGCGGACATCGCCCTGTACGAAGCCAAGGCGGCGGGACGCAATACTATGAGGTTCTATGAGCCCAGCATGAACCAGCGCATCCTGGAGCGGCGCCAGCTGGAAACCGAATTACGCCAGGGGTTGCAGCGGCTGGAGTTCGAGCTGGATTTCCAGCCGCGCTTCGATGCCAGCAGCCAGCGACTGCTGGGCGCCGAGGCGCTGGTGCGCTGGAACCATCCGACCCGGGGTCGGTTGGCACCGGCGCAGTTCATCGGGGTGGCGGAGGAGACCGGTCTGATCCTGGGCCTTAGCGACTGGGTCCTGCGGGAAGCCTGCAGCCAGGCGGTGGCCTGGGCGCCGGATTTGATCGTGTCCATCAACCTGTCGCCGCTGGAGTTCCAACGCGACGACCTGGTGGCGCGGATCCGCACGGTCCTCGAATGCACCGGCATAGCACCCGAGCGGGTCGAGCTGGAGCTGACCGAGAACGTGCTGCTGGACGATGCCGACGGCGCGCTGGAGTTGATGAAGAAACTCAAGGATCTGGGCGTGCGGCTGTCGATGGACGATTTCGGCACCGGCTATTCCTCGCTGAGCTATCTGCGCACCTATCCCTTCGATTGCCTGAAGATCGACCGCAGCTTCGTCTCCAACATCGAGGTGAGCGAAAGCAACGCGGCCATCGTCGAGGCCATCGTCAGCATGGGACGGGCGCTCTCGCTCACGGTGGTGGCGGAGGGCATCGAGACCGCTGGCCAGCTGGCGCGCATCGCCGATCTCAAGTGCGATCAGGCCCAGGGCTTTCACCTGCAGCGGCCGCTGTCCCAGGCGCGTTTCGCGGCGCTCAGGAGAGGACAGTTGCAGGGGACGGACGAGTCATCCTCAGGCCCGCGCGCCGTGTTCGCTGAGGAGTGAGCCCAGGCTCGCGCCCAGCAGCAGTATCGCGAACAACAGAAAGATCGCGCCAGCGATCTGGTTCAGGCGCGCAAGCCTGGTGCCTGTGCTCAGGCGGGTACTCAGCGCCGTCGCGATGCCCGCATAGCTGCAATGAATGACGAGGCTCAGGACGCAGAAGGTCGTCACCAGCAGCAACATCTGCGGCAGCACGGGCCGACTGGTCTGGATGAAGGGCGGAAAGAGCGCCATGAAGAAGACGATCAGCTTGGGATTGGTGATGGACACCAGCAGCCCTTGCAGGAGGCGTCTTCCCGCGCTGGCTGTTCGTTGAGCATGATCGGTGACCTGGCCCTGGGGCGAAGGGGCGCGCAGCCGACTCACGCCCAGCCACCCCAGGTAGATCGCACCGATCAGCTGCAGGCCCAGCAGCGCCCTGGGCGAGGCGCTGACCAGGGCGCCGAGCGCGGTGCTGGCCAGGCTGGCCACCACCAGCATGCCCAGTACCACGCCGAGGATGCCCGGCAGGGCGCCCCGCAGCTGCAGGAGCAGGGCGTTGTTGATGGTCAGCAGGACGCCCGGACCGGGACTGGCGATGGTGAGACTGCTCAGCAGCACATAGAGGGCGAAGGCGTCCATGGCATTCCCGGATAGTCTGGCGGCCGGTCCTCGGTTGGCCGGTTCCCGCTGCCAGGTCCTAAGACGTGACAACCCTCCCTAGTCTAGTGGAGCGATCGCCGGCGTTGCCATCCAGAGTGACGGCTTTCCAACCGTACAGAGGCGGATGGCAAGCCGCATGCGACTGTTTCCGGCCCGTGGATCACGCCACCCGGAAGCGCCCCACCAGGCCTTGCTGCTGCTCGGCCAGGCGCGCCAGTTCTCGACTGGTGACGGCGGTCTGCTCGGCGCCAGCGCTGACCTGGATCACCAGATCGTTGATGTCGTTGACGTTGCGGCTGATCTCTTCGGCGACTTGGCTCTGCTGTTCGGCGGCCGAAGCGACCTGGATGTTGCGGTCGTTGATGAGGGTGACGCCCTCGGCGATCTCGCCGAGCAGCTCGCCGGCGCGGACCACGTTGCTGGCACCGGTCTGCACCTGGCTGAGGGTCTCCTGCATGGCCTGGGTGGCACGGTCGGAGCCGCTCTGCAGATGGCTGATCATCTGCTGGATGCTGCCGGTGGATTGCTGGGTCTTCTGCGCCAGGGAGCGTACCTCGTCGGCCACCACGGCGAAGCCACGCCCGGCTTCGCCGGCGCGCGCGGCCTCGATGGCGGCGTTGAGGGCCAGCAGGTTGGTCTGCTCGGCGATGCCGCGGATCACGTCCAGCACCGAGGAGATGGCGTCGCTTTCCTGTTTGAGCTCGGCGATGATCTCCGAGGTCCGCTCGGCCTGTACCGACAGGCCCTGCACCAGGCCGATGGTGGCCTGCAATTCACGACGACCCTGGCTGGTGTTGGCCTCGACCTGCCGCGAGCCTTCGGCGGCTTCGGTGGTGCTGCGGGCGACGTCCTTGACCGTGGCGCTCATCTCGGCGATAGCGGTGGCGACCTGGTCAGTGCCCAGGCGCTGCTGGGCGACGTTCTGGCTGGTCTGGATGGCGACCGCCGAGGCTTCTTCGGCGGCGGTGGCGACCTGCACGGTGGCGGCGCCGATCTCCTGGATCACCTGACCCAGCTCCTGGCTCATCAGGTTGAGATTACCGGTGATGGTGCCGAACTCGTCCTTGCCCTGGTAGGCGCAGCGGGCGGTGAGGTCGCGGGTGGCCAGGCGGGTGAGGGTGCCGTTGACCTGCTCGACCGCCTGCTTGATGTTGCGGATGATCACCCAGGCCAGCGCCGAAACGGCTACCAGCACCAGCAGTACCAGGCCGAGGGTGATCCAGAGATCGCGGCTGGCCTTGGCACGGGCCTGTTCGGCCTGGGCGCCGACACTGGCACCCAGGTCCGCCTCCACCTTGCCCATCAGGTCGATACGCTGGGTGGCCAGGTTGAACCAGTCCTCCGGCTTGATGCCCAGGGCATCGCCGAGGGGGACGGTGAAGGCCAGCTGTTGCAGGCGGCTGACTTCCATGGCGCTGGGCTGCTTGAAGGTGTCGTCGAGCTGACGGATGAATTCAGGCGTGGCCTTGCGCTGGAAGGCGTCGGCGTAGGCGGAGAATTCGCCCAGGTTGCGGGCGAAGCGCGACAGCAGGCCGGCATCGAAGCGATTCTGGTTGAAGGCCAGGCCCAGCAGTACGCGCTCGCGCCCGGCGCGTTCCTTCATCTCGACGAAGAGATTGAGGGCGCCCAGGGCGCGCAGGATCTCAGGATCATCGACACCCGCTTCGAGGGCATGGGTGTAGCCGATCAGTGCCTTGATCAGGTCGGTGTAGGCCGTGCCGGATTGGGTGCTGTTGAGCGCCAGGCCATCGACCTTGCTGCGCAGGTCACGCAGGCTGTCCAGGGCGCGCATGGCAGTCTGGATGGCGGCGTCGTTACCGGTTGCCAACGCACTTAGGTCCTTCTGGGCCTTATCGCTGTCTTCGCGGAAGGTCTTGAGCTTGTCCTGCATCGACTTGCCGCCACTGCCGAGGAACACGCCGCTGGCACCGCGCTCGCGCTGCAGGCTGGTGACCAAGGCACTGACGCGCTCGGCCGTGGCACTGGCGGTCACGGTGTGCTCCATGTTCTTGAGCGTTTCGTAGCGATCGGCGGTGTAGAGACCCGAGATCACCAGGAAGCCGGCCAGGGGCAGGAGCAGGATCAGCAGGAGTTTGGTACTGAGGGGGGCATTCCTGAGCATCGTGGCATTCTCTGAGGCGTTCAGCGGGTACGCCGGCGGCAAGCGAGGAGCCGGCACGGGCAAGATCGATTCCGGTTATGTCGGCACCCGCAGACGAACCTTGATAGTCAGATTATTCATCGACGGGAGTGAGGCGGCGCGAGTAGCGCGGCCAGGCGGTACGGCGGCTGATGAAGAAGGCGCCCGGGAAGTCCGGGCGCTATTGTCAGGCTCCGTCAGCCGAGCTGCGCTCTGATGAGCAGGGCGTAACCCAGCCCCAGCAACGGCCAGCCCACCAGCGGCCCGAACACCAGGCGCCACAGCCAGAGCCGCGGCACGAAACCGACGCCGTGGACCAGGCCGGCGGAGACGCCCAGCATCACTCCCATCAGCAGCGGATGGCTGTAATGCCCGCTGGCATCGAGCATCAAGCCCGGGTGAATCATCAGCAGCAGCGCCAGGGGCGCCGCCAGCAGCAGGGACAGCGTCCGTCCTAGTGGGTGGACGCGGGGCAGGGCCTCAGCACTCGGCATCGTCATGGACGTCCAGCTCCCGGGTACTTTCCAGCCAGAGGGCGTTGATGATGCCGAAGCTCGCGGCGAGCAGGACACCAAGGATCCAGGTGAAGTACCACATGAAGGAGTCTCCTTGAGATCGGTGATCAGTAGAGGCCGTGGGGGTTGGCGTCGATGAAGCGGTCGTCGACCTTGCCCCACATGCGCACGTAGCTCCACAGGGTGTAGGCCAGGATGAGCGGCACGAAAATGGCGGCGGCGACGAACATGATGCCCAGCGTCTTGTGGCTGGAGACGGCGTCCCAGATGGTCAGGCTGGAAGCCGGGTCCAGGCTCGACGGCAGCACGAAGGGAAACAGCGCGCAGCCGGCGGTGGCGAGGGTGCCGACGATGGCCAGGGACGTACCGGTGAAGGCCAGGCCGGCCTGCCGCCAGCTGCTGCCGAGCAGGGCCAGGACGCTGCCGAGCGCGGCCAGCACCGGGGCGAGCAGGGTCAGCGGCTGGGTATGGTAGTTGGCCAACCAGCCCGGATTGCCGGCGGTCACCACCTTGTGCAGCGGATTCAAGGCGCTGCCCGGATCGCCCTGGCTGACCAGCACGTAGCCGTCGAAGCCGTAGGCCAGCCAGACACCGGCCAGACCGAAGGTGACGAGGTGGAGCAGGGCGCACAGGCCGGTGGCACGTCGGGCGCGCTCGCCCAGGGCGTGGTGGGTACGCAGCATCAGCCAGCTGCCGCCATGGGCGCAGAGCATGGCCAGGCTGACCGCGCCGCTGAGCAGGGCGAAGGGGTTGAGCAGAGCGAAGAAGCTGCCGCTGTAGGTGGATCTCAGGGTGTCGTCGAGCTGGAAGGGCACGCCCTGGAAGAGGTTGCCGAAGGCCACGCCGAACACCAGGGCCGGCACCAGGCTACCGGTGAACAGGCCCCAGTCCCAGGCGTTGCGCCAGCGGGTGTTGTCGAGCTTGCTGCGGTAGTCGAAGCCCACCGGGCGCAGGAACAGGGCGAAGAGCACCAGCAGCAGGGCCCAGTAGAGCCCGGAGAAGGCGGTGGCATAGACCATCGGCCAGGCGGCGAAGAGGGCGCCACCGGCGGTGATGAACCAGACCTGGTTGCCGTCCCAGTGGGGCGCGATGCTGTTGATGGCGGCGCGGCGTTCCTTGTCGGTCTTGCCGATCAGGGGCATCAGGATCATGGCGCCCATGTCGAAGCCGTCGGTGAGGGCGAAGCCGATCAGCAGGACGCCGATCAGCACCCACCAGGTGAGCTTGAGCACTTCGTAGTCGAACATGACAGTCTCCTCAGGCGTTGGCCGGTGCGACGGGCTTGGCGGTGGCGGCCTGGCGCAGGGCGTCGCCGACCTGGGCAGCCCGTTCGTGGAAGTAGCGGCCGGTGTACAGGCTGCTCGGGCCGAGGCGGGCGAAGCGGATCATCAGGTACATCTCCACGATCAGGAGCAGGGTGTAGAAGGTCACCAGGGCGCCGATCGAGCCCCACAGATCGGCCGGAGCCAGGGTCGAGGCCGACAGGTGGGTGGGCAGGACCTCGCTGATGGTCCAGGGCTGGCGACCATGCTCGGCCACCCACCAGCCGGTCTGGGTGGCGATCCAGGGCAGCGGCAGGCTGAACAGGGCCCACTTCAGCAGCCAGGGCTTCTTGAGCTCGTTGCGCCGGGTCGAGGCCCAGAAGGCGCAGATGAACAGCGCCAGCATCAGCACGCCACTGGCGACCATGATGCGGAAGGTCCAGAACAGGCTGGCGACCCCAGGGATGGTGTCCCGCGCGGCCTGCCGGACCTGCTCGGGAGTGGCCGTGGCGGGATCGTTGACGTATTTCTTCAACAGCAGGCCATAGCCCAGGTCCTGCTTGTGGGCGTCGAAGGCGGCGCGGGTGGCGGCGGAGTCGTCGCCGGCGCGCAGTCGCTCCAGCAGGGCGTAAGCCTGGGCGCCGTTGCGGACGCGGGCCTCGTATTGGCTGACCAGATCCTTGATGCCGGTGACCTGTTCGGTGGTGGAGCGGGTGGCGATCAGGCCCATCAGATAGGGGATCTTCACCGCGTAGTCGGTGCGCATCTCCTGTTGATTGGGGATGCCGAACAGGGTGAAGGAGGCCGGGGCTTCCTCGGTGTTCCACTCGGCTTCGATGGCGGCCAGCTTGACCTTCTGGACCTCGCCCACGCGATAGCCGGATTCGTCACCCAGCACGATCACCGAGATGACCGCGGCGGTACCGAAGGCGGCGGCCACGGCGAAGGAGCGCCGGGCGAAGCCGATGTCGCGACCCTTGAGCAGGTAGTAGCTGGAGATCGCCAGCACGAAGATGGCGCCGGTGACATAGCCCGAGGCCACGGTGTGGACGAACTTCACCTGGGCCACGGGGTTGAGCAGCAGGGCGCCGAAGTCGGCCAGCTCCATGCGCATGGTCACGTAGTTGAACTCGGCGCCGACCGGGTTCTGCATCCAGCCATTGGCCACCAGGATCCACAGGGCGGAGAGGTTCGAGCCCAGCGCCACCAGCCAGGTCACCAGCAGGTGCTGGCCCTTGGACAGGCGGTCCCAGCCAAAGAAGAACAGCCCGATCAGGGTGGATTCGAGGAAGAAGGCCATCAGGCCCTCGATGGCCAGGGGCGCGCCGAAGATGTCGCCGACATAGTGGGAGTAGTAGGCCCAGTTGGTGCCGAACTGGAACTCCATGGTCAGGCCGGTGGTGACGCCCAGGGCGAAGTTGATGCCGAACAGCTTGCCCCAGAACTTGGTCATGTCCTTGTAGACCTGGCGGCCGGTCATCACATAGACCGATTCCATGATTCCCAGGATCACCACCAGCCCCAGGGTCAGGGGCACGAAGATGAAGTGATACAGCGCGGTCATGCCGAATTGCAGGCGTGACAGGTCCACGACGGATTCCGAGATCATCCCGGCAATCTCCTCAAGCTAAAGGAAGGGGTACTAGTCCAGCAGGTGGGCGCTGACCGCCTGGGTGGCGTCGGGCGGAACCGTGGGGGCGCTGAACCAGAGGCTCTTGATCACCATCAGCAGCGCCAGCTTGATCAGCAGGATGACCAAGAGTTCTTTGACCAGGCGTCCGTTCATGGCGACCTCGCGAGCCGTGGCGCCCCTCCAGGGCGGAGTGGCGGCTGCATGCAGGATGCGCCTGCTGGCCCTGGGCAAAACTGATCCAGATCAATTGGCCAGTGGCCATCGCCTGGGGCAGGTTGTCGCAGCCGTTCAGGTCGGGTTCAGAGGGGTTAAGACAGCGTTAAGACGCCAGGGCGCAAGGTAGCACCGTGACTGACGCCGGACCGCCTTTGCGCGGTGACGCCAGCCCCCATGTTCAAGACAGGAGAATCCACCATGAACGTCTTCAACAAGATGGCCGCACTCGCCCTGCTCAGCACCGCCAGCTATACCGCCATGGCCGCCGAGATCAACGAAAGACGCGCCCAGGCCGTGCCGCAGCCCAAGGTCGCGCAAACCGAGGTCGCACCGGTCCAGGAGGTAGCCGCCAGCCGCTGGGACCAGGCGCTCGATCCCAAGGCCTATGGTCAGGCCTCGGTCCGCTACCGGGCCCGAAGCGTGGATCCGGCGCTGCTGCGGGGCGTCAGCCTCGGCTAGGCCGCCGCCGACGCGAAGTCGGGCCTACCTGGCGACGGGATCTCCGTCGCCAGGCCGTCCTTTGAGTCTGCGTGCTATGGTGAGCCCCTCCGGAGACGTGGAGAGGGGAGAAGACCTTGGAAACGATGGCGCCCAGGCGCGAACGACCTCTGCCGCTACGTTGGGACGCCCATGCTTGCCTGCCCCTCGTGCCGGGGCAGGACATGTCTGCCTTGAGTCGCTATCGCGACGCCGGCTTCCATCACGTGTCGATCAACGTCGGCATGGACATGACGCCCTTCACGACGGTGCTGCAAACCCTCGCCGGCTTCCGCGCCTGGCTTGGTAGGCATCCTGAGCACTTCTGCCTCGCCGGCGAGGTGGCCGACCTCTACCGTGCGCGCGAGCAAGGCAAGCTGGCCATTTCCTTCGATCTGGAAGGCTCGACCATGCTGCTCGACGACCCGGCGATGGTGGGTCTATACGCCTCTCTTGGGGTACGCCAGATGCTGCTCGCCTACAACCGCGACAACGCCTGCGCTGGCGGTTGCCATGGCGAGGGTGGCGGCCTGACGGCGCTGGGCCGAGCGATGGTGGCAGCCGGCAATGCAGCTGGCATCACCCTCGACTGTGCCCACGCGAGCGAGCGTGCCAGCCTCGAAATCATGGCGGTCTCGACGCAACCGGTGGTCTTCTCCCATACCAACATCAAGGCGCTCCACGATCATCCCCGGACGGTGAGCGACCGGCAGATCCAGGCCTGTGCCGAACAGGATGGCGTGATCGGCCTGACGGGACTGGGCATCTTTCTGGGTGATCCCGAGGCATCAGTGACCAGCTATATCCGCCAGATCGACTACCTGGCGGAACGGGTCGGGACCCGTCATATCGGCATCGGGCTCGATACCGAGTTGTGTCCTGACGACCATGACCTTCCCGCGGGAGTCGACGTGGAAGACTGGTGGCCGGCGCGCCATTATGGACAGCCTCACGGCCATACCCAGCTGCAACCGGAGGCGCTACCCGAGCTCAGGCAGCAGTTGGCCGGCAGGGGTTACGGCGACGTCGATATCGATGCCATCCTGGGCGGTAATTTCCTGCGCATCGCGAGTCATACCTGGCCGTCTTCGGCTGCCTGAGTCCTTGCATAGACGGCGGAACGTTCGGCGCGGCGGTGTGCCCAGCGCAGGCAAAGCACCTTGGTGGTGATCCCTGGGTTAGACGTATTGCGCCGCCGCGTAACCCGAGGCCCAGGCCCACTGGAAGTTGAAGCCGCCCAGGTGGCCGGTGACATCCAGCACCTCACCGATGAAGTACAGGCCAGGTGACTTGAGCGACTCCAGGGTCTTGGACGAGACCTCGCGGGTGTCGACGCCGCCCAGGGTGACCTCGGCGGTGCGATAGCCCTCGGTGCCCGCCGGGACCAGTCGCCAGTCGTGCAACCGCGCGGCGATGGCCTTGAGTTCTTCGGGGGTGTACTGCTTGAGCGGCCTGGACTGGAACCAGCTGTCGGCGAGCAGGGTGGCCATCTTCTTGGTGAACAGCTCGCCCAGCAGCGTCTTGAGTTCGCTGTTGGGGCGCGCCTGGCGCTGCTCGGCGAGCCACTGCACCAGGTCGAGATGAGGCAGCAGGTCGATGCTGAGCGTATCGCCCGGTTGCCAGTAGGAAGAGATCTGCAGGATCGCCGGACCGCTGAGGCCGCGATGGGTGAACAGCAGATTCTCGACGAAGATCTGGCCGTTGCAGCTGATCCGGCAGTCTTCCACCGCCGTGCCGGACAGCGCGCTGCAGAATTCCTTCAGCTGGGGATCGGTGATCGTGAAGGGCACCAGGCCGGCCCGGGTGGGCAGGAGCTGATGGCCGAACTGGCGGGCGACCTGATAGCCGAAGCCGGTGGCGCCCAGGGTCGGGATCGACAGGCCACCGGTGGCGATCACCAGGGATTCGCCACGCACCGGGCCCAGACTGGTCTGCAGCTGGTAGCCACCCGGGTCGAGGCGGGCTATCTCCTGCACCGAGGTATCGAGGCGGATGTCGACGCCGCCCTGTTCGCACTCGTCCAGCAGCAAGGCGAGGATGTCGCTGGCCTTGTTGTCGCAGAACAGCTGGCCCAGCTTCTTCTCGTGATAGGGCACGCCATGCTTGGCCACCAGGGCGATGAAGTCCCACTGGGTGTAGCGGGCCAGCGCCGATTTGCAGAAGTGCGCATTCTGCGAGAGGAAGTTGGCGGGCTCGCAATAGAGATTGGTGAAGTTGCAGCGGCCACCGCCGGACATGAGGATCTTCTTGCCGGCCTTGTTGGCATGGTCGATTACCAGCACCCGGCGGCCGCGCGCGGCGGCGCTCAGGGCGCACATCAAACCTGCGGCGCCTGCACCGATGATGATGACCTGGGTATCGAACACGCTGAACTCCTCGCCTACTGACAGCGGGTCATTGGCCCGCGGCGGCGCATGTTACCCGATCGGTCGAGCCGGGTGGATGGCCGCCGTCGCGCCACCGGTCGCCGGAGCTGACCGGACAGGAAAGGCAAGGAACCCCGCCATGTCGCATCCGCCGCAGACGGTACCGGGTGCGGCGGCGAGGTCTGCCTTGCGCGGGTCAACGGTGAGCCGCGGCGTCCTCGAGAATCTTCTGCAGGCGGCGCGACAGCTCTTCCACCGAATAGGGCTTGTGGATCAGCTCGAACCCCTGGGCGCCGTTGGTTGCCAGGACATGGCTGTAGCCGGAGGTCAGCAGGATGGGCAGGCTGCGATACAGCCGTCTGATTTCGATGGCGAGGGCGAGGCCGCCCATGCCAGGCATGACCACATCCGAAAAGACCACGTCGTAGTGCTCTGGCCTTTCCGCGAGCAGGATCAGGGCCGCCTCGGCGTTGGGGGCCAGGACGGGGTGATAGCCCAGATCCCGCAACGAGTCGGCCGCGAAGGTGCCGACGTCGGGATTGTCTTCCACCACCAGGACCGAGGTGCCTCGTCCATCGGCCACGGCCAGGGTTTCGTTCGCCGCCAGGGGCTGCACCGCACTGGTCGCCCGCGGCAGGTAGAGCTGAAAGGTGGTACCGCGGCCGACTTCGCTCGCTACCCGGATTTCGCCGCCGGATTGCTTGATGAAGCCGAACACCTGACTCAGGCCCAATCCCGTGCCCTGACCGACGCGCTTGGTGGTGAAGAAGGGTTCGAAGATCTGTGCGAGGTGCTCTCGGGCGATGCCGCTGCCGGTGTCGGTGATCGAGATGACTATCGCTGGAATCGCCAGGGCGGCGTGTGAGGGGCTCTCCGGAATCGCCTCGACCGTCGTGACGGCTATGGTCAGCTGGCCCGCGCCGTCCATGGCGTCGCGGGCATTGACCGCCATGTTCACCAGGGCGGTATCGAACTGGCCGGGGTCGGCGTAGACCAGGCAGGGATGATCGGGCAGATCGAGCGCGACGCTGATTCGCGAGCCCAGCAACGTCCCCAGCATGTCGTTCAGGGCCTGGACGTTCGAGCTTGCCGAAAATACCTCGGGGGTGAGCGCCTGGCGCCGGGCGAACGCCAGCAGCTGACCTGTCAACTTCGCCGCCCGGTCGATGGTGGTGGAAATCGCACCGATGTAGCGGTCGCGTCGCTCCTCGCTCAGGTTGGGTCGCTTGAGCAGGTCGCAGGACGACTTGATGACGGTCAGCAGGTTGTTGAAGTCATGGGCCACCCCGCCGGTGAGCTGACCGATGGCCTCCATCTTCTGCGATTGCCGCAGGGCATCCTCGGCCGTTGCCAGGTCCAGCGCCTGCTGCCGTTGGTGGGACACGTCGCGCACCGTGGCGTAGATGAGGTCATCGCTGCGCACGGCATTCCAGGACAGCCAGCGGTAGGAGCCGTCACGATGGCGATAGCGGTTCTCGAAGCTGACCAGCGGCGTCCCCTGCTGCAGCTTCCAGAACGCCTGGCGGGTGGCCGTCAGGTCGTCGGTGTGGACGAGGGCCATCAGCGGCTGGGCCTTGAGTTCGCTGATCGTCCAGTCCAGGGTCACCACCCAGGCCGGGTTGAGACTTAGGAAGAAGCCGTCGAGGCTCGCCACGCAGAGGGGATCGTTGGAGCACCTCCAGATCTGGTCACGCTCGGCGGTGCGCGCCGAAACCTGGCGTTCCAGGTCGTCATTGAGGGCGGAGATGGCCTCGGCCCGGGCCTGGAGCGCCTGGTCCGCGAGGACACGCCTGCTGATGTCGCGCGAGATGCAGACGATCTTGGGATGCCGGGTACCCGCCACCTCGAAGGGCGAGCAGGACACCTCCCACCAGCGCGGCTCCCCCTGGGCGGTCGGGCAGAAGCCCTCGACCCGGGTGGCCTGCCCCTGGCCCGCCTGTTCGACGGCCTTGCGGATCTTCCAACGTTCGTCTTCCGGCCATAGCGCGGCATATTCCTGCCCTATGACCTGATCCTCGGTGTGGAGCTGGATGAGTTCCAGGCCCTGGGCGTTGACGAATTCGATGTGGCCATCGGTGGACAGCACCTTCACGCAGTCCAGGCTGGCCTTGAGCAGACTGCGGGAGAAGGCCTCGCTGTGCAGCACGTTGCGCGCCGCGACGAAGCGCCGCTGCGCCGTGATCTCCAGCGCGATCATGCTGGCGAACAGCTCGAAGGTCGTGAGGACTTCGGGGCGACTCGGTCGGGCGGGTTCGGGGTCTATGGCGCACAGGGTGCCGAAGAAGGAGCCGTCGTCCAGCACAATGGGGACGGAAATGTAGCTGCGGAAACCATACTGCCGGGGCGTGTGGTGGTCGCGGTAAAGGGCATCCTGCTGCACGTCATCGATCACCACGGGCTGGCGGTGATCGCGGATCTCATCGCAGATCGTCGACTTGACCACCAGCTCCCCGCCAGGCGCGAGACCGAAATTGATGTGGTCGAGGGTGCTGCAGGCGATCCAGCGGTCATCGGTCACCCGGGCGACGGCCGCGAAGCCCATGCCGGTCAGTTGGCATATCACTGCCAGAATCCTGGGTACCGCGGCTATTTCGGCAACGAGATCGAGGTCGTCGGTGAGGACGTACGAAGGAATTGGGGTCGAGGTCAGGGAGCTCATCGGGCCACTCGTACGTTGCCCCGCCCAGAACAGCAGGGAAAATGGCGAGCGACAGGCGGGCGCCCTCAGGCCGAGCACTGGAAACGTCCGTCGCGCGCCGTGCCCGGCCAGTATAACGACCCGCCAAGCGAAGCGGGCGATAGGATTATCGTTGCAATGTGATGCCCATCGCCCGCTTCTTACGCAATCCGCTGTACGTCTGTCCTGCCGCTCCCAGGCCTCAAGCCGGTCGCAGGATCCCGCACAGCGGCGGCCGCCGTCCGGCCCAGGGCTGGGCGCGCTCCAGCTGGGCGGCTATGGCCAGCAGGGTACCTTCCTCGCCAAAGCGCGCGGCGAAATGGCTGCCCAGGGGCAGGCCATTGGCGGTCCACCACAGGGGCACCGACATGGCGGGCTGGCCGCTGGCGTTGAACAGGGCGGTGAAGGGGGAATAGCTGTGGAAGGCGGCGATGGCCTCGGCCAGCGGGCGTTCCTCGTGCCCGCCATCCAGCTCGCCCAGGCGTGGCGGCTCGCGGGTCAGGGTAGGGGTGAGGATCACATCATAGTCGGTGAGAAAGCGCGCCAGAGTCCGGCCCAGGGCATGCAGGCCCTCCACCGCGGCGGCATAGCGATGGGCCGGGATGTCGCCCCGCTCGCGCAGGATCACCCGCGTGCGGGCATCCAGCTCCTCGTCGCTGACCGCGGCGCCGCGCAGGGCGCCAAGGACCTGCAGGTAGTGGCGGGTGCTGGGGCCGATGATGTCGAAGACCTGGTCGAGAAAGCCTGGCAGATCCACCGGCAGGGTCGCCGGCTCGACGTGGTGGCCGAGGCTTTCGCACAGCCGGGCGGTGTGGCGCACTGCGGCCAGGGCGTCGGGTCCGCTCGGCCAGGGCGCCAGATGCTCGACCAAGGCGATGCGCAGGGGGCGCGGATCGCGCTCCAGCAGGCTGGCGAAGGGGACGTCGTGGGCCGGTGCGGCATAGGGCGCGCCGAGATCGGCACCGGCGGTGGCATCCAGCAGCAGGGCGTTGTCGCGTACCGACAGGCTCATGGCATGGGGTGTGCCCATACCGGCCCAGCCTTCACCGACCATGGGCCCGGAAGGCATCCGGCCACGGCTGGGCTTGAGGCCGAAGATGCCGCAGCAGGAGGCCGGCACCCGCAGCGAGCCACCGCCGTCGTTGCCATGGGCGAAGGGCACCACCCGCGCGGCGACCAGGGCTGCCGCGCCGCCACTCGATCCCCCGGCACTGTGGGCGCGATTCCAGGGATTGGCGGTGGCGCCGAAGCGGCGCGACTCGGTGCTGTAGGAGGTGCCGAATTCCGGTGAGGTGGTGGTGCCGACGAACAGGCAACCGGCCTGGCGCAGGCGGGTCACCAGTTCGCAGTCGAAATCCGGTCGGGCTTCGCCCAGGGCCAGGGAGCCATTGGTCATGCGGGCACCGGCCAGCGGGGTGAAAAGATCCTTCACCAGGGTCGGTACCCCGGCGAAGGGGGCCGACAGGTCGAGTGGTGCTTTGGCCGCCGCGCGGGCCTGGTCGTATAGCCGTTCGCTGACGGCATTGAGGTCGGGCTCCACGGTGTCCAGGCGGTCGATGACGGCTTCGAGCAATTCGCTGGCAGTGATTTCTTTTTGTCGCAACAGCGTTGCCAGGCCGTGGCCATCTTGGGTGTCCAGCAGGGGTTGCAGGCTTTGCATGGAAGATCCTCGAGCAGAATTCAGGAAGAGCGCGACGGGGTCGGCAGGGCGGCCTTGCGCCGCAGCAGGCCGACGGCGGCCCAGGCGAGTGCGGCGACCAGGGCGGCGATGGCCAGGGCGCGGATGGCCAGGTGCAGATCGCCGGCAAAGGGCAGGATCACGGCGATCACCAGGGGGCTGGCGAACTGGCCCAGGTAGAGGCAGCCGGTGTAGCCACCCATGCCGCGACCCCGTGCTCGGGCGCTCAGGGCGCCCATCACCGGTGCCATGGTGTTGGGTACCAGCATGCCGACACCGAGACCATGCACCGTCACCGCAACCAGCACGGCTTCATAGCTGCGGGCGTTCACCAGCAGCCAGAGGCCGATGCCCATGCTGGCCAGCAGCACGGCGTTGCAGCCGGCCAGGCCCCACCAGCGACGCAGCAGCGGCCACAGCAACGGCCCGCCCAGGGTCGCCAGCAGCCCCAGGCCCGCCGAGGCGCCGATCAGGGTGCTGGAGGTGATGCCCAGCTGTACCAGCAGCAGCGGACTCTGGATGGGCACCACCACGCTGAGCACCATGCCGGCGAAGACCAGCAGGTAATTGACGATCAGGGGCAGCGGCGCACTGTGCTGGGGGCCTTCGTCGGCGCCGATGGAGACCTTGGCGCGGACCGGTTCCCACAGCAGTCGCAGCATGAAGGGCACCAGCAGCAGCGGCAGCAGATAGAGGTAGAAGGGCGTGCGCCAGGAGTGCTCGCCCAGGGCGCCGCCGACCACATAGAACAGCGAGCCCACCAGGCTGATGGCGATGACCTGGCCGTTGACGTAGGCCAGGCGCTTGCTGCCCTGCCAGTAGTCGGCGATCAAGGTCACGCAACAGGTCATCACCGCCGCCTCGGCCAGGCCGAAGACCAGGCGGGTGAGGGTGATGGCCGGTAGCGACTGCAGCAGCGCCGGCAGCATGCCGAGCAGGGCGTAGCAGAAGGTCGCCAGGATCAGCAGGCGCTTGCGGCCCAGGCGGTCGGCCAGCCAGCCGGCCAGGGGCGCGAAAAGCGCAATGGCCAGGGCGGGACCGGTCATCGCCAGGGGGATCAGCAGATCGGCGCGGGGTTCGATGGGGCCGAATTCGGCGCCCAGCTTGGGAATGATCGGGGCGACCATCACCGAACCCATGATGGTCAGGCTACTGCCGAGCAGGAGCACGGCGCCCTGGCGTCGGCCGGCCGTGGGGCTGGAGGAGGCTGTGAGTGTCATGCGCGATTCCTCAGAAGCTGTGGGAGAGCCGCACGGCGAGGGTGTAGCCCTCGGCGCGGTTGCGGGCGTCGATGTCCTTGTAGAGGTGCACCCAGACCGGCGGCAGGCCAGGCTTGAAGAAGCTCAGTGCCGGGCCCAGCGCCAGTACCCGGGCACGATTGCCGCGGCTGAGGCCGGGGGCGTCGTCGTCGCTGAGCTGGCGGTAGTAGTAGCCGCCCAGGCCCGCGGTCCAGGGGCCGAAGTGCTGACCCACGGCGAATTCGTGGCGGTATTCCGTGCCGCTGCGGTAGTCGGTGGCGTGGTTGCGGCTGTTGAAATCGGCCTGGAAGCTGGACGACACCTCGAAGCCCGAATCGGTGATGTAGCTCAGGTTGAGCATCGGCGAGACGGTCCAGTGGTTGGTGCCCGGATTGACCAACCGATTCTTGTCGTAGTCACCGGTGGGCGCCTGCACCTGGAACCAGAAGTTCACCCCCAGGTTGCGCGAGGGCTCCCACTGCAGGATCAGCGGAATCACCTGGAAATCGGCCTGGCGGAAGAGGTCGGCGCTGTCGGAAAACACCGGGACGCCGTTGGCCTTGATGGTGAGGTCGGCGTCCATCTTGAAGAAGGGCGCCACCCCGCCGAAGCCGTAGCGGGCGCCGAGCACCCGGGTATCGGTCATCTTCAGGTAGGCCAGGCCCAGGGACAGGACATCGATGGAAAAGTCGTTGCCGTTGTCGCGGCCATGACTGTCGCGGATGGACGTCGCCCGGTAGTAGTTGGCACGCAGGCCAAGGGTGCCATGGGGCGTGGGCGGCGGGGTGAAGCCGGCGCCGAAGTTGTAGACACCGAAGGCGGTGGTGGGGGAGCCGTTCTCGGTGGCAAGGCTGGCTGCGGTCATCCCCAGGGCGGCGAGGCCGACGGCGAGGACGTGAAACGGACGGGTAACGTTCATGGAGTTCCCTCTTCTTATTGGCCAGTCGAGCCTGAGGGAAAGCCGTTACCCGCCGTTAGCCAGATTCAGCATTTCTGCGCGGCAGGCGCTGGGCTGCTTCCTTGAGGGTGGCGGAGGGCAGTTGCCCGAACAGCGCCTGGTAGTCGCGGGCGAAGCGGCTGAGATGGCAGAAGCCCCACCGGGCGGCGACGTCCTGCACCGATTCGCCTTCGCCCCGGCGCAGGGCGCGGTGCGCCGCATTGAGGCGCAGGGTGCGCAGGTAGGCGACCGGGTTGATGCCCAGGGTCTCCTGGAAGCAGTACTGCAGCTTGCGGCGGCTGGCGCCGACGCGATTGCACAGCTCCAGAATGCTGGGCGGCTGGTCAGGATGGGCCAGGGCGTATTCCCGCGCCCGCCGCACCATGCGCAATCGCGCGCTGGGCGCCAGCTCGTGGGGTTCGCTGGTGTCGAGCAGATCGAGCAGGTGCATCAGCACGGTGTCGCGCAGGGCGGCGCGGGCACGCGGGTGGGCCAGCCAGGTCTGGATCTCCGCTTCCGGGGCGAAGAGTTCATGAGCCAGGGCGGCCAGCTCCCCATGGGCACAGCCGGTAGGAAGGCGATAGCAGCCGGACAGGTCGCGCACGTCGAGCGCGCTGTGCTGGCAGGCCAGCAGGCGCGCCATCTCGGCTTCCTGCAGATTGATGCAGAGCAGATCGAGATTGGCCGGAGTACGCAGCTCCGGCAGATTGTCGCCACGCGCCACCAGCAGCTGGGCCTCGTGCAGGGTATGGCCGCCGCAGTGCAGGGCGCCCGCGTCACGCATGGGCAGGCTGAAGGTCAGGGTATCCCCCTGGGCCTCGCCGCTCTTGAGCATGGCCTGGTTGGAGCGATCCCGCAGCAGGCTGAGGTCGTCCAGCCAGAGGTCGCTGAGCTCGCCCTGAAAACGACCCGACGACAGCTGATCGTATTGCATGTGCCAGCCCTCGACGCAGAGCGCATGCTCGTCGATGTCACCGGTATACCGATGCCGGACGCGCGGCGGTAACGCAACGGAGCCGTCTTGGTGCATTTAGGAAACCTTTTGGGTAGCAAAGGGCCGGTAGGCGAGGGACTACAAGTTTCGTACCTCAAGGCAGGGTTTAGCGGCAAAGGTGCCAATTTTGGCTAGTGCGCCAGCCAAGGGGTTGTTCTTGGAAGCACGCTCTCACAGGATTGGTCGGTGGCGTCACCGGTCGGGTTCAAGGTGGGCAAGAGCCGGGTGTGCTGCCCTTGTCGTCTGGCCTCTGTGCCTCACAAGTGCTTACCAAAGGCCCCCTCGGTTCCATGGCCTGCCCTATAGTGGATCGGCCAAGTCTCGCAAGCGCAGTGGTGACTGGCATGGCCAAATGAAAAAGGATTGAACCCGATGCGCTACCTTTCCAACGAATTCTTTCGTCGCTCCAGTAAAGGTTTGCTCGCCGCCGTCGCGTGCTTTGCCTGCACAGCGGCTATCTCGGCAGCGCCGCCCGCGACCGATATTCCGGCGCGGCAAGAGGTATTGACCTTCAGGTCCCTGACGCTGACCGATCAGCAGTTCCTGACGGGTGCCAAGGGAGGCGCCGAGGTCTTGCTGGGCGGTGTGCTGTCTTTACCGCCAAGCACGGAAAAGGTCCCTGTGGTCATCCTCCAGCATGGCTCGGGCGGCCTGGGCTCCAACATTCCGTACTGGGAGCGGCAGTTCAATCAGGCAGGCATCGCGACTTTTGCAGTCGACGGCTTCTCGGGACGAGGCATCACCAGTACCGCTGCCGATCAGTCCCAGCTTGGACGGCTCAATTTCGTCCTGGATGACTATCGTGCTGGCGCGCTCCTCGCTCACCACCCACGGATCGATCCAGGCAAGATCATCCTGATGGGCTTTTCCCGCGGTGGACAGGCCTCGCTCTACGCAGCAATGGAGCGCTTCGACAAAGGGTGGAAAAGTCCGGATTTCCAGTTTGCCGGCTACCTGTCGTTCTATCCCGACTGCTCGATCACCTTCCGTGATCAGGACAAGGTCGTCGCCAAACCGATGCGGGTCTACCACGGTCTGGCCGACAACTATGATCCCTATTCTCGCTGCGAAGGCTACTTCGCGACGCTCAAGAACAAGGGCGCCGACCTCAGGGTGCACACCTATGAGCATGCCGAGCATGGCTTCGACACGCCCTATGTCTGGAGTCCGGTCCGGGTCGTAGCGGATAGCCAGACCGTCCGTGACTGCCAGATCGCCGAGAACGCCAAAGGCGAGCTGATCAACGAGCAGACGCGCAAGGTCTTTTCCTACCAGGACAGCTGTGTCGTGCTGGGTCCCAGGGTAGGGCCCGACGCGGAAGCAACCAGACAGGCCACGGCCGATGTCCTGGAGGCGGTCAAGGCGATGGTGAAGTAAGCGCGATCCAGGGTCGGCTGGAAATCGAGAGCCGACGCCCGAGTGGTCAGCGCGTTGGCTGGCCGCTCAACATAGCGGATGTCGGCCAAGCCACTCGGCAGGAGATAGCGGTTTGGCTGCTCATCAGGGCCCCGGCGCAGAGCCACTCGTAGCCTCTGAGTGACACTTTTGGAAGAGACATCCAGTCGTACTTCAGACCTCGCCCGGCCGCTGAATCGGCCCTGTGCCTCTGCCAGGAGCTAAATCGCTGTCGTCACTGGACCTGGCCTGTGACGACAGCGATGGCGCGTTCGACGCACGTCAAGAAAGAACGAGGTCAGGCTAGCCGTCAGCCCTTTCCAACCAGGCACGGGCGATCTCTTCGCGGGTCGCGAACCAGACACCTTCGGACTGCTTTGCGTATTCGATGAAGCGCTTGATCGCCCGGACTCGTCCGGGACGCCCCACCATGCGTGGGTGCAGTCCGATCGACATCATGCGAGGTCCGCTTGCGGAGTCCTCATAGAGGACTTCGAAGCTTTCCTTCATGTATTCAAAGAAGTCCGATGCCTGGGACAGGCCGGGTGAATTCCAGTAGCGGAAGTCGTTGACGTCGGCGGTGTAGGGCACTACGAGATGGCGCTTGCCCTCGACCTCGACGAAGTAGGGGACATCATCGTTGTAGGCGTCGGAGTCGTAGAGAAAGCCGCCTTCCTGCGCTACCAGGCGCCGAGTGTGGATGCTGGCACCGTAGCGGCAATACCAGCCCACCGGCCGCTTGCCGCAGGTTCGCTCGAACGACTCGATGGCAAGGCGGATGTGCTCGCGTTCCTCTTCTTCACTCAGGCGAAAGACCTCCTCCCAGCGATAGCCATGACTACAGATCTCATGGCCACCAGCGACAGCAGCGCGCGCGACTTCAGGATTCTGTTCAAAGGCCACGGCACAGGCATGGAAGGTCGCGCGCACCGACTGCTCGTCGAGAATATCGAGAATCCGCCAGATCCCGACGCGTGAGCCGTATTCGTACATCGATTCCATGGCCAGGTTACGCGTACCGGCGGGTATGGCGTAGCTGCCCCATTCGGTCATCGATTCTTGGTCCGGATCGCCCATGGCGAGCGAGCGCTCGGATCCTTCCTCGTAGTTGATCACCAGGCTGATAGCTAAGCGGGCGCCGTTTGGCCAGGTACCTTGCGGGCGTTGTCTTCCATAGCCCACCAAATCGCGTGCAGGTGACAGCATCGGGATCTACTCCTGAAGTGATTGTTTTTAACTACAAGGTGAGCGCGGCGGCTCAGCAGTCGATGTCCTTCAGTCGCTCATGATCGAAGGTGCCATCGGTATTCCCCTGGCTGAAGGCGAGCCCCATGGCCAGGGTCTGGGCGATGCAGAAGGAGGCAGTGAGGGAGCGAAAACCCAGCAGCTCCGCATCGTTGACCTCTATCACCGTCTCGGCCATTTTCCCAATGGGGCTCAGCACGGTGTCGGTGATGGCCACCAGCGTCACGCCCGCCTGGCGCGCCTGACGACAGGCCTCGACGGTATCCTTGGCGTAGGGCGGAAAGCTCACGGCGATCAGAAGATCGTCGTGAGCAATGGCGCTGACCTGTTCCGGCAAAGTGCCGCCGCCGCCACTGATCTGCACGGCTCGCCGGCCCACCCGGCTCAGGGCGTAGCTCAGGTAGGCGGCCACCGGAAAGGCCCGGCGCAGACCGATGACGAAGGTGGTGCGCGCCACCTGCAGGTGGGCGATGGCAGCTTCCATGTTGGCCTGCTGGTCGCCTTCAGCCAGATGCTCCAGGGACACGATATTGGCCTGGCTGAATTCCCGCAGGATCGCCCCGACGTCACTGGGGTCATCCAGCAGTTTTTCACCACCGTAATGCCGGATGCGTTCGCTGTGGGTATCGGCGGCCTGTTGCAAGGGCGCGCGAAACAGTCGCTGCAGATCCTTGAAGCCCGCAAAGCCCAGCGCCTGTGCCAAGCGGATATAGGCAGCAGGAGCGATGTTGGAGCGCTTGCCCAGTTCGGCAACCGTACTGAGGGCGATCTCGTGCGGATTGTCGATCAGGAACCGGGCAGCGTCTCGCAGCCGCTCCGACAGGTGTTCGTGCTGGGCGGTTATGCAATCGCGCAGCTCCGCAAGGGTTTCCGGTAAGGCCATGAAAAACGCTCGGCAGGTGAAAGGATAGGGCGCCAGTCAGCGCAATTCAGTGATGGCCTGATCCAGCGCGGTGATGAGACGGTCGATTTCCTCGAGCGTGTTGTAATGCGCCAGCGACACGCGCACCACACCGCCCAGGGGCGCCAGGCCCAGGGCTTCGATCAGGCGTCGCGCATAGAAGTCGCCAAAGCGAATGCCGATGCGATGCTCGTCGACCTTGAGCACTACGGCTTCCGAGCGCACGCCTGCCACCACGAAGCTGATCGTGGGCACGCGATCAGGGGTGCTCGTCTTGCCAATGATACGAACCCCGGGGCATTGACGCAGAAAGGCTAGCAGCCGCTCGGCGAGCGCATCTTCCTGTACCTCGAAGGCGTCGAATGCTGCCTGCATCCGCTCGCGCTCGCTACCCTGTGCGCCCAATCGTTCGCCGATGTCGAGCAGATAGTCGGTGATGCCGATGCAGCCGAAGGACAACTCGTAGTTGACGTTGCCTGGCTGCAATTTGTAGGGCACCACCTCCTGGCCGATGAAGAAGTGGTTAAGGCTGGGAAATTCCAGTAGCAGGTCGCGACGCCCCCAGAGCACCGCGAAGTGCGGTCCAAAGGTCTTGTAGAAGCTGTAGACATAGAAGTCGGCACCGCTGGCCTGAACATCGACCAGCCGGTGCGGCGCATAGGCTACCGCGTCCACGCACAGCTTCGCCCCTACGGCATGGACGCGCCGGGCGATTTCGGCGACGGGATTGATCGAGCCAAGGATATTGGAGGCATGGGTCACGGCCACATAGCGGGTTTTCTCACCGAGCAGCGCCTGCAGGTCATCTAGTTCCAGCTCGCAGCTGTCTGGGGCGACCTGCCAGACGCGCAGGGTCGCGCCGCGGTCTTCGCAGAGCCTGACCCAGGGGCCGATATTGGCCTCGTGATCGCAATTGGTGACGATGATTTCATCACCGGGCCCGATCGAGGGCGCGATGGCGCGACAGAGTATCTGCAGCAGATGGGTGGTCGAGCCGCCCATGATGACTTCTTCGGGGTGGGCGGCGTTGATCAGTTGCATGACGGACCGGCGTGCCTGCATCACCCGCTCGCCGGCCTCGACCGAGGGTCGATAGGAGGCGCCCAGTTGGACGCTGCTGTTGAGCAGATAATCAGCCACCCGGTCGGCGACCGCTTGCAACACCATGGAACCACCGGCGTTGTCCATGAAGGCGTAGCCACCGGCCAGACCGGGAAATTGCTTGCGAACGTAAGCGATATCGAGAGAATTCACGCGACTTTCTCCAGCCAGGATCAGTGGTGCAGGATGGCCTGCAGGAAGGCCCGCGTACGGGGTTCCTGAGGAGCGGTAAAGAAGGGTTCCGGTCTGTTCTGTTCGACGATGCGTCCGCTTTCCATGAAGATCACCCGGTCGGCGACACGCCGGGCGAAGCCCATTTCGTGGGTCACCACGACCATGGTGACGCCGGAGCGGGCAAGGCTTTGCATGACGTCGAGCACCTCGCCGACCATTTCCGGGTCCAGCGCCGAGGTGGGCTCATCGAACAGGATCGCGCGGGGTTCCATGGCCATGGTTCGGGCGATGGCCACCCGTTGCTGCTGGCCCCCGGACAACTGGCTTGGGTACTTGTGGGCGTGATCGCCCATGCCGACCTTGACCAGCAGCTCCCGCGCGCGGGCATGGACCTCGCGCTTGTTCAGGCCACGCACTCGGATTGGCGCCAGCGATACGTTGTCGAGGACGGTTAGGTGGGGGTAGAGATTGAAGCTCTGGAAGACCATGCCGACTTCGCTACGGATGCTGGCGAGTCGCGGTCCGGTTTCGACCCGTTCCCCAGCCACGCGGATATGGCCCTGCTGGTAGTTCTCCAGCAGGTTGATGCAGCGAATCAGGGTCGACTTGCCGGAGCCGGACGGGCCGAGGATGACCACGACCTCGCCTTCCTCGACCTGCAGGTTGATGTCGCTGAGCGCCTGGAAATTGCCGTAGTACTTGTCGAGATGTTCGATGTCGATCAGGGTGCTCATACGGTCTTGCCTCCTGCGACATTGCGCCGTTCGACCCAGCTGACCAGTTGCACCATAGGCAACAGCAGCAACAGGTACAGCAGGGCGGCGCCCACCAGGGGGGTAGGATTGGCCGCCAGTGCCTGGGCTTGAGTGGCTTGCTTGAGCAGGTCGGGCATCGCCACCACCGAGGCGAGGGCGGTGTCCTTCATGACGTTGATACAGTTGCTGGTCATGGGCGGCATCACGATGCGGATCGCCTGGGGCAGTACGACATCGCGCATCGTGTTGAAGAAACTCATGCCCTGAGCGGCTGATGCTTCGAACTGACCGCGGGGAATGGCCTCGATGCCCGAGCGGAAGATCTCTGCGCTGTAGGCGCATGAGACGAGAGATAGCGCGCTGGCCGCTGCCGCGAAGGAGGATAGTCGAATACCAACGAAGGGCAGGGCGTAATAGATCAGGACCAGCAGGACCAGCAGCGGTATGGATCTCATGATATCGATGTAGATACGCGCGAGTAGCCGGATCGGCGCGTAGGAATACAGTCGCAGCAACGCCAGGAACAGCCCGCCGACCAGGCCCAGGACGATGCTGACTATGCCTAGAAGTACAGTCACGCCCAGGCCGCGAATCATCAGCGGAAGGGACTCGACGAGTACGTTCCAATTAAAGAAGGTTTGCAATAGATCCATGGGATACCTCGATCAATGCACGGGGCGAACGGATGCCGCCCTGTGCATGCAGCATCGGCAGGGCTTATTTGGGTACCGCGGAGACCTTCAGGGTGCTCGAATCCTTAGCGGCTTCAGTGCCAAACCACTGTTTGTGAATGGCGCCCAGGGTGCCGTCTTCTTTCATCTTGCTGATGATGTCGTTGACCTGATCACTCATGGCCCAGCCCTTGGCGTGCATCAGCGAATAGCGCTCACCCGTGGGAATGCGGGCGACGATGGTGAATTGCGGCTTGTCCTTGATGTAGTAGAGGACAGCGGGGATATCGCTCAGGTAGCCGTCGATGCGCCCGGAGCCCAGGTCCAGCATGGCCGGAGACAGCCCTTCGTAACGCGAGACATCGGCGAACTTGTACTCGCTCTTGTGCTGGCCGATCCACATGTCGCCCGTGGAGCCGGTATCGACGCCGACGACCTTGCCATTCATATCGGCGAGGCTTTTGACCTGGGACTTGGTCAAGGCGGTGAGCGACTGATCACTGTCGAAATAGGGTTGGGCGAAGGCAACCGATTCCAGCCGTTTGGGCGTGATGGTGATTGACGAAATGGCGATATCGACGCGTTTCGACTGCACCGCGCTGAACAGACCATTGAAGGGAATGTTCACGAAATCGACGGTCTTGCCCGCACGCTTCGCCACTTCCTTCACCACATCGACCTCAAAGCCGACGAAGTCTCCCTTGGCGTCCTGAAACTCCCAGGGCACGTTGCCGACGTTGGCACCTACCGTCCAGTCGGCCGACCAGGCTGGCAGTGCTACCGCGGCGGTCATGAGCAAGCCCAACGCTATCTTCGCTTTCATGTTCACTCCCTATTTTCAGATGCTGTCAGTGGCTATTTCCTTACGACGTCGGATCGAGAGTAAGGCAGTGAATTTTTTTATTCAACGATAAATTTTATTGGAGTTTTTGCTCCAAAATTGTGCGAAGGCCTGCTGTCGATGACATTTTCGCAGGGGCCGAAGGCACGATTTGATGGAGTAGTGCATCTGCGAGACGCTGAGCTAGACGCTCGCCGACACCAGCAGCCTTCATGCCTGAAAATGATGCACGCGGCGCCTGGCATTGATGCCGATGCGTGCCGACGCGCTGCGAAGACACAAAGCAGGTCGTCAAATGCCCGAAGTGGGTCCTATGTCCGAGAACAGAACGGCGGCGGTTGAGGTTCAGCAGCGATCAGCGGCGCGGCCGGCGCACCGGACTTGTGGGGAATCTGAGTGCGACGTTTCGACGTTGGGAGTTCAGACGTACTTCTGGCAGGTCTTCGCATTACTGAGCCGTGTTTCGCTAGCCTCTAGGCCCTAGCAATCTCCGCCCTACAGCCTTTCCCTCGTTGAGCAGGTTTCCAAGACGCGTCTAAGGCTGATTAATCATCCAGATTTGCCCCCTATACATCAGGAACAAGGCCAGGCGCCTCTTCTGCCTGGCCTAGAGCTCAGCTCGGGCTTGCCGCGAACGTATCGAGGCCGTTGCTACGAGTCAGGCCGCAATGAGTGGCACCGTTCGTTCCTCATCGACGCCAACCAAGGCGGTCCGGTTCGTGAGTAAAGGGGAGCGGCCTATGGCTATGTCGTCAGCGGCGTAGGGCAAGGCTGACGACGGAGCCTTGGCTGGCGAGGAGGTCAGAAGCGAAATGCCTGACGACCGATCAATAGCCACTGGCCGTTCTGCTTTTGCCAGATCTGAAAGTTCTCGATTTCAGTGGGCACGACTTTTCCGCTGTTTACCGCCTGAGCCGAGAAGTGATTGCGGACCAGCGCGACATCCCCGGAAAGGGTGATCTTCTGGTTGAGCATCTTCAGTTCATTGAAGGCGCTCTTGCCCGTCTCGATGTCGGCAATGAATGCCTGCTTGTCCTGAATGTTGCCGCTCGAATGCCCATACGTCAGGTTATCGGCGGTCAGTGCCTTGAGTTGCGCTATGTCCTTGTGCCACATGGCTTGGGTGAGCTTGTCCACGGCGGTAGCCACGTCACTTTCGTCATGGGTCGCAGCGGCGACGTAGCCGGTGAACAGGCAGAGGAAACCTACCAGCAGTTTCAGCTTTTTCATGCTCAGATTCCTTTGTTGTAGTTGTTGGAACGAATACGAAGTGAAGGTCGCAAATGAAGGTATTTGTCTGTCATCGTACAACCATCCTGATTCTGCCTGCCTGATGAGCGCGAATGCAACCCGTTGTAAAATCCGAATCGAGGCGCACGCCAGGGTTGAAAGGCTCCCTTTTGGAACGGGTCGGACTCCATCCGAATCATTACCCTTTGGCGAATCTTATCTTTGGGGGCAATACCTTGCTTACTTTTGCAGGGGGCATTCACGTGGGGCCTGTCGGGTATGCCAGTGTTGACGATGGTTGACAGCCCTTGCGCCGGCTCACCGGGATCCATTCAAGGTTTCCTCTGGCCAGGCAATCCGTAATCGGTAGCGCGGCCTTACCACTAAGGGTCCAGGACCAGGACACCCTGACACTACGCTCGCGGAGGATACTGTTATGACGCGCTACCTGGATGAGGTTGTCGACCTGCACCTGCTGATCGAGGCCTTTTTCTCGCGGGGTGAGGGGGACGTGGCCTCCCTCATCGAGCGGTTTCATCCTGACTTTTCCATGATTACCACCACGGGTAATCATATTGACCTGTCGCATTTAGCGCAGATGTTCGGCAACCGTATCGGCACGCAGCCAGGATTGACGATCGAGCTTTCGGAGTTCAAGACCTTGGCCGAGTGGGGCGATGGCTCTTTGGTAGGTTATCGAGAAACGCATCATGTAAAGGGCGGCGATTCGCGATCACGTCTTTCCACGGCGTTATTATTGGTTCGGGAAGGGCGAGTACTTTGGCGCCACCTTCACGAAACCTGGTCTGCCTGAATCAAGACGTCTACCAAGTTAGATAAAAATTCGATTTTGATAGGTAGCGTTTTCGATACGCGGTCGGTGAAGGAAGACCAGCAAAGGCGCGGGTATAGGGCTTCGTGATTCTTGACTGTATTGATTGAAAGTGGATTTGGTGAAGAGCTGGATATGCCTGCGGTGCTTATCCAGCAGTGGCATGCGCACTTGGCAAGACATCATTGTGCCAAGCCCTGCTAAAGATTTCGTTCCGGTAGCCGATAACCTCAAGGTTATTTTGCCAGCCTTGCTTTGCTTCGACCTTCTCTTTTGGTTCTTATGGTGTTTGCCCATTTTATAGTGGTCGGAAGAGCGAATGATGAAGCTTGAGCAATGAAGGATTAATGCGCTTTTTAGATGTGTCAGTACGCCGCTCGGTCTTGTCGGCAACAAAGGTCATAATCGTCTATGAGCACTGTGAGTGAGCCGGTTTATTCTGCCGTTTGGTCAACTGACGCCAGAGGTATCTGCATTTCCAGCCTCGAAAGCCCGGCTGGCCTTATCCCCCTGATGAAAGGCGTGTCACTCAGCGCCTGGTTGGGGGTAGTGCAGGCCGATGATGACGCAAGGATTGCCATGGAGCTCGCCGCAGCCTTGGAGCATGTGGCACCTTTCAATATCGAGGTACCCATTCAGTGTACGGATGGAGCTACGCGGCGAGTGATGTTTTCGGGGTTGCCGAGTCTCTCTTCGGGCACTGCGCAGGGGCAATACAGCGGGTTTATCCTCGATATAACCGGGCAACGCAGGGCGTTGGAAGACGCGCTGCGAGCTGCAGCGGAATACCGCCTGTTGGTGGAGAACAGCACGGATCTGATCGCCCATTGTGATACCAATGGCCGGTATATCTCGGTATCTCCCTCCTATAGCAAGATGATCGGCTGGTCGGCGGAAGAAATGGTAGGTCGATTGGTCGTAGAGTTCCTGCATCCTGACGACC
This sequence comes from Pseudomonas sp. VMV1, assembly GCF_056790235.1. Lineage (NCBI taxonomy): Bacteria > Pseudomonadati > Pseudomonadota > Gammaproteobacteria > Pseudomonadales > Pseudomonadaceae > Pseudomonas > Pseudomonas sp. VMV1. The sequence goes on from NZ_JBXGSE010000002.1 coordinate 789,252, forward strand.
AAGGCCCTGCAAAGGATGCCTTGGCTCACCTCTTCAATGGCGGCGTGGTGCCCGATGTCGTCGAAGTACGCAAGCAGCATCGTGACGGTCACTTCATCACCCTCGGTACCAAGGCTTGTTGTGTCAGCGATCCAAGTACCGGCCATAGCATAGGGGCGGTACTGGTATCGCGTGATATCACACGCGAAAAGTTAAGACTGGTGGAGCTGGAAAAGCTGGCGTCCTGTGATCCCTTGACCGGGTTGTCCAATCGCGCCTGCATCAGCGAGCGAGTGCATTCGATGCTACTGCAACGCGAGGATCATATTGAAACGGCAGTGCTGTTCATCGACCTGAACGGATTCAAGGCAGTAAACGATTCCCTGGGGCATGCGGCGGGGGATGCCTTGCTGCTGAAGGTGAGTCAGCGACTTCAAGGCTGTATGCGTTGTGGTGACGTGATAGGGCGCATGGGTGGCGATGAATTCGTCGTTGCTTCCAAGTGCGGCGATCGCAATGCTGCGACGGTAGTGGCCCAGCGTCTGCTCGATAGCCTGAAGGCGCCATTCGATATTCACGGCGCGAAGGTGCAAGTGGGCGCCTCTATCGGTATAAGCCTCTCGGGGCCCAGCGTGACGACCCCCACTGTATTGTTCGAGCATGCGGATCTGGCGATGTATCGAGCCAAGGCGCGACGTGACGGTTCGTATGAGGTTTATGAGCCGGCGACAGGACCCATAACCTGACCGGGTTATGCTGGCGTTTTCGCCTCGCTCGAACGACTGTCGATTTTCCAGGTTGTGAATGGAGGTTTCGGCAGAAGCCTGCTCGATCCGTTACCTCCAGATCGAGCAGTCCACGTTCAAGCGTTAGCGCGCTTGCCCCTTAGTGTGAGCAATTGCCGGCCTTGGTGAAACCTGCCGCCTTTGCCTCGGCTTCGGAGGCGAAGCTGACCTGGTTCTTGGGCGATACCTGGGTATAGCTGGGGCAGCCTTCGGGCAGGTGATAGACATGGCTGTTACGGTTGCCGATGATCACGCCCTGGCCAGCCTTCACGGGGCTGGCGCTCTTCGTCGGCGCAACCGGCGCCGGCTTCGGGGCTGGCAGGGGGCTGACGATGCCGTCACCGACCTGCTTGTAGCCCAGCGTCCAATGGCGCTCACCGGACACGAACGGGTTGCCATAACCCATCACGGCGGCGATCCGCTGATCGCGTTCGCGTTCCCAGGCGGTCACCGGATGCTGCTTGTCCCAGGCCATGAGCAGTTGCTGCTGCTGACGGGACATGTTCAGCGCGTATCGATCGAACATGTAGAAGGTGACTCGGGCCACCAGGCCCTTGACGTCATCGCGGGGCTCAGTGGTGCGCCCCTGGAAATCGACCTTGGTCGAGCACTGGCCATATTGCGACGGTACGCCCTGAGCCATGCCGTAGTTAAAGTTGGCCCGGTCGCCATTCACCTCGCCCACGGCGGGGTAGAGGTTGAAAAGATCAGCCTCCATGGCGCGGAATACGGGATCGTCGGCGACACAGTGTTCACGTCCCCCGTTTTGCCAGCACTGGCGCTGATGGCCGAAGGTCCAGGCCGGCACGATGTGCTCCCACTCGGTACGCTCGCCCCGGGTCTCCTGCTTGCGGGCCTGGAAGCCGCACGACGAGGCATCGAGTCGGCCTCCGGACTTGCCTACCCACTCCCATTTGCAACCGCAGTACAGATCACCCTGCGCGCTCGTGTTCTGGTCGAAATAGACTTTCTGTTTGGCGATCACCTTGGCTTCAACGAAGGTGTCAGGTGGCGCGGCGTAAGCGGAGGTAACCAGCAGCGGAGCGGCGAGGAGCAGCGAGAGCAAAAGGCGCATGAATCTTCACAGGTCAAATAGGGCGCCGAATTGTATAGCTTTTGCCCGGAGCACGGCGGGCGTAGTCAGCTAGATCCTTGTCGATTCGAGTAAAGGGCGCTCCTTTGGCTTCAGGCGCGGGTTCGATCTCGCTGCCCAGCCCGCCGTTCGCGGCGCCGCTGCGCCAGGCAAGCGTGCGCGTCTTGAGTGACGGTCGGCGATCGCCTTGCCCATCAAGGCTGGTGGGTGAGGATCCTTTCGACGTCAGTGAGCTTCTGGTTCATCGCGTCCGCATCCGGCCGGCTGATGGTTCCGTTGCGCGTTTGCAGATGCCCCGCCAGGGTCTGCACCTGCTCCACGGCCAAATGCAGCTTCGCTGCCTCTGGCTTGGAGACTTGGCGCTCCTTCACGGCAGTGTCTATGCGCTCATTCAGAGAGGCGGCGCGCTGCTGAAGGTAGTCGCTATCCGTTTCCAACGCCTGGTGGCCGAACGCGGGAGTGCCAAACAGAATCGCGGGCGCTAGCAGCAGGGGTAGCAACAGAGGGCGCATGGCAAGGTTCTCGTGGTGAGGAAGGGGGCTGACCGCTGTGTCAGCACCTCAGAGGTGGCGCCCTACAACCGTCATCGTGCGCTTTCGCTAGACAAAAAAAGCCCCGCGCTAAGGCGGGGCTAAAGTCAATGAGGGTTGGAGCACTCATGCTAACTATGATCGCGATGTCTAATGAGAGTTCCTGTCGCGGTCTGGCGCCGGTGCATTCTCGCGGCCGTTTTCGCGCGTTCAAGCCTGCCGTACATCGCCAGCGAATCCCTCCCGCAAGCGCAAGGGCTGGACATAAGGGCATACGAATCAGGGACGAATAAAGCGGGCGGCGATGCCTGCCAATCATTCAGACGTGGTCCAAGGTACCTGTTGGTCGAGCCTACTCAGAGCGCGGGTAAGGGAACGAGCAGGGACGCTTCTACCACCAGCGTTGCTGCGAGTTCATTGAGGGTGTTGATCGCGTCGATCATGGCGCGGGCGCCTGAATCCTCGCAATCGATGCTACCTAGCTGGGCGACGTTTTCCTGCAGCTGACGATGCAGGGCCAGCAAGGCTTCGCGGACTTGGGTGTCGTTATCACTGGACATGCACGCACTCGAGATCTGGGTTTGGCAGGTGGCGTATGGCCACTATGCCTCCGCGAATTAGGTGGTGCAATAATCATTAACGCATAAAGGTCCTTGGCTGATAGACGGTTTGTCCGCCCAAAGCCAGCGTCAAGCAAGCGGACAGCGAGCTAACCCGCGGCGTATGACAGCGGCCCCAGGGGCGTCCGTTCGACCAAGTCGAGAGCTGGCGGTAAGCGACTGTAGATGGGCATCACGGTGGGAAGGCAAGGCGCTCGATCCAGGCAGGAGCGCTATCCCTGACCGGGCACCCCCTTGCTGCGCAGGACGGCAGGGGAGCCTGGACAGGGCCCACCGCCGTCCCGCTCGTTCAGTTTCCAGGATCAGGCCGAGTAGTCCAGGGCCTTGCCAGGCACTTTGCGCCGCCCGAACGACAGCATGACGACCATCAGGACGCAGCCGATCAGGATGGCGCCCGAGGAGAGGACGAAGAGGCTGCGCCGGTCGTTGCCTTCGATGAACAGGCTCAGCAGGGTCGGCGCCGCGGCGGCCGAGGCCACTTGGACCACGCCGACCAGCTTGGTCAGGCGACCGGTCGGATCATGGGTCACCACCGAAGACATGTAGTAGGACAGCGCCAGGTTCCAGCCGAAGTTCATCAGGAATACCGCGATCATCAGGTCCGACGCCGTGTGGATACGTGCCGCCAGCAGGTAGATGGCGCCGAGCACGGCCAGGGAGCCCGTGAGGATCATCGGTACCCGGCCCAGGTGCCGGCCTGCCACGCTGGGCAGGGCCGCTCCGGGCAGGCCGCCCAGCAGCCCGATGCTGATCGCCCAGCCGATCTCCACCGGCGCCACGCCAGCATCGCTGGCGATGCCTTCGACGAAGCCCCACAGCGAATAGATCGACAGCTGCAGGAACAGCATGCCAAGCAGGGAGCAGACGCCGACCAGGGTCAGCCCGGACAGCAGTGGCTCGCTGGAGCGGTGCTGCTGATCCGCGCTCTGCTTGACCGGCAGGCAGAAGCACAGCAGGCAGACCAGCCCGAACCAGCCCGACAGGTAGTAGATCGCTCCCGCGAAGCCCCGCCATTCGGCGATCATCGGCATGAACACCGCGCTGCTGGAAAAAAGCGCGGTCTGCACGAACAGCAGGATGCCGAAGGACCTGTCCTGCCCACTCATGCTGCCCAGCCAGTAGATGGCATAGGAATAGAGCACGCCGGAGCAGAGGCCCGACAGGCAGCGCAGCACAAGGAGCGGATCGAGGGCGGTGATGCTGGCGGTGGCGGCGTTGGCGAACAGCAGCAACAGCGCACTGCTGAGGGCGATGGCGCGTGGCCCGAGGTAGCGGATCATCGGCAGGTACAACAGCGTACCGACGATGGAACCGCACATTTCGACGGACATGGTCCAGCTTTGCTGGGCCAGGGTCAGGGTCAAGCGCTCGGTCAGCAGCCCGATGAAGATCGGCTGCACGCCTATGACGAGAATGGAGGCCGCGGCGATGAGGATGCACGCGGCGCGCACGACGGTTTGCTTGGCGAGGGTCATGATCGATACCTGCCGGCCTGGCCACGGGGTGGCGGCCGCTTCAGTGGAAAGCATGCCTGGGGATAGGGGAGGCCGGTCAGGCGAGTCGATAGCAGTGAATGGCGACCTGGTCGGCGGCGGGATAGCTCACCTTGCCTATCAGCACGCTGCGGGTCAGCCAGTCGAGCCGCCCGCGCGCCACCTGGAAGCGTGGAGAGCAGTGGCAGCGGTATTCCTCTTCGGCGATGGGCCAGATGCCCTGAGCCTCCAGCTCCCGTCCCTGGTCGCTGAGCACGATCAGGCCGGTATTGTGGATATTGATCCACTCGCCTCGGTCGCTGAGCAGGCTGTAGCGCGCGTCCAGCTCACCCACGCCATCGCTGCGCTGCAGATAGAAGTCGGCGCCGCCGGCGACCACCTCGCCACGAACGTTCAGGCCTTCGAAATGCCCACCCAGTATCCGGTAGTTGCGGCGCTGGCCATCCGTGCAGGCGCCCAGTCCATCGCCGGCGGCGATGGCGACATGGATGCTCATTACCCATTCCAGAGTCGGCACGCCGAGTCCGGTTTGCGTTGTCGTTGTCATCACGCACTCCTGTGCCCCCGAGGGGCGTCTGTGACTCGGGTTCAATAGCGATAGGTGAAATACAGCTCGAGGGCGCTGAAGCGGTCGTTATCGCCGAACGCCTGCTTGGCGGCGGACTTGGCCTGCACCCAGTTGTACGAGAGCGAACTGTAGAAGTGCTTGTTCGGCGTCCAGTCCAGGTACACCACGGTCTCGTCGGCGAAGCGTCGGTCGCTCACCGCGGCGCCGCGAAAGTTCTTCTCGTCGAGCCAGAACTGATAGTGAATGGCGCCCAGCGTGAAGGTGTCGGTCAGGCGGTTCTTGATCGAGAATTGCTGGACGCGCTCGTTGCTGTTGAACAGCAGGTAGTTGCCCACCACGTCACCGACCAGCCAGTTGCTCCAGTCCGTGAAGCCCTTGCTGAGCGGGTCCCAGGCCTTCTGGCGGTTGTCGGTAGGGTTGTCGTCGCCTGAGAACACGGCGTAGCGGTAGCCCAGCGTGGGGGTGAGCGGCAGGTCCTGGAACTGGTAGTCGGCCTGGGCGTACCAGGCGTTGGCGTCGTAGGTGAGGGGGCCGTCGCCGCCGCGCTGCACGGCGTATTCGCCATTCAAGGTCAGGTTCGGCACGCCCGGCAGGTGGCTGCGCAGGGCGCGCAGGTTATAGACCTGCATGCCATCGCGGCGCACGGCGGTACTGCTCCTGTTGGCCAGGGTGTCGACGGTCATGGCCATGGCACCGAGCGTTACCTGGCCGTCGAGGTCGTAGTCCAGGTTGACGCCACTCAGGCGGAAATCGCCGTAGTGGTCGTCGGTGCGCAGGGTGAAGGCCTGTGCCTGGATCGGTCCGGGATTCCACGCCAGAATCGCCGAGTCCCTGAAGGCGGTACGGGGGCCGAGCCAATAGGCGCCATCGCCGAACAGATCGAGGTTGCCGTCCATGACGATGAACCCGGTGCCGATGAGGTAGTTCTGGCGGCCAACGGTGAGCGTCCAGTCACCCGCTTGCACTCCGGCATAGAGTTCTTCAGGTGCCACGCGGCCGTCGGAGCTGCGCGTGAAGCCACCGGCATCGCCATCACCGAAGGTGGTGGCGGCGACCACCGAACCACCCGCGAGCAGCCGGACGGTATCGCTGAGCGAGTAATCGAGGGTAACGCTGGGTTTTACGTAGAACTCCTGCCAGCCGATCTTGCTGCCGTCGTTCTCGCCGCTACGCACGTCAACGCGGCCGGTGCCGAAGTTGACGCCGCGGGTGGTGATGGAGGCGCCGCCAACCGTCAGGTTGACCTCGCCTGTGAGGTTCTCGTACTGGAACGGATAGCCCGCCAGGGCCGGCTGGCTGGCCAGCGGAACGCCGAGCGCGAATAGCGCGCGGAAACAGCGCTTGAGTCCGTACATATGAAGCTCCTGTCTAATTTTTTTTATTACAGGGCAGTGAAGGGCGGCCAAGGCGGCCACCTGATACCTGACGCAGCAGGTAGGAGCGCTGGCGAGCCGGCGCTCCTGGATCTTGTAGTGTCGGTCAGCCGTGCAACTGGGCAGCGATGGCCCGCAGCAGGCGCACGGTGTCGATATCCAGTTCGGTGACCGCCTCGGGCAGTGACGACTGCTTGACGATCACCACGTCCGAGGTGAAGTCGACGAACAGGTATTGGCCGTGGATGCCGCTGGCCATGATGGCCGGGCTGTGGTCGTTGAAGACGTACCACTGGCTGCGATAGGAAGCGCCCGGCGTCCACTCGGAGAAATCCTTGTGCACGCCGTAGATGGCAGGGTCCGCGCCGGCTGCGATGGCGTCGATCACCGCCTGGTCGATGACCTGCTGGCCCTCGACCAAGCCGCCGTTGGCGAGCATCAGGCCGAAGCGACCCATGTCGCGCAGGGTGGCGTTGAAGCCGGCGCCGGCGACGCTGCGGCCCCAGGGGTCGGCCATGAAATGGCCGTCGCGCTCGCAGCCCAGCTGCTGCCAGATCGCCTGCAACTGCTCGGCGCAGCTCACGCCGCTGGCGCGCTCCATCACCCAGGCCAGCACCTCGGTGGTGGCCGTCACGTAATGGAACAGCCCGCCATGTTCGCAGCGTTTACGCAGCGCCGGCAGGTACTGGTACAGGGATTCGTACTGGGCGTACTCGGGGGGTGCCGGCTTGAAGCCACAGGCGTAGCCATATTGGGAGCTTTCCGACGTCGGATCGTCGTACAGCTCGGTGTAATGGACGCCCACGGCCATGTCGAACAGCTGACGCACGGTGGCGTCGCCGAAGGCACTGCCAGCCAGCTCCGGCACATAGTGCCGGGTTTGCGCCTGGGGATCGAGGACGCCCTGGTGGACCAGCTGTTCACCGAGTACGCCGATCAGCGACTTGGTGACCGAGAACATGATGTGGCGGTCAGTGGCGACCTGGCCATTGAAGTAGCGCTCGTACACCACGCGCCCCTTGTGCAGCACCAGGAAGCCGTCGGTCTTGCTGGCCAGCAGATGGTCGAGGGCGGTAACGCTGCGGCCGCAGGAACTCTCGAACGTCAGACCTTCCAGGGCTACCGGCGCATAGGTCAGCACCGCGTCGGGGCGTGGGCCGGCGGCGACGTCGATGGTAGGGCGCAGGCGCGCCAGGTTGCGGAAGCCCCAGCGATTGAACGGCGGCGACATCCAGTTGGCCCAGGTCACGCGCTGTTCCGGCTCGGCAGGGAAACCCTGCATCAGTACGGGCTCTTGTTCTTGTTGGTCGTACATCTCGCTGACTTCCCGATTTCGGGAAACCAGGGAGCGGTCGAGGATCTGGTTCATCAGACTCATCCTGGCAGTTGCCCTGCGTCGAGCAGGTACGGGAAAATAATTAACCCTGTTAATTTCTTTAGTCAATAAAATATTTTTTCGACCAAACCGGGCCAGCTATGCTTTCCGCTACCCCAGAAATCAGGAGCGACGGTGAGCGGCTTACGCGAACGTCAGAAGGCATTACGCCGAAGCGCCATCTCGGCAGCGGCGGTGGCACTGTTTCAACGCCAGGGTTTTCGCGAGACCACCGTCGAGCAGATCGCTCGTGATGCCGGTGTCTCGGCACCTACGGTGTTCAAGTATTTCGGCAGCAAGCACGAGATCATCCTGGAGATGATCAAGGAGTCCGATCGCCGGGCCCTGATCGATGTGCGCAAGCGCATCCGCGAATTCGATGATCCCGTCGATGCGCTCTGCCACCTCGAACACCTTCTCGTCAGCTATGCCCTCGAGGTGCTGCCCGCCGCGCTCTGGCGTGAGCTGCTGCCACTGGTGCTGGTAGGTGGCAACAGTGGTCTGCCCGAGGCCTACCGGCAGATGAATCGAGGGCTACAAGGCGAGATCGCCAACGTGTTGCGTGAATTGCAGGCCGCCGGCAAGCTGCGCGCCGACCTGGATGTGGAATTGGCCGCCTTCCTGCTCAACGACTACTCCCATCTGCAGCTGCTTCGCCTGACGGCCAGCGACCAGATGGATCGACAGGGGCATGCCGCCAACGTCCGCAACACCACGCGCCTGATGTTCGAGGGCATGCGTGCGGTTCCAGCATGACGGGCAAGGGCGCTTGGCTTGCCAGGCGTCTGAGCGACGCTAGCGGGTCGAACGGGGCAGGCGAGCTAGGATTCGCCTGCCACTGACGAACAGCGATGCAATGCCTAGGGCGACAGCCCTAAGCCAGCTACCGACTGAGGTTCAGTCATCATTCTCGAAACTTTTTGCGATAACCAATGCCGGCCGGCTACTTTCCTAGTAGATGATGGCAATAGGCCATTCGGCAATCGGCAGCCGTGCTTCTAGGAACAGACGTCCTCGCATGGAAGACAATGAATTTCAGGCTCCTCTCCAGCGGCTCGGTCAATTGAACCTGAACAGGATCATCGATCAGGCTCGCGCTGATCGAGCCTTCATGAATCGGCTAGTGGCCGTGCTTGAGGAATCTGGTCCAGACGATCGTACTGATGAAGAAAATGATCTGCTCGAATGGGCGCGTACTTTCCAGCGCCCGCCAGGTACCGACGCTGGCGGATGAGCGTCTTCGTACCCCATAACATTTGACTACAGTGTGGATTGCCCAGCTCTCAAGGGACGCTGGCTCGTCGCCATTCGAGCAGATGAGCTAGGTCTCTTCACCACGGGACGCTATGCAGTGAAAGCGATAGCGATGAGCTGATAGCTCCTGTCCGGCCGCGTACGCCGTACTGGACAGACTGATCGAGGCGCGGACTGCGAGCGATATGCAACCTCTGCGCTAGCAATCCTGTAGTGCTCGACGCAACCCGGCATTGCCCAGCGATACGGCCATGCAATCCTCGGCCACGCCAAGACCCGCATTGAGCCAGGCGTTGGTGCCGTAGCGCTTGCGCAGATCGATCGCAACCTTGGCGGCGATACAGGCGGCGGTCGCCCCGATCAGTGCCGGCAACATTATCGGTTGCCGCCGCGCACTTGCCAGTGCTGCCGCGCTGACACCACCCGATACGGCACGGACCAGCATAGATGGCGCGATGGTACGGTCTGGAGCGAAGGGCATCTTGTCGCCCAATAGCTCCCCGGCGGCCAGGGGCATCACGTAGCGTCGTACGCGGTGCGACGCAAGGGTGCGGGCGGGTTCGCCGGCGTCCGCTATGCCTGCACGCTCGGCCAGCGCCTGGCTGACCATGGTCGGCGCCAACATGCTGCGCATGCCAGTCACCACGCCAATCGCCACAGCGCCCCACAACAGATTGCTGGCTGTCGTCATCGTCGATTCTCCCGGTGGTTGTTCCCATACGGACCGGGTGTGCACGGGACTGTTCAGCTTGATGGCACCGAAGGTCCTATCCATGAGCCAGAACTCGTGCAGGAGCACCGCTGGCTGAGAACGCTCGGCTTGGCAACGAGATCTTCGGCTCTACCAAGGACCCCGCCCACAAAGACCAGGCGTTCGAAGCGCTTACGCGATGCTACCCAAGTAGGTGGCAAGCGCGCGTGCCGTTGAGCGCCCGGGGTATGAATCCAGAGGCCGCATACATGGCGGCATCTAGCGTTGCCAACAGGTCTCGACGATGTCACGCGTCTCCTGTGCGAGTTCCTTATCCTCTACCGTTCCCCCAGGGAGCCCCCATGGGACCTGCCTTCGCCCACGTAGAGGTCGACCGGAATCTTCGCCTGGCGTAACCGGCGATGCAGGTGCGCCGCATTGGCCAGGAAGAGGTCGCGGGTACCCGTCTGTAGGAAGGTAGGCGGTAATCCCTTGAGCTGGCCGAACAGAGGGGATAAACAGGGGTGGCCGAGATCCGCATCGCTGGCATAGAGCCGATTGATTGGCATGAGGGGGAAGGGAAGCATCACATCCACATGGCGGTTGGTGTGGAGGCGGTCTCCCAATTCGGTCAGGTCGACTTCCGGCGACAGCGGCACCAGTCCGGCCGGCATCGGCAACCCTTCATCGCGGCCGCGCAAGAGCATCGCCAGGGCAAGATTGCCATCCGCCGAGCGGCCGATGAGGACAATATTGGCGGGTGAGTACTGGCCCAGCGCATGCCGATAGGCCGTAAGGCAATCATCCAGAGCGGCTGGATAGGGATGTTCGGGCGGCAGGCGGTAATCCGCCGAAGGCATCCTGCCGAGCGAGCCGACGCACAGGTTGATCGATACCCGCTGGAAGGTCGAGCAGCTGGCGGACGCTAATCAGATCGCTCGGGCCGCCAGGCGGCGTCCTGTGTAACAAGGGTGTGTCCGTCACTGGGCCCGAGGGTCTTCTGGCTGGTCTTCCGACGCTCAAAGGGCACCACGCGACTAGGAATGGTGGCCGGACGCTACCGGCTCAACTCATAGGCGCACATGTTCACCGTCGCCGCCAGATTCAGGGACTCGATGGCTCCCGAGCCGCCGATGGTGAAGGGCTGAGCGTTCAGGGCGGTGAGTTGTTCACGAGGAACGCCGCGGGCTTCGTTGCCGAACAGGTAACAGTCGAAGGCCTTGAACTGGGCCGACTGCACGGGCTCGCCGTGCATGTCCAAGCAGGCGAGGCGAGGGAAGCGTTCCTGCAAGCCGTCGAGTTCGACGTCGAGCTCCAGCGGCGTATGGAAGATGGCGCCCATGCTGGCGCGGACGACCTTGGGGTTGTAGGGGTCGACGCTGCCGGGGCTCAGCAGGCAGCGAAAGCCACCGAACCAGGCCAGGGTACGCAGGATGGTGCCCAGGTTGCCCGGGTCCTGGATCTCGTGCAGATAGACCGCGCGTTCGCCTTCGGCGATTGCCGGCGCGCTGGTCAGAGGCACGGGCATTGGCACCACTGCCAGGATCCCTTGCGGGGTCTTGGTGTCGGCGAGCTGCCCCATCTGCCGGTCGCTGATCAGGTGCGTCCGGAACGGACTCCGCCAGTGTTCGTAGGCACCCGTCACATAGAGTTCGGCACGTTGCAGCTGGGGATTCTGCAGCGCGGCCTTCTGTAGTTCGAGTGCCAGATGTTCGCCCTCCACCAGGAAGTGGCCGAATTCGGCGCGGTACTTCTTCTGGTGGAGTTTCTTGAGGTCGTCGAGCTTCATCAGCCAGCGGCTCGGGCCAGCGGGGCATGCTGCTCGTCGGCATCCGCAAGCATCGACTTGGCCAGGGCCTCGGCCACCTTGATGCCATCCACGCCCGCCGACAGGATGCCGCCGGCATAACCGGCGCCTTCACCGGCCGGATAGAGGCCGCGAAGGTTCAGGCTTTGCAGGCTGTCGTTGTCACGGGTGATGCGCACCGGCGAGGAGGTGCGGGTTTCGATGCCGGTCAGGATGGCGTCATGGCGGTCGAAGCCGCGGATCTGCTTGCCGAAGGCGGGCAGCGCTTCGCGGATGGCCTCGATGGCGTAGGCGGGCAGCGACGGCGCTAGGTCGCCCAGGCGTACGCCGGGCTTGTAGGAAGGTTCCACTTCACCGAATTCGGTGGAGGGCACGCCGCGAATGAAGTCTCCAACCAGTTGGCCGGGTGCGGAATAGTCGCTACCGCCCAGCTCGTAGGCGCGCGACTCCAGTCGCTCCTGCAGCTCGACGCCCGCCAGCGGATCGCCGGGGAAATCCTGCTCGGGATTGATGCCCACCACGATGCCGGAGTTGGCATTGCGCTCGTTGCGCGAGTACTGGCTCATGCCGTTGGTCACGACCCGGCCCGGCTCGGAGGTGGCGGCCACCACGGTACCGCCCGGGCACATGCAGAAGCTGTACACGGCGCGGCCATTCTTGGCGTGGTGCACCAGCTTGTAGTCGGCGGCGCCCAGTTCCGGGTGGCCGGCGTACTTGCCCAGGCGGGCCTGATCGATCATGCCCTGGGGGTGTTCGATGCGGAAGCCGACAGCGAAGGGCTTGGCTTCGATATATACGCCCTGGCGGTGCAGCATGCGGAAGGTGTCGCGGGAGCTGTGGCCCAGGGCGAGGACCACATGGCGGCTGTGCAGGGTCTCGCCATTGGCGAGCACCACGCCTTCGAGCTGGCCATCGTTGATCACCAGATCCGTCACCTTGCTCTCGAAGCGGACTTCGCCGCCGAGCGCGATGATTTCCTCGCGCATGGCTGCCACCACCCCAGTGAGGCGGAAGGTGCCGATGTGCGGTTTGCTGACATAGAGGATTTCCTCAGGCGCGCCAGCGCGGACGAACTCGTGCATCACCTTGCGGGCGTAGAACTTGGGATCCTTGATCTGGCTATAGAGCTTGCCATCGGAAAACAGGCCAGCACCGCCTTCGCCGAACTGCACATTGGACTCGGGCGTCAGGACCTTCTTGCGCCACAGCGCCCAGGTGTCCTTGGTGCGGCTGCGCACATCCTTGCCGCGTTCGAGCACGATGGGCTTGAAGCCCATCTGGGCCAGCAGCAGGGCAGCGAACAGCCCGCAAGGGCCGAAACCCACCACCAGCGGGCGCTCGGTCAGGTTCGCCGGCGCCTGGCCGACCGGGTAATAGCCGGTGTCCGGGGCGGGACGTACGTGCAGGTCATTGGCGAAGCGCGCCAGCACCGCTGCCTCGTCCCTTACCTCTAGGTCAATGATGTAGATGAACAGGATGACGCTGTTCTTCTTGCGCGCATCGTAGCTGCGCTTGAACACGGTGAAATTCAGGAGATCGGCGTCGCGCAGGTTCAGGCGGCCAAGGATGGCCTGGCGCAGTTCGTCGGGGGTGTGATCAAGCGGCAGCGACAGTTCGTTGATGCGAATCATGACAATAGTCCTGGCCGGTGACTCCGGCAAAGGAAGGGAGGAGGAGGGGTAGGGCGGCGATTGTACCCGGCGGTATCGGCGCTGTCAGGCCAGGACGATGGGCGCTCGATTCGGCGGTCTAGCGGTCGCCACGGCGATCCCTGATTCGTGCCAGGGCGTTATCGGCTTATAATCGCCGCCTCTTTGCGGCCGGCCAGGTTTGGCGTGCGTCCGCTTCTCACCCGATTTCCCGTGGTAGCTCCAACATGAAACGATCCAAAAGCAGCCGTCGCTGGCTGGACGAACACGTCAACGATCCCTTCGTAAAGCGCGCTCAGAAAGACGGCCTGCGTTCACGCTCCAGCTACAAGCTGATCGAGCTCAACGAGAAGGACAAGCTGATCCGCCCCGGCATGCTGGTCATGGACCTGGGCTCGGCCCCTGGTGGCTGGTCGCAGGTGGCCGGTGGCATCGTCGGCGAGAAGGGCCGGGTGGTGGCGACCGACATCCTGCCGATGGGCGCACTCGATAACGTCGACTTCGTCCAGGGTGACTTCACCGAGGACGCCGTCTTCCAGAAGATCCTCAGCATGCTCGAAGGCCGGCAGCCCGATCTGATCGTCTCCGACATCGCGCCCAACATCAGCGGTGTCGCGGCGGCCGACCAGGCGGCGGCGATGTACCTGGTGGAGCTGACCCTCGACATGGTGCGCCAGGTGCTCAAGCCCGGCGGCAACTATGTGGTCAAGGTCTTCCAGGGTGAGGGCTCCGACGAATTCCTCAAGGATGTGCGTACCTCCTTCGAGAAGGTCTCGATCCGCAAGCCCGAAGCCTCGCGTCCCCGCTCGCGTGAGGTCTATCTGGTCGGCAAGGGCTTCAAGGGCTGAGCCGTCCAGGCGCCAGCGCGCGCTTTTCAATCTGTTCGAAGGTCCGCGGAAACGCCTGTTCGCCACGGGGGTAACCGCGACCGTAAGCAGGGGTAGGTGCGCTTCTGGCCATTTGGTCAGGGTCATTTGCCGCTTATCGCGCGGAAATCGTTGGCTAGGCGTATCCGCTGTCTGCCGTCGTTCGTTGCCATCTTCAAGGGTCCAGGCGTTAGCGGGTCTTTGTAGCACCTCGCCACCTGGCGATTGGGGCGCTACGACGTACCTGTCGCGCGTTTTGTGCAGCATCCCTGACAACTGTGAGGGGATATGTCCGTCAGGAATTAATTCCTTACCTGCTGCTAAGGTTTTTCAATCAACTGTATCCAGGCAGTTGTGGCGGCCGTCGTTCGCTTGAAAAACAGGGAGCAGGATAGATGGATGCATATGTGTTCGAGACGGCTAGGCGCCTGTTGACCGATATCTATGGGGCCCTCTACGAGATGGAGAGTGGCAGTGGCTTCAGGTGCGTGAAAGTCGAGAAGGGCCAGATCTTCTTGTACCGGCCAGGCGCTGGAGCAGCCGATGGCAATCTTGGCGAAATTGCTTTTGACGTCGAATCCCATGCGCGCAGGGCGGGGAGGGGCATTGCTGAAAGCAAGAAGTTCTTTGCGGAGCTGAAGGCCATGAATGGCCAGGCCACGGCGCGCGATAGCCGATACGACTGGCCGCGAGTGGGTTTCTCCACGAAGGAAAACGTCGAATGCATCGTGCTGAGACTGAAGCAGTTTCTTCGCCTGAACGAGTGAAAAGTTGAGGCGGGCGGGTATTCACGTGCTGTGGCGTCGCCTCGATACGCGGCCATCCCGTTCGATTGAAAGCGGCGTTAGCGAGACGCTAGGTGCCGGCTATCAGCCGGCACCAGAGCCCATTGGCTGCGCTCAGAAGCCATCAACCGGTCAGGCAGTCTCTTCGAAACGAGCGAAGCCAGCCGGCACGCCGCCATGGGGTCCGTGACGCTGGGTACCGATCAACGCCGACGTACGCTTGGCCAGGCCTGGGTCTGAACGCTTGGCGGTAGAGCGTGGCGCCTCTTGGTCTCCCGCGGCGCCGTTCAGGGTAAAGAACTCCATCAGTTGCTGAAGCTGTTCGGCCTGACTGCTCATCTCTTCTGCCGTGGCGGCCAATTCTTCGGAGGCCGAGGCGTTCTGTTGGGTGACCTGGCTCAATTGCAACATGGCGCCATTGATCTGTTCGACACCGGACGTCTGCTCTTCAGACGCTGCGGTAATCTCCTGGACCAGGTCGGAGGTCTTGCTGATGGACGGCACCATCTCGTCCAGCAGGGCGCCGGCTCGCTCGGCCAGGGCCACGCTGCCTTGGGCGACGTTGCTGATCTCCTGGGCCGCCACCTGACTGCGTTCGGCCAGCTTGCGTACCTCGGAGGCGACCACTGCAAAGCCCTTGCCGTGCTCGCCGGCACGGGCTGCCTCAATGGCGGCGTTAAGGGCTAGCAGATTGGTCTGGTAGGCGATGTCGTCGATGATGCTGATCTTGGTCGCGATGGTCTTCATGGCAATCAAGGTATCTTTCACCGCTTGCCCCCCTTCGCTGGCCTCGCGGTTCGCCTTGCCGGCCATGCCGTCGGTGACCTTGGCGTTTTCGGTATTCTGCGCGATGGAGGCCGACATCTGCTCGACGCTGGCGCTGGTTTCCTCGACCGATGCCGCCTGCTCGGTGCTGGCCTGGCTGATGCTCTGAGCGGTGGCCGATATTTCTTCCGAGGCGCTGGCCAGTCCATCGGACGCGCTGCGCACGTCACTGATGATCTGCGACAGCCGCTGGTTCATGCCGTCCATGGCGCGTAGCAGAGCGGCCGTCTCGTCGCGACCTTCGGCCTCGATGCGCTGGGTGAGGTCGCCAGCGGCCAGGCGATCGGCAATCTCGACGGCGGCCCGCAGGGGGCGGGTGATGCTGCGACTCATCAAGAAGCCCAGCAGGATGCCGAAGGCCACACCCACGGAGATGATACCGATCAGCATCACCCGGCTGTGTTCATAGAGCTGGTCGGTGAGGTCGTTGGCGTCGCTGGCATTCTGCTCTTTACGCTTGGACAGCTCGGCCATCAGCGCGCCAACCTGATCACCATAGCGACGGACACTGGCGAGTTGGTTGTCCAGTACCGGATCTGCCTCGCGCAACGCACGGTCACGAGCGAGCGTCATGGCCTGATCCAATTGGGTGGTATAGCTGGTGAGCAGGTCGTCGATTTGCCGGAAGTTGTTCGCCGACGCTTCGCTGTTGAACAGAGGGCGGGCTTTGGCCAGATTTTCCCTTACGTTGGCGAGGCCTTGTTTGACTTCCGCCTGGGCGCGACTCCGGTCCTCGTCGCTGGCTGCCAACAGGTAGTTACTGCGCGCACGACCAATGAAAATAAGATTCAGGTTGGCGTCCTTGATGTATGACAACCCCAGCAGTTCGTTTTCATAGAGTTGAGTTGCCAGATCATTGATCTGGCTGCTGTTGTTCAGACCCGCGACCCCAACCACCAGGCTGATGGCTGCGACGGCAATAAAGGACACGATAAGGCGGGTGCCGATCCTGAAATTCTTGAACATGTGAAGCTCCTGCTAAAAAGGGCGGACGGTAAAGTCCAGCCCGCAACTAAGAGGGAGTAGTGACGCCATTAGTCAGGCTTTCGGATGGGTCGTGTAGAAATTTATAGTGGCGCTAAGCCATGGAGATGAGTGGTTCGGGTTATTAGCTAGGCCGTCGCGCATATATTTAACGCGCAATTGGTTGTTGCCATTCCAGTTATCCCGATAACTATATAGTAAGGGTAATCTCCTGTAGAAAGGGTTTGGTAGATCGAAGAGTGGCGTCGTGGAGAGCCGCGTGGCGGATGGCGACTCTAGCGGTCGAATGCACTATAAGGACTTTTCAACGTCGCGGATTATAATAGAAAACTGGTGCCGCTCAACTTTCCGGCAAGTATCGAGCTAGCTGCGCTTCAACGAGCAGACGGTCAATAGTCGCTCCAGATTCCACGGTTTTGGCAGCAAGGTCATCTCGGAGAGGTGCTGGGCAGGGCCATCGAAGTACCCGGATGAGACGACGATGGGTAGCGTCGGTTGGAGCCGCCGCGCACTGAGCGCCAGATCAAATCCGGTCTTCGAGCCTGGCATCCTTACATCGGTGAACAGCAGGTCCAATGGCGGATGATTCTGTTCCAGATAGCGACAGGCGTCATCAGCGGTACTAAAGACCAATACTTCGCATTCATGCTCTTCGAAGATATCTCGGAGCATCTCAGCAAGTAGCCTTTCATCTTCAGCAATAAGGACAAGGCGATTCAAGGATGGACCTGGCTATCGTAGGACGTCGTTAGACAGGGACCGCCATGTCGGCTGCTGTTTCCGCGTTGTACGACGAGCTGGTGCCTGTACATGTTTTGTACAGTCGGCAATAGAAGACCCTTTCTGGGTGCTGGCCTGTGCCGCACAACAACTATCGTCGCTGGGATCCATGAAAAGAATAGCTTTATAAAAGGCTAGCTCAGTTAGCGAGTCCTTGTTCGATTGATCAAGCCGCTTCAAGCCTCGCGAGGATGACCCCAGGCGTTCCCCTAACGCTGCTGTCGCCCAATTGACTTGGCTGAGGGCGGGCGTCGCGGTACTCAGCCTATACCGGGTCGGTAGAATGGGGAAAGTATCCGTCATTACATAACCCGCGCCTGGCGCGCAGTGCGATTGCGGAGCAATGACGCCTGTCCTGATCGCCCCCATCCAAGGCGCCTTACCACTAGCCCTCAGGCAGACGGCGCACCGGAGCGTAGGCAGGGCAGCACATGGGCCACATAGTCGGCCTTGCCCAGCTCCACACCCTGGGCCCGCAGGATGGCGTAGGCGGTCATCACATGAAAGTAGAACTGCGGCAGCGCCCAGTCACGGACGAACTGTTCGGCGGTGAAATCGAACACCAGCCCCTGGGGTAGTTCGTGCGCGACGGCCGCTCCTTCCGTGAGGGGAGAGCGGTCGGCCGGAATGGTTTTTACCCTGTCCAGGGTTTCCTGGATTCGGGTCTGTGCCTGGGCGAGGGTGCCGGGCTGTTCCGCCCCATTGCGTCCCTCGTCGAGCAGAACTTTCAGCTCGGGTGGAAAGCTCTGGCCGTATAGGCGCAACAGGCCTTCCTGGGCCTGGACGCAGGCGAAGCGAATTTGAGTCGCCAGGGGAAACATATCGGGCGCCAGTCGTGCGACCAACAAGGCTTCGGCGGCGCCGTCCGGCCGCTGGACCTCCGCCTTGTCGAGCCAGGCCGACAAGGCCTGGAGCATGTTCACGTAGGTGGGGACGAGGATATCCGTGAAGTTCATGGTGAGGTCCTTGAGGGTTGTCGCAGGGAGACGAGGGCACTCGGCGCGTGAGCTGAGAGGGCGGTGGCAAACAGACCTGGTCTACCAGCACGCACTAGTAGAGCGTACTGGCGATACGCTGTGGCAAGGCTTGATCGTAGGCGTCTCCATCCACCTTCTCGGGGCAGAGGCTTTTTAGAATCGCGCCAGGAGTAGGCAGCGCACTGCGCCCCAAGTGTTTGGACGCATCCCACAGACCGGCCCTGATGACCGCGCGGCTGCATTGGAAGTAGACGCTGGAGACCGTGACTTCCAGAACGGTGCGGGGACGCTGGCCGTTGACTTCGAAACGCGCCAGCAGCGCCGTATCGACCGCTATCCGGGCGGTTCCATTGATGCGCAAGGTTTCGCCGATGCCGGGAATGAGGAACAGCAGGGCTACCTGAGGATCCTGAAGAATATTGCGCAGCGTATCCAGGCGGTTGTTGCCACGGCGATCTGGCAGGTAAAGGGTTTTCGAATCGTGGACATGGACGAAACCCGGTGCGTCGCCTCGTGGCGAGGCATCGAGCCCCTCGGGCCCTGAAGACGCCAGGATGACGAAAGATGCTGCCTCTATGAAGGGGCGATAGACCGGGTGGATATGATCGACTTCCTTGAGAATCGACGGTGCCGCGACCTGGCCATAGAGGCTTTCCAATGCCTGGATCGTGGAGATGTAGTCCTGGTTGTCGTCGTTCTGCGCCATGCCCGGCTCCTTGCTCTAGGTGGTTTGCGCTAGCCCACGGCTTTCGCAGCGGATAAAGGTTCTTGGTGAACTGTAGCCGATGTCCATGGGGCCTTCGCCCGGCGGAGGACACGCTCCTGCCTCATCCGCCTGGCCGGCTTCGTTCGTCAGCAAAGTTACCATTCGATAGGAAGCGGGTAGCGCCTTCAGCTGATGCTAGGTCAATGCGAGCTGAAGAAAGGCAGTCGATTCGGTGCTGATGGACCGTTGTCGCTGTCTTAAGAGACCCGGCGTACAACGGCTATCGCCTGGAACACGCCCATTGACCGACTAACGAGAGAACCACCAATGACCACTCCGCTACGCCTGTACGAATTGGCTGGTGCCGACGACAGCTGCCGCTTCAGCCCCTATTGCTGGCGCGTGCGCCTGGCGCTGGCTCACAAGGGCCTACCGGTCGAAACCGTCGCCTGGCGCTTCCACGAGAAGGAGGCCATTGCCTTCTCCGGGCAGGGCAAGGTGCCTGTGCTGGTCGACGGCGAGCACTGCGTGAGCGACAGCTGGGCCATCGCCGAGTATCTGGATCACCAGTACCCTGATCGGCCCTCGCTGCTGGGCGACGCTTCGCTCAAGGCGCTGACGCGTTTCGTCAGTCAATGGGTGGCGGACAGCGTGCATCCGGCACTCGCCCGGTTGATCCTGCCTGATGTCCATGCCGTGCTGGACGAAGCCGACAAGGACTATTTCAAGCAGACCCGCGAAGCGGCGTTTGGGGTATCCCTGGATGAGCTGGCTAGCAAGCGCGAGGCATCGCTGCAGGCCTTTCGGGCGATCCTGAAGCCGTTGCGTAGCACCCTGGCCCAACAGGATTATTTGGCGGGTGACGCGCCGGCCTACGCCGATCACATCGTATTCGGTGCCTTCCAGTGGGCCCGGGTCGTCAGCACCCAATCGCTATTGGCCCAGGACGATCCCCTCACGGCCTGGTGCGAACGCATGCTCGACGCCTACAACGGCCTGGCTCGACAGGCGCCGCAGGCCGCGTGAAGACGTAGCGGGCGACCCATGCTGAATTGGTGTCCGGTGAGCATGGGTCGACTCGTCTTTTCCCGTATCGAGCCGCCAGCGGCTGGATACGGTGCTCCGCAGTGGGTCAGTGCCGCTCCTGCGATGGGGTTGCGGCAGGATTGCATACCGTTTTCGCAACCTTGCCGATGGTCAGGCCCTGACCCAATATCGAGCAGATCACCACCACGTACGTCAGGGTGAGGATTACGTCGCGCTCGCCGCCGATGGGCAGGGAAAGGGCCAGCGCTACCGAGATCCCTCCGCGCAGGCCACCCCAGGTCAGAATCCGCCAGGAGCCGGGGACCAGCCGAAATTTCCTGCCCAGCAGCCCCACGGGGATTCCCACCGTGACCAGGCGCGCCAGTAGCGTCAGCACCGCGACCATAACCCCGCCCAGCAGCAGCGGAGGGGCCAGGTCGATCAGGATGATTTCCAGTCCGATCAGCACGAACAGCACGGCATTGAGGATCTCATCCAGGGCTCCCAAAAGGCGTCGATCCGTTTGCGTGTGGTGTCCGACATCGCCAGCGCCCGGCCATGGTTGCCGATGATCAAGCCGGCGACCACCATTGCCAGCGGACCGGATACGCCCAGGCGGTTGGCCAGGGTGTAGCCGCCCAGGACCGTCGCCAGGGTGATCAGGATCTCTTCCGGATAGCTGTCGATGCTGCGCAGCATGACAAAGGCCAGATAGCCCACGACCAGCCCCAGCAGGATGCCACCACCCGCTTCGTGGGCGAAGATTTCCAGGGTGCTGGTCACGGTGATGGGTTCGTCGTTGACCAACGTCGCCAGGAGCACCGAAAAGAGCACCACACCCACGCCATCGTTGAACAGCGACTCGCCCGCGATGACCAGTTCGGTGTTCTTGGGCGCTCCGGCCGTCTTGAGGATGCCCATGACGGCGATGGGGTCCGTCGGTGAAATCAGCGCACCGAAGATCAGGCAGTGGATCAGCGAGAGCGAGACATGGGTAAATGACAACAGATAGAACAGCGCAAATCCGACCACCAGGGTGGATACGGTCGTGCCCACGACCGCCAGCAGCGACACCTGCCAGCGAAAGGCTCTGAGCTCGCTCAGATCGATATGCAGGGCCCCGGCGAAGAGCAACACGGACAGCATCCCCTGCATCAGCAGTTCGGAGAAGTCGATGGAGCTCAGCAGGTTCTGCTCGTAGTCGCGGACCAGAGGAAACCCGAGCCAGTCCAGCCCGATGCACCCGAGGGAAAGCGCCAGGGCGATGGCCATCACGCCGATCGCTGAGGGAAGCCCGACATAGCGACGGTTCAGAAAAGCCAGAACCGCCGTTATGAAGAGAATGATCGCTGCCAGTTACAGCACGGGTCGTCTCCGAGGGGGATCTATTGGATGCCGTGTTGCGTCCAGGCATCCCGCTGAGTGTCATCCTGGCGATCCTTTTCCAGCGGAAAGTCCGCGGGCAGGGTTTCGACATAGAGACTTCGGCTGGAGAGGGCGAAACGCACGCCGATCTTGGCGAAGGCTTCCATCATCTCGATATTGATCGCCTGCTGGATGTCCATGTACACGTTGTAGCTGGCATCCAGCACGATGTAGACGACTTCGAATTCCAGCGAACTGTCACCAAAGGTCAGCAAGTGGGCGCGGTCGAAGCGCGTCTTGTCCTGCCGTTGAATGATCTCCTTCAGGGCCGTGGTGACCTGTTTGATCTGGTTGGGCTGGGAGGCGTAGGTCAGTCCGAACTTGAAGACGATACGGCGCTCTTGCAGCTTCTTGTAATTCTGGATGGTGCTGCCGATCATCTCGGCGTTCGCCATGACGATCTGCTCGCCGCCCAGGCTTCTGATCCGGGTGGTCTTGAGGCCTACGTGTTCGACCGTGCCCGCCAGGGAGCCCACGACGATGAAGTCGCCGACCTCGAAGGGTTTGTCCACCGCAATGGAGAGGGATGCGAACACATCGCCCAGGATGTTCTGCACGGCCAGGGCGATGGCGATGCCGCCGACGCCAAGGCTGGCGACGAAGGCAGTGATGTTCACCCCAAGGTTGGACAGCATGGCCAGGCCGACCACGGCCCAGAGCAACACCTTGGCCCCCCAGAGCGACAAGGTGGCCAGGGCGCTGCCCTGGTAGACGTCCGCCTGGCTATGCTTGACGAAGTAGTGGTGCACCGCCAAGGCCACCGCCCGGTTGGCCCATAGCCCGACCTGCAGCGCCGCCACCACGAACCAGAGGCTGCTGACCCGGGTCAGCCAGCGTTCGGGCAAGTCCAGTATCCCTACGCCGATCAGAATGGCGGCCAGCAACAACAGCGTATTGCTGGTGCTGGACAAGACCTGAATGGCGATATGGCTGACATGGGCACCCGGTTTCTCTGCGCGGGACCGCAGGTTTCTCAGGACGAAGCCGATGACGGTTCGGGCGAGGGTGAAGCTGAGCAGGATGGTGCACAGCATGGCGAACCAGTTGGCCAGCGAGATGCCGAGCAGACTGGTCGATAGCATGACATTGAAAAATCCTAGATCCATAAAGCAGGGGTCTTCTAGCTGATTTAAAAATAATCACGACCAGCCCGCTCAGGCGTTGTCGCGACTCGTTTTATCCAGCGCTCTCTTGGCCAACTGGAACACAGGACGCAGTCCGCCAGTTCGCCGTTCTATCAGGAACCTGCGGATCGCATCAGCCGGGTTTGAGTCCATTGAGCCGGTGCCGTGCCATTTTTTTTCGCTTTTTGGCGCATGCAACCAGTGGCAAAGCAGCCGCGATCAATAGTGAGCGCCTTTGGCCTGGGCGTTCTGGCGGGGGTGCGGACTGGCTGAATAGAAGGGGTCGTCCACCCTCGATAGGGCGGTCCGACGCTCGAGCGCAGGGTGATGAGCGCACAGCAGCGCCGGCCGGGATGGCCGTGCGCCGATAGCGAGAAGGTAAGGAGGGCAGCGGAGGTTTCGCCAGCCTGCCAAGGTCATGGCGACCAGGCGGGCTCCCGAATCGATCAGCTGACGTGGGGGACAGTCCGGATCAGATCCTGGTAAGCCCGCGTGGCATCAGTGGCTATAGCCGGTCGGCTTGTGGCGGATGGTCTTGAGCAGGTCTTCCGGGCTGATGCTGGCGACCGCTTTGGCGGCGGCCTGGCTGCCGGGCAGCGGCAGGTCGAGGATATGACCCTTCATCTTGCCCACCACGTGCATCTCGCAGGGCTTGCAGTCGAACTTCAGGGTCAGCACCTCATCACCGTGGACCAGCTGCATCGGCGCGACCTTGGTGCGCACGCCAGTGACGCCCTTGGCCTGCTTGGGGCAGAGGTTGAAGGAGAAGCGCAGGCAGTGCTTGGTGATCATCACCGGCACCTCGCCAGGCTCCTCGTGGGCCTCGTAGGCCGCGTCGATCAGTTGCACGCCATGGCGGTGGTAGAAGTCGCGGGCCTTCTGGTTGTAGACGTTGTAGAGAAACGACAGGTGCGACTCGGGGTACACCGGCGGCGGGCTGGTCTCGGCCTTGCGACGTCCACGCGGATGGGCGGCGACGCGCGCGGCGGTTAGCTGTTCGATGGCCTCGCGGCGCAGCGCCTTGAGTTGCGAATTGGGTACGAAAAAGGCCTGGGGTGCATCCAGCGTCACGTCCAGGGCGTGGTACTCGGTGGTACCCAGCTGGGTCAGTAGATCGCGCAGGCCGTCCAGCGCCTGTTCCGGCTTGTTGGCCACGCCGAAGGGGCCGTCCAGAGCGACGGTGGCGCTGACGCCTTCCTCACTGGTGGCGGTCAGCTGCAGCCGTTGCTCGCGCAGCTCAACCTGCCAGCGCACACCGATGCGGCGCTCGGCGCTGGTCTTGAGCAGGGCCTGCTGCCAGTTGTGATCCAGGTTGCGTGACAACGGGTGATTCGGGCGCAGGCGATACAGCCCCTCGGGCATCTCGTTGGGTTCGACGCGATAGCGGTAGCGCTTCGCACCGTCTTCCTCGAATTCGTTCTTGAGCTCGGCGACATTGGCGCGAAAGCCCACCACCTCGCGCTTGACCAGCACATTGAGGCCGTCGCCGTTGGACAGGGGCTCCTCGGTCACGGCGATGAAGTCGCGCTTGTTGACCTTCTCCACCTGACCCACCGGCAGACCGGTAAAGGTCGGCGAGTCGAAGGCGCCGATGTCCACCTTGCGGTCGGTGACGAAATAGTCGGTGCTGCCGCGGTGGAAGGTCTTGTCCGGATCGGGCACGAAGAAGTGCGCGGTGCGGCCGCTGGAGGCGCGGGCCAGGTCGGTGCGGTCTTCGAGGATCTCGTCGAGCAGCTGGCGGTAGTAGGCGGTGATGTTCTTCACGTAGCCCATGTCCTTGTAGCGCCCCTCGATCTTGAAGGAGCGCACGCCGGCCTCGACCAGGGCGCGCAGGTTGGCGCTCTGGTTGTTGTCCTTCATCGACAGCAGGTGCTTCTCGAAGGCCACTACCCGGCCCTGGTCATCCTTCAAGGTGTAGGGCAGGCGGCAGGCCTGGGAGCAGTCGCCACGGTTGGCGCTGCGGCCGGTCTGGGCATGGGAGATGTTGCACTGGCCGGAGAAGGCCACGCACAGGGCGCCATGGATGAAGAATTCGATGGCGGCGTCGGTCTCGGCGGCGATGGCCGAGATCTCCTGCAGATTCAGCTCGCGCGCCAGTACCAGCTGGGAGAAGCCGGCCTGGTCGAGAAACCTGGCTCGTGCCAGGGTGCGGATGTCGGTCTGGGTACTGGCATGCAGCTCGATCGGCGGGATGTCCAGCTCCAGCACGCCCAGGTCCTGCACGATCAGCGCATCCACTCCCGCGTCGTACAGCTGGTGGATCAGCTTGCGGGCCGGCTCCAGCTCGTCGTCATGCAGGATGGTGTTGATGGTGGTGAACACCCGCGCGTGATAGCGCCGGGCGAACTCCACCAGCGCGGCGATCTCGCTGACCTCGTTGCAGGCATTGTGCCGTGCACCAAAGCTCGGCCCGCCGATGTAGATGGCATCGGCCCCATGCAGGATGGCCTCCCGTGCGATACCGACATCGCGGGCAGGGCTGAGCAATTCCAGATGGTGCTTGGGCAGGGACATGGCGGGTCTTCTCGATCAGGCGTGGCACGACAAGGCGCGCATTGTAGCGGGCGAGGGGGAGGAGGGCACCTCTGGGGTGCTGGGTGGTTGATCCTGGAACCTTGGGTGTTCGCCGGTAAAGGTGGCGCCTGGGAGTTATTTCAGTACTGACAAATAGCACAGCCTGCGCCGTGAACATTCCATAGAGGAATGGTTCTATGTGCCTATTTATCGCTTTTTTCACCTACAAGACCGCCGTACAACGTCGTCTATTCCTGATAAGCATAAAAAACTGGAGGACCCATGAGCGAATCTTTGGCTTCGAAGGCAGCGCCTGGCGCGGCGGAGCGGGCGGCAGGGAAGACCGCGTCCATGACCCGCTATCGCTGGGTGGTGCTGGCGGTCATCGTGGTCGTATACATGCTCGCGGCGGCCGATCGGGCCAATATCGGCATCGCGCTGCCCTATATCCAGAAGGAGTTCGGTGCGACCAATGCCGAGGTAGGCCTGCTGGTCAGCGCCTTCTTCCTGTTCTATTCCCTTGGCCAGATACCCGCCGGCTTTCTGCTCAGCAAAGTCAGCGTGCGTGTAGTCGCTCCCGCCGCGATTGGGCTCACCTCAGTCGTCACGCTGTTGATAGGTACCTCCCACAGCATCGGCATGCTCAAGCTCTATCGCTCCGCCCTGGGCGTGGCGGAGGCTGCCTTGCCGCTCTCCATGCTGAGTACCATCAATCGCTGGTTTCCGCCGCGGGAGAAGGGCATGGCTACCGGAGCCTTTTTGTCTGCAGCGAAGATGGGGGCGGTCATTGCGCCGCCGGTAGGCGCTGCGCTGATCCTGCTGGATGGCTGGCGGACCATGTTCATCGCCTTCGCCGTTCCTGGGGTACTGCTGGCGCTATTGTGGTGGTGGCTGGTCCCGAACGATCCGCGGACCTGCAAGCGGGTGAGCGACGCCGAGGCCGAGCATATCGAGGATCAGACGACCACGCAGAATGGGGCGGTCCGCACACACAAGGACTTCGGCACCTTCGACCGGGTTCTGCGTTATGAGCGTACGCCCACCCTGGAGACGTCCCAATCCGTCTTCAGATCCTGGAACGTGTGGGGCTGCGGTCTGGGCTATCTGCTCATGACCGGGGTGGTGAACGTGCTGCTGGCCTGGCTTCCCAAATACCTGGGCGAGGTAAAGCACTTCGAGCTGATGCAGGTGGGCTTCGTGGCTGCGCTGCCCTTTGTCGGTGGCGTGCTGGGCAACATCGTCGGCGGCTGGCTATCGGACCGGATCCTGGACCGCCGCCGCAAACCCACGATGATGATCAGCGCGGTCGCCACCTGCCTGATGATGATCGCCCTGGTCTATGCGCCCAACGGCCTGCTCGCGGTCAGTCTGTTGCTCTTCGGTACCGGCTTTCTGCTCAACATCGGCTACTCGTCGTTTTCGGTCTATTCGATGAGCCTGACGACTCGCAAGACCTATCCGGTCGCCGCGTCGGTCGTCAACAGCGCCGGCCAGGCGGGCGGGGCCATGGCGCCGCTGATCACCGGTTTTCTGTTGGACAGCTATAGCTGGACGGCGGTGTTCATCTTCCTCGGTGTCTGCTCCCTGGCGGCGCTGGCCTTCGTGCTGACCATTTCCGAGCCTGCTACCACGCCCGCCGAAGCCGCTGCTGCCTAGCCGGAAGGGCCTGGGGCGCCAGGGCCGCGTCCGCGGCGTGATCAGTCCCACCGACCACGCTGCCGTTCCCGGGACGCCAGAGCCGCCAGGCGGTCCGGGGCTAACGCTGCAACTGTTTGGTGAAGTCGCAGAGCTGCGTAGCCAAGGTCGCGATCTCGGCCACGAAGGTCGAAGGCCGATCATTGCGATACATGGCCATGTAGGGGACCGGAGGCAGTTCGGGATCGGTCCCGACGATGGCGAGCTTCCCTTCGTCGACCAGCGGCCGGAAGCACTCGCGCGGCAGATAGGTGACGCCCAGGCCCGCCGAGGCCAGTCCAAGCATGGCGGTGAGGCTGTCGGAGGAGAGAATCCTGGGCAGCTCGATGCCCCGTGCATGCAGCCAGCGATTCACGAACAGCCCCGATCCAGACTTCTTGCCCTGCATCAGCATGGGATACCTGGCCAGTTCTGCCAGGCTCACCACCCCTGAACTGCGGACCAGCCCCGGCGCCGCCATCCAGGCATTCTCCACCGTCGCCAGCGGCACGCTGGTGACCTCGGGTGCCGTGAAGGTATCCGGGATCACGATAAGGTCGACCAGGTCGTCCATCAGGCGTTCATGGAGGTTGCGACTCATGTCGACCTCGGGCTCCACGGTAAGCCCGGGAAAATCCTCGACCAGGCGCGTGACCAGCCGAGGTAGCCAGGTCCAGGCGGTGAGCTCCGTGACGCCGAGCCGCAGCCGGCGCGTGGTGACGTGCTTGCCGTCCTTGAGCGAGCTGATGCGCTCGCTCAGGTCGAGCATCTCCCGCGCAATGACCAGGAGCTCTTCACCCTCGGCGGTGAAACGGGCACCCCGCTGCGAGCGATCGAACAGCTGCAGGCCGGTGGAGGACTCCAGCTCCTGCACCCGTTTCGAGATGGCCGACTGGGTTGTGTTGAGGTGCTCGGCGGCTCTTTCGAACGTACCCAGGCGTTCAATCCAGTGCAGCGCCAGCAATTGCCGAAGCGTGACCATTAGCATTCCTTCCAGGCATGAATAACCATACCTTAATATCGCTTTTTCTATTTGGCTACAGGCCTATCCTCGACGTAATCCAACAAGAGGAGCCCCCATGACCGTCATCGCTTCCAGTCCAACCGCCCTGGTCGAAGCCTTCGCCCGCACCTCCACCTCGATCATCAGCGATTGTCTCGATCGGCTTCCTGGCGCCCCGTTGCGGCCCTTTCACCGTATCGAAGGCACCATGGCCGGCCTTGCACTCACCGTCAAAGTACCCGCCGGCGACAACCGCGCCATCCACCAGGCGCTGGAACTCCTCGTGCCTGGTCAGGTGCTGGTGGTCGATGGCGGTGGGGACCTGAGTCGCGCCCTGATGGGCGACATCATGGCCGCTATCGCGGAAAAGCGCGGTGCTGCGGGAGTGGTGGTCGACGGGGTGATTCGCGACCTGGCGACGATCAGCAAAGGCAGCTTTCCCATCTTCGCCCGCGGCGGCTATCACCGTGGCCCCTACAAGAACGGCCCTGGCGAGATCAACGTGCCGGTGAGCATTGGCGACATGATCGTCTCCCCGGGTGACCTCGTCGTGGGCGACCATGACGGCATCGTCGCCTTTCCCATCGCCCAGGCCGCTGAGCTGCTCGATCGGTGCCTGGCGACCGAACGCAAGGAAGCGGACATGCTGGCGCAAATTGCCGCTGGAACCTACCGGGGCGCCTACGCGGCCCATTGATTACGGAATAGCAAATGAAGATAGCGATTATCGGCGCAGGCGAAGTGGGCCTCACCTATGCGAACCCTTGGGTGGCAGCGGGTCACGAGCTCATATTGTGTGATCTCAAGCCGTCACCCAGAGCCCAGGATTTTGCCAAAGAGCATGGCCTGGCCCTTTTCGCCTCGATAGAGGAGGCGGTACCCGACTGCGACATCGTCGTTTCGTGCGTCTTCGGTACCGTCTCGCTTCAGGTCGCCGAACAGGCGCTCGCCCCTATGCAGGCGGGTGCGCTGTTCATCGACATGACCACCGCGGATCCGCAGCAGATCAGGCAGGCTGCGGCCATCGCGGCCGAGCGCGCGATACCCTACGTGGACGTGGCGATCCTGGGTGCCATCGCGCTGACGCAGGCCAGGACCAACCTGCTGGGCGCGGGCGTGGGCCTGGAGCGCGCGGTTGCCCTTTTCGCCGAAGCCGGCGCACCGCTCAAACCGGTCGAGGGGGGCGCTGCAGGCGATGCCGCCGCCTTGAAGATCCTGCGCAGCGTCTTCACCAAGGGGTTGGAGGCCCTGACCATCGAGTGCTTCATGGCGGCGGAAAAGCAGGGCATCACGGAACAGCTCCACGATGCCCTGAGCGACATCGACCAGGCGTCGCTCAGAGACTTTCTCGGCGCCCTGATCAGAACGCATGTCGTGCATGCTCCGCGTCGTCTCAAGGAAGTCGAAGAGGCCGAGCGCCAACTGCGGGTAGCCGAGATGCCGGTCGCGGTGTTGCCGGGGGTCAGGGAGGTATTCGCGCGTACCTCCGACCAGCTGGCGAAGGAACCTCTCGAAACGGCTTCGCCCACCCTTGACCAGACCTTCGACTGGCTGTTCAAGGTGAATGGGGTCGTCAGGTAGGGAAGCATTCGACGCAACGCCGAGCGAAGATCGCCCGCTCGGCGCTCTCGCTCACCTAACCGCGCCGCCTCCCGTCGTGCTAACGAACGCCCAGTTCGTCCAGTAGCCATTTCTTGAACACCTCTGCCGCTTCGTTGCGAGTGCGGCTTTTGGGATAGGCGAGAAAGTGGCCGACGTACTGGATGTCGTGGGTCAGGCTGCGCAGGGGGGCCACCAGGCGGCCTTCCTGCAGTTCCCTTTCAGCCAGAAGCGTGGACTCCAGGACTACCCCCATGCCATTGACCGCAGCGGCGATGGCCATGGCGCTGCGATCGAAGCGCAGGGAGTAGTGATGCACCGGCAGCAGGTGATTGGCTTCGAACCAGCCCTTCCATTGCAGCATCTGCACATCGCACTGGATCAGCGTGTGCTGGTGCAGATCCTGTGGCGTCTTGATGGCCTCGGCCAGCGCGGGGGAGCAAAGGGGCGTGAGATGCTCGACGGCCAGCGGGACGTGTTCGCAGAAGTCCTGGCGGGGTTCGCCGTAGACGATGTCGAGATCGAAATCGTCGTTCTCGAACCGCGCATAGTCCGTGCTCGCGGAGAAGCGCAGGTCGATGTGGGGATGCTTCTTCACGAAATCCGGAAGCCTGGGCAAGAGCCACTGCGTCGCGAAGCTGGGGGCGGTGTGCAGGCGGAGCGGGGGCGGTTCGCTCGCCTGGATGAGTGAGAGCCCTCTGTGCATCTCGCCCAGTCCACGCTGAACGTGCTCGAGCAAAAGGCGGCCTTTGCTGGTGATGCGAACCTCGCGTGTGCTGCGCTCGAACAGGACGAGCTCGATGGATTCTTCGAGCTTGCGAATGGAGTGGCTGACCGCACTGGAGGTGATGCCGAGTTCCTGGGAGGCCAGGGCAAAGGATTCGGTTCTGCCGGCAGCCTCGAAGACCTTGAGGGTGGTCAGGGGCACACGCCTGAGCAGGTTGATACGTGAATTGGATTCATCCATTGCTGTTAAAAACTCCTTTGTCCGCCTAGTTTTCCCGATGGTAGCGTGGTTTCCAGGCCGCTCACTGTGCTTTGGATGAATTTGAAGCACCTGTCCTGAGCAGGCCTGCACATCGAGGAATTCATAATGACAATAAATTCCGTGGCCGCTGCTCCGGCGGTGGAACCACTCGACCGCCTGGCCTATCACGCCTGGCGAATCCGCCGTTTTGCCCTGCGCATGGGTGAAGTCCAAGGCAGGGCTATGTAGGCCAGGCCCTCGGTTGGGCCGATGTCCTGGCCGTCGCCTATTGCCACGCCATGAATCTCGACCCTGGCGATCCCGAGTGGGATGGCCGGGATCGATTTCTGCTCTCCCATGGCCATTACGCGATAGCGCTCTACGCCGCGCTACTGGAAGCGCAGGTGATTCCCGAGAGCGAGCTGGAGAGCTATGGCGCGGATGACAGCCGGCTGCCGATGTCGGGAATGGCCACCTACACGCCGGGAATGGAGATCTCCGGTGGATCGCTTGGCCAAGGGCTCGCCATAGGTGTGGGCATGGCGCTCGGATTACGGCTCAAGAGCAACCCGGCGTGGGTCTTCAACTCCATGTCCGATGGCGAACTGGACGAAGGGGCGACCTGGGAGGCCGCGATGTCGGCCGCGCACCACAAGCTGACCAATCTCATCGCATTGGTGGACCTGAACAAGCAGCAGGCCGATGGCGATTCCAACGACATCCTTGGCTTCGAGCCCCTGGTTGATAAATGGCAGGCGTTCGGTTGGCACGTACAGCGCGTGGACGGCAATGACCTGGCCGCCGTGCTCGCGGCGTTCGATACCGCGATGGCGCTACCCGAGCCCAAGCCGCGGGTCATCCTGTTCGACACCCTGATGGGCAAGGGCGTGGACTTTCTCGAAGCCCGGGAGAAGAACCACTTCATCCGCGTCGAGCCCCATGAATGGCAACAGGCGCTCGACGTGCTCGATGGCAACTATCAGCAGGAGGCGCAGTGACATGAGTGTCGACACCTTGAAAAAGCCGCGCCTCACGACCTCGGCCATGATCGCCTCGATTGCCAGTGAAGGGCAGCGTACCGAGGCTGCACCCTTCGGGCAGGCGCTCATCGCGGCGGCCGCGCGGGATTCGCGCATCGTCGGCATGACTGCGGATCTTTCCAAGTACACGGACCTGCATCTCTTCGCCCGGGAGTACCCGGATCGTTACCTGCAGATGGGGATGGCGGAGCAGCTGTTGATGGCCGCGGCCGGCGGCCTGGCGAAGGAAGGCCTGGTGCCGTTCGCCACGACCTATGCCGTGTTCGCCACCCGACGGGCGTATGACTTCATCCATCAGGTCATCGCCGAAGAGAACCTGAACGTCAAGATCTGTGCGGCCCTGCCAGGCCTCACCACCGGCTACGGCCCCAGCCATCAGGCAACCGACGACCTCGCGCTGATGCGCGCGATACCCGGTCTGACCGTGGTCGACCCCTGTGATGCCCTGGATACCACCCAGGCGGTCGCCGCCATCGCCGCCCACGACGGGCCGGTCTACATGCGCCTGCTGCGGGGCAAGGTGCCGATGGTCCTGGATCAGTACGACTACCGGTTCGAATTGGGTAAGGCCAAGTTGCTGCGTGACGGACGCGACGTGCTGATCATTTCCAGCGGCATCATGACCATGCGGGCGCTGGAAGTTGCCGACGCCATGGCCGATGGCAGTGCCGACGTCGCGGTGCTGCATGTGCCGACGATAAAGCCGCTGGACGAGGCCACCCTCATCGAGCAATGCCGCCGTAGCGGACGCCTGGTGGTGGTCGCCGAAAACCACAGCACGGTGGGCGGGCTGAGCGAGGCGGTCGCCCTGACCCTCCTGCGCGCGCGCGTACACCCTGAGTTCCGGCAGATCGCCTTGCCTGATCGGTTTCTCGACGCTGGCGCCTTGCCGACGCTGCACGACCGTTACGGTATTTCCACGGCCGCCATGGTCGCCCGCATTCAAGGCTGGTTGGGTTAGGAGGCAGCATGAACGTAGCTTTCGTAGGGTTGGGCGCCATCGGGTTGCCCATGGCGGTACAGATCCAGCGCGCCGGGCACCGAGTCATCGGCATCGAATTGGCAGAGGTGTCCCGTGAGCGGGCGGCAGCGGAGGGCTTGGAGGCGGTCGCCGATTGGCGGGCGTTGATCGATGCCGACGTCGTCGTGGTGATGGTGGCGACGCCGGCGCAGTTGGTGTCCCTGGTCAGCCAGTGCGACGGGCTTCGTGCCGGCCAACACTGGATCGTCATGAGCACCGTGGGGCCGGCATCCGTTCGCGAGCAGGCCAATCGCCTTCAGGCGCAGGGTATCCGTGTCGTGGATGCGCCAGTCACTGGCGGGGTGGCCCGCGCCCTTACCGGAAGCCTGCTGATCTTCGCTTCGGGTTCGGCGGAGGCCGTAGCCCATTGCGAACCCGTCCTGCGGGCGATGGGAGAGGTCAAGAATGCCGGCGTCCAGGTGGGCGATGGGCAGGCCATCAAGGTGGTCAACCAGCATCTGTGTTCCGTGCACCTGGTAGCCGCCGCCGAGGCGCTGAGTCTTGCCCAATCCCTGGGGCTTGACCCCGCCCAGGTTCTGGAGCTGGTCGAGAAGGGCGCTGGTGGTTCCTGGATGCTCAGCGACCGGGGCCCGCGCATGCTGGAGGGAACGGCTACCCGCGTGACCAGCATGGTGGACATCTTCGTGAAGGACAGCGGCCTGGTCGCCGAGGCCGCCCAGGCCTGTCGGGCCGCGGTGCCCCTGCTCGACACCGCCCATGCCCGTTTCACGGCGGCGGCTGCGGCGGGGCTCGGCCAGCGGGACGACAGTCGCGTCATCGAGACCTGGCGCTAGCCAAGACGGATTACAGCTTCTCGGCTTCACCACCAGAGGCAGACACCTGCCTCATTACAACAACAATAGGTAGCGGAGTTATCCATGCATCCTTCAGATAGCAAGGCCATGCCGGCTCGGGACAATGCCGGAAAAGTCTCTTTCGCCTCCATGATCGGCTCGGCGGTCGAGAGTTACGATTTCTTCATCTACGGAACCGCGGCCGCCGGCTGGTTCGGCAGCGTGTTCTTCCATACGACCGAACCCATCGTTGGCATCCTCGCGGCCTTCGCCACCATGGCGGTCGGCTTCTTCATGCGCCCGCTGGGCGGCTATCTTGCCGGCCACTACGGTGATCGCATCGGGCGCAAGGCCATCCTGCTCTGGTCGCTCATCGCCATGGGCGGCGCCACGGTATTGATCGGCGCCTTGCCGACCTACGAGCAGGCCGGGGTAGTCGCGCCGTTGTTGCTGATCCTGCTCCGGATGATCCAGGGGATCGGCTTCGGTGCCGAGTGGGGCGGGGCGGTGCTGATGGCCTGCGAGCATGCCCCGCCGCAGCGGCGAGGCTTCTTTGGCGCCGTTCCGCAGATCGGCATTCCGCTGGGCCTGTTGATGGCCAATGGCGCCTTCCTCGCATCCGGCGCGCTGTTCGAGGGCGACTGGGTCTGGCGTGCGCCCTTCCTGGCATCGGTGGTGATGGTCGGCGTGGGCATGTACATCCGGATGGGAGTCAGCGAATCACCGGAATTCGAGAAGATGAAGGCGGAAAATACCCTGGTCAAACAGCCGGCGCTCGAGGTGATCCGTAACGACTGGAGAAAGATCCTGCAGATCATCGGCCTGCGGCTCGCCGAAACCGGGGGCTACTACCTGGCGACCAGCTTCATGCTTTCCTACGTCCTGCTGGCGGGCGTCGCGACCAAGGAAAACGTGCTCTGGGGGACCATGATCGGGTCGGCACTCGGGCTGCTCAGCCACCTGCTGTTTGGTGCCCTGAGCGATCGAGTCGGGCGCAAGCCGGTGTTCCTGCTGGGATCGCTGTTCACCATTGCATTCGGCATACCCCTGTTCCTGCTGATCAACAGTGGCGTGTTCGTCATGGTCATCGTGGCGGTGGCGCTGTCCCTGCTGCTTAGTCACGATCCGATCTTCGCCGTCGAAGCCAGCTGGTTCACCGAGCAGTTCCCGCCCAATGTGCGTACCTCGGGCATTTCCCTGGGCTACAACGGCGCCTCCATGATCGCGGGCCTGCTGCCGTTCCTCGCGACCGGGCTGTTTGCCGTGGTGGGCTGGATGGGACCCGCGCTGCTGTTCAGCTCGCTCGGAGTCATTTCCACGCTCTGCGCATTGCGGATGCCCGAAACGGCGCCTGCGGTTGCCGGTACCAAGCGCGAGCCTATCCTGGCGCGGCGGTCCGTCACGCTGGGTTGAGTTCGCTTTCGGTCGTGACCTCGGGCCGGCTGGGCTGACCACCACGACGCCTACGCCCGGCTCAGCTGGCGCTGCCAGGTCATGCAGCGCCCTGGCCCTGCCGCAATGGCAGGGCCAGGGAGGTCATCCCTCGCGGCAGAGCAGTCATACGTTGGTGGTCAGGTCGCCGCTTGAGCGGGCTGACCGAGCAGTTCATCCAGAATGCTCAGCCTGAACTGCCGCTGCAGCGTCACCGCATAGAAGCACTCGGCGATCTCCGGCAATTCGGCGTATAGCTGCAGCGCACCGCTGCGCAGTTCGTCCTGGACCACCACGGCGGGCAGCAGCGCCATGTCGCCGGAGTCGCGGGCGAGCAGGCGCAGCATGGCCATGTCGTCGACCTCGGCGCAGATCAGCGGGCTCAGCCCCTGGCCGCTGCAATAGACCTCGAACTGGCTGCGCACGTCACTGCTGCGACCAGGCACGATCAGCCGCGCCTGTTGCAGGTCGCGGTGCACGTCGAAGGGGCGGCTGTCCTGGCGAGGTGGGCCGATCAGGCACACCGGCTGGCGATGCAGCAGGCGACATTGCCAGGTGCGCTGGCTGTCGGCGCTGACCGCCTGGTTGGTCAGCACCACGTCCAGCTTGTGCAGGGCCAGGCGTTCCAGCAGCGCGTCCACACCGCCAGATTCCAGGGTGAGCACCAGATCCTCACGGCCGAGAAAGGGGCGCAGCAGGTTTTCCTGGAAGTTGCGCGACAGGGTCGCGACGGAGCCGATGCGCAGCGTCTGGTTCGCCTCCTGAGCGTTCTGCAGGGTGTTCTGCAATTCGCTGCCCAGGGCGAAGATGGTTTCGGCATAGTCCAGCACCAGTTGCCCGGCTTCGGTCAGCCGCAGGCTGCGTCCGGAGCGGAGGAACAGGGGATGGCCGAGCTGGTCCTCCAGCACACGGATCTGGGTGGAAAGCGCGGACTGGGAAACGTGCAGTGCCTCGGCGGCACGGGTGAGGTTGCCTTCCTTGGCCACGGCCCAAAAGTAGTGCAGATGATGAAAATTGAGTCGGCGCATGCTTCGTTCTTCAGAAGTGAACGTTAGGTTCTTATCAATCTATTTTAAATAATTCGTACACATCCCGACACTAGTGACCTCTGGTGTTCAAGGAGCGTGCACGATGTCTAGCCTGCTGTTTTCCCTGGCGCCGCTGTTGCCCTGGGTCTATGCCCTGGCGCTGTTGCCGGTGGTCGCTTCACCTCGTCGCTTCTGGTGGCCAGCCCGGATGGCGGGTTATCTGGGCTTTTTCCTGATCCTCGCCGCCTGGCTGCAGGCCGTGTTCGCCGGGCAGCACCACGACCGCCTCGGCCTGGCGATGGCGGGGCTGATCGGTCTGCTGGCACTGGTGATCATCGAGTATTCCCAGCGCTATCTGGAGGGTGAACCAGGGCAAAGGCGGTATGTGCTTGCGCTGCTTGCCACCCTCGCGGCGGTGGCTACGGTAGTGACCAGCGCCAATCTGTACCTGCTGGTCGGTGCCTGGATCCTGTCCAGTCTGTGCCTGCATCAGTTGCTCACCTTCTACCCCGACCGCCCTCAGGCCGTGGTAGCTGCCCACAAGAAATTTCTCGCCAGCCGCCTGGCCGATGTCTGCCTGCTGCTGGCGACCCTGCTGTTGGTACAGGCGAGCGGTGACAGCCAGATCACGAAGATCCTCGCTGCCGTGACCGCCCAGGTGCAGGCCAACGGTCAGCTCGGCTGGGAACTGCAGGCGGCGGCGCTGCTGCTGGCCCTGGCGGTGATCCTCAAGTCGGCCCAGTTGCCGGTGCATGGCTGGCTGATCCAGGTGATGGAAGCCCCGACGCCGGTATCGGCCTTGCTGCATGCCGGTGTGGTCAACCTGGGTGGCTTCCTGCTGCTGCGCTTCGCGCCGCTGTTTTCCGTCGCCGTGCCGGCGCAGAGCCTGCTGGTGCTGGTGGGGGGACTGACGGCGGTCCTCGCGGCGCTGGTGATGATGACGCGGATCAGCATCAAGGTCCGCCTCGCCTGGTCGACCTGCGCGCAAATGGGGCTGATGCTGCTGGAATGTGGGCTGGGACTGTACGAGCTGGCCCTGGTGCACCTGCTGGCCCACTCGCTGTACAAGGCGCATGCCTTCCTGGCGGCCGGGGATACGGTGGCGCACGCGCGGCAACGGGCGCTGCAGCCGCCAACGCCGGTCCCCGAGTTGGGTGGCCTGGTGCGTGCGCTGCTGCTGGCGGTCCTGGCCCTGATAGGGGTCAAGGGACTCTGGGCCTGGCTGCTACCGGACCTTGCGCTGCCCTGGGTGGCCCTGACGATCCTGGCCATCGGCCTGGCGCCCTGGTGTCTGGGTCGCGGACAGCGGGTCCATGGGCTGCTCATGTTCAGCCTGCTGCTGGGCGCCTACCTGCTCTGGCACCAGGTGGCCGGCTGGCTGCTCGACCAGCGCCTTGCCGAGGCACCGCTGCCATTGAGTGGCTTGGCGATGGGGTTGCTGCTCGGCCTCTACCTGCTGCAAGGCCTGCTTCTGGCCCATCCCCATGGCGCCCTGGCCCGGCGACTCTATCCGCTGGCCTTCGCCGGCTTCTACCTGGATGAACACGTCACCCGTCTGACCTTCCGCCTGTGGCCGGCGCGCACGCCGCAGCCCGTTATGGCACCCTCCGGAGCCCGCCCATGAGTGCCTTCGAACCCACGCCCGACCTCGAATACCAGGCCCTGCACGAAGTGGCGCGGCAGGCCTGCGCGCGCATTGCGCCGACCTGGCCGCTGGACCGAATGATCGCGGTCAGCCCGCTATGGGAACGTCGCGATCAGGCCTGGCAGACCGTTGCCGCACAACTCTGGCAGCGCGCCGGTAGTCGCCTCACCCTGAGCGCCGCCGACTATCGCCAGGCCTGGCAAGACGGCCGTATTGCCGAACGCCATCTGCAACAGGCATTGGCCGAACAGGGCGAGTCCTGCAAGCCGGCACGGCTGCTGGAGGCACTGGATGCCTCCGCAGAGACCTGTCCGGGGTTGCCGCTCCTGGAGGATCTCGCCGAGCCAGGCAATTCACTCCCGGGTTGGCCGACCCTGATCACCCAACAGATTGGTCAGAGCTGCGCGGCCTGGTTCGATCACGAGCAAGCGGACTGGCGTCCCGCAAACAGTACCGGGCTCTATCAGACCTGGCGCGCCAGCCTGCTGGCCGACCGGGGCCTGACCGTCCTCAGCGCCTGTCGCGACCTGCACCAGCGCATCGCCGAGTTGCCCGCCGAGCCCCGGGCGGTCCTGGAAGCGGCGGTGCAGCGACTGGGCTTGGCGGCGGAAGACTGGGCGCCCTGGTTCGATTGCCTGCTGCTGCGTAGCCTGGGTTGGGCGTCCTGGTGCGCTTACCAGCGCTGGCAGGCCAGGCTGGAGGGTGGGGATGACCAGACTTTGCTCGACTTGCTGGCCATCCGCGCCGCCTGGGAATGCCTGGTGGATGATCGTCGGCGCGACGCCGATAGCCGCTGGCAAACCTGGCGCTCGGCCTGGCAGGCCCGGCTGCAGCAACCCCCCTCGGCCAACTGGCAGGCGCTGCAACTGTGGCAGCGGGCCGATGAACTGGCCTGGCAGGAGCAACTGCAACAGGCCCTGTGCCAGAGCGCCCCGGCAGCCTTGCCCCAGGCGCCGCTGGCCAAGCTGTTCTTTTGCATCGACGTGCGCTCCGAACCGCTGAGGCGTGCGCTGGAGCAGGCGTGCCCTGAACTCGAGACGGGCGGCTTCGCCGGTTTCTTCGGCTTGTCCATCGCCTACACCCCCCTGGGCACCAGCGCCACGCGCCCGCAGTTGCCGGGCCTGCTCGCACCGCAGCTGCAGGTCAGCGAGAGCAGTGGCGATGCCGTCCAGGATCGGCAACTGGCGGCGGTGCGTCAGGATCGTCTGGCGCGCCAGGGCGGTTGGCGTTTGTTCGAGCGGTTGCCGGCTTCCACCTTCACCCTGGTCGAGAGTATTGGCCTGGGCTACGCCGGCGCCTTGCTGGGACGGACCTATGGGTTGAGTGAGGGTGTGCCGCAACCAGAGCGCAGCGCCTGGCGCCGGGGCGAATGGCAACGCCTGCACCCCCAACTGCCTGCCATGGCAGTGCAACAGCAGGTCGATCTGGCCGCACGTATCCTCAAGGGCATGGGGCTCAGCGGGCCCATGCCGGCGCTGCTGGTACTGCTCGGACACGGCAGCCAGAGCGCGAACAATCCCCAGGCGGCCGGCCTCGACTGCGGCGCCTGCTGTGGTCAGAGCGGCGAGGTCAATGCCCGTCTGCTGGCACGCCTGCTCAACGACAGCGAGGTCCGCGCGGGACTGCGCGCACGTGGGCTCGACCTGCCGCCGCACTGCCAGGTCCTTGCTGGCCTGCACAACACCACCACCGACGAGGTGCAGGTCTTCGCCCACGAGGAATTGCCCGCCGCCCTGCGGCCCGGCTGGCAGCGTCTGCGAGCGGCGCTGGACGTTGCCAGCCGTGAGGTGCGTCGTCAGCGGGCCGCCGCCCTGGGCCTGGCGCCGCTGCGTGAGCAGCCGGACAAGCTGCTCGGGCGGCTGCGGCGGCGTGCCCGTGACTGGGCGCAAACCCGGCCCGAATGGGGGCTGGCCGGCAATGCCGCCTTCATCGCCGCGCCGCGTGCCCGCACCCGTGGCGTGGACCTGCAGGGGCGTGCCTTCCTGCATGACTACGACTGGCGGCAGGATGGGGACGGCCGGGTACTGGAGCTGATCATGACGGCGCCCATGGTGGTGGCGCACTGGATCAAC
Organism: Pseudomonas sp. VMV1; assembly: GCF_056790235.1. Classification (NCBI taxonomy): domain Bacteria; kingdom Pseudomonadati; phylum Pseudomonadota; class Gammaproteobacteria; order Pseudomonadales; family Pseudomonadaceae; genus Pseudomonas; species Pseudomonas sp. VMV1. The sequence goes on from NZ_JBXGSE010000002.1 coordinate 828,755, forward strand.
CTGCAGTACTTCACCTCGACCACCGACAACCTGCGCTTTGGCAGCGGCAACAAGCTGCTGCACAACGTGGTCGGCGGTCATATCGGGGTGTTCGAGGGCAACGGTGGCGACCTGCGTATCGGTCTGGCCCGCCAGTCGCTGCACGATGGCCAGCAGTGGGTGCATCGCCCGCTACGCCTGCACGTGGTGATCGAGGCGCCCCGTGCGATGATCGACCAGGTGATCGCGGCGCACGCGGTGGTCCGGGATCTGGTGCGCAATGGCTGGTTGTACCTGCTGCGTCTCGATGGAGCGCCGGCCTGCCTGGAGCAGCGCACGGCGGGGGGCTGGCAGCCCTTGCCAGAGGCCGGGGTGGGCGGCCAGCGGGCGCACTAAGGCGCTACCGGGACAACAGCTGCTGCCTGAGCAGAGGAAAGATCACCTCGCAGGTGAGGGGGGCCAGCGCCAGATCACAGGGCTCCAGCACCGACGCCCACAGCGCCTCCTCGATTTCGGCGGCAGGAATAGCGCGGTCGTCCGGCTTCATCGCCACCTGATACAGGGCGCAATCGACGATGAAGCCGGGTTCGTTGGCGGCGGGTGCCTGGTAGCTGCCGAGAAAGGTTGCAGCGTCCGCGGTGATGACCAGGCCGAGTTCTTCTTCCAGCTCGCGGATCAGGGCCGCCAAAGGGAGCTCACCCTGATCCACCTTGCCTCCGGGTTGCATGAAGGCCGTGGTGCCGCGCTTGCGCACCAACAGCATCTGCTGGCGGTGATTCAGGAGGATGGCGGCGGCGATCTTGAGGGTAGTGGTCAACGTACGGGTACCGGTCGAGAGGGGCGGATCACCCTGCAGCCAGGAGGTCGAAAAGGCAACTGTCGTCGATCCGGCCGTTGCCCTGAGAGGAGGCGCTTGAGGCGAGTCACAGGTCGAGGGCGTCGAGCAGGACCTTGAAGGGATCACGCCGGGGCCTCACCTTCTCGGGTAAGTCGGCGTCTTGAAACCAGGATTCATCCGCCTCGGGATGGGGGCCGCTCAAGACCACGACGCCGGCTCCGAAGCGATAGCGCGCAGCGGCGATATCGCCGTTGCCATAGACCCCTATCACGCGAAAACCGGTGCCGGACGTTTTTGGCAGATAAGGGCCATCCTGGAAAAACAGCCGATTCTTCTTACCACCCCATCGCACCCGCACCACGCTGTCTTCAAGGGAGGTGATCGGAAAGCCTGGACGACCGACCTCCGAATCCAGTTCCTGATTAATCAAGCCAAGATTGGCGGCGTCGGCCAGATAGGCGCCCATGCAGATCCCCAGGTATTGACCGCCACTTGCGACATAGGCGCGTATGGCCTCGATTCTGTCCTTGCCCAAACTGTGCAGGGCCGCCGCTATATCCTGACCACCGCCTGGCTGAACATAGGCCTCGTAGCGCACCAGGTTTGCAATGGAAACATCCAGGCGCTCAGTTGGCCCCAGGAAATCGACCCTATACGCCGGACCACGTCGTTCTATGGCACCTTTCACCGCTTCGGCGCAGCCCGCACAGGCGGCAGGGCCGCGATAGACGGCGATCCGTATCAGGTCAGGCGCATCGAGATCGACCAGGCACAGTGCGGCCGATAGGCAGGTCAGCAGGAGAGCCGCCGCTAGGCCGAACACGCGCATAGGCAAAGGCTCGTAGCATCCGAGTGGTGAGCGAAGAGGTGAAGGCTGCGTCCAAGACGGCAGATGGCTGCCGTTGTGCGGTTGGCCGCGTGCCTGGCAGCACGGCAACGAACGTCGGCTGAACGGTCGGCGTTCGCGGCAGGGACCAGGCCGGGGTCAGAGATCGGTATGCAGCGAATAGCCATTGAACCCTGCGGCAAACAGTATGGTGCCCCAGAGGAAGAAGTCGGTTTGCAGGAACTCTCGCTTTATCGAGACCAACTTTATTCCGTTGTTCAAGGATATGGTGGGATCAATAAGCCAGCCGAAAAGGACTGCCGTGACGCCTGCTATCATGGAGATTAAGCCGATGCTTTTTACCAAGTGCCTCACCCTGAGCCCCTCTTTTGCAAACATACTGCTTGGTGAATTAGCGTTGGACCAAGAGTAACTATCGAGAAAGTAAGCCGTGTAAAACTCTCTGTGCGGCTGTAAATGATTGTTAAATCGATATTGCGCACATGATTCCGAGTTATCTGGTTCCTGGACGTTGGCCAGTCCGCCTCACGACTCGGGGCTCCACTCGCCACCCAGCGCGCGGAACAGTTCGACCTGGGAGACCATCAGCTGCAGCCTGGTCTCTATGAGGGCGTTGTCGGCCTGATAGAGGCTGCGCTGGCTGTCTAGCAGGTTCAGGTAGCTGTCCAATCCCTGGCGATGGCGTTCGGTGGCAAGCGCCAGGCTGTGCGCGGTCGCCTCGCGCAGGCGTCGCTGGGCGGCGAGCTGGCGCGTCAAGGGACCATTGGCGACGAGCTGATCGGCCACCTCGCGAAAGGCGACCTGGATACTCTTTTCGTAGCGCGCGACATCCTGGTCTCGCCGCACCTCTGCCAGCTTCAGGTTGGCGCGGTTACGCCCTCCATCGAACAGCGGTACCTGAAGCTGGGGTACGAAGCTCCAGACCTTATTGCCCACGCTGAACAGGCCGTCCAGGTCGGAGCTCAGGTAGCCCGCATTGGCCGTCAAGGTGATGCGGGGAAAGAAGGCCGCCCACGCTGCACCGATGTTGGCGTTGGCGGCGCGCAGGCGATACTCGGCCGCGCGGATATCGGGGCGGCGCTCCAGCAGATCGGAGGGCAGGCCGACAGGTATCGGCTGGTCGAGACCCTGACGGGCGAGCGGCAGGGGTGCCGGCAGATCAGCGGGCGGATCTCCGCCTAGCAGCAGGCGTAGGGTGTTGTCGGCCTGGGCCCGGTTGCGCTCCAGCGCGGCAAGGTCGGCTTCAGCCAGCTCGACGCTGCTTTGCGCCTGCGCCAGATCCAGCGCCGAACCCAGTCCGGCGGCATGCCGCTGCTCGACGAGGGCGAGTCCGCGTCGGCGACCCTCCAGGGTGCTACGGCTCACGTTCAGCCGCTCTTCCAGGGCGCACTGGTTCAGATAGGCCGTCGCTACCTCCGCGGTCAGCGACAGCTCCACGGCACGGCGTGTCTCGTCTTGGGCAAGGTATTCGTCCAGCGCCGCATCCCGCAGGTTTCCCAGCCTGCCAAACAGGTCTATTTCGTAGGCACTGGTTCCGAGACCGACGCTGTATCGATTACCGGTCTGGAGGGCGGATTTCTCCTCGTCGGATCGGGAGCCTTGGCTCTGCGTACGCTCCCGTGTCCGACTGGCAGTGGCGCTAACTTCCAGCATGAGGTCGGCACGGCTGATGCGATAACGGGCTCGGGCCTGCTGGATATCCAGCACGACCAGGCGCAGGTCGCGGTTGCCATTCAGGGCTTGGTCCAGCAAGGCACGCAGATGCGGGTCCGCGAATAGCCGCTGACGGTCAGTGGGGATACCAGCGGTGTCGCTGGCCAGCGGATAGCGCGCCGGTATGGGCGCTGGCGGCCGCTCGTGGGGCGGTGCCAGGGAGCAGCCGGCAAGCAGGACGCTCAAGGCCAGGGCGATGCTCTTAGCCATGCTGGCACCGCTTCCAGGCCGCGCGTGCCGCACGAGTAGGCAGGGGCAGAGCGACTGGGACAAGGGTGGTATCGAGGGCCGCGGGCCCCTGATTCAAGGGTGGGCGCAAGCCTGGGTGCTGATGGCGAAACATGGGTCATCCTCGTGGAGAACGCCATGGTAGGCGGCTCCCGTGGATCGCCTTGTAAAGGTCTGTAGGTCTCTTGTGAAAGAGTGTTAAGGCCTGGGCTTGAGCGCTCGGCGCTCCGTTATGCTCCGCGCTTTATTGCTGGGATGACCCCTTGTGATGCCCTTGCTTATCGCCGAAGACGACACTGCCCTGGTCGGCCCCAGCGCCCCCTGCCTGGCGCGGCAGGACTACGCCGTGACCATCATCGGGCGTGTTGAACAGGACCTGATCGAGATGTTGTGCCTGGGTCCGCAGCAAGAGGGGCTCGATACCCTGTTGCCGGGTCTGGACGGCCGGCAGGGTCGCCTGCCCAGCCGGGTGGAGAAGGTTAGATGCTCAAGATCCTGATCCGACTCTATCTCGTTCTGTTGGCGACCTATGGCGCCGCCAGCTATCTGGTGCCCGAGGCGCTGGTGCAGATGTTCAGCGATCGCTATAGCCGATACAGCCTGGAGCAGATGAATGGCCCGCTGAAGCTGGTCGAGCGCACCTTTGTAGAAGCGCCGCTTTCCCGGTGGCCCACGCTGCTGGCCGATCTGAATACCGAGATTGCGCCTCTCGCCTTGCAGTTGGGGCTGCAAACCGATCCCCGGTTGACCCGCAGCGAGCGCCACGGCTTGGCGAAGGGCGAACGGCGGGTGCGCCTTGGCGACGACGGTGATCCCAGCATCGCCCTGGTACCGCTGCCTGGCGGGCAGGTGCTCTGGGTAGCCTTTCCCGAGGCGCCCACCGACATAGCGCTGACTTATTGGGCGATGAATGCCCTTATTGGCGCGGCGCTGCTGGTCTGCCTGTATTTCTGGTTGCGGCCCCACTGGCGGGATCTGGAACGGCTCAGGCGTACCGCGGCCCGCCTGGGCAAGGGGCATCTGCAGGAACGTACCGCCATTTCGCCGCGCTCGGACATCGGCCAGCTCGCCCGGGCGTTCGATGACATGGCGCAGGACCTCGAAACCCTGATCGTGCAGCAGCGTGACCTGCTCAATGCCGTCTCCCACGAACTGCGGACGCCACTCTCGCGCCTGGAATTCGGCCTGGCTCTGCTGCAAGCCGATCCGCTCCCTGCCGAGACGCAGCGCCGGCTCGAACAGCAGATTCGCCATGTGCGCGAGCTGGATGCGCTGGTCAACGAGCTGCTTTCCTACGCCCGCCTGCACGCCAGCCATGAGGCTCCCGAGCGCCAGTTGCTCAGGCTCGACGAGTTTCTGGACAGCGTCCTGGCGGATTTCAACGAGGAACAGGAAAGGCGGGGGGTCACCTTGAACCTGAGTGTCGACCAGGCGCCGGAACGGGTGGTCCTGGCGCCGCGGCTCACTGCCCGGGCCTTGCAGAACCTGGTCGGCAACGCCCTGAGGTATTGCCAGCAGCAGGTATGGCTGACCGTTCGCCGCGAGTCCGAAGGTTTGCTGATCCTGGTCGAGGACGACGGCGAAGGCATTCCGGCGGGCGAACGGGAGCGGGTATTCGAGCCCTTCTATCGGCTGGATCGCAGTCGGGATCGGACCACGGGAGGCTTCGGCCTGGGTCTGTCGATCAGTCGTCGGGCGATAGAGAAGCAGGGAGGACGGCTCACCCTGGCCCAGAGCGAAAAGGGAGGGGCGCGTTTCGCCATCCTCCTGCCCGACCACCTCCTGGCTGACGTTGAAACACCATCGCGCGCTGCTGCGCGTTACGCGGCGGACCGCGGTCCGCGCTTTTCTTCACCTTCCTGAATCAGTGACATGTCCAGTTTCCGTTCTTCCGCTCAGCCGCATGACGATCCCGCGACCCCTGACCACTATGGCGACCTCGCCGAGCGTCACGTCTCCGCCGCCCGGGTCTTCACGCTCCTTGCTCCCCATCGGGCCGCGATCATCCTGGTGGTGCTGCTGATCGCGGTCGCCGGGATGACCGGCGTCGTCAGTCCGTTCCTGATACGCAGCATCGTCGACGATGCCTTGCCGGCGAAAGACCTCAGGCTCCTGGGGTATCTGGCGGGCGGCCTGGTCGGGGTCGCGATGTTCAACGCCATCGCCAACCTGACGCAGACCTACGTCTCGATCCGGGTCGGCCAAAGTATCATGCACGCGCTGCGGACACGCCTCTACCAGCACCTGCAGAGCCTATCGCTGAGCTTTTTCTCCGGCACCCGCGCGGGCGAAGTCCAGGCGCGCCTGTCCAGTGACATCGCCGGTCTGCAGACCCTGCTGACCAACTCCGCCACGGATCTCGCCAAGCACCTGAGCGTGGTGGCTGCAACCCTGGTAGCGATGCTGCTGCTGGATTGGCGACTGGCCTGTGCCTCGCTGGCGGTCATTCCGCCGCTGGTCTGGATCAATGGACGCGTCGCGCAGTTACGGGAGCGCGTGACCTACCAGCAACAGGAGCAGGTGGCGGACCTGTCGGCCAATATCGCCGAGTCCCTGTCGGCCGGCGGCATCATCCTGTCGCGCACCATGGGTCGCGTGCACTACCTCGTGCACCGTTTTCAGCGGGATTCGGCAACGCTCGCCCGCCTGGAGACCCAGGCCAGCACGGCGGGGCAGTGGGAGTTCGCGCTCGTCTTCCTGGCGCTGGATATCCTGCCCGCGCTGACGTTCATGGGCGGCGGCCTGTTCATCGGTCTGGGCCTGGAGGTATCCATCGGGACCCTGGTGGCCTTCATCGCTCTGCAGGAACAGCTGCTCTGGCCGCTGATCGAGATATTCGAAACCCGCATCGAGTTCGCCAAGGGCCGTGCCTTGCTGGCGCGTGTGTTCAGCTACCTGGATACGCCGGCGACGGTCACCGAGGCTGCATCGCCGGTGAGCCTGGCGCGCCAGGACTTCACGCAGGGCATCCGCTTCGAGGACGTCAGCTTCGCCTATGGCGACCGGGTCGTGCTCAAGGATCTGACGCTCGAGATACCGGCCGGCAAGCACACGGCGCTGGTTGGCCCGACCGGCTCTGGCAAGACCACGGTGTCCTACCTTATCGCGCGGCTGTACGACGTCGATCACGGTCGTATCACCTATGACGGTATCGATGTCCGCGCGCTGAGCTTCGAAACCCTGGCCAACCTGGTAGGCATCGTGACCCAGGATACCTTCCTGCTCAATGCCAGCATCGAGGCCAATCTGCGCTTCGCCAAGCCCGAGGCGAGCGAGGAGGAGTTGTGGTGGGCACTGGAGCGGGCGCAGTTGGATGCGACGGTGCGTGGGCTTGCCGACGGGTTGCAGGCGGGCGTCGGTGACCGGGGTTATCAGCTGTCCGGCGGCGAGCGCCAACGCCTGTCGCTGGCGCGCATGCTGCTGCGCGATCCGCCGATCATCCTCCTCGATGAAGCGACCAGCGCCCTGGATGCCAAGACGCAGGCCGCGATGGCCAGCGCCCTGGCTTCGCTGCAGGGCCAGCGGACCTTGATCTCCATCGCGCATCGCCTGAGCACCGTCAGGCAGGCCGATCAGATTCTCGTCATTCAGGCGGGGCGGCTGGTGGAGCAGGGTACCCACGACGAGTTGGTGAGGCAGGAGGGACTCTATGCAGCCATGGCACTGAATGCCTGAACGCCTCTTAGTGGAGGAGCTGACCTCAGCGCATTGTCCGAAAGGCTTCCCGCAGGTGCGCCACGAATGCTTGCGGATCCTCCATCGCCGCGAAGTGCCCACCCCGATCGGCTTCCGCGAAGAACCGCAGATCGGCGAAGCGCCGCTCTGCCCAGCGGCGGGACAGGCGCAGCTGCTCGCCGGGAAACATGCTGACGCCAGCGGGTAGGGGTAGCGGGGCGGTGGGCATGCCATTCGCCATCTCGCGCATCGCTTCCCAGTAGAAACGCGCCGAACTGGCGCCGGCATTGGGCAGCCAATAGAGCATGATATCGTCGAGCAGATGATCCAGCGCCAGGACGCGCTCGGGCTCGCCTGCGGTGTCCGATACATCCTGGAACAGGGCGTAGATCCAGGCCGCGAGCCCCACGGGTGAGTCGGCCAAGGCAAAGGCGACCGACTGCGGCCGGGTCGCCTGTACCTTCATGTAGCCCGAGTATTCGCGTTCGTAGCGGGTGGCATCCGCGAGCATCCGTTGCTCGTCCGGCGTAGCCTCGGCCACTTCCTGGTCGGTGGGCTGGAACATCACCATGTTCAGATGCACGCCTGCCAGGCCCGCCGGGCGCAGGTGCGCCAGGGCCGTTGTCACCGCAGCGCCCCAGTCACCACCCTGCGCCAGCCAGTGATCGCCGTAGCCGAGCCGGCGCATGAGCTCGATCCAGGCCATGGCGGTGCGGCCAACTCCCCATCCGGATTCGCGCGGCTGGTCCGAGAAGCCAAAGCCGGGCAGGGAGGGAATCACCAGGTGGAAGGCGTCGCCCGCATCACCCCCATGGGCGACCGGGTTGGTGAGCGGGCCTATCGCCTCGCGAAACTCCAGCACTGAACCTGGCCAGCCGTGGGTGAGCAGCAGCGGTGTGGCCTGCGGCTCGGGAGAGCGCACATGCAGGAAATGAATGCCGAGCCCGTCGATTTCGGTGCGGCTACTGCCCCAGCTGTTCATCAGGGCCTCAGCCGCTCGCCAGTCATAGCCCCCGCTCCAGCGCTCCACCAGGGCCTTCAGACGCTCCAGTTGCGGTCCCTGGCTCCCATCGCGGACGGTCTCGCGGTCTGGCCAGCGGGTCCGCTGGAGTCTTTCGAGCAGGTCGTCGAGCTGGGCTTGGGGCACCTGGATAGGAAAGGGCTGGATGAGATCGGTCATGGAGAGCCTCGCAGTGAAGGGCGCAGTCGCATAACTGAACGTTATCGTTCAGTTTACAGCCGCTGTCAATCCGCTTAAGGTTCGGCCATGAGCGAGATGACCAAACCACGAGGCGGGCGACCCCGTCGGGAAGAGGCAGGCGATGTCGATCGCCGATTGCTGGACGCCGCGTTCGAGCTGTTCCTGGCGCAGGGCTTTGCCGGTACCTCTTGCGAGGCGGTCGCGCGGCTCGCGGGGGCAGGCAAGGCCAGCCTCTATGCACGCTATGCCAACAAGGATCAGTTGTTCGAGGCCGTGATTCGCCGCCACTCCGGAACGCTGCCGCAGATCGAGCCCCTACCCACGGGCCTGCCCCTGGCAGAGCGGTTGCGGCTGGCCGGTAAGGACATGCTGGAGCACGCCTCACGGTCGGAAACCCTGGCCATGATGCGTCTGGTCATCGCGACGGCCGATCGTTTCCCGGCGGTCGCGGCCGAGGCGACCCGCATCGGCTGGGAAGCCGGGCGCCTGCGTGTGCGGCAGGCGATCGAAGCGGGCCCGGATCGGCCGGACGACATCGATCACCTGCTGGAGGCGTTCATCGATCTGGTGTTTGCCCCGCATCAGCTGCGGGCGCTGCTGGGTGATGACCCCCAGTTGCTACAGGCTCAGGCGGCGGACCGGATCGAGAAGGCGATCCGCCTCCTGGTCCGCTGAGCGCACCTGGCGGCTGAACGGGCCACCTTAGAGCTGTGGCCGGCCTTTTAGGGCACGTTAGCCAGGTAGCCCCTCGTGCTTGAGCGCGGAATATCCAAGGGGATGGACGTACTCCCTCAGCCCCGATCCCGCCGCTGCGGCCTGCCGGCCAGTTGTCGGGCCAGGGCGATGAAGTTCTGCAGGGCGGGCGAAGGGTTGAAGGCGCGGCAGGCCAGGGTGATCGGGGCGGCCAGCCGGGGGCGGGCGTCCAGGATGGGGCAGTAGAAGATGCTGGATCTGTGCAACTCGGTCATGGAGGCCGGGACCGCCGAGATACCGGCGCCGGCGGCCACTAGGCTGAGGTTGGTGAGCATGCGGTCGACTTCGAAGGCGACCCGGGGCTCGAAGCCGGCATGACGGCAGGCGTCCAGCAGGTTGGCATACATGCCCGGCGCGCCCGGTTTGCGCACCAGGATGAAATGTTCGTCGGCCAGGGTCGCCAGTGGCAGTCCCCGGCGCTCCAGGCTTTCCAGGGCCTCTTCACCGATTCCGGTGATGAGTCGGTGATTGCTCGGCAAGGCCAACAGCATCGCCTCGTTGAGCAGCCGGTGATAGGTGACACCCTCCGGCGCGCTGACGGGGGCGCGCAGGATGCCGATATCCAACCGGCCCTCGGCTACCCGCTGAGTAAGGCCCTGGGCGTTGTCTTCGGCGATGGCGATCTCCACATCCGGGTAACTCTCTCGGTAAGCGCGGATGATGCGTGGGATAAGGGCATGGGCGGCCGCCGAACTGGTGAAGCCGAGGGCCAGGGTGCCGTCGATGCCGCGCGCGACGCGTGCCGCGCGGTGGGCGCCCTGGCCCACCCGGGCGAGGATGTCGCGGGCCTCCAGCAGGAAGGCGGCGCCCCCGGCGGTCAGGGCGACGCCCTTGGGGTGACGCAGGAAGAGGGCGAAGCCCAGCTCGTCTTCCAGGGCCCGGATCTGCTGGCTGAGCGGAGGCTGCTGCATGTTCAACCGCGCGGCGGCCCGGGTGAAATGCTGCTCCTCGGCTACCGTGACGAAGTAACGCAAATGCCGCAGTTCCATTCGCTCGCAGGACCTCGTTGACGCCGGCCAGGGTGACCGATCGGTTAGGATGGGGCGCACGGTGTCTGGCGCCACCCGCACAATAATAACAACGGCAGGAGTCCGGATGATCGCGCGGATCGCTCGCAATGGCAGTGTGCAGATAGGCGTGGCCCTTGCCTGCGGTTTGCTGCTCGGACTCTGGCGTCCTGACCTGGGCGCTGCCATGAAGCCGTTGAGCGATCTGTTCCTGCGCACCCTGGGCCTGGTGATTCCCCTGCTCATGTTCGCGCTCATCGTCGCGGCCATCGCCCGGTTGGGTCGGGGTGCCGGCGCCATGGCGGCGCGCATGGTTCTCTATTTTCAGCTCATGTCGTTGCTGTCCCTGCTGGTCGGCGTACTGGTTGGCCTGCTGATCCACCCGGGTACCGCCACCGGGCTGGGCCCCGTACCCATCGACTGGAGCGGCGCGGAACCCGCGGACCCGCTGCTGCCGAGTGCCGCCACGCCCTTGCCGAGTCTGCTCGACAGCCTGCCAGGTACCCTGGTGGGCGCCTTTACCCAGAGCGCCATGCTGCCCATGCTGTGCCTGGCCATCGCCCTGGGGCTGATGCTGCGCGGCCTGGGCGAACGGGGTATGCCGTGGCTCGCCGGGATCGAACAGGTCCTGGCGCTACAGTTGCGGCTGCTGCGCCTGTTTCTCCGCCTGGCGCCCCTCGCCGCCTTTGGTGCCATGGCCTTCACCGTCTCACGTTATGGCGGCGCTTCCCTATGGCCCCTCCTGAAGTTCCTGGTCGCGGTCTATCTCGCCGCGCTGTGTTTCGTCTGCGGCGTGCTGGGGCTGGTGGCGCGGCTCTGTGGCTTTTCGCTGCTGCGCCTGATCGTCTGGTTGAGGCGCGAGTTGCTGCTGGTGGCGGTCACCGGCTCCTCGGTCGCGGCCTTGCCGTTGCTGATCGGTCGCCTCGAACGCGCCGGGTGTCCGACGGAGCTGGTGCGGCTTTCGCTCACCACCGGCTACACCTTCAACCTGGCGGGCTCGAATCTGTATATCGCGGTGGCACTGCTGTTCCTGACCCAGTTCGCTGGCGTGGAGCTGTCAGCCGCGCAACTGGCGATTTTCATCGTCGTCGGTTTGATCACCACCCTGGGTTCGACCAGTGTCGCCGGTTCGGCTTTCCTGACCTTGGCGGCGACCCTGTCGATCCTGCACTTCGTGCCAGTGGAGGCGGTCGGCCTGTTGCTGGGCGTCGAGCGACTGATGAAATGCCGGTCGCTCACCAATGTGCTGGGTAACTGCGTCGCCTGCCTGGCGCTGGCGCGCTGGCAGGGGACGCTGGACCGGCCACGACTGGCGGCCGCGCTCGCCTCCTGAGTCGGGCGAGTCGATCAGTTCTTCAGCAGCTTGCCGAAGGCCTGGTCGAGGGCGGTATCGGCCTCGGCCAACCGCTGACGCCGGGCCTTGGTCCAGTCGACATCGGCCTGCAGGGCCTGCTTCGCCTCGCCGAGCATACGTTGCACCTCGGCCGGTTGCGGACCACCGGTACCGACCCGCGTCTTGACCATGTTGGTCGGAGAGATCGCGTTGCGGAATTCGGCTTCCTGCAGCGGCAGGCTGGTCTCCTTCCACTGGTATTTCTCGGCGGCCTGGGTGTAGAGCTGCCGGGCCTTGGCGAAGGGAAAGGTCTTGGGCGTGTAGCCTTCGTTGCGGGCTTCCGTGACGATTAGCGAGGCGAAGCTGTGACCGATGCGGAAGGGCACCTTGTGCGCCCGCTCCAGGGTATCGGCCAACTCCATCGAGGTGGTCCATTCGTTCTCGAGTTCTTCCAGGGCGCGTTGCGGATTGACCTTCAGGGCGTCGAGCACGCGGTCCATGCTGGTGAACATGCCGATGGCCGAATCGTAGAAATTCAGGTCATCGAAGGCGAACTTGTAGTCCGTCATCCCGGTGGTCACGTTGTGCGCGCGCAGGGTGATGGTCTGCGCCAGGCCGATGGTGTCCGAGGCGGCTTCCCGGGTGCGCATCAGCAGCCCCGGATTGCGTTTCTGCGGCATGGCGCTGCTGGTGTAGGTGGAGCCTTCCTCCAACAGTAGCCAGGGGCGGATCTGGTGGTACTGGGTGTGGATGTCACCGATCATCGCGCCGAGACGGATCGCCGAGGAAGCGGCGATATCGGCGGCTTCGATGGGGATGTCGTAGGTGGAGACCTGGCTGGAATCCAGCGAGTTCTGGCGCACGCCATCGAAGCCGAGCAGGCTGGCGAGGCGCTCGCGGTTGAGCGGGTAGGCGGAGTTGGCCAGTACGGCGGTACCCATCGGGCTGAGGTTGAGGCGCTGATAGAGCTGGGCGATGCGCTGGGCGTCGCGGGCGAAGGAATCGGCGTAGGCGAGCAGATAGTGGGCGTAGGAGATCGGCATCGCCTGAACGCCGTTGGTATAGGCCGGCACCAGGGTATCGACGTTGGCGGCGGCGAGGGTCAGCAGGCGCTGACGGGTCGCGTTCACGGCGTCGCTGTAGGCCAGCACCTGGCTACGCAGGGACGCCAGGCGGTAGGTGGCATAGATGTCCTGGCGACTGCGGCCCGAGTGGATCAGCGAGGCTTCCGGACCGATCTTGTCGGTCATGATCTTTTCCAGCTGGAGCACGTCGCTGGGTCGCTTGCCGTCCGGCCGAGCGCCCTGGTCGATGGCGAATTCGACCCCGCCGGCGATCTTGCGTCCCATCTCCGGGGTGACGATGCCTTCCTCGGTCAGCATCACGATGGACGCCTTGTTGATGCGGTTCAGTCCGTCGAACTGGTCTTCGACGCCTCCAACGCGGGCGCCGCTGTGGGTGACGGTGCCGCCGATCCTGGCGACCTCGGCCTTGCACTCGGCGGTGGTCTTGCAGGGCGAGTCGGCGGTGTTGGCGGCCAGTGCCGGATTCCCGGCGGCCAGGGCGATGAACAGGGCAAGCGGCAGTAAACGCGGGGTAGCGAGCATGGTCGATGGTCCTTTCGGGGCGGGATCGGGGCCGGTGCGGAGGCGCAGCCGGCCGTGGCGTCAGAGCAGGGGCAGGGTGTAACTGAGGATCAGGCGGTTCTGGTCGAGGTCGGTATCGTTGCGGCTGCGGTAGCTGCCGTTGCGCCAGCGCACCTTTACGTTCTTCAGGGCACCCGTCTGGACGGTGTATTCCAGCTCGGTATCGCGCTCCCACTCCTTGCCGGCGATCCCGCCGGGTCCGTCGAAATGGTCGCCCTTGAGATAGCGGGTCATGAAGGCGAGCCCCGGGAGGCCCCAGGCCGCGAAGTCGTAGTCGTAGCGCACCTGCCAGGAGCGCTCGCCCGGATTGGCGAAGTCCGGCGACAGCATCACGTAGTTGACCAGGTACGAATCGGTGCCGTTGAGATGGGGAAAGCCGGTCTCACCGTGCATCTGCTGGTAGGCGGCGCCGAAGGCATGATGGCCGAGGTTGTAGGTGAACTTGGCTCCATAGGCATCGTTGTCGACGTTGGTGCCGCCGTCCTTGCGCGAGCGGGCATAACGCAGATCCGTCTCCAGCGACTGGTTCTTGCCGAGCGGCAGGACGTGCAGCACGTTGAACATATGCTGTTCATAGTTCTGGTCGAGATGACCGTAGTCGTAGACGGTGGTGAGCTGCTTGGTCCATTTGTAGCTCAGCCCGGCGAAGTCGAACTGGTCACTCGGTCGGCCGCCGCGAATGCCGCTGCCCGACACGGTCATGTCCTCGTTCGCGCTGTCGTTGCGGACCCGGTTCTGTGTCAGGCGCCCGGCGTTGAAGGTGAGAGTGTCCAGTTCCTTGGACACCAGCTGGGCGCCCTGGAAGGTCTGCGGCAGCAGGCGCGAATTGCTGCTGCGGATGGTTTGCAGCCGGGGAATCAGGGTGCCGACCTTCAGGGTGCTCTTGGACACCCGGACCTTGCCGGTCAGCCCGAGCTTGCTGTAGTCATCGGGCGCTCGCTCATCGCCCACCGGCAGCAGACCGGTGTTCTGCCGGTCCGGCCCCGAATCCAGCTTGAGGCCGAGCATGCCCAGGGCGTCGATACCGAAGCCTACCGGGCCCTCGGTGAAGCCGGATTCGTAGTTGAGAATGAAGCCCTGGGCCCATTCCTCCCGCTTGGATTGCCGAGCGCCGGATTGGCGATAGTCGCCGTTGAAGTAGAAATTGCGCAGCTCCAGGTCGGCCTTGCTGTCGGCGAACAGCTCGGCGGAGGCATCGAGGGGAAGGAAGGAGGCGAGGGCGGCGGTACCGACCCCGAGTGCTAGCGGTGACAGGCGCATGGTGGGTTCCTTGACGCGTTATTGTTATTGGGCGCGTTTCATCGTGAGGCGATAGCCGCTCACGACGGGAACCTTAAGGACTTTGCTGAAAGATTAAAAATATATGAAAAGTCGTAGGTGAATACTTTTTGAGTATGGCCCTGAGGGGCGAAAAGGGTGTCATTGCTCAGCCGCTGATGGCCGAGTCGAGGTCCTTGCCAAGTCTTGCTGGATGCGGGGGTAGCGATCCGCGCTGGGTATCAGCGGACGATGGCCGGCGAAAAGGCTGGCGCGGCGCCTGCTGAAAAGAACCGGTGCTCTCTGATCGTCAAGAGTTGGCTCAGACGGCAGATCCGCCGGTCACGGGTGCGACGCTGCCGTCCTCAATCCTCACTGGAGGCGAAGCCCTCGAGCCAGCGCGCTTCCGAACAGAGCAGGTGGTGGCGCATGGCGGTCTGGGCACCGATCAGGTCGCGGGCTTCCACCGCGCGCAGGATGGCTTCGTGTTCGGCCACGGCGACGCCCCAGGTCTTCTGGCTTTCGGTCTGCTCGGCGACGTGGGTGGAGAGGGGGCTATGGCGCTCGTCGAACAGCGAGGTGATGATGCGTACCAGCGTGGAGTTGCCGCTCATCCGGGCCAGGCGGCAGTGGAACTTGCGATCGTCCTCCATGGGCGAAAGTCCCTGGGCGATCTTGTCGCTCATGTTGTGGATGCACTTCGCCAGGTAGCGGTAATCGGCCTTGCCGCCCAGGGAACAGGCCAGCACGATGGTCGCGCCCTCGATCATGGCCCGGGCGTGCATCAGCTCCGAAGGACTCTCGCCGAGGGTGGAGGTACGTGCTCCGGTGTTCAGCAGGGCCGCGTTCACATAGATCCCGGAGCCCTGGCGGACCTCGATGTTGCCTTCGATTTCCAAGGCGATAAGGGCTTCGCGCAGCGATGGCCGGGAGACGCCCAGCAGCTGGGCCAGATCGCGCTCCGGCGGCAGACGGGTACCGGCTTCGATGGCGCCCTCGCGGATGTGCTGGCGCAGGCGATCCGCGATCTTCTGGTAGAGCTTTCTTTCGGTGGTGGCAGTGGGCAGCGTCATTGATGAAACCTGCATCTTCAAGGGCTTCAGTATCTCATGGGCTACCCGGTTCGGCGCCAGCGGCTCAGGGCAGGGCGGCCAGCTCGAACAGCGGCGTCGCCAGCTGCCACTTCTCCGATCCCGCCTCGGGTGAGGACAGCTGATAGCGTGCCATCAGGGTTTCCCATTCCTGGATCCTGGGATTGCGCTGCTCCAGCGCCTGCATCCGCGCAAAGGAGAAATCCGGCCCGGCTTCGAGCAGCATGGTCAGCCGACAGCCGAGGCGCCAGATGGTCATGTTGGCGACGCCGGCCTCGCGCAGATGGGCGATGACCTCGGGCCAGACCGCCGCGTGCTGGCGTTCGTATTCGGCGATGAGCTCGGGGTCGTCCCGCAGGTCCAGCAGCAGACAGTAGCGTGTCATGTTCTCGCTCCTCGGCCGGTGCCGGCCGATCAGACCCGTTCAGATTTCGACGATGGCTTTGACGACGCCGCGGGCCGGGTCCAGCAGCTCCGCGAAGCGGGTGGGCAGCTCGGCCAGTTGCAGGCGATGGGTATTGAGTGCCGCGTCCGGGATCAGGCCCTCGCGCAGGCAGCGCTCGACATGCTGGAAATCCTCGGCGGTGGCGTTGCGACTGCCCAGCAGGGTGGTCTCGCGCTTGTGGAACTCGGGATCGGCGAAGCGGATGTGGTCCTTGACCACCGAGATCAGCACATAGCTGCCGGCATGGGCGACGAATTCGAAACCGCGCTCGATGGCGCGGGCGTTGCCGGTGGCGTCGAACACCACGTCGAAGAAGTCGCCATCGGTCAGCCGCGCCAGTTCGTCCTTGTCGCCGTCACCGACGGTCACCGTGGCCGCGACCTGCAGGTGCTGGCGACAGAATTCCAGGCGATCGGTGCGGGTGTCGAGGACGGTGACCTGGGCCCCGGCGATGCCGGCGAAGATCGCCGCCGCCATGCCGATGGGGCCGGCGCCCACCACCAGCACGCGCTGGGCCTGGCCCAGCCCCGAACGGCGCACGGCGTGGGCGCCGATGGCGAGAAATTCCACCATCGCCGCCTGGTCGAGGGTGAGGCCCTCGGCCTTGAAGACGAAGCGGTCGGGCAGACTGAGGTACTCGGTCAAGGCGCCGTCACGATGCACGCCCAGGACCGCGATCCTGGTGCAGCAGTTGGTCTTGCCCTGGCGGCAGGCGATGCACTGGCCGCAGGACAGGTAGGGCACCACGTAGACGATGTCCCCCGCCTGCAAGCGCCCGCTGTCGTCGGTTTCCTCGACGATGCCGGAAATCTCGTGGCCCATCACCCGCGGGTATTCCAGATAGGGCTGGTTGCCTTCGTAGATGTGCAGGTCGGTCCCGCAGACGCCGACCCGCCGGATGCGGATCAGGGTTTCGCCTTTGCCCCGCGCGGGCTTGGGAGTATCGCGGGAGACCAGCAGGCCGGGTTTTTCACAGATGACGGTCAGCATGATGAAACTCCGCATCGCTCGGGATGCACGTTGGATTCGTGGCGATGCTTTCGCCGGGAATGACCGCGAGCGGTCGGCTTCGTCGGTAGAGGGCGGCGGTGGCGCCGATGGGGAGATGGACCTGGCAGGGCAGTCTCATGCCGGGTTTCCTGGCACGGGGGCAGCATCGTCCAGCAAGCCGCGTTGCTTGAGGGTGTTCCAGAAAGCCACCGGGATCGGCGTCTGCAGCCAGGCAACGTTGGTGCTGACCTGCTCGGCGCTGCGGGCGCCGATGACGCAGGACACCACCGCTGGGTGCGCCAGAGGAAACTGCAGGGCCGCCGCTGCTAGGGGTATCGCGAATTCGGTGCAGACCTCCTGTAACGCTCCGACCTTGGCCACCACCGCCGCCGGCGCGACGCCATAGTCGAAATGCTGGCCACCGGCGAGAATCCCAGAATTGAAGACGCCACCGGCGACGATGGCATTGCCGCCAGCAACGCAGCGGTCGAGCAGTGGGCGCAGGCTCTGCTGCTCCAGCAGGGTGTAGCGGCCCGCCAGCAAGGTACAGTCCAGCTGGCATTCACCCATGCTTTCGACGACGATTTCCCATTCGTTTACGCCCAGTCCGATCGCTCGGACCTGGCCACTGCTGCGCAACTGCTCCAGTGCCCGAAAACCTCCGCCCTGGGTTAGGGCCTGCCAGTGCAGGTCATGCCGCTCGCCATGGGTGCGGCGACCGATGTCGTGCACATAGAGGATGTCGATGCGTGACAGCCCCAGCCGCTGCAGGCTGTCTTCATGGGATCTCAGGATGGCGTCGTAGCTGTAGTCGTAGACTGGCTTGAAGGGCAATGGACGGGCCCAGCCGTCGTCGTTCGCGCGCTCGCTGCCGTTGGGGGCGAGCAGCCGGCCCACCTTGCTGCTGAGCACGAACTCATCGCGCTCCTGTTCGTCGAGAACGGTCCCGAGGCGATGCTCCGAGCGGCCATGGCCGTAGAAGGGCGCCGTATCGAAGTAGCGGATACCCTGCTGCCAGGCGTTCGCCAAGGTATCGACAGCCTGCTGCGCCGGCATCTCCTGATGCAGCCCGCCCAGCTGGGAACAGCCGAGCCCGAGTACCGGGAGCGCCAGGGGGCTTCCGGCCAGGTGTCGCCGCTCAGAGAGGTTCATCGCCAGGCCTCCGTTCAATACAGCACGTTGCGGGCGTCGGCGCTATCCAGGTTGGCCTTGTCGATGAGCAGGACGCCGGTGTCGATGAACTTGGGCACCTTCTGCTTCTCGATCACCTTGATCACCGTGGCGACCGATTCCAGGCCCATGCGATAGGAACTCTGCACCACGATGGCGTCCAGGGTGCCGTCGCGCACGAAGCCCTGCAGGTCCTCGTTGCCGTCGAAGCCGATGGCCTGCAGCTTGCCGGCCTTGCCGGACTGGGCGATGGCCCGCGCCATGCCGACCGCGGTGGGTTCGTTGGCGCCGTAGATGCCCTTGAGATCGGGATTGGAGGCCAGGACGTCGGTTGTCTGGTTGAGGGCGTTGGCCATCTGCGACTGGGAATAGAAGGGGCCCACCACGGTCAGCTGCGAATGCTGCTCCAGGTATTTGCGGAAGCCGCCGACCCGGCCCACTTCCGAACCGGTGCCCGGCACATAGGACATGATGGCAATCTTGCCGGTCTTGCCGACCTTCTCGATCATGCGCTGGGCGGACAGCTCGCCGGCCTTGTTGTTGTCGGTGGAGAGAAAGGACTGGTAGTAGGGCGCGCCGCTTTCCGCCACCGAGGAGTCGATCAGCACCACCGGGATATGGGCTTCCCAGGCCTGTTTGATGGCCGGGACCAGGGCGTCCGGGTCGGACGGCGCCAGCACGATGCCCGAGACGCCGCGGTTGACGGCATTGACCACCATGTTCACCTCGTCGGCGATCGCCGATTCCGAGGCCGGTCCCTGGAAGGTGACCTTGTAGCTGGTGTGCTGCTTGGCCGTTTCCTGCACGCCCTTCTGCACGTTCTGCCAGTAATTGGAGTTGGCACTCTTGACGATGACGGCGATCTCGCCGTTACCGGCCAGCGCCAGGGAGGTCGCGGCGGAGAGGGCGACACCCAGGACCACTTTCTTGAAGTTTTTCATCGGTCGTTCCTTGTTGTTGTTATCGAGGGTTCACTTCTTGCGGTTGCGGAGCTGGTCGATACAGACGGTCAGCAGGATTACCAGGCCGATGATGATCTGCTGGGTGAAACTGGAGACGCCGAGCATGTTGAGGCCGTTGCGCAGCACGCCGATGGTGAAGGCGCCGATCAGGGTGCCCGACACGCTGCCGATGCCACCGGAAAGGGAGGTGCCGCCGATCACCGCGCTGGCGATGGCGTCCAGTTCGTACATCACCCCTTCGTTCGGCTGGGCGGTGACCAGGCGCGACATCAGCACCGCGCCGGTCAGGCCGGCCAGCACGCCGGACAGCACATAGGTGAAGAGCGTGACCGCGCGCACCTTGACCCCGGAGAGCCGGGCCGCTTCGGCGTTCGAGCCCACGGCATAGATGTGGCGGCCCAGGCGGGTACGGCTGAGCACCAGCCACAGGGCGATGGCCAGGACGATCATGATGATCACCGGGTAGGGGATGCCCGGAAAGATCACGTTGGGAAAGCCGTCGTCGCCGATGCGCTCGATGCGGCCCAGGGTGCCGTTGCCGAGCACGCCAAAGGCCGCGCCGAGTCCGGAAATGGGCTGGGCATCGGTCAGTCGCAGCGCCAGGCCGCGGGCCACCAGCATCATGCCCAGGGTGGCGATGAAGGGCGGCAGCTTGACCAGGGTCACGAACAGACCGTTGATCGCGCCGCAGATCCCGCCGACGATCAGACCGACCAGGATGCCCACCTCGATGGACGCGCCGGCCTTGACTGCCATGGCGTTGGCCACGCCGGCCAGGGCCAGCACCGAGCCCACCGAGAGGTCGATGCCGCCGGTGATGATCACCGCCGTCGCACCGAGGCCGAGAAAGGCGATGGAGGTGACTTGCAAGGCCACGCTCATGCCGTTGCCCATGGTGAGGAAGGCACTGCTCATGGAGGAAAACACCGCGATCAGGGCCAGCAGGCTGACCAGGGCGCCAAACTTCTGCAGAAATTCTTTTTGTTTTTCGGTCATTTCTTTGTCTCGCTCGACACGCGTGGGCGACCTGCCGTCAGTGCGACGTGCAGCCAGAGGCGTAGTGCATGATCTGGTCCTGGGACGTGGCCTGGGTCTCGACGTCACCGGTCAGGCGGCCTTCGTGAAAGACCAGGATCCGATCGCTCATGCCCAGCAGTTCGGGCAGCTCCGAACTGATCAGGACGACGCCGATACCCTGGGCGGCCAGTTGGTCCATCATTTCGTAGATGGCGTACTTGGCGCCGACGTCGATGCCCCGGGTGGGCTCGTCGAAGAACATGATCCTGGCATCCCGGAACAGCCATTTGCCGATGATGATCTTTTGCTGGTTGCCGCCCGAGAGGTAGCGGGTGACCTTGTCGATCGAGGGCGTGCGAATGTCCAGCCGCCGCACGTAGTCCTGGGCGACCCGCGTCTCCTCGCCGAAGCGGATGAAGCCCAGCGGCCCGCAGAGAGCATCCAGATTGGCCAGGGTCAGGTTGTGCGCCAGGGTCATCTTGACCGCCAGGCCGTCCTTCTTGCGGTCTTCGGACAGGTAGGCGATGCCTTCATCGATGCCGTCGCGCGGCGTGCGGATAGTGACCGCGCGGCCGTTGATCTCCACCTCGCCGGCATCCAGCCGGTCGGCGCCAAAGATCGCCCGGGCGATCTCGGTGCGCCCGGCGCCCATGAGACCGGCGAAGCCGAGGATCTCGCCGCGGCGCAATTCGAAGCTGATGTCCTGGAAGACCCCCTTGCGGGTCAGGCCTTGCGCCCGCAGCAGTACCTCGCCGGTAGGCACCGAGGTGCGCGGCGGGAATTTCTCGTCGAGGGAGCGCCCGACCATGCCCGCCACGATGGCGTCGACACTGGTGTCGGCAAAGCGCTGGGTGGAGACGTAGCGGCCGTCGCGCAGAATGGTCACCCGGTCGACGATGTGGCGCATCTCGTCCAGCCGGTGGGAGATGTAGAGCATGCCGACGCCGCGCGCCTTGAGGTCCTGGATGACCTTGAACAGCGCTTGAGTCTCGCTTTCGGTCAGCGAGGAGGTCGGTTCGTCGAGGATGAGTACCCGGGCGTCCAAGGACAGCGCCTTGGCGATCTCCACCATCTGCTGCTGGGCCACCGACAGCTTGGCCACCGGGGCGCGGGGGCTGATGGCCACGCCCAGGCGGGCTAGGCAGGCTTCGGTGTCCGCCTGCATCTTGCGTCTGTCGATCAGGCCGAAGCGCACCGGCTCGCGGGCCAGGAAGATGTTTTCCGCCACCGTGAGGTGGGGCACCAGGTTGAGTTCCTGGTGAATGATGGCGATGCCGACATGCTCGGCTTCCGACACGGACTTGAAGTGCCGCTCTTCGCCGAGGTAGCGGATCCGACCCTCGTCCGGCGGCTGCTGGCCGCTGACGATCTTCATCAGGGTTGACTTGCCGGCGCCGTTCTCGCCGCAGATGGCGTGGACTTCGCCCGGGTAGAGGCTGAGGCTGACGTCGTCGAGGGCCACGACGCCGGGAAAGCGCTTGGAAATGTTTTCGAGCGTCAGGCAGGGCGAGGGCGCGGGCGGTACGGGGCCGCCACCTTCGCCGCGGGGCGATGGGGTATCCAGCATGGTGCTCTCTCTTGTTGTTGTTTTAGGGTCGTTGCCCTATGTGAGATCCATGGCAGGGAAGCTACACCCCCGTTCGGATATCTGGCAAGACCAATTGGATTTTTTCAAATTGGTCTTGCCAAATTGCAGCTTGGTTGGTGAAAGCCTTGTTGCGCAGGGCAGGCGATGGGTGACGGATGGACCAGGCGTTCAGGACGGCGCGGCTTGGTGGAGGACTGGCGCTGGAGGGAGACGGGAAAGGTAGACCAGCAGGCGTAGCGTCTGGTCCATCTGAAGTGTCTGGGGAAAGGCGCTTTGGGTGGCCCGCGTTATTCAGGCCGGGCCACCGACCGAGATGTCCTAGCGCACCGGCGCAGCCGCCGCGGCGCGCCCCGGGCGGGCGTCGCGGAAGGTGACCAGAAAGGCCAGCAATACACCCAGGGAGAACACCGCCGGGAACAGCCAGATGCCTTGCCAGTCATGGCCGGTGCCGCTGGCATAGTGATCCGAGACCATCCCGGCGACCCAGAAGCCGACCAGCATGCCCACGCCATAAGTGGCCAGGGTGATCAGGCCCTGGGCGGCGCTCTTGTTCGCCTCGCCGGCCTTGGCATCGGTGTAGATCTGGCCGGAGACGAAGAAGAAGTCGTAGCAGACGCCGTGCAGGGCGATGCCCAGCAGCAGGTAGGCGAGGGCGTCACCTTGGGCGCCCAGGGCGAAGCAGCCATAGCGTACGGCCCAGGCGAGCATCCCCACCAGCAGGGTCCGCTTGAGGCCGAAGCGGCGGATGAACAGCGGCAGCAGCAGCATGAAACCGACTTCGGACACCTGGCCCAGGGTCATCATGCCGGTGGGGTTGGCGACCCCCAGTTCGGCCAGGAAGAGGTTGGCGTTCTGGTAATAGAAGGCCAGCGGGATACAGATCAGCACCGAGGCGGCAAAGAAGACGGCGAAGCTGCGGTCCTTGAGCAGGCGCAGGGCGTCCAGGCCGAGCATCGCGCCCAGTCCGCCACGGGTGGCCGGCAGCGGCGCGGTGCGCGGCAGGCTGAAGCTGTAGAGCCCGAGGATGAGGGAGGCGCCAGCACCGAGCAGGAAGGTGTTGCGCAGGGCGCCGGCGGCGATGCCGGTGCGGCTGTCCCAGGCGAAGACAAAACTGATGGCCAACCCCGCGGCGATCCAGCCCAGGGTGCCCCAGACGCGAATCTTGGCGAACTGGCGGGCCGGATCGGCCAGATGACGGAAGGCCACCGAGTTGGCCAGTGCCAGGGTCGGCATGTAGCAGAGCATGTAGGCCAGCACCAGCGGATAGAAGGTGGCGAAGTCGGCGGCCGCATAGAGCTGGTAGAGCAGGACCGCACCGACCAGGTGCAGCAGGCCGAGGATGCGCTCGGCATTGAAATAGCGATCGGCGATCAGGCCCACCACGAAGGGCGCCAGGATCGCCCCCCACGACTGGGTGGCGAAGGCCTGGCCGATCTGGCCGCCATTGGCGCCGAGGGTGTTGCCAAGAAAGGTGGCGAGGGTGACGAACCAGCTGCCCCAGATAAAGAACTGCAGGAACATCAGGGTGCTCAGGCGTAGCGAAAGTGCGTTCATCGTCGATTCCTTGTTGTGGGTTATGTGACGAAAAAACGAGGTGGGGCTGCTACTGCAGGCCAAGCATCCGCCGATTGCGCGCCGGATCGGCGTCGCTGCCGGCGAAGTCGTCGAAGGCGCGAGTGGCCGGCTGGATCAGATGACGCTCGATGAAGGGTGCGCCTTCGGCAGCGCCCTGGGCCGCATCCTTCAGGCAGCACTCCCATTCCAACACCGCCCAGCCGTCGAACCCGTACTGGGTGAGCTTGCTGAAGATGGCGCCGAAATCGATCTGGCCATCCCCCAGGGAGCGGAAGCGACCCGGGCGCTCGGCCCAGTCCTGGTAGCCGCCATAGACTCCGCTGCGGGCGTCGGGACGGAATTCCGCGTCCTTGACGTGGAACATGCCGATGCGCGCGTGATAACGGTCGATGAACCCCAGGTAGTCCAGCTGCTGCAGCAACAGGTGGCTGGGGTCATAGAGGATTCGCGCCCGGGGATGGTCGTCGACCGCCGCCAGAAAGCGCTCGAAGGTGGCGCCGTCGTGCAGGTCCTCGCCCGGATGCAGTTCGAAGCACAGGTCCACGCCTTCTTCGCCGTAGACGTCCAGGATCGGCCGCCAGCGCTGTGCCAGCTCGGCGAAGCCTTCGTCCACCAGGCCGGCCGGACGCTGAGGCCAGGGATAGACATAGGGCCAGAGCAGGGCGCCGGAAAAGGTCGCCACGGCCTTGAGGCCGAGGCGCCGGCTGGCCTTTGCGGCCAGCTTGAGCTGCTTGACCGCCCAGGCCTGGCGTTCATCCGGTCGGCCGCGCAGGGCCGGCGGGGCGAAGCCGTCGAAAGCCTCGTTGAACGCCGGATGCACCGCCACCAGCTGCCCCTGCAAATGGGTGGACAGCTCGCTGATAGCCACGCCTGCCGCGGCGCACTGGCCAAGTAGCTCGTCGCAGTAGTCCTGGCTGGCGGCCGCGCGTTCGAGGTTCGGGCATTGATGGCCCAGCGTCGGCAGCTGGATGCCCCGGTAGCCCAGGTCTGCCGCCCAGCGCGCGAGATGGGGCAGGGTGTCGAAGGGCGGCTGGTCATCGAGGAACTGGGCGAGAAAGATTGCCGGGCCCTTGAGCCCTGGGCGAGAGGTAGCGGCCATGGTCAGGCTCCTAGGGTCGGTAGTGGCGTCCAGGCACCCTGGCGCTGATGGCTGGCCAAGGCGGTTTCGATAAAGGCCAGGCCGCGCCAGCCGGTGGTGATGCCGGGCAGCCCCGCGGCGGGATCCGCCGGATCGCGGATGGCGGCGGCCAGGTCGCGGTAGAGATTGGCCAGGGCTTCCAGGTAGCCCTCCGGATGGCCGGCCGGCAACCGCAGCCGCTGCTGGGCACTGGCGCTCAGCCAGGGCTGGCCGAGACCCGCGCGCAGCGTGCGGGGCGGCTGGTCGAGACTGCGCTGCAGGAGGCTGTTGGGCTCCTGCTGATGCCATTCCAGGCTGCCCTGCTTACCATAGAGCCGGATGCGCAGGCCGTTTTCCTCGCCTACACAGACCTGGCTGGCCAGCAGACTGCCGCTGGCACCCTCGGTGGTCTCGAACAGCACCATGACATCGTCGTCCAGGCGCCGGCCGGGCAGGTGGCTGCGCAGGTGGGCGCTGAGCCGGGAGATGCGCTGGCCGCTGATGAACTCGGCGAGACTGAAGGCGTGGGTGCCGATGTCGCCCAGGCAACCGCCCGGGCCGGACGCGGCCGGATCGTCGCGCCAGGTCGCCTGCTTGTTGCCGGTGGCGGCAAGGTCCTGGGCGAGCCAGCCCTGCGGATATTCCACATGGATCTTGCGCAGGGCGCCCAGCTCGCCGCGGGCGACCCGCTCGCGGGCTTCCCATACCAGGGGATAGCCCAAATAGGTGTGGGCCAGGGCGTAGCGCAGGGGGAGCGCGGCCAGGGTCTCCGCCAGGTGCTGCACCTGCGCCAGCGAGGTGCCGGCGGGCTTTTCGGAAAAGACGTGGAAGCCCGCGGCCAGGGCGGCCTCGGCGATGGGGACGTGCAGGTCGTTGGGCGTGACGATCACCAGCAATTCGACGCGCTGCTCGGCTGGCAGCTGGCGTTCTCCAGCCAACAGCGCCTCCCAGGACGCATAGACCCGTTCAGGTGCCAGGCCCAGCTCGCGGCCCGAGGCGGCATTGTTGCCGGCATCGCGGCTGAAGGTGCCGCAGACCAGCTCCAGCGCGCCATCCAGCGACGCCGCGCGACGATGGGCGGCGCCAATGAAAGCGCCCTGGCCGCCGCCGATCATGCCGTAGCGAATCCTGTGGCTGGTATGAGGCTGCATCCCCTGATCCTCTGGCTGCTATCGCACTAGGTGTAACCGGTTACATTTTTTCGGCATTTGGCGGCCGTTGGCGGATTTAGTCAAGTGCCGCTCAGGCGTATGGCTTGCCTGGCGGATCGCCTTTGCGCACAGTGGCAACCTTTCCATCGCTTACCGAGGCTGCATGTCCAATATTCGCCGGGTTGCCGAATTGGCCGGGGTATCAGTGGCGACCGTGTCGCGCACCCTGAAGAATCCCGACGTCGTGGCGCCTGCTACCCGCGAGCGCGTGCAGGCCGCCGTGGCCGCTGCCAACTATCGGCCCAACGGGATGGCCGTGCAGTTTCGCTCCCGCCGCACCAGCAACCTGGTGGTGCTGGTTCCGCTGATCGCCAACAGCTTCTTCGCCCGGGTCATCGCCGGCATCCAGCACGCGGCCCAGGCGGCCGGTTATCGGGTGCTGCTGTGCGATACCGCTGGCGACGAACGCCGCGAGCGCGAATACGCCGAACTGGTCTATGCGCGTCAGGCCGATGGGGTGATCCAGCTCCGCGCTTTCGATCCCTTTGCCGGCCAGGGCGACATACCGCCGGTGGTGAATGCCTGCGAAGTGCTCGCCGAGCACACCTGGCCCAAGGTCCGGCTGGACAATCGCGCCGCCGCGCGCTGCCTGACCGAGCATCTGCTGGCGCTCGGACACAGGCGCATTGCCCTGATCAAGGGGCCGGAAGACAGCCCGCTGACCCTGGAACGGCTGGCCGGCTACCAGGAGGCGCTGACGCAGGCTGGCATCGCCCTGGATCCTGGTCTGCTGCACGAAGGCGACTTCACCCTGGCCGCGGGCGCCGCCGCGGCCAAGGCACTGCTGGCGCTACCCGAGCGCCCGACCGCGCTGTTCTGTTGCAGCGACGAGATGGCGATCGGAGCGCTGCAGGTCCTGCGGCGCTCCGGGTTGCGTGTCCCGGAAGACATCTCCCTGGCGGGGTTCGACGACATCGCCTTCGCCGCCTACACCGAGCCGCCACTGACCACCATTGCCCAGCCGGCGGAGGCCTTCGGCCAGCGCGCGGTGGCCATGCTGCTGGAGGTGCTCAACGGGGGCACGCCGGCTGCGCGAGAGGTGGTGTTGCCCTTCGAACTGAAGGTGCGGGGAAGCACCGGTGTATGTGGGTGAGCGCAGCTCTCCACCCATTGGGCGCTTGCCAGCAGTAGGCGTGAGCGAAGGCGGGCGCCGTCGCGGAACAGTCCTGGGCCGACCGGAGCAGTGAAGGCCGTCCGCAGGGCTTGCCATGCCTAGGCGGGATCACTCCGGATGCCGCAGCACCTCCGCGATAGCCGAGGCGACATGATCAACCCGTTCAGCGGTCAACCCCGCCACACAAAGCCGGCCATTATCGACCAGATAGATGCCGAAATCCTGCCGCAGGCGTTGCACCTCGGTCCTGCCCAGACCTGTATAGGAAAATAGCCCGCTGTGGCTGCGAATCCGCTCACCGAGTGACCGGTCCGCGTGACCAAGGGCAGTCGCGAGCAGCTCGCGCATGGCGGAGGTGCGCTGGCGCATGTCATCCACGTCGGCTCGCCAGAGATCGGCGAGCTCGCTGCCCAACACCAGGTCCACCAGTTGCGCGCCATGCCGCGGGGGGCTCGAGTAGTTTCGTCTCACCGTGGCTTGCAGCTGGCCCAGCGCCCGGGCTGCCATTACCGCCGAGGCGCAGACCACGGACAGGGTGCCGACCCGCTCGCCGTACAGCGAAAAGTTTTTCGAGCAGGAATAGCTCACGAGAAAGGTCAGGCCCGCGCGCTCCATTTCCCTGATGACGAAGGCATCTTCTTCCAGCCCAGTGCCGAAACCCTGATAGGCGCAGTCGACGAAGGCGATGAGCTCGCGCTCGGCCAGCACCTGGATGACCTTCCGCCATTGGGCGGTGGTGAGATCCAGGCCCGTGGGATTGTGGCAGCAGGGGTGGAGCAGGATGATGCTCCTGGCAGCGAGGCCGCTGAGGGTGTCGAGCATGTCCTGGAAGGCAAGCTCGGCGGAGGACGGGCAGTAATAGGGGTATCTGCTGACCGCGAAGCCAGCGCCTTCGAAGAGGGCGACATGATTGTCCCAGGTGGGATCGCTCACCCAGACGCCGGACCCCGGAAACCACCGCCGCAGGAAGTCCGCGCCTATCTTGAGCGCGCCCGATCCGCCGACGGTCTGGATGGTAGCCACGCGGCCATCCGCCAGTGCCGGGCTGGCATCGCCGAACTGCAGGCGCTGAGCATTCAGTCGAAAACCTTCGTGGCCCTCCATGGGCAGGTACATCGACGGGGCCAGCGCTGTTTTTCGCAGATGCTGGTCGGCTGCCGCCACGGCCCGCAGGACCGGTAACCGGCCGGATGCGTCCGTGTAGACCCCGACACTCAGATTCACCTTCTCAGGTCGGCGGTCCTGCTGATAGGTCCTGATCAGGGAGAGGATGGGATCGCCCTGGTACTCGGTCAGGTGTTCGAACATCGTTATCCATTACCTGATCAATGAGATTTCCGGTCTCGCCGCCGCCAGTACCTGGCGCCACGCCGAGCGGCGGCCTTCGCTCGTCACATGCCAAGTCGCTGGAAGACATGGACGTTGCCTTTATCGACGCGAAGGGTAGCACCGCTCCGAATGGAGCATTCGGAGCAGGCAGGCCTAAAAAAACCATATCAGCAGCGATCTCGATCTTCAGGCAGCGGCTGCCCAGGACACGCCTCATTGCGGAAGCCTGTAGTCAGTCAACTGAAATCCAGTACGCTGTGGTGCCACGGTAAAACGAACAACAACGAGGAGGGGGCATGAACATAACGGGCATGCTGGTACTTGCAGGCTGCTACCTGTTGGGGTCCTGTATTGCCGGCTATGTGAGTGGCATCCCGGCCAGTGTCATCGGGATATTCATTCTGTTCGGCATGTTATTGCTGCTGCGAAGAGTGCCCGAAGGGGTGGATGCCATGGCTGGCAGTCTGCTTCGCTACCTTCCGTTGATGCTCGTGGTGCCGGCTGTTGGAATCATCGATGTCGATACGCTGGAAGTGACGGTCTGGCTGCGTCTGCTGCTGGTGATCGCGTTGTCCCTGGTGGTGACTGTTCCGCTGTGCGGCTTGCTGCTGCAATACCTGATAAGAAGAAAGACCGATGCCTGATCCCTATCTGGCGCCGTTACTGGCGTTGTCCGTGACGCTTGCTGCCTACCAGATGGCGTTGCTGCTGCAGCAGCGCCTGCGTCTGGTGATGCTGCAACCGGTGCTGATCACCACGGCGCTCGTCGCGAGCCTGCTCTGGGCTGCCAGCGTGCCCTATGAGCACTATCGCAGCGCGAGTGGCACGCTTTCGCTGTTGCTGGGGCCTACGACCGTAGGGCTGGCCGTGCCCCTCTACCGGAATATCCAGCGCGTGATCTCCCTATCCGGGCCGCTTTTGATCACGCTGTCCGTGGGTGGCATCGTGGGGGTGACCTTGACCCTGGCCTTGGGTTGGCTGTTCGGTTTGTCCCCGACCCTGTTGATGAGCCTGGCGCCGAAATCGGTGACCATGCCTATCGCCTTGCCCCTGTCCGGACATTTCGGCGGGCTGGTGTCCTTGACCGCCGTGATCGTCATGCTGACCGGCGTCATCAGCACGACGCTGGCCCTGCCGCTGCTCAAGCTGTTCAAGGTTGAAGATCCAGCGGCCAGAGGCCTGACCCTGGGCATGAACGGACACGCCATAGGCACGGCGCATGCACTGCGCGAAGGCCAGGAAACGGCCGCCTTTTCGGCACTCGGCATGATTCTCCTGGGGATAGCCACGGCGGTCCTGTTGCCGGTCGCGCTCGCGGTCTGAACACGGATCTCCCGTTGCGGATTCGCGAGCGATCTCGATGTGCGGCTGACCAGCAGGCCGGATCGGCGTTGCGCCCTCGCAACGACGGTCAGGGCCGCGACCGGCCGAGGCTCAGGTGTGGCAGGCCGCTTCGATCCGCGCCCTGAGCAGCTCTGCCAACTGGTCGAAGAGGATCTGCACCGAGCGCAGCGACAGGTTGTCCGGGCGGGTCAGCAGCCAGATGTCGGTGTCGCAGTTGTCGAGCGCGGCGCTCAGGCGCTCGACGCCGTCCAGGCTGCTGATCATGAAGTCGGGGAGGGCACCCACGCCGAGCCCGGCGCCGACCAGGCTGCCCACCGAAGACATGCTGCTGCAGCGATAGCGGGGCGTGAGACTGGGATAGGCCTGGCGCAGCCAGGTGACCGATACATGATCGGCCAGGGAGTCATCGGGGTTGATCCAGGGCAGTTCGGTGGCGGCCCGGCCATAGCCGGCGCGATAGCGCTCATGCCCACAGACGAAATAGGAGCTGCGACCGAGGCGCCGCCCGATCAGGTGCTCAGGCGGCGCGTTCGACAACCGGAGGGCGATGTCCGCATCCCGTCTGCTCAGGCTGGCGAAGGTGTTGGAGGTGGCGACTTCCAGGGCGACCGCGGGATAGCGTGGCATGAGTTCGGCGAGCCCCGGCAGGAGCAGGCTGCGCAGCACCGCATCGGTGCAGGTCAGGCGCACGGTACCACTGATGACGTTCTCACCCTGGGCCAGGGCGATCCGCGCCGCGTCGAGCGCCTGTTCGGCGCGCTCGGCCTGTTCGGCGAGGGCCTTGGCGCTCTGGGTAGGGGTATAGCCGCGACGGTTCTTGTCGAACAGCGCGACCTGGAGATTGGCTTCGAGCTTGCGGATGGCGCGAAACACCGTGGAGACGTCCACCTGCAACTGCTCGGCCGCTCTGGCCAGGGTCCTGCCGCGCACCAGGGCGAGAACCAGCTTGAGATCGGCATGGCCTATCTGATATTGCATCGGTGCATTGTTCCTTTGCCGATTCGCCGATATGGGTTGCGCTTATGCCAATTTATACTGGCCCAGCCCCGCAAGGGCAATCAGGTGGAAGGGCGGACCTTGGCAGACAGGGTCGGCGCCTGCAGCAACCACCACCCACAGCCACGCTGCCAGACCCGCACGAGCAAGCACAACGAAGCGGGCCAGCGTCAAGGATGCCCCTCATGAATTCGATATCCCCCCGCGTCGTCCAGCTCACCGAAGCCAACGGCTTTCTCAAGGAGCACCCCGAGATCCAGTACGTCGATCTGTTGATCACCGACATGAACGGCGTCATCCGGGGTAAGCGTGTCGAGCGGGCCAGTCTGTCCAAAGTCTATGAGCGCGGCATCAACCTGCCGGCCTCGCTGTTCGCCCTGGACATCAACGGCTCCACGGTGGAAAGCACCGGCCTGGGGCTGCACATTGGCGATGCCGACCGCACCTGCTTTCCCATCCCCGGCACCCTGAGCTACGAGCCCTGGCAGAAGCGCCCGACCGCGCAGCTGCTGATGACCATGCACGAGCAGGACGGCTCGCCGTTCTTCGCCGACCCGCGCGAAGTGCTGCGGCGGGTGGTGAAAAAGTTCGATGACCTGGGCCTGACCATCTGCGCCGCCTTCGAACTGGAGTTCTACCTGATCGACCAGGAGAACGTGAACGGCCGGCCGCAGCCACCGCGCTCGCCGATCTCCGGCAAGCGGCCGGTCTCCACTCAGGTCTATCTGATCGACGATCTGGACGAATACGTGGATTGTCTGCAGGACATGCTCGAAGGTGCCAAGGAGCAGGGGCTGCCGGCGGATGCCATCGTCAAGGAATCCGCGCCGGCGCAATTCGAGGTCAACCTGCATCACGTCGAGGACGCCATCAAGGCCTGCGACTACGCGGTGCTGCTCAAGCGCCTGATCAAGAACATCGCCTACGACCATGAGATGGATTCCACCTTCATGGCCAAGCCCTATCCCGGTCAGGCCGGCAACGGCCTGCACGTGCACATCTCGCTGCTGGACAAGCAGACCGGGCAGAACATCTTCGCCACCGACGATCCGGAGCACCACGCGCCGCTGCGTCACGCCATCGCCGGCATCCTCGAAACCCTGCCGGCGTCGATGGCCTTCCTTTGCCCCAACGTCAATTCCTACCGGCGCTTCGGTGCCCAGTTCTATGTGCCTAACGCGCCGAGCTGGGGCCTGGATAACCGTACCGTGGCGGTACGCGTGCCCACCGGCAGCAGCGAGGCGATCCGCATCGAACACCGGGTGGCCGGTGCCGACGCCAATCCCTATCTGATGATGGCCTCGATCCTGGCCGGCATTCATCACGGCATGACCCAGCACCTGGAACCCTGCGCGCCCGTCAG
The DNA here is from genome assembly GCF_056790235.1 of Pseudomonas sp. VMV1. NCBI lineage: Bacteria > Pseudomonadati > Pseudomonadota > Gammaproteobacteria > Pseudomonadales > Pseudomonadaceae > Pseudomonas > Pseudomonas sp. VMV1. Next base: position 860,544 of record NZ_JBXGSE010000002.1, read on the forward strand.
CGGCAATTCCTACGAACAGCTCGAACAGAGCCTGCCCAACAACCTGCGCGACGCCCTGCGCTGCCTGGACGACAGCGCGGTGATGAACCAGTACATCAGCCCCGAGTACATCGACATCTTCGTCGCCTGCAAGGAAGCCGAGCTGGAGGAGTTCGAAACCACTATTTCCGATCTCGAATACAACTGGTATCTGCATACCGTCTGAGGAGCGTGACCATGACAATGCTGACGCAGCAGGACTGGGAGCAGCGCTACCAGCGGTTGACCGTCGAGTCCCGTGCCTTCATCGGCGGGACCTACCGCGATGCCCTGGGTGGCGCGACCTTCGAGGATTCGAGCCCCGTGGATGGTCGCCATCTGGCCCAGGTGGCCAGTTGCATGGCCGAGGATGCCGAGGCCGCTGTACAGGCGGCGCGGGCCAGCTTCGCCCGAGGCGACTGGGCGCACCAGGCACCGGCGCAGCGCAAGCGGGTACTCATCGCCTTCGCCGATCTGTTGCTGGCCCACGCCGAGGAACTGGCGCTGCTGGAAACCCTGGACATGGGCAAGCCCATCAGCGATTCCCTGGGTATCGATGTTCCGGCGGCGGCCAATGCCATCCGCTGGAGCGCCGAGGCCATCGACAAGGTCTATGACGAGGTGGCGCCGACCCCGCGCGATCAGCTCGGCCTGGTGACCCGCGAACCCGTGGGTGTGGTGGCCGCCATCGTGCCCTGGAATTTTCCCCTGATGATGGCCTGCTGGAAGCTGGGTCCGGCGCTCGCCACCGGCAACTCGGTGATCCTCAAGCCGTCCGAGAAGTCGCCGCTGACCGCCATCCGCATCGCCGGTCTGGCGCTGGAGGCGGGCCTACCCGCAGGGGTGTTCAACGTGCTGCCCGGCTACGGTCATACCGTCGGCCAGGCGCTGGCGCTGCACCCGGACGTCGACACCCTGGTCTTTACCGGCTCCACCCGTATCGCCAAGCAGCTGCTGGTCTATGCGGGGGAGTCGAACATGAAGCGGGTGTGGCTGGAGGCGGGCGGCAAGAGTCCCAACCTCGTCTTCGCCGATGCCCCGGATCTGGCCGCCGCCGCCGAAGCGGCCGCGGCGGCGATCGCCTTCAACCAGGGTGAGGTCTGCGTGGCTGGCTCCCGACTGCTGGTCGAGCGCTCGATCAAGGAGCGCTTCCTGGCGCTGGTGGTGGAAGCCCTGCGGGGCTGGGCGCCTGGCCATGCGCTGGACCCCAACACCCGCGTCGGTGCCCTGGTGGACGCAGGCCATCTACGTACCGTGCTGGGCTTCATCGAGGCGGGCCGCGCCGAGGGCGCCCGACTGGTGAGCGGTGGCGGCCAGGCCCTGGCGGAGACTGGCGGCAGCTACGTGACCCCGACCATTTTCGAGGGCGTGGACAACGCCATGCGTATCGCCCGGGAGGAGATCTTCGGCCCGGTGCTCGCCGTGATCGAATTCGACAGCGAAGAAGAAGCGGTGCGCATCGCCAACGATACCCCCTATGGCCTGGCCGCTGCCGTCTGGACGCGCGATATCTCGCGTGCCCATCGCGTGGCGAGGGCCTTGCGCGCCGGCAGTGTCTGGGTCAACCAGTATGATGGCGGCGACATGACGGCGCCCTTTGGCGGCTTCAAGCAGTCTGGCAATGGTCGCGACAAGTCGCTCCATGCCTTCGACAAATACACCGAACTCAAGGCGACCTGGATCAAGCTCTGAACAGGCGCGGCGACCCTGGCGGCGACGTCGGGGCGCAGGCAGAGGAATCACACCATGCAACAACACGTCGGTAGCTACTACGCAGCCTCCAGCAATCAGCCGGCTCCCTATCCCAGGCTCGAAGGCAGCGTCGAAAGCGACGTCTGCATCATCGGCGCCGGTTACACCGGGCTTTCCACCGCGCTCTTCCTGCTGGAGCACGGCTTCAGCGTGACGGTGCTGGAAGCGGCGCGGGTCGGCTTCGGCGCCTCCGGGCGCAACGGCGGCCAGATCGTCAACAGCTACAGCCGCGACATCGATGCCATCGAGCGACAGTTGCCCGCCAAGCAGGCGCAACTGCTGGGGGAGATGGCCTTCGAGGGCGGACGGATCATTCGCGACCGTATCGCCCGCTACAACATCCAGTGCGATCTCAAGGATGGCGGGGTGTTCGCCGCGCTCACGGGCAAGCAGCTGGGCCATCTGGAGGCCCAGAAAAAGCTCTGGGAGCGCTATGGCCATACCCAGCTGGAGCTGCTCGACGCGCGTGGCATTCGCGAGGTGGTCGGCACCGATCGCTATATCGGCGGCATGCTGGACATGAGCGGCGGTCACATCCACCCGCTCAACCTGGCCCTGGGCGAGGCGGCGGCAGTGGCCTCTCTGGGCGGCAAACTCTATGAGCAGAGTGCGGCCATCCGTATCGACCGCGGCGCCAACCCCGTGGTGCATACCGCCCAGGGTCAGGTGAAGGCGCGCTTCGTGGTGGTGGCCGGCAACGCCTACCTGGGCGGGCTGGTGCCGGAACTGGCCGCCAAGTCCATGCCCTGCGGTACCCAGGTGCTCGCCACCGAGCCGCTGTCCGAGGAGCTGGCGCGCAGCTTGTTGCCCCAGGATTACTGCGTGGAGGACTGCAACTACCTGCTCGACTACTTCCGCCTGAGCGCCGATCGGCGGCTGATCTATGGCGGCGGCGTGGTCTATGGCGCGCGGGATCCGGCCGACATCGAGGCCATCATCCGGCCAAAGATGCTGCAGACCTTCCCGCAGCTCAAGGACGTCAAGATCGACTTCACCTGGACCGGCAACTTCCTGCTGACGCTGTCGCGGCTACCGCAGGTGGGCCGCCTTGGCGACAACCTCTACTACTCCCAGGGCTGCAGCGGCCACGGCGTCACCTACACCCACCTGGCGGGCAAGGTGCTGGCCGAAGCTCTGCGCGGGCAGGCGGAGCGCTTCGATGCCTTCGCCGGCCTGCCGCACTATCCCTTCCCGGGCGGCCAGCTGCTGCGGGTGCCCTTTACCGCGCTGGGCGCGACCTACTACCAGTTGCGCGATCGCCTCGGTATCTGACCCTGTCCGCCCGCCTGATCCAGGCGGGCACTCTGGAGAATAGCCATGTTCCCTATGCCCCTGATCGGCGTGACGGCTTGCCGGCAGACGCTCGGCAAATACGATTCCCATACCGTCGGCGACAAGTACGTCGAGGCGGCAGGCCACGCCGGGCTGCCGGTGGTACTGCCGGCGCGCAGCGTGCCGAGCGATCCGCAGGCGCTACTGGAGCACCTGGACGGCCTGCTGTTCACCGGCTCGCCGTCGAATGTCGAGCCCCATCACTACCACGGGCCCGCCAGTCTGGCCGGCACCCACCACGATGCCTCCCGTGACGCCTACACCCTGCCGCTGCTACGGCTGGCCATCGATCGCGGCATTCCGGTGTTCTGCATCTGCCGGGGCTTTCAGGAGCTCAACGTGGCCCTTGGCGGCAGCCTGCATCAACGCGTGCAGGAGTTGCCCGGCCATGACGATCACCGCGAGCCCCAGAGCGAGCTGCTGGCCGAGCAATACGCATCCAAGCATCCGGTCCAGGTGCCGCCGGGCGGGGTGTTCGAGCGCCTGGGGCTGCCGGCGAGCTTCCAGGTGAATTCGCTGCACAGCCAGGGCCTCGATCGGCTGGCCAGTGGGCTGCGCGTCGAGGCCCGGGCACCGGATGGTCTGGTGGAGGGTGTGTCGCTGGCGGACGCTCCCGGCTTCGTCGTCGGGGTGCAGTGGCATCCCGAGTGGAATTTCCGCGAGAACCCCGAATCCCTGACGCTGTTGAACGCGTTCCGTGACGCCTGCCAGCGCCATGCCGCGTCGCGTTAGGCACCTTGCCGCGCACGCCGGACTCTGAAAACAATTCCAACAGCAGGGCAGAGACGCATGACTGAACAGAGCAAGGGCGCACCTGTAGGCGCCCCGGGCAACACCGGGCCGGAAGCCCTGACCGACCCGTCCGCCAAGGGCCTGGCCGCGGGGTCCCTGGGCCTGCTCGCCTGTGTGGTGCTGGGCATTTCCACCATCGCCCCCGTCTACACCCTGACCGGGGCCCTGGGGCCGACCGTGCGCGAGGTGGGTGTCTATCTGCCCGCGGTCTTTATCGTCGGCTTCCTGCCGATGCTGCTGGTGGCCCTGGGATACCGCGAGCTGAATGCCGTCGACCCGGACAGCGGCACCTCCTTTACCTGGTCGACCCGGGCCTTCGGTCCCATGATCGGCTGGATCGGTGGCTGGGGGCTGGTGACGGCCACCACCATCGTCCTCTCCAATCTCGCCGGGGTGGCGGTGGACTTCTTCTATCTTTTCCTCGCCCAGCTCAGTGGCCGGGCGGAGCTGGCCGCGCTGTCGCAGAACCTGCTGGTGAACATCGTCACCTGCTGCGTGTTCATCGCCATCGCGGTCTGGATCAGCTGCCGTGGCATCGGCATGACCATGAGCATCCAGTACGGTCTGGTCGCCCTGCAACTGCTGGTGCTGGTCGGCTTTTCGCTGGCGGCCTTCAACGCCGCGCCGCAGGTGGCGCCGGTAGTCTTCCACCCCGAATGGTTCAACCCCTTCAACGTCGAGTCCTTTTCCGCCTTCGCCGCGGGCCTGTCGCTGTCGATCTTCATCTTCTGGGGCTGGGATGTCTGCCTGACGGTGAGCGAAGAATCCGTGGGCAGCCAGAAGGTGCCGGGGCGCGCAGCGACCGTCACGGTGCTGCTGATCCTGATGCTGTACCTGTTCACTGCGGCGGCGACCCTGCAATTCGCTGGTATCAGCGATTCGGGTCTGGGATTGGGCAATCCGGAGATCCAGGAAAACGTCTTTGCCCATCTGGCCGGACCGGTGATGGGACCGCTGGCGATCCTGATGTCCATCGCCGTGCTGGCCAGCACCGCGGCCTCCCTGCAATCCACCTTCATCTCGCCAGCTCGCACCCTGTTGGCGATGGGGCACTACGGTGCGGTCTCTCGCCGCTTCGCCCACATCTGCCCGCGCTCGCGCACGCCGCGCTACGCCACCATCGCCGCCGGCATCGCCACCGCCACCTTCTATGTGGTGATGCGCACCCTCAGCGACAACGTCCTGGCAGACACCATCACCGCTCTGGGCATGATGATCTGCTTCTACTACTCGCTGACGGCCTATGCCTGCGTCTGGTACTTCCGCCGCAGTCTGTTCGGCAGTCTGCGCCACGCCTTGCTGCGCGGCCTGTGCCCGCTGCTCGGCGCGCTCATCCTCTCGGTGATCTTCTGGCAGACCGCTGTCGCCAGCCTGTCACCGGACTTCGGTAGCGGCTCGCACCTGGGCGGTATCGGTCTGGTGTTCATCATCGCCGTGGTGATCCTGCTGCTGGGCCTGGTGCTGATGCTGTTCACCCGCTGGCGCGCCCCGGCGTTCTTTCAGGGCGCCACGCTGGAAGCGCTGCCGCATCAGGGCTGAGCCGGGCCTGCTGCCTCCCGTCTGCGACGTTCCTATTCAGCAGACGGGATGGTCAGGTTGGACGCTACTGCCTCTTGCGGCGGGGAAGGGTGGCTAGTGGCCCAGAACCGGCGCGCCGGTCGCGCGGGCACCAGCGGGAAAGCCGTGGTGACGCGCCGCCGTCGCGATGGCGAGGGCGGCCAGCGACAGCACCAGCACGGCCCAGATCAGGGCCTGTGGGCCCGCCGTTTCCAGCAGCACGCCGCCCAGAACGCCGGCACCGGCGATGGCACTGTTCCAGGTCACCACGTTCATCGCCAGCGCCGCGTCCGCGCCTGCGCCCGCCGTGTCGGCCAGGGCGGTCTGTAGCAGGGTGGCGGCGCCGCCAAACGTCAGGCCCCAGACGAAGATCCCCAGGTACTGCGCCGTCGCGGAGTCGTGGCTCAGGCCCAGGATCACGGCGATCGAGGCGAAGGTGGCCAGACTGATCAGGACGGCCCGACGCAGACTGTGATCGACGATGCGGCCGGTTATCCAGATGCCCAGCAGCGAGGCAGCACCAAACGTCAGCAGTACCAGATCGACTCGGTCACCGAGCCCCGACTGGGCGACGAAGGGGGCGATGTAGGTGTAGAGAACGTTGTGGGCCAGCATCCAGGTAAAGACCACGGCGAGAATGGCGCGGATACCGGGCGTGGCGAGCACTTGGCGAAGCGGTAGCCGCTGGCCTTCCGTTTGCCCGGGATAGTCGGGCACCTTCGCCACGACCCAGACGATCAGGCCGAGTGTGAGTGCGGACATGGTGGCGAAAGCCAGTCGCCATCCCAGCAGACCGCCCAGCCAGGTGCCCAGGGGGACGCCCAGGGACAGGGCAATGGGCGTGCCGATCATCGCCATGGCCATCGCCTTTCCCTGCAAGCGCGGCGCCACCATGCGCCGGGCATAGCCGGCCAGCAGGCTCCAGGCGAGCCCGGCCGCGGCCCCCGCCGCGAAGCGCGCGACCAATGTCAGGAGGTAGTGGGTCGAGAGCGCGGTGAGGGTATTGAACAGCAGGAATCCCAGGATGGTGGCGAGCAGCACGCGCCGTCGCCGCCAGTGAGCCGTCGCCATGGTGAGGGGAATCGCGGCCACCAGCGAGCCGGCGGCATAGGCGGTCACCGATTGTCCGGCCAGGGCGTTCGATACCCCGAGTCCCTGGGCTATCTCGGGGAGCAGCCCAGCGGGCAGGGTCTCGGTCATGATGCAGATGAAACCGGTCATCGCCAGCGCCAGTAGTGCCGCCACGGGTAGGCGTTCGGGATCGGGTGTCGAGGTCACGGGAAGATTCCTTAGATATGTATCGGTCGGTACATATCTAAGCAGCCGCGGCTTCGCGTGGTCAATGATTTTTGTATCGGTTAGTATATAAAGCAGGCAAGACAGGAGATTCGCTATGGCTCAACTGGGACGTCCGCGGTCGTTCGATCGTACTCAGGCTATTGACGAGGCCATGCTGTTGTTCTGGCGCTACGGCTATGAGGCCACCTCGCTGAATCGGCTGAAAGCGGCGATCGGAGGCGGTATCACGGCGCCCAGCTTCTACGCCGCCTTCGGTTCGAAAGAGGCGCTGTTCAAGGAGGTAGTCGCCCGCTACATGGAAACCCATGGCCGGGTGAATGATCCCCTGTTCGACGAGGCCCTGGCGCCCCGGGAGGCGATCGCCTCGGCCCTCAGGCGGTCCGCGCGGATGCAGTGTGACGAGCAGTTGCCCAAGGGTTGCCTGGTGGCGCTCGGCACCCTGGGCTCCTATGCGGAAGAAGACTCCAGCATTCCACTGCCGCTGCGCGAAGCCCGCGCCCGGATCCGCAAGGGCCTGTTGGCGTGCGTCAGCCGCGGTATCGCCCGTGGCGACCTCGCGGAAGGCACCGACGCTCGCGCCCTGGCGACAGTGTTCGAAGGCTTGCTGCTGGGCATCTCACCCCTGGCGCGGGATGGGGTGGCGTTGGCCGTCATCGAGGGCGCCATCGCCCAGGTGATGACGCTATGGGATGGCAACGCGCGCTCGACCGCAACAGGTCGACCAGACGCCTGATAGCCGTTGCGGATCAGGCGGATGCCTCTGGTCGATTAGCTGAAACGCACCTGGCCAATGTCATAGATACCTCGTGTCGCCCCTGGGAGAGACGACACCCGCACCCTCATCCCACCAGCGGCGGCGTCCGTGGCGGCACCACTCGCTTCGAACCGGTGGCCTCGTAGGCGGCGGCGAGCCTGAGGAGATTCGAGTCGTCATAGGCCCGCCCGGCAAAGGTCAGGCCCACCGGCATGCCGATGTCGCTCATCACGCCCATGGGTACGGTAACGGTCGGTACGCCCAGGTGGCGAATGGCGAGGTTGCCATTGGCGACCCAGACGCCGTTGCTCCAGGCGATGTCGGCGGAGGCGGGATTGATCTCGGCATCGGCTGGCGCCACGTCGGCCACGGTGGGGAAGAGCACGGCGTCCAGGCCCTGGGCCTGCAGCCAGTCCTCCAGGTCGATCCTGCGCGTGTGTTCAAGACCGCGCAGGCCGTCGGCAAGGGTGGCGATCTCATCCCAGGCTTTCAGACCTCGCTCGGCCATGCGCACGTACTCGGCCATCCCGGCGGCCAGGTCGCCCTCGCGATTGGGCAGGGTGCCGGGTTCGTGGGGAAAGATCAGCTCGCCTTCGACGTCCACCAGCCGGTTCAGGTTGGGGTCATTGTTGTCGCGCAGGAAGGTGTCGAACCCCCAGGCGGAGAGATCCCAGAGTTCATCATGGAGAAACGCCTGGGAGACGATGCCACGGTTGAACACCGTCGGCGCGCCGGGGCGGTCGCCTTCGCAGTTGGAGACCAGAGGGAAATCCACCTCGACCACCGTGGCCCCGGCCGCTTCCAGGACCGCGCGCGCCTGTTCCCAGAGCGCGATGACCGAATCGCGGGTATGGATGCGCTGACCGGTTGGGCCGCCGATGCCAGGATTCTCGCTGGTGCCGGCGTCCGGATCACGGTTGATGAACATGCGCGGCACGCCAAGGCGCTTGCCGGCCAGGGCGCTGGTATCGACGGCGAGGTCGCCATAGCGGGCCGGGCGGACCTCCGAGGCCTTGGGCAGTGGCACCCAGGGCTGCAGGCGCCAGAGGTCGCCGGAGGTATCGGGATCGTCCGCCACCACCACGTCGAGCACTTCCAGCAGATCGGCCATGGTGCGGGCATAGGGCACCACCACGTCCATGGTCGGCGTCAGCGGCCAGTTGCCGCGCACCGAGATGACCCCGCGCGAGGGGGTGTAGGCGCAGAGACCATTGTTGGAGGCTGGCCCGCGTCCGCTGGACCAGGTTTCCTCGGCCAGGCCGAAGGCGGCGAAGCTGGCCGCGGTGGCGGTACCGGCGCCGTTGGACGAGCCGGAGGCGAAGGGCGCGGTGAGGTAGCCGGCGTTGTAGGGGCTTTCGGCGCGCCCGTAGACGCCACGCTGCATGCCGCCGTTGGCCATGGGCGGCATGTTGGTCTTGCCCAGGCAGATGGCGCCAGCGGCGCGCAGCCGTTCGATGGTGAAGGCGTCGCGCTGGGCGACCAGCTCCTTGAACGCCGGACTGCCGGAGGCGGCGGTCAGCCCCTTCACCAGATAGCTGTCCTTGGCGGTGTAGGGGATGCCATCCAGCGGCCCCAGGCTCTCACCCCGGGCGCGGCGGCGGTCGGACTCGGCAGCTTCGGCCAGGGTGTCGGGATTGCGCACCACCACGGCATTGAGCGCGGTGGCGCTGGTGGGGGGGTCGTAGGCATCGATACGGGCCAGGTAGGCCTCGACCAGCTGCACCGCAGTGGTCTGGCCGGTTTCGAGTGCGCGACGCAACTCGGCGATGGAGCGTTCGGTAACTTCGATCATGGTGGGGTCGCCGTTGAGGATTCCGCTATACGGGAACGGCTGCTGACAGCCATCCCGGAAGAAAAAAGCACCGGTGCAGTGTACACCCGAAGCTTGCGGGGTTTTGATTGCGTACACGCATGGACGCCTTGCCGGACCGCCCATGCGGGGCGGCCGGTCGAGCTCTATCATGGGAAGGATTGCCGGGGTTCGGCGCTGCCGGGCCGATCCCTTTCCTTGGAGTCAATGATGCTGCAACGCCTATACAACGAGCGGACGGTCCTGCGCTGCTCCATCTTCGCCACGGTGCTCGTCGCGCTGGTGGGCATCGCCTTCGGGGTGCATTCCGGCTCCTACGCCATCGTCTTCGATGGCTTCTACTCGCTGATCGATGCGCTCATGAGCGGCATGGCCCTGCTGGTGGCCATGCTCATCCATCGACACGGCCTGGAGCTGGAGGGTGATCGCAAGCTCGCCGAGCGTTTCAACATGGGCTTCTGGCACCTGGAGCCCATGGTGCTGGCCCTGAACGGCAGCGTGCTGTGCATCGTCGCCTGCTATGCGCTGGTCAATTCGATCATCAGCCTGATGAGTGGCGGCAAGGAGCTGGAATTCGGCGTGGCACTGCTCTATGCGCTGGTGGCCGCGCTGGTCTGCTACGGCGTGGCGGCGCTGGAGCTGCGTATGAATCGGCAGATCCAGTCCGACTTCCTCAAGCTCGACATCAAGAGCTGGATCATGTCGGGCAGCATTTCCGCGGCCCTGGTGCTGGCCTTCCTGGTTGGCGCCCTGGCCCAGGGGACGGCCTATGCCTGGATCACGCCCTATATCGACCCCATGGTGCTGTCGATCATCTGCGTGCTGATCATCCCCGTTCCCTTCAAGACCGTCTGGCAGGCCTTCGCCGAGATCCTCATGGTGACTCCGCCGCAGCTCAAGCAGCAGGTCGATGAGGTTGCTCGCGGGATGGTCGCGCAGTTCGGTTTCCTCGACTACCGCGCCTATGTGGCCAAGGTCGGACGGGCGCGGCAGATCGAGCTGTACTTCATCGTGCCGGTCGGCTGGCCGGCCAAGACCCTGGACGAGTGGGACGCCATCCGTGACCAGATCGGCGAGGCCATCGGTGGCGAAGGCCCGGATCGCTGGCTGACCATCGCCTTCACCACCGATCCGGCCTGGTCGCGCTAGCGCCGCCTGGCTATCGCGGGGTGCACAGGCGCTCGACGTCCGCCGCAAGCTGCTGGAGGACGACACGGTCCTCGGCCTGGCCGAGACTGGCCTCCGCCCGGGAGAGGGCCAGGCGGGAATGCCGCAGGCACTCGCGCCTGATGCGTGCATCGCCCTGAACCGCCAGGCGGGCGAGTGACTTCTGCAGGCGCATGCCCACTTCCACCAGGGGCGCGGCGTCGCGGCCCACGGGCAGGAAGAAATCGTCGAACAGGTCGTCCAGCGACAGTTCCGGCACCTCGATCTGCGGATAGCGAGGCTCGACCGGGTCGCGGGCGACGGTGAGTTCGGTCAGCAACCGTTGGGCACGGCCCAGGATGGCGATGGCGGTACCCGAGTCGCTGCGCGACGGTACCAGGGCCCCGGTGGCGATCTCGCCCAGGACCGTGAGCCCGAAGCGCGGATCCTGGTCATGTACACGCCGCGCATCCAGGCTGAAGGCCGTCCGTAGCTGGTCATCCTTGTCGGGTGGCAGGCCTTCGATCCAGAGCAGCGGCTGCGCCGGATCGAGAAAGGCGCCGGGCAGGGCGGCCAGACGCAGGCGGCCCCGCTTGCCGCAGAGGTCGGCCAGCAGAGACATGTCCACCCGTTGCAAGTAACCCGTGCGATCGGCCATTACCGGTCGGCCGGGCGGCGGTTCGTCGACCGGCGCCGCGCGACCGCCGAGATAGGGATTCGCCAGCCAGCGCTTCAGGCTGTGCTGGGCGGCGGCTTCGATACTGTCGCTGGTGGCATCCAGCTGGCCCAGCCGCGAGAGATGATCGATCCAGCGCAGGAGCGTGAAGACGATCAGCAGGATCACCACCAGGGTCACGGTGAAAAGCACCACGCGGCCGTTGTCGCCATAGAGCCCGGTACTCAGGGCGATGATGCCCACCAGGCTGAACAGGAAAGAGCCGAGAAAGGTGGCCAGGGCGTTCTGCGTGGTGCTGTCTTCGAGCAGCAGTGGATAGGCGCGGGGCGTCACGCTGCTGGCAGCGGCGTTGTAGGCCGTCACCATGGTGCTCAGCGAGAAGGTGGTCACCGCCAGCATGCTGCTGGCGATGATGGTGAGGATCTTGTCAACGGCATCGGCACCGACCTTGGTCGGCAGGCCGGCCGGAATGTGGTCGCGCAGCAGCAGGGCGAGGAGGGCGGTCGCCACGCCGGCGACCGAGAAGAGCGTGGCGCGAAACCACAGGCGGCGCTGCAGGCCGCGCAGGACCCAGCCCAGTCGAGCCAGCATCAGCCTCAGCCCATCGTCTGGGGAACGGGAGTGGCGCGCAACTGGGCGAGGCGCTGGTCAGCCTGTTGCTGGAGTTTGTCGCGCATCTGCCGGGCGGCTTCGCGGGCGTCGCCGGATTTCAGCCCATTGCGGTCGGCATCGACGGTGGTCAGCACCGCACCGAGGGCGCCGTGCAGCAACCGGCCACCGGCCAGGGCATCGCTGCGCAGCGGTTCGATGGTGAGGGGCGTGGCAGTGACCGCGAGATCCAGCGCTTCCAGGCACAGCTGGGCGGTAGCGATGGGAATCTGCACGGCATTGGCCGCGGCCAGGTTGAGCGCCTGCTTGCGGCGCTCGCCTTCTTCGGTGGCACCGCTGGCCTGGCGATCGGCTTCCAGGTAGTTGGCGAAGGCCTGGACATCGGCGTCGGCGCAGGTGCTCAGGGCTTCCTGCAGCCGCTCGCCCAGGGCGATCAATTCGGCATGGCGGGTCACGGGCTGGCGCTGCTGGCTGAGCTTGAGGCCCTTGAGAATCAGCGCCACACCCAGGGACGCCGCCACACCGGCCACCGCGCCGCTACCAGGGGTTGGCAGGGTAGAGCCGGTACCGTCGCGGAATTGGGCGAGGGTCTGCTGCCAGAGAGTAGAGGTTTCGTTCATGCCAACCGCCTGCAAGCAAAGGGTAAGGGAATCGGTCATGACCGACCGGTAATAGGATCGTCCGAAACGGCCGAGGTTCGCTGGCTAAGTGCAATAAGCGACCGGTCCCCGGGCCGCCATCGTTCGATTCCTGTCGTACTGGCGAGGGGCCTTCAGGTATGGTGGGCTTGAAACAATAAGTTACAAGGAGCTTGATGTGGATCCTGCTGCGCTCGCCTGGGTCGCCCATGACACCCGGCTGATCTTCTGTTGCCTGGCCGCCATCCTGGCCATTGTCCTGCTCATCGCCGTCACCCGGCTGCCGCCCTTTCTGTCCATTCTCATCGGCACCTTCATCGCCGGCCTGGGCGCGGGGCTGCCCGCCGAGGCCGTCGCCAAGGCCTTCAGCAAGGGCGCCGGCAGCATCCTGGGCGAGGCCGGTATCATCATTGCCCTGGGCTCGATGCTGGGTGCCGTGATGGCCGAATCGGGCGCCGCCGATCGCATCGCCAGCACCCTGCTGGGGCTGGGCAAGGGCCGCAGCCTGCCATGGGTGATGGCCCTGGTGGCCATGGTGATCGGTTTGCCGCTGTTCTTCGAAGTCGGCCTGGTGCTGATGGTGCCCATCATCTTCGTCATGGCGCAGCGCTCGGGCCAGCCGCTGTTGCGCATCGCCATTCCGGCGCTGGCGGGCATGACCACCCTGCATGCCCTGTTGCCGCCACACCCCGGTCCGCTGATCGCGGTGGGGGCGCTGCATGCGGATCTCGGCCTGACCATGCTGCTAGGGCTGGTGATCGCCATCCCGGCGGTGATCCTGGCCGGGCCGCTGTATGGCGGCTGGCTGTCGCGACGCATGGTGATCGAACCGCCAGCCGCGCTGGGCGAGCTGTTCAGCGCCCGTGACCAGAGCGCGCAACAGCCGGGTTTTGGTCTGTCACTGCTGGTGATCCTGCTGCCAGTGCTGCTGATGCTGGGCAGTACCTTCGCCAAGGTCGCCCTCGACCCGCACAGCGGTCTGGCGGAAGGCCTGAAATTTCTCGGCGAACCCTTGATCGCCCTCGGTCTCGCGGTGCTGGCCGCCACTGTGCTGCTCGGTTGGGGCAGCGGCATGCCCCGCGAGCGGGTCGGCGGGGTACTGCGCAAGAGCCTGGCGCCCATCGCGGCCTTGCTGCTCACCATCGGCGCCGGCGGCGGCCTCAAGCAGACCCTGCTCGACGCCGGCGTCAGCCATACGGTGGCCAAGGTGGCCGAGGGCGCCCATCTGCCCTACATCCTGCTGGCTTGGCTGATCGCCGTGGCCCTGCGCCAGGCGACCGGCTCGGCAACGGTCGCCACCACCACCACGGCCGGTATCCTGGCGCCGGTGGTGGCAGGGCTCGCCGGTCCCCAGGCCTCGCTGATCGCCCTGGCCATCGGCGCCGGCTCGGTGTTCTTCTGCCACGTCAACGATGCCGGTTTCTGGATGGTGCGTGAATACTTCGGTCTGGAGCTCAAGCAGACGCTGTGGGTCTGGTCGGTGCTACAGACCCTGGTTTCCGTCACCGGCCTTGCGGGTACGCTATTGTTGTCGCTCTGGATCTGACGAACACCTGCCCATGCATAACGACTCCACCTCGAACCGGCCGCGGCGCCGCGATCTCTTCCTCGGCTTCTTCGGCCTGGGCATCACGGCCTTCGGTGGGGTGCTGCCGCTGGCGCGGCGCTACCTGGTGGAGAAGCGGCGCTGGCTGTCGGGGGAGGAGTTCACCGAGTTGCTCGGCCTCTGCCAGTTCCTGCCAGGCGGTAACATCATCAACCTTTCGGTGGCGGTGGGCATGAGATTCGCCGGCTGGAGCGGCGCCCTGGCCGCTGCCGCCGGGTTGCTGGTGGGGCCGACCCTGGTGGTGGTCGGCCTGGGCGTGCTCTACGACCGCTACCATGACGACCCCTTGGTGAGCCGCGCCTTCGCCGGTCTCGCGGCCGCGGCCGCCGGCCTGCTGGTAGCCATGGCGGTCAAGCTCATTCAACCCTTGCGCGGTCGCTGGCTGGCCCTGGGCATCGCCTGCCTGGCCTTCCTCGCTCTGGCGCTACTCAAGTTGCCGCTGCTCTGGACCATGCTGGTGCTCACCCCGATCAGCGTCCTGCTCGGCTATCGGCAGGGCCTATGAGCGCGACCCTGCTGGCCCTGGCGCTGATCTTTACCCAGCTCTCGCTGCTGGCCTTCGGCGGTGGCAACTCGGTGTTGCCGGAGATGCAGCGCCAGGTGGTGACGGTGCACGGCTGGATGAGCGCCGCCGACTTCGCCGCCCTGTTCGCTCTGGCCCAGGCGGCGCCCGGTCCCAACCTGATGATCGTCCCGCTGATCGGCTGGCACGTGGCCGGCTGGCCGGGTCTGCTGGTGACCTCCCTGGCCAAGTTCGTGCCGTCCTCGCTGCTGACGTTGGGCGTGCTGCACCTCTGGCAGCGCTTCGCCGACCGCCCCTGGCGTCGCCATCTGCAGGCCGGACTGGTGCCGGTCACCGTCGGCCTGGTAGCCGCCAGTGCCTGGCTGGTGGGCGTGAGCGTGGCCACCACGCCGCTGTGGGTGCTGATCCTGGCGGCGGGTGCTCTGGGGTCGCTATTTACCCGCTGGCATCCGCTGTGGCTGCTGGCCGGCGGGACACTGGTCGGGATAGTGTTTGGTAGCTGAGCCAAAAAAGCTGGGCAAGATCGTCTAGCCATCGACCCGAGGACATCACCTTGCAGCTAAGCCATCGGCCGGTCCAGGACAGTGACCTGCCCGCCCTATGCGAATTCTCCAAAAACCCCACGGAGCTGATGTTCTGGTTTCCCCGTGCCCACTTCCCGCTCACCCCGGTTCAGTTGCAGGCCGCCATCGCGGAGCGTCGCGACAGCCGCGTCGTGGTGGCGGGTGGGCGAGTGGTGGGATTTTCCAACTTCTGCAGGTGGGCGGATGAGGTGTATGCGATTGGCAATGCCGTCGTTGATCCCGCCTACCGGGGGCAGGGGGTCGGACGTTACCTGCTGAAGATGATGATAGAGCGCGCGTTCGAGACGCACGGCGCTCGTGAAGTGGTCCTTTCCTGTTTCAACGCAAACGTGGCGGGGCTACTGCTCTACCAAACCTTGGGCTTCACCCCCTATGCCATCGAAGAGCGACGTTCGGTTGCCAATGAGCGGGTGGCGCTGATTCATCTCAGACTGCCACGGCCTCGCCGGTGATCACCCGTCCCCAGAATCCCTCGCTGCGCGAACTGCTGTTCACGGTACGCGGGTCCATCGTCCAGGCCATCTGGCGCAAGCTCCTCTACGTGGTGCTGCTGAGCCTGGCGGTGACCCTCAGCCATGGCGTCATCCTCCGCTTCGACTTTGGCCTGACGACCACGCCGCTGACCCTCTGGGGTCTGACCCTGGCGATCTTCCTCGGCTTTCGCAACACCACGGCCTACCAGCGCTTCTGGGAGGCGCGCGGCCTGTGGGGCGAGCTGCTGATCGCCGGACGCAATCTGGCGCGCCAGGTCGAGACCTTGCTACCCGGCCTGAACGCGGCCGAGCGCCGCCAGCTGCTGGCTCCACTGTTGGCCTTCGGTTATGCGCTGCGTGATCACCTGCGTCGGGAAGCACCGTCTGCTGATCTGCAGCGCTTGCTGGCGGGGGAGCAAACCCTGCTCGCGGCCCCTCACCGACCCAGTGCGCTGATCCACCGACTTGGCACGACGCTGGTTGCCCGCGCGCGACAGGAAGGGCTCGGTGACCCTCTGATCGCCAACGTCGATAACCAGCTGGACCGGCTGACCACGGTGCTCAGCGGCTGCGAGCGCATCCGCCAGACCCCCATTCCCTATCCCTACATCCTGATGCTGCACCGGGTGGTGCACGTCTATTGTTTCCTGCTGCCGTTCTGTCTGGTGGACAGCCTGGGCTGGTTCACGCCCCTGGCGGTGCTGGTGCTGGCCTATACCTTCTTCGGCCTGGACGCCCTGGGCGACCAGATCGCCGACCCTTTCGGCACCCAGCCCAACCATTTGCCGCTGGACGCCTTGAGTCGTGGTCTGGAAATCGCCGTGCTGGATCTGCTGGGCGAGCCCACCCCCGAGCCGATCCGGGCGGAGGAGGGGTTGTTGCGGTAAGGCGCGAAGATTCGCGTTGATGCGATCGCGGCCATGGGCCGCTCCTACAGCAGAGGTGTATCTGTAGGAGCGGCCCATGGCCGCGATCAGAGTCTGCCTCAGGGTGGCCGCATCGGCGGATCACCCTGGCCATGGCCGCGCCTTGCCTTGCTGTCAGGTGTCTTGAGCTTCTTTCGCTCTCCGCCGCGGACGCCTGACCAACTCCCCGCGACAATTCGGACACTGCTCCTGCAGTGGGCCAGCCGCGCACTCCACGCAAAAGGTGCATTCATAGGAGCAGATCACCGCGCCCTCGCTTTCCATCGACAGGGCCTTGGCACAGTGTTCACACGAGGTACGCATTTCAAGCATGGCTGTCTCTTCCTGATCAGGCGCCGAAGCGCGCCGCATAGTCCTGGGGGCTGACCGCCAGGTGTTTGTGAAAGGTGCGCCGGAGATTTTCCGGATGGCCGAAGCCACACAGGCGCGAGACCGTGGCGATGGAGGCCTGGCCGTCCTGCAGCAGTACTCGCGCGGTCTCCAGCCGGACCTGCTCGACATAGCGGCCCGGGCCCATGCCCACCTCGCGACTGAACAGCCGCGACAGGGTGCGGGGCGCCATATGGGCGCGTTCGGCCAGGCGTTCCAGCCCGAGGTCTTCACCCAGGTGCCCAGGAATCCAGTCGAGCAGAGCCGCCAGGCGCGGCGTCCGCCCCGGATCGGGCGCCAGGCAGGCACTGAATTGCGCCTGGCCGCCGGGGCGCCGCAGAAACATCACCAGCCGGCGCGCCACTGCCAGGGCCAGAGGTCGTCCCAGATCGGCCTCTACCAGCGCCAGGGCCAGGTCGATGCCGGCGGTGACGCCGGCCGAGGTGAAGACGTGAGGGTCGCCATCACGCCCCAGCGGGTCATAGGTGTGCAATCGGTCGCCCTGTACCTCGATGGCAGGAAAGGCCGCGAGCTCGTCGACATAGGCCCAGTGGGTGGTGGCACGGCGGCCGTCCAGCAGACCGGCACTGGCCAGGAGCAGGGCGCCGGAACACACTGAGCCGACCCGTCGCACCCGGGGTTCCAGGTCGCGCAGCCAGGCCTGCAGGCCGGCATCCAGACGCAGCGTCTCGATGCCTATGCCACCGGGGATCAGCAGGGTATCCACCTCGCTCACCTCTAGGTCATACCAGCCCTGTTCGGCCTGGATGCCGATGCCGGCCGACGTCCTGACCAAGCCCTCGGCGGCACCCAGCAGGCGCAGCTGATAGTAGGCGGGCAGACCCTGGCGTTCCCGTTCCAGGTTGGCCGAGGCAAATACCTGCAGCGGGCCGGTGACGTCCAGGCTCATGACGTCGGGGTAGAGCAGCGCAGCGATCAGCGGCATGGATGGCTCTCCGTAGCGGTTTGGCAAGCATGCCTTGGCGTCCATGTAGGCGACAAGGTCAAGGACCCCACGGATCTCGCCATCCGGTGGCAGGTTGGATTTGGCGTGACCCGCGCCCGGCCTTATCATCGCCGCCCATGAACTACACCGATCCCAAGCAACTGGCGCCCCTGCTGGAAGCCATCCTGCTCGCTGCCGGCCGACCCCTGACCCTGGAGCGCCTGGCCGAACTCTTCGAAGAGTACGAACGTCCCGAGCCCGCGCATCTGCGCGCCGGCCTCGCCGTGCTCGGCGGCTCCTGTCGCAAGCGCGGCTTCGAACTCAAGGAAGTGGCCTCCGGCTACCGCCTGCAGGTACGCGAGAAGTACGCGCCCTGGGTCGGACGCCTCTGGGAGGAGCGCCCGCCGCGCTATTCCCGGGCCATGCTCGAGACCCTGGCGCTGATCGCCTATCGCCAGCCGATCACCCGTGGCGAGATCGAAGAGGTGCGCGGCGTGGCGGTCAACAGCCAGATCGTCAAGACGCTGCTGGAGCGCGACTGGATCCGTGTGGTGGGCTATCGCGACGTGCCCGGCCGTCCGGCCATGTTCGCCACCACCAAGACCTTTCTCGACTACTTCGACCTGCGCAGCCTCGATCAGCTGCCGCCCCTGGCCGAGGTCCGCCAGCTGGAACCCGAGCCGGCCTCGGTGCTGGAAGACCCCGAGCTGAGCCTGGCGGCGCTGGGGGTAGGGGAGCCGGAGGAAGAAGAGGACACCCTGGTGATTCCCGAGCGCACCAGCTTTCGCACCCTGCTTACCGAGCTGGACGCCATGGAAACCGGTCTCAAGACCGATTTCGACGACCTGCGCCAGGCGGCGGACGAGGAGGATGAGGGTTGAGTCAGGCCTGTTGGGCTTCGCGCTGCTCAACCCAACCTACCCGCTGAACCGCCCTTTTCCGCGTAAGGACCACCTCGCTCGAACAGCTCCCTCTCCCTCAGGGAGAGGGTTGGGGTGAGGGCACGCTTCACGATGAATGCCAAGCGGAAAAGGCTGCGCCGTTTTCCACGCTACGGTGCTCCCCTGACTACGGAAGATCACACCTCGCTCGAATAACCCCCTCTCCCTAGGGGAGAGGGCCGGGGTGAGGGCACGCTCAGGGTGAATGCCCAAGCGGAAAAGGCTGCGCCGTTTTCCATGCTACGGTTTTCTAGTTATCTGATGCGTATCGCGGGCATGGCGTTGCGCCGTAGCGACCGCTCCTACAGCAGCCGGATCTTCTGTAGGAGCGGCCCATGGCCGCGATAAAGACAGTTGCCCTTATCTTCGGAACTCCCCGAAGGAGCCGCCACATCTGTGGACCGACCTTGCCGCAACTGAAAACGAAAAAAGCGCCCGAAGGCGCCTTTTTTCCATCAGGTCCTACAGATCTCAGGCCGGTGCGTTGACCAGCGCCTTGCAGGTATCGAGCATACGGTTGGAGAAGCCCCACTCGTTGTCGTACCAGGCCATGATCTTCACCAGCTTGCCGCTCACCTTGGTGTGGTTGGCGTCGAAGATCGACGACAGGCGGTTGTGGTTGAAGTCGATGGAGACCAGCGGCTTGTCGTTATAGCCCAGCACCGGCGAGGCTTCGGCCGCCGCCTTCATGAAGGCGTTGATGGTCTTGGCGTCGGTTTCCTTGGCGGTCAGGATGGTCAAATCGACCAGCGACACGTTGATGGTCGGTACGCGCACCGCCATGCCGCTAAACTTGCCTTGCAGCTCCGGCAATACCAGGCCCACAGCCTCGGCGGCACCGGTCTTGGTCGGAATCATCGACTGGGTGGCCGAACGCGCCCGGAAGGGGTCGGAGTGGTAGACGTCCGACAGGTTCTGGTCGTTGGTGTAGGCATGGATGGTGGTCATCAGACCATTCTCGATGCCCAACTCGCGCTGCAGCACCTGGGCGACGGGCGCCAGGCAGTTGGTGGTGCAGGAGGCGTTGGAGATGATCTGGTGCGACTGACGCAGGATGTTGTCGTTGACGCCATAGACGATGGTGGCGTCCACCTCTTTGCCCGGTGCCGAGATGATCACCTTGGAGGCGCCTGCTTCCAGATGGGCGGCGGCCTTGTCGCGGTTGGTGAAGAGACCGGTGCACTCGAACACCACGTCGACCTTCAGGTCCTTCCACGGCAGCTCGGCCGGGTTGCGGATGGCCGTCACGGCGATGCGATCGCCATTGACCACCAGCTTGTCGCCCTCGACGGACACCTCGGCAGGGAAGCGGTCATGAACGCTGTCATACTGTAGGAGATGCGCATTGATGGCGGCGTCGCCCAGGTCGTTGATCGCGACGACCTCCAGGTCCTGGCGATAGCCTTCGGTATACAGCGCCCGCAGCACGTTGCGGCCGATGCGTCCAAAACCATTGATGGCAATACGAATACTCATTGAGAGAAACCTCGCGATAGCTGGGTTTTGTTGTAAAAAACATTACACATGACGCGTGCTAAGCGGAATAATAGCGCCAATTTGGCTGTGAATGTTTTAAATAACAACAAATTTAGCCCGGTGGAGAATCGAAACCATGCATCCTCGCGTCCTCGAAGTCACACAGCGGTTGGTGGAACGCAGTCGTCCGACCCGTGAGCGTTACCTCGCCATGATCCGGGCCGCCGCCAGCGACGGTCCGCAGCGCGGCAAGCTGCAATGCGCCAATTTCGCCCATGGCGTCGCCGGGTGTGGATCCTCGACGGATAAGCAGCGCCTCCGTTTGATGGACCAGGCCAACGTCGCCATCGTTTCCAGCTACAACGACATGTTGTCGGCTCATCAGCCCTACGAGCACTACCCGGAGCTGATCAAACAGGCCCTGCGCGAGATCGGCTCCGTCGGTCAGTTCGCCGGTGGCGTGCCGGCCATGTGCGACGGCGTGACCCAGGGTGAGGCCGGCATGGAGCTGAGCCTGGCGAGTCGTGAAGTCATCGCCATGTCCACTGCGGTGGCCCTGTCGCACAACATGTTCGACGCGGCGCTGCTGCTGGGCATCTGCGACAAGATCATTCCCGGCCTGATGATCGGCGCGCTGCGCTTCGGCCATCTGCCGATGATCTTCGTCCCTGGCGGCCCCATGCCATCGGGCATCTCCAACAAGGAGAAGGCACGCGTGCGCCAGGCCTTCGCCGAGGGCAAGGCCACCCGCGAAGAGCTGCTGGAATCGGAGATGAAGTCCTACCACAGCCCCGGTACCTGCACCTTCTATGGCACCGCCAACACCAACCAGGTGGTGATGGAAGTGATGGGCCTGCACCTGCCGGGTTCTTCCTTCGTCAATCCCTACACCCCGCTGCGTGACGAACTCACCCGCGAGGCGGCGCGCCAGGTGACCCGCATCACTCACCAGGGCGGCAACTTCATGCCGCTGGGCGAGATCGTCGATGAGAAGTCCATCGTCAACTCGGTGGTCGCCCTGAGCGCCACCGGTGGCTCGACCAACCATACCCTGCACATCCCGGCCATCGCCCAGGCCGCCGGCATCCAGCTTACCTGGGACGACATGGCCGAGATCTCGGCGGTCACCCCGACCCTGGCGCAGGTCTATCCCAACGGCAAGGCCGATGTGAACCATTTCCACGCCGCCGGTGGCGTCAACTTCATGGTGCACACCCTGCTCGAAGCCGGGCTGCTGCACGAAGACGTCAACACCATCATGGGCCATGGCCTGTCGCGCTACCTGCAGGAGCCCTTCCTGGTGGACGGCAAGCTGGAGTGGCGCACCGGGCGCGCCGAGAGCCTGGACGAAGACATCCTACGTCCGGCCAGCCGCCCGTTCAACGAAGAGGGTGGCCTGCGCGTCATGCAGGGCAACCTCGGCCGCGGGGTGATGAAGGTGTCGGCCGTGGCGCCCAAGCACCAGCTGGTGGAAGCGCCGGCGCGCGTCTTCCACGACCAGAGCGAATTGGCAGAGGCCTTCAAGGCCGGCCAACTGGAGCAGGATTTCGTCGCGGTGGTACGCTTCCAGGGACCCAAGGCCCTGGGCATGCCCGAGCTGCACAAGCTCACTCCCTATCTTGGTGTGTTGCAGGACCGTGGTTACAAGGTGGCTCTGGTCACCGACGGCCGCATGTCCGGCGCCTCGGGCAAGGTTCCGGCGGCGATTCACGTCTGTCCGGAAGCCATCGATGGCGGTCCGCTGGCCAAGGTCTGTGACGGTGATCTCATCCGCGTCGATGGGCGTACCGGGGAACTGAAGATTCTGGTTCCGGCGGACGAATGGATGGCCCGCCAGGCGGTCGAAGCGCCCCAGGGCACCGGGGTAGGCTGTGGTCGTGAGTTGTTCGCCTTCATGCGCGGCGCCATGAGCACGGCTGAATCGGGTGCCAGTGCATTCACTTCCAGCCTGGAGGCGCTGAAATGAGTTTGGCTTTGGTTGGCGACATCGGGGGCACCAATGCCCGCTTCGCCCTGTGGCGCGACGGTCGCCTGGAGGCCATCGAGGTCTTCGCCTGTGCGGATTACGCCTGTCCGGAAGACGCGGTACGCAAGTACCTGGCGCAGACCGGCGTGGCGCTGGATGACATCACCGCCGTGTGCCTCGCCTGCGCGGGCCCGGTTGGCGAGGGTGACTTCCGCTTCACCAACAATCACTGGGTGATCAAGCGCGAGCAGTTCTGCCGCGAGCTGGGTCTGACCCATCTGCTGCTGATCAACGACTTCACGTCCATGGCCTGGGCCATCGCCCGCCTGGATCCGGCCGACTCCGTACAGGTCCGTGACGGCATCGCCTTGCCGACCCGTCCGCGCCTGGTGATCGGCCCTGGCACCGGCCTGGGTCTCGCCAGCCTGGTGCCCAGTGGCAAGGATCGCTGGATCGTGCTGCCGAGCGAGGGCGGTCACGTCGATCTGCCGATCAACACCCAGCGTGAATTCGATATCTGGAAGATCCTCAAGCGCCAGTTCGGCAATCACGTCTCCGCTGAGCGCGTGGTGTCCGGCAGCGGCCTGGTCAACCTCTATCATGCGAGCTGCGAGCTGGACGGCCGTACCGCCGCCCTGCACAGCGCGGCGGACATCTGCGAGCTGGCGCTCAAGGGCGATCCCTATGCCGACGCGGTGCTGGAGCAGTTCTTCATCTGGCTGGCGCGGGTGGCCGGAAACGCGGCCCTGACCCTGGGCGCCCTGGGTGGCGTCTATATCGCCGGCGGCATCCTGCCGCGCTTCGTCGAGCGCTTCCAGAGCGGGGCCTTCGCCCATGCCTTCGCTGACAAGGGCAAGACCAGCAGCGCCTATCTCAAGGACATCCCGGCCTGGCTGGTGACAGCCGAATATCCGGGACTGTTCGGTGCCGGCGTCGCCCTGGATCAGACCATCGCCGAAGCGCGGCAGGCCTGATCCACCCCGGGGTCAGGCGACTACTCAAGGTCGCCCGGCCCCGGTATGCTGCCGGCACTACCGGTAGCTGGCCTCTGGCCAGAACAACAAGAGCGAACATCGCCATGTCCACCCTGGGCAAATCTCTCCTGATCGTCGACGACGACGGGGAAATCCGTGAGCTTCTCGACACCTATCTCACCCGTGCCGGCTATCTGGTGCGTACCGTTGGCGACGGCCGGGAGCTGCGCCGGGCGCTGGGTGACTTCGTCCCCGACCTGCTGATCCTCGACGTCATGCTTCCCGGCGAAGACGGCTTCGCCCTCTGCCGCTGGATGCGCGAGCAATCGAGCTGCCGCCAGGTGCCCATCATCATGCTCACCGCCAGCTCCGATGAAGCCGACCGGGTCATCGGCCTGGAACTGGGCGCCGACGACTACCTGGGCAAGCCCTTCAGCCCTCGCGAACTGCTGGCGCGCATCAAGGCGCTGCTGCGCCGCGCCGGCTTTGGCGAAACGCGTCCGGTGGCTACGGGTTTGCTGACCTTCGACGACTGGCGCCTGGATCCGGTCAGCCATCGGCTGTTTCACCGCGACGGCGAGGAGGTCATCCTGTCCGGCGCCGATTTCACCCTGCTCAAGCTGTTTCTCGATCATCCCCAGCAGATCCTCGACCGCGACACCATCGCCAATGCCACCCGTGGGCGTGAGGTGCTGCCGCTTGAGCGCATCGTCGACATGGCGGTGAGTCGCCTGCGCCAGCGTCTGCGGGATACCGGCAAGTCGCCGCGGCTGATCCGTACCGTGCGGGGTTCCGGGTATTTGCTCGCCGCCGAGGTCAGCGGGCTGGTCGCCGATGCGGTGTAGCGGCTCACTCACTCGGTTGGTGCCACGTTCCCTGCTGGCGCGCATGCTGCTCCTGACCTTGCTGGCCGTACTCCTGGCCCAGGGCGCCTCGGCGCTGTTCTGGTCCGCGTCCCTGCGCAGCGACCGCAACCAGGGCCTGCAGACGGCGGCCCGCAGCCTGGGCTATTCCATCGCCGCCAGCGTGCGCTATTTCAGCCTGCTGCCGCCGGCCTATCGCCCGCTGGTACTGGAACAGCTGCGCAACATGGGCGGCACGCGCTTCTTCGTCTCCCTGAACGAAAAACCACTGACCATGCAGGCGTTGCCGGCGACCCCGGGGCGTCGCGCGGTGCTGCAGGAGGTCGAAACGGTGCTGCGTGAGCGCCTGGGCGCCACCATGCCCATGTACGTGGAATTCATCGGCCCGCAACAGCTGCGCCTGTTCAACGGCGCGGTGGCGCTCGACGACCTGCCGCGCTCCTGGGCGCACTATGCGCTAAGCCTGGAACCCCTGGAGCCACCGGTTCTGGTGACCCAGATCCGCATCGGTGAAGGGGAGTGGGTGTACCTGGCGACCCTGATGCCGGCGCCTTACTACAGCCTGGACGAATCCTGGCTGCCCTTGCAGCAGCTGCTGTTCATGGTCTTCAGCAGCGCCTTCCTGCTGTTGTTCATCGGCCTGCTGATCCGCTGGCAGAGTCGCCCGCTCAAACGCCTGTCGCGCGCCGCACGGGAGCTGTCGCTGGAGGTCCATACGCCGCCGGTGCGGGAAGAGGGCGCCCAGGAGATCCGCGAGGTCACCCGCGCCTTCAATGCCATGCGTGAACGCATCGCCCGCTATCTGGACGAGCGCGCCCAGCTGTTCAGCGCCATCTCCCACGACCTGCGCACCCCTATCACCCGGCTGCGGCTGCGTGCCGAGCTGGTGGACGACGAGGTGATGCAAGCCAAGCTGGTGCGTGACCTGGATGAGCTGGACCTGCTGGTCAAGGGCGCCCTGCAGTGCGTCAAGGACACCGACATCCACGAGAACCTGGAGCCGGTCGATCTCCAGGCATTGCTGCTGCAACTGGTGGAGCCCTTCACCCAGGAGCAGCCGCCGCGGGCCCGTCTCACCGGCGAGGCCCAGGGCACTCTGTTGGGCAAGCCCCTGGCGCTCAAGCGCTGCATCGGCAACCTGCTGGACAATGCCCTCAAGTATGGCCATCGCGCCCACCTGCAGGTGGAAGACGACGGCCATGTCTTCGTCCTGCATGTCGACGACGAGGGGCCTGGCGTGCCGGAGCAGGAGCTGGAGCAGGTCTTTCAGCCCCATGTAAGACTGGCTACCGATCGCCATGGTTACGGCCTCGGCCTGGGCATCGCCCGCAACCTGGCCCACGCCCATGGCGGCGAGGTAGAGCTGCGCAATCGCCGCGAGGGTGGTCTGCGGGTGACCCTGACGCTACCTCGTAGCTAGTGTGGTGGTCCAGAAGCCGACCGCACAATCTGGTGGCGCTTTTTTTGCCCAGGTGGCGTTGCCACTACTTGCCATGGCGCTGTTAGGACTCGGCGCGGCGCCTGGCCTGAGCAAAAGAATCACCTGCCAATTCTTGCTCGAACTCTAAAACACCACGCTAGACACTGGTCGGCCGCTATGTCACCAGTCCGTGACAAAACTCCTTCCCTTCGTTACCCACGGCCGCAGTCGTCTGACTAGACTCGGCCCAGCTCCAATAAAAAAACAACAAGGAACGACCCCTCATGAATGCGTTGAATCGTCTCGCTCTCGCCGTTTCCCTTTCCTGCGCCGCCGTCGTCGCCCCCCTGACCGCCCATGCCGGTGAGGTCGAGGTGCTGCACTGGTGGACCTCCGGTGGCGAGGCTCGCGCTGTCGATGTCCTCAAGCAGCTGATGCAGAAGCAGGGCGATACCTGGAAGGACTTCGCCGTGGCCGGTGGCGCTGGTGAAGCCGCCATGACCGTGCTCAAGACCCGCGCCGTATCCGGCAACCCGCCGTCCGCTGCCCAGCTGAAAGGCCCCGACATCCAGGAATGGGCCAGCATGGGCTTCCTGGCCAACATCAGCGACATCGCCAAACAGGGTAACTGGGACACCATCCTGCCCAAGCGCGTGGCCCAGACCATGCAGCATGACGGCGAGTACGTCGCCGTGCCGGCCGGCATCCACCGCATCAACTGGCTGTGGATCAACCCCGCCGTCTTCAAGAAGGCCGGCGCCAAGGTCCCCACCACCCTGGACGAATTCTTCGAAGCCGCCGACAAGCTGAAGGCCGCTGGCGTCGTACCCCTGGCCCACGGGGGTCAGAACTGGCAGGACGGCACCATCTTCGAATCCCTGGTCATGGCCATCATGGGCCCGGAAGGCTACGACAAGGTCTTCGTGCAGACCGATGCCGACACCATCCGCAGCGACAAGATGGTCGAGGTCTTCAAGACCTTCAAGCGCATCAAGGGCTACGTCGATCCCAACGCCGCCGGTCGCGACTGGAACCTGGCCACCGCCATGGTCATCGAGGGCAAGGCAGGCATGCAGATCATGGGCGACTGGGCCAAGGCGGAATTCACCGCTGCTGGCAAGAAGCCGGGCGTCGACTACGAATGCGTGGTCATGCCAGGCACCCAGGGCGACTTCATCTACAACATCGACTCCCTGGCCATGTTCAAGATCAAGAACAAGGACAACCAGAAGGCCCAGGACGATCTGGTGCGCACCGTCATCGACAAGCCCTTCCAGGAGGTCTTCAACCTCAACAAGGGTTCCATCCCGGTGCGTAACGACATCGACCTGTCCAAGTTCGACAGCTGCGCCCAGCAGTCCGCCAAGGACTTCCAGGCGGCCAACGCCGATGGCAAGGCCGAGCCGAGCATGGCGCACAGCATGGCCAACACCAGCTACGTGCAGGGCGCGATCTTCGACGTGGTGACCAACTTCTTCAACGACGCCAACGCCGATCCGAAGAAGGCCACCGAGCAACTGGTCGCCGCCATCCAGGCCGCGAAGTAAGCGCAAACAGCCATCGGTGAGGATTGTTTATCGCGGCCGTAGGCCGCTCCTACAGGCCAACCATCGGCTGTAGGAGCGGCCCATGGCCGCGATCATCCAACTGCCTGACGCCAAGATAATACCACCCCTGGGAATGCCTCCATGGCTCTTACCGAAACTCTTCCCGCGACGGCGGTCACCCGGCGTCCGGACCGGCTGCAGCGCCTGCTGCCCAAGCTGGTGCTGGCGCCCACGGCCATCGCCATGGTCGTCTGCCTCTATGGCTACATGCTGTGGACGGCGGTGATCTCCTTTACCAATTCGCGCTTCCTGCCCAGCTACAATTTCGCCGGTTTCGCCCAATACGCGCGGCTGCTGGAGAACGACCGCTGGCTGGTTGCCTGCAAGAACCTGGCGATCTTCGGCGGCCTGTTCATCCTGCTAAGCCTGGCCATCGGCGTCTTCTTCGCCATCCTGCTGGACCAGCGCATCCGCCGCGAAGGCTTCATCCGCACCATCTATCTCTACCCCATGGCGCTGTCGATGATCGTCACCGGTACCGCCTGGAAATGGCTGCTCAACCCCGGCATGGGCTTGGACAAGCTACTGCGCGACTGGGGCTGGGAAGGCTTTCGCTTCGACTGGCTGGTGGACCCCGACCGGGTCATCTACTGCCTGCTGATCGCCGCCCTCTGGCAGGCCTCGGGTTTCGTCATGGCGATGTTTCTCGCTGGTCTACGTGGTGTGGATTCCTCCATCCTGCGCGCCGCCCAGGTCGACGGGGCAGGGCTGCCCACCATTTACCTGCGCATCGTCCTGCCGAGCCTGCGGCCGGTGTTCTTCAGTGCGGTGATGATCCTCGCCCACATCGCCATCAAGAGCTTCGACCTGGTCATGGCCATGACCGCGGGTGGCCCCGGCTACGCCTCGGACCTGCCGGCGGTGTTCATGTATCAGCACACCTTCACCCGCGGCCAGATGGGCCTGGGTTCGGCCAGTGCGGTGCTGATGCTTGGCGCGGTGCTGGCGGTGCTGGTGCCCTACCTCTACTCGGAATTGCGGAGCAAGCGAAATGGCTAAGGCTCTGAACGTCAATCGCGTGGCCATCCACGCCACCCTGATCATCGCCTGCGCGGTCTATCTGGTGCCGCTGCTGGTGATGCTGCTGACCAGCTTCAAGACCCCGGACGATGTCCGTACCGGCAACCTGCTGAGCCTGCCTCTGGACTGGACGGTGATCGGCTGGCTCAAGGCCTGGGACGTGGTGCACAGCTACTTCTGGAACTCCTTCATGATCACCGTCCCAGCGGTGCTCATCTCCACCTTCATCGGCGCGCTCAACGGCTACGCCCTGTCGAAGTGGCAGTTCCGTGGCTCGAACCTGCTGTTCAGCCTGTTGCTGTTCGGCTGCTTCATTCCCTTCCAGGTGATCCTGCTGCCGATGTCCTTCACCCTCGGCCAGCTGGGCCTGGCCAACACCACCGCCGGCCTGGTGCTGGTGCATGTGATCTACGGCCTGGCCTTCACCACGCTGTTCTTCCGCAACTACTACGTGGGCATTCCCGACGCCCTGATCAAGGCGGCGCGGCTGGACGGGGCGGGCTTCTTCACCATCTTCTTCAAGATCCTGCTGCCGCTGTCCACGCCCATCGTCATGGTCAGCCTGATCTGGCAGTTCACCCAGGTGTGGAACGACTTCCTGTTTGGCGTGGTGTTCGCCAGCGGCTCGTCACAGCCCATCACCGTGGCCTTGAACAACCTGGTCAACACCAGCACCGGTGCCAAGGAATACAACGTCGACATGGCCGCCGCCATGATCGCCGCGCTTCCGACCCTGCTGGTCTACATCTTCGCTGGCAAGTATTTCGTCCGGGGCCTGACCTCGGGCGTGGTCAAAGGATAAGGAAGGCCACCATGGCAGCTCTCGAACTCAAAAGCGTACGCAAGACCTACGGCAACGCCGCCCAGGAAGCCCTCAAGGGCATCGATATCCGCATCGATGCCGGTCAGTTCCTCATCCTGGTCGGGCCCTCCGGTTGCGGTAAGTCCACCCTCATGAACGCCATCGCCGGCCTCGAAGACATCAGCAGCGGCGCCATCTGCCTGGATGGCGAGGACGTCACCCAGGTCGAGCCCAAGGACAGAGACATCGCCATGGTGTTCCAGTCCTACGCCCTGTATCCGACCATGACCGTGCGCGAGAACATCGCCTTCGGCCTGAAGATCCGCAAGACCCCCAGGGAGCAGATCGACGCCGAGGTGGCGCGCGTCGCCAAGCTGCTGCAGATCGAGCACCTGCTCGAGCGCAAGCCGGCGCAGCTCTCCGGTGGCCAGCAGCAGCGGGTGGCCATGGGTCGCGCCCTGGCGCGCCGGCCCAAGCTTTATCTGTTCGACGAGCCGCTGTCCAACCTCGACGCCAAGCTGCGGGTGGAGATGCGCACCGAGATCAAGCTGATGCACCAGCGCCTGCAGACCACCACCGTCTACGTCACCCACGACCAGATCGAAGCCATGACCCTGGGCGATCGGGTCGCGGTGATGAAGGATGGCGAGGTGCAGCAGTTCGGCACCCCCGAGGAGATCTACAACAACCCGGCCAATCTCTTCGTCGCCAGCTTCATCGGCTCGCCACCGATGAACTTCGTGCCGGTGCGCCTGGAAGCGCGCGAGGGCAGGGTGGTCGCCCGCGTCACCGGCGATACCGGCGACAGCCAGGTGGATTTGCCCGATCTGGATCCGGCGCTCGCGGGGCGAGAGGCTATCCTTGGGGTGCGTCCGGAGCAGATCCAGTCGGCGCATCCGGCGGACAACGCGGTGCCAGGCATCCTGACGCGGATCCAGGTGGTCGAGCCGACGGGTCCCGACACCCTGCTGTATGCCGAATGGAACGGCACCAAGGTCTGCTGCCGGGTCGCTCCGGGGGAAGCGCCGCGGGCCGGCGACCAGGTGCTGTGGCGGATCGATTCGCGACGGGCGGTGCTGTTCGATCCTGCGAGCGGTCGCCGACTTTCTTGAACGTAGCTCATGGCTGAAACGTTACAGCAATGGTAAGGTCCGCCCGCCGCCGCGCCTGAGGTCGGGTTGCGGCCTTACCAGAGGCCCGGGATTGACCCCCGGCTGCCGTGACAGACAGGAGAACAGGAATGGCACTACCCCGAGTCGTGGTCTTTGGCGAAGCCCTCACCGACATCGTCCAGGGCAATCCTGGCGAATGGCGGGGTTACCCGGGTGGCGCCCCCTGGAACGTGGCGCGCGGCCTGGCCCGGCTGGGTGTGGACAGCGCCTTCGGCGGCGCCATCAGTCAGGACGGCCTGGGTGACGAGATCGCCTGGCAATCGGAAACCGCCGGCCTCGATACCCGCTTCCTGCAGCGCGTCGCCGCCGACCCCCTGGTGGCCATCGTGCCATCGAGCCGCCCACCGCGCTATTTCTTCGCGGGCGAAGCCGATCTCCAATTCGATCCGGCGCTGCTGCCCGAAGGCTGGCTCGACGCTGCCGAAGTCTGCCATTTCAGCTGCATCAGCCTGGCTCGCTATCCGCTGGCCGACACCTTGCTGGACCTGGCGCGCAAGGCCAAAGCCGCCGGCAAGCGCCTGAGCTACGACCCCAACTGGCGCAACCTGATGGATGACCGCTATCGCCAGCAGACCTTCCCCGAACTGGTGCGCCTGGCCGACGACATCAAGCTGTCCGACGAAGACATCCGCCAGATCTACCCCGGGCTGGACGAGCGTGCCGCGCTGGACGAGTTGCGCGCCCTCAATCCCCACGCCCGTATTCTTTTCACTCGCGGCGAGCACGGTCTGGTGCTCTATACGCCGGAAGGCGAGTGGCAGCAGGCTGCCATCGCCGTGGACGTGGCCGACACCGTGGGTGCCGGTGACGCCTGCATGGCCGGCTGGCTGGCCTCGGGCCTGCTGGGCCTGACCGATCCGCAGCAGCGCCTGAGATTCGCCGCCGCCAGTGCCTCGGTGTCCTGCCGTCACGCCGGCGCCTATGCGCCGACTCGCGCCGACGTGGAAGCCCTGCTGCAGGTGAGTCCCCACTGAGACGTTTTCCCACAACAATAATAGCCGCCAAGGAAACCCGATGGACTTCCCCGATTTTCGTCGTCGCGACACCCTGCTGGAGCACGTACGCCAGACCCTGGCGTTCTACCATCCCCGCTGTGTTGATCCGCAAGGCGGCTTCTATCATTTCTTTAAGGACGACGGGACGGTCTATGACCGCCAGACCCGTCACCTGGTCTCCAGCACCCGTTTCGTCTTCGATTTCGCCATGGCCTATCGACACTTCGGCGACCCGGCCTATCTGGACGCGACCCGTCACGGCCTGAGGTTCCTGCGCGAGCGGCATCGCCAGGCCAATGGGGGCTATGCCTGGCTGCTCGACGGCGACACCGTGGTGGATGGTACCAACCATTGCTATGGCCTGGCCTTCGTGGTGCTGGCCTATGCCCACGGCCTGCTCGCCGGAATCGAGGAAGCCCGTGGCTGGCTGAGCGAAGCCTGGGAATCCCTGGAAACCCATTTCTGGCGCGAAGCCGACGGCCTCTATGTCGACGAGATCAGCGCCGACTGGCAGACCGTTTCATCCTATCGCGGCCAGAACGCCAACATGCACGCCTGCGAAGCCCTGCTGGCCGCCTTCGAGGCCAGCGGCGAGACGCGCTATCTGGATCGCGCCGAGACGCTGGCCCGCAACATGACCCAACGTCAGGCGGCCTTGACCAAGGGGCAGGGCGGTGTGGCCGACCAGGTCCCCGACGGCCTGATCTGGGAGCACTACCACAGCGACTGGTCCATCGACTGGGACTACAACCGGGATGATCCGGCGAATCTGTTCCGGCCCTGGGGCTTCCAGCCTGGGCACCAGATCGAATGGGCCAAGCTGCTGCTGATCCTTGAACGCCATCGCCCTCAGCCCTGGCTGCTGCCCCGTGCCAAGGAGCTGTTCGACGTGTCCTGGCGCCTGAGTTGGGATGGCGAGCACGGTGGCCTCTACTACGGTTTCGCCCCGGATGGCTCGCCCTGCGATCCGGACAAGTATTTCTGGGTGCAGGCCGAGGCCCTGGCCGCCGCGGCGCTGCTGGCGGAGCGCAGTGGCGAGGCCCGCTATTGGGAACACTATGAGGCGCTCTGGCGCTACAGCTGGACGCATTTCATCGATCACGAGCACGGCGCGTGGTGGCGCCTGCTCGACCGTCGGAACCACAAGTACTCCGACGACAAGAGTCCGGCCGGCAAGGTCGACTACCACACCATGGGTGCCTGTTACGAAGTCCTCAACGTCCTGCCGTAAGTATTAGAGACGCGGGTTTCGGGCCCTGGGTGTCATCACTTCAATAAAAAGGGATCTCAGTAATGAATAGTCAGAATCACAAGAATCGTTCGGGGCTCGCACTGCCCCTGGTGTCGCTGCTCGCCCTGGCGGTCTCCGCCGGTGTCCAGGCGGCGCCCCAGGCCAACCCGGGTGGCAACTTCAGCGGCGTCAACAACACCGAGGCCGCCTTCGAGCCCCTGGGCAACACCATGACCGGTGACTGGGGTGGCGTACGCAAGGACCTGCGCGACAAGGGCTGGGACATCAAGCTCGAATACGTGGGCGAGGGCGCGACCAACCTGCGTGGCGGCTACGACGACGATCGCACCGGGCGCTGGAGCTCGCAGTACATGTTCGGCCTGTGGGGCGACATGAACAAGATCGCCGGCTGGGAAAACTCGGTGTTCAAGCTGGCCATCACCTCCCGTGACGGCCGCAACCTCACCGACGACCGCATCACCGATCCGCGCGTGGGCGGCTACTCCTCGGTACAGGAAGTCTATGGCCGTGGCCAGACCTGGCGTCTGACCCAGCTGTGGCTGTCCAAGGGCTTCTTCGACGGTCGCCTGGACATCAAGGCCGGTCGCTTCGGCGAAGGCGAGGACTTCAACTCCTTCGAGTGCGACTTCCAGAACCTGGCGTTCTGCGGCTCCCAGGTCGGCAACTGGGAAGGCGTCTGGTACAACTGGCCGGTCAGCCAGTGGGCCCTGCGCGTCAAGTACAACCTGACCCCCGAGCTGTTCGTCCAGGTCGGTGCCTACGAGCAGAATCCGTCGCTGCTGGAAACCGGCAACGGCTTCAAGCTCAACGGCAGCGGCACCAAGGGTGCGGTCCTGCCGGTGGAAATGGTCTGGTCGCCCAAGGTCAACGGCCTGCCGGGCGAATACCGCGTCGGCTACTACTACAGCACCGCCGATGCCAACGACGTCTACGAGGACGTCAACGGCAACTCCGCGGCCCTCACCGGGCTGGACTACAAGGAACACTCCAGCAAGCACGGCTACTGGGTCGTGGCCCGTCAGCAGATCACCGCTCACAATGATGACCCGAGCCGTGGCCTGTCGGTGTTCGCCAACTTCACCGCCCATGCCAAGGACGTCAACAAGGTCAGCAGCTACGTCCAGGCCGGCCTGGTCTACAAGGGCCCCTTCGATGGCCGTCCCAAGGATGACATCGGCTTCGGTGTCGCGCGCATCACCACCAACGGTGACTTCCGCGACAACCAGCGCGCCCTCAACCAGGCCGCCGGTGCCACCGACTACAACGATCCGGCCTTCACGCCGCTGCAGCACAACGAGTACGACGCCGAGATCTACTACGGCGTGCACGTGACCAACTGGCTCACCGTGCGCCCCAACCTCCAGTACATCAAGAACCCGGGTGGTGTGCGTGAGGTCGACAATGCCGTGGTGGGTGGCCTGAAGGTTCAAGCGGTTTTCTAAATCGCCCCCATAGCCTGCCATCCTGCCCGATGGCGCTGGTCAGGGCCCTGCAGTGGTTATACTGCAGGGCCTTTTTCATTTCCGAGGTTGCCGTGGGTAAGGTCGAAAGTCCCTGCATCAGCCAGTGCAAGATCAAAGACGACGTCTGCCAGGGATGTGGCCGCAAACGCTCTGAGATCAAGGGATGGAAAGAGCTGAAGGACAAGGAGCGCAAGGAAGTCATCGACAAGTCGAAGAAGCGCCTGAAGAAGCTCAAGAAGGGCTAAGCGCTCTTCGCTCGGAGTCGTATTGTAGGTTGGGCTGAGTGCAGCGAAGTCCAACGTTGGCCAGGTCACCGCCGCATTGTTGGGCTTCGACGATAAAGCCGTCTCAGCCCAACCTACGCCTGATGGAGCTGAACGCCTGCTCGGCCGGCCCCTCTCCCCGCGGGAGAGGGTTGGGGTGAGGGCGCTTCTTGCCACCTAACACCGAGCGCCCTGGTCGGCACTTCCCGTAGGTTGGGCTGAGCGCAGCAAAGCCCAACAATGCCAATCCAGCTCCCCACTGTTGGGCTTCAACGATAAAGCCGTCTCAGCCCAACCTAGGCCTGATGGAGCTGAACGCCTGCTCGGCTAGGCCCCCTCTCCCCTTAAGAGAGGGTTGGGGTGAGGGCGCTCCTTGCCACTGAATACCCGGGCGGAAAAGGCTGCGCCGTTTTCCACGCTACGGCTAACCGGGCATCGAACAGCTCTCGCTACGCCCGCTCCACCTCATCCAGCAACCCCATGAACGCCTGAGCCGCATTCGAATGGGTACGCTCGGTATGCAGGATGTAGCCCAGCCGCCGTTCCAGCTGAATCCCCGGTAGCGGCAGCCGGCGGACCTGATCGTCAAGCAGGGTACGCGGCAGGACGCTCCAGGCCAGGCCAATGGAGACCAGCATCTTGATCGTCTCCAGATAGTTGGTGCTCATGGCGATGTTGGGTGTCAGTCCCTGGGCATCGAAGAGGCCATGGACGATCAGGCGGGTAAAGGTATTGCCGCCGGGAAACACCGCCGGGTGCCGCGCCACATCGGCCAGGCTGACCTCCTTCTGGTTTGCCAGCGCATGCTCGGGCGCCGCTACGAAATCCAACGGATCGCTCCACACCGGCACCGCCTTGATCGGGGCCGCGGTCTGGGGCGCCAGGGTGATGATGGCCAGCTCCACCCGCCCATGCAGGATCTCGTCGTAGGCCGCTTCCGAATCCAGAAAGCGGATGTCCAGGGCGACCTCGGGATACTCCCGAGTGAACCGTCTAAGGATCGGCGGCAGCCGGTGCAGGCCGATGTGGTGACTGGTCGCCAGCGTCAGCCGGCCGCCGATGGCACCATTGAGATTGGTCAGGGCGCGTCGGGTGTCATCGATCACGCCTAGAATCTGATAGGCGCGGGGGAGCAGGGCGCGTCCGGCCTCGGTCAGGCTGACCTCGCGCCCGATGCGGTCGAACAATCGCAGCCCCAGTTGCTGCTCCAGCGCGGCGATGCGTTTGCTGACCGCAGGTTGGGTAAGGTGCAGACGCTCGCCGGCGTCGGAAAAGCCGCCCAGTTCCGCGACGGCCACGAAGGCATTGAGATTGGCGAGGTCCACAACTTCGAATTCCTGTTGGTTATGCGGTTCATGACAAAGATGAATTTGTTTCATGCGAGCCTAGCGCGGTATCTTTGACCCCACAAGCACCAAGGGCATGCAAAGGCCCGTGCCGCTCCACGCCTGATGAGGAATCCACCCATGGCTGGCAAGACGCTCTACGACAAACTCTGGGATATGCACCTGGTCAAGCAGCGCGACGACGGTTCCGCGCTGCTCTACATCGACCGCCACATCATCCACGAAGTGACCTCGCCCCAGGCTTTCGAAGGCCTGCGTCTGGCCGGCCGCAAGCCCTGGCGTCTGGACGCCAACCTGGCGACCCCCGACCACAACGTGCCGACGACTCCCGATCGCAAGGAAGGCCTCGACTCCATCAAGGACGAGATCTCGCGCATCCAGGTCCGCACCCTGGACGAGAACTGCGACGACTTCGGCGTCACCCAATTCAAGATGAACGACGTCCGCCAGGGCATCGTCCACGTGATCGGCCCGGAGCAGGGCGCCGTGCTGCCCGGCATGACCGTGGTCTGCGGTGACTCCCACACCTCCACCAACGGCGCCTTCGCCGCCCTGGCCCATGGCATCGGCACCTCCGAGGTCGAGCACGTGCTCGCCACCCAGTGCCTGGTGGCCAAGAAGATGAAGAACATGCTGGTGAAGGTGGAAGGCGACTTGCCCTTCGGCGTTACCGCCAAGGACATCGTCCTCGCCATCATCGGCAAGATCGGCACCGCGGGCGGTAATGGCCATGCCATCGAATTCGCCGGCAGCGCCATCCGCGCCCTGTCCATGGAAGGGCGCATGACCATCTGCAACATGTCCATCGAGGCCGGTGCCCGGGTCGGCATGGTGGCGGTGGACCAGACCACCATCGACTACGTTGAGGGTCGTCCCTTCGCGCCCGCTGGTGCCGTCTGGGAAGCTGCTGTGGCCGAATGGCGTGGCCTGGTGTCCGATGCCGATGCCCGCTTCGACACCGTGGTCGAGCTCGACGCCGCCCAGATCAAGCCGCAGGTCAGCTGGGGCACCTCGCCCGAGATGGTCCTGGCCGTCGATCAGCAGGTGCCGGATCCGACCCGCGAAGCCGATCCGGTCAAGCGCGGCTCCATCGAACGCGCCCTGAAATACATGGGGCTCAAGGCCAACCAGCCGATCACCGACATCGTGCTCGATCGCGTCTTCATCGGCTCCTGCACCAACTCCCGTATCGAGGACCTACGCGCCGCTGCCGCCGTAGCCAAGGGCCGCAAGGTCGCCGCGACCCTCAAGCAGGCGCTGGTGGTACCGGGCTCCGGTCTGGTCAAGGCGCAAGCCGAGCGTGAAGGCCTGGACAAGGTATTCATCGAAGCCGGTTTCGAATGGCGCGAGCCGGGTTGCTCAATGTGCCTGGCGATGAACGCCGACCGCCTGGAGAGTGGCGAGCACTGCGCCTCCACCTCCAACCGCAATTTCGAAGGCCGGCAAGGCGCCGGTGGCCGTACCCACCTGGTGAGCCCGGCGATGGCCGCCGCTGCCGCCATCGCCGGTCGTTTCGTCGACGTCCGCGACTTCGCCAACGCCTGAGGAGCCTGACCATGCAAGCCTTTACCCAGCACACCGGTTTGGTCGCTCCCCTGGACCGCGCCAACGTCGACACCGACCAGATCATTCCCAAGCAATTCCTGAAGTCGATCAAGCGCACCGGCTTCGGCCCGAACTTGTTCGACGAGTGGCGCTACCTGGACGTCGGCCAGCCCGGCCAGGACAACAGCAAGCGCCCGCTCAACCCTGACTTCGTGCTCAACCAGCCACGCTACCAGGGCGCCAGCATCCTGCTGGCGCGGGAGAACTTCGGTTGCGGTTCCAGTCGCGAGCACGCGCCCTGGGCGCTGGATGGCTACGGCTTCCGCTCGGTGATCGCGCCGAGTTTCGCCGACATCTTCTTCAACAACAGCTTCAAGAACGGTCTGTTGCCGATCATCCTCAGCGATGCGGACGTCGACGAGCTGTTCCGCCAGGTCGAAGCCAACGAGGGCTACCAGCTGGTGGTCGATCTCGAAAGCCAGACCGTGCGCCGCCCCGATGGCGTGGCGCTGCCCTTCGAGATCGATGCCTTCCGCAAGCACTGCCTGCTCAACGGCCTGGACGACATCGGCCTGACCCTGCAGGATGCCGACGCCATCGGGAGTTTCGAAGCCCGCTATCGCCAGAGCAGTCCCTGGATGTTCCCCAGCGCCTGAACCCAGTCGCCGGCCCTCGGGGTCGGCGCTCTTTCCGGAGGCTCCATGAGCGGTGAACACGAGCAACACGTACAGCAGCAATTCGGCGCCACCGCCGAGGCCTACCTGACCAGCGCCGTCCATGCCCAGGGCGCCGAACTCGCCGAGTTGCGCGACGCCGT
This sequence comes from Pseudomonas sp. VMV1, assembly GCF_056790235.1. Taxonomy (NCBI): domain Bacteria; kingdom Pseudomonadati; phylum Pseudomonadota; class Gammaproteobacteria; order Pseudomonadales; family Pseudomonadaceae; genus Pseudomonas; species Pseudomonas sp. VMV1. The sequence continues at coordinate 898,276 of NZ_JBXGSE010000002.1, forward strand.
GGCGCAGCGAGAAGGCGCCAAGGTGCTGGATCTCGGGTGCGGTGGCGGTCACGTGAGCTACAACGTGGCGCCGGTGGCCGGGCAGGTGGTCGCCCTGGATCTGGCCGAGGAGATGCTGTCGGTGGTCAAGCGCACCGCGGCCGAGCAGGGCCTGGACAACATCAGCGTCCAACCCGGCATGGCCGAGCATCTGCCCTTCGGCGATGCCAGCTTCGACTTCGTCTTCAGCCGCTATTCGGCGCACCATTGGCGCGACATCGGCGCCGCCCTGCGCGAAGTGCGCCGGGTGCTGCGGCATGGCGGCGAGATGGCCATCATCGACGTGATCTCGCCGGCCAACCCGCGCCTGGATACCTATCTGCAGACGGTGGAGATCCTGCGCGACATCAGTCACGTGCGTGACTACTCCTTCGCCGAGTGGCATCGCCTGCTGGACATGGCGCGCCTGGGCGTGACCCGCTGCCGCCGCCAGCGCCTGCGCCTGGACTTCGCCAGCTGGACCGAGCGCATGCGTACCCCCGAGCCGCAGTGCCAGGCCATCCGCAGCCTGCAGAGCAAGATCGGCCAGGAAGTGCGCCAATATTTCGAAATCGACCGCGACGGCTCCTTCAGCGTCGACGTCATGGTTCTCTGGGCCCAGCCCATCTGATGTGAGACAGGAAAAGACAATGAGCAAGCAGATCCTCATCCTGCCGGGCGACGGCATCGGTCCGGAAATCATGGCCGAAGCGGTCAAGGTGCTGGAAACGGTCAACCGCGATCATGACCTGGGCTTTGAGCTGGTCCACGACGACCTGGGCGGTGCGGCCATCGACCGCTACGGCGTTCCCCTGGCCGATGAGACCCTGGAGCGCGCCCGCGCCGCCGCTGCCGTGCTGCTGGGCGCCGTGGGTGGCCCCAAGTGGGACAAGCTCGAGCGTGACATCCGCCCCGAGCGCGGTCTGCTGAAGATCCGTTCCGCCCTGGGTCTGTTCGGCAACCTGCGTCCAGCCATTCTCTACCCGCAGCTGGCCGAGGCCTCGACCCTCAAGCCGGAAGTGGTCTCCGGCCTGGACATTCTCATCGTCCGCGAGCTGACTGGCGGCATCTACTTCGGCTCGCCGCGCGAGACCCGGGTGCTGGAGAACGGCGAACGCCAGGCCTTCGATACCCTGCCGTACAGCGAAGGCGAGATCCGCCGCATCGCCCGTGTCGGCTTCGACATGGCGCGCCTGCGCGGTAAGAAGCTGTGCTCGGTGGACAAGGCCAACGTCCTAGAATCCAGCCGCCTGTGGCGCGAAGTGGTGGAGGAGGTGGCCAAGGACTATCCGGACGTCGAACTCAGCCACATGTACGTCGACAACGCTGCCATGCAGCTGGTGCGCGCACCCAAGCAGTTCGATGTGATCGTCACCGACAACATGTTCGGCGATATCCTCTCCGACGAAGCCTCGATGCTGACCGGCTCCATCGGCATGCTGCCCTCGGCGTCCCTGGACGCCCATAACAAGGGCATGTACGAACCCTGCCACGGCTCGGCGCCCGACATCGCCGGCCAGGGCGTGGCCAACCCCCTCGCCACCATCCTTTCGGTGGCCATGATGCTCAGGTACACCTTCGGCGCCGCCGAGGCAGCCGAGGCCATCGAGACCGCGGTGGGCCACGTTCTGGACCAAGGCCTGCGGACCGGGGACATCTGGTCGGAAGGCAAGCAGCGGGTGGGTACCCGCGAGATGGGCGAAGCAGTGGTCGCCGCCCTCGTTAGGCGTTAATCTGATCGGCCGCCAGGGGAGGCGGCCGTCCTCAAGACAATAAAGGTGCAGTAGCGATGAAACGTGTAGGTCTGATCGGTTGGCGTGGCATGGTGGGCTCCGTGCTCATGCAGCGCATGCTCGAAGAGCGGGATTTCGACTTGATCGAGCCGGTGTTCTTCACCACCTCCAACGTCGGCGGTGAAGGCCCTGTCATTGGCAAGGGCGTGGCGCCGCTCAAGGATGCCTACAGCATCGACGAGCTCAAGACCCTCGACGTCATCCTCACCTGCCAGGGCGGCGACTACACCAGCGAGGTGTTCCCCAAGCTGCGCCAGGCCGGTTGGAAAGGCTACTGGATCGATGCGGCTTCCAGCCTGCGGATGCAGGATGACGCCGTCATCGTGCTGGACCCGGTCAACCGTCGCGTCATCGACCAGGCCCTGGCCGATGGCCGCAAGGACTTCATCGGCGGCAACTGCACCGTCAGCCTGATGCTGATGGCCCTGGGTGGGCTGTTCGAAGCCGGTCTGGTGGACTGGATGAGCGCCATGACCTACCAGGCCGCGTCCGGTGCCGGTGCCCAGAACATGCGCGAACTGATTCGCCAGATGGGCGCGACCCACGCCGCCGTCGCCGACAGCCTGGCCGACCCGGCCAGCGCGATCCTCGACATCGACCGCCAGGTCGCCGAGACCCTGCGCAGCGAGGCCTTCCCCACCGAGCAGTTCGGCGTCCCGCTGGCCGGCAGCCTGATCCCCTGGATCGACAAGGAACTGCCCAACGGCCAAAGCCGCGAGGAATGGAAGGCCCAGGCCGAGACCAACAAGATTCTCGGACGCTTCAAGAATCCCATTCCCGTGGATGGGATCTGCGTGCGCATCGGCGCCATGCGTTGCCACAGCCAGGCGCTGACCATCAAGCTGAACAAGGACGTGCCGCTGTCCGACATCCATGGTCTGATCAGCCAGCACAATCCCTGGGTCAAGCTGGTGCCGAACAACCGCGACGTCAGCATGCGCGACCTGACCCCGGCTGCCGTTACCGGCACCTTGAGCGTACCGGTTGGCCGCCTGCGCAAACTGAACATGGGCTCCCAGTACCTGGGCGCCTTCACCGTGGGCGACCAGCTGCTGTGGGGCGCCGCGGAGCCGTTGCGCCGCATGCTGCGGATCCTGCTCGAGCAGTGAGCCGACGGTTAAACGTTTGCCTATAGAGGAGGGCCGCCAGTAAAGTGCGGCCCTCTTTCGTTGCGGACCGTCCTATCATGACTGCCAGAGATATCGCCCTCATCGGCGCCACCAGTGCCTATGGCGAAGCCATTCGTGAGCTCCTCGACGAACGTGACGTGCCGCTCGGCAGGCTGCACCTGCTCGCCAGCGGTGAATCGGCGGGTCAGAATCTGCCCTTCCGAGGCAGCAATCTGCGCGTCGCCGGTCTCGAAGGTTTCGATTTCGCTCAGGTCGGCCTTGTCATCCTCGCGGTGCCGGCAGCCGTGGTGGAAACCCTGAGGCCACAACTGGCCGCCGCTGGTTGCGCCGTACTGGACCTCAGTGGTGCCTCCGCCGCGGCGTCCGTACTGCCGCGCATCAATGGCGAGACGCTCGATAGCCTTCCCGCTGCCGCCTGGCTTGGCGTACCGCTCGCGGCGGCACAGGCCGCTGCCAGCGTGGCAGCCGTGCTGGCTCGCTTCAATACGCTCAGCGATGCGTCTCTGACCGCCTGCCTGGCCGCGTCCGGCGCCGGCCGTGGCGGTGTCGAGGAGTTGGCGCGGCAGGCCACCGAACTGCTCAACGGTCGGCCCGTCGAGGCCCGGCTGTTCGAAGGCCAGCTGGCCTTCAATCTGCTCGGTCGCACCGGTGCTCCCGCTGTGGGTGGCTATACTGCCCAGGAACATCGCTTGCTGGACGAATGTCAGCAGGTGCTGGGCGAGACCTTGCCGGTACTGGACGTCACCGCCGTACAGGCGCCCGTATTCTTTGGCGACAGCCTGGCGCTGAGTCTGCGGGGTAGGGAAGCCTGGCAGCTGGAGCAGGTGCTGGAAGCGCTGGGTGATGAGCCCGGGCTGGCACTCGACGAAGACGTTGACTGTCCGTCGGCGGTGGGCGATGCCCTGGGTCGCGAAGAGGTGCTGGTGGGACGGGTAAGGCTGCATCCGCGGGATGCGCGGCGGCTGGAGTGCTGGTTGGTGGCGGACAACGTCAGATTGTCGGCGCTCACGGCCGTTCAGCTGGCCGAATTGTTGCTTAAACAGTCGGCCTAAAAGATACTTCGTGAAATGCTTCGCCCTTTTGGCTTGAGCGAAAGGGCAGTAGACGTGGCACGCAGCGATGGACACAGGCGCCCGCACGGTGGCGCGATCGACAGCTTCTAAAAAGGGACGGTCATGGTTCGAGTTCAGAAACTGGTGCGGGCAATTGCAGCGGCGAGCGCCTTGATGTCTGGCGCGGCCCAGGCCCTCAGCCTGGGGGAGATCCATCTCAACTCCGCGCTCAATCAGCCCTTCGATGCCACCATCGATCTGTCGGACCTGCGTGATCTTGGCACCGCCGACCTGCGACCCAACCTCGCGTCCGCCGAGGACTTCGGCAAGGCCGGCGTCGACCGTGCCTTCTTCCTCAACGATCTCAAGTTCGCGCCGGAAGTGCGCAATGGGCGGACCGTCATTCGCGTGACGTCGGCGCGCCCGGTGCGCGAGCCCTATCTGAACTTCCTGCTCGAGGTGAATTGGCCAAGCGGGCGTATCCTCCGCGAGTACACGGTGCTGTTGGATCCGCCGCTCTACACCCCCCAGGCTGCGGCAGCGCCCTTCGCCCCCCAGGTTCCGGCCACGCCGCGTGCACGCAGCACCACGTCGAACGCTTCACGTCCGGCCACGCCGCCCGCCGCGCCAGCGCCGAGCGCGACCCAGACGCCTGGTACCTACACCACCGAGCCGCGTGACACCCTTTGGGAAGTGGCGGCGCGCAATCGCCCGGCGTCCACTGTAAGCGTCGATCAGACCATGCTGGCGATTCAGGATCTGAACCCCAACGCCTTCATCGATCGCAACATCAACCTCATGAAGAGCGGCCAGGTGCTGCGCCTGCCCGACCAGGCACAGGCTGGAGCACGTCCCCAGCGCGAAGCCGTAGCGGAGATCGCGCGTCAGACCCGAGCCTGGAGGCAGGGTGGCGACAGTGCTCCGACCGGTACGCCGCGTCGGCAGGTGGATGCCTCCGCCCAGCCGAGTGGAAACGAGGCGCCGGCGACCGCCGCACCCAAGGACAACCTCAAGCTGCTCTCTGGCCAGTCATCCGGTCGTGGAGGCGACTCCGCAGGTGGAAAGGGCAGTGATCAGGCCCTCGCCGACAAGCTGGCGGTGACCCAGGAAAGCCTGGACACCACCCGGCGCGAGAATGAAGAACTCAAGGGCCGGCTGGGCGACCTGCAGTCGCAGCTCGACAAGCTGCAGAAGATCATGCAGCTCAAGGACGCCCAGCTGGCCCGGATGCAGGCCAACATGGCCAATCCGCAGGTGGCAGGTCAGCCCGCCGCACCGGCCACGCCCGAGACGGCGACCCCGGGCACGCCTGCTCCCGCCGAGAATCCCAGCACGCCAGTGCCTCAGGATCCGGCGGCGACCGCGCCTGCTACGCCGCCGGCCGAGGCTGCACCGGCTCAACCCGCCACGCCGCCGGCCAGCGAAGCCGCTACCGGTAACGCGCCGCCCGCGGCGAGTGCCAACGAGCCGAAGGTCATTCCGGTCACCCCGAGCAGTCCGGCGACCGAGCCTACCGAAGCGACCAACAGCTTCCTCGACGAGATTCTCAGCAACCCGCTGTGGCTGGGCATCATCGGTGGCAGCGCATTGCTGGCTCTGCTGGTGCTGCTGATGATCAACTCGCGCCGCAATGCAGTGAAGGAGGCCGAGCGCGAACGCGAAGCCGAAGCGGCGCGCACCGATACCGTCTTCGATGCCGATCCCGAGCTGGGCGATCACCACGGCCTCGCGGGCCTTGAACTGAGCCAGGCCGGCCAGGATACCTCCCGTGACGCCGACGCCCAGGACGATGCCCTGGGGCAGGCGGACATCTACATGGCCTACGGCCGCTTCAGCCAGGCGGCCGAGGTGCTCAAGAAAGCCAGCGACCAGGAGCCTCATCGCGCCGATCTGCGCCTCAAGCTCATGGAAGTCTATGCCGAGATGGGCGACAAGGACGGTTTCCAGCGCGAGGAGCGTGAGCTCAAGGAGATCGGTGGTGCCCAGCCAGAGGTCGAGCACCTGAAGTCACGCTACCCTGCCATGGCCACCGTGGCCGTGGCGTCTGCCGCGGTCGGCGCTGCCGCCCTGGCCGCCGCTCATGAGTTGAGCGAAGAGCAGGCCCGGGATCAGGGTTTCTCGGCAACCGAGGACAGCCAGGATTTCGACCTGTCCCTGGATGACTTTGGCACCGAAGATAACCATGCGACCCAGCCTGCCGGCCCGGCCGAAGAGCCGCTGTTCGGCGAAGCCTTTGCCGAGGCCAAGGCCAACGCGGCCGACTCCCGGGACGATTTCGACTTCGATCTCAACTTCGATCCCGAACCCGCCGCTGCTCCCGGTACCACCCCGGCGGCCAAGGATGACGACTTCGCCCTCGACTTCAGCGAGTTCGAGCGGCAGGGCGACCTGGCAAGCGACGAGGTACCGAGCACCGCGGCATTCGATGAGCCGCTGACCACGCCGGAGGAGCCGGCCGCCGATGCCGAGTTGCCAGCGCACTTCGATCTCGCCGACTTCGAGGAGCAGCCTGCGGCCAAGCGTGAGAGTGACGAGGAGTTCGCCGCACGTCTGCAGGAGGCTTCGCGTCAGTTCGATGCGGAAACCACCAGCGGGTCGTCGAAGGAAGATGGGCTGGACGACTTCGATTTCCTGTCCGGCGAAGACGAGACTGCTACCAAGCTGGATCTGGCGCGTGCCTACATCGACATGGGCGATCCTGAGGGTGCCCGGGACATCCTCGACGAGGTACTGGCCGAGGGGAATGCCGGGCAGCAGCAGGAAGCACGGGCGATCATCGCCCAGCTCAGCTGACGCCGGTCGGGCTTGGCAGAGGAGGGGAGGCGCTATAAGCTGCCACCCCTTTTTTTTGCCTGGCCGCCGCCTTGGATTTTCTAGATCCCACCATCATCGTTCCCCCGCAACGCATCGCGCTTGGCGTCGAGTACAAGGGTGCTCGCTATCGCGGCTGGCAGCGCCAGCAACCCGGTGTGCGCTCCGTTCAGGAGACGCTGGAAGACGCCTTGTCCGAGGTAGCCGCGGCACCTATCGCGTTGCACTGCGCGGGGCGGACCGATTGCGGCGTGCATGCTACCGGCCAGGTGGTGCATTTCGAATCCCCTGTCGCTCGACCGCTCAAGGCCTGGGTGATGGGCACCAACGCCAATCTGCCGTCCGACATCAGCGTCACCTGGGTCAAGCCGGTCAGCAATGAATTCCATGCCCGTTTCAGCGCCATGGCCCGGCGTTACCGCTATGTGATCTACAACGATCCGATCCGGCCTGCCCACCTGGCCGAAGAGGTCACCTGGAATCATCGGCCGTTGCGGATCGAACCGATGCGTGAAGCCGCCCAGGTGCTGCTCGGTACGCACGATTTCACCTCCTTTCGCGCCAAGGCCTGCCAGGCCAAGTCGGCGATCAAGACGATCCACCATCTGCGTCTCTGGCAGAGCGGACGGCTGATCGTGCTGGACATCCGCGCCAATGCCTTCCTGCATCATATGGTGCGCAACATCGCCGGGGTGCTGATGGCGGTGGGCTGTGGCGAGCGGCCGGTGGAATGGGTCGCCGAGGTCCTGGCCGCGCGTGAGCGGCGCCTGGGCGGCGTTACGGCCCATCCCTACGGCCTCTACCTGGTGGACGCCGAATATCCCGAAAGCACGCCCGTACCGAAGCGGCCGCTGGGTCCGTTGTTCCTGGGGCATATCCCCGAGCTGGATGACCCCCAAGGCTGACGCTGGGCAGGTGGTCTGCTAACATCCATCGATTTGGAACGAGGTCATTCCGGTTTGGCTAACGTTCGAGTGAAGATCTGCGGCATCACCCGGGTCGAGGATGCGCTGGCGGCTGCGGCAGCCGGTGCCGATGCCATCGGCCTGGTGTTCTATGCGCGCAGCCCGCGGGCGGTCACGGCCGCTCAGGCACGGCAGATCGTCGCGGCGCTGCCGCCCTTCGTGACCAGTGTGGGGCTGTTCGTCGATGCCTCGCCCTGCGAGATCGAAGAGACGCTGGATGCCGTGGCCCTGGATCTCCTGCAATTCCACGGCGACGAGTCGCCGGCCCAGTGTGCCCGTTATCGCCGTCCCTATATCAAAGCCCTGCGCATGCGCGAGGACATCGACCTTGCCGGCATCGCCCGGGACTATGCGGACGCCCGCGGTCTGTTGCTCGATACCTATGTCGCTGGCGTACCCGGAGGTACCGGCCAGGCGTTCGACTGGACGCGCGTGCCTGCTGACCTCTCGCTGCCATTGATCGTGGCGGGTGGGCTGGACGCGGACAACGTCGTCACGGCCATCGCCGCATCCCGGCCCTATGGCGTGGACGTGAGCGGCGGCGTAGAGCAGGCCAAGGGCATCAAGGATGCCGCCGAGATCGCGCGCTTCATCGCCGCTGTGCGGGGTGCGCCGGTCGCCTGATGTGACCCTCGTGGGCCGATGGCCGTCCACACCTGCGACATATTCGACAGGCCCGCCTCGCGCGGGGCTGAAGTCCGGCTCCCTTGGAGGCGGCATGAGACAAGAGGGTAGCGGCCCGGGACGTAGCGGGCGTTACCGAACCTATTACAGATGCTCAAGGAAGGCGTGGCCTAGGCCGCGCTGGGAGCCCATGCAAGTGGAGAGAGATGCATGAGCAATTGGCTGGTCGACAAACTGATTCCTTCCATCATGCGGTCCGAGGTGAAGCGCAGTTCGGTGCCGGAAGGTCTTTGGCACAAGTGTCCGGCCTGCGAAGCGGTCCTCTACCGTCCGGAGCTGGAAAAGAATCTGGACGTGTGCCTGAAGTGCGGTCACCACATGCGTATCAATGCGCGTCGCCGCCTGGACATCTTCCTCGACGCCGAAGGTCGTGAGGAATTGGGTACCGAGCTGGAGCCGGTAGATCGGCTGAAATTCCGCGACAGCAAGAAGTACAAGGATCGCTTCACCGCAGCGCAGAAGGAAACCGGCGAGAAAGACGCCCTGATCTCCATGCGTGGCACCCTCAAGGGCATGCCGGTGGCGGTCTGTGCCTTCGAATTCTCCTTCATGGGCGGCTCCATGGGCGCCGTGGTCGGCGAGCGCTTCGTGCGCGCGGCCAATGTGGCCCTGGAACAGCGCTGCCCGCTGATCTGCTTCTCCGCCTCCGGTGGTGCGCGGATGCAGGAAGCCCTGATCTCCCTGATGCAGATGGCCAAGACCTCCGCGGTGCTGGCACGCCTGCGCGAAGAGGGCATTCCCTTCATCTCCGTGCTGACCGATCCGGTCTACGGTGGTGTCTCCGCCAGTCTGGCGATGCTGGGTGACGTCATCGTCGCCGAGCCCAAGGCCCTGATCGGCTTCGCCGGTCCGCGCGTGATCGAGCAGACCGTGCGTGAAAAGCTGCCGGAAGGTTTCCAGCGCAGTGAGTTCCTCCTGGACCACGGCGCCGTCGACCTCATCGTGTCGCGCAAGGAGCTGCGTGACCGCCTGGCGCGGTTACTGGCGACCTTCCAGCACCAGCCGGTTCCGGCGGCCTGATGGCTTCGCGCAGCCTCGCGCAGTGGCTGGCCTATCTCGAGCAGCTGCATCCCTCGGCGATCGACATGGGCCTGGACCGGGTGCGCGAGGTCGCGCAGCGGCTGGGACTGACCCGGCCGGCCCCGCGGGTGGTGACCGTGACCGGCACCAACGGCAAGGGCTCCACCTGTGCCTTTTTGGCCAGCCTGCTGCGCGCCAGCGGGCGGCGGGTGGGCGTCTATGCGTCGCCCCATCTGGTGCGCTACAACGAGCGCGTCGATGTGGATGGCACTCTTGCCAGCGATAGCGAGCTCTGCACCGCCTTCGCCGCGGTGGAAGCCGCCCGTGGCGAGATCAGCCTGACCTATTTCGAGGTGGGCACCCTGGCGGCCTTCTGGCTGTTCGAACGCGCCGACCTGGACGTCGCCGTCCTCGAGGTCGGTCTGGGTGGCCGCCTGGACGCGGTGAACCTGATCGATGCCGATCTGGCCTTGGTCACCAGCATTGGCCTGGATCACGCCGAATGGCTGGGCGACACCCGCGAAAGCGTCGCCGTGGAAAAGGCCGGCATCTTCCGCGCCGGCAAACCGGCTCTCTGTGGTGACCTGCAGCCTCCGGCGGAGCTGGCCGAGGCTGCCGAGCAGCTGGGAGCACCGCTGCTGCAACGCGGCGAAGCCTTCGACCTGCAGATCGAGAGCGCCAGCTGGTTCTGGCGCGGTCGGGATGCCCAGGGCAACGAGCGGCTCCTGCCTGGCTTGCCGTTGCTCGATTTACCCATGGAGAACGCGGCGTTGGCGCTACAGGCCTATGCCTTGCTCGACCAGCCCTGGCTCCCCGAGCAGATCGCTGCCGCCTTGCTGGCCACCCGTATGACCGGTCGGCTGGATCGTAGGCAGGTTGAGCGGGCAGGGGAGGCGCGTCACATCCTGCTGGACGTGGCGCACAATCCGCATGCGGCCGAGTACCTGGCCCGCCGCCTGGCGATGAAGCCGATCGCCGGCGTGCGTCGGGCGGTATTTGGCGTGCTGGCGGACAAGGATCTGGACGGGATCCTGGCACCGCTGGAAGGGCTCTTCGCCAGCTGGGCGGTGGCCACGTTGCCGACCGGACGCAGTCGCGATGGCGCCGAGGTGGCGGGCATCCTGACCGCACGCGGCGCCCAGGCCGAGGTCCATGCCTCGCTGCTGGTCGCCTTCGAGGCGCAACTGGCGGTCAGTGCGGCGGCCGACGAGGTGGTCGTGTTCGGCTCCTTCTACAGCGTTGCCGAGGTCGTCGCGCAGCTTTCTTCCCCATCCGAATCCGCGGAGGCATAACCCATGCTCAAGCAACGAGTCATCGGAGCGCTGGTGCTGCTGGCGCTGATCATCATTTTCGTACCCATGCTCTTCAATCGCCAGGATGACGCTCGCAAGGTGGTGGTCGAGGCACCGCCCCAGCCGGCGGCGCCCACCGTGCCCAGCACCGAGGTACAGGCGGTGCAGACGCCTGAGGCACCGCCGGTGGTGGTGGTCCCCGACGAGCCGGCCAAGCCGCTCGGCAAGCCGCAGACGCCTATCGCCGGTACCTCCGGTCAGGCGCCGGCACAGAACGCTCCGGTAACGGCGCCGCCGCAACCCCAGGCTGCACCTGCCGCCCCGGTTGCCAAGGCGCCTGCCGCCAGCGTCCCTGCCGCTCCGGTCGCTACCCCGGCACCGGCCGCCAAACCTGATTCGCGCCTGGGCGCGGCCAACCTACCGAACAGCTGGTCGGTCCAGCTGGCCAGCCTGTCGTCCCGGCCCAGTGCCGATGCGCTGCAGGCCAAGCTGCGCAGCCAGGGCTACAACGCCTATGTGCGGACCGCCGACGGCATGAATCGCGTCTTCGTCGGGCCGGTGATCGAGCGCAGCGAGGCGGATCGCCTGCGCGATCAGCTCAACAAGCAGAATGGCGTCAAGGGCTTCGTCGTACGCTTTCAGCCAGAGCGCGGTTAACCCGGTCACAAGGCTCTGCTAGAATGCAGAGCCTTTTTGTTAGTGGACCTTGCCGTGGGCTTCACCTGGGTGGACTGGGCGATCGTCGCCGTTGTCATCGTTTCCTGCCTGATCAGCCTCAGGCGCGGCTTCGTCAAGGAAGCGCTGTCACTGGCCACCTGGATCGTTGCCGGTGGGGTAGCCTGGGTATTCGGCGGGGCGCTTTCCACCTACCTGGTGGACTATATTCAGGTGCCTTCCGGACGGGTGATCGCCGCCTGTGTCATTCTCTTCGTGCTGACGCTGCTCGTCGGCGCTCTGGTGAGCTTCTTGCTTGGCGAATTGATCCGCGTCACCGGATTGTCGGGCACCGATCGCTTTCTCGGCATGGCGTTCGGCGCCGCGCGGGGCGCCCTGTTGATCACCGTGGCCGTGGGCCTGTTGAGCCTGGGGCCAGTCCAGCAGGACGGCTGGTGGCAGCAGTCGGTGCTGGTGCCGCATTTTCTCCTGGTAGCCGATTGGTCGAAGAATCTGCTGTTGGGCTTTGCCGGTCAATGGCTGGGCGCGACGCCCATGCCGAGCCTGCAACTGCTGCCACAGCTGGGGCCCAAGGCCCCGTGAACCGTTTTCCAGGCCTCGCTCTGCCGGGGTCATCCTGCGATGGTTCGCCGTCGCATCACTTGAAACAGTGGGGTCGCGTCACATGTGTGGCATCGTAGGTATCGTGGGCAAGACGAACGTCAACCAGTCGCTATACGACGCGCTCACCGTCCTTCAACATCGCGGTCAGGATGCCGCCGGTATCGTGACCAGTCGGGACGGTAAACTCTACCTGCGCAAGGACAACGGCCTGGTTCGCGACGTTTTCCAGCAACGACACATGCAGCACCTGATCGGCCACATGGGTATCGGTCACGTGCGCTATCCCACGGCCGGCAGCTCCAGCTCCGCCGAGGCGCAGCCGTTCTACGTGAACTCGCCCTATGGCATCACCCTCGCGCACAACGGCAACCTGACCAACGTCGAGCAGCTGTCCCGCGAGATCTACGAGTCCGATCTGCGCCACGTGAACACCACCTCCGATTCCGAGGTGCTGCTCAACGTCTTCGCCCACGAACTGGCGGTGCGCAACAAGCTGCAGCCGACCGAGGACGACGTCTTCGCCGCCGTATCCGAAGTCCATGAGCGCTGCCGTGGCGGTTACGCCGTGGTGGCCATGATCACCGGCTACGGCATCGTCGGCTTCCGCGATCCCAACGCCATTCGTCCCATCGTCTTCGGCCAGCGCCACACCGAATACGGCGTGGAATACATGATCGCTTCCGAAAGCGTCGCCCTCGACGTGCTCGGCTTCACCCTGATCCGCGACCTGGAGCCGGGCGAAGCCGTGTACATCACCGAAGACGGCCGGCTCTACACCCGTCAGTGCGCGCAGAGTCCGCAGTACGCCCCCTGCATCTTCGAACACGTCTACCTGGCCCGCCCGGATTCCATCATCGATGGCATCTCGGTCTACAAGGCCCGCCTGCGCATGGGCGAAAAACTCGCCGAGAAGATCCAGCGCGAGCGTCCGGATCACGGCATCGACGTGGTCATCCCGATCCCGGACACCAGCCGCACCGCGGCCTTGGAACTGGCGAACCACCTGGGCGTCAAGTTCCGCGAGGGCTTCGTCAAGAATCGCTACATCGGCCGTACCTTCATCATGCCCGGCCAGGCCGCGCGCAAGAAATCGGTACGCCAGAAGCTCAATGCCATCGAGCTGGAATTCCGCGGCAAGAACGTGATGCTGGTGGACGACTCCATCGTCCGCGGCACCACCTGCAAGCAGATCATCCAGATGGCCCGCGAGGCGGGCGCGAAGAAGGTCTACTTCTGCTCGGCCGCCCCGGCAGTGCGCTTCCCCAACGTCTACGGCATCGACATGCCCAGCGTCCACGAGTTGATCGCCCATGGTCGTACCACCGAGGAAGTCGGTGAACTGATCGGCGCCGACTGGCTGATCTACCAGGACCTGCAGGACCTGCAGGAGGCCGTACGGACCCGCAAGGCACCCAAGGTAGAGCAGTTCGATTGCGCGGTGTTCGATGGCGAGTACATCACCGGCGACATCGATGCCGCCTATCTGAACCGGATCGAACAGGCGCGCAACGACTCGGCCAAGGTCAAGCACCAGGCGGTCAGCGCCATCATCGATCTCTACAACGACTAAGGAGCTGCACATGAGCCAAGACTGGGATGCCGGACGCCTGGACAGTGATCTCGAAGGCGCGGCCTTCGAGACCTTGGCGGTGCGGGCAGGGCAGCAGCGCTCGCCTGAAGGTGAGCACGGCGAAGCCCTGTTCCTGACCAGCAGCTACGTGTTCCGTACCGCCGCGGATGCGGCGGCGCGCTTTGCCGGCGAAGTGCCGGGCAATGTCTATTCGCGCTATACCAATCCCACGGTCCGTACCTTCGAAACCCGCATCGCGGCGCTCGAAGGGGCGGAGCAGGCCGTCGCGACCGCCTCGGGCATGTCGGCCATCCTGGCCATGGTGATGAGCCTGTGCAGCGCTGGCGACCACGTACTGGTCTCGCGCAGCGTGTTCGGCTCCACCATCAGTCTGTTCGAGAAGTACTTCAAGCGCTTCGGCATCGAGGTGGACTACCCGCCATTGGCGGACCTGGACGCCTGGCGAGCGGCCTGCAAGCCCAACACCCGGCTGTTCTTCGTCGAGTCGCCGTCCAATCCGCTGGCCGAGCTGGTGGACATCGCCGGCCTGGCCGAGATCGCCCATGCCCAGGGTACGCTGCTGTCGGTCGATAACTGCTTCTGCACCCCGGCGCTGCAGAAGCCGCTGGCGCTGGGCGCGGACATCGTCATCCATTCGGCGACCAAGTACATCGACGGCCAGGGCCGTGGCATGGGCGGCGTGGTCGCTGGCCGGGCCGAGCAGATGAAGGAGGTGGTGGGCTTCCTGCGCACCGCCGGGCCAACCTTGAGTCCCTTCAATGCCTGGCTGTTCCTCAAGGGGCTGGAGACACTGAAGATCCGCATGCAGGCGCACAGCCAGACCGCGCTGGAACTGGCGCGCTGGCTGGAAGCGCAGCCCGGTATCGAGCGTGTTCACTACGCCGGCCTGCAAAGCCATCCGCAGCATGAGCTGGCCTGCCGCCAGCAAACGGCCTTTGGCGCCGTGGTGAGCTTCGAGGTAGCGGGTGGGCGTGATGCTGCCTGGCGCTTCATCGATGCCACCCGGATGATTTCCATCACCACCAACCTGGGCGATACCAAGACCACCATCGCCCACCCGGCCACCACTTCCCATGGGCGGCTGTCGCCGGCCGAGCGCGCCAGCGCCGGGATCAGCGACAGCCTGATCCGCATCGCCGTCGGTCTGGAGGACCGCGGTGATCTGCAGCAGGACCTGGCTCGCGGACTGGCGGCCCTATGAGTCTGACCTTCGCACCGGTAGAGCTGCGCGTGGCCCTGGTCACGGGCGCGGCGCGTGGCATTGGTCTGGGCATTGCCGCCTGGCTGGTGGCCGAGGGCTGGCGTGTGGTGGTGGCTGACGTCGAGCAGGAGCGGGGCGCCAAGGTGGCCGCTGCCCTGGGTGATCGCGCCTGGTTCGTGGCGGTGGACGTGGCCGACGAGACCCAGGTCGAGTCCGCCGTCGCCCAGGTGATCGGCCAGTTCGGGCGGCTGGATGCCCTGGTCAACAATGCCGGCCTCGCCAGCGCCCAAGGCCAGCCGCTGGAAAGCCTGGCACTGGGCGAATGGCGTCGGGTGCTGGGAGTGAATCTGGACGGCCCCATGCTGATGGCCAAGCATTGCGCGCCCTATCTGCGCGAGCAGCAGGGCGCTATCGTCAACATCGCCTCGACTCGTGCTCAGCAATCCGAGCCGCACAGCGAAGCCTATGCCGCCAGCAAGGGCGGGCTATTGGCGCTGACCCATGCGCTGGCGATCAGCCTCGGGCCGGAGGTGCGGGTGAACGCCCTCTGTCCCGGCTGGATCGATGCACGGGATCCCCATGTCCGGGACGCCGAGCCGTTGTCCGCTACCGATCACGAGCAGCATCCGGTTGGGCGGGTGGGGACGGTGGAAGACGTGGCGGCCTGCGTGGCCTGGCTGCTGGGTGGTAATGCCGGCTTCATCAGTGGTGAAGCCATCACGCTGGATGGGGGCATGACGCGCAAGATGATCTACGTCGAATAGTCGCGAGCAGAAAAAATAAATTGGAAAAATCCTTGACGGATCAAGGGGCTACGAGCAGAATGCGCGTCACCCGAAGGGGATGGCTGATTAGCTCAGCTGGGAGAGCACCTGCATCACACGCAGGGGGTCGGCGGTTCGATCCCGTCATCAGCCACCAAACTCTTCGGGAAGTGTTCCGCAAGGTACACGCAATGCGCAGCGGTAGTTCAGTCGGTTAGAATACCGGCCTGTCACGCCGGGGGTCGCGGGTTCGAGTCCCGTCCGCTGCGCCATATAGAAGTCGTTCCGGGTCCTCTGAACTGCCCGAACGACGCAAGAGAAGCTGCCCTAGGGCAGCTTTTTTTGTGCCTGTAGAAAAGGCCTGCTGACAATTCAGCTGGCAGGCGCCAGGTCAGCGCGCTTCGCGACCAGCGTCAGGATGTCGTAGCTCGCCACCAGCACCTGGTCCTGATTGGTGACCTCGACATCCCAGGCGACCACGCCCTGGGGCTCACCTAGAGGACTCAGCTTGCCCTGGTCGATCTTGCGCTTGCAGGTGAGGCGGGCCTGGATGGTGTCGCCGATGCCGACCGGATTGACGAAGCGCAGGGTGTCCAGGCCGTAGTTGGCCAGCACCGGGCCGACGCCGGGAGAAACGAACAGCCCGGCCGCGGCGGAGAGCACGAAGTAGCCATGGGCGATGCGCTTGCCGAATTGCGACTGCCGCGCGGCCAGTTCATCAAAGTGCATGTAGAAGTGATCCCCCGACAGGCAGCCGAAGTTGACCAGATCGGCTTCGGTCACCGTGCGTCTATGGGTAAGCAGGGATTCACCGATCCGCAGGTCATCGAAGTGGCGGCGGAAGGGATGAACCTCGCCTTCGTGTAGGACGGCGCCGCGGACGTACTCGCCGGTGATACCCATGAGCATGCTCGGGGAGCCCTGGACTGCGGCGCGTTGCAGATAGTGCTTCACCGCGCGCAGGCCGCCCAGCTCTTCACCACCACCGGCGCGACCGGGGCCGCCATGCTTGAGCATGGGCAGCGGGGAGCCGTGGCCGGTGGATTCGGCGGCGGCTTCACGGTCGAGGATATGCAGGCGGCCATGCAGGGCGGCCATGGTCGGTGCCATCCGCGCGGCGATCTGCGGCGCGCGGGTGACCAGGGTGGCTACCAGGCTGCCCTGGCCGCGGGCCGCCAGTACCAGGGCTTCGTCCAGATCGTCGTAGCCCATCAGGGTGCTGACCGGGCCGAAGGCTTCGATGTCATGGGCGCCCCCGGGGGCATGGGGATCGCGGCTGCGCAGCAGGGTCGGGGCGAAGAAGGCGCCGTCCCGTACGCCGTCACCACGGGGCTCGAAGCCGTCGCGGGCGCCATGGATGAGCTCGCTGGAGGCGAGCAGGGCCTGCACGCGCTCCGCGACATCGGCTTGTTGGGCGTGGGACGCCAGGGCACCCATCTTCACCCCTTCCACCGCCGGATCGCCGATCACCAGCTTGGCCAGGCGGGCGCTCAGGCGTTCGGCCACGGCATCGAGGTACTGGTTCGGGACGATGGCGCGGCGAATGGCGGTGCATTTCTGCCCGGTCTTGGCGGTCATCTCGCGCGCTACCTCGCGGACGAAGAGCTCGAATTCCTCATCGTCGGGTGTGACGTCAGGGGCGAGGATGGCGCAGTTCAGCGAATCCGCCTCGGCGTTGAAGGGAATCGAACGCTGGATCAGGTTGGGCGTGACCCGCAGCCGGGCAGCGGTGTCCGCCGAGCCGGTGAAGGTGACCACGTCCTGGCCTTGCAGCTGATCCAGCAGGTCGCCGGTGCTGCCGATGATGAGTTGCAGACTGCCGGAGGGCAGCAGACCGGATTCCTGCATCAGGCGCACAGCCGCCTCGGTCACGTAGCTGGTAGCAGTGGCCGGCTTGATGATGCAGGGCATGGCGGCGAGAAAGCTGGGTGCGAATTTCTCCAGCATGCCCCAGATGGGGAAGTTGAAGGCATTGATATGCACCGCCAGGCCCCCGCGGGGGACCAGGATATGGGTGCCGGCGAAATGCCCAGCCTTGCCCAGGGGGAAGGCCGGGCCTTCGTGAATAAGGTTGCCGGAGGGCAGCTCGCGGCGGCCGAGGCCGGCGTAGGCGAAGAGGGTGCTGGCGCCGCCCTCGACGTCGATCCAGCTGTCCGCGCGGGTCGCGCCGGTGTGGCGGCTGATCTCGTAGAGGCACTCCTTGTGTTCCAGCAGATAGAGCCCCAGGGCCTTGAGGCACTGGGCGCGCTGCTGGAAATCCAGCGCCATCAGCGCCTGCTGCCCCTGGGTGCGGCCATGCCGGAGGGCTTCGGTGAAGTCCAGGCGTTCCTCGTGGGTATGGGCGACCGGTCGACCATTCACGGCGCTGCGCAACGGCTGGGCACCGTGCTGGCCGATCCAGCGGCCGCCGATGAAGCTTTGCAGGACGGGGACGTTGTTCATGGGACTTCTCCTGGAGCGCGTCCTACACCGGGCGGCGGCTCTCGTTATCGTTCTTGGTTTCGCCCTGGGCGACGGTTTACCGCTGGTCGAAGTCGAGCACCACCCGGTCGCTGAGGGGGTAGGCCTGGCAGGCGAGCACATAGCCGGCCTTGACCTCGTAATCTTCCAGGGCGAAGTTGCTGTCCATTTCCACCTCACCCTCGATCACCCGGCATTTGCAGGTGGAGCAGACGCCCGCCTTGCAGGAATAGGGCAGTTCAGCCCCTTGGGCGTTGCCGGCATCCAGCAGGCTGGCGCTGTTGCGTGGCAGATCGAATGCCAGAGCGCGACCATCGTGGATGACGGTGATCTGGCTGGTTGCGGTGCTGCCGGTTTCGATGGTCTGACGCGCCTCCGATCGCTCGCTTCCCGCGGCGGCAAAGAGCTCGAAGTGGATGCGCTCAGCTGGCAGGCCCCTGGCGGTGAGCTGCGCCCGTACCGTTTCGGTCATCGCCTGGGGACCGCAGATGAAGGCGGCGGTGAGGGAAGGGACGTCCAGCCAGCGACTGAACAGCTGCGCGCATTTATCGGCGTCGATACGACCGTTGTAGAGGTCCACGTCCTGTTGTTCGCGGCTGAAGACGAAGATCAGGTTCAGACGCTGCAGATAGCGATTCTTCAGGTCCTCCAGTTGCTCGCGAAACAGGGCGGCGTTGCCCGAGCGATTGCCGTAGAGCAGGGTGATCTGGCTGAGTGGTTCGGTTTCCAGGGTGGTCTTGATGATCGACAGGATGGGGGTGATGCCGCTGCCTGCCGCCACGGCCAGGTAGTGGCCCTGGCGCTGGGGATCAAGGGGAGTCTGAAAGCGGCCCGCGGGCGGCATGACATCCAGCGGGCTGCCGACCTTGAGCGCCTGGTTGGCGTGGGTGGAGAAACGGCCGCCGTTGACCTGCTTGATGGCCACCCGCAGCTCGCCATCGTTGACGCCGCTGCAGATCGAGTAGGAGCGGCGTAGCTCCTCGCCCTCCACCCGGGTGCGGATCACCAGGTGCTGGCCTTGGGTGAAGCGAAAGCGTTCTTGCAGTTCGACGGGGATGTCGAAGGCGATGGACACGGCATCGCGGGTTTCGGGACGGACGTCGCGGATGGTCAGGCGGTGGAATCGGCTCATGGTCGACCTCGTGCGGCGCCGCCGCTCAGATGCACTTGAAGTAGTCGAAGGGTTCGCGGCATTCCAGGCAGCGATACAGCGCCTTGCAGGCCGTGGAGCCGAATTCGCTCAGCCGTTCGGTGTGGCGGCTGCCGCATTGCGGACAGCTCACTTCCGGCGCCTCGCCCAGCAGGCTGCGCTTGCTGCCACCGGGGGCGGGGGGAGCGATGCCGTAGGCGCTCAGCGCCTGGCGGCCGGTGGCGGTGATCCAGTCTGTGGTCCAGGCCGGGTCCAGGCGGCGCTCCAGGCGCGGGGCGGCGAAGCCGGCGGTCTCAAGAGCCTGCTGGATGTCCTGCTCGATGACCTCGGTGGCCGGGCAGCCGGAGTAGGTCGGGGTCACCACCACATGCAGGTGGCCCTGCTGCCAATCCAGGTCGCGCACGATACCCAGGTCGACCACGCTGACAACCGGCACCTCGGGATCCATCACCGCGCCGAGCACCCGCCAGGCCAGGTCGAGGTCGGCGGCGGTGCCTGGACGGGCGCCATGACTGCCGGCGATCAGCTCACCAGGTCGCATCGGGATGGGCTCGTTGCAGGAACTGCATTTCCGCCAGCAGGGTGCCCAGGTGTTCGCTGTGCAGGCCACGGCGGCCGCTGAGGTAGAAGTTCACCGCAGGTGCGGGCACGGGCAGGGTGGCCCGGGCGAAGGTCTCCTCGACCTGCGCTTGCCAGGCGCTGGCAATGGCCAGCGGATCCGGGCCGATACCTGCCTCATGCAGCGCCTGCTCCACCTCGTCGCCCTGGGTCAGCTCCACGGTAAAGCGCCAGACCTGGGGCAGGGCAGCCAGCATCCGTGCGTGACTCTCTTCGGTGCCATCGCCCAGGCGCTCGACCCATTCGCCGGAGCGGCGTAGGTGGTAGGTGACTTCCTTGACCGCCTTGGCGGCGATACCGGCGATGCGGGCGTCGCCGGACTCGCTCAGGCCGTGAAGCACGGGCAGGTGCCAGGCGTCGTAGAGGAACTGCTTGGTCAGGGTCACGGCGTAGTCGCCGTTGGGTTGCTCGACCAGCAACAGATTGCGGAAGGCGCGCTCGTCGCGGCGAAAGGCCAGGTGATCGGCATCGCGGCCGTCGGCCAGCAATTCCGCCGTGTAGTCGTACCAGTTGCGCGCCTGGCCCACCAGGTCCAGGCCGACGTTCATCAGCGCCAGCTCCTCTTCCAGCGCCGGGGCCCGGCCGCACCACTCGCACAGCCGCTGGCCCTGGATCAGGGCGCTGTCGGCCAGCCGCAGCAGGTACTCGATCTTGGCGTGATGCTCACTCATGGCAGGGCTCACATATGGCCGACTTCAGGGGGCAGCTCATAGAAGCTGGCATGCCGGTAGACCTTGTCGTCGGCGGGGTCGAAGAGAGGCTCCTTCTCGTCCGGCGACGAGGCGGTGATCTGCGCCGAGGGCACCACCCAGAGGCTCACGCCCTCACTGCGCCGGGTGTAGAGCTCACGGGCGTTCTCCAGGGCCATGGCGGCATCGGCCGCATGGACGCTGCCGACGTGCTTGTGGTTGAGACCGTGCTTGCTGCGCACGAAGACTTCGAACAGGGCCCATTCAGCCATGGCGGCGATCTCCCAAGGTCAGGCGGCGCTAGTGCGTTGTTGTTTCTTGCGAGCGTGGGCGACCGCGGCTTCGCGGACCCAGGCCCCACCGTCGATGGCGTTGCGGCGGGTGGCCAGGCGCTCGGCGTTGCAGGGGCCGTTGCCCTTGAGCACCTCGTAGAATTCCTCCCACTGGATGGCGCCGAAGTTGTAATGCCCGCGAGCCTCGTTCCACCGGAGCTCCGGGTCGGGCGCGGTGCAGCCGAGCAGCTCCAGCTGCGGCACGGTCTGGTCGATGAAGCGCTGGCGCAGCTCGTCGTTGCTCTGCCGCTTGATCTTCCAGGCCAGCGACTGGGCGCTGTTGGGGGAGTGCGCGTCGTTCGGGCCGAACATCATCAGCGCCGGCCACCAGAGCCGGTTGATGGCGTCCTGCACCATGTCCCGCTGGGCCTGGGTACCCTGGCGCATCATCGTCAGCAGCAGCTCGTAGCCCTGGCGCTGGTGGAAGCTCTCCTCCTTGCAGATGCGGATCATGGCGCGGGAATAGGGGCCGTAGGAGGTGCGCTGCAGGACCACCTGGTTGACGATGGCGGCACCATCCACCAGCCAGCCCACCGCGCCCATGTCGGCCCAGTTCAGCGTCGGGTAGTTGAAGATGCTGGAGTACTTGGCCTTGCCCGTGTGCAGCTTGGCGATTTCCTCGTCACGGTCAGCGCCCAGGGTCTCCATGGCGCTGTACAGGTAGAGCCCGTGGCCGGCTTCGTCCTGGATCTTGGCCATCAGCTGCAGCTTGCGCTTGAGGGTCGGCGCGCGGGTCACCCAGTTGCCCTCGGGCAGCATGCCGACGATTTCCGAATGGGCATGCTGGGAGATCTGCCGGATCAGCGTCTGGCGATAGGCCTCGGGCATCCAGTTCTTGGCTTCGATCTTGATCTCGTCATCGATCTTCTGTTGGAACGCCCGCTCCTCGGGTGACATCTCTTCGAGCGACTTGACACCCTTGGTGCCGGTCTCGACCAGTTGCGCGTACATGAGTCGGCTCCTGTGCAGTGGAGGAAAGAGATATCGCCTCCCAGGTCTTCAGTTCTAAACGATACAAAAAGCAATGTACAGTGCAATTTATCTGTGTCTGGTTATGGGCGCCTGAAGGGCCGCTGGTGGATGTCACCTGTGGCCATGACATCCGTTAGAGGCGCTGCTTTGCGGGGAACCCACGGTTGGCAAGCGCCTGTCCGGCCCGTGATCCGATCGATTCACGCACTGCGTAGGCGAGAAAGACGGCTTTCTAGGCGGGCACCGAGGCGCCGCCCTCGCGTCTGGAGAGTGGCGGTGGCTCAGGCGTGCTGACGACGGTCGTAGACGTGGCAGGCCTTGCCTTCCGAGCGCTTGAGGCTGTGGCAGGGCTGCAACAGGACCCTGGTACTGATGCCGACGTGGGTCTTGATCTGCCGTGCCAGTTCCTGGGCGATCTGCGCCTGTTCTGTGGCGGCCAGGTGCTGGAGTTCGTGCCGGAGTTCCACATGCACCTCGATGCAGTCCAGGTTGCCCTGGCGGGACAGGTGGAGCTCATAGACCTCGGCCAGGATGCCGGCCTTGAGCACCTGCTCCTCGATCTGGGTCGGAAAGACGTTGACGCCCCGGATGATGAGCATGTCGTCGCTCCGCCCGGTGATCTTGTCGATGCGCCGCATGGGGCGGGCGGTACCCGGCAGCAGGCGGGTCAGGTCGCGGGTGCGATAGCGGATCATCGGCAGGGCTTCCTTGCTCAACGAGGTGAAGACCAGCTCGCCGTATTCACCATCCGGCAGCACGGCACCGGTGACCGGATCGATGATCTCCGGATAGAAGTGGTCTTCCCACACCGTGGGGCCGTCCTTGGTTTCGGCGCACTCCATGGCCACGCCAGGCCCCATGATCTCGGAGAGGCCGTAGATGTCGAGGGCGACGATGCCCAGGCGCTCTTCCACCACACGGCGGAGTTCGGCCGTCCAGGGTTCGGCGCCGAAGATGCCCAGGCGCAGCCGCAATGCATGCGGGTCCACGTCCTGGCGTTCGATCTCGTCCGCCAGGTTGAGCATGTAGGAAGGGGTGACCATGATGATGTCAGGTTGCAGGTCGCGGATCAGCTGGACCTGCTTCTCGGTCTGGCCGCCCGACATCGGGATCACGGTGCAGCCCAGGCGCTCGGCGCCGTAATGGGCGCCCAGCCCGCCGGTGAACAGGCCGTAGCCATAGGCGATATGCACCCGGTCACCCTTGCGACCGCCCGCGGCGCGAATCGAGCGGGCCATGACACTGGCCCAGGTGTCTATGTCCCCCTGGGTATAACCCACCACCGTCGGCTTGCCGGTGGTGCCGCTGGAGGCGTGCAAGCGCACGATCTCGTGCTGGGGAACGGCGAACATGCCGTAGGGATAGTGATCGCGCAGGTCGCTCTTGCCGGTGAAGGGAAAACGCGCCAGATCGTCCAGGGAGTGCAGGTCGTCCGGGTGCACCTGGGCCTCCTCGAAACGCCGGCGATACAGGGGTACGTTCTCGTAGGCGTGCTTCAGGCTCCAGCGCAGCCGGTCCAGCTGATGCTGGCGCAGGCTGTCTAGGCTGGCGATCTCCAGCGGGTCGAGCAGGGCATGATTGGCGTCGAGGGGCAGGTTCATGGCGTCACTCGAAGGTTGTGTTGGGGGCTGCGGGCGGCCTTTGGGCAATGCCTGGGCGTTGCTCAGGCGTCCGGGTTCAGAGGGCATCACTCCTCACGGGTCTCCTGTACCAGCACCGGGCCATGCACGCGGTAGGCCCTGCCGCGGAACAGGGCGATCAGCTGGCCCTGCTGGTTGTCGATACGGACGTCATAGAGGCCGGTGCGACCGCGCCGGCTCTGCTCGACGGCGGTCGCCACCAGGTGGTCTCCCGCCTGGGCCGGGGCCAGAAAATCGATGCTGCAGCCGCTCGCGACCGTGGCCTGGTCGTAGGTGTTGCAGGCGACCGCAAAGGCCGAGTCGGCCAGGGTAAAGAGCAGGCCGCCGTGGCAGGTGCCGTAGCCCTGCAGGTGGTCTTGCGTGACCAGCATGCTCAGGCGGGCGCTGCCGGGGCCGACGTCGAGCAGCTGGATGCCCAGCTGGCGAGAGGCGCGGTCGCGACTGAGCAGGGCTTCGGCGCAGGCCTCGGCCAGGGGCTGCGAATGGGCGTCATTCATGCAGGCGACCTCCTTCGGCCAGGGTCCGGCGCAACAGCAGTGAGGGTCGATACCTATCCTCACCATAGCTGCGCTGCAGGTTTTCCAGGGTGGTCAGTACCGGTCCCAGGCCGATCGCCTCCGCCCAGGCCAATGGCCCAAGGGGGTAATTGACGCCAGCGCAAAGGGCGAGATCCACGTCCGCGGCGGACGCCACCTGATGCAGGACGGCATCGGCCGCTTCATTGGCCAGCATCGCCACCGTGCGTAGCACCGGCAGACCGGGCAGGTCGCGGATCGGTGTGACCTTGAGGCCGGCGTGGCGCAACAGGGCGATGGCCTGATCACGGGCCAGGGGGGTGGTGTCGGCTGCCCAGCTGATGGCCAGGCGGCTAGCCGTGCCGTAGTCCAGCGCCAGATCGAACAGGACCAGATTGCGCAGGCCCTCTTGCCGGGCGCGCTCGCTCGCCAGGCGCCCGTCGCTCAGGGCCAGTACCGCATCGCCCACTCGCAACAGGCCGCTACCGGCCCGCTCGGTGACGGCGATCCCCGTGGCCTGCAGGCGCTGCACCAGGGGCCGGGCCACGCCGAGGTCGCCTTCCAGCACGCAGCCGTCGACGGTGGCGGCGCTTTCCAACTCGGTTGGAGCCGGACGGGTCGCGCCTTCGCGATAGTCATAGAAGCCCTGGCCGCTCTTGCGGCCCAGGCGGCCGGCATCGACCAGCTCCTTCTGGATCAGCGAGGGCCGAAAGCGCGGATCGCCGTGATAGGCGTTGAACACCGAGCAGGTGACGGCATAGTTGATGTCCTGGCCGATGAGGTCGGTCAGCTCGAAGGCGCCCATGCGGAAGCCACCGGCCTCACGCAGCAGCGCATCCAGCGAGGCACAGCTGGCGGCGCCTTCCTGCAGCAGGCGCAGGCTCTCGGCATAGAAGGGGCGGGCGACGCGATTGACGATGAAGCCGGGGGTTGAACGGGTGCAGACTGGGCGCTTGCCCCAGCGACGGGCGGTGTCCAGCAGCGTCTCCACCACCGCCGCGTCGGTGGCCAGGCCGCTGACCACCTCGACCAGCGCCATCAGCGGCGCGGGATTGAAGAAGTGCAGGCCGGCCAGCCGCTCGGGTCGCTCGAGACCCGCGGCCAGCGCCGTGATGGACAGCGAAGAGGTGTTGCTGGCGAGGATGCAGTCAGGGGTGCAGAGGGCTTCGAGTTGCGCGAAGAGCGCGCCTTTGACCGCAAAGTCCTCGACGATGGCTTCGATCACCAGGCTGACCTCGGCGAGGGCGTCGAGGGACGTTGCGGGCCGCAGACGACTGAGGATGGCGTCGCGCGTGGCGCCCTCCAGCTTGCCCTTTTCCACCAGGCGACCGAGTTGCCAGGCGATGCCATCGATGGCCCGGACAGCAGCGCCGGGGCGGTTGTCGTAGAGCTGCACCTCGTGGCCGGCCTGGGCCGCGACCTGGGCGATGCCGGCGCCCATGGCCCCGGCGCCGATGACCGCGATCCGCGCCGTCTCCGGCAAGGCAACCATCTCAGCGGCCCCTGAAGGTGGGGGAGCGCTTGGCCATGAAGGCGCTGACACCCTCACGATAGTCGTCGCTGCGCCCGGCCAGGCGTTGCAGGTCGCGCTCCAGGTCCAGTTGCTCGTCGAAGCTGTTGTCGAAACTGGCGTTCAGGCTGCGCTTGATCAGCGCCAGTCCGGACGTGGGCTGGGTCGCGAGATGGCGGGCAAGTTTGAGGGCTTCGCTGCGCAGTTTGGCGTCGTCCACCACCCGGTAGATCAGCCCCCAGTCGGCGGCCTGTTCGGCGGTGAGACGTTCACCCAGCAGGGCGAGCGCCTTGGCGCGGGCCATGCCGATGAGGCGTGGCAGCATCCAGGTACCGCCCGAGTCGGGTATCAGGCCGATCTTGCAGAAGGCCTGGATGAAACTCGCCGAGCGTGCGGCCAGGACCAGGTCGCAGGCCAGGGGGATATTGGCCCCGGCGCCGGCGGCCACGCCGTTCACGGCGCAGATGACCGGCATGGGCAAGTCACGCAGGGCGCGGATCAGGGGGTTGTAGTAGGTCTCGATGGAGGCGTCGAGATCTGGCATCGCCGCCTCGGGTGCCACATTGCGATCGGAGAGATCCTGGCCGGCGCAGAAGCCGCGCCCTTCACCGGTCAGCAGCAGCACCCGCACCTCGGGCGTCTGGCGCACCTGCTTGAGGGCCTCGCGCAGCTCCAGGTGCATCGGCGGGGTGAAGCTGTTGAGCTGCTCCGGCCGATTCAGGCTGAGCAGGGCGACGCCGTCTTCGACGGAGAACAGCAGGTGTTCGAAGGTCATGGGACTGGCTCCAGGGCAGAGGCGGAAAGGAGGGCTCAGCGGCCGACGAAGCGCGGCGGGCGTTTTTCCCGGAAGGCGCGAAGGCCCTCGTTGCGGTCCGCGGTGCCCGCCAGCATGACGAAGGCCTGGCGCTCGATGTTCAGGCCGCTGGCGAGATCCACGTCTTGCGCCTTGAGCAGCACCTCCTTGGCGAGGCGCACCGCCAGTGGCGCCTTGGTCGCGATGAGTCGGCCGATCTCGAGGGCGCGCTCGACGGTGAGTTCGGGTTGGGTGATCTCGCTGACCAGGCCGACGCGCTGGGCCTGGCGAGCATCGATGGCCTCGCCGGTGAGCACCATCTGCATGGCCTGGGACTTGCCGACCGCACGCAGCAGGCGCTGGGTACCACCCGCGCCGGGGATGATGCCGAGATTGATTTCCGGTTGGCCGAAGCGGGCGTCGCGGCCGGCGATGAGGATGTCGGCATGCATGGCCAACTCGCAGCCACCGCCCAGGGCGAAGCCGTTGACCGCGGCGATCAGGGGTTTGGAAAAGGCGGCGATGCGTTGCCAGTGGCGGACCCGGGGGTCTTCGAGGGTACCGATCAGATCCCGTTCGGCCATCTCCTTGAGATCGGCGCCCGCGGCGAAGGCCTTGCGGCTGCCGGTGAGGACCACGACGCGGACCTCAGGCTCCCGTTCGGCTGTTTCCAGGGCTTGCGCCAACTCGCCCAGCAGTTCGGTGGAGAGGGCATTCAGCGCCTCGGGGCGCTGGAGGGTGATCAGGCAGACACCTTTCTCCGGCGGCAGCACATTCAGGGTGCGCGGCATGGACACTCCTTTGCAGCAGGCGCGGCTCAGGGCCGGCGTCTTGGTGTTGTTCTGGTTCTGCAGCAGGGTCTCGTGCTGGAACGGGCACTCGACAGCTTCAGTATAGGCACTAAACGATACAAATAATCAATGTTATGGTTTTAATTTGTGTCTCTTTGGCGTATTGGTTGCGTTCGTCAAGGATGGCTGAGGGAGCTTGGGCTCGACCTACCGTCGTCCCTTGCCAGCCCTTGAGTGCAGCCCTGCCTGGCGAGGCTGCCGCGTGTTTCGTTCAGTCGGCTTGCCAGGGCGGCCGCGTAGAGGAGATCGCCAGATGCCTTGTTATCGGCTCGACGGCCTGGTGCCGGTCGTGGATCCCAGTGCCTTCGTGCACCCCACCGCCGTACTGATCGGCGACGTCATCGTCGGACCGAGGTGCTATGTCGGCCCCCTGGCCGCCTTGCGGGGCGACTTCGGGCGAATCCTGCTGGAGGAGGGCGCCAATGTGCAGGACACCTGCGTTCTGCACGGCTTTCCCGCCAGTGACACCGTGGTGGGGTCGAACGGCCATATCGGTCATGGCGCCGTGCTCCATGGCTGCCATATCGGCGCGGACAGCCTGGTAGGCATGAACGCCGTGGTCATGGACAACGCGCGGATCGGCGAGCGCTGCCTGGTAGCGGCCACCGCCTTCGTCAAGGCTGGCTTTGAGTGCCCGCCGCTAAGCGTGGTGATGGGCTCGCCGGCCAAGGTGGTGCGCACCCTGAGCGCCGAAGAGCTGGCTTGGAAGCAGCGGGGCACGGCGGAATACCAGTTGCTGGCACAGCGTTGCCGGCAGGGATTGGCGGAGTGTGCGCCCCTGACCGCGGTGGAGGCGAATCGGCCGCGGCAGGTGGATGCCGGTTTCCGCCCCAAGACGCCTTCGCCGTCCTGAACAGCCCTGCGGAGGGGCGTGGTCAGCGCCGCGGCCGCGCGGGTATAGTCGCGGCTCCTTTTCCATGCGTTCGCCCATGAGCAGTCAGCCGCAACTCGATCAACTGATCGCCCGCTTCCAACAGAACGGTCCCGTCCGCGCCAGTTCGCTGATCATTACCCTCTATGGCGATGTGATCGAGCCCCACGGCGGCACGGTCTGGCTCGGCAGCCTCTTCACCCTGCTCGAACCCATGGGCATCAACGAACGCCTGGTGCGCACCTCGGTCTTTCGGCTGGCCAAGGAAGAGTGGCTGATCGCCGAGAAAGTTGGTCGTCGTAGCTACTACAGCCTCACTGGCTCCGGGCGGCGCCGCTTCGAGAAGGCCTTCAAGCGCGTCTACAGCGGGGCGCCCGCGGCGTGGGATGGTACCTGGCTGATGGTGTTGCTGTCGCAGGTTCCCGCCGAGCAGCGCAAGCGCGTCCGCGAAGAGCTGGAGTGGCAGGGCTTCGGGGCGCTGGCGGCCAATACCCTGGCCTGTCCGCGCAGCGACCGCGCCGATGTCACGACCACCCTCAAGGAACTGGGCGTGCTGGACGACAGCCTCATCTTCGAGACTCGTGGCCAGGAGGTGCTGGCGTCCAAGGCCATGCGCCTGCAGGTGCGGGACAGCTGGCGGCTGGACGAACTGGGTGAGCACTACCGCGAATTCATCGCCCTGTTCCGGCCCCTGTGGCAGGCGCTGAACGAGAAGACCGTGCTCGATGCCCAGGAATGCTTTCTGGTGCGACTGCTGCTGATCCACGAGTACCGCAAGCTGGTCCTGCGCGATCCCCAGCTGCCAGATGAATTGCTGCCTGCCGACTGGGAAGGCCGTGCGGCCCGGCAACTCTGTCGCAACCTCTATCGACTCACCGCGTTACCGGCTGAAGGTTACCTGGCCCAGGTGTTGGAAACCGCTGATGGTCCGCTGCCGGAGATGAACGACGGCTTCTATCGGCGCTTTGGCGGGTTGCGCTAATCCAGGGCGGTACCTCAGGGGACCTTGAGTCCACTGGCTAGATCACGAACTCGGCCACCACCAGCTTGAGGCCCGCGGCCAGGCGCGAGACCTCGTTGCTGGCCCCAGAGGTCTGACTTGCGCCGGCGGCGCTCTGATCGGACAGGTCCTTGATGCTGATCAGGTCGCGGTCGATGTCCTTGGCGACCAGCGCCTGTTCTTTGGCGGCCGTGGCGATCAGGGCACTGCGTTCGTCGATGCCGCCCATGGCCTCGGCGATGGCCAGCAGCGCGCCGTTGGCGTCCCGGGCCACGGCAAGGGAGGCGGCGGCCGTCTGGCTGCTCTGCTGCATGGCCTTCACCGCCTCCGTGGCGTCGTGTTGGATGGTGGTGATCATCGTCTCGATCTCTCGCGTCGACTGCTGGGTACGCTGGGCCAGCGCCCTGACCTCATCCGCCACCACGGCGAAGCCGCGTCCCTGGTCGCCTGCCCGGGCGGCCTCGATGGCGGCATTGAGGGCCAGCAGGTTGGTCTGCTCGGCGATGGCGCGGATGACGTCGACGCCGTTGCTGATGTCCTGGGCCCGGCTCGACAGGGTCTGGATCTGGCCGCTGCTCTGGCCAACCTGGGCGGTCAGCTGTTCGATGGCGGCGAGGGTGGAGCCGACGTGCTGCAGGCCGGCCCGGGTGAAGGCGCTGCCCTGTTGCGACGCGCCGGCGCTTTCCTCGGCATGGCGCGCCATCTCGTCCACGGCGGCACTCATTTCCCTCACAGTGGGATTGATTTGCGATGGGCGTCACACGCTATAGGCGGTGTCTTAGCGATGCCTTGAGAAGGTCCCAGGCCGCCTGGTCATTCTTCTGGCGAGGACCACCGGGCTGGAAAGGCACTGCCAGAGGTGCCCTAGAGCCCTCGGTGATCGCCTGCACCAGGCACTCTTGGGTGCAGGCGCAGGGCGCCCGGCGATCCGCATGCACCGGACGCTCAGAAATCGCTAGCGCGCTGGTGCACCGAGCTGGGCGGAGATCCGTGCCGTGGTGGTGAGCATTTCCCGGACGTAGTCGGCCTTGAGTTCCTCACGGAAGCGAAAGCACGGAAAGGACACGCTCAGGCCGGCGACGACCTGGCCGAAACGATCGCGGATCGGCGCGGCCAGGCACCTCATGTTGTCCTCGAATTCCTCGTGATCTTCGGCAAAGCCCAGATCGCGGACGCGCGCCAGTTCCGCAAGGTAGGCGTCCAGGCTGTCGAGGGTATTGGGCGTGCGGCGAACAAAGGTTTCCTGGGCCAGAATCTGGCGGACCTCGCCCTCCGGGCGCCAGGCCATCAGGACCTTGCCGATCCCGGTGCAATACAGCGGCGCCCGGCGGCCGATGCGCGAGTACATGCGCAGGGTGTAGCGCGAATCGAGCTTGTGCACATAGACGATGGCGCCTTCGTCGAAGATGCCGAGATGCACGGTTTCCCCGGTGAGATCGTTGAGGTGACGCATCCCCGGTTCGGCCTCACGGACCAGGTCCAGCTGGGGCAGGGCGCGGGCCCCTAGCTCGAACAGCTTGACGCTCAGCCGGTAGCGGTCTTCGGTGTCTTGGACCACATAGCCCAGTGCCTTGAGCGTCTGCAAGAAGCGGTGAACGGTGCTCTTGGACAGGCCGAGCTGCTGCGCCAGCTCGGAGACGCCACAGTCGTCCTCGCGCTCACCAAGGGCTTCCAGTACCGCCAGGGTGCGGCCGACCGCGCTAATCATGTCGTTGCCGAGCGTCGCTGTTTTTTCCATAAGACCGCCTGTCGTCTGGTTGACGGAACACTGTTCCATTCTGATTGACGGATGCGGGAAATGCCAGCGACACTGGATTTAGCGAATGGAACAACGTTCCACACAATTTTGCTAAGGGTCGGTATCCCAGCGCTGGCGGTCGCCAGCGAAGCGGACAAAAACAACAACGGGACCTGCGACGATGAAATCCACTACCAAAGCGCCGGGCGCCGTGGCGCCTGCCGGTCGTGCCTCTGGTTGGCTACCCCGGGCTCACCCGGTCTCCTGGCAGATGCTGGGCGTCACTACCCTGGCGATGCTGATGATTTCGGTGGATCGCCAGCTCCTGCCGACGGTGCTGCCGGCGATCATGCAGGAGTATGGTCTGGACGCCGCCCAGGGCGGCTGGCTCAGTTCCCTGAGCTTTGTCGGTACCCTGATCGGGGCCCTGGTGGTGGGGGTGCTGGCCGATAGCGTCGGCACCGGCCATCGCCGTGCCTGGAGCTGGGTGGGCGCCTGCGCGCTGACCATAGGCTCGGCCTTCGCCACCGTCTATGCGCGTTCGCTGGGCGCCTTGCAGGTGCTGAGATTCACCATGGGCCTCGGCACTGGCGCCATGGAGCCGGTCAACATCGCGGTCGCCAGCGAATTCTGGCAGAAGGAGAATCGCGGCTTCGCCCTGGGTGTCCATCACACCGGCATGCCGCTCGGCCAGTTCGCCGGTCCGGTATTGATGGGATTGATCCTGGCCAATGGCGATTGGCGCGCCACCTTCCTGTGGATTCCCCTCATCGGCCTGCCGATCATCCTGCTGCAGCTGTACCTGGGGCGGCGTCGCAACGAGGAGCAGGTCTATGCCTGGATTCGCCAGGCGCAGCTTACGGTTCCCGTCGATGCTTCGGCGCCGGTTTCGCGCAATCCGTTGACCAACCTGCGCCAGGCGTTCGCCGAGCGCAATGTGCGCCTCTGCCTGGTGATGAACTTCCTGTTTCTCTGGACCGAAATGGGCGTGGCCACCTTTCTGACCTATCAGCTGACCAGCCAGCTGGGCCTGACGCTGGCCGAAGCCGCGGTGATTTCGGGCGCCTCGGGCCTGGTGGGCTGGGCAGGGCAGATCTTCTGGGGAACCCTGAGTGACCGCCGCGGCCGCAAGTTCGCCCTGGGTATCCTGACCGTCGGTTTCTCCGTGTGCGTCGCCCTGTGCATGTTCATCGACAGCCGCGCCATGGCCTGGACCCTGTTGCTGGCCTGGGGCCTGTTCCGCAATTCGCCCTATGTGGTGCTCTACTCGCTGGCGGTGGACTCTTCGCCACGCGCGGCCGGCAGTGGCCTGGGCCTGCTTATCGGGGTCGGCCTAGGCCTCGCGGGCTTTCTGGTGGGACCGGTGGCCGGTTATGTGATCGAGCATTTCGGCTGGCACTGGAGCTACGCCATGCTCGCGCTGAGCTGCCTGCTGGTGCTGATTCCGCTGCGCTTCGTGGAGGAGACCGGTCATGGCGCAGCCTGAGTGTCTGTTCGATCACCAGGATGAGCTGGGCGAAGGGCCGGTGTGGGACGCCCGGCAGCGGGCGCTACTGTGGGTCGATATTCTCGCCGGCCGGCTGTTGCGGGCGGCGCCGCACCAGGCCGCCGTGGTCGATGTCCTGGGCTTCGGGCGACCGCTGGGCTGCGCCGTTCCCCATGTCGATGGCTCCATCTGGCTGGCCTTGAGCGATGGCATCTGGCGCCTCGCCGCCGGTACCTCGCAACCGGTGCGGATCACGACGCCGCCCCAGGCGGTACATGGGGCGCAGCATCGCTTCAATGATGGCAAGTGTGATGCGCTGGGACGCTTCTGGCTGGGTACGACGCTGCTCGACGAGGCGCCAGGCGGTGGACGACTGTATTGCCTCGACCTCGACGGCCGCCTGCACCAGGTGCTCGACGGCGTCACCGTCTCCAATGGTCTGGGCTGGAGCCCGGACAACCGTACCTTCTACTACATCGATTCGCCTACCCGCCGGGTGCAGGCCTTCGATTTCGATCTCAGCAGTGGCCAACTCGGTCGGACGCGAACCTTGATCGACTTCGGTGATCAGCCCGGCGTGCCTGATGGGCTCGCGGTGGACAGCCAGGGCGCCCTGTGGATCGCACACTGGGACGGCGCTCGGCTGAGTCGCTGGGATGCCCAGGGGCACCTGCTCGACTGGCTGGATTTCCCGGTGGCGCGGGTGACTTCCTGCGCCTTCTATGGCGAGCGTCTGGAGCAATTGCTGGTGACCACCGCCTGCGTGGGACTCGACGACCGTGCGCGCCTGGCCCAGCCCCTGGCCGGCCGTACCTTCCATCTTGATCCCGGGGTACCCGGCCTGGCGATTTCCGCCTGCCGCGTCCGGGTACCGGAATAACCAAAGGAATCTGCATGACGCTGCCCCTCGTTTCGTCCCCGCTGACCCGCATCGGCCTCATCGGCGAGTGCATGGTCGAGTTGCGTACCCAGGCGGATGGGCAACTGGCCCAGGCCTTCGGCGGCGATACGCTCAATGCGGCCGTCTACCTGCGGCGCCTGCTGGAGGATGGCGAGGTGCAGGTGGATTACCTGACCGCGGTGGGCGACGACACCCTGAGCCAGGCCATGCGCGCCCGTTGGCGCGAGGAGGGCGTGAGTGACGAGCGGGTGCGGGTGCTACCCGGGCGCCTGCCGGGCCTCTACCTGATCCAGACCGACGCCGATGGCGAGCGGCGCTTTCTCTATTGGCGGGGCGAGGCGGCGGCACGCGAATGTTTCGACGGCGCCGACGCCCAGCCCCTGCTGGCGGCGCTGGCCGGTTATCAGGTGCTCTATCTCAGTGGCATCAGCCTCGCGGTGCTGACCGATACCGGGCGCGAGCGGCTGTTCGCCGCCCTGCGTGAAGCACGCGCCACAGGTACCCGCCTTGTGTTCGACAACAACTACCGGCCACGGCTGTGGGCAGGCGTCCAGGCCGCGCGCACGGCTTACCAGCGGCTGCTGCAGCTCACCGATCTGGCGCTGGTGACCTGGGAGGACGACGCCGCGCTGTTCGGCTTCGCTGACGAAGCCGCGCTGTTCGCCCAGTACGCCGAGTGGGGGGTGGCCGAGGTCGCGCTCAAGCGGGGTGCGCGCAGTTGCCTGGTGCAGGAGCGCCAGGGGCGCCAGGAGGTGGATGGCGAAGCGGTCGCCCGGGTGGTCGACACCACGGCCGCCGGCGATTCCTTCAGCGCTGCCTACCTGGCCTGCCGCCTCCAGGGTGGTGCGCCCGACGTGGCCGCCCGCTGGGGCCATCGCCTCGCCGCCACGGTCATCCAGCATCCTGGCGCGCTCATCCCGCGCGCGGCCATGCCGGCAATGCCGCCCCTGTCTCTTTCTCTCACTGCCCAGGCTTGAACCCATGAAGATCACCGAAGCCCGCGTCATCGTCACCTGTCCAGGCCGCAATCTGGTCACGCTCAAGATCGTCACCGACGAAGGCCTCTACGGCCTGGGTGACGCCACCCTGAATGGCCGCGAGCTGGCGGTGGTGGCCTACCTGGAGGAACACGTGCTGCCGGCGCTGATCGGCCGCGACGCCCACCGCATCGAAGACATCTGGCAGTACCTCTATCGCGGGGCCTACTGGCGGCGCGGCCCAGTCACCATGACCGCCATCGCTGCGGTGGACGTGGCGCTCTGGGATCTCAAGGCCAAGGCCGCCAACCTGCCGCTGTACCAGCTGCTTGGCGGCAAGAGCCGCGAGCGGGTGATGGTCTATGGCCACGCCACCGGCAAGGACATCGAGAGCTGCCTGGACGAGGTGGCCCGCCATGTCGAGCAGGGCTATCGCGCGGTACGGGTACAGTGCGGGGTACCGGGCATCCCCACCACCTACGGCGTGGCCAAGCGCGAGGGCGAGCGCTACGAGCCGGCCGACAGCGATCTGCCGGCGGAGCACGTCTGGGACACCGCCAAGTACCTGAACCATGTTCCCAAGCTGTTCGCCGCGGTGCGGGAGCGCTTTGGTGACGACCTGCATCTGCTGCACGACGTGCACCACCGGCTGACGCCCATCGAGGCGGGCCTGCTGGGCAAGCGTGTCGAGGAATACAACCTGTTCTGGCTGGAAGACTGCACCCCGGCGGAAAACCAGGAGGCCTTCCGGCTGATTCGCCAGCACACCACCACGCCGCTGGCGGTGGGCGAGGTGTTCAACTCCATCCACGATTGCCGCGAACTGATCCAGGAGCAGCTGATCGACTACATCCGCGCCACCCTGGTGCATGCCGGCGGCATCACCCACATGAGGCGCATCGCCGACCTGGCGGCGCTCTACCAGGTGCGCACCGGCTTCCATGGCGCTACCGACCTGTCGCCGGTGTGCATGGGCGCGGCGCTGCACTTCGACACCTGGGTACCCAACTTCGGCATCCAGGAGCACATGCCCCACGAGGCGCGCATCGACGAGGTCTTTCCCCATGCCTATCGCTTCGAGGACGGCCATTTCACCCCGGGCGAGGTGCCCGGCCACGGCGTGGACATCGACGAAGACCTCGCCGCCCGTTATCCCTACAAACGCGCCAGCCTGCCGGTGAACCGGCTGGTGGACGGCACCCTGTGGCATTGGTGAGCGAGGAATCCAGGATGAAAGCCTTTCAGGTCAGAGCACCCCACGAATTCAGCATCGAAGAGGTTGCGGTGCCCGCGCTGGCGCCCGGCGAGGTCCGCGTCGGGGTGGCCTATGCCGGCATCTGCGGCTCGGACATGCACATCATCCACGGCCAGAACGCCTTCGTACGCTTTCCCCGCGTCACCGGCCACGAATTCGCCGGCGTGGTGCGCGAGGTGGGCGAGGGCGTCAGCGGCCTGGCGGTGGGCGATCCGGTCTGCGTCGATCCGGTGATCGCCTGCGGCAGCTGCTATCCCTGCCGCATTGGCCGCCCCAACGTCTGCAGTCGCCTGCAGGTACTGGGCGTGCACCGCGATGGCGGCTTCAGCGAAGAGGTCTGCGTACCCGCGGCCAATGCCCATCGCCTGCCGCCCGGTTTGCCGCTGGCGCAGGCCGCGCTGGTCGAGCCCTACAGCATCGCCCTGAATGTGCTGGAGCGGATGCAGGTCTTTCCCGGCGATTCATTGCTGATCTACGGCGCGGGTGTGATCGGCCTGACCCTGGTGCAGATGGGCAGAGCGTTGGGCATCGAGGACATCACCGTCACCGACGTACTCGATGATCGCCTGGCCACTGCCCGCGCCCTGGGGGCGACGCGGACCCTCAACGGCCGCGATACCGACGTGGAAGCGGCGCTGCGCGAGGCCACCGGTGGCGAGGGCGTACCCCTGATCGTCGATGCGGCCTGCCATCCGGCCCTGCTGCCAGAGATCGTTCGCCTGGCCTCGCCGGCGGGGCGCATCGGCCTGCTGGGTTTCAGCGCCACGCCCAGCGAGCTGGTGCAGCTGGAGATCATCAAGAAGGAATTGACCCTGGTGGGTTCGCGGCTCAACAACGGGCGTTTTCCGCGGGTCATCGAGCTATTGGCGGCAGGCAAGCTGGATGCCGCGGCGCTGATCAGTCACCAGGTGGCCAGCCAGGAGATGCCGGCCGCCATCGATCTGATCGAAAAGCACCCCGAGCAGACGCGCAAGGTGCTGGTGCAGTGGGGCGGTAACGCCTGAAAAACACGCTCCCCCCTCGGGGAGTTCTCTGATGCCTTACCGAATAAAGACAATGAGCGGGAGGTAACAAATGGCTGGACAAGGTCGTGGACTGGTACTCGTCATGCTGTTCCTGGCGGGGGTCGTCAATTATCTGGATCGCTCGGCGCTGTCGGTGGCAGCGCCGCTGATCCAGAAGGACTTCGGGCTGGGCGCCGGGGAGATGGGGCTGCTGTTCAGCGCCTTCTTCGTCGGCTATGCGGCGTTCAACTTCATTGGTGGCTGGGCCGCCGATCGCTACGGCGCCAAGACCACGCTGCTGCTGGCGATGGTGCTCTGGTCGGCGTTCAGCGGCCTCACGGTGCTGGCCTCGGGCTTCGCCGCGCTGATCGTGATCCGGGTGCTGTTCGGCATGGCCGAGGGTCCCTTGAGCGTTTCCACCAGCAAGATGGTCAACAACTGGTACGCGCCCCATAACCGCGGACGCACCCTGGGCCTGTCGATGTCGGGCACGCCCCTGGGCGGTGCCATCTCCGGCCCCATCGTCGGGGTTATCGCGGTGACCTACGGCTGGAAGGTGTCCTTTGTCGTCATCATGCTGATCGGCTTCGTCTGGGCGGTGGTCTGGTACCTCTGGATCAAGGACAAGCCGACCGGCCAGCTGGCCGCCGACATCGCCGCCGAGGAGCGCGCCGTGGCCGTGGTGGATACCGAGGTGCGGCCGCTCAAGTACTACCTGCGCCAGCCCACGGTGCTGTTCACCGCCCTGGCATTCTTCGCCTACAACTACACGCTGTTCTTCTTCCTGACCTGGTTCCCCAGCTACCTGATCCAGGCCTACGGCCTCAACGTGAAGGACATGAGCATCGCCACGGTCATTCCCTGGGTGCTGGGCTTCATTGGCCTGGCGGTGGGTGGCTACCTGTCCGACTGGGTATTCCGCAAGACCGGCCGGCTGATGTTCTCCCGCAAGGTGGTGCTGGTGACCTGTCTCCTGGCCTGTGCCCTGTGCATCGCCGTGGCCGGCTTGGTCAGCACCCTCTATGCCGCCGTGGCGCTGGTCGCGCTCTCGGTGTTCTTCCTCTACCTGACCGGCGCCATCTACTGGGCGATCATCCAGGACACGGTGCCGGCGGCACGGGTGGGCGGGGTGAGTGGCTTCATGCACTTCCTGGCCAACACCTCGGGCATCATCGGCCCAGCGGTGACCGGCTACCTGGTGCAATTCACCGGCGCCTTCACCAGTGCCTTCCTGCTGGCCGGCGCCCTGACCGTGATCGGTTCGCTGTGCGTGGCGCGCTTCGTCAAGCCACTGGCCGAGCGGCCGGCTGACGCACCGGCCGAGCTGGCGGCGGGAGGCGTCCGATGAGCGATTTCGAATGCATTCCCTCGCGCTATCCGGTGCCGGCCATCGGCATCGTCCACCTGGGGTTGGGCGCCTTCCATCGCGCCCACCAGGCGGTCTACCTGGAGCGCAACCTGGCCCGCCACGGTGGCGGCGTCTGGGGCCTGTGCAGCGCCAACCTGAGATCCGGGCGGGCCCTCGTGGAGACCTTGCAGGCCAGCGGCGGTCGCTATCATGTGGCGGAGTACCGCAACCAACGCGAGGGGGTGCTGCGTGAAATCGGTGCCCTGCGCGAAGTGCTCTATGCCGGTGACGGCGGAGCCGACCGCGAAGCCCTGCTGGCGCGCCTGGCCGATCCCGAGGTGCGCATCGTCACCCTCACGGTGACGGAGAAGGGCTACTGCCTGAGCCCGGCCAGTGGCGCCTTGCGTCGCGACGATCCGGGCATCGTCCACGACCTGGCCGAACCGCGCACCCCGCGTACGGCGCCCGGCCTGCTGGTGGAGGGGCTACGGCGTCGCCGTGCCGCGGGTATCGCTCCCTTCACCGTGCTCTGCTGCGACAACATGCCGGACAACGGCCAGCGCACCCGTCAGGCGGTGATGTCCCTGGCCGAGGCCCAGGACACCCACCTGGCGGCCTGGATCGCCACCGAGGTGGCCTTTCCCTGCAGCATGGTCGATCGCATCGTGCCGGCCATGGACGAGGCCGCCTTCGCCCGCTTGCGCGACCTTGGCTGTGACGATCCCGCTGCGGTGGTGGGTGAGGCTTTCAGCCAGTGGGTGATCGAGGATCGCTTTCCCCAGGGACGCCCGGACTGGGAGCACGAAGGGGTGCAGATGGTGGCGGACGTCCGTCCCTTCGAGACCATGAAGCTGCGGCTGCTCAATGGCAGCCATTCGCTACTGGCCTATGTGGGCAGCCTGGCCGGCCACGGCACCGTGGCCGAGGCCATGTCCGACCGCCAGTTGGCCGCCCTGGTGCACCGCTACATGAGTCGCGAGGCGGCGCCGACCCTGGACATGCCCGACGGTGTCGACCTCGATGCCTATGCCGAAGCCCTGGTCGCACGCTTTCGCAACGATGCCCTGCAGCACCGGCTGCGGCAGATCGCCATGGACGGCTCGCAGAAGCTGCCCCAGCGCTGGCTGCTGGGGGCCCAGCGGCTGCTGGAGCAGGGCGGTGATTTCTCCTGTACCGCCCTCGGCGTGGCGGCCTGGATTCACTTTGGTGAAGGTGAGGGCGAGGCGCTGGACGATCCCCTGCGCGCCACCCTGGCCGCCTTGCCTACCGGCGTGGCGCGGGTGGATGCCGTCCTGGCGCTGGCCGAGGTCTTTCCGCCAGCGTTGGCCGAGCAGGCCGCCTTCCGCGAAGCGGTGCAGCGGGCCCATCGGCGCATCGCCGAGGCGGGCATAGGCGCAGCCATCGCCGACTTGACCGATCAAGGAGTCTGACATGGAACATACCTGGCGCTGGTTCGGCCCGCGCGATCCCATCTCCCTCGCCGATATCTGCCAGACCGGTGCCACCGGCATCGTCACGGCGCTGCACGAGATTCCCAATGGCGAGGTCTGGCCGTTAGCGGCCATCGCCGAGCGCAAGGCGCTGATCGAGGCGGCGGGTCTGAGCTGGTCGGTGGTGGAAAGCATCCCGGTGCACGAGGACATCAAGCGTGGCCTGCCGGGGCACGAGCGCTACCTGGACAACTACCGGCAGAGCCTGCGCAACCTCGCCCAGTGCGGCATCGACGTGGTCTGCTACAACTTCATGCCGGTGCTGGACTGGACCCGCACCCAGCTGGCCCATCGACTACCCGACGGCGGCTGGGCGCTGAGATTCGATCAGGATGCCTTCGCCGCCTTCGACCTTTGCATCCTGCAGCGGGACGGGGCCGAAGCGGATTACTCCGCCGCAGAGATCGAACGTGCGCGCCGCTATCATGACGGTCTCGACGCGGCCGGTCGCGAAGAGCTGGTACGCACCCTGATCGCCGGGCTGCCCGGTGCCGAGGAAGGCTATTCGGTCGCCGACCTCCGACAGTTGCTGGCCACCTATGCCGGGATCGACGCCACGCGCCTGCGTGAGCACCTGGCGGTCTTCCTGCAGGCCGTGGTGCCGGTGGCGGAGGAGGTGGGGATCCGCCTGGGGGTGCATCCGGACGATCCGCCCCGACCGCTGCTGGGATTGCCCCGCGTGGTCTCCACCGCCGCCGACGTCCAGTGGCTGCTGGAGGCGGTGCCCAGTCCCGCCAACGGCCTGACCTTCTGCACCGGCTCCTATGGCGTGCGCGCCGACAACGACCTGGTAGCCATGGCCCGCCAGTTCGCCTCGCGCATTCACTTCGTCCACCTGCGGGCGACCCGCCGTGAGGAAGATCCACGCAGCTTCCACGAAGCCCATCATCTGGATGGCGACGTGGACATGGTCGGGGTGATCCGCGAGTTGGTGCGCGAGGAGCGTCGCCGCGAACGCGAAGGCGGTGCGCGCCTGCCGATGCGACCGGATCACGGTCACCAACTGCTGGATGACCAGGGCCGACGGACCAATCCGGGTTACTCGCTGATCGGCCGGCTCAAGGGCCTGGCCGAATTGCGCGGCGTGGAACAGGCCGTGCGGCGCCTGGAAGAGGAGAGACACTGATGTTGACCATCGTCTGTCAGGAGCCCGGTCTGCTGCGCGCCGAGCAGCGGGAGAAGCCCTCGCGTCGCCCGGGCGAAACCCTGGTGCGCATCGAGCGGGTCGGGGTGTGCGGCACCGACCTGCACATCTTTTCCGGCAATCAGCCCTACCTGAATTATCCGCGGGTCATGGGCCACGAGATCTCCGCCACGGTGACCGAGACCGAAGCCGACTCGGGCCTCGCCGAGGGCGATCTGGTCTATGTGATGCCCTATCTGTCCTGTGGCGACTGCGTGGCCTGCCGCCAGGGCAAGACCAACTGCTGCACCCGCATCCAGGTCCTAGGCGTGCATTGTGATGGCGCCATGACCGGCTACCTGAGCCTGCCTCACAGCGCACTGTTCCGTGCGGATGGCCTGGATGCCGACCAGGCGGCCATGGTGGAGTTTCTCGCCATTGGCGCCCATGCGGTGCGGCGTGGTGAGGTGGCCGCCCAGCAGCAGGTGCTGGTGGTGGGCGCCGGTCCCATCGGCATGGCGGTGGCGCTGTTCGCCCGCCTGCGCGGGGCGCGGGTGACGGTGCTGGACGGCCGTACCGATCGCCTGGCCTTCTGCGCCGAGCATCTGGGGGTGCAGGCCACGGTCGCGCTTGGCGAGGATGACGAGGCGCGCCTGCGCGACCTCACCGGCGGCGATTTCTTCGATGTGGTGTTCGACGCCACCGGTAATCCCCGCGCCATGGAGCGCGGCTTCGCCTTCATCGCCCATGGCGGCAAGTACGTGCTGGTGTCCATCGTCCAGGGCAACCTGAGCTTTGCCGATCCGGAATTCCACAAGCGCGAGGCGACCCTGCTCGGTAGCCGCAACGCCACCGCCGAGGATTTCCGCCACGTGCACGATTGTCTCCGGCGCGGGCTGGTGCCCACCCAGGCACTGAATACCCACCGACTGCGCCTGGAGGACGTGCCCGAGGCTTTCCCACCCTTGCTCGATCCTGCCGAGGGCGTGGTCAAGGCCCTCATCGAATGCTGAAGCGGAGACGGACATGGAACTGATCACCCGTAGCGGCGCTGCGGCGGCCACCCGCGCCACCCTGCGCCTGCATCCCCAGGACGATGTGCTCATCGCCCGCCAGCCACTGGTGCCGGGCCTGGAACTGCCGGAGGAGGGGGTGCAGGTTCGCGAACCTGTGCCTGCCGGTCACAAGGTTGCCGTGCGCCCTATAGCAATGGGCGAGCCGGTACGACGCTATGGTCAGATCATCGGCTTCGCCCGGGAGGCCATCACCGCGGGCAGCCACGTCCACGTGCACAACCTCGCCATGGGCGACTTCACCCGGGAGCATGCCTTCGGCATCGAGGCCCGTGGCGCGCCGGTGCCGATCGAGCGCAGCTTCCGGGGCATCGTCCGTGCCGATGGTCGGGTGGCGACCCGCAACTACATCGGTATCCTCACCTCGGTGAATTGCTCGGCGACGGTGGCGCGGGCAGTGGCCGACCACTTTCGGCGCGACGTCCACCCCGAGGCGCTGCAGCCCTATCCCCATGTCGACGGCGTGGTAGCCCTGACCCATGGCGTCGGTTGCGGCATCGATACCCAGGGAGAGGGCATGGCGGTGCTGCGCCGGACCCTGGGCGGCTACGCGGCCCATGCCAATTTCGCCGCCGTGCTGTTCATCGGCCTGGGCTGCGAGGCCAACCAGATCCCCACGCTGCTGGCTGACCAGGGTCTCGCCGAGCATGCGGGGCTGCGCAGCCTCAACATCCAGGACAGCGGCGGTACCACCGCCACCGTTGCTCGCGGCATTGAAGCCGTAAAAGCCCTGTTGCCTGCGGCCAACGAGGTGGAGCGCGAGCCGGTCAGCGCCCGGCATCTGATCCTTGGTCTGCAATGCGGCGGATCGGACGGCTATTCAGGCATCAGTGCCAATCCGGCGCTGGGCCGCGCGGTGGATCTGCTGGTGGCCGCCGGCGGCACCGCGATCCTTTCGGAAACCCCGGAGATCTACGGCGCCGAACACCTGCTCACCCGCCGCGCCGCCAGCCCGGCGGTAGGCGAGCGACTGGTGGAGCGCATCCGCTGGTGGGAGGACTATTGCGCCCGTGCGGGCGCCAGCCTGGACAACAATCCGTCGGCGGGCAACAAGGCGGGTGGTCTCACCACCATCCTGGAGAAATCCCTCGGCGCCGTGATCAAGGCCGGCTCCACCGATCTCATGGCGGTCTATGGCTACGCCGAACCGGTGCGCACCCCCGGCCTGGTGTTCATGGACACCCCCGGCTACGACCCCGTCTCGGCCACTGGCCAGGTGGCGGGCGGTGCCAACCTCATCGCCTTCACCACTGGACGCGGTTCCGCCTATGGCTGTGCACCGACGCCATCGCTCAAGATCGCCACCAATACCCGGCTCTGGGAGAGCCAGCGTGATGACATGGACGTGGATTGCGGCGGCCTGGTCGATGGCAGCACCACCCTGGAAGAGCGCGGCGCCTTCATCTTCGAGCGATTGCTGGCCCTGGCCTCGGGAGAGCGTAGCCGTAGCGAGCTACATGGCTATGGACAAAACGAGTTCGTGCCCTGGCAGCTGGGTGCGGTGACCTGAAGGGTGCCGCACTCGCCTGATAGACAGCGGGCCACCTGCATCCCCTGGGTGGGTGAAGGGCGCCGCCCATTCGAGGCCGAGGCTGTTGCGTGGAGGCGGGTGCTCGACGTCATGGAGTGACGCGATGAAGCCTATCAGGCTCGGCCATCCCGGCTGCGGGGCAGGTGCCAGACTTCGGCCCCGCAGCGAACGCTGCAAGGATGAAAGGGGTGTGGCGACGGGGATAGCGACCACCAGATGGCCGCGCCAGTCGCGAACGTTACCGGAGAAGTAGCCTGGCTGCTGTAACAGCAGCCAGTCGTCGAGTAGCGCGCCGCCCAGGGCGGCGCGCCATCGGCGTCAGGCCGATTCGCCGTCCGCGGGAGCGGCGACGGGTTCGGTGGCTTCGGTCTCGGCGGGCGAGGCCGTTTCAGCCTTGGCCTTGGCCTGCTCGCGGCGGGCCTGGGCGCGCTGGCGGCGCGCCTGCTGCTTGGCATAGACCGCCTGGGAAGCGGTCACGCTGCCGGCCGGCTGGCCATTCAGGTCCAGACGAGGCGCGTCCTCGGTCATGGCCGCCCAGTAGCGAGTGCCGCGACACCAGGTGGCGATGGCCTGCTTGAGCTGGTCACCGGTGATGCCCAGCCGCTCCAGGTGCTGCTCGGCGTCTTTCAGGATACCTTCCTTGAGCGGCACCTTGGGCGCAGGGTTGACCGGGAAGGCCAGCGGGAAATGCTTTTGCAGGCGGCGGATGCCCTCGACCACCGGATCCTGCTCGCGGGGCTTTTGCTCGCGGGGCTTGGCTTTCGGTGAAGGTCTCCGCGCCGGCCGCTCTTTGCTCTCGGTCGTTACCTGCGCTTTCTCGGCCCGCAGGCGGTCGCGTAGTTCAGCTAGTTGCTCAAAGCCCATCGTTCAGCTCACCGCTCCAAATAGAATTCACGTGCAAGGGTAACCCATGCCGGGCTTGGACCGCGCCCTTTGCAAATCGGCACGGCCAAACCGGTTAGCTCGTCATTCTAAAGGCTGGCCTGCCGATAAGGCATCCTTGAAAGTGTCCTTCCCGGCGGATGGTGGTCCTGACGGGCGTTTTCTAGCTACCACCGGTCAGGCGCGATACCTACTGC
Organism: Pseudomonas sp. VMV1; assembly: GCF_056790235.1. Taxonomy (NCBI): domain Bacteria; kingdom Pseudomonadati; phylum Pseudomonadota; class Gammaproteobacteria; order Pseudomonadales; family Pseudomonadaceae; genus Pseudomonas; species Pseudomonas sp. VMV1. The sequence continues at coordinate 942,281 of NZ_JBXGSE010000002.1, forward strand.
GTCTTTGGAAAAAAGTCCGAACATCGGCTGGATAATACCTGCTGCGTGGGGCCGACCCTGTCGAGCCGGTACCTGAGGCTGCGGCGCGACGGCTGAAATTCCTCGCCGGCCTGGGCAACCTTTCGCCAGCGCCTTAGCCGGCGAGATAGGCGTCGGTGGATTCCAGGCTCGCATAGGCAAAGGCCAGCGCCGCCATCAGGGCGGCATGCACCTGGGCAGCCGGCACCCGGACGCCTTCGAATTCCAGATCGAGGGTGGCGCAGGCATCGTGGATCACCGTCACGGCGTAGCCCATGTCGGCCGCGGCCCGGACGCCCGCATCGATGCACATATGGCTCATGGCGCCCACCACGACGAGCGAGCCGATACCCCGCTCGTCCAGCAGCTGCTTCAGGTTGGTTTCCCGAAAGGCATTGGGATGATGCTTGACCACCACCGGCTCGCCAGCCTGGGGCGTGACGGCCGCCTGGATCACGACGCCCTCGCTGCCAGGCACGAAGATCGGTGCCTCGCTGCTGAGCGACTGATGCTGCACATGGATCACCGGGACGCCCTGGTCGCGGGCGCTGGCGATGATCCGGGCGGCGTTGGCGACCGCGGCCTCGATGCCGTCGAGAGGCAATTTGCCGGTGGGGAGGTATTCGTTCTGCAGATCGATGACGACGACGGCGTGCTTGCTCATGTCCAGCTCCTCGGAAGATGCTTCAGGTCTTGGGTCCGGTCATGATTGGCCAGCCGCGCCGGCAGGCGAAGGGGCGTGACCGACAACATCAGGGGTGCCAGCGACACATGCACGATCAACCACCGGTCGAACTCGGTCTGCTGCTCTATCCCGGCGTACAACTGGCGACGGTCCACGGCCTCACGGATCTGTTCGAGATCGCCGGGCGCCTGACCGGGATTGCGGAGGATGCCGAGCGCCCTCAATTGCGCGTCAGCCACTGGCGGCTGGAGGAGGGCGAAGCGGCACCCAGGCGGGTCTACGACTCGCTGCCCACAGCGAGCGGCTCACCCAGCGTGCTGATCCTGCCACCCAGTCTGGCTGAGCCGATCACACCGGAGGCTGCTGCGCCCTATCGCGAGTGGCTACGTCGCCAGCACCAGAGCGGCGTGCGTCTGGCCTCGATCTGCGCCGGCGCCTTTCTGCTGGCGGAAACCGGCTTGCTCGACGGTCGCACCGCCACCACTCACTGGTTCTATGTCGAGCGCTTCAATGCGCGTTTCCCTGCCGTCCGCCTGGATGCCGACCAGCTCCTCATCGATGGCGAGGATCTCGTCACCGCGGGCGGCCTCATGGCCTGGACCGACCTCGGCCTGCGCCTGGTCGATCGGTACCTGGGCGCCAAGCGGATGCTCGATACCGCGCGCATCATGGTCATCGACCCGCCGGGTCGACAGCAACGCTACTACAGCGCCTTTTCGCCGCGCCTGAGCCATGGCGACAGCGCCGTCCTCGCCGTTCAGGAGTGGCTGCAGGAAACCGGCGCCCAGGACATTGCCCTGGCTACCCTGGCCCAGCGCGCCGGACTCGAACAGCGCACCTTTCTACGCCGCTTTCGCCAGGCGACTGGCATGACGACCACCGCCTACTGTCAGCAATTGCGCGTCGGCCGCGCCCGGGAGCTGTTGCAGGCCAGCCGTCTGCCCCTCGAACGCGTCGCCTGGGAGGTGGGCTACAGCGATCCGGGCGCCTTCCGCAAGGTCTTCACCCGTGTCGTGGGACTGAGCCCGGGGGATTACCGGCGGCGGTTCGGGGGTGTGGTGAGGGCAGGGCGGTGAGGCCCGCTCTCCCTGCAACTCGCGCTCATCCGCGAGTCTAGCCAGCACCAGACAGCCGTCTGCTTCTCTCACCCGAACCCATCAGGCCTGCTGGATCGGCAGGCTTCATGGCTCCACCAAAGGCGTCTCGTCTTGTCGGTTGAACCGAGCGCTGGCGATCGGCCTCCACTGAAGGAGACATGACAGGGGTGTCTGGACTAGACCAGGCATCGACTCGCTTCACGACGACCGACTCCGCAGGTGCCAATGCGTCAGTATCCAGACTTCCAGTTGCTGTTCGAAGGACTTCCCCATCTGGTGCTGGTGCTCTCTCCAGGTCCTGACTTCATCATGGTGGCAGCCAACGAAGGACGCCTGCGCGGCACCAATACCCGCCGCGAAGACTGCATGGGCCGGTCGATATTCGAGGTGTTCGGCCGCAATCCCGACGGCAGGTCGGAATTCGGCGCTGGGGTGTTGCGCGCTTCGCTGGAGCGGGTGATGCAGAGCCGTGAGCCTGATCGCATGGCGGTGACCCAGTACGACATTCCGCGGCGGTCCAGCGAAGGCGGCGGCTTCGAGGTGCGTTACTGGAGTCCGTTGAACGTTCCGGTGCTGGACGACCAGGGTGAGGTGATCTACATCATCCACCAGACCGAAGACGTCACCGAACAGGTGCTGGCCCAGCAACATTCCCGCCCGAGTCTCAAGCTCGCCGACGAACGCTTTCGGGCGGCGCTGCTTGCCTCCGAAGCCGGTATCTTCGACTGGTACCTCGACGAATGTCGCTTCTATTGCGATAGCGCCCTCCAACAGCTTTTCGGCCTGCCCGATGTCCTGACGACGAATCCCGTCGAGCGCTTCCTGGACTTCGTGCATGAGGGCGACCGGGACGTGGTACGCGGATGCCTGACCGATTGCCTGCAGGGGAAGGATTTCGCTGTCGAGTTTCGGCTCCACCGCGGGGCAGGAGAGCAGTGGCTGCTGAGCAAGGGCAAGGTCTTTCACGATGCTGCTGGCCAGCCGTCCTATGTGACCGGCACCTGCGCCGACATCACCGCCCGCAAGCGGGCCGAGAAGGCGCTGTTCGAACTCAACGAGACGCTGGAAGCGCGCGTCGCCGCCGAGGTGGCCGAGCGTTCTCGGGTGGAAGACACCCTGCACCAGGCGCAGAAGATGGAGGCAGTCGGTCAGCTCACCGGTGGTATCGCCCATGACTTCAACAACTTGCTCACGGGCGTCATTGGCAGCCTGGAGCTGATGCAACGGCGCCGACGCGGTGGCGATGCGAGTGAGGACGAGCGCTACATTAACGCGGCGGTCACCTCGGCCCAGCGGGCGGCGGCGCTTACCCAGCGGCTACTGGCGTTTTCCCGCCGGCAGACCCTCGATCTCAAACCGCTCGAGGTCAATCCACTGGTGGCCTCGCTGGAAGACCTCCTGCATCGCACGACCCGGGAAAACATCGCCATCCGGACGCAGCTGGCCGCCGGCCTGTCGCTGGTGCGGATGGATGCCAACCAGTTGGAAAGCGCCATTATCAACCTGACCATCAACGCCCGCGATGCCATGCCCGATGGCGGCACCATTACAATCGCCACCTCAGCCGTGCACCTCACCGCAGAGCAGGGCGCGGCCATGGAGCTCAAGGAGGGCGACTACGTGATGCTCTCCGTCGCCGATACCGGTCTGGGCATGACTCTCGATGTGCTGGCCAAGGTCTTCGAGCCCTTCTACACCACCAAGCCGATCGGGCAGGGCACGGGCCTGGGGTTGTCCATGGTGTATGGCTACATGCGCCAGGCCAATGGCGCCGTCCGTATCCTTTCGCAACCGGGGAAAGGGACAAGGGTGCAACTCTACATGCCGTGCCTGGGTGGGGAGGTGGGCATCCTCGCGGTCGAGGAGCGGAAGGCTGCGCCTCTGGGAGGCGGCGAGGTGGTCCTGGTCGTCGAAGATGAGGCCGTGGTTCGCTCCCTGATCCTGGAGGTGCTGGGTGAACTGGGCTACCAGACCCTGGAAGCAGCGGATGCCCAGGAGGCCATACCCTTCCTGGAGAATCCTCAACGCATCGATCTGATGATTTCCGATGTGGGTCTGCCTGGCATGAATGGCCGCCAACTGGCGGACCTGGCCCAGGCCAATCGTCCGGAGCTCAAGGTGCTGTTGGCGAGCGGCTATGCGGAAGGCTCGAACGTGAGTGGTTATCTCGCCGCCAACATGGAGATCATCACCAAGCCCTTCGCCATCGATACCCTGGCCAACAAGATCAGCGAGATGCTGAATCCGGAGGGTTGAGGCCGGGTCTTCGTTGAAGCAGGGCTGCCGGGCTTGCGTCTGGCGGCGCCCACGAGGCGTAAACACCGTTCCGGCGCTCTGGCAAAGAACCGCAAAGGGGAACGTTACCCGTTCTTGGTCAAAGACGCTTACCGAAGACGGCTTCACCCTGCCTTTTCATAGACGGCAACGCTCCAGTAGCCACTACCGCTATTGCCTGTTGCGGCCCAGCCGCCACGCTGCAGCTGCCTGGCGATCAGGCGGTTCATGAAGCCGTGTCCCAGCAGCAATACGCTTCCCGGGGTGCGCCCGGCCAGCGCGGCCAGCTGATCCGCCGCCTGGTGCGCCCGCTCCTTTGCCTGGGCATAAGACTCCAGCTCCTTCGCCAGCCCGCAGAGCCAGAGCAGACGAAAGACGAACGCCCAGGTGAAGGGCGACAGGCGCAGAATCGGAACGCTCAACACGGGCAGCGCTGCCTCGCAGAAGACCGAATCCCTGATGGTTGGTGCTATGCCCAGCGCGGCGAGAGAGGTCAGGGCGCGTGGGGCAGTGCTAGTGGCTGTCAGGCCGATATCCCTGACTGCGGCTATTGCCTCCGAAGTGGGGGTATCCGTGCCTATTTCGGACCGATCATAGTCCGCGATCCAGCGCGCCATGGCAGAGGAGGCCATGGCGGGACAGCTCTTCAGCGCCGGCTTGCCATGGCGCATCAGTATGATTTTCATCGAGCTTGGCCATTTAACGAAGATGATACGGTTGGAGTCATGGGTAAGTCGCTGGAATCATGCTTCGGCCGGCGTCATCCATCCTTCTGGCGATAATTTTCTATAAGTTTACTGACGTGGTTCTAGGTTGTTACAAAGAGCGGCTGCAAGCTTATGATCTTCAGGGAAAAAACATCGCAATTTGGAGATGTACTTTGACGTCAATGGCTTATAAGCGTTGATAGTGCGTTCGTAGTATTATTGTTGTTTGTTCCTCATGATATACACGCGCTCGTTTATTTGGTCTTAATTGTTGTTTGGCGTTCTGGAGTATTTATTTTGCAAGGGATGTTGATGAGGCTGGGAGTGGGGTTGTCGTGTTTTGGGGGGCTCCTGTTGAGTTCGGCAGTAGCGGCCACCTGCGTCGAGCATCCGCCAATACAATTGCAGATCGTGGGCGACAGCGCCCTGGACAGCCAGGCCCAACTGGTCTGGAAGCGTTGTCTGCTGGGAACGACCTGGAACGCACGGACCAAGGGTTGCGAGGGTGTGGCAAAGGGGTACTCGCAGAAGGAGGCCCAGCGCGCCGCTCAGGCTGTTCTCGGCGAGTGGCGCCTGCCCACGGAGCCTGAGCTGGAGACCCTGTTGGTGGAAAGCTGCGCGGGCCTGAAGCTTGATCGACGCGTCTTTCCCAATGTCGCAGCGGCGGATTTCGGCGAAGGCGCGAAGATCTGGACGAGTTCGGAAGCCTTGCCGGGAATGTTCTACTTCCTCAATTTCAGCGTTGGCGGTCTGGACATGCACTCCGCTGGCTTCGGTCTTGGCGTCTTGCTGGTCAAGGATGCCAAGGGCAAGAGGCAGTAAGGGCGGACCACGGGCGCGGCGGTCTGGATGCCAAGGCTCACGCTGATCGCGCCTACACCAGCGGCTCGGCGATCCGCTCCAGCAGTTCAGGCCCATCGTTCTTCACGCTGCCCACGGCCTTGCCGACCGGATACCAGTGGAAGGCCTCCACCGGCGTTCCTTCGATCTCACCAATCTCGGCGGCGCGCTCCATGGACAGCTCGGGATCCAGCCATTCGCGGGCAATGGTCGGGGGCAGGACCAGGGGGCGGCGGTCATGGATATCGACCATGCCGGCGTCGGAAGCTGCGGTGACGATGACGAAGCCATCATCCTCCTGGGGCGCGTGGTCTGCCGGCCGGAAGTGGCCGATGGCGGCGAAGAACAGCGGCTCGCCGGATCTCAGCTGGATGAAATAGGGCTGCTTGCGCTTCGGGTCCTCAGGATCCTTCTTCCATTCGTACCAGCCGTCCGCGATCACCAGGGCGCGGCCCCTTTGCCAGAGGCCGCGAAACATCCGGCTGGTGGCCGCCGTTTCGACGCGGGCATTGATCACGGGTGGGCGCTTGGCCTGGCGCGCCCAGGCGGGCTGGTAGCCCCAGAGCACCGGGTCCAGGTGCAAGCCATCCTCCTGCTGATTGAGCAGCAGCACCCGGGTGCCGGGTGCCACGTTGTAGCGGCCCAGGGCGCGAGGCTCCAGGCCGGTGCGGATGTTAGCCGCATTGGCGCCCAGGGCGTCCAGATAGTCGAGAGCGTAACGGTACTGGGCAAAGCGGCCACACATGGGCGCCTCCTGGGGCAAGGGATGAAGGAGAGTGGCGCCCTTGGCGCTGGCCTGGACGGTCCGCAAGCGGAAGTCCACTGCCCGCTGTTCACCGAGGCAACCCGTCAGAGGCTTGGACAGTGACGTTTGGCTGAAGTACCCGCAGCGTCAGCGCCGGCCTCATCATGAAAACGAGACAGGTGGTGGCTGATCGGGGGGAGGGCCTCTGCACAGTTCGTGGCCAGGCAATGCCCGTAGTGAGGAAGGGCCACGGCGGTCCAGCTCGGGCGATCTTCAGGCGAGTGAGCCTGCAGGTAGGCAGAGCAAGGCTAGTTCCACCTCTCGCCATCTTTGAAATTTCTTGCAAAACATTTGAACACCAGCCGGTGGTGCCTAGTCTGCCAGTGGAGAACAACAAACCTGGCGGATAAGACGCATGAAGTCCTGGCTCCTGACGAAACCCCGGTTATCCGGCGTGCTCATCCTGCTCCTCGGCATACTGCTGGCCGCTGGCGGGGCCTGGCTGCTGCTGTTGGGCGGCAGCGCCTATTACTTGGTTGCCGGCATAGGCCTCTGCCTGACCGGCGGCTTGCTGATGAAGGGGCGCCGGCTGGCGCTGTGGGTATACGGCCTCGTCTGGCTGGGCAGCGTGCTGTGGGCGTTCTGGGAGGTTGGCCCCGACGTCTGGAAGCTCGAACCCCGACTGATGCTACCGACCCTGCTGGGGCTCTATCTGCTGTTGCCCTTCATCCGTCGGCGCCTGGATGGCAACCGCAGGGTGTCGGGGGCAGGCTATGTGATCGTTCCCCTGGCCGCCGCGGTCCTGGTCGGCGGTCTGTTCTTCGCCCATCCCTATCCGCCAGACCAGCCTCTGGCAGCCGTCGCGCCAGGTAGCCAGGTGACTACCAATGCCTCGGGTGTCGCCGAGGGTGACTGGAATTTCTATGGACGCACCGCCGAAGGCGAGCGCTGGTCGCCGCTGGCGCAGATCACGCCTGACAATGTCAGCCAGTTGCAGGAGGCCTGGACCTACCGCACGGGCGATCTGCCCAGGGGCGACGAAAACAAGCACGGCTACGAATTCAACTTCGAGGCCACGCCGATCAAGGTTGGCGACACCCTCTACTTCTGCACCCCGCACCGGGAAGTCATCGCCCTCGATCCGGACACCGGCGAGCAGCGCTGGCGCTTCGATCCGCGCGCCGATACCTCGAACAATGCCTACCTGGCCTGCCGTGGCGTGGCCTACTACAAGGCCCCCGAAGGAACGGCGACGGCCTGTCCGGAGCGCATCATCTCGTCGGTGGGCGATGCCCGCATCATGGCCCTCAATGCTCGTACCGGGGAGCTGTGCCAGGACTTCGGCAAAGGCGGTTATGTCTCGCTGCGGCAGTATCTGGGCGAGGTACCCAAGGGCTTTCACTTCGTGACCTCGCCACCCCTGGTGATCCACGACCGCGTGGTGCTCGGGGGCTGGATCTATGACGGCCAGAAGACCAACGAGCCATCAGGCGCCGTGCGGGCCTTCAACCCCATCAATGGCGAGATCGTCTGGGCCTGGGATATCGGCCATCCGGACGATCCGGTGGTCCATCCGGCGCCAGACCAGACCTTCACCCGGGGCACGCCCAACGCTTGGGGCGTCTATACCGCCGATGTAGCGCGCGGGATCATCTACCTGCCCACCGGCAATGCGGTGCCCGACTACTATGGCGCCGAGCGCAGACCTTTCGACGAGAAGTATTCTAGCTCCCTGGTGGCGCTGGACGTGGACACGGGTGCGCCGCGCTGGAGTTTCCAGACCCTGCACCATGACCTCTGGGACATGGACGTACCCATAGGGCCATCGCTGGTGGACCTGCCGGACGGCAAGGGCAACAGCGTCCCCGCGCTGGTGCAGACCACCAAGCGCGGCGAACTCTTCATGCTCAATCGGGTGACCGGCGAACCCATCGCCCAGGTCGAGGAAAAACCGGCCCCCCAGGGCGGGCTGCCGGAGGAGCATGTCGCGCCGACCCAACCCTATTCGACGGGCATGCCCACCTTCGCGCCGCCGGAGATCAAGGAGTCCGACACCTGGGGCGTGTCGCCCCTGGACCAGTTGCTGTGCCGGATCGAATTCCGCCAGATGAACTACAAGGGCGCCTTCACGCCCTTCGAGCTGGACAAGACGACCCTGGTGTATCCGGCGTTCGACGGCGTGATCGACTGGCATGGCGCCTCCATCGACCCGGAGCGCAAGCGCCTCTATGCCAACCTCAGCTACATCCCCTTCAAGGCCGAGGTCTATGCCCGGGCGGATGCCGAGCGCGAAGGGCTGGTGGAGCCCTGGGACGGCAAGGGCACACCGCCGCGGCCGAAGAAGTTCGCCATCAACCCGCAATACGGCACGCCCTATGTGGTCAAGGTCGATCCCTGGCTCGGCCTGCTCGGCGCGCCCTGCAAGGCGCCGCCGTGGGGACAGCTGGCGGCCGTGGACCTGAAATCCCGCACCCTTGCCTGGCAGCATGACGTGGGTACCACTCGCGACATGGGCCCTCTGGGCCTGCACATGGCGCCGCCGTTTCCCACCGGCATGTTCAATATCGGCGGCCAGATCAATACCCGCTCGGGGCTGATCTTCATGGGCGCCACGGCGGACAACTACCTGAGGGCCTTTTCCGCGGCTAGCGGCAAGGAGCTCTGGAAGACGCGCCTCCCCGCGGGGGGCCAGGCGACGCCCATGACCTATACCGGGCGTGATGGCCGCCAGTATGTGGTCATCGCCGCAGGTGGTCATGGTGGTCTGGGCACCAAGGCGGGGGACTACCTCAAGGCCTACGCCTTGCCTGGGAATGCCCACTAGCGCGGCGGTCATGCAGCACCATCCCCAGGACCATGGCCACGACGAAACCCTGGACCTTGGCGATACCCAACCCCAGGCCCGCCAGCGCGGGCCCGGGGCATAGCCCGACCAGCCCCCAGCCAAGGCCGAAGATCAGAGCGCCCAGTAGCAGGCGGCGGTCGACGGGTACGGTGGGCGGCAGGTGAAAGGCGCTGTCGAGCAAGGGCCGCGCCAGCCGGCGCTGGAGCTGGACCGCGGGCAGCGCCACCAGCAGGGCGCCGCCCAGCACGAACAGCAGGCTAGGGTCCCAGTGTCCGCTGGCGAGATCGAGAAAACCCAGCACGCGGGCGGGATCGAGCATCCCCGAGAGGGCCAGGCCGCTGCCGAAGAGCAGGCCAGCCAGCAGCGCTACGACCAGTCGCCCCGATTTCATCGCAGCAGCCCCAGCAGGGTGGCCATGGCCAGGCCGCAGGCCAGGAAGACGGCGGTGGCGGCCAGCGAGCGGCGCGAACCGCGGGCCACGCCGAGGATGGCATGGCCCGAGGTGCAGCCCGAACCCAGCCGCGTCCCGAAACCGACCAGCAGCCCGGCCAGTAGCAGTTGAGGCCAGGTCGCGTCCACGGTCAGGGAGGGAGGCGCGTGCAGGCCACTCACCAGCAGCGGTCCCAGCACCAGGCCCAGCACGAAGACCAGGCCGGTGCCGGCCTGCTGTCCGCCGAGCAGCCGGCCGAAGATCCCGCTGATGCCGGCGATCCGCCCATTGACCAGCAACAGCAGGCTGGCGGCCAGGCCCAGCAGCAGGCCGCCACCCAGGGCGGGCATATAGGAGACGAGGATCATGGTGTCTGGCTCTCGGGCTGGCAGAAGATCTGGTAGAGCGCCTGCAGCAGCTGGGCGGCCTTGTCTTCGGTGAGCCGGTAGAAGATCTGCTTGGCCTCGCGGCGGGTGGCGACCAGACCAGCCTCGCGCAGCACGCCGAGTTGCTGGGAAAGGGTGGGCTGGTGGATGTCCAGGCGGGCTTCCAGTTCGCCGACCGCGTACTCACCTTCGGCGAGGGCGCAGGCCAGCAGCAGGCGCACCGGATGCGCCAGGGTCTTGAGCAGGGCGGCCACCTCCCGGGCGCGGGTCTGCATGTCCTGGGGGGAGAAGACCGCGCCTGGGTTGGGTCGGGTAGGTGGAGTGGTCATGAGCAAGCCCGGCTTATTCAATATACAGTTTTATATAATGTATATTGTAAAGCTGGCAAGTCGGATTCGTCGGGCGGCCCAGGCTCCAGGGGTGGCGCACGGTCAGTCGATCAGCGCCTGGGCGAAGTCGCGATAGCTATGCAGCGGACGGCCGAGCATTTGCACCAGCCGCTCACGGTCCCCAGGTTGCGGCAGCATGCCGTCGCTGACATAGCGCTCGGCCATGAGTCTCATTTCGTAGGCCATCCAGGCCGGCATGAAGGTCGCCATGTTCTGCTCGAAGCCGCGCGGATCGTCACCGGCGTAGTGGATGGGGCGGCCCAATAGTTCGCTCCAGATCGCCGCGGCGCCTGCGCCGGTGAGGCTGTCCGGGCCGACCAGGTTGATCGTTTCGCTGGGCAGCTTGTCGATCGCCTGATCGCGGCGAATGAGTTCGAGGGCTGCGACCTCGGCGATATCCCGGGCGTCGACCATGGCCACGCCCTTGCTGCCGATGGGCATGGGATAGATCCCATGCTGCAGGATGATGTCCTTGATCATGACCTCGTTGTCGATGAAGTAGGTGGGCCGCAGGACGGTGGCACTGAAACCCATGGCGTCCAGCATCCGCTCGCCGCCGAACTTCACGGCGAAGTGCGGCACGTTGACCGCGGTGTCAGCGCCAAAGACCGAGAGATAGACGATCCGCTTGACCCCGCTTTCCCGGGCGATGTTGAGGGTGATGAGCGCCTGGGTGAATTCGTCGCCGGTCACGGCGTTGAGCAGGAAGAGGGTGGAAACGCCAGCGAAGGCGCTGCGCAGTGAATCGAGATCCAGCAGGTCGCCGCGAATGACTTCCACCGCCGCGGGGAAAACGGCGTTGGCCGGATTGCGTGTCAGCACCCGGACCTTGGCCTGGCGCTGTACCAGTTGGTGGACGAGGTGGCGGCCTACGCGGCCGGTGGCGCCAATGACGAGGATGGTCATGTCGATAACTCCAGGTGGGTGAGGGTGGAGCCACCTTAAGTCGTCCCATGTTTCGCCAATAGCCGCTAGGATAGGGACATACCGTTCCATTATTGAGATAGCTTGATGGACTTTAGCCTGCTGGCCGATTTTCAGCTCATCGCCACTCACGGCGGCATTGGCAAGGCCAGTCGTGCCAGTGGCCGACCCAAGGCCAGCCTGTCGCGGCGGCTGGCCGAATTGGAAGAGGCGCTGGGGATACGCCTGATCGAGCGCGGCGGGCGCAGCCTCGTCCTGACGCCTGCCGGGGTTGAATTGGCGGCCCGTACCCTGGGGCCGCTGCGCGAGATTCAGGAGGCGGTGGCCGCGGTGCAGGAGGGCGTGGCCGTACCCCGAGGGCGGCTGCGCATCGCGGCGCCGCTGCTGTTTTCCCAGGTGGCGCTGGGCCGGCTGAGTGCGGATTTCCGGCGGCAGTACCCCGAGATCCTCATCGAGGTGGTGGCCGAGGATCGCCTGGCCGATCTGGTGGAGGAACACTTCGACCTGGCCATTCGTATCAACCCCGCGCCCGACAGCACCCTGGTGGGTCGCTGCTTCGCCCGGGACCGCCGGGTGCTGGTCGCCGCGCCAGGCCTCGAAGGCCCTCTGGCGTCCGGCGCCGAACCTGCACCTCTGCCTGCGGTGGTCATGCCCGGCCAGCGCGAGGGCGAGGTCTGGACGCTGACGGAGGGCGGGGAGCGCTTCCTGCCCCAGCCGGTCTTGCAGCTGACTTCGCTGCTGACCATCCGCGAGGCGGTACTGGCCGGGGCGGGTGCGGCGCTATTGCCGCTCTCGCTGGTGCAACGTCAGCTGGACGAAGGTGCGCTCAGGCGCTGGGGCACCCTCGCCGGTGAGACCGAACTCTGGGTGCTGCACACCTCGCGACGACTGCAGAGCCCCAAGGTGAAGGCCTTCGTCGCCTTCCTCTGCGCACGGTATCCAGACGGCACCTTTTTGCTGGACTAGCGACTGACGACGCCTGCCCCGTGGTCCACGGAACGACGGCCTGCATATCGCCCGCGCCCCTTTGTCCGGATAATGGCTGCCAATCTGTCTTCAAACCGGAAAGCTGTGCATGGAAATCAAGGTCAATTTTCTCGACAACCTGAGGCTCGAGGCGAAGTTCGACGACTTCTCGGTGATCGCCGATCAGCCCATCCGCTACAAGGGTGACGGCTCGGCCCCGGGGCCCTTCGACTATTTCCTGGCGTCCTCGGCGCTCTGCGCGGCCTATTTCGTCAAGCTCTACTGCCAGACCCGCGACATCCCCACCGACAACATCCGCCTGGCGCAGAGCAACATCGTCGACCCGGAGAACCGCTACAAGCAGACCTTCAAGATCCAGGTAGAGCTGCCCGCGGATCTCTCCGACAAGGATCGCCAGGGCATCCTCAGATCCATCGACCGCTGCACGGTAAAGAAGGCGGTGCAGGCCGGTCCGGACTTCATCATCGAGGCGGTGGAGAGTTTGGACGCCGATGCCCAGGCCCTGCTGTTGCCCAGCGATACCGGCAGCGAGACCTATATTCCCGGCAAGGACCGGCCGCTGGAAGAGACCATCGCCAAGCTCTCGGGCATCCTCGCCAATCTGGGCATGAAGGTGGAGATCGCTTCCTGGCGCAATATCGTGCCCAACGTCTGGTCGCTGCACCTGCGCGATGTGCAGTCGGCGCTGTGCTTCACCAACGGCAAGGGCGCGACCAAGGAAGCGGCCCTGGCCTCGGCGCTGGGCGAATTCATCGAACGCCTCAACTGCAATTTCTTCTACAACGACCAGTACTGGGGCGAGGACATCGGCAACGCGGCCTTCGTCCACCACCCCGACGAGCGCTGGTTCCAGCCGGGCCCCAAGGATGCGCTGCCCCGGGAAATCCTGGATCGCCATTGCCGCAAGATCTATGACCCGGAAGGCGAACTGCGCGCCTCGCACCTGCACGACACCAATTCCGGCAATGTGGCACGCGGCATCTGCGCGCTGCCCTTCGTACGTCAGTCCGATGGCGAGGCGGTGTATTTCCCCTCGAACCTGATCGAGAACCTCTACCTCAGCAACGGCATGAGCGCGGGCAACACCCTGGCCGAAGCCCAGGTGCAGTGCCTGTCGGAGATCTTCGAGCGGGCGGTGAAGCGCGAGATCCTCGAAGGCGAACTGGCGTTGCCCGACGTGCCCGAGGCGGTGCTGGCGCGCTATCCCGCCATCGTCGAGGGCATCCGCGGCCTGGAGGCCCAGGGCTTTCCGGTGCTGGTCAAGGATGCCTCCCTGGGCGGCGAATTCCCGGTGATGTGCGTGACCCTGATGAATCCGCGCACCGGTGGGGTGTTCCCTTCCTTTGGCGCCCATCCACGCCTGGAGATCGCCCTGGAGCGCAGCCTCACCGAACTGTTGCAGGGCCGCAGCTTCGAGGGTCTCAACGACCTGCCACAGCCGACCTTCGAGAGCCAGGCGCTGATGGAGCCGAACAACTTCGTCGAGCACTTCATCGACTCCAGCGGCCTGGTCTCCTGGCGCTTCTTCAGCGCCAAGGCCGACCATGACTTCGTCGACTGGGATTTCTCCCACGAGGGCGAAGATTCCACCGCCCAGGAGGCCGCAACCCTGTTCGGCATCCTCGCCGAGCGCGATCTGGAAGCCTACATGGCGGTTTACGAGGAACTGGGCGCGCCGGCCTGCCGCATCCTGGTGCCGGGCTATTCGGAGATCTATCCGGTCGAGGACCTGATCTGGGACAACACCAACAAGGCGCTGGCGGTGCGCGAAGACATCCTCACGCTGCACCAGCTGGACGATGCGGCCCTGGAATCCCTGCTCGAACGCCTGGACGATACCCAGGTGGACGACTACACCCGCATCGCCACCCTGATCGGCGTGGAGTTCGACGAGAACACCGTCTGGGGCCAGCTGACCGTGCTGGAGCTCAAGCTGCTCATCCATCTGGCGCTGCAGCAGTTCGAAGAGGCCAAGGAAGAGGTGGAGACCTTCCTGCAGTTCAACGACAACACCCTGGAGCGCGGCCTGTTCTACCAGGCGATCAATGCGGTGCTGGAAGTCGAGCTGGACGACGAACTGGAACTGGCCGACTTCGAAGTCAATTTCCGCCGGATGTTCGGCGACGAGCGCCTGGACGCCGCCCTGGGTTCGGTCTCGGGCGAGGTACGCTTCCCTGGCCTGACGCCCACCAGCCTCAAGCTGGAAGGCCTCGACAAGCACCTGCGGCTGATCGACAGCTATCGCAAGCTGCACGCGGCGCGGGCCAGGGCGGCTGGGATTACGCTCTAACGGAAAGCCCCGCCCGGACCCGGGCGGGGCTTTCCTGGCGGTCAGCAGACCGCGATATGGGAATCCGCGCGCGGCTCGGTGCCGCCGCAGAGCACGCCGGTTTCCGGATCTCGGACGATGATCTGGCCGCGGCCGAAATCGGTGGAGTCGTGGGCGATCTCGATCTGGTGACCGCGCCGCGCCAGGCCGCTGGCCAGAGCCCGCGAAGCGGCCTGTTCGATGCCGACCTTCATGTCCCCCAGCCATTGCCAGCGCGGCGCGTCCAACGCCGCCTGGGGATTGAGGCCGAAGTCCACCAGGTTCATCACCATCTGCACATGCCCCTGGGGCTGCATGTAGCCACCCATGACGCCGAAGGGGCCAATGGGCACGTCACCCTTGCTCAGGAAGCCCGGGATGATGGTGTGGAAGGTCTGCTTGCCCGGCGCCAGGGCGTTGGAGTGCCCGGCATCCAGGCTGAATTCCGAACCGCGATTCTGCAGGCCGATGCCGCTGTCAGGCAGTACCACGCCAGAGCCGAAGCCGTGGTAGGCGCTCTGGATGAAGGACACCATGTTGCCCTCGCCATCGGCGGTGGCGATGTAGACGGTGCCGCTGGCCTGGGGATCGCCATGCAGCGGCGGCTGGGCCTGGTCGGTGATCTCCGCGCGGCGGCGGTCGGCGTAGGCGTCGTCCAGCAAGACGCTGGCGGCGACCCTCATGTGCTCGGGATCGGTGATGTAGTGCAGGCCGTCGGCATAGGCCTTCTTCATGGCCTCCAGCTGACGATGCCAGGTGAGCTGGCTGTCGCGCTGGTCGAAGTCGTAACCCTTGAGGATGTTCAGGGTCATGAGGGCGATCAGGCCCTGGCCACTCGGCGGAATCTCCCATACCTGATAGCCACGGTAGTCGACCTTGATCGGCTCCACCCAGCGCGGCTGGTAGCCGGCCAGGTCCGCTGCGCTCAGCTGGCCGCCGCTGGCCGCGGCATGATCCGCCAGGCGCTTGGCGATGGCGCCCCGGTAGAAGCTCTCGCAGCGGGTCTGTGCCAGTTCCTCCAGGGTGCGTGCCTGGGCGGGGTTACGATATAGCTGGCCGGCGACCGGCGCCTGGCCATCGATGAGGAAGGTGTCGAACCAGGCTTCCAGCTCCGGCGCCTGGTCCCGGCTGGCCTGGTACTCGGCCTGGGCGATACGCCACTGGTGGGCGACCACCGGCGACACCGGGAAGCCGTCCCGGGCCAGGGCGATGGCGGGTTCGAACAGGGTGGCGAAGGGCAGCTTGCCGAAGCGGCGCGACAGCTCGGCCCAGGCCGCGGGGCAGCCCGGCACCGTGACCGGCAGCCAACCGTGCACCGGCATGCGCTCGTGGCCGGCGGCCTTGACCGTGGCGATGTCGAGGCTGGCCGGGGCATGGCCGCTGGCGTCCAGGCCGTGCAGCTGGTCCTTGACCCAGACCAGGGCGAAGGCGTCGCCGCCAATGGCGTTGCCGGTAGGTTCCACCACGGTCAGGGCCGCGGCGGTGGCGATGGCCGCGTCGATGGCGTTGCCGCCCTGGCGCAGCATGGTGATGCCGGCTTCGGCGGCCAGCGGCTGGGAGGTGGCGACCATGCCATTGCGCGCGAAGACGCTCTGGCGTTGCGAGGCGTAGGGGTAGTCGTGGGCGGAGAAATTCAGCATGGCAGGCTCTTCGAGGTCATTGTCCGGTCTTGATGCGGGTCCACTCGCGGGTCATCAGCCGCTGAATCTGCGGCGGCAGATCGGCGGAGACGTAGAGGCGCTCGGCGATGGCCTCGCTCGGGTAGATGCCCGGGTTGTCGCGCACCTTGGCATCGAGCAGGGCAGTGGCGTCGCGGTTGGGGTTGGCGTAGCCGACATAGTCGCTGACCGGGGCGATCACCTCGGGGCGCAGCAGGTAGTCGATCAGCGCCAGAGCGCCCTTGGAGTTCTTGGCGTCCTTGGGGATGGCCAGCATGTCGAACCAGAGATTGGCACCTTCCCCGGGGATCACGTAGCGCACGTCGCTGGTCTTGCCGGCTTCCCTGGCGCGGCTCTGAGCCTGCATGACGTCGCCCGAATAGCCCATGGCCACGCAGACGTCGCCGTTGGCCAGGTCGGTGATGTACTTGCTGGAGCTGAAATAGGTCACCGACGGCTTGAGCTGCTGTAGCAGCGCGGAAGCCTTGCGGTAGTCCTCGGGCTTCTGGCTGTTGGGGTCCAGGCCCAGGTAGTGCAGGGTCTGGGCGAAGACCTTTTGCGGCGCATCGAGCAGGGCCACGCCGCAGCCCTTGAGCTTGGCCAGGTTCTCCGGCTTGAACAGCAGGTCCCAGGAATCCACCGGTGCGCCGTCGCCCAGGGCGGCGCGGACCTTGGCGGCGTTGTAGCCAATGCCTACGGTGCCCCAGAGGTAGGGCACGGCGTAGCGATTGCCGGGATCGGCCGCCTCCAGGCGCTGCATGAGCCGTGGATCCAGGTGCTGCCAGTTAGGCAGCCGGCTGCGATCCAGCGGCTGGTAGGCGCCCGCCTTGATCTGCTTGGTGAGGAACTGGTTGGACGGCACCACCAGGTCATAGCCGGAGTGGCCGGACAGCAGCTTGGCTTCGAGCATCTCGTTGGTGTCGAAGACGTCGTAGCGCACCTGGACGCCGCTGGCCTCGGTGAACTGCTTGAGGGTGTCCGGACCTATGTAGTCCGACCAATTGTAGAAGCGCACCTCGGACTCGGCGGCCTGAGCCAGGGGCGTCAGGCAGAGGGCGAGGGCGGCCAGCAGCGGACGAACAGTCATGAAGGTCTCCGGTCTAGAGCACGCGGCTGAGGAATTCGCGGGTGCGTGGATGGGTGGGATTGCCGAACACCTGGGCCGGCGGGCCTTCTTCGATCAGCTCGCCTTGGTGCAACACCACCACGCGGTCGGCCACCTCGCGGGCGAAACCCATCTCGTGGGTCACTACCACCATGGTCATGCCGTCTTCGGCCAGCTCCTTCATCACCTGCAGCACCTCACCGACGGTTTCCGGGTCGAGGGCGCTGGTGGGTTCGTCGAACAGCATGGCCTGGGGTTTCATCGCCAGGGCGCGGGCGATGGCGACACGCTGCTGCTGGCCGCCGGAGAGTTGCGCCGGATAGTGATCGGCCTTGTCGGACAGGCGCACCCGGGCGAGCAGGGCGCGCGCCTGCTCCACGGCGGCGGCCCGCGCCACGCCCAGCACCTGGATGGGCGCCTCGATGATGTTTTCCAGCACCGTCATGTGCGGGAAGAGGTTGAACCTCTGGAACACCATGCCGATGTCGCGGCGGCGGCGGGCGATGTTGCGCTCCGAATCCCGCACCCGACGGCCGTCGGGACGTTCGCGAAAGCCCATCAGCTCGCCGTTGACGCGGATGGTGCCGCCCTGGATCTCTTCCAGCTGATTGAGGCAGCGGATGAAGGTGGTCTTGCCCGAGCCGGAGGCGCCGATCAGCACCACCACATCGCCACGGCGCACCTCCAGGGTCACGCCCTTGAGGATGTCCAGCTCGCCGAAGGCCTTGTGTACCTCCAGCGCCTGGATCACAACGTCTTGCGTGGTCGTCATGGCTAGCGTCCCCGTAGCTTGAAGCCCTGCAGGCTGAACAGCCGGCCAGTGGCGGTGGGTCGTTGACCATCGGCCTTGCCGAAGCGCCGCTCCAGCCAGGACTGGAAGAGCCCCCACAGGGTCGTGAGGACCAGGAAGTAGATGGCGACCACCAGGTACAGCTCGAAGACGCGGAAGGTCGCCGAGGTGATCATCTGGGTGCTGAGCAGCAGCTCCTGCACCCCGATGACGCTGACCAGGGTGGTGTTCTTGAGCATCACGTTGAACTCGTTGCCGAGCGGCGGAATGATCACCCGGAGCGCCTGGGGCAGCACGATGCGGCGCATCAGCTTGGCCGGCGTCATGCCCAGGGAGCGCGCCGCCTCGTACTGGCCGCGATCCACCGCGCCGATGCCGGCGCGGATGATCTCGGCCATGTAGGCGCCCTCGTTGAGACCCAGGGCGATGATGGCGGCCTGGATGTTGCCCGGGATCACCAGGAAACCCAGGTCCAGGTCTTCGAAGCGAAAGATGCCGCCGGCAGCCAGGGCCGTGTAGAGGAAGACGATCTGCACCAGCAGCGGCGTGCCGCGCATCAGCCACACATAGCCGCGCACCGGGTATTGCAGCGCCCGATAGCGCGACAGCCGGGCCAGTGCCGCCAGCAGGCCGAGCGCGCAGCCCAGCAGCATGGCGCCAATGGCGATGACGCAGGTCAGCCAGAGGCCGTAGAGGTAGACGTCGCTCGGGTGCAACAGGTACTGCCAGAACACATCCCAGCTGAAGTTCATCGTGGCCATCCTTTAATCGAGCTTGTCGCCTTCCAGGTGCCACTTCGCCATGAGCGCGGCGTAGCTGCCGTCGGCCCTCATGTCGGCGAGGATCTGGGTGAGGGCGGCGCTGAGCTGGCTGTCGTCCTTGCGCACGCCGACGCCGGTGAGGATGCGGGCAAAGGCCGGCACGCCGGTCTCGAACTGGCCGGGCGCCACGCCCTGGTAATAGGCGGCGGTTTCCACGGTGGTGCCGTAGGCGTCGGTCTGGCCCAGGCGCAGGGCCTGGAAGGCGTCGGTGTCGCTGTTGTAGGCCACTAGCTTCATGGGCGCCTTGCCGGCCTTCTTCAGCTCTTCGTTGTGGGCGTCGAGCAGGGTGCGGATGGTGGAGCCATTGAGCACCGCCACCTTCTTGCCGGCGAGGTCGTCCAGGGTGTGGATGCCGGCCTTGTTGCCGCTGGGCACCACCACTGCCTGGCTGGAATACATGTAGTTGACGATGTCGATCACCTGGCGGCGCTCGGGCTTGTCGAACAGCTGGTCGATGAGCACATCGCACTGACCGGCGAGCAGCGCCGGGATCAGCCCCGAGAAGGGCACCACGCGCCAGTCGACCTTCTTGTCGCCAAGGCGCTTGGCGATCTCGGCGCCAAGGTCGACGGTCAGGCCCTTGGGCTTCTGGGCTTCGTCGAAGAAGCCGATCGGCGGGGTATCGAGGGCGCCGCAATAGGTGATCTTGGACGCCTTGGCCAGGCGGTCGGGGATCTGGGGTGCGGCCTGGGTGAAGCCGGCGACGAGGGTCAGGGCGAGCAGACTGCAGGAAAGCCGGTGGCGGGTCATGGTCTTCTCCGGAAGGACGGGGGTGGGCAGGGCGGATGGCTCAACGCGGGGGCTCAGGTCGGGTCTGGTCGCCCGATCGTTCGATAAAGGTCAGCAGATCGGGCACCGTGCCCTCGATGTGCTCGCGCAGTACCCGTTCGGCCTCGACGGCGTCTCCGGCGCGCAGGGCGGCAAGGATGGGCGCGTGTTCGTCACGCGCCGACTGGGGGCGGTCGGCGTGCAGCCAGAGCTGCATGTGCGGCTCGATCAGGGCATAGAGGCCGTTGATCTGGCGCAGCAGCCGCGGCCGGCCAGCGAGGCTGCACAGGTATTCATGGAAGGCGCGGTGCTGGGCGACCCAGGCGCCGGGTTCCTGCTCGTCGTCCAGGTCTTCCAGCAAACGTTCCAGGCGGGTCATCTCGCGCGGCCCGACGTGAGGCGTGGCCAGGCGGATCGCCAGCCCTTCCAGGGCGCCACGCATCTCGAACACCTCGCGCATGTCGTCCAGGTCCAGCCCGCTGACCACCGCGCCGCGGTGTGGCCGGAGGATCACCAGGCCCTCGGCGGCCAGGCGCTGGAAGGCGCTGCGCACCGGCATGCGACTCATGCCCAGGGTGGTGGCGATGTCCTCGGCGATCAGGCGCTCGCCGTTGCGATAGCGCCCGGCGCAGATGGCCTGCAGCAGGTGGCGATAGGCCTCTTCTTCGGCGCTCAGGGCGGCGGAGCGGGACAGGGCGGAGAGCGGCATGGCTGGCTTCCTGGATTTTTGTATCCAATCTGCCAGAGCAAGGGCCATGCCAGGGAGGGCAAGGCGCGCCAGTGCTGGGTTGGGAGCCTGAGCGCCTGGTGGCCGCCGTTACGTTTTGCACCGCTCTGGGTCGCCGCTGGGGCCCTTTGCTACCCGAGGACCCGAAACGGGGCGGCCGCTGGCGTCAGTCCAGCAACTGGCCATCGGCGGCGAAGAAGGGGTAGGGCCCCGGGTAGTTGCCCAGCGGCAGATGGTGGGTCACCAGGGCCTCGTCCGCCCAGCGATGCAGCAGCAGCCCTGGCGGCTCCAGGCGGAAGCGCGACGGCGCCGCCTCGCGCAGATCCAGCTCGACCTGGTGCGAAACGCCTGGGCAAACGCAGGCCAGGGTGCCGCCGAAGCGGCGCTGGATCAGCCGGTGCAGATGCCCGCAAAGCAGCCGCTCCACCTGGGGATGACGGCGGATGACGGCTTCCAGCTCGGCGCTGCCGTCCAGGCCGATGCGATCCATATGGCCGATGCCGACCGGGAAGGGCGGGTGGTGCAGGAGCACCAGGGTCGGCTGCGCGGGCGCCTGGCTGAGCTGGTCGTCGAGCCAGGCCAGCTGAGAGGTATCGAGACGACCGCCGTGCTCGCCGGGAATATGGGTATCCAGGCCGATAAGCCGCAGCGGGCCGCAATCCTGCTGCCAGTCCAGGGGGCCCAGGGTCGGTAGATAACGGTGGTCGGCGAAGGCGGCGCGCAGGGCGGCGCGGTCGTCGTGGTTGCCGGGGATGACGAAGAAGGGCATGACCAGTTCGGCCAGTACTTCACGCAGGGTGGCGTATTCCTCGGGGGTGCCGAAGTCCACCAGGTCGCCGGTGATGACCAGGGCATCCGGGCGCGGCTGCAGGGCGTTGAGGTGGCTCACCGCGATGCGCAGCGCGCCGAGGGTATCGACCACGCCGTAGGACAGCCGACCGCCGGCCTTGATGTGCAGGTCGCTGAGCTGGGCCAGGAGGAAGGGTTCGTGCATGAGATTCTCCGATCAGGAAGCCAGGGTGAAGAGGGCGTCGGGACGCACGTTCAGGTGCAGCAGGTCGCCCGGCTGGGCCTGCACGTTCTGGGCGGTGTCGACCAGCAGCGGCTGGCCGGTGCCCACTTCCACCAGCAGCCGCGAATGGGCGCCCTGGAAGAACTGGCCGACCAGGATGCCGACGAGGTGCGCAGGCGTCGGGCTGGGCTCCAGGTGTTCCGGGCGGCAGAACAGGGTGCTCGCCGAACCGGTCCAGGGCAGGCGACCGCCCGCGACGGCCACCTCGTTGCCCGTCTGGCTGCCACCTCGAAGCGATTGAGCTGGCCAACGAAACCGGCCACGAAGCGATTGGCCGGGCGTTGGTAGATCTGCGCCGACGTGCCGATCTGGGCGATGCGCCCGTCGCCCATCACCACGATGCGGTCGCCCAGCGCCAGGGCCTCCTGCTGGTCGTGGGTGACATAGACCGCCGTGGTACCCAGCTCGCGCAACAGGGCGCCGATGTCGGCCCGCAGCTGCTCGCGCAACTGGGCGTCCAGGGCTGCCAGGGGTTCGTCGAACAGGAGCACCCGCGGCCGTGGCGCCAGGGCGCGGGCCAGGGCCACTCGCTGGCGCTGGCCGCCGGACAGCTGCTGGATGCGTCGGTCGGCCAGGGCCTCCAGCTGCATCATGGCCAGCAATTCGGCGACCCGGGCATCGCGATCGGCGCGCGTCAGGCCACGGATCTTCAGGCCGTAGGCGATGTTGCCGGCCACGTCCAGGTTGGGGAACAGGGCGTAGTTCTGGAACACCATGCCGACGTCGCGGCGCTCGATGGGCAGGGCGGTGACGTCACGGTCGTCGAACAATACCTGGCCACCGGCATCGGGCTGCTCCAGACCGGCGATCAGGCGCAGGGTGGTGGTCTTGCCGCAGCCGGATGGACCGAGGAACACCAGGGTCTCGCCCGGGTGGATGTCGAGGTCCAGGGGCTGCAGCACCTGGCGGCCTCCGGCGAAGGTCTTGGCGCAGTGGCGCAGGCGAACGGCGGTACCTTGGGTCATCGCAGGGCTCCACGGGAGAGGCGGGCGCTGAGGGCCTGGAGGGCGACCAGCAGCGGCACGATCAGCAAGAGGAAGATCAGGGTGTAGGCGGAGCCCACCTCCAGCCGCGCCGAGGCGTAGCTGTCGGCCAGGCCCACCGGCAGGGTCTTGGTCAGGGGCGTGTGCAGCATCCAGGTGAGGTTGAATTCGCCCAGCGAGAGGGTGATCACCATGAGGCTGCCGGCGAGGATGCCGGCGCGGCCATTGGGCACCACCACGCCGAAGAAGCGCTGCCAGGGACCGGCGCCCAGGCTGGCCGCGGCTTCTTCCAGCTGCGGCAATTGGCTGCGCCTGAGCACCGCCATCACCGGGCGGATCAGGAAGGGCAGGGTGAACAGCAGGTGGCCGACCAGGATGATCACCGGGCTGCGGCGAAAGCCGCCAAGGTGCCCGTAGGTCAGCAGCAGCGCCAGGGCCGAGGCGAAGCCGGGCATGGCCACCGGCAGCACCAGCAATTCCTCGAAGGCGCGGGCGAAGCGGTTGTCCAGCCGTACCAGGGCATAGGCCGCGGGGACACCGAGCACGACCGCGAGGGCCGCCGTGCCCAGCGCCAGTTGCAGCGACAGCCAGACGGTGGGGGCATAGGCCTGCCAGACCTGGATCACCCAGTCGAGGGTCAGGCCACTGGCGAGGCCCTGGAAGTAGTTGCGGGTGAGGCCGGCCAGCACCGAGAGCAGCACGGGCACCAATAGGAAGGCGGCCACCAGCAGGGTGAACAGCAGTTGCAGCCAGAAACGCAGGGGACGATTCATCGCAAGTCTCCCTGGGTGCCGCCGAAGCGCCGGGCCAGCAGCAGGACCAGCCAGGTGACGAGGCCGAGCACCACCGAGAGCGCTGCCGCCACGCCGAAGTTGGCGAAGTTGGTGAAGGTGTCGTAGATGGCGATGGGCGTCACCGAGAGCCGCGTGCCGAGGGTGAAGGCGGTGCCGAAGGCGCCCATGGCGGTGGCGAAGCACAGCGCGCCGCTGGATAGCAGGGCTGGGGTCAGGCCGGGGATCAGCACATCGCGCACCACGGCGAAGAGCCCGGCGCCCAGGGAGCGGGCCGCTTCTTCCAGGCTGGTGTCGAGGGTTTCGCAGGCTGCCATCACCGTGAGGATCACCCGTGGGATGGAAAAATAGAGATAGCCGAGAAACAGCCCGAACAGCGAATAGGCGAATACCCAGGGTTCATTGAACAGGCCGCGCCCAAGGCTGGCGAACAGGCCCTGGCGGCCGCCCAGGAGGATGATCAAAAAGCCCACCACCACGCCGGGAAAGGCCAGCGGAAAGGTCAGCAGCGCCACCAGCAGGCTGCGCCCGACGAAGGCATGGCGTGCCAGGAAGCAGCCGGCGATGCCGGCCACCACCAGAGTGGCCAGGGTGGTGACGGCGGCCAGGGCCACCGTCTGGGCGAGCCCGGACAGATAGCCGGCGCTGGTCAGGACCTGCCAGTAGCCGGAGCTGCCGGCGGCGTCCGGGCGGGCGCCGAGCACCAGCAGCTGCGCCAGCGGCAGCAGCCAGAACGCCAGCAGAAAGGCGCTCGCCGGTGCCAGGGCGACGAGCGCCGGCCAGGGTAGCCGACGCGGCGCCCGGGGGCGCCCGAGGGAGACGGCGAGGCCCTGCATCTCAGCGCACCTCGGCCTGGTAGCGCCTGGCGAAGGCTTCCTGGACCGCTGCCATGTGGCCATAGTCCACGGTGCCGGCGCGGGCATAGTCGGCAGCGGGCAGGAAGCGCGCCTGGACCTCGTCCGGCAGCGGCACGTCCCGCACCGGGCGCAGATAGGCCTGGGCCCAGAGCGCCTGGCCCTTGTCCGACAGCACATAGTCCAGCACCTTCTCGCCGTTGGCGCGGTGCGGCGCGCCCTTCACCAGGCTCATGGTGTAGGGCACCGTCAGGCTGCCTTCCTGGGGAATGACGAAGGCCACCGGGGCGTTGTCCTTGTAGCGGGCGCGATAGGCGTTGAAGTCGTAGTCCACCAGGATCGGGATCTCACCGGACAGCAGGCGCGCATAGGCGGTCTGCTTGGGCACGATGGGATCGTTGGCCGCCAGCTTCTTGAAGAAGCCCAGCGCCGGGCCGAAGTCGTCGAGCGTGCCGCCCAGGGCCTGGTTCACCGCCACGGCGGTGACGTAGCCGACGAAGGCGCTGGAGGGATCCAGGTAGCCGACCAGGCCGCGGTACTCGGGCTTGAGCAGATCGCTCCAGCGCTGGGGTACCGGCTTGCCGCCCAGGGCCTGGGTGTTGACCATGAAACCGAGGGTGCCGGAGTGAATGGCGGTCCACTGGCCCTTGGGATCCTTGAGGCCAGTGGGGACCTGGTCCCAGTGCCTGGGCTGATAGGGCTGCAACACCCCGGCCTTGTCGGCCTGGATGCCAAAGGTCACCCCGTAGTAGACGACGTCGGCCACGGGTGCGTCGTGTTCGGCCACCAGCTGGGCCAGGGACTGGCCGGAGTTCTTGTTGTCCTGGGGCACCTGGATGCCGGTATCGGCGGCGATGGCCTTGAGCTGGGCACCCCAGTCGGCCCATTCCAGCGGGCAGTTGTAGCAGATGGCGGTTTCGGCGGCCTGGGCGCTGGCCAGACCGCAGGCCAGGGCCACACCGGCCAGGAGACGACGCAAGGGGAATCGGGATTTCATCGGCAAGGCTCCTTCAAGGGACCGGCACTGGTGCCGGGACGGACGAGGCAGGGCAGGCACTGCTGGTGGATGGGGCTGCCAGCGATCAGCGCCAGCAATTCGGTGACGAGCACGGCGCCCAGGCTCTGCAGCGGCTGCATGACACTGCACAGGCTGGGTTCCAGGCGGGCGCCCATGGCGATGCCATCGAAGCCCACCACCGAGAGGTCGTTGGGGACGGATAGCCCATGCCGCTGCAGCTCGGCGATGACGCTGATGGCCAGCAGGTCGTTGGTGCAGAGCAGGGCGGTCGGAGCATGACGCTCCAGCAGTGGGGCCAGCTCCGCCCAGTCGGCATCGGTATGGCTGGCCAGCTCCAGGCGCGGCAGCAGGGGCAGGGCGGCGGCGTCCATTGCCTGGCAATAGCCGGTGAAGCGCCGCTCGCTGCGATCCGATTGCTGAGCCGGCCCCGAGACCAGGGCGATCCGTTGATGACCCAGGGCGAGCAGGTGCTCGGTGGCCATGGCCATGCCCTGGCAGTTGTCCACCGCCACCGCTGCATAGGGGCGCTGGGGCTCGTGGTAGGCGAGGATGAAGGGCGTCTGCTCCCGGCTCAGCTCGGCCAGCACCTGGCTGCGGTCGGCATCGGCCACCGTCAGCACCAGGCCGGCGACACGCTGGCGCAAGAGTTCTTCCACCACCGCCGCCTCGCGCTCGGGCTGATAATCGGTGGTGGCGATCACCAGGGAGTAGCCCTGGCTACGGGCGGTGCGCTCCATGGCCTGCAGCTGCTCGGCGAACACCGGGTTGAGCAGGCTGGGTACCACCACGCCGATCAGCCGGGTGCTCTGCTGGCGCAGCTGGCGACCCAGCAGGTTGGGCCGGAAATTGAGGCTACGCGCAGCATCCAGCACACGCTGCCGGGTGCTCTCGCGCACCTGTTCGGGCGTGGCGAAGGCCCGCGCCGCGGTGGCCCGGGAGACGCCTGCCTGCTGCGCTACCTGTTTCAGATCGGTCATGCCTGCCTCGTTTGAGATCGATCTCATCGAGGGCAGACAGTGAGGGCTACGAATGTCGTTTCGATGACAGGCAGATGAAGTTTCGACGCCAAGAACAACAACGGTGTGCGGGGACCAGACGCCTTGTTTCGGTCAGGATCAAGCCACGACCAGAATAGTCAGTCAGATAGTCAGATTTAATCAGCGCATAAATAAAAATCGCGCTAAAGAAAGGAAATAGTCAGTCGATCTTAGGGCGTTAGAGGATCGCCTTTCGCTGATCTCAAGGAGCCCGTCTTGAACCTTCGCTCGCTACGCATTGCCCCCCGCGCCGCCCTCTGCTTTGGTGCGGTCACCCTGTTCGTGATGCTGCTCGGGGTGTTCGCCCTGTTCCAGCTCAATGCCTTGCGGGCGACCGAACAGGCGATGGAGGCCGAATGGCTGGCGAGCGTCCAGACCACCGACGACATCCAGGTCGCGCTGCTGCATACCCGCCTGGAAAGCATCCGCCTGCTGGCCAGCGAAGACAGCGCGGCCATGGCCATCGCGACCCGGCAGATCCAGCTGAATCGCGACGTGATGAACGCCCGCACGGCCTACTACCGGGAGCACCTGGTTTCGACCCCTGAAGAGCGGACCAACTTCGAGCAGGCAGCGCTGCAGATGAAGGCCTATCTGGAAGGGCTGGAACACGTCGTCGCCTTGGTCGGTACCGACCGCAACGAGGCGCTCAAGCTGGCCAACGGTGACCAGCGCCTGCGCGCGGAGGGCTATCAGGAACGACTGACCGCACTGCGCGAATTCAACAGCGAAGGCGCCCGCCAGGCCAGCCAGGCCGCGTTGGGCATCTATGAGCACAGTGTGCGCATCACCGTCGGCATCATGCTGCTGGCGGTCGTGGTGACGCTGCTGCTGGCCTGGCGCCTGACGCGCAGCCTGGCCCAACCCATCGGGGATTCCCTGGCCGTGGCCAACGCCATCGCCAAGGGCGAGCTCACCGGCAAGATCGATCCGAGCGGTGCGGACGAGGCCGCTGGCCTCATGCGCGCCCTGGCGCAGATGCAGGACAACCTCAAGGATACCCTGCACGGCATCTCCCGATCCTCCGGGCGCCTGAGCGAAACCGCCCGCACCATGAACGCCGTCACCGACCAGGCCAGCCGTGCGCTGTCCAGCCAGAACGCCGAGATCGACCAGGCCGCCACCGCGGTCACCGAGATGAGCGCTGCGGTCGAAGAGGTGGCGCGCAACGCCTCCTCCACCTCCCAGGCCGCGCGGGATTCCAGTGCGGCCGCAGAAAACGGCAATGCCAAGGTCGGCCAGGCACTCGACGCCATGCAGCGCCTCACCCAGCAGGTGCAGTCGACGTCGGTGCAGGTCGAAGGCCTGGCCGGGCAAGCACAGGACATCAGCCAGGTGCTGAGCGTGATCGGCTCCATTGCCGAGCAGACCAACCTGCTGGCGCTCAACGCGGCCATCGAGGCGGCGCGGGCCGGCGAGCAGGGCCGTGGCTTCGCCGTCGTCGCCGATGAGGTCCGCGCCCTGGCGCACCGTACCCAGACCTCGACCCGCGAGATCGAGCAGATGATCCAGGCAATCCAGAAGGGCTCCGCGGAAGCCGTGGACTCCATGCAGCTCAGCACCAACCAGGCCCAGGCCACCTACGAGGTGGCCCAGGAAGCCGGCCGGGCGCTGAACGACATCCTCCAGGCCGTGCGCCTGATCGACGAGCGCAACCTGCAGATCGCCACCGCTTCCGAAGAGCAGGCTCACGTCTCCCGCGAGGTCGACCGCAACCTCATCAGCATCCGCGACCTGTCGGTGCAGACCAGCGACGGCAACCGGGAAACCGTGGGCGCCAGCGAGCAACTGTCCGAACTGGCCGGGGAGCTGCAGACCCTGGTGCGCCGTTTTAAGTTGGCATGAGTGGGGACGGGCGCGCAGCTGGGCTGCGCGCCTGACCGCGTAAGAGGGCATCCCCGGCCTGGGGGGAGTGGCCGTACTGCGTGAAGCGCGCTGCTGTTCCGCGCGGGAGGTAGGCCATGAAGCGGCTTGCCCGGGCATCACGGTGGGTACCGGAGGTGAGAGATGCCGGCTCCACCCTAGGTAGCAGTGCGTCATCCTGGCCTGCGGCTATCCGATGATATGCCTCTGGAGACTCATTTCTGCCGGCTCATCGGCTCAAGCCGTCCGCTCACTTCCATAGATGATGGCTTTTTGGTATCAATGGTTATTGTAATACCTATTAGATCCGCACCCGACGCTCTCGTAGAGAAACCATGGCGCTGCCCCAATACAGCATCAGAGTACCTGTCACCCAGCTGCAACTGGGCATGTACGTCTGCGAACTGGATCGCCCATGGGAAGGCACGCCCTTTCTGTTCCAGGGATTTCCCATCCAGAGCGTGCAGGACATCCGCACCCTGCAGGAAACCTGCGAGTTCGTCTGGGTTGATCGGCGTCAGAACAGGTCGCTGACCCCGCTCTCGACCGCCCAGGCGGCAGGTGCCCAGGCGGTAGGTGCCCAGGCGAAAACCTATGCCATCGACTATCGGGAGGCGGTCAATGTCGCCGAGCCGATGTGGCGCGAAGCCCAGGCGGTGTCGAGGCGGATGCTGGATGCCGTCAGGTTCGGCAAGGAGCTCGATGTCGGCGAAGTGCGCCAGGCGATCGGCGAGTGCGTCGAGAGTGTCCTGAAGCACCCGGCAGCCAGCCTCTGGTTGGCGCGCATCAAACACCGTGACGAATACACGGCGGAGCATTGCCTGCGCGTAGCCCTCTATGCCATCGCCCTGGGCAAGGAACTGGGCATGTTGCCGCTGGAGCTCGAAGAGCTGGGCATGTGCGGCATACTGCACGACGTTGGCAAGATCAAGGTTCCCGACGAGATCCTCAACAAGCCGGGTCGCTTGACCGATGAGGAATTCCTCATCATGCAAGCCCATACCACCTACGGCTGGCAGCTGCTGATGGCCAACCGCGAGGTGCCGCCCGCGGCCGTCGATGTCGCCTATACCCACCATGAGCGCATGGATGGCCTGGGCTATCCCCGAAAGCTCCCGGCGCAGCGCATCCCCTTCAAGGCCAAGATCATCGCCGTGGTGGATGCCTACGATGCCATCACCAGTGACAGGGCCTACAGCGAAGGGCGGTCGAGCCTGGAAGCCCTGCGTATTCTCTTCGAAGCCAAGGGCACGCAATTCGACGAAACGGTCGTCCTCGCCTTCATCCAGTTGATTGGCGTCTACCCACCCGGCGAAATCGTCGAACTGAGCACCGGGGAGGTCGGGATCATCATCGGCTTCGAAGCCGGCAGCAAACTCAAGCCGCGGGTCCTGCTCGTCCTTGACGCCGACAAGCAGCCACGGCCGGAACAGGTGCTCGATCTGGCGCGCAATCCGCGGGATGCCGCTGATCGTCTGATCATTGTCCGCTCGGTAAAGCCCTCCGGTGCCTACGGGATCGACATCGACAGCTACCGGGACAAGGGCCTGGTGGTGCCGACCTGAGTGGGCAACGAGCGCGTAGGAGTCGCACTCTTCGCGCTCTGGGCGGGGCTAGGTTCGGCGCCATCCGGCTTTCCTCACGCGGCGGTGGGCGCAGGGGCGGAATCGATGGCCGTGCTTCTGATCCGGTCACGGCGCGCTACCAGACCCAGCGCGCCGGTCAGCGCCGTGGCCAGGCACAGCATGCAGCCCATGCCCAGCAGGCCAGCGGTGAAGGAGCCGGTGGCATCCTTGAGCCAGCCCACGGCGTAGGGGCCGACCAGGCCACCCAGGCTGCCGGTGGCGTTGATGAAGGCGATGCCGCCCGCCGCGGCCTGTCTGCTGAGAAAGGTCGCGGGGATGCTGTAGAAGCAGGTGCGCACCGAGCACAGGCCGATCAGCGCGACGGTGAGTCCGATCAGGGCCGGTAGCAGTTCGTTGAACACCACCGAAAACAGAAAGCCCGCCGCGCCAGCGCCGCAGGTGAGGGCGAGGTGCAGGATGTAGCGCCGCTTACCGGCCAGGATCCGCGCCCAGATCAGCATGGCACCGCTGGCGATGATGTAGGGCACCGCGGAGATCCAGCCGATCTGCAGGGTGGTGAGGTGATGGCTCTTGAGGATCTGCGGCAGCCAGACGCCGATGCCCAGGATGCCGATGATGTAGCTGAAGAGGATGGCCGCCAGCAGCCAGACGCGGCCGTCCTTGAGTGACTGCCGAAAGCTGTGGGTGCCCTTGCTGGCCTGTTCGGCGTCCAGCGCGCCTTGCAGGGCCTGGCGTTCTTCCGCGCTGAGCCAGGCAGCCTGGGCGGGCTGATCGGCCAGCATCTTCAGGCAGAGCACGCCCAGGAAGCAGGCCGGCAGCCCTTGCAGCACCAGCAGCCATTGCCAGCCGGCGTAGCCCCAGAGGCCGTCCAGCTGGAGCATGGCGGCGGACAGGGGGCCACCCAGCACCGAGGACAGCGGAATGGCGAAGAGAAACCAGGCCATCACCCGGGTGCGGTACTGCACCGGAAACCATAGCGACAGAAAGAAGATCACGCCGGGAAAGAAGCCTGCCTCGGCGATGCCGGCCAGGAGGCGAATCACCGCATAGCTCGTCGGACCCTGGGCAAGGGCCGTGGCCGCCGCGCACAGCCCCCAGGTGATCATGATCCGCGCCAACCAGCGCCGGGCGCCGAAGCGATAGAGCGCCAGGTTGCTGGGCACCTCGAACAGGCAATAGCCAAGGTAGAAGATCCCGGCGGCAAAGCCGAACTGGGCGGCGGTGAGCCCCAGATCGTCATTCATGGTCAGGGAGGCGAAGCCGACATTGGTGCGGTCGAGGTAGTTGAAGAAGTAGGCGAGGGCCAGCAGCGGCACCAGGCGCAAGGCGGCCTTGCGGCAGGCTCGCTGCACGATCGGGTCGAGGCCTGGCGCCTCGTGGACGGATGGAGTTGGCATAGGGCGGACCTTGTTCTTGTAGGAGTCGCGCCAGCTTAGGGCGGCCCTCCGTTCGCCCGCCAAAACCTTTTCGACATGGCTCCTCATAGCGTTTCGGCATGTGCCTGTCCATGCCGGAACACTATGGAAATCCATCCGGATAAAGCATTTGTTCCGCGTGAGGCTTTGCATCACGTTCGGGGATCACGCCTGCTGCGTGACGTCCGAAAACAACAAGGAACAGGTGCAATGATCAAACAGCGTTTCACCACCGGCTGCCTCACCCTCGGCGCCCTGACCCTCAGCCTGGCGGCCCTTGCGGCGGAACCCGTACGAAGCTTTCAGAGCGTGAAGGGCGATATCAGCATCCAGGTCCTCGATCAGGGTGAGGGCAAGGTCATCGTCATCCTGCCGTCCCTTGGCCGGGGTGCCCATGATTACGACGAGGTCGCCGCACAACTTGCCGCCGATGGCTATCGGGTCCTGCGCCCTGAGCCGCGGGGCGTCAATGGCAGCAAGGCGCCCATGGCCGAGCTGACGCTCCACGACTTCGCCGCCGACGTGGCCCAGGTGCTCGACGAGGTGAAAAGCGGCCCGGCGGTGGTGGTGGGTCACGCCTGGGGCAGCCAACCCGCGCGGGTACTGGCGGTGGATCGCCCGGATCTGGTCAAGGGCATCGTTCTGGCCGCCGCCTCGATTGGCAAGCTGCCGCCGGATTCCAAGGAAAAGCCCTATGGCCGGCTCAAGGAGGCGATCAATGGCTCCGGCAACTACGCCCTGCCCGAGGCGCAGCGGCTGATCTATCTCCAGCAGGCGTTCTTCGCGCCGGGCAATGATCCGCGCCCCTGGCTGACCGGCTGGTATGGACAGACCCATGACGCCGAGGGCTATGCCCGCGACCATACGCCGGTGGACAGCTACTGGTCCGCCGGAAACCAGGTGCCCATCCTCGACCTGCAAGGTGAGCATGACGCCGTGGTCATCCCGAATATCCTCAAAGGCCTGTTGGGGGCGCGAGTCGAACACCAGGTCATTGCCAATGCGGGCCATGCCATGGCGCCTGAGCAGCCCAAGGCGATGGCGTCCGCCATCGCCGGTTTTGCCAAGCGGGTGTATGGGCGTTAAGCCAAAGCTGAGCGACGTGGCAGGAAGGAAATTGGCAATAGTTGAGCGGGCGGATAAGGCTGCAGCCAGTGTCGGTTCCCGAAATTGTTGCGACATTCGGGAAATACCAAAACCGGAAATAGCTAATGACAGCAATCGAC
>NZ_JBXGSE010000020.1:0-11573 GCF_056790235.1 Pseudomonas sp. VMV1
GCAAACACGACTTTTCAGACAAGCCCTAGGATAGGTGGTGGCCTTAGGCCTTAATGTACGCAAATAGTGGTTAGATAAAAATAACTCAATTCAGATACATTAATTCTGCTTTGGTATCTGGTTATATAATTTTGATAGCTTTGTGCTACTCGGGTTCTGATTAAGGTAACCAATAGGCGGTCAGTCATACTGTAAAAAAAGCCGCTCATTCGAAAATCGCCGTGCCATCATTGATCCTCTTTTGCTATGAGCTAAAACTTTGGGTGTAGGGAAGTTTGACGAGGTTGAACTAAGCCTACAGATGCCCGGATGACACTAGGGCGTCATTGTCGAGCAGTGGACGTTGTTCGTAGTATCCACAGGCATTTGCCCGCCATCCCAGTCCGTATGGGAACGCTCTTCGATATCACCGGAAGGATATCGAGTCGAGCTGAGGCCCCAAGCCTCCTAAATGGGAATCTTCATCCATGGGATGCATAGGTTCTGCTTGGTTTTCCCGTTGTCATCGGTGATCACATGACTTCCGTCTCAATCGCAGCCCCCGTTTCACACATCCGCCTTCTTGGCGTCTCTTTCCTGTCTCTGGCACTAGTTGCCCCCGTGCAAGCTGGCGTCGATCTAGTAGGACTCAACCTATCCGGCGCTGGTTTCGCACCTCAGGTACTGCCGGGGGTAAACGGCGCTAACTACATCTTTCCAAGCGCAGCTCATTTCCAGCAATGGAAGGCGCATGGTGTCAACTTCGTGCGTTTCCCGATCATCTGGGAGCGGCTGCAGCCGACGCTCAATGGCAGCCTGGACAGTACCTATGCCGCTCTCATCGACCAGACCTTCGCCTATGCCGCCAAGTATGGTGTAAAGGTAGTACTGGATCTGCACAACTATATGAGGTACCGAGGCAATATCATTGGCACTAGCAGCGTGCCCTATAGCGCCTACCAAAATATTATGACTCGTATCGCTACCCGCTGGAGCGGGCAGTCGGCACTCTATGGCTACGACATCATGAATGAGCCGCACGATGCGCTAGCCTATTGGCCCACCGCAGCACAATACGGAATCAACGGGGTGCGGTCCATCGACAACACGAGGCCGATTTTCATTGAGGGCAACGGTTGGGCCAGTAGCTATTATTGGCCGCGCTATAACGACAGCCTGCTTGCTCTCACTGATCCGGCCAACAAACTGATTTTCGAGGCTCATACTTACTTCGATGCTGACGGTGGCGGCGCCTATGCCAATACAGTAACCAGCGTTGATCCTCAGGTAGGAGTGGACCGCGTCAAACCCTTCGTGGATTGGCTTCGCAAGAATAACCGCAAGGGTTACATCGGTGAGGTCGGGGTGCCGGATACTAATAGCGGTTATTATACTGCCCTGGCCAATATGCTGGCCTACCTTAAGACCCGCTGTATCCCTACCACATATTGGGCGGCCGGACCCGGGTGGGGCAACTACGCACTGTCGGTGGAGCCAACCGACGGCGTCACCGCCCGGCCGCAATGGGCAACACTCAAAAGCTATCTCGACAGCAGCACTTGTAGCGCTTTCGGACCGGGTAGCTGAACCGTAAGCCGCTCCTGTGCCCATCGAGCGGAGCGCGCCGTTCGCACTATTGGTGTAGATTGTGCGCTCCTTGGCACGGTATCGCGGGTGGATAACTAACCCAACACTGCGCACAAGGCCTGTGTATGTCGCAATTTTATGAGTGAAATCCCAGATAGGGTGATTGCTGTCCAACGCGATGTCGGCCCGCCCTTTTCCGTTGGAGGACTTGTATGTGATGGCAGTCAGTGAGGCTGTGTGCCAAGTATGCATCATCTCCGGATAACAGCTTTTCTTGACCTTAAGCGATCCCAAAAGCGAATCGAAAAAGTCAATCGGTCGATTTCACGTCTAGTTAGTAATTATCGTCTCGTTCCAGATGTTTTAAAGCGCTCCCTTGGGTAGCCACTTGCTAATAAGCAGTAGGCCTGCTGTACCATTTCGATGGGGGGAGGTGCATCCAACTTCGGATAAGACCCTAACTTTTATAGGTGAGGTGGCAACCATTTTGGAAGTGGCGAGCTGGCGGGACTAATTCATCTAAGGTGTTTGTTGACTAAGAAAGCTGGCGCTAGAATCCGAGACGGAGTCTATAGATATAAAAAAACCGCAGCAGGTGGATGAGCCGACTGTGAAAACAAGGTAGGGTCTCATCATGCAGGCTAGCCACTGCGGAATATCGTGTGTGCTATTGCGCATACCATCCTACTTGCTCGCCGGTCAGTCCGTGGCGGACAGCATTCCCGATGCAGAGCCTCAATCAAGGGCTGAAGCAACTCGTTTAGGTGCGGATGCTTGCGCGGCTGGTACCTAAGTGCTTTATCAATATGGGGCGCTCTTGCGATGATTTACTGCAACGTGCATTAACCGTCTGCAAATTAGTTATCCACGTCGGTACGCAGATCTTCGGCGCCGAAAAACTGGCCAGCCCAAGCTGGCAGAGTAGCTGAGTCCGCCTGTCTATTACATAGTACTGAAGCGATCCGTCGTCTCCACCTGCGATTGGTTAAGCAGAGGCAGACGACGGACTAGAGCGGTAAGGTTCAATACGGCACGGCCATAACGGGACCTGACACGCTTCACTCCCTAAGCGGCTGTTGAAGGCTCAACGCTGAGCGCCGAAGCCGGGGCCACCGCCGCCACCGGGACCACCATGACCGCCGCCACCGCCAGGAGGCATGAACAGCCAGCAACCAGACAGGGACAGGAGGGCAGCCAGCAATGCTACCTTGCAGCTATTAACGAACATCATTTTCTCCTAAAACTAAGATACTGCTATTTGACACCGGAAAATCGCGGAAATATGTAACTGTAGGTAAAGATTGAGTAATACTGCATCTGAATCAGTTCTACTGCCCGTTGACATTGACATTGACATTGACATTGACATTGACATTGACATTGACATTGACATCGCGAGACGCTGGTGTCTTTCCATTCGACATGGATACTCTTGCCCGTGGTAAATGTGGCTGGTGTCAAAAGTCATGTTTTAATCTCGGATGGCTGTCCGGTAGCAGCACAGGCAGGTATACCGGTCGCTAGCAGCTATCGAGCGGACGCTGGACGTTCGTCAGCAAATGCTCAATGGTCCCTTATGGCGCTGATGCAAGAGCACTAAACGATGTGAGCCAGCCGAACGCTATAGTCTTTGCGCAAGGGTTTGCCACCTCTCTCAGTGGTGGCGATCAGGTTTACTCGGACAATCTGATTGATTTGCGAACCGTCAGGGTAATGTGATCAAACGTTTGCTCAACTGGCTCAAAAGCGAAGGATTTCTATCCATTTCGACAGGTTGGCTAACACCTTTGAAGCGATGATCCTTTGAGTCTGCATATCGATCGCCGGGCGAATCGAGCTATCATGCTAGTTCAAATTTTCCCGTTGAATCTATCCGTTTCACGCTTCTTGGCGCAGCAGGATGGCCAGCAGGAACACCTCGAACAGCCGCGCGAATTACGTATGAAGGCGGCGTTCGGCTAATCCTCTATCTGTCTGGCATCAAACAGATAACCTTCACCGCGTACGGTCTTGATCAATTGGGGCGCACGGGGATCGTCGCCCAATTTGCTGCGCATTCGCGACACCAGCAGATCGATGCTACGATCAAAGGCTTCCATTGCTCGCCCGCGAGTGGCATCGAGCAATTGCTCACGACTCAGCACCTGTCGCGGCTGCTCGATAAAGACCCAGAGCAGTCGTACCTCAGCGTTGGACAGCGGGACCATTATCCCCGACGGGGAATGCAACTGATGCAGGACGCCATCTAGCTTCCACCCATCGAAGCTCACGCTACTTCGTTTATGCCGGGTGAGACGGCCGCCGTGAGTACGTCGCAATATCGACTGGATTCGCGCCACCAGTTCTCGAGGCTCGAAGGGCTTCGCCATATAGTCGTCGGCCCCCAGCTCGAGACCGATGATGCGGTCCGCCGGCTCGCATCTAGCGGTCAGCATCAGGATTGGGATGCCACTGTCCCGTCGCAGTGACCGACAGAGAGAAAGCCCGTCCTCCCCTGGCAACATAAGATCCAATACAACCAGATCGAAGGACTGCTCTACCAGAGCCTTGCGCATCTCCAACCCGTTGCCCACCCCGAGGGCATTGATACCGAAGCGCGCCAGATAGTCGCAGATCAATTCGCGGATCGACGGATCGTCATCAACCAGCAGGATGTGCGAGGTCCAGTGCTGTGGTTCGGGTGACAGCGGCATTTTGGCTACCTAAACAGGCAAATAGACTATGGGTACATGCTACCCGGTCAGCGTGCTATGCATCGAGAAATTATGTATATCTTGCAGAGATGTAGTATCCATTTTGATACAAATTCCCATATCTGAAAATCGATTCAAGCTCTCCGTATAAAACGTCAGTAATATAGTGATGTATAAATTGTAATATAAAAATCAAATTTCAGCATAGGCTTATATTATGTCTTGCACTTAGACCTACTAGATCCAATCGACACGAACAGTGACGCCATGACTCAGCTCGCTGACCGCGTGCTCTATACCAGTGTCTCGGGGTCAGCGCACCAACACAATGGTCTGTTCCAATGACTGCATGTGACATGTCTTGCGAAATTGTCCAACTTTCAGGTGCACTTCAAAGCAGGCTCTATCTCTGTTTTCTGATAGAGAGGAATAATTTTATAAAGCTTGAACCTCCCCAATGTAGGCTGTCGGACACATTTATGTAAGCGCTAAGGTACATCCCATTTTTCGGTTCCGGCCATCCCGTCTTTACGCCCGAATGTCGTGCCATTGCAGACTTTTTGTCTGTGCCAGTGGCAGCATCATCAACGTGTCTCACATGAAGGCGGATGTGGCGTGAAAAAGGCCGCAGGCTTTACTCTTACCGAATTAATGATAGTTGTAAGCCTAATTGCTATCACGGCTGCCCTGGCTGTACCAGGCTTCAGCTCCATGGTTCGCTCCAATAAGGTCACTGGCGCTGCTCAAGAGTTACAGAATCTATTGACTTACGCCCGTAGCGAGGCGATGGCACGCAGCGTCAATGTCGGGGTTACCGCAGTTACTGTTAATGACTGGACCGGCGCATTGGTCGTCGCTACGGTGACCAGCACCGTCTTGGGTGAGGCGGAAATCCTACGGCGTTTCACTGATACGGGACTTGCGGCCTCGGGGGTTAACAGCACGGGTACCTCTACTACCGTGGCTTTTCGTCCAAACGGGACCTTGGTTTCAACAGCTGCAGCTATAATTAACGTATGCGCCAGTAATGACAAAGCCACCACGGGTAGAACGCTGACTATCAGCCCGGGTGGGCAAATCAGCACGAAGGACTTTGCGCCCACGTCCGCCAAGACGAGTGGCTGTTCATGAGTTCCTCCCGTCAACCGGGTTTCAGCCTCATCGAGCTGCTAGTTAGTCTGATCGTCATCTGTATTGGTGTCTTGGGCATGGCAGCGCTGCAGTCTCGTAGCTTGGTGCAATCTCAAGACTCCGTGCTTCGCAACACCGCCATCATGCTTGCGGGCGATCTCATAGAGGTGATGCGCAGCAATCCAGGTGGTGCGCTAAGCGGCGATCTATTCAGCGTCACCAGCAAGTACTACAAGGCTGCCGGTAGCGACTTTGCCGCTACTGCGCTGGACTCTGCCGACGGTTCGTGCGCCAAGCTTGCACGAGGTGTCGGAGGAGATGCTATTGCCGGCAAGGATCTCACCTGCTGGCTACGTCAGGTCAAGGCGTTGCTGCCAGTGACTGATGACCTTATCAAAGCCAACTTCGCCGTTTGCCCATCGCTTGCGGCACCAGTGGTGGGCAGTACGACCCCTTATAGCGCCTGTGGCAGCGCAAACAGTTCGGTAGCCATGGTCGTGCTGGCTTGGCAGGATGCTTCCGGCAACACTCAAGGATGTGCCGGTGGGATCTGTTACTACGTCCTGAGGGCCGAGCTATGACGAAGCAACGCGGCCTGACCATGATCGAGATGATGATCGCACTGACGCTTAGCAGCTTCCTGATTCTTGGCGTGAGTCAGCTATACATCAACAACAAACGCCATTATCTCTACCAGCAGGGCCAAGTCGAAACTGGCGACAATAGTCGGCTCGCATTGTTGTTGTTGGATCAGCAACTGGCAAAGGCCGGCTTCCGCGCAAATCCGGTTGTTCAGAAGAGCTTAACGGTGGCCTTTCCAGCCTTGGATGCCACAAGTGGCTGCCCGGCCTTTTCAGCAGGGCAGACCATCAAGCTCACCACAGACACCAACCTGACTGGGATCTGTTTTCGCTACCAAGGAGCGGTTAAGGGAACGGACGTTGACTGCCTAGGTAATAAGATCGCTGCTGCAAGCAATGGTACCGAGGTCCTTACACGAATCAGCTACGTGGCTGATGGCAGTGGAACCGGAAACCTTACCTGCAGCGCTCAAGGCGAGACCGCTCAGACCTTGGTCAGCGGGCTGACTGGCTTCGTCTGGTTTGCGGTGCCGGCAAGTACCGATTCTACTCAAGTTATTCGCTATGCGGCCTTATTTTCCACCACAAAGACACTTACCGATGGTATTTCCAGCACGGTGATCGATAACTGGAACACCCTGAGCGGCCAAAGTCTGAAGGACACCACTCATGTGCTACAGATCGTGCAAGGCAGCGTGACTCTACGGAACCTGATGCAATGACGAGCATTAAGGCTTCATCACAACGGGGCGTCGTGCTGCTCGTCGCACTGATCATGCTGTTGTTACTGACGCTGCTGGCTTTGTCCAGCATGCGCTCGAGCACGCTGCAGAATCGTCTGAGCGGCAGCGTATCCGAGCATAAGCGCGCCTACAACGCGGCTGATTCGGCGTTGAGGGAAGGAGAGCGGCGCGTAAATGCCTTGAAGTTAACGGCAACCTTTTCGGCCGCCAGTGCAGGCTATTCGAGTTGCGCTTCGAGCGTGGCGGCTATCGGTAGCAATCTATGTCTGCTGGTCGAGGGGAGCGACCTTGATACCACTGAGAAGACTCAGGCCTGGGCCAAGACCGCCTTGGCGGCAACTGGTACGGCATCAACATCGGTTGCCTACACTGGTTATGACGGCAAGTCAGCATTCACGAGCCTTCCCCGGTGGGTCGCAACGGTCATCGCCAGCAGCGGGGCGGAAGATGTGTCTCTCGCCACTCAAGGCAAAGGTACCTACTACTATCGCGTAACCGCCGCCGCAACGGCCGGGGGCGCCCGTTTCCCTGTCATTCTGCAAAGCGTCATCAAGGTAGAAGTCCAATGAGCTTGCGCCAATTCCTTGCGACTCTGTCCCTATTTCTGGCGTTGCCTGTGGTGGAAGCCGCTACGCTTACCGTCAGCCAGCAACCCCTGTTCCTCACCACAGGGGTTGGGCCCAACTTTTTCATCACCATCGACAACTCAACCAGTATGCAAATGGCGGTGGTGCCCGATGCTTCGCGGACCGATGCAATCCGAGTGACGCGACGCGCTAAATCATCGACATTCAATGGTCTCTACTACAACCCCCAAGTTACCTATGCGGCGCCCTACAAGGTTGCCTACGATTCCTCGACGGGTCTTTTGACCAAGACCCGCTTGACGACGAGTTTCACCGCGGCCTACGTCAACGGATTTCGTACCGGGTTGGGAACGGTTGACCTTAGCAGTAACTACAAGGTGAGCTGGGGTTATAATCCCAACATAACTACCACGGATCCAGAGACGGCTCGCGGTACTAGCTACGCCAATCCCGGTCTGGCGACAGGTAGCGCAAGCACCCTAGCAGAAAATCCGTCAGCTGACTTTTCTTCTAGTGCGGTAAAATCTGGCGTAGCTGCCTATTATTACTTATACGATACCACGCCCTCGACATGCACCTCCGCTGGAACCGGCAACGATGCCTGCTATAAAAAAGTTACGGTCTCCAGCACCTCCGGTTCGAACAGTAGCGACGAAAGGCAGAACTTCGCCAACTGGTATACTTTTTACCGCAGTAGAGCCTTAGCCGCGCAAAGTGCAACTAATCTTGCGATGGTCGACGTAGATGAAAATATACGCGTCGGCTGGCAAGCGCTAGGCAGTTGCACCTTTTCCGCTACATCAGCAAATTGTCGCGGCATTAGCAATTCCAGCTCCTCTGCCTACGACAATCGCCTGCGTCCCTTTAGCGGTAGCCATCGACAGGCATTGTTCGACTGGCTTGGCGACATCTATTTCGACTCCAGTACGCCTTTGCATTCAGCTCTGGCCCGGGTGGGCAGTTTCCTGTCCACTACCGGCGCCAACGGCCCATACGCCTACAGTCCAGGCACCACTGAGGCACCCGTCTACGCTTGTCGCGCCAATTACAGCTTGATGGTGACGGATGGCGTCTGGAATGCCACCTACGACGTGGCTGGTGAGGACAGCAGCAGTCAGACCTTAGGCGATGGCACCACCTATAGCCCAATAGCGCCCTATAAGGATTCCACTACCGACACTCTGGCTGACTTGGCTTTCCAGTATTGGTACAAGGACGCTAATACATCACTTGCCAATAAGATTCCGCCCTACACTGCGGTGAACGGTACGGAAACGCACGGCTCCAACACGCTGACCCCCTACTGGAACCCAAAGAACGATCCCGCCACTTGGCAGCACCTGACCGGATTTTATGTAGGCATTGGTCTAAGTAGCGCCCTGACCAGTCCGGCCTGGAGCGGCGATACCTATTCAGGTGGTTACGATGCGATCGCTTCCGGCACCCTGAGTTGGCCCAAAGCAGCGTCCGGGAGCGACAACAATGTTTACGACCTTTGGCATGCGGCCATCAATTCGCGCGGCGCCTTCTTCAGCGCAGACGACGCCGGTGACTTGGTCAGTTCGCTTGGCGCCGTGGTGACGCGGATTACTCAATCGAACAATGCTGCAGCAAGCCAGGTGTCTTCGCCAATGCTCGACAGCAGCTACTCGTCGAGCTACACCTATGTCCCAACCTTTTCCAGCAGTGACTGGAGCGGTGACCTAACCAAGTATTTGCGGACCGCGACGTCCGTCACTCGTCAATGGAGCGCCCAGAGCAAGCTTGACGCCGCCTACGGCAGTGGCAGTTATGCCGCTCGAACGGTGAAGATGGCCAAGTCTAGCAATACGTTGCAAGACTTCAGCTGGAGTAATCTTAGCGCTACCCAAAAAGCGTATTTAAACAAAAATCTACTGGGCACAACTGATAGCTATGGATCTCAGCGCGTCGATTATCTGCGGGGCGCGCGAACATATGAAAGCAGCAGTACCACACCGAGCTTTCGGATACGCAGTCACATTCTCGGCGACATTATCGATTCGACGCCAGTGCAGGTAAGCATTCCAAGCAGTCCCGAAGCCAAGATGAATGCCTTGGTTTCTACTACAAGTGGATCCTATACCGCCTTTCGCCAGACTTGGGCAGACCGGTCCACGCGCATCTACGTCGGGGGCAACGACGGCATGCTGCACGCCTTTGACGACAACGGGAACGAGAAATTCGCCTTCGTCCCCAGTGTTGTTCTACCCACGCTCTACAAGCTTAGTGATGTGAATTACACCGGCGGCGCGCACCAGTTCTATGTTGATGGATCGCCCCTGGTGCAGGACGTCTATTACGGCGGTGCCTGGCACACCGTACTGATTGGAACCCTGCGTGGCGGAGGTCGTGGCCTGTTCGCGTTAGACATCACCGACCCGGATAACATCAAATTACTGTGGGAAAAGAGTAGTAGCGACTACCCTCAACTGGGCTATACCTACGCAAAACCTGTGGTCACACGACTGCAGAATGGCTCCTGGGCAGTGATTCTGAGCAACGGCTATGGCAGCAGTTGGACGAGCAACAGCACTACATTGGAAAATGCCGCTTCGCTCTATGTGTTGGATGTAAGCGATGGCAGCCTGATCTCTCAGTTGACCGCGTCGGCCAGTGGTACAGCGGTGAATGGTTTGTCCTCGCCGCTTGTAGCGGATGTCAATAGCGATCTGATCGCAGACTATGCCTACGCTGGTGATTTGCAGGGACGCCTGTGGCGTTTTGATCTGGTGGGCAGCAGTGCAACCAGCTATGGCGTTGCGTTTGGCGGTAAGCCTCTCTACAGCGCTCTGGCCAGCAGTTACTCAAGCGGCTTGAGCAGCTTTATCCAAGCCATCACGGCGGCTCCTTATCTCGTGCGCCATCCCTCCGGTACCGGTTATTTGATCGTTTTCGGGACTGGAAAGTATCTGGAGAGCGCTGATGCCACCGCCAATACCACTAAAGCCATGTCGCTCTACGGCATTTGGGATCGTCAGGCCACCGGAACTGCGGCCAGCACGACGCCGACCCTTAGCGCTTCCAGCCTCCAGCAGCAGACACTTGGAACAGATACGAGTATCTCCTATACCAGTTCGACGGGGAGCACGGTCGCTTCCACTGCCAACACCGTATCGACAACGGCGGTGGATTGGTACTCGAGTACCAATACAGCGGGTAAATATGGTTGGTACGTAAACCTGCCACTGACCGGCGAAATGGTTGTTAACAAAGCTCAATATATCAGCGATACCCTGCTGTTTACGTCGCTGGTGCCCAATGACGATCCTTGCGATTCCGGTGCAGTGACCTACCTCTACGCCCTTGATCCTTATACCGGCGGCGGCAGCGACCTCCTTGAGCTCGGCCTTGATACTAGCTATTCACGGCTGAAGCTGGCCGGCCTCTTTGCAGGAGCCTCAATCTTCACTTACGGCAACAGTGTCGTCATTTCAGGAACTGGCACGTCAACCACAACCTCACTTACCAATACCGACGGGTCCACGACTACAACCACTTCGGGTAGCGGTCTGACTGAGTCTACAAGCACCAAGCAGACATTTTCCCGTCAGACTTGGCGGACCATACCCAATCAAAATCCTGACTAAAGAGTTTTTTGATGCGAGCACGAGGCTTTACCCTAATTGAGCTGATGGTTGTCGTCGCGATCGTTGGCATCCTTGCGGCTATCGCATACCCGAGCTATCAGACCTACGTATTGCGCTCCAACCGCAGCGAGGGCCAGGCTTTGCTTAATGAAGCGGCGGCGCGGATGGAGCGGTTTTATGCCCAGAACAATGCCTATCCGACCACAGTATCCGGGTTGAACATTGTCAACAATAAAACTGCCAGCGGTAGTGCTATGGTGCTGTCCTCCAGTGGCTACTACCAACTAAGCATGGCGGTCAACGGCACCGGGACCACTGCTTACACTAATAACGGTCCCTATTTTCTGACCGCTATCCGCAGCGGTACACAGACACGGGACACGATCTGTGGTGACCTTAATCTTAATGCACAAGGAGTGAAGGGAGTAACCAACAATAGTTCAGGTACCGCCGCCGACTGTTGGCGATAACCCCTTGCCCATCATACCTCTAGAGCATG
Source organism: Pseudomonas sp. VMV1 (assembly GCF_056790235.1). Taxonomy (NCBI): domain Bacteria; kingdom Pseudomonadati; phylum Pseudomonadota; class Gammaproteobacteria; order Pseudomonadales; family Pseudomonadaceae; genus Pseudomonas; species Pseudomonas sp. VMV1. Next base: position 11,409 of record NZ_JBXGSE010000020.1, read on the forward strand.
CAGTAGGTTATATCCCACTAGCAGGGGGGGGCGGATGACATTTGCGAGTCCTACTTTGTCGGATTCCTGCTGATATGGACCCAGAAGATCATAATTGCAATGTGTGCGCTGGAAGATTTGATTCCGTTTAACGACAAGAATGACAACGAGGATCCATATCAATAC
>NZ_JBXGSE010000021.1:0-10634 GCF_056790235.1 Pseudomonas sp. VMV1
TCATAAATAGGTGAAAAGGCTATAACGGCAGCCACCGTCTAATCTTGAGGAGATCACGATGTCCCTGATCCAAGAATACCGCCAGACCGAAGCTGCAATCGAAGAACTGAAGCAGCGTCTTGAGCAGCTGAACACCGACGAACGTCTGCAGAAAGAACTCGATTTCGAGAAGAAACTGCGAGCTCTACTGGGCGAACATAACAAGTCGCTGCGCGACGTCATTGCAATTCTGGACCCCAACGCCGGCTCTGCCTCCGGCAGCAAGTCCAAGAGCAACTCGGGCGCCGCCCCGCAACAGCGCCGGGCGCGTACGCTCAAGCGCTATAAGCACCCCGAAACTGGTGAAGTCATCGAAACTAAGGGTGGCAACCACAAGCTTCTGAAAGCCTGGAAGTCCGAGCACGGTGCCGATACCGTCGAAGGCTGGCTCCAGAGCGAGTAATCACGCGGACCCACGCCGGCGGGCCTTGTGCGGCACCGCCGGCGCTGTCATTATCGGCGCTCTTGATCCAACCCCTATGGCTTGGATGCTTCACCAGCTGCTTCGCAGCACCCTCCCCCTCGTTTGGCTCTCCTGGGCCATCTGACCCGCTGTAAGAATCTTTCATCCAGCTCGGTTGCCGATCACTCAGCTGATCCTTGGCCGAATTGTCGTGCGCGCATCAAATGCCCACACCCCCGGTTTCATACGTCCAGAAGGCGGCCACTGCCATAAGTGCTGGGAGCTCTACTTCGGTAGAGGTCCTGTCGCATAGCGAAAGAATCTTTCGCTATGCGACGGTGGGGCCAGCAGACGGTGCCCCGGGTGATCTTTACCTACAAAACAGCTGCAGTTGCAGAGATGGTGCGAGGGTTCGCTACATCCGGTCAGGAGCTCCTGTCGGAACGGGCAAACCCGCCTCCACCCTGCACTGCAGGGCCCAGGCGACTGGCGCATCAGGCTCCAACACTGGTTCGCGAAAGCGGAGCAGCAAAAACCCGGCTCATGGCCGGGTTTTTTTTCGCGCGCAGTAAGGCGCTATCGCGATTGAGGGTCGGTGGTGTCCCGCGCAGCTACGGCGATCAGGCAGCAGTAGAACAGCCAGCCGCCTATGCTCACCAGCAGCAGCGCGACGCCAACCCAGTTGCTGGTGGCATCGAGCGCTCTTGCCGTTGCCTGCAGAGTCACGCCACACAGCGTGAGCAGCCGCATTGGGCCGAGCACCAGCTTCTGCGATTTGTGGAGCTGCGCCTGAACGGCCCGCGCGGAAGACCATGTCTCTCGGCCGGCCATGACCGCAGCCACCAGGTACGGCTCGAGCCGGCCGCCCATGATGACGAAGAGCGGCATCAGGCTGAGCTGCTGTTCCACCGCGGTGGTGTAGAGCATCACGAGCAGCGGCCGCTTCTCTGCGCTGAAGAGGTCCAGCGGCAAGGTGGTGAGGGGCAGCGCCCCGCGCTTCCAGGCGCCGATATCGGAGCCAAGCATCGCCAGGACCGCCAAGGCGTTGAGCGCAATGCCGATGACCAGGGCGAGCGGCGCCGCTACCCGGAAGAAGTTTCGCCACGGTGACCCAGTGGCCACGGCCCTGCGCAAGACGGGGCGGTCCCCGAGCATCCCTGCACGCCGAAGCGCGAGCGCCAGCACCAGCACCAGCACCAGCACCAGGAAGATCAACGGCGAGCACAGGCTGGCCAAGTGAAACGCCGCTTTACCCAAGACGAGCAGAATGCTCACCGTCGTGAATGCTGCCAGCAGCGTCAATGCGACAAAGGCGGGTAGCACCTGCACGAACAACGGGACAGCCAGCTTGATCCATCGCGGCCAATCCGACCACCGCGGCGTATGGGACGCCACGCTCTCTTCCATCGTTGCTGCTTCCATATCCTCTCTTCCACCCAGGTGCTGCGCTTCTCGCGCGGGGTCATGGGTAGCTTATCGATCCGCAGCCAATTGCAACCTGACTCGTCAGAGCGCCGATCGCGCCGCCGGTTCCTTCGGCGCTCCGCCGCAATTGGCCAAAGGGAAGGCAACCTAGTCAAGCCGGCGCCTAGGGTCAACAGCCCCCCTCGAACCGGTCCCGCAAGCGGCATGAATGGCCGTTTGCGTTTACCGCGGCTCTTGGATGCTGAGCAGGTTCAACTTGAGGAATCTGCTATGCACAGAAATGATCACGCGCTGCAGCTCGTCGTCACCAGCGAGCCAACCACTCAGGAGCTCTACAGCCTCCTCGGTCGCTACTGCCTACCGTTCGAGGACCTGGTGCTGACCAATATGCGCCAAGTGCTGGGATCCGGGTACCGCAATGGCGCCTATCAGCTTCGCCGCTACTTCAACGGAGCTTTCGCCCTGGTGCTGCCCGTCGAGGGCGTGCTTGTGACGGCAACCCTGGGCCAGGTCGAAGAATCCCTTTCGCTCGAAGCTGCCAGCTACCTGTGCTCACTACTGGCGCTGTCGCAGCTGATCACCGTCGCGCACAGCCGCAACGACCACGACGACCACTCCCGGCTCCATTACCTCTACTACGGATTGCTGGAGGTCCTGAAGGCCGACCCGACGTTCGCTGCGACCGCGACCGCGCCGCACCATCGTCCGCTGACCGATGAGGAGGCTCGCGTCAGCGGATCGCTCGCGCCGTTCGCCCACCAGCCGGCTCTTGAGCGCCTGCTGGATTAGGCCACGCCCTTGCATTTGCGGTACGCCTGGAAAGATGAGGCATATCACCCAACCTTGAGCAGTCCTTACCATGGTCCAATCTCCACAGCTCGACCTCTTCCCTCTCGTCGAAGCGGCCTTCCGGAATTGCCCGGATCGGCCACTGGCCAACGCGGAGCTCTATCGCCTCGTCGGCGCCGCCGCAGGGCTTCAGGACCGGGAGGTTCACGCCAAGCAGCCAATTGGCGCGGCCGGTCAGCCCCGCAGCCCCGTCACACGCGAGATTCGCTGGCATCAGCAGACCCTCAAGGCCTGCGGCATCCTCGAGCGCGTTCCGCATGAGCGGGGCGTGTGGCAGCTGACCGAAAAGGCAAAGCGCGGGATGCATCGAGCGGCGCCGCAGGTCACGTTGCTGGGGTTCAGCACGTCGCTGGCGCTGGCACTGTTCGGCCATTCGCCCCAGGCGCTGCAGGGACTGGAAGAGCGCATCGACCTGGTGCTGACCTCTCCACCCTATCCCCTGCAGCAACCACGGGGATACGGTAATCCGAAGGCGAGCGAATTCACCGACTTCATCTGTCGCACGATCGAGCCCTTGCTGGGCAACCTTGCCAGCACCGGTAGCCTGGTCCTGAACCTGTCCAACGACATCTTCCTTCACCGGTCGCCAGCGCGGTCGACGTACCTGGAGCGCCTCGTCATCGCCTTGGAAGATCGCCTTGGCCTGCACCTGATGGATCGACTGGTGTGGGAGAACCGCAGCAAGGCACCTGGTCCCCTCCAGTGGGCGAGCCTCAGTCGGCAACAGCTCAACGTCGCCTGGGAGCCTTGCTACTGGTTCTCGCCTGATCCGCTTCGATGCAAAGCGAACAACCGGCGGGTCCTGGTACCGCATTCTGATCGGCAAGCCAGGCTCATCGCGGCCGGGGGCGAGACGCGCCAGACCTCCTATGGCAACGGCGCCTACCGCCTGCGCCCGGGTAGCTTCGCGGCGCCCACAGAAGGTGCCATACCGAAGAACGTGCTGCAGATTGGCCACAGCTGTAGACGCAGCCGTGAGCACCGGAAGGCGTTGGTCGAAGCCGGGCTACCGGCGCACAGCGCGCCCTTCCCCTTCGCCTTGGCAGATTTCCTCATACGGTGGCTGACCGAGGTGGACGACCTGGTAGTGGATCTCTTCGCCGGCCGCATGATGGTCGGGCGCGCGGCGGAAGAAGCCGGGCGACGCTGGATCTGTGTCGAGAACATCCTCGAGCATGTGCTGGGCGCAGCGGCGCTCTTTCGCGGGTTCGACGGGCTCTGGATCAACCCTGCGCTCCAGCCTACATCGCAGCATTGAACGCCCGGCGACGGGTCGAACTCAGGATTTTTGAAGACCAGCTCTCGCTACCCTGCTGCTGTCGATCAAACCGGAGCTCGGCAGCATGCACCTTCTCCAGCGAATCACCCAGGGCACCACAAGCGGGACGCTCCTCACCGTCGGCTTTTGCGGCGCCATCAGCATCGCCTTTTCCGCCGGGCCGTTGAGCCGATCGCTGTCCGGTAGCAACACCGCCGACGGCTGCCCGCTGGCAGTAGATCGCGCGGCAAACTCCCAGCAGCTCGACGCCCACAGCCTGGCAGCTGCGCACCCGAACCTGCTCAACGAGCGCCCGGCCTCGCCGGACTGGCTCGATCACTCCTTGGCGGCTCTCTACTGCCACGCCAAGTAGCTCAGCTCAGGCGTGCTCTGGCCGCCTATGACTCTCATCAATCCTGGCTCGAACCGCGCCTGCTATGCGCCGCCGAAGCTTCTGCTTGCGCTTGAGGTACTCGGCCCGGCACTGGGCGAACCACTCGCTGGCCAGGCGGGCGAGATGTCGATGCTGTGGCGCGGTAATCGAACCAACATCGAGCAAGGCCAGGATATATCCTTCCAGCTGCCCATAGAAGCGAACCAGGTGGCCAAGGCCCATGACGGCCATCTGCTCGATCAGCGCGACCCAGCGCAGCCGCGCTTGGTGGGGAAGAAAACCAAGGTCTGCCATAACGCCTCCTTAAGGTCATCGTACTACTGTAGACCGTCTCGGTTCGGCCGCCATCCCGGTAGTAGGCGTCATCACCGCATAAATAAGGGCCCGCCGGCATGACGTTCTCTCCGGAGCAGCACATCCAGTTTTTGCTTGCCGTGATCGCCCAGGCGAAGCGGTTGCACGCCGACTCGTCCGACGGACACGATATGGATTGGCCTGAGCTTGACGATCTGCAGCAGCAGGCGTGGGCGTGGAGCGCCTGTCAGAGCCTGGGTCACCCTCTTCAGCGTTGGCGCGCGGCGATTAGCGCGACACGACAGCCAGGCCAGACGGTGAAGCAGCTGCTGTCGACCATCCGCAGCACTGAGTCCGCCGGCGAGTTCGCCGGGTAGCGATCAGCTTAATCCGCGCGCTGCTGGCGAGCCTGGACGTTGCGACACAGCGTGGTCAGCTGACCAAACGACCAGGGCTTAGGAAGAAACGATGCGCTGGGAAGCCCCGGTGCGACTGGCACATGACCCGACGATACAACGATCGAAGCGGTTGGCCAGCGCGCCATCACCTGCTTGGCCAGGGCCAACCCATCCATGGATCCAGGCATTCGCACATCGGTGAACAGGAGATCCGGTGCTTGCCCCGCTGTCTGGAGGTACCTCCAGGCATCGTCCGCCGTCGCGAAGGCAGTGACGTCCAGGCCTTCGGATTCGAATATCTCCGTCAGCATCTCCACGAGAAGCGGCTCATCTTCAGCAATCACTACCAGGCACATTGCGGCCACCGATCAAGGAACGCTTGCATCACCAGATGCGGACAGCGCGGCGTTCGTTCGGCTAATCCGATGAAGGGATAGCTAATCCAAACTGCATCGCCAATAGTGCGGAGTAGACGGCCTTATCGCTTATCGCGCGCTTAATTCACCAGCGGCGTGCGGCGCACCTGCGGCTCCGGTGCAGCATCTGGCGCAGCACTGCGGCATAACGCGTGGCCAGCCTCATCTGAGATGGCCACGAGCTGCGGGACCTTTTGGCCTGGCCGTACCCCCCACAAGCAGCCCCGGGCGTCCTGCAGCACAGCGCCGCGGCCGATCGGGATGGCCACGGCCTCCAGGCGGTCGAGCAGGGGAAGTTGGTCTGGCGTTTCGGCCGCAACCGCCTTGACCAGCGGCAAACTGGCGATCACGGCCAGCAGCAGCCCCTTAAGCAATCGTGCACCAGAACCAGTCATTCTGGGTCTCCCCTTTCATCTTCAGCTGAACCAACATGGTCTTTGTCGGGGTCACCCAGGCCAGGGCATCCTCGCGCAAACGAAGCTTGGTGGCGCTCTGGCGCCAGTACATCTCATCGATGCCGAGGACGATCTTGGTCGCGACCGATGCGACGAAATCCTCCGGAAAATGCGTTGGGCTTTGCGAGGCGGCCACGAGCATCAGGCCGAACTTGCGAGCCTCCTTGGCAATGCGGTTGATCGGGCTCTCGGGGTCGTCGTCGGCGTAGATGTGCGCCTCATCGAGGATCACCACGTCGACAATGTGGTCTTGCTCGCCGCGCTCCACCGCCGCAAGGAACAGCTCTTCCAGCCGGAAGAGGACAATCAGCTTGCGCTCCTCCATGGATAGGGCGTGGATATTGTAGCGCCACACCGGATTGGTGCGGTCGAACGGCGGAATCCCCGACTTGAAGATGCCGATCGCCTCGAGGTTCTGCAGCCGATCAACCACGGACTTCAGCACGTCGGTACTGTCGTAGCGCATCAGGCTGTCGAGCTCTTTGCCGGTGGTGATCGCATCAATGTAGGCGGTATAGCCGTCGATGGCCTTGCGCTTGCTCTTGTCGAGCTCCGTCTTCTCCGCTTCCTCGTCGAACTGGCTTTGGCCTTTACGCAGGGCCTGGATCACCTTCTTGCGGTGGCCCTGGGCGGCGCGGTTGGCCACCTCCAGATAGGTAACGGCCTCGGCGCCGGAGCCCAGAAAGGATTGCTGCAGGATGTTCTGCGCCAGGCGCAGCGCATCGCGGATACTTGGATGAGTGCGCGCCATCAGTTTGGGTGGCCAGCGGGTGATTGCCCCGTGGTACTCGTTTTGCGGTATCCACCAGCTGTAGAGGGGCGCCCCTGACCAGCGCGCGCCCAACGCTTTTGCCTCGTCTTTCTCGCCCTTCAGCACGTCGAGGAACAGCCGATCGTCATTGCCATCGGTCATGACCACCGCGGCGCCCTCCTCCACAACCCAGGTACTCGGATCCTCCTGCCGGAACCCGTACTGGGCGTAGACATCGTTGAGCACGTTGCGCAGGCAAGCCTCCTGCTTGGGCCCCATTTGGCGCATGCTGCGATTCATGGTGGTGAGGAAGGATTGCACGCGCTTTCGCACGCCGCCGAAGTGTGGATCGGGATTTACCCGCAGTGGATTGAGGCCGTAATTGGTGCGCTCGGAAAAACGGACCTCCGATGCCCCAGGAATCGAAAGATCGCCGTGCACGTCGAAGATGTGGACCCGGGGAATGTGCCCACCGCATGACTGCAGCATGTGGCTGATCATCTTGCGCAGGGTGTAGGTCTTGCCGGAGCCAGACATCCCCACCAGGAGCGTGTGTCCATTCACCAGCTTGTGGCTATCCCACATGACCGGGATCTGACGATTTTTCTTCTGCTCCGCCGCATCTATACCAAAGATGATCTGCATCAGGACGCCTTGTCACCGCGGTTAGGTCGGGCTTCTCCGCCAGCAAGCGGCTGTGATGTCCGCATTAGATCCTGACGCGAAGCAGCGCGAAGGGCATTATCCTTCGCAGCGCTCTTTCTCCGGCCAGCGGCGAGCCCGAGGAGTACCAGGCTCACCGCGCCCACCGGTAGACCGTAGGTAAGGCGCCCTGTCCAGAAAGAGGTAACGGCATCGACGAGAAAAATTGCTCCCAGCAGAGCGAGCGTTGCCGGGCTGGGCAAATGTCGCTTCCAGCCCAAGCTATCGCGGTGCGCCACTTCCAGAGCCGCCAGCGTCCGGACGCACTTCGGCGTGGTCTGCCGCAGATTCGACTTGTCCAGCGTCTCATTGATGAGCTCGAGTACCTGGTAGGCGTGACTGTCCGACTCGCCAGCGATGTGGCCTTTGACATGGGCGTAGCGTAGATGGCCAACGCGATAAAGACCTTCCGCTTTGGATCGGACGCGCTCCATGTGTGCCGCGAGAAAATCCATCTCTTCATCCAGCCGTAGCGAGCCCCTCGCCATGCGCTGGACTAGAGCCTCAGCGTCAGGTATCCCAAGCTGAGTTAGCGAGCAGGCGAGTTCACCCAAATCAGCAACTTCGCTGATTGCAAGATAGCCGTCTGCATAGGGCGCAGTACTGAGCCGTAGCAGCCGGCGATGCATCTGCTTTGGGGATAGCTCGCTTTCAATCGGACACCACGGAAAGGGGTCGATACCTGCGCGCGATAGCGCGGCAAATACAGCATCTGTGTTCATGGACTGAGCTCCTTGGAGAAGCCCAGCATGGCGAAAGGGACTGCCGTTTCGAGCCGAGTTCACTCCCACAGCGGGAGCGAACCTCGCTCATTCACTGCCCCTACGTACCGTTCCTGCCTTGCCCCAGCAGCGCAATGGCGAAGCTAGGCACAGCTCGCCCGCAGATCCGTACATCCAGCTTCCTGCCAGCCTCGCCGATTAATCCCAGGTGTATCCCGCCTTCAACGGCCATAACCTTCGCCGCCGGCTGAGCGGTCTTATCGCTGCATGAAAGCGGTACCGGATCAGCTGTATAGGTCATCTCTACGCGAGAGGCGATGTCAGGGTCGGAGCGTACGTCTAGGAGATGAGCCTTAGTCTCGGACGGGAGTGAGGTGAACAGCACCTCGGTCACCTCAAAGCGTATGCGCAAAATCCAGCGCTCATCCTGCGCCCGTCGACGAATTGCAGTGAATCGCCCATGCAGTCCAGGCAAGCCGACCAAGTCTCGCAGCGGGAGCCAAAGGCCGGTGCCTAGACTTAAGCGAGCCGCTTCCGGAACCTGCCGTTCGTGGTGCTCACTACCGGCAGTGTCACTGCCGAACGCTCGCCCATCAAAGCCGTATCGCTCCGGCCAGAGCTCGTGGGGTGACACGCCCAGGCATCGCGCGATGAGTGATTGCAGACCAACATGTGGCGAGCGGCCGAGGCTATCGAAGACCTTTCGCGTCACACCGGCATGATGGGCAAGGTGCTCGAGAACGAACTGTCGCCGTTGCAGCCTTGCCTTGATCCAACGAAGCCGTCCTGGCTCATTGCGAGGACAGTCCTGCAAAGGCTGCGGGCGCGTCTCCCATTGGGCGACATGCATGCCGAAGCCCTCCATACCGGCCTGTGCCGCTGTGGCGCCGCTCAGCTGTTCGAGCAGCGCATCGAAGGCCTGCTGTACAACCTCCGACCACTGTACGCCATAACGCTCCGGGAAGAGCGCTTCCACGGCCACCTGAAGCGTTTCGGCGATAACCGCTTCTGCAGCAGGAAAGGAGCGCCGTGCGGCGGTCCGCAGGTTCGATAACTGATTGCTATCCGCGAGCTGCGTCAGATTGGTTCCGCGCTGAGTGAGCGCCCGCCGGATGGCAGGCCATCGTCTCTCCAATCGATTCGCTTCAAACCACTGGTTCGTCATATCTACCACCTCTGTTAGAGTAGATCGACGCTCCCACGAGTTTTCAAAATGCAAGTCCGCACTCCAGATACCGGGCTAGAGGCGTTAGAGCTTCGCTTACCGCGCTTGTGACTTGCGTATTTCAAAAGGCTGACAGGTTAGGCATTTCTCAGCAGGTTGCCGACCATGTCCACACCTTTCACCTGGCACATCGCGTTCCATTCCGGCTTTACCGCCGATAGCGACCTGCAAGCCGCACTCGACGTCGGGATAGCGATTGGAGTAGTCGCTGATCGCGTGACACTCTGGCTACGTGAAAACCTGCTTCCTTGGCTTGGCTAAGAATACCGCGCAACTGGCCACACTGCTTGTACTATGGAGTGTGCGGATGGTGCGCCGGCAAACATTACCTGCAGTGGGAGAGGGACGCCCGTCAGGACAAAAAACGCTTTGCCTTAGTTATCCAATTATCAGTAGCTGACAATCGGGCTTTTCGGCGCATTTGTGCCGTCCAGTTCCAGCTGAGGAGCAACTTGATCAGAGTTTCCCTTAGAGCGCAAAGATCATAGCTCGTAACCCAATACCTCCCGCCTAACGTCTGAGTCAATCGCAACACGAAAAGAACTGCGAACTCTGTGCCGAGGGCTTTATCCGTTACGAGGCCGCTACCTCACCCGGCATCAGTTCATAGGGCGGCTTCCAGCCCGGCAAGGCGCGCAGGCGGGCCTTCCAGGCTTCGATATGGTTAAACGTCTTCAGCGCAATCCCGGTGTCCTCCGGCATGAACACGTATCCGGCTAGCGACAGATCGGCGATAGTCGGTCGCTCGCCGAGCATGAACGACCTGTCAGCCAGGTGCGCATCGACGATGCCATAGGCCGCGACCGCACGCTCGCGGAGGAATCCGGTAACCGGCGTCTCGCCGCTCTGCTTGAGGCCGTAGAGGAAGCGCAGGGTGGCGTAGTACGAGGTGAACTTGTGGTTGTCGAAGAGCATCCAGCGCCAGATCTCGCGCCGCTCCTCCTCGTCCCGTGCCCCGAAGCGGCCGGTGTGCCCAGCCAAGTATTCGAGGATAAGCGCCGATTGGGTGAGCCGCCTCCCGGCGTGCTCCAGCACCGGAACCTCGCCTTGGTCGTTGACCGCGTCGCGCCAGTCCTGCTGGCGCGTCTGGCCACTGAAAAAGTCGACGAAAACCGCCTCCCAGTCCTGACGTGTCAGCTCAAGCATCAGCGCGACCTTGTAGGCGTTCCCGGAATCGGCAAAGCAATGCAACCTGAACTCTGACATGACGCTCCTTCCTTGCCCCCGGAAACAGGGCTAACCCGTGAATGATGACGGGCACTCGGAGAAAAACATGTCAGTGCGGCAGGGGTCAATCTGCCAT
>NZ_JBXGSE010000022.1:0-6596 GCF_056790235.1 Pseudomonas sp. VMV1
GACGTCAAATGCAACGAATTTCATCTTTGCATTACACGTTTTTAACTAACGTGGTCTCTGCTTGCTGCTTGCTGCTTGCTGCTTGCTGCTTGCTGCTTGCTGCTTGCTGCTTGCTGCTTGCTGCTTGCTGCTTGCTGCTTGCTGCTTGCTGCTTGGGCTCGTCCTGCCCCCAAGGTGTTGAGCCAAGGCCTGTATCGGAATATGGGCCTTTTCTTTTTCTACGCCATGCTCATTCACAATCCTCTTGCCAAAAGCGCTGTATCGGCTTCTAGCGGGAGATTTGATCCTTTGCGTCTTAATTCATTGACAGCATGCAAGATGATCATATTGGTCTGACCAAGATCGTTCATCACTGACCATTCAATAACTCGATAAACCATGGCAGGAACGGAAGGGTCAACCAAGCAGACGAGCCAGCCGTCTGCGCGCCACTCCAGAAAAGATTTTACTGGAGGATCCAGTGCCTCTAGCCGCGCTCTGAGACTATCCATAGCGAACCCCGTGACAGGTGTGCCAATTAGCAGGCTAGACGACAATGAGTAGCACGCAATCAGATGACGCGCGAATTCTATGGCCTGATCTGCTATCCCTTTTATCCTGCAAAGCGGTGAGGCACGCATCGGCGGCTAGGACATCAAGGTCATCGCAGATCCAAATGTCTGATCGACACAGGGAAGCACGGGTCCCGCAGCCAGCGGACGCGCTCGATTAAGGCTGGTCGAGAAAGACGGTTTCGGCGATCAGTTGCTGGGCCTAAGGTAGCTATGGGGTCGAAAGACTCCGCTTCTGAGCGGCTGCTTTTGGCCCTGGTCTCAACTGATCTGCGCACACATCTGGATGCCATCCGAGATTTTCTCGCTTTGTGCTTCGCCACGCCGCCAGCGCAGGCGGTGTTCCAGCGCCTGTAAGCCAACGCCTCCATGGCATCCTGGGATATGCAGAGCGCCGTGCAGGGTCAGGATGTGGCGGCCGCCGCCGGATTGGGCCGCGCGCAGGTACCGGTCTGGCTGCTGTATGGCGAAAAGGACGCCCTCGTACGGCCAGAGCCATCCATCGCCCGGGCCCAGGCGCTGAATCCGCGCGTCACGGTCACGCGCTACGCTGAATTGGGGCACGCGCCGTTCCTAGAAGAGGCCTCGCGCTTCAATCAGGACTTGGCAACCTTCGTCGACCGCGTAGAGAGACGCTAGCCATGACTGTCTCCGATTTCCCTGGTTTCGAGCGGCTCTGCGTGGACACCTCGTAGGCAGCCTCCGCGGTGTAATCGGCGGCCAGCGCCCGGCCGTTCTGCTGTTGCACGGATATCCCCAGACTCACCTCGCCTGGCGCCGCGTTGCCCCGGAGCTTGCCCGGACGTATCGCGTGGTGGTGCCTGATCTGCCGGGCTACGGCGCCAGCCGTCAGCATAACAAGGAGTCTCGCTGGACCAAGCGACGCGTAGCGGCGGCCCTGCTGGAGCTTATGGACGCCCTCGGGCTTAGGACCTTTGCCGTGGTTAGCCATGACCGCGGCGCTCGCGTCGGCTACCGACTGGCGCTGGGCCATCCGGCTCGAGTCGAGCGCTATGCGGCGCTCACCGTGGTGCCCACACCAGAGGTGTGGGAGTCCTTCGACCGAGCGCACGGGCTGGCGAATTTTCACTGGACCTTTCTGGCTCAACCGAGCGACCTGCCCGAGCGCCTTCTGGCGGGCAATCCCGATGCCTTTATCGACCAGGCGCGGCGCGCATGGCGGGTGGGCTTGAATGCGTTGAGCCGCATGCGTTGGCAGCCTATCGCGAGGCCTTTCGCGATCCTGCAGTGCGCCGAGCGATCTGCGAGGACTACCGCGCCGGCGCCGACGAGGACTTGGTGGACGATCTCGCGGACCAGGCTCGGGGCCGGCGTGTGGATTGCCCGCTGCTCATGCTTTGGTCGGCGGCCCAGGTCACCGGCGAGTTGCCTACGGCGATATAGCGCCGGTGGGCGCGGAACGTTCGCGGACAGACCCTACCAGGCGGTCATCTGCAACCGGAGGAATCTCCTACCGAAGTGTTCGCCTCGCTTCCGCCCTTCCTCGGTGAGCATTACCTATTCAAATAACGCCTGAACTCGGGCCAATGCATCGTCCACTACGAAATCCGGCACACCTTCGACGCGCTTGGCGCCACGAGCTTCCAAGTCAGCTGAACGGATCTGGTTGCAAAGGATCACGCCCTGCGTTTCGGTACCGGCACCCGTCAAGGTGACAGCAAAACCTGCATAGCGAGCGAAGTCACCTCCCTGGGTGATGGGAGCAATCACTGCAAGGCCAGTCGCGTTATACGCAGCCGGCGTCAGGATCAGCGCCGGGCGGAAGTCACCTTGCTGTTCACGACCGGCAGTAGGGTTCAGGTTTACGCGCACGATATCGCCGCGACCATACTTCGCTCGCTTCACGCTTCACGTCCCACCGGCTGCATGGCGTTCCAAGCGGCAAGTTCAGCCGGCTCCGACGCGTTCAAATCGCACTTGGCCATGAGTTCCGCAAGCTTGTAATGAGGCTTGGGTTTGGTGGGCTTGAGAGTCAACGCATCAGGCGTCACATCAAGGCTCAGCACATAGCCAACGCTCAAGCTCATTTGCTTGAGCACGGCAGATGGCAAGCGGATCGCCGCACTATTACCCCACTGCTGAATTTTCACTTCCACATGGACCTCCTGACGTATATACACCGTAGATATACCTCAGTGTAGCCCGGGCAGGGAGTAGATACAACGTATCTACGTTACTAGTCTCTGCGACAAAGCTGTCACATCAAGGCTGAGGTCAAACAGCCTATTCACAATGATGTAAACCAAAACCGTCGCTGCCGTGAACAAACAATCCACATCTACCTTGCACTCGGCGCGAGGTACGTACGCGGGGTGGCACCTCTTGGCCCCTGCCGGATCAGTCAGAGACGGACGCCATGCTGAACACGTTCAGTGACCCGCAGATTGGCTCGGCGCTCGGCATCGTCCAGCCCATAGTCAACAAATTGCGTCGGGACTGCGGTATCCCGTCGACTCGCGGCGCCCCGAGCTGGACAGCCAAATTGCAGGCGCTGCTACCACGCTTATCCGATGAGGCCTCGGCAGCCCGCGCCGGCTGCGGCCTGGTGCAGATCCAGGCAATCCGCTGCGGCGAGCAGGTTCTCACGAACAAGACATCCCTCAGGGAGATTGCGGAGCTGCTGGGCGTCTGGTCCGATGAAGACCTGGCGGCGCAGCATGGAGGGACTTCAGCCCGCAAGGCCAGCGCCCGTCAGCGGCGCGGTATCGCCGTGCGCGAGCGAGCGCCTGAAGCACCAGTCGATTCGGTGCGATAATGACCACTCTCCTCCACTACGTCACCGCCGCCTAATACCGATGCAGTTTTCTTCCAGCCTCCTCGCCCCTCACCAGCTCGAAGCCCGCGCCTGCATCCTGGACGGATTCAAGCGGCGCGCCCGGCTGCAGGTGCATATGGCGTGCGGGACGTGAAAGACTCGGCTCGCACAGGGGGTTGCCGCAGCGCTCGGTGCCCGCAGTATCGTCATCTTCCTACCCTCGCTCGCCCTGGTCAGCCAGACGCTGCAGGCCTGGGCGGGTAACGCGGAGTTGGATCTGGAACGCGTGCTGTGCGTCTGCAGCGATGAGAGCGTGGCAATGCTCGACGATGAGCACGAGGTGCTCGAGGATCTGCCGGTTGCGGTCACTACCTCGCCGGAGGAGATCGCGCTGAAGGTCGGTACCCTAGGTCGAGACGTGATCGTACTGGGCACCTATGCCAGTGCCCCTACCCTCGCCCAAGGTCTTCCACCAGGCTTCGCGTTTGACCTAGGGATCCTGGACGAGGCGCACAAAACGGCGGGCGCCGCCGGCCGCCGCAACAGCTTCGCCCTGAACGATCACCCTACCCTGCGGATCAACCGGCGCCTTTTCTTCACCGCGACACCGTTGGCTATCGCCGAAGAGGAGGGTCCGGCTGGGGCGGGGCCGACTCACTCCATGACGGATGAGGCGGTCTTCGGTCCGGTCGCCTAAGAGCTCAGCTACTCCGCCGCCGTCGCCGTAGGCATCATCTGCGATTTCCGCGTCATCATTTCCGTGGAGGAAGTGGACGACGAGCAGCTCGCCGCAGCACTGGATGATGAGGAGCGCCGCTACGCGGTGCACGCCCAGGAGTTGCTGCGGGCTATGACCGACGTCGGCGCCCGCAAAGCCTTCGCTTTTTATTCCCGTATCTCGCAGTCGAAGCGCTTCGCGACGGCGCTGCGTGAAGCCGTCGGCGAGAGCGAGTTCTGGGCCCGTCACATCGACGGCTCTTTCCCCTCATGGCAGCGCCCGCGACTGCTGCACCAGTACGGCCGGGCCCCGCGCGCGGCGCTGTCCTGTGCTCGCTGCCTAGCTGAAGGGGTGGATGTGCCGGATACTGATCTGGTCGCCTTTATGCATCGTCGGGAAAGTCACGTCTACATCGTCCAGGCGCTGGGCCGCGCAGTGCGCAAGGCACCAGGCAAGCGCTACGGCTATGTGCTTATTCCCCTGCGCCTAAAGCGCAGCTCCAGTGAATCGCTCGTCCAGGCCGTGGCGCGCAGCGACATGTCCACGGTCTGGCGGACCCTGGCGGCGCTCGCCGAGCAAGACGACGCCATGCTCAACGAGGTTCATCGCGCCGCAGTGGACCAGGGCGAAACCGGAAAGGCTGCCTCCCCCGGCTGGTTCAACAAGCTGCACGTCATCGCGCCTTTAGGCCGTCCCGACGCCGGCGACTGGGCCGCTAGCCTCAAAGCTTTGCTTTCGACGGAGCTAGTAGGGCGCATTGCCGGCAGTTGGCCGCGCTATTACGGCCTCCTGCGTGCCTTCGTGGCTGACCGTGGCCATGCCCGGGTGGCCCGAAGCTACCGAACACCCGGTGGGCATACCCTGGGCGCCTGGTGCTCACGCCAGCGTGCGCTTCACCGACTAGGCCGGATAGCGCCCAACCGTGCCGAGCAGCTGGAGGCCGTTGGCTTCGAATTTGATCCGCGCGAGCACGCTTGGGAGCGGGGGTATGAAGCCTTGCGCAGTTACATGGCGGAGACGGGATCGCCCTCCCCTGCCGCTGACGTCGTCACTGCAGACGGCGTTGCCCTGGGCCACTGGTGCAGCGAGCAGCGCAAGGCCTATCGCCTCGGTCGGCTGGCGCCGCGCAAAAAAACGTTGCTTGAAGCGCTGGGCTTCACCCTGAGCCCATTCGATGACGCCTGGGAGAAACGGTATCAGGCGCTCGTGGCGTTCAAGGAGCAGCACGGCCAACTGCGTGTTGCCCAACGCCAAGTGCTCGTCGACGGTACCGACCTGGCGGACTGGTGCCGAAACCAGCGAAGTCGTCAGATCGACCTGTCCAGACGAGATCGGCTGGCCGCCCTTGGCTTCGACTTCGACGCTGGGGTGCTGGATGCCCGCTGGGAAGCCGCCTATGTCGCGCTGAAGGATTTCTGCGCTCAGTATGGCCATGTGAATGTACCGCTCGACTATGTGCTGCCCGATGGGACAGCGCTTGGTACCTGGGTAGGGAATCAGCGTGCGCGCTACCGCGACGGGCAGATGGACCAGCAACGCATTGAGCTTCTGAACCAGCTGGGCTTCGTGTGGGAGGTGTTCGGCGCAGCATTCGACCAAGGCCTGCAGCACCTAGAGAAATTCAAGGCGGAGCATGGCCACTGCGATGTGGCGATTGCATACGTCAGCGTAGATGGTTACAAGCTCGGCAGGTGGTGTTCAAACCAGCGGACACGACTGAAAAGCCGCGCAGGTGATGATGATCACCTACGCCTAGTAGCACTCGGTTTTAGCTTCGATCCCGCTGAAGACGCGTGGCGAGCGTACTTTTCTGAAGTTGTGACGTACATCAATCGCAACCGTAGCACGAGCTTGCCTGCCAAGTACGTGACTGATAGTGGAATGAAAATCGGGGCGTGGGTTTCTCGGCAGCGAACCTTGGCTAGGACCAATAAGCTCTCCTTAGAGAAACGTGAAAAGCTTTTTGCTTTGGGTTTACTCGACTGACCTCGATGCCTAGCTAACTTCCTACTACTAGGACTGCATGATGCTCCTGCCTACAACGGTGCGAATCGGTTCCGTCGTGCCGCAGCTGATACAGGGCAAGCATACCGTCCGGCTCTCCCCCTGCTCAGGGGCAATCGAATGTCCTTTGGCCGGAAGAATTTCAAACCATACGCATCGTGCTTAGCCAAATATATGCTTAAGTGCTTACATGCGTAAGCGCGTACGCATGTAAGCACTTACGTGGATGGTTTGAATTGGTTGCCGCCCAGTTGGCAATGCAGGGAGCCGGCCCGCAATTGCTGCACCAGCGCACGTGCTGAGCTCTATCGTACGTAATTGGTGGACACCAACGCGTGCTCTGCGTGAGCACGCTAATGCGTGCTTAAGCACTTACGCATATGAGTACTTGCGTGCTTCTTAACTGCTCGCCGGCTTTCTTGTCATCAGGACGAGCTTCGGTGCTTGTTATGCTGAACGGTTGAGAGGCTACGCCCTACTTAGGCACGCAGGTAAGCAGGTAAGCAGGTAAGCAGGTAAGCAGGTAAGCAGGTAAGCAGGTAAGCAG
>NZ_JBXGSE010000023.1:0-5692 GCF_056790235.1 Pseudomonas sp. VMV1
GCGTCCGTCGGCTTTCAAAGACCGGAAAGCGGGTCGTCCTCCCACAGCACACGCAGGATCCGCTCGGCGATTACCCAGCCGTCCCTCCACTCAATCGCCTGGACTGTATGGGTTGGGTTCGGGCAGGGGTCGCCGAGCCCTGCCAGGTAGTCCTGGTAGCCTCGTCGCCGAGCGGTATTGGATATCATCGTGTGGCGGGCGTCATGCATGGCCGATCTTCGCAGCTGGGTTTAGTGGCCTTCGGTCTCTCCCCCTCTCTAGTAGGGGACCGTCTGTACCCTACTACCTAAGCGGTGCGCAGGCGATCTGAGGGATATTGACGGAGGAACTCGCCCGCGGCTTCGGCTGGCGCCTGCAGCCAGTCCTTGATCGAGCCGTTCGGCAAAATCGCCAACATCCGTTTCTCGTCCTCAGGCCGGTGGTAGTTCTTCATGAAGGGGTGATCGTCGGCGTTGACCGTCAGCATGGTGAAGCTGAAACGCCCTCTTCCGTCCGGGTCTCCCCATTCCTCCCATAATCCGGCGATCGCCATCAAGCCGCCGTCGGCCCGCTCAATGCGCGTTGGCACCGCCTTTCCGCTGCGCCAGTCTGGCTCATAGATCGCCGCCGCTGGAATGATGCAGTGCTGGGCCCTCTTCCAGGCCGTGCGGAAGGAGTTCTTCGTGGCGGCCGTTTCCGAGCGGCAGTTGTAGGTGCTGCGCCCGAGCTTTCTGTCCTTTGCCCAACCAGGCAGAAGGCCGAACTGGCCTATCGAGATCTCGTACTCCGATGCGCCATCCTCCTCCCCCTCGGCTGTGTTCGACCGGACGAAGGGTCCCATGTAGAGGGGCCATAGCTCGCCTTGGTATTGCTCGTCAACGGGCGCGCCGAACGCGCTTTTCAAACGCGCCGGCGTCGGCGCCTCATAGTGACTGCACATCGCCTGTCGCCTCCGGAGAATCCAACCTGGTGCGGCTGGCCTTTCGGCCGCGCCACACTGTTTGACCCGCCGACCGCGCTGCGTTCCGGAGGGGCGGCTGTCGGCTTGCTGATCGAGAAGGAGCAGGCGCCGTCGCCGACAGGCTTCCAGCTCCCCGCTCAGAACCGGTGACCCACATATTATTTACCCACCTAGTGGCAGCCCGTGGGATAGCGCGCGTTAACGTCACCTGAGGTGGGACCGTACAGCACGAGGAGGGAGCTTGATCACCGGCATAGGCCTGCGTGCCACCAATAGCCCGGTGGCGGTCTGGTGTAGAGAGGTAGCTCAGCTGATCCCCAGTGCCCAGGGGCAAAATGCTGCCCTACTTCACCAGATCTAAGATCTCGGGTCCTGAGATGGGAATGCCAGCAGGAACGCTCAAGAAATCGCTGATTCGGCCCAGGAATGCAGCGGCGTCGTCGGTGTTCGAAAGGGGGCGGCCGAAGAGGAATACGTTCGCCGGGTATCCATTCTGGTCCCAGTCGATCGAGAGGCGTTCCAGCTGGTACAGCTCACCATTGCGCAGTCGCTGAACAACTCCGTCCTTCTCGTACCCAGCCTGTCCCAGCGCGTGCTCGCAGATAAAGCGCCTGATAGCAGGGCTCTTAAACAACGCGTCAATCTGCGCGTCAGGCGCAGCGGTGCGCACCTGCTCCCAGACTTCCGGCTCCGCCATCATGAGCATACTCATCAGCTCAGTGCGCAGCCGCGCGATGTAGCTTTTCAGCCGGTGGGACATTGAGACCTCAGATCTGTTGTCGCTGGTAAACGGTGATGGCCAGCAGGCCGGACTGGTCCGGGGCTGGCCGAGTCACTAACTGCCAGCCGGCCATGCTACCCAGGTAACGCACGCCGTCCTGGCTACCCGCGTGCCGACGTTGCTTGTGCCGCATCACGTCAGCGGGTAGCGCCACCTCCCGGTTCAGGTCACGGACCACCCGAGCCAGCCGCGGGAAAACGTTTTCCGGCTTGCACTCACCCTTCGTCTCGTCCAGGTACTCGACCAGGGTGTGGTGGGAGAGGTAGATCTTCCCGAAGACCGGGTTTTCTACCGACGGCTGCGGAGGGGGTGTTCCGTCCCACCGCACGCAGAAGGCCGGATGCTCCTCGCGAGTCCAGAGCTTGTTCTTCTCCACGTTGATACCGCTCAGGCCGAAGAACTGAGTGCGCAGCGCATTCGACGTCTCGTAGAGCTCGCCCTTGGAGCTGTCCGAGAGCAACAGGCGCTTCACCGCGCCGCGCGACACCACGAGCTTCAGGTTTCCGCAGGTACGCTGGTGCCCGGCCAGCTCGAATTGCACCAGGGCGCACCACAGGCCGTAGAGCTCGATGAAGTCGAGCACGTTGTCGCCCAGGTCTCGGCTCAGGTGGATCTCGATCCGGCGGAAGAAGCGATCGTCCCCATTGAACAGGACGCTGTAGACGCCAGGCACGTCCGTGGCCGCGGTGCTCACTTTGCAAACTTTATAGGTCATCGTTTGGATCTCGGCAGGTAACTGGAACCTAGTCTCCATGCCTTTTGAAAATTGCAAACGCCGATTCTAGCGCGGTTGTGGGTCGAACCTTCCAGCGCGTCATACGATCACTCAGAAGTCGTCGTAGGTGACCTTCCAGAACAGGTCGACACTACCGTCATCGCGGTGGGCAATGATGACGCCGTCCATCTCGCTGATCGCCTCGAGCAGCTGGTCCCAGTCCTGGTCTCTCGCGTCGCGCCGTTCAACGTGGACGTGCTTTTCTCGGACGCCAGGCGCACTCAAGACTTGCCTATGAACCCTAGCGGCAAGCTGGTCATAGGGCGTCATTGCCGGCGGTGGGGGGCGGGCCATCTCCACAGGTCCCCTGGGGATGTTCTTTTATACAGTATTAAACAGGCTGCTCTGCTGGCAACCGGCGCGTGCCTGGCGAGACGAAAGGCGCCCAGGCTGATCGCCAGACGAAAAAAGGGTCAGCGTGCGCTGACCCTTTCAGGGTGTTCGGTCTGACCGAACAAGGTGTTGATGATGAGCTGTGCCTCGGCGGCGTAGGGTCCGAGGAAGGTCAATACAGCACCCTCCTCTGCGGCCCTTACATGCAGCAGGATCCGGTACCGTCCGTAATGCTCCCGGTACCGCTCCCTGACCAGCGCGCGGTACTCCCCTGCGCCGCCGGCAAATGAGGCCGGCGGCGCAAAGGGGTCGATACCGTGGCTGCCTGGCGCAGTGGGCACGATCCGCGGATCGAAGAGGTAATTGCTCACGCAACTGCCCTCCTCGCCCACTGCGGAAAGCCCATCCGCCCCAGCTGCAACAGCACATCATTCCAGTCGACGCCCTTGGCGCCTTCCGGAATGGGGAGCGGCGGCGCGAAGACCTGCAGCTGGATGTTTCGCTCCCAGAGCCGCTTGCGCAGCACCTTGGCAGCTTCCTCTCCACGACCGGACCGGTCCTTGTCGATCCAGATGCGAACGAGCTTGGTCGACGGCCCAGGCTCAAACGCTTCCAGCAAGGTGGCGCTCACCGCCGGGTAAACCCGAACCGCAAGATCCATCCCTGTTTCGATCGCAAACGCGGTCTCAAGGCCTTCGCACAGGTCGACAACCTGAGCATCCCACGGCCCGGTGCAGATGGCGCCACCGGTGACCTGACGATCACTGGGATAGACGCACATCTTCTTCGGGTTCTCCACCGGTGCCTTCTCGCCGCGAGCGGTAAGAAAGTGCCGGTGCAAGGTGATTGGCATCTTCGCCTTCGAGACCTTGGCGACGATCGCCGGGTACTCGCCTTCAAAGCGCCCATCTTCATTGTGGCTGGCCAGGCCCCGGTGAAATCGCACCGTGCCTTCGAGGCCGCTGCGATCCCAGATCAGGATCTTGCGGCTGGCCAGGTACAACCGTGCAGGTTCGGCGTCAGGATGAGTCAGCGGGATGGTCTCCGCCCACATCTTGTTCAGCCGGTTGCGCAGCATCGTGTCCTCCTCCGCCTGCTTCGCCGCCGCGGCTTCGCGCCGGGCTTGAAGCTGAGGCAGGCTCTGGCGATTGACACGCTCCTGCACATTCTCGTCATCGGTAGAGCGGATATCCAGGCGGTCACCCACCAGAGATACCGCATCAGCGAAGTCGATACCCTTGAGCCACTGCAGCAGCGCGAACCCATCCGGGAACGCACCGCAGGTGTTGCAGATACCGCCGCCGGACTCGTGAAAGTCCTTGCGGAAGAAGCGGAAGCCATCCCCCTTGCGCCCGGTCTTGCCGTGCACAGGACAGGCGACATGGCGCCCCACCTTGCTGAATGCGCGTGCATCGATCTCAGGGCACAGATCCTCCAGGATGGAATCCCAGCCACGCACCTTTGCCGCGTCACGCACCACACTCGCTTTCAAATTTCTCATCATGGACCTCCAGGTAAAGCCCACCACCGGGGCTTCCCGAAACCCCCGAGACGGGAGCTTGGGGGAAGCCCCGGCGCTGGGGAGTGGTCCAGAGAGACTTCGCCCCCAGAGGGGGATAAGCCCCCCTGGGGTTGGTTGGATCAGGCTGCCTGCCGCAGGCGCGGTAGGGACAGTGAGTTGAGGTACTGACGGGCAGTACCGATAGCGTCGTGAATGACCTCGCGGCCGGCGCTGCAAACGCGCCGCCCCTCCAGAAGCTCTACGCCGTAGACGTGCTTGCCGGCGAGAAGGATGTCGCCACCCTCCTCTTCACTGGTGACCAGGTAGACCTTGGCTTCCAGTGCGCAGAAGTGCAGCTTTTCTTCCATGACGGCCGTGATTCGCTCATCGAGCTCGTCATCGGTGGTCTGCCATTCGAACGGGTTGTGGGTCTCGTCCTCGAAGGCGTTGAGCTCTACGCGAAAACGATCCAGGCGAAAGACTCGCAGCTGGACCCTTTCGCGCAAATAGCGCTCAGTGAGGCTGTAGCCCATGCGCGCAAGCATCGCCCCCGTAGACACGATGTCCTCTTCCAAGGCCGTCATGAAGCGGTAGAACGCGACCTTATGCGTGGGGCCGCCGTACACCTCTGCGGCGGTACCTTCAACGCTACAAGCCGACTCGCTCAAGGACGTGGATCGCTCATGTACATAGCGATCGCGGCCCGGTGACAGTGTGAGCTCCTCGTGCTGGTCTGCGTTTTCCTTGAGCTCGCGCCAGATCGCCGGAAGGATCTCCGGTACCAGGCGCGGGCCAAGCTTTTCGATATCGAGCGTACCGGTGAAGCTTGCGCCATCGCCCTGGCAATAGCCGAGGGAATAGCGCACGTCGTCGGACGGGTAACCAAGCTTGTCGAGCTGGCGGGCCATCATGGTGGTAAGCGCGGTGTTGATGGACATTCCTGGATCTCCGGTAAGCGCGGAGTCCGGCCCCGGCGGGAACGAAGCCCGCGCGGGTTGAGGGTTGGCCAATCAGAACGAAAGGCCGGTGCTGAAGAGCTCAGCTGCTGCATCACGAGGGCGCACCATGGCGCCATCGAGAATCCACTGTGGGCTGCCTGAGGGGCACTCCGCAGTAGACTCAAGGCAAGCCCCGCCGCATGGGCGGGGACTCGCTTGAGCGATCGCTTCAGAGAAGCAGATCGAGAACGACAATCACCAGATTGATGATCTCGGCCATGGTGCACCTCCTGGTTGGGAGGGACCCTGCCCCCATCGGGAGCAGAAGTCCCGTGGGGAAAGACCTTGCGGCCCGCTGATACGTCTATCGGTGTGGTTTCAACCGGTCGACGCAACAGCGTGGTTAAAACACTCGGCGGGAGTT
>NZ_JBXGSE010000024.1:0-5648 GCF_056790235.1 Pseudomonas sp. VMV1
AGTGCCTGCTTATATTGTGGCATCGTACGACAATATGGCCCACACCCAAGGAACCTTCGATGCTTATACCGATATCGGGTCAAACCAAAAATGGCTACGTATTCACAATACAATGGAATGGCCAGACTTTTATGAACCAAGGTATATAGAGGAGCTAGCGGAATTTTTTGATCATTATCTAAAAGGCTTGGCCAATACGTGGCTAAAAACTCCCCAAGTAAGGATCTCAGTGATAGATCCAGGCGGTGAGGACGAGGTAGAGCGAGTAGTTGATTCTTGGCCCCCTTCGGGGTATCAGCATCGACCCCTTTTTCTAAGAGCGGATGGCACGATGAACACTGAGCCAGCGGCCGATCCAGCCAGCTTGCAGTACGCAGTTGATGATGGACATCCAACCGTTTACAGAATGAAGGTAGACTATGCGGCCGAAATCATTGGCGAGTTAAAGCTTAAGCTATGGGTTGAGGCTCGCGGATCAGACGATATGGACCTAGTGGTCGTCGTGGAAAAGCTTTCTGCAACAGGGCAGATTACTTTGCATCCGCTAGGTACGGGCGAAATCAAACCCTTTCAAGCCGTAGGGCTACAGCGGGCATCTAGACGCAGGCTCGATGAACATCGGTCAACTCCTGCATATCCAGTGCTTTTGATGCAGGACGACCAACGGTTGTCCGCGGGCGAGATCGTGCCATTGGAAATATCTCTATCTCCTTTGGGCCTACGTTTACACGAAGGGGAAATTCTGCAGGTGATGGTAGCGCCGTATAAACCCATACCCATGAGTCTACCACTAGGTTCAGCGCGCATCTCCGTTCCAGTCGGGTGTTTTACTTACCCACCTGGAGAGTCAGTTGAATTTAAAACATTAGGTGGCGATGCCAGTACATCTCCAGATTGGGTGGCACAGCAAAAAGTTCCAGAGACGACGCGTAATTCAGGATTGCACGTGTTTCATATAGGTGGGGATTACGACAGTCACTTACTGGTACCCATAAAAGCGATCTAGCTGCGACATACACAATAGGAGACTCGAACTTACAGGTTTACGATCCGTCGCGCGCTAGCAGAATGATGTCCATTGCGTAAGCGCGCGTAGACCGCAAAAGAACGTTATTATTGTATCCATTTGGCAGTATTTATAAGGTACAATCCAATGAAATAATCACGCGACAATTAGAAATTTTTTGAAATTTACAGAAAGTTTGCGTATAGCTATTAGAGCGGAGCGCAAACCCTGTGTATTGTAAGGTGAGATAAATTATACACGGCGCATGTGCATACTGAATACGGCCTTCTTCCGAACGATGTCGATCCCAGACTTTAATAAAGACACTGCATTATTAAATATTTGTGAAAAAGCGGCGCCATATATTGCGCGAGATTCTCGTACATCCAAGATCGCTAAATTTTTAATATTAATAAATACTACCAAGGTAAAGGCAAATTTTTACTTTATTATGTCGTCGAAGCTTGGCTGCACTAACAAGTTCACTCAATCTATTCTCGTGGTACTATTCTAAAGTGGTTCATCCGATTATTTTGGAAAATAACCCAATGCCCCACTTCAATTCTAAAGAGATTCCTTTGCTCAACTCGGTAGGTCACTTACTCTACCTTGCCAACCAATACAGGGATCGTCCAATAAATAGCTACCTTACGCATCACAACATCACGGCTGCTCAATTTAATTTACTAATTTTAATCAAACGTGATCGCATTGATAGCCCAACCGAACTTCGTCGCTGTCTTTCCATCGATAGCGGTGCCCTAAGTCGTGTGCTCGATCGCGTCGAAGCCAAAGGGCTACTGCGCCGCGCATATAACCTGAGCGAGCTTCGCCAAGTTCGGCTAGAGCTAACTGACGCAGGGATAGCGTTAAGCAGCGAACTATTTCCGGTCTGTGATTACGCACTCAATAACCTCACTCAATTCTTAAGCAGCGAAGAAAAATCTGATCTAAAACGGCTTTTGAACAAAATAATGAGAAAATACCTTAATATGACGACCTGCGTTTCGCTTAGGATTTCAAGTGCGGCAAATATTTAAGTGTCAAGTTTAATCGATGTTTAATGCATTAATACCCATCAATCAACATCGCATTTCCGTCACCCTAATTATCCACCCCTCTAGCATTTACTTTACAAAGAGACAAGCCGTCGTTTCATGCCTACTTTTGATACTGATGTTTAATCATATGACACTTATGATGGCGGAGTTAGTTTGAAAACTCAAACACGCTCAAACGCAAATTACGAGCCATTTTTCGCCAAACAATAACCGGCTAAATAGCGACAGGGTCACAGTCCCTTAGAGTGCTTTGATATCGTATTTTGATTGGCGATAATACTGCAGCAACGCCTGCTGGGACTGAATTCGGTACCTGGCAGACGCACCGGTTTAGTAGATGGGCGAAATGCTACAAGTCTGCCCGGCGCCTAGTAGCAGTTTAAAAAGCAGCGGAAACTTGTAGCATTACACACCAACGTAGCTCGTGGATAACAGATTGCAGTTATAGCGCTGTATGAGACTCGTTGATTGATCACCTTACCGGGTCCCAGCCGCTACTTTGGCATGTATCGCTGCGTAGTCGATCATCCCTTTGTCTAGAACGATATTTCTCCTGGCGATACTGTAGATCTAGACGCACTAGAAAGTGCACGACGGTACGTTATCCAGTGTATTATTGTGTTGAGTAACGGCATGGTCGATCAATATTCTACTGTCGTACGCATGCTCGTAACGATGGTTCACGGCTGGCTCCTATGCTATCAAGACGCTAAGTTAAGTTGCCTGGTCCTGACCAAGATAGGTTGTAGTGATAGTGCCATCTGGAGCAGATGGAAACTTGACTCGAAGTGAAGATTTTAGCATCACAATCCCTACCTGCGAGGTCTGTCATAAAATGGCTGAGACAAGCATATACTTGCCCCAGCTGCTGCACAATCGCAGAGCTGAAATAGCTCAGCTCATCGTAGAAAAGGACAATAATAAAAACTTATAGTGCTCTTAGTCTAAAGCACGATACTTTGGTTAACCTGAGCGAACACAGCATCATAGTCCCCAGCTTCTGCTCGCCGTAGTGGTAGCACATTCGCCACACAGATTTCCTGCGGCGTTGGCTGTTGCTGGAACAGTGCCATGACCTCATTAATGAACACCGGCAGCGGCATTTCGTGTGGTGCTTGCTGATCTGACCCCAGCAAGCCGGTGTGTACCGCGGGCGGAATAATTTCAATGACCTCAACTGGGCTATTACGCAACTGATGACGCAGAGATTGACTGTATGAATGGATCGCCGCCTTTGTTGCACAATAGCTCGGAACCAATGTCAACGGTACATGCGCCAAGCCAGATCCTACATTTATGATCGCGGCTTCGTTTAGTGTCTGCAGATGTAGTACGAGCGCTGCATTTAGACGCACCGGCCCTAAAAAGTTTGTCTCCATCAGTGCATCCAGTTGGTCAAGCGCAGATTCACCCTTCGTCAGATCCTCCTGCTGCATTATGCCGGCATTGTTTATCACCACATTGAGCATCGGATGCTGTGCGGTGATCTTTCGAGCAAAGTCACTCACCGCAGCTCGATCCTGTATGTCCAGCTCGTAGGCGACCATGCCAGGGTTTGCTGCCACCACTTCGTCCAATGTGTCCTTGCGACGACCTGTAATAATGAGTTTATTTCCGAGTGAGTGGAACGCCTGCGCCAGTGCGCGGCCAATACCGGACCCTGCACCTGTAATCAAAATGGTATTGCCTGTCATCCTCATATCAATGCTCCGACGCTGTAGTGAGAGGAAACAGTGTATAACATGACGTAGATGAATGGCTGACAAGCATTAGATGACGAGGAGTCAACATGGCTTTTGATGCCAAGCTATTGGCGGGTATAGGCGTATTTGCTGCCGTATCCGATATGGGTAATTTCACTAATGCAGGCGCAGCGCTTGGTATTACTGGCTCGGGGGTCAGTAGGGCTATCTCCCGACTTGAGCAACGAGTCGGCGCTAGGCTGTTCGAGCGTAGTCCACGCGCCGTCGTTCTCACCGAAGAAGGGCAGCGCTTCTACAATAGGGTCAAGCCGATCCTAGAAGAAGCAGAAGCTGCGGCCAGCGACCTCGTCACCGGGCAGTCCCTGGTCACTGGCAGGCTGCGTATCGCAGCTGATGCCCCATCAGCCAGCCTCGTGCTTGCAGGTGCTTTATCGGCGCTGCGTATCTCTTACCCCCAACTTAGTGTAGAAATCGTGGTGCGAGATACCTTGAATGACCTAGTCAGCGATGGTTTTGATGCGGCGCTGCGCTTCGGCGATGTCGAGGCGAAGGGCCTAACACGTATAAATCTCGCAAATACTCGAATTCTAACCGCTGCAGCACCAGCATTGTTAGCATCCACTGGGGTCCCTGCACGACCGCAAGATCTCAATGCCTTACCCTGCGTCCTAATGCGTGATCCGATAAGCGGCTCTGCCTACCCATGGCGTTTCATCAGTGCTTCGGGGAATCTCAATGTACGTGCTGCAGGTGGGATACTAGTAAGCGATGGCACGACTTTGCTCGCAGCCTGCATTGAAGGCGTAGGATTTGCGCAACTTTTAGAAATTGAAGCTCGTTCTGCGCTCCGATCTGGACAACTGCATCGATGTTTCGAGGAGTGGGGAGAAGAGCTATACCCTCTTGCACTCTACGTTTCTGCTAGGAGCGTCCGTCCTGCGCGCGTAGATGCACTCATTATGCAACTTCAAACGCGGTGTAGATTGCTGATAATGTCAGGCGTGCTTGTGGGCCTAGACGGGCCCGCGTGACGCAAAATAACCTGCGCACACGCTTTCGTACTGCCTATCTTGGAACTCACAGCGAACAAAAAATACGTTTATAGGGCTACTACCTCGGGCAAATGATAGAACCTAGCGCGAGTTCACTATAATTTAGCCGACGATAGCGTCGTTGCGGCCGATGCCAGAGGCCCATCCCAGGCAAGTGGAGCGAATGGGAAGGCCATAGAGTTGGGCGGCTGTGGCGTACAGCAGGATCTGCGTACCGATGGTGGTGGCCCCAGCCACGAAGATCAGCAGGTAGAGCACAGGCATCGTGCTGTTCACCTCTAGCAGACTGGTCGACAACGCAGCCACGGCGGGGAACACAGCCATTACCTTGACCAGGTTCAAGCGGTCACGCAGCCAGCCAACCAATATCGTCCGGCCATGCCGCCGAAGTTCAGCGCCAGCAGGAAAGACAGGCTCGCGCCCAGGCTGTAGTCGGCGCCCGCCGCGAGCGTGGTGAGCCATGAGCCCAGCGCGCAAACCATAAGCAGGCAACCCAGATGGCCAGGGTGCGCTCCACCAACCCGTACCGGAACAACTCGGCGACCGAGCCACCACAGGCCTTGGTCTCGCTGATCAAGTACGTCGTGCGCACCAATGCCCGCATCCGTTGCTAGGCGGTACAGCAAGTGACGGGCTTTCTCGATATGGCCTTGGCGAATCAGAAAACCCACCGACTCCGGCAGCCAGTAGAGGATGGCCGGTAGCAACAGAGGTGGCAAGGTTGCCACGAAGAACATCGAGCTCCAGCCGATCTGCGGTAACATGTAGATGCCCAAACCGGCAGCCAGCATCCCACCCAGGGAATCGCCGCTGAACATCACCGCCA